>NZ_AP027141.1:0-1200000 GCF_027943945.1 Microbacterium terricola | reverse complement strand
GAGGCAGTTGGTGGTGCAGGACGCGTTCGAGATGATGACGTGGTTCTCGGGGTCGTACTCGCCCTCGTTGACGCCCATCACGATGGTGACGTCGTCACCGGTGGCCGGTGCCGAGATGAGGACCTTCTTGGCGCCGCCGGCGATGTGCTTCTTGGCGTCTTCCGCCTTGGTGAAGCGGCCGGTCGACTCGATCACGATGTCGACGCCCAGGTCGCCCCAGGGCAGGTTGGCCGGGTCGCGCTCTTCGAAGACCTTGATGGCCTTGCCGCCGACGGTGATCGAGTCGCCGTCGTACGAGACCGACTCGCTGAGGTTGCCGCCGACCGAGTCGTACTTGAGCAGGTGTGCCAGCGTCTTGTTGTCGGTGAGGTCGTTCACCGCCACGATTTCGAGGTCTGCGCCCTGCGCGAGAGCCGCGCGGAGGTAGTTGCGTCCGATACGGCCGAAGCCGTTGATTCCGATCTTGACAGTCACGGAAATTCTCCTGAATGTGTCGTGCGCGAGTGCGCGGTTTCAGACGTAGGACAACGGCGTCCCGGCGGGCCATCCCACCGGGAGGCCCACTTGCTATGACAGTACCAGCAGGCCCCCGGTCTTCTCACGGGCCGTCGTGAAGCGCTGCTGAACGTTCTCCCAGTTCGCGATGTTCCAGAACGCCTTGACGTAGTCGGCGCGGACGTTCTTGTAGTCGAGGTAGTACGCGTGCTCCCAGACGTCGAGGAGCAGCAGCGGAACGCTGCCGGCCGCGAACTGCGACTGCTGGTCGAAGAACTGCTGGATGATCAGGTTCTCGCCGATCGAGTCCCAGAACAGACCCGCCCAGCCCGAGCCCTGCACGCCGAGCGCTGCGGCGGTGAAGTGGGCCTGGAACTTGTCGAACGAGCCGAAGTGGTCGTCCACCGCGCTGGCGAGGTCGCCGGTGGGCTTGTCGCCGCCGTTCGGCGAGAGGTTCGTCCAGAAGATGGAGTGGTTGGTGTGGCCGCCGAGGTTGAACGCGAGGTCCTTCTCGAGCTTGTTGACGTTCGCGAAGTCGCCCTTGTCGCGTGCTTCGGCGAGCTGGTCGAGCGCGGTGTTCGCGCCCGTGACGTACGCCTGGTGGTGCTTCGAGTGATGCAGCTCCATGATCGTGGCGCTGATGCTCGGCTCGAGCGCCGCGTAGTCATAGGGGAGTTCGGGGAGGGAATACTTCGCCATGTTCTCTTCTTTCCTGTCGGCGCGGCGCCGAGGTTCCCCGGCGCAGCGAGGGTGACGTCCTCATCCTACTGAGCGGGAACCGCGGCGACAGGGGGTTGATTCCCCCTGTGACGAACGCCGAGAAGAGAGCGGGCGGATCAGTCCTCGAGGCCGGCCGGGACGGCCGATTCCGTGTCGGGGACGCCGTCCTGCTCGGCCTTCTTGTCGGCCATGGCCAGCAGGCGACGGATGCGGCCGGCCACAGCATCCTTCGTCAGCGGAGGGTCGGCGTGGTGGCCGAGCTCGTCGAGGCTCGCGTCGCGGTGCGCCAGTCGCAGGTCGCCCGCCTCGCGGAGGTGCTCCGGCACCTCGTCGCCGAGGATCTCGAGCGCGCGCTCGACGCGTGCGCATGCGGCGACCGCGGCCTGGGCGGAACGCCGCAGGTTCGCGTCGTCGAAGTTGACGAGCCGGTTGACGCCTGCGCGCACCTCGCGCCGCTGGCGCAGCTGGTCCCACTCGGCGGCCGCCTTCTCGGCGCCCATCTGCGCGAGGGCGGTGCGGATGGCCTCGCCTTCGCGGACGACCACGCGCGGCACGCCGCGGACCTCGCGGGCCTTGGCCGAGATGCCGAGGCGGTGCGCCGCGCCGACGAGCGCCATGGCGGCCTCCCCGGACGGGCACGTGATCTCGAGCGCCGCCGACCGGCCGGGGTCGCTGAGGCTGCCCGCCGCCAGGAAGGCGCCACGCCAGATCGCGGCGAGGTCGGGGCGCGCTCCGGTCGTCAGCTTGTTCGGCAGGCCGCGCACGGGGCGGCGGCGTTGATCGAGGAGACCGGTCTGACGCGCGAGGGTCTCGCCGCCGTCGATCACGCGCACGGCGTAGTGGCTGCCCGCGCGGCCGCCGGAGCCCTGCACGTGCACCAGCTCGGGGCGGACGCCGTAGATCTCCATGAGATCGCGGGCCACCCGGCGGGCGAGCATGTCGCTCTCCAGCTCGGCCTCGACGGCGACGCGGCCGGCGATGGAATGAAGGCCGCCGGAGAACCGCAGCAGGGCGGTCAGCTCGGCGACACGCGCGGAGGGACGGGGGTCGCGGGCGGCGGCAAGCTCTGCCTTCACGTCAGCGGTCAGCGACACGGAGATCCTCGCGTTCGGGGAGTGTGGGGATGAACGACAAGCCTAACCCTCGCGGGCTACTCCCGCCCGAGGTCGCGATGCTTCACGCGCACCGCGACGCCGGGATTCGCCGCGAGCCGCGCAGCGAGCGCCTTCGCGACCGCGACGGAGCGGTGCTTGCCGCCGGTGCAGCCGACGGCGACGACGGAGTGCCGCTTGTTCTCGCGCTGATAGCCCGCGATGACCGGGGCCAGCGCGGCGGCGTAGGCGTCCAGGAACTCCTGAGCGCCCTCCTGCGCGAACACGTAGTCGGCGACGGCGGCGTCCTCTCCGGTGAGGCCGCGCAGGCTCTCGTCCCAGAACGGGTTGGGCAGGAACCGCATGTCGGCGACCAGGTCGGCGTCCGGCGGCAGCCCGTACTTGAAGCCGAAGCTCATCACGGTGAGGGTGTGCCGCGCACTCCCCTGCGCCGCGAACAGCTCGACGATCTGCGTCGCGAGCTGGTGGATGTTGTAATTCGACGTGTCGATGATGACGTCGGCGTTCTCGCGCACGGCCTCCAGCCGATCGCGCTCGCGGCGGATCCCGTCGAGGATCGTGCCGTCGTACTGGAGCGGATGCGGGCGCCGCACCGCCTCGAAGCGGCGCACCAGCACATCGTCGGCGGCGTCGAGGAAGACGACCCGGATCTGGCGGCCCTCCCGGAGCACCCGCATCGCCTCGGGCAGATCCGCGAACAGGTCGCGGCCACGGACGTCGACGACCACGGCCACCCGCGGGAGCGCGCCGCTGGCGAGCTCGGTCAGGTCGATGAGGGGCCGCAGCATCTGCGGCGGCAGGTTGTCGACGACGTACCAGTCGAGGTCTTCGAGCGCGTCTGCGGCGGTCGATCGTCCTGCCCCGGACATGCCGGTGACGATCAGGACCTCCCCGGTCTCACCCTCGGCCATCGCGCTCCCTTTTCGCGCCCAGCCTACCCGGCCTGCAGATGCGCATGGATCGCATCGGCGAGCTTCGGGCCGATGCCCGAGAGCTGCGTGATCTCGTCCGGCGCGGCCTGCTTGAGCGCGGCGACGGAGCCGAAGTGGCGCAGGAGGGCCTTGATGCGCGCGTCCCCGAGGCCGGGCACCTCGGCCAGAACGCTCTGGATGTCGCGGCGCCGGCGACGGCGCTGGTGCGTGATCGCGAAGCGGTGCGCCTCGTCGCGCAGCCGCTGCATGAGGTACAGGGCCTCAGACGTCCGCGGCAGGATGACGGGGTACTCCTCCCCCGGCAGCCACACCTCCTCGAGCCGCTTGGCGATGCCGCACAGGGCGATCTCGGAGTGACCGGCGTCAGCGAGGGCGCGCGCGGCGGCGGCCACCTGCGGCTGGCCGCCGTCGACGACGAGAAGCTGCGGCCGGTAGGCGAAACGCGGGCGCTTGCGCTCGGTCACCACTTCGCCGTCGGCCGTCACGTCGGGCGCCGGCTCGTCCGCCTCCTCGGCGCGATCGATGTGCGCGAGCCGCCTGGTCAGCACCTGGTAGAGCGAGTCGGTGTCGTCCGTGGTCTCGGCGACCCCGAACGACCGGTACTGGTCCTTGCGCGGCAGTCCGTCTTCGAACACGACCATCGAGGCGACCACATTGGTGCCGGACAGATGCGAGACGTCGAAGCACTCGATGCGCAGCGGCGCCTCCTCGAGCCCGAGCGCCTCCTGCAGATCGGTGAGCGCCTGGCTGCGGGCGACGTAGTCGCTCGTGCGCCGGGTCTTGTGCAGCATCAGCGCCTGCTGGGCGTTGAGAGTCGCCGTCTTCATCAGCTCGGCCTTGCGCCCGCGCTGCGCGACCTGCAGGCTGACGTTCTTGCCTCGGCGCTCGCGGAGCCACTGCTCCAGCTCGGCAGCGTCGTCGGGAAGCACCGGCACGAGCACCTGCTTCGGGATGTCGGATGCCGTGGCGTCGCCGTAGCTGCGCTGGAGGACCTGGTCGACGAGATCGGCGCCCGAGATGTCGAGCTCCTTCTCGATCGTGGTCGCCCGCACACCGCGCACCCGGCCGCCGCGGATGACGAAGTGCTGCACGGTCGCCGCGAGCTCGTCCTCGGCGATGCCGAACAGGTCGGCGTCGGTGTCGGCGGCGAGCACGAGGGCGCTGCGGCTGAGGACCGAGTCGATCGACTGCAGCTTGTCGCGGTAGCCGGCCGCCGCTTCGTAGTCCATCGCCGCCGAGGCCTCGCGCATGCGCGCCATCAGCGCCCGCGCGAACCGCTGGTCGCCCCCGGACATGAACGCGATGAAGTCGTCGACGATCGCGCGGTGCTCCTCGATGGTGACCTTCATCGAGCAGGGCCCGCCGCACCGGCCGATCTGGCCGGGGAAGCACGGCCGCCCTGTCGCCATCGCCTTCTTGTACGAGGAGTCGGAGCAGGTGCGGATCGGGAACACCTTGATCATCAGGTCGATCGTGTCGTGGACCGCCCACACCTTCGGGTAGGGCCCGAAGTACTTCGCGCCCCTGATCTTGCGGTTGCGCGTGACGATCACCCGCGGCGCCTCGTCGGCGAGCGTGATCGCCATGTAGGGGTACGACTTGTCGTCCTTGTAGCGGACGTTGAACGGCGGATCGAACTCCTTGATCCACATGTACTCGAGCTGCAGCGAATCGACGTCGGTGGCGACGACCGTCCACTCGACCGACGCCGCGGTCGTGACCATGCGCCGGGTGCGCTCGTGCAGCGTGTGCAGGGGCGCGAAGTAGTTGCTGAGCCGCGCGCGGAGGTTCTTGGCCTTGCCGACGTACAGCACGCGCCCCTGGGCATCGCGGAAGCGGTACACGCCGGGGTTCGTGGGGATCTCGCCCGCCTTCGGGCGGTACGGAAGTGATGCGGCCATGCCGATCGGTCAGCCGGCCTTGCGGGCCAGTTCCTGCCGGGGCGCGAGCACCTCCGCCAGGAACTGCCCGGTGTGGCTCTCCGCGACGCGTGCCACCCGCTCGGGCGTGCCCACCGCGAGGACCTCGCCGCCGCCGGACCCGCCCTCGGGGCCCAGGTCGATGATCCAGTCCGCGGACTTGATGACGTCGAGGTTGTGCTCGATGACGATCACCGTGTTGCCCTTGTCGACCAGACCCCCGAGCACCTCGAGCAGGCGCGCGACGTCTTCGAAGTGCAGACCGGTGGTCGGCTCGTCGAGCACGTAGACGCTGCGCCCGTTGCTGCGCCGCTGGAGCTCGGTCGCGAGCTTCACACGCTGCGCTTCGCCGCCGGAGAGGGTCGTCGCCGACTGGCCGAGGCGCACGTAGCCGAGTCCGACGTCGACGAGCGTCTTGAGGTAGCGGTGGATCGCCTGGATCGGCTCGAAGAACTCGGCGGCTTCCGCGATCGGCATCTCGAGCACTTCGGCGATGTTCTTGCCCTTGTAGTGCACCGCGAGGGTGTCGCGGTTGTAGCGCTTGCCGTGGCAGACCTCGCAGTCGACGTAGACGTCGGGGAGGAAGTTCATCTCGATCTTGATCGTGCCGTCGCCCGAGCACGCCTCGCAGCGGCCGCCCTTGACGTTGAAGCTGAACCGACCCGGCTGGTAGCCGCGTGCCTTCGCCTCGGGCGTCTCGCTGAACAGCGTCCGCACGCGGTCGAACACCCCCGTGTAGGTCGCGGGGTTCGAGCGCGGGGTGCGACCGATCGGGGCCTGGTCGACGTGCACCACCTTGTCGAGGTTGTCGAGGCCCGTGACGCGGGTGTGCTTGCCCGCGACACGGCGCGCGCCGTTGAGCCGGCTGGCCAGCACCTCGTACAGGATGCCGTTCACGAGCGAGGACTTGCCCGATCCGCTGACGCCGGTGACGGCCGTGAGCACCCCGAGCGGGAAGTCCACGGTGACGTTCTTCAGGTTGTTCTCGCGGGCGCCGACGACGGTGACCTGGCGCTTCTTGTCGATCGGGCGGCGCGTGTGCGGGACCGGGATGGAGCGGCGGCCCGCGAGGTAGTCGCCGGTGACCGACTCCGCCTCGGACAGGAGGGAGCTGAGCGGACCGGAGTGCACCACGGCGCCGCCTTCGACGCCCGCGCGCGGGCCGATGTCGACGATCCAGTCCGCGGCGTGGATGGTCTCCTCGTCGTGCTCGACCACGATGAGGGTGTTGCCGAGGTCGCGCAGGGTCACCAGGGTCTGGATCAGTCGTCGGTTGTCGCGCTGGTGGAGCCCGATCGAGGGCTCATCGAGCACGTACAGCACACCGGTGAGCCCGGACCCGATCTGGGTGGCGAGCCGGATGCGCTGGGCCTCGCCGCCCGAGAGCGATCCGGCAGACCGGCTCAGGCTGAGATAGTTCAGCCCGACCTGGATGAGGAAGTCGAGACGCGCGCGGATCTCGCGCAGCACCTGCGCGGCGATCTTCGCCTCCCGGTCGGTGAGCTCCAGGTTCGCGAAGTAGGCGTGCGCATCGCCGAGGCTGAGGCGCGACGCGTCGGCGATGGAGTGCCCGTGCACCTGCACGGCGAGCACCTCGGGCTTGAGGCGCGCACCGTCGCAGACGGGGCACGGCACCTCACGCAGGTACTCGCTCCAGCGCTGGCGCTGATTGTCGGACTCGGCCTGCTGGTACTGGCGCTCGATGTAGGGCACGACGCCCTCGAATCCGGAGGCGTACCGCATCTCGCGGCCGTACCGGTTCTTCCACTTGACGGTGACCTTGTAGTCCTCGCCCCGGAGCACCGCCTCCTGCACATCGACCCGCAGCTCGTTCCACGGAGTGTCGAGCGAGAAGTTCAGGTCGCGTGCGAGGCCCTCGAGCAGGCGCTCGTAGTACTGGAAGAGCCCCTTGCCCTGCGTGGTCCAGGGGATCAGCACGCCTTCCCGGATGCTGAGCTCGTCATCGCCGAGCATGAGGTCGACGTCGACGGACATGCGGGTGCCGAGGCCGGAGCAGGCGGGGCAGGCGCCGAACGGCGCGTTGAACGAGAACGTGCGCGGCTCGATCTCCGTCAGCTGCAGCGGGTGGCCGTTCGGACACGCGAGCTTCTCGCTGAAGCTCTGCCACGCCGCATCCCCCTCCTCGTCGACGAAGTTGACCTGCATGATGCCGCCGGCGAGACCCAGGGCCGTCTCGACCGAGTCGGTGACCCTGCTGAGGATGTCGGGGCTCGCCACGAGCCGGTCGATCACCACGGCGATGTCGTGCTTGTAGCTCTTCTTCAGGACGGGCGGCTCGGCGAGCTGGATGAGGTCGCCGTCGACGACCGCGCGCGCATAGCCCTTGGCACTGAGCTCCTTGAAGAGGTCGACGAACTCGCCCTTCTTCTGCGTGACCACCGGCGCCACGATCTGGTACCTCGTGCGCTCGGGCAGTTCCATCAGCTGGTCGGCGATCTGCTGGACCGTCTGGCGCTGGATGACCTCGCCGCACTCGGGGCAGTGCGGCACTCCGATGCGTGCCCAGAGCAGGCGCATGTAGTCGTGGATCTCGGTGATCGTGCCGACCGTCGAGCGCGGGTTGCGGTTGGTCGACTTCTGGTCGATCGACACGGCGGGGCTGAGCCCCTCGATGAAATCGACGTCGGGCCGGTCGACCTGACCGAGGAACTGCCGGGCGTACGAGCTGAGGGATTCGACGTAGCGCCGCTGCCCCTCGGCGAAGATCGTGTCGAACGCGAGGCTCGACTTTCCCGACCCTGACATCCCTGTGAAGACGACCAGCGAATCACGCGGAATGTCGAGGTCGACGTTCTTGAGATTGTGGACGCGGGCGCCCCGGACACTCAGTTTTCCGCTGGTGTGGCCGGGCAGGGAGACAGGGACGATGGGCACCAGTCAAGTGTAGGCGGGGCCTCCGACACGGGGGCCGGGCTCACTCTCAGCGACGCACCAGCACCGGGCTCTTGTGGCCGGTGGAGCCCTTCGTGTCGTCGTCGCCCGCGTAGGCGGCCGAGAGCCAGTGCAGGCCGCGGTCGAGCGCCGGCAGCGCGACGGTGATCCGGCCCTTGTCGGACTCGGTCAGCGTCGCGGTGGCGATCGTCTTCTTCCCGTCACGGATTGCGATCTCGCCCGTCGCGTACGACCGGTCCGAGGTGCGGACGCGCACCGTGTAGCTCAGCGGCGCACCGCTCTTCACGATGTGTGCGCTCGGCGATCCGGTGACGAACGACTTCGCCTTCTCGTAGACGGTGATCGGCACCGAGATGCTCGTGCCCGTCGGGGTCGTGATCTTCAGCGCCGTCTCGCCCACCGCACGCTTGGGCACCTTCACCGAGAGCGTCGCGGTGCCGGTGAGGTCGTTCGCGGTGGTGAGCGCACGATCGATCGTCGCCGTCCCCAGGGTCTTGCGCCCGATCGACACCGTGACGGTCGACGCGGGTGTCTCCGTCGTCGTGAAGTCGAGCGACGACAGGGCGATGTCGATGGTCTGACCGACCGCGTACCCCTTCGCCCCCGGCGGGGTGATGGCGACCCCGACAGCGCGCTGGGCCAGATCGGGAGCCGCGGTCTCGTACTCCTGGAACCACTGCACGACCGACTCGAGGTCGACCTTGCCCGAATCGGCCTTGCCCGTCCCGAGCGTGAACGCCCCGAAGTTGTCACCGCCGGCCGCCAGGAAGCTGTTGACCACGACTCCGTAGCTCGCCGCAGGATCGACGGGCGCCCCGTCGAGCTGCATTCCGGTGATGCGCGACCCTGCTGCGGCCGTGGGGTCGAAGGTGTACGTGAAGCCTTCGGAGATGCCGAGCTTCAGGAACGGCCTGGACGCCGCCGCCGGCTGCCACTGCTGCTCGAGCACCTGGCGGATCTGGTCTCCGGTGAGACTCAGCGTGACCAGCGTGTTGGCGAACGGCTGCACGTCGGCAGCCTCCTTGTAGGTGACGTTGCCGTCCGGGTCTGCTGCGCCGGTGGACGCGTAGCGCAGGTTGGCGCGCAGCCCGCCGGGGTTCATGAACGCGATCTGCGTGTCGGGCTTGTCCTGCTGAGCCGCCCAGAGCTGGACGTCGGCGACCCAGTTGCCGAGGGTGGACTCGCCGCCACGGTTCTCCACGAGGACGGGGTTGCCGTTGCTGTCGACGCCGGGCTGCAGCGCCCGGTTGAAGTCCGCGGTGATGTCGCCGAGCGGCACCGCGCCCTTGACGGCGGCGACCGCCTTCGCCGGGTTGACGATGTCGGTCAGGATGTCGGGATCCTCGGTGTACTGCAGCACCCCGCCCTTCTTCATGTCGTAGATGGTGTTCGTCATCGAGAGGATGTCCTTGGAGTCCGGGTCCACCTGGATGACCATGTCGCTGAACTTCTCGCCGTACTGACCGGACGAGATGACCGGGCGCCCGTCGATGACGTGGTTGTAGGCGAGGTGGGTGTGCCCGGACACGATGGCATCGACGTCGTCGTCGACCTGCGTCACGATCCGCCCGAACGGGGTGGTCGGGTCGGTCGCCGACGCCTGCTGCACGGTCGCCGCGCCCTCGTGCACGAGCAGCACCACGACGTCGGCCTCGCCGTTGGCGGGGTTGCCGTCGCTCAGGTCGTCGGCGACGCGGTTGACGTTGTCGGCGACATCCCCCACGACCACGTCCGCGATGCCGGCCGGACTCACCAGACTGGGCAGCTCGTTCGTGACGGCGCCGATGAAGCCGATCGATACGCCGCCGAAGGTCTCGACCGAGTATTCGGGCAGGATCGGGTCGCCGCTCACGCGGTCGAAGAGGTTGGCGGCCAGGTAGTCCCAATCGGCCAGCGGCTGGATGCGGTCGCGCAGGTCGGACCAGCCCTTGTCGAACTCGTGGTTGCCGACCGAGCTCACGTCGAGGCCCGCGGCGTTGAGGCCGGCGATCGTCGGCTCGTCCTCCTGGATGAAGGACGTGAAGGTCGAGGCGCCGACGAGGTCGCCCGCGGCCGCGAAGACCGTGTTCGCGTTCTTCGCACGGATGCTGTCCACCGCACCCGCGAGGGCGGCGATGCCGGCGGCCGCGCCGGTCGGCTCGTTCTCGATCCGGCCGTGGAAGTCGTTCACGGTGACGAGGTCGATGGTCACCGGGTCCGCGGCCTGCGCGGCGGGAGCGACGAGCATCGACGCCCCGACAGCGGCGGCGGTGACGCCCACGGCGATGCGGGCACGACGAGAGGAGGTTCGGGAGGGGGCATCCATGGATCCGACACTATGAATGCGCCGTGAGAGTCGCTAGGAAGATGAGAGAACCTTCACCTGGCGGTCGCCGCCTGGTCGCTCCGCGGTCAGCGGCGGCGTCCGGCGAAAGGCGCGAGGGCGTCTCGGAGATCGCGCAGACGGCCGGCATCCGCGCCGACGCTGCGCATCACCTGTCCCGGCACGTCGAGCGCCCGGGCGCGCAGCGCGGCGCCCTCCTCAGTCAGCGTGATCGCCAGCATCCGCTCGTCCGCTCCGTCCCGCGTGCGGCGGACGCGACCCTGCCCCTCGAGGCGCTTCACCAGCGGGGACAGGGTTGCCGGCTCCATCGCGAGCTCCTCGGCCAACGCCCCCAACGACCGCGGCGTCTTCTCCCAGAGGGCCAGCATCACCAGGTACTGGGGGTGCGTCAGCCCGAGGGGCTCCAGGATCGGCCGGTAGATCGAGACGACGTTGCGGGCGGCGGTGACGATCGCGAAGCACACCTGGTTGTCGAGGGCGAGCAGGTCGTCGGCGGTGTCCATGCACCCATCCTAATCGTTTAGTACACTAATCATCATGGTACGAAAGGATGCTGTTCCCCTCCGCGCTCGGATCCGTGCGGCGGGAGGCCTGTACGCCTGGGTGAACGCGTCGCTCATCCGCCTGGCGGGGCCCGCCTCGGTGGGTCCGTACGAGGCCGAAGCACCCCCGTCGGCGGCGCAGCGCGCCGAGCGCGCGTGCCCGCTGTGCGGCCGACCGATGACCGCGCACACGTTCGACCGATCGGGTCCGAAGCCGCTCATGCACTGCCCCTGATCACCGTCTGTCCAGGTTTCACCCAGGTCACGTGGCATTCTCTCGCCTAGGGTGTCCAGAGTTTGGTTCCGGTTCGGGAGCCAGCTTCCCCGACAGATCGGAGGCGCGTTTGCGAAAGCGCACTCTCACCCTGACCCTTGCTCTGGCACTTTCCCTGGGCGTCGTCCCTGCGGCCGCCGGAATCGACGCGACGCCGGCAGCAGCCGCGTCGGTCACGACACCGACGGTGGCCAAGAGCATCGCCAAGAAGCTCGTCAAGCAGCGCGGATGGAGCACCGCGCAGTACTCGTGCCTCGTCAAGCTGTGGCAGCGCGAGTCGGGCTGGCGCGTGACCGCCGGCAACACCTCCCGCGCGTACGGCATCCCCCAGGCCTACCCGGGGACGAAGATGGCCACGCAGGGCAAGGACTGGCGCACCGGCGCCACCACCCAGATCAAGTGGGGCATGAAATACATCTCGGGCCGCTACTCCAAGCCCTGCACCGCACTGAACCACTCGAACAGGTACGGCTGGTACTGACCTCAGCCCAGCGAGACGGACCCGTCGGCGGCGAGCGGCCACGACGGATTGTGCGCGATCTCCCAGGGATGACCATCGAGATCGATGAACACCCCCGAGTAGCCGCCCCATGGGGTCGGCGCGCCGGCTCTGCCGATCTGCGCGCCGGCCTGGGAGGCCGCCTCGAGGACGACATCGACGTCCTCGGGTGAGCGGACGTTGTGGGCGAGGGTGATCCCACCCCACCCGCCCGCGTCGTCGACGCACGAGTCCGCCGCCAGTTCGGCACGACTCCATAGTGCGAACACGCTGCCACCCACCTGGTAGAACGCCACATCGCCCTCGACGGAGGAGGGATGCGGCTCCCACCCGAGCGCACGATAGAACGCGATCGCGCGCTCGAGGTCGGTGGTGCCGAGCGTCACGACCGTGAGGCGCTGCTCCATGGGGTTCTCCGTCTCGTCAGGCGTGGCCGGCGCGCTCCATGGCGCGCAGCTCCTTCTTCAGATCCTGCACCTCATCGCGCAGTCGCGCAGCGAGCTCGAACTTCAGCTCCGCGGCCGCCGCGAGCATCTGGCCGGACAGGTCGGCGATCGTCGCCTCCAGCTGGTTCGCGCCTTCTGCGGCGATGCCCTCCCGGCGCAGCCGCGGCGTCGGACTCTTGCCCTTGCCCGACGCCGACCGCGAGTCCTTGCGGGACAGCAGCGCGTCGGTGTCGGCGCCCTCGCGGGCGAGTGCCTCGGTGATGTCGGCGATGCGCTTGCGCAGCGGCTGCGGGTCGATGCCGTTCGCCAGGTTGTACGCGACCTGCTTCTCTCGTCGCCGATCGGTCTCGTCGATCGCCTTGCGCATCGAGTCGGTCATCGTGTCGGCGTACATGTGCACCTGGCCGGAGACGTTGCGCGCCGCACGGCCGATCGTCTGGATGAGCGAGGTGCCGCTGCGCAGGAACCCCTCCTTGTCGGCGTCGAGGATCGACACGAGCGACACCTCGGGGAGGTCGAGCCCCTCGCGGAGGAGGTTGATGCCGACGAGGACGTCGTACACGCCCGCCCGCAGCTCGGTGAGCAGCTCGACCCGCCGGAGGGTGTCCACGTCGGAGTGCAGATAGCGCACCCGCACACCGTGCTCGCCGAGGAAGTCGGTCAGCTCCTCGGCCATCTTCTTCGTCAGCGTCGTCACGAGCACGCGCTCGTCGCGTTCGGCCCGGATGCGGATCTCCTCCAGCAGATCGTCGATCTGCCCCTTCGAGGGCTTGACGACGATCTCGGGGTCGATGAGTCCGGTCGGGCGGATGATCTGCTCCACCACGCCGTCCGCGATGCCCATCTCGTAGCGCCCGGGCGTGGCCGAGAGGTACACGGTCTGGCCGATGCGCTGCTTGAACTCGTCCCACCGCAGCGGGCGGTTGTCCATCGCGCTCGGCAGGCGGAACCCGTGCTCGACGAGCGTGCGCTTGCGCGACGCATCGCCCTCGTACATCGCCCCGATCTGCGGAACCGTCACGTGGGATTCGTCGATGACCATGAGGAAGTCGTCGGGGAAGAAGTCGAGCAGCGTGTGCGGCGGCTCACCCGGCGCGCGGCCGTCGAGATGCCGTGAGTAGTTCTCGATGCCCGAGCAGAACCCGAGCTGCTGCAGCATCTCGAGGTCGAACGTCGTCCGCATCCGCAGACGCTGCGCCTCGAGCAGCTTGCCCTGACGCTCGAGGTCGGCCAGGCGCTCCGCGAGCTCGGTCTCGATCGTGCCGATGGCGCGCTGCACCGTGTCGGTGCCCGCGACGTAGTGCGAGGCGGGGAAGATCGGCACGGAATCGAGCTTCTGGACGACGTCGCCCGTGAGCGGGTGCAGCATGTAGAGCGCTTCGATCTCGTCGCCGAACATCTCGATGCGGATCGCGTACTCCTCGTACACCGGGATGATCTCGATCGTGTCGCCGCGCACCCGGAAGTTGCCGCGCGAGAAGTCGACGTCGTTGCGGTTGTACTGCATGGCGATGAACTTGCGGATCAGAGCGTCGCGCTCGTACCGCTCCCCCACCTGGAGCGCGACCATGGCGCGCATGTACTCCTCGGGCGCGCCGAGGCCGTAGATGCACGAGACGGTGCTGACCACGACGACGTCGCGGCGACTGAGCAGCGAGTTGGTGGTGGAGTGGCGCAGGCGCTCGACCTCCGCGTTCACCGACGAGTCCTTCTCGATGAAGGTATCGGTCTGGGGGACGTACGCCTCCGGCTGGTAGTAGTCGTAGTAGCTGACGAAGTACTCGACGGCGTTGTTCGGCATCAGGTCGCGGAACTCGTTCGCGAGCTGCGCGGCCAGCGTCTTGTTGTGCGCCAGGACCAGGGTCGGCCGCTGCACCTGCTCGATGAGCCACGCGGTGGTGGCGGACTTGCCCGTACCGGTCGCGCCGAGGAGCACGACATCCGTCTCGCCGGCGTTGATGCGCCCGGCGAGCTCGGCGATCGCCTGCGGCTGATCACCGCTGGGCTGGTATTCGCTGATGACCTCGAAGGGGCGCACGGAACGCGTGGTCTGCATCACTCCAGCGTAGGCGGGGCCTCCTACACGGGGGCGGCCGTTCGCGAGCGGCGCATCCGGCACGGCCCTACGATGGGAGCACCACGAGCGTGAGGAGGTGGGGCATGCCGCGGACTGCTGTCGTCGTCGAGGACGAGCCCGACATCCGCAGCCTCATCACGGCCGTGCTCGAGTCGAGCGGCTACACCGTGCACGGGACCGAGAACGGCCTCGACGCCGTCGAGCTCGTCCGCACCCTCGCGCCCGACGTGACGACCCTCGACGTGAACATCCCCGGCATCGACGGGTTCGAGGTCGCACGCAGGGTCCGCGCCTTCAGCGACACGTACATCATCTTCATCTCCGCGTTCGTGGAGGACGTCGACGCCGAGCGCGGACGTGCCGCCGGCGGTGACGAGTACCTCGGCAAGCCCTTCCGGCCACGGGAGCTGCGCGCGCGGCTCAGCGGCATCGAGCTGCGCGGTGAGAGCGGGCGGCGAGCCGCCGCCGCCCCGGTCGAGACGCTGACGTTCGACGACATCTCCGTCTGCGACGAGGCCACCACCGCGGCCGGGGTCACCCTCGAACTCGGAGCACCAGAGCGGGAGATCCTGCGCGCTCTCGTGACGGCCCGTCGCCGCGGCGCCGAGAAGGGCGACCTCGTGCGTCTGCTCGGGGGCGCCGCAGACCCCCGCGATGTCACGGCGGACGAGATCGTGGCCGTCGAGCGCGCGGTGCAGCTCCTGCGCGCCGCGCTGCGGTCCGCGAACTCGGCAGTCTCCATCGAGTCGCTCCACGGCACCGGCTATCGGCTGGCGGCGATCGATCAGCTCGGGTCGGCCAAGAGCACCGCGGCCGCGCCACCGGTCGCGGCGCGACCGGCCGTCCCTCGGCCGAGCTCGAGCAGGTCCTCGACGTCGTAGCCGGCGGTGTCGCTGAGGACCACGCCGATCCCGATGCTGGGGATGGCACCGCCCTCGAGAGATCCGAGCGCCTCGAACAGCGAGCGATGCAGGGCCATGGCCTGTCGCCGCGCCTCGGCGGGCGAAGCGACCACCGTCAGGGTTCCGAGGCCATCCGGGGCGATCTCTCCGATCGGGGCGATCGACGGCGATCCCTCCAGCACGGAACGCCGCCAGGCGCGGACATGCTCGTCGGCGACGTCCGGTCCGAACGCGGTCGCGATGTCCTCGAGACCCTCCAGCCGCACGACGGTCACCGCCAGAAGATCCCCTCGCGGCCGCGCCTTCTCGCTCACCCGCCGCAGCACCGCGACGAACTGCTCCTCCGGCAGGATCGCCGTGATGTGGTCCTGAGCGGCGTCCTTCCGGTCCCCGAGCAGTCCGGACCTCGTCGCCCGGAGGATCGAGGTGGTGACGACGGCCGTGATCGAGAGCACGACGGTCACCAGGCTCGTCGGGAACGTCCCGAACCACACGTGGAAGAGATCGGACTCGGTGCCTTCGGTGATCAGGACGACCGTGCGTGCCAGGTAGTAGACCGTCTGCGCCCCGAAGACGAGGCCCAGTGGCAGCGCCGAGCGGTTGGCCCCGAGCTCGCCGCGGAAGCACTCGACGCAGGCGAGCGCCGCGAACAACCCGATGGGCACGAACATGAAGAGGGCGCCCGCCCAATCCCCCGCACCCGGATACCACTCGAGCGCGGCGGCGATCGCGGCGAGTGCTCCGGCACCCGCGACGATCGTGGCACGCAGCCGCACGGGCCTGTCGTTGAACCGGGCACAGCCCACCCACATCGCACCCGTGCCGATCACGAAGGCCGCGTTGCCGCCGGCGGTCGCCCACCAGGTCTCCGGCGCCCACGCCCAGACGAGGTAGAGCAAGGTCGTGAGGATGGCGGCGAGGTACCCCAGAGCCCAGATGTGCCCCGCCGGATCCCTGCGCCGGAACAGCGTGTCGACGATGAACAGCGTGCCGCACACCACGACCACGAGCGCGGTCATGAGCGACACCGAGAACTGGTCGATCATGGCGTCGGCGTCCGTTCGCCCGGACGGTGTGCGGGCAGTGTGACCACGAACGTCGAGCCCACTCCGAGGGCGCTGGTCACGACCATGTCGCCCCCCTGCCGCCGCACGATGTCGCGGCTGATCGCCAGGCCGAGGCCGCTCCCGGCGACCCCTGACTTGCGCACGGCGACGCCACGGTAGTAGCGCTGGAAGAGGTTGCCGAGATCGTCCTCGCTGAGTCCGACGCCGGTGTCGCGTACGGAGATCTCCGCCCAGTCCTGCCCCTGCGACATCTCGATCGTCACGCTCCCGCCCGGCCGGTTGTACTTGACCGCGTTGGAGAGGAGATTGTCGAGCACCTGCTGCGTGCGCAGCGGATCGGCGTAGGCGCGCACGCTCCTGATGCCGGTCGCATCGATTTCGATGCCCCGCTCCCCCGCGGCGATCGACAGCGATTCGACGGCAGAGGTCACCACGTCGGCGAGATCGATGTCGCGCGGCGTCACCGCGAACGCCTCCTGCTCGCCGGCGCCGCTCGATGCGGCGAGCACATCGCCGACGAGAGCCAGCAGACGTTCGGCGTTGCGATCGGCGACCTCCAGGCTCTTGACCGCCGACGGCGGCAGGCCCGGCGTGTCTATCGCCAACTCGATGTAACCCAGGATCGAGGTCAACGGGGTGCGCAGCTCGTGCGACACCGAGGAGACCAGGGCGTCGCGCGCGCGCAGCGCCTCCGTCTCGGCGGTGACATCCCTGGTCACGACGACCGCGCCGCCGTCCTGGCCGTTCGGCTCGATGATGCGACGGGCGGTCACGCTGATGGCGCGTCGCGCGTGACCGGGCTCGCCCACCCAGATCCGCTGGTCCTCGAACGCCTCTCCGCGCCGGACGCGGGCCATCGGCTGCTCGTCGGGGTCGAGCGGGGTGGTGCCGTCGACGGCGAACAGGAGAGGACGCTCCCCCGTCGTGCGGATGTCGCGCTGGAGCCGGGCGTGCGCGTCGTTCATGATCGACGCGGAGCCGTCGGCTTCGATCTTCGCGACGCCGAAATCCACGCGGTCCAGCGCCTCCGTCAGCACCTGCTCGTGCCGGCGCGCCCGCTCGAGGGATTGCACGAGCACCTCCGCCTGCCGGTCGAGCAGTCGCCGCTGCGCCTCGACCCGGCGTGAGCTGAGATAGGCCGACGTCCCGATCGCGACGAGCAGCAGCGGGAGCAGGATGATCGAGAAGGTGGTGCTCTGACGCGGCTCGACGATGCTGGAGACGGCGTAGCAGAGAAGCGAGAAGACGATCGACGAGATGTACCCGAAGAGTCCGAACGACGAGGAGAGCCAGAGCACGGGGAACGCCCAGAGCAGTCCGAAGCCGGCTGCGGGCTCGGCGGCGCGCATGAAGGCGATGCCGACGATGTCGGCCAGGGGCAGCACGGCGACCCAGAGCGGCGCCACGGAGTTCCAGGGCACCATGATCGACGCGGCGGTCAGCAGGAAGATCAGCACCACACCGGTGAAGAAGACCGGGGCGACGAGGTGCGCCCCGCTCCCGAGCACCACGAGGGCGAGCACGAGGACCACCGCCGCGATGACCAGCTGGTTGAGCATGGCGCCCCGCGCTCGGTCGGTGTCGCCGAAGACGAGATCGACCCAGTGCGGGGTCGCCGCTTCGGCACGGGGCGCCCGCATCGGCGGAGACGCGGCGGAGACCGGTGCAGGGTGCGGCTCGCTCATCCGGCGCCGTTCCCGCTCAGCCGTGCCCACAGCGCATCCGTCTGCGCCAGCGTGTGCTCCATGTCGCCCGCGGTGTCGATCACGACATCCGCGATGGCGAGCCGTCGGTCGTCGCCGACCTGACTGGCGATCCGCGCTGCCGCATCGGTGGCGCTCAGCCCGCGCAGCGCGATGAGCCGCTCCGCCCGGAGCTCGGCCGGCGCGTGGGCGACGACGATGAGATCCCAGGGATCATCCGCACGGGCCTCGACCAGCAGCGGGACGTCATAGACGACCACCGCGTCGGCATCCTCGGCGAACGCGCGGGCGAAGCGCGCCGCCGACTCCGCCCGGACCGCCGGGTGCACGATCGCGTTGAGCCGGGACACTGCGCCGGGATCGCCGAACACCTCGCCGGCAAGACCGGCACGATCGAGCGAACCGTCCGGCAGCAGCATCCGCTCTCCGAACTCGGCCGCGATGGCGTCGAGAACCGGTGAGCCGGGCTGCTGCACCTCGCGCACGATGCGGTCGGCGTCGACGATCACGGCACCGTGCTCGGCGAGGCGGCGGGCGACGGTGGACTTGCCCGAGGCGATCCCGCCGGTGAGCGCGACAAGTGGCATGGGTTCATCGTGCCATGCGGGTGCCGCGCCGGGCGGGATGCCGGTGCCGCAGACACGGAACGGGGCCGGGACCCGAAGGTCCCGACCCCGTTCAGGAGTGGTTCGAACTCAGCGGCCCGAGAGCTTCTCGCGCAGAGCGGCGAGTGCCTCGTCGTCGGCCAGCGTGCCGCCGCCCGAGCTGTCCGAGGAGAACGAGCTCGACGCGGAGCTGGTCTCGGTCGGCGCGTTCGCCTCGGCCTCGAGGGCCTTCGCGACGGCGGCCTTGTGAGCCTCCCAGCGACCCTGGGCTGCGGCGTACTCGGCCTCCCAGGCCAGACGCTGCTCGTCGAAGCCGTCCTTCCACTGGTTGGTCTCGGGGTCGAAGCCCTCGGGGTACTTGTACTCCCCGTTCTCGTCGTACTCCGTGACCATGCCGTAGAGGGCCGGGTCGAACTCGGTGCCGTTGGGGTCGACCGACTCGTTCGCCTGCTTCAGCGAGAGCGAGATGCGGCGACGCTCGAGGTCGATGTCGATGATCTTGACGAAGACCTCTTCGCCGACCGACACGACCTGCTCAGCGAGCTCGACATGCTTGCCCGACAGCTCCGAGATGTGCACGAGACCCTCGATGCCGTCCGCGACGCGAACGAACGCGCCGAACGGGACGAGCTTGGTGACCTTGCCCGGTGCAACCTGGCCGATGGCGTGGGTGCGGGCGAAGACCTGCCACGGGTCCTCCTGCGTCGCCTTGAGCGACAGCGAGACGCGCTCGCGGTCCAGGTCGACCTCGAGGATCTCGACGGTGACCTCCTGGCCGACCTCGACGACCTCGGACGCGTGCTCGATGTGCTTCCACGAGAGCTCCGAGACGTGCACGAGGCCGTCCACGCCGCCCAGGTCGACGAACGCACCGAAGTTGACGATCGACGAGACCGTGCCCTTGCGGACCTGGCCCTTGTGCAGGTTGTTGAGGAACGTGGTGCGCGACTCGGACTGCGTCTGCTCGAGCAGGGCGCGGCGCGACAGCACGACGTTGTTGCGGTTCTTGTCGAGCTCGAGGATCTTGGCCTCGATCTCCTGGCCGAGGTACGGCGTCAGGTCGCGGACGCGGCGCAGCTCGATGAGCGATGCCGGCAGGAAGCCGCGGAGGCCGATGTCGACGATGAGACCACCCTTGACGACCTCGATCACGGAACCGGTGACCACACCGTCGTTCTCCTTGATCTTCTCGACGTCGCCCCACGCACGCTCGTACTGCGCGCGCTTCTTGGACAGGATGAGGCGACCTTCCTTGTCCTCCTTCTGGAGAACGAGGGCCTCGACAGCGTCGCCGACCTTGACGACCTCGTTGGGGTCGACGTCGTGCTTGATCGAGAGCTCGCGCGAGGGGATGACACCCTCGGTCTTGAAGCCGACGTCGAGGAGGACCTCGTCGCGGTCGATCTTCACGACGGTGCCTTCGATGAGGTCGCCGTCGTTGAAGGACTTGATGGTCAGTTCGACCGCGGCCAGGAAGTCCTCAGCGGATCCGATGTCGTTGATCGCGATCTGCTTGGTGGCCGGGGCGGTCGTTGCGGTAGTCATGTAGTGGGTTGTCCTTGGATGGTTTTGTGTCGGGCTGGGGAGCGCCGGACGCGCGAGGGCGAACGGATGCTGTGCTCCGGAGCGAATGGATTGTTGTTGCGAGTCGCAGATGCGCGCCGAAATGGCCACATGAGTGACACTCCAGGGTATCAGAATCGGGGCGCCCGTCGGAGGGCCGGCAGGATCGTGCGTCGCCGGGTTACGCGAGGTCGGCCGTCAGGGCCTCATCGCCCGGCCGCGAGAGCGTGAGGACTGCGCGGGCGACGCGGGGGTGGGCCTCCAGCCGGTCCTCGATCTCGTTGAGCCGCTCGGCGACGGTGTGCTCGGCAGCATCCCCCACCAGATCGACGGCCGCGACGAGGAAGACCTTCCCCGGTCCGACGTATTCGATGTGCAGATAGGTCACCCGCAGCACCTCGGGGTGCGCGAGCAGCGCGGTCACCGCCGCGGAGCGGATGCGCGGATCGGCGGCGACCCCGACGATGAAACGCCGGTTCTGCTGGATCAGCATCACCGCGACCACCGCCAGCAGCACGCCGACGAGGATCGAGCCGATGGCGTCGGGGATCGGCGAGCCCGTCAGCTGGTGCAGCAGGATGCCGAGGAACGCGATCACCAGTCCGACGAGCGCGGAGGAGTCCTCGAAGAACACCGCGCGCAGCGTCGGGTCGGAGGTGCGCATCACGAACTCCAGGACCTCGTGCTCGGCGGCTGCGGCCTGCCGGCGCGACTGCCGCAGCGCCTGCAGGAACGAGACGCCCTCGAGGACGAAGGCGACACCGAGGACGATGTACGAGACCGCGAAGAGGTCCGCGGGCTCCGGATCGATCAGCCCCTGGATGCCGTGCATGATCGAGACCACGGCGCCGACGGCGAACAGGCCGAAGGCCGCGAACAGCGACCAGACGTACGCTTCACGACCGAAGCCCACCGGGTGGCGGACGTCGGCAGGACGGACGCTGCGCCTGCCCGCGATGAACAGGAGCACCTCGTTGCCGGTGTCGGCCCACGAGTGCGCCGCCTCGGCGACCATGCTCGCCGCGCCGGTGAGCAGGGCGGCGACCGTCTTGGCGATCGCGATGAGCGCGTTCGCGCCGAGCGCCACCAGCACCGTGGTCACCGACTCCGGCTGCTCGCCGGCGTCGACGGGAGCGCGCGGCGGACGGGTCGGGGACATCCGGCCATCATGGCACCCGCCCGGACGCGCCGCGTAGGATCGCCGGTGTGGAGGAGACGCTCGCGACAGCCGTGATGTGGGTGTTCATCGCGCTCGTGATCGCGACACCCATCTTCAGCGTGGGCGCGTTCATCGACGTCAAGCGGCGCCGCGCCCGCGGTGACGAGCGCGGGCTGTCCAGCGGCGCGCTCGGCGGCATGGACGAGGTCTGGAATCCCTCCGGCTACAACGCGCGGATGCTGTGGGACGCCCAGCAGATCGTGCCCGCGCCCGCTCCGACGCCGGGCGACGGACCCGGCGTGATCACCGGCAACCGCATCACGCTCGACCAGCCGGGCCGGTAGTCAGCCGGCGAGCGCCTCGGCGATCGGGGTCGAGCCGGCGCCGAAGCGGATCGTGCGGCCGACGGTCGCGGGCTCGGCGAGCGCTGCGGCGGTGACGGCAGCCACGTCGGCCCGCGACACCGCTCCCCTGCCGTGCGGGTCGAGCTCGATGCCGCCGGTCGGCTCGTCGAGCGTGAGCGCGCCCGGCGCGAGGATCGTCCAGTCCAGCGCCGTGCCGCGGAGCCGCTCGTCGGCCGCCCACTTCGCGTCGGCGTAGGCGAAGAACGCGTCATCGGCGGGCACACCGTGGTCGGCGCGGGATCCGAGCCAGGACACCATCACGTAGCGCGCGACACCGGCGGCCGCCGCGGCATCCATCGACGCGATCGCAGCATCCCGGTCGACGGCGTAGGTGCGCGCGGCGTCTCCGCCGCCGGCGCCGGCCGACCAGACGACGGCATCATGCCCGGCGAGGAGCTCCGCGATGCCCGAGGCGTCGAGGTGCTCGATGTCGGCGACGACGGGCGTCGCCCCGGTCGCGGCGACGTCATCCGCGTGCGCGGGATTGCGGATCACCGCCGTGACCTCGTCGCCGCGCGCGACCAGGAGCGGTGCGAGCAGCAGCGCGACCTTGCCGTGCCCTCCGAAGATCAGGATGCGGGTCATCGTCCTCCTCCTTCTGTGCGGTCGTGCGGCGCCGAACGGGTCGGCTCAGCGGACCTGGCCGTCGAGGTACCACCAGCGGTCGGACTGCTTCACGAACCGGCTCCGCTCGTGCAGTGAGCCGCGCTCGCGTGCGGTGCGCCAGTGCGCGCGGAACTCCACGACGCCGCGCTTGTCGTCCGCGCCGCCCTCGGAGACGTCGAGGATCTCGAGCCCGGTCCACCGCAGGGCGTCGTCGGGCTCGAGGGTGTCCGGTCGCGTGCCGGGGTGCCAGGTCGCCGACAGGTAGGGGGCGTCGCCGACGACGAACGCGCTGTACCGCGAGCGCATCAGCCGCTCGGCGGTGGGCGGCGGGAACCCGGCGAGCACCGCGCCGCAGCAG
Source organism: Microbacterium terricola (assembly GCF_027943945.1). Lineage (NCBI taxonomy): Bacteria > Bacillati > Actinomycetota > Actinomycetes > Micrococcales > Microbacteriaceae > Microbacterium > Microbacterium terricola. Next base: position 1,177,381 of record NZ_AP027141.1, on the reverse strand, counting down.
TCGCCGAAGGTGTCTCCGCTGCCGCAGGGGCACCGGTCGGTCGCCCGCACCGTGGCGAACCCCATCAGAGGCCGGCCTTCTCGGCGCACGCGACACATCGCTGCGCCTCGGGCCTGGCGTGCATCCGGGCGCTCGGGATGCGGCGCCCGCAGTCGACGCAGACACCGTAGGTGCCGGTCGTGCGACGCTCTTCCGCCGCGACGATCTCGGCGCGTTCGCGAGCGGCCCCGTCGCGGAGGCCCACCAGCCGCGACCACTCCGTGGACAGCGTGACGCCCTCGGGGTCGTGCTCGTCGTCGGCGGAATCCACGGCACGATCGGCGCGCAGCTGCTCGATCTCGGCGTCGAGCGTCGCCACACGGGCCTCGATCTCGGCACGGCGCGCGTCGAGGTCGGCGCCGGCTCGGTCGCGTGCGGTTCCCATCGTGACCCGAGCGTACGCGGCGCCCACCAGTGGGGAGGAACGGGCGCCCCCGACCTGTGGATAATTCCGGCGCGGACGCGGCCTTCGCGGATACCGTGTGGGCGTGAACCGCCGACTCGCCGCGCTTGCGCTCGCCGCAGTCATGGCGGTCGGCCTGACGGCGTGCGTCCCCGATCCCGAGCCGACACCGAGCGCCGCCGGCTTCGCCACCGAGGAGGAGGCCTTCGCCGCCGCTGAGGCCACCTACCGCGCGTACGTCGACGCGCTCAATCAGGTGGACCTGAGCGACCCGGAGACCTTCGAGCCGGTCTTCGCGCTGACGACGGGTGAGGCGAATGCGGGCGCGCGGGAATCGTTTTCGCAGATGCATGCGGATGGGTGGACGGTCGAGGGCGAGTCCCGCGTAGCGTCAATGCAGCCACTCAGCGCCGACTTGGACGTGAACTCGGTCGCGATGACGGCTTGCCTTGACGTCTCGGACGTCACGCTCGTTGACTCAGTCGGCAAGTCAGTGGTCGACGCCAATCGACCCGACGTGCAGGAAATTCGCGTCGACTACGAGTCGGCATCGTCTGTGCACGGTCTCGCAATCAGTTCGCTCGGGGGTTCGGAGGCCGACGCATGCGACTAGTTGTGGTGATCGTCCTCTCGCTCGGCTTACTCGGTGGCGCGCCGGCATTCGCCGATGTGAGCGATTGCAGTGGCGGGGGACCTTGGCAAAGCGAATGCGAGGTGACCAACTCGGGCACGCAGCTCGACATCGGCGGGTCTTCCACCACGCCGGGCCAGGGCGGGCAGAACGGCGGCGTCGCCCCACCGGCGCAGTCGGTCGTCGAGGAGCCCGGCTACGAGGACACGTGCGCCGACTCCGCGCTCGGCTGCCGACCGCTGTACACCGTCGAGACGGCCCCCGACGTCACGCTCGAGGACCTCGCCTCGTTCGTCCCTGCCCGTCCGACGCTCACCGGTGAGCCGGCCGGCTTCGGCGTGGTCGGCATGCCCACGAATCTGGTGGCGACAGCATCCGATCAGCGATTCTCGGGCGAGATCCTCGACTGGCCGGTCGAGGTGCTGTTCACCCCGGAGACGTTCGTCTTCGCGCACGGTGACGGCACGTCCGCGCGTGCGGCGACGGGCGGCAGCTCGTGGTCGGCGCTCGGGCAGACGCAGTTCTCGCCGACGCCGACGAGTCATGTCTATTCCGCCCGCGGCACCTACTCCGTCTCGGTGACCGTCGAGTTCGCTCCCTTCGTCGATTTCGGCGGCGGGTGGACGCGCGTTCCCGGCGTCATCACGGCGACCACCGGCGGATACGGGGTCCAGGTCGTGGAGGTGCACACCGCCCTCGTCGATGAGACGTGCCTCGAAGACCCATCGGGTCCCGGCTGCTGACCGCCGCACCCCACTGCGTCGGCGGCACCTGTCAGGATGAGGCCGTGACCGATCGCCTGATGCTGCTCGACTCCGCCTCGCTGTACTTCCGCGCGTTCTACGGGGTGCCCGACAAGGTGCGCGCTCCCGACGGCACCCCGGTCAACGCGGTGCGCGGGTTCCTCGACATCATCACGAAGCTCGTCACCACCTATGAGCCGACGCACCTCGTCGCGTGCTGGGACGACGACTGGCGCCCGCAGTGGCGGGTCGATCTCATCCCCACGTACAAGACCCACCGCGTCGCCCAGGTGATCGAGGTCGGCCCCGACGTCGAGGTCGTGCCCGATCCGCTCGAGGTGCAGGTGCCGATCATCCGCGAGGTGCTCGCTGCGCTCGACATCACGGTCATCGGCGCACCCGAGCACGAGGCAGACGACGTGATCGGCTCGCTCGCCACGCAGGCGACCGGTCCCGTCGACATCGTCACCGGCGACCGCGACCTGTTCCAGCTGGTCGACGACGCGAGCGACGTGCGCGTCGTGTACACCGCACGCGGGATGAGCAACCTCGAGGTCCTCACGGACGCGAGCGTCGTGGCGAAGTACGGGGTCCTGCCGAGTCAGTACGCCGACTTCGCGACGCTCCGCGGCGACGCATCCGACGGCCTCCCCGGCGTGGCGGGGATCGGTGAGAAATCCGCCGCGACCCTCCTGGCCGCGCACGGCGACATGGCCGGCATCGTCGCTGCGGCACAGCGCGGCGAGGGGATGTCGGCGGGCGTGGCGGCGAAGATCCTGGCCGGCTCCGCGTACCTCGAGGTGGCGCCGACGGTCGTCGAGGTCGTCAAGACGCTCGACCTGGGCGCGTTCGACGCGCGCCTGCACGCCCTCACCGACGAGCAGCGCCGGCGCACCACGGCACTCGCCGACCAATGGGCGCTGGGCACCGCGATGACGCGCATCATCGACACGCTGGATGCTGCGGCCTCCCGCTGACGGCAGCCTCCGGCACTACTCCCGAGGGAGTATCCGGCGCCCTCCTCCCGGCCGATGAACGCCCAGGTGGCGCGGCGTAGCATCGGCACATGAGTGTCGACGCGCGGGGTGAGTTCGCACCGCGCTTCCGCCCACCGCCCGCCGTCACGCTGCTCGTCCCCACCGTCGTGGCGTTCCTCATCGAGGTGCTGGGCACGGCCGCGATCTCGGTCTGGCAGCGGGTCCCGGCGTCGTCCGCCTTCCTCAGCATCCTGCTCGCCGCGGCGGCAGCGCTCGCCCTGCTCGGCGCTCGCCGCTGGCCCGGCCCGACCGTGGCCGTCGTGGCTGCCCTCACCGCGGCGAACCTTTTCGTCCCGCCCGACGCGAGCCCGCCGTACATCGCGCTGGCGTTCGCGATCATCGGCGCGATCGTCCGCGGCGCGCGCGTGTGGGCGTCGGTGTCGGTCGCCGCGACCTGGCTGATCGCGATCGTCGGCGCAGGCGTGCTCGAGATCGGTGTGCCGCCGTTCCGGGTGGCTCTCGTGACGATCGCGCTCGCGCTGTGCTTCGGCATCGGCGAGGGGATCCGACGGCGGCTCGAGCACGCAGAGACCAGCCGCGCCCAGGTGCACGCGCGGCGTCAGGCGATCGAGCAGGAGGAGCGCAGCCGCGTCGCCCGCGAGCTGCACGATGTCCTCGCGCATTCGCTCAGCCAGATCGCGGTGCAGTCCGGCGTCGGGCTCCACCTGTTCGACCGCGAGCCTGAGCGCGCCCGCGAGGCGCTGGCCAGCATCCGTGCCCTCAGCGCCACCGGCCTCGATGAGGTGCGCGGCGTGCTCGCCTTCCTGCGGGGCACCGAGCTCGGCACCCAGACGGCGCCGCTGACCCCGCAGCCGCAGCTCGCGCAGCTCGGCGCGCTGGCGGCGGAGCGGTCCGGGCTCGGCCTGACGGTCGACCTGGACGACCGGCTCGAGGGGGACGTGCCGGCGAGCGCCGTGCAGACGACCGCGTACCGCATCGCGCAGGAGGCGCTCACGAACGTGGTGCGCCATTCCGGCGGGTCCCGCGCCTCGGTGACGGTCGAGCGGATGCGGGAGGGTCAGGACGACCTGCTCGTGGTCACCGTCGCGGACGACGGGGTCGGACGCGCTGCATCGTCCGGCGACGGTGCGGGCATCCGCGGCATGCGCGAGCGCGCGGAGCTCGCCGGCGGGACGGTCACCGTCGAGCAGGGCGAGCGCGACGGCACCGTCGTGATCGCCCGCCTGCCCTGGGCGGGGCCGCGATGATCCGGGTCGCCATCGCCGACGACCACCAGCTGGTGCGTGCCGGGTTCCGCGCGCTGCTCGACTCGGAGCCCGACATCGAGGTCGTCGCCCAGGCCTCCGGCGGGCAGGAGCTGCTGCGCGCGATCCGTTCCACCCCGGTCGATGTGGCTCTCCTCGACATCCGCATGCCGGACGGGGACGGCCTGTGGACGACCGAGCAGATCGCGGCGGACCCGACGCTCGCCGCCGTGCGCGTCGTCATCGTGACGACGTTCGAGCTCGACGAGTACGTCGCGCGCGCCATCCGTGCAGGTGCCAGCGGCTTCCTGGTGAAGGACACCGAGCCCGTCGACCTCATCCGGGCGGTCCGCGTCGTGGCTGCCGGCGACGCCCTGCTCTCCCCCGGCGTCACGCGGCGCCTGCTCGAGCGCGCGGCGGTGGGCCTGCGCGACAGCAGCCGCCCCGCCGAGTTCGACGCGCTCACCGAGCGTGAGACCGAGGTGCTGCGCCTCGTCGGGCAGGGGCTCACAAACGATGAGATCGCCGCCCACCTGTTCCTGTCCCCGCTGACCGCCAAGACCCACGTGTCACGGATCATGCAGAAACTGCACGCCCGCGACCGCGTGCAGCTCGTCGTGCTCGCCTACGAATCCGGTCTCGTCGCCCCCGGCTGGCAGTAACGGCACGAGCGCTCCTACTCCGCAGGGAGCAGTCCGCTTCACTCCCCCGGCCGGATTCGCCGGCGCTCGCCGCCCGGTTGGCTGGACGCATCCGATCGGCGCCCGCTCGCATCGAGCCACCCGATCCCGACGAGAGGAAGCACATGTCCACAGCACTGGCTGCACTGAATACCGCCCTGGCCGCGCCCGCCGCGGTCGTCGCCCACCACCCCGGGTACTGGGGACCGGGCTTCGGCTGGTGGTTCCTGCTGATCCCGCTGTTCTGGATCCTCCTGTTCGGCGTGCTGTTCGGCGTCTTCGGCCGCCGCTGGCGGCGCGCCGCGTGGGAGAACGGCTACGGCCCCCACGGCCGGGTGAATCCGGCCAAGCAGGCGGAGGCCACCCTCGCCGAGCGGTACGCGCAGGGTGACATCGACGAGGTCGAGTACCGCGCGCGCCTCGAGGTGCTGCGCGCGAACGCCGCACCTGCGTGATCCTCGTCGGGGTCGCCGATCCGTCGGGATCGCCGGCCCCGACGTGTCACCGTGCGCGGTGCGCGCTCACCACCGCCGACATGAGCAGTCCGCAGTAGACGACGGCCAGCCCGAGCAGCAGGAACAGGGTGGCTGTCCAGCCGCCCGTCGCCTCGTGGACCGCGCCGGCGAGCGGGGCGCCGAGGGCGCCCATGACGTAGCCGCCCGATTGGATCATGGCCGACATCCCGGCGGCCTCCGCGTCGTCACGGGCGACCCCGACGAGCGCGGCGAAGATGACGACGAACCCGCCGGCGTGGCCGATCGCGCCGATCGACAGCCAGAGCCACAGCAGGTCGGGCGCCACCAGCAGCCCCACGGTGAGGATGATCCACGTCGCGCAGATGACGAGCGCCGGCACGAGGCGCGGGGTGAAGCGGGTCAGCACGGGAACGAGGAACGCCCCGAGGATCCCCACGCCCTGGTACAGGGACGAGAGCGCGCCCGCGGCCGACGGGTCGAGACCGAGCTCGTCGGAGACGAGGGTCGGCAGCCAGGTCGACAGGGCGTAGTAGATGGTGGTCTGGCCGCCGAACGCCAGCAGCAGCAGCCACGTGACGGGACGGCGGACGAACGACCGCTCCCGCCGTGGCACGACGATCGGCATCGGCCCGGTCAGCACCGCGGGGTCGAGGTCGGCCGGCGCCTGCGCCTGCTCCTGGACACTCTCGCGTGGCGGACGCGCGCCGGAGAAGCGGTCCCCCGAACCGCTCCGCCGCGCCCGCCGCAGATGGATCGTCCAGAGCACGATGCCGGCGATCGTGATCGCCGACCACGTCAGCAGCGCGGACGGCCAGCCGATCTGGGCGGCCAGCGGGGCGGTGAGCAGCGACGTGATGAGGGATCCGACGTTCAGTGTCGCGCCGTACGCGGCCGTGACCACGACCACCCGCTCGGGCGGGACGTCGCGCCGGATGATCACGGGGATCACGACGTTCCCGATCGTGATCGACGCCCCGATCACGAACATCCCGGCCATCATGCTGCCGAAGCCGGGGAGCGCGCGGATCAGCGTGCCCACCAGCACCCCGCTGAGCGAGATCAACAGCGCCAGTTCCGCACCCGCGCGTCGGATCACGAGCACCGCCACCGGGGTGAGCAGCGCGAACATCAGGACCGGCGCCGTCGTGAGCAGGCCGGCCACGGCCGGACCGATGCCCAGGTCGGCCTCGATGTCGCGGAGCACCGGGGTGATCGCCACGATCGGCCCGCGCAGGCTCAGCGCGGCGACGAGGACACCGGCGACCACCAGCCACGGGAGTCCTCTCCGCGACGCGGCGGCGAGGGGGGAGGTCACCCTCCGAGTCTAGGAGCGGCGGTCAGCCGAGCCACGTCCGCAGGCGGTCGAGCGACCACGTGGTGACGATGCGCTCGGGCGGCACACCGCACCGCTCGGCCCGCTCGGCGCCGTAGTCGAGCAGCGACAGCTGGCCGGGCGCGTGGGCGTCCGAGTCGATCGAGAACAGGCACCCGATCTCCAGCGCCAGGGCGATCAGATCGTCCGGCGGGTCCTGACGCTCCGGGCGCGAGTTGATCTCGACAGCCACCCCGTTCTCGGCGCAGGCGTCGAACACCGCGCGGGCGTCGAAGGTCGACGGTGGACGGGTGCCGCGCGCCCCCTCCACCAGCCGCCCCGTCACATGTCCCAGGACGTTCACGCGCGGATCGGATGCTGCGGCCACCAGTCGCCTCGTCATCTGCCCGTGCTCCATGCGCAGCTTCGAATGCGCCGACGCGACGACGACGTCGAGCTCATCGAGGAGGTCGGCTTCCTGATCGAGTCCGCCGTCCTCGAGGATGTCGACCTCGATGCCGCTGAGGAGCACGGTTCCGGATCCGGCTGCGTTCATCCCCGCCACCACACCCAGCTGCTCGCGCAGCCGCTCCGGCGACAGCCCACGGGCGACCCGCAGCCGCGGCGAGTGGTCCGTGAGGGCCACGTACTCGTGCCCGAGGGCGCGGGCCGCGTCGAGCATCAGGTCGATCGGCGTGAGGCCGTCCGACCACTCGCTGTGCATGTGCAGGTCGCCACGCAGCAGCCCACGCAGCGTCGACGCGGGCTGCTGGCCGCCCACCCGTTCGCGGAGGTCTGCGAGGTACCCGGGGACACGACCCGCGAGCGCCTCCTGGATCACCGCGAAGGTCGAGTCGCCGATCCCCGGCCTGCGGCGCAGCGCTGGGTCCCGCAGCTCCTCGTCACCGAGGCCCGCGATGGCATCGGCCGCGGCGCGGAACGCCTTCGACTTGTAGCGCGACGAGCGCTCCCGCTCCAGCAGGGTCGCGATCTCCGTGAGCGCGTCATGCGGATTCATCGCGACGGGAGCTCCTCCCGCGGCCGTGTCACGCTATGGCGCTGCGTTTCACGACCACGGGCGCGGAGGCGAGCCGGCGCAGCGCCCAGCCGATCAGGATCGACAGGATGCCCACCCCGATCACGAGCGCGGCGACGCCGAAGGCGACCACCGAGGTGAACAGCGACGCCCGCAGGAACGACGCGTTCATCATGGTGGCGCGCACCGGGTCGTCCTGCTCGAGTTCGGCGTAGGTCTTGCCGCCTGAGGCCTCCAGCGAGTGCTTCTGGATGACCTCGGCCTGCACGTAGGCGGTGAACGGGCCGGCGACGACCTGGCCCTGGAACGCCGCGGCGTCGTCCGGCACGACGATCTTCTCGTCGCGCAGCTGGTTCGACACCATGATCCACACGGCGATGCCGGCGATGATCATGACGACCCCCGCGATGATCGCCAGGAGGCCGACGACCTTGACGCCCCCGACGCTGCGCGTCGGTGGCTCCACGGTGTCTGCGGTGGTTGCGTCGATGGGTGCGTCTGACATGGCGGCCTCCTCGCGAGCGTGGGCGTTTCCGCTCACGGTAGCGCCACGCCCAGGCCTCGCGAAAGACCCCTGCGCGGAGGGCCGGAGCGGTCAGGCGGAGAGCGCCCTGGTGGCCTCGACCCACGCATCCAGCTTGGCCGCGGCCGCGCCGCTGTCGATCGCCTCGGCAGCCGCATCCTTGGCCTCCGCGAGCCGCTCCACGATCGACCGCTGCACCTGCGTCGAATCGCGGAAGAGCCGGTACGACACGATGCCGGCGGCGGCGTTCAGCAGCACGATGTCGCGGACCGGGCCCTGGTCGCCGTTCATGACGCGGCGGAACACCTCGGCGTTGTGTGCGGGGTCGCCGCCGATCAGATCGTCGATGTCGGCGAGGGGGATGCCCAGGTCACGCGGGTCCAGGTCGTGCTCGTGCACATCTCCCCGGCTCACCTCCCACACCCGGCTGTGGCCGGTCGTGGTGAGCTCGTCGAGCCCGTCGTCGCCGCGGAAGACGAGCGCAGTCGCGCCGCGAGTGCGGAAGACGCCCGTGATCAGGGGGACGCGCTCGGCCTGCGCCACGCCGACGGCGTTCGCCTCGGCGCGCGCGGGGTTGCACAGCGGACCCAGGAAGTTGAAGACGGTGGGCACGCCGAGCTCGGCCCGCGTGGGACCGGCGTGGCGGAAGCCAGGGTGGAACGCCGACGCGAACACGAACGTGATGCCCGCGCGGGAAAGCACCTCCGCGACGGCCTCGGGAGAAAGGCTGAGGTCGATGCCGAGGGCGCTGAGCACGTCCGATGAGCCCGACGACGAGCTGGCCGCCTTGTTCCCGTGCTTGACCACGGGGATCCCGGATGCCGACGCCACCACGGCGGCCATGGACGACACGTTGACGGTGCCGAAGCGGTCGCCGCCCGTGCCGACGATGTCGAGCACCTCGGCGCTGACCGGGAGCGCGACAGCCGCGTCGAGGATGGCGTCGCGGAACCCGACGACCTCGTCGACGGACTCGCCCTTGGCCCGCAGCGCGATGAGGAAGCCGGCGAGCTGCGAGGGTGTCGCCTCGCCCGACACGATGGCACGCATCGCCCACGTCGACTCCGAGACGGTGAGGTCGCGCCGCGACAGCAGCGTCGTGAGAATCTCGGACCAGGAATAGAGCTCTGCCATGACCCCCGAGCCTAGACCGAAAGTGCCAGATCTCACGGCGAACTCACGGTGCTTTGTTAGGGGAGCCTAAGCTCCGGTAGGGGCAAATGATTGCCGCCGGGTGCCAAAATCACACCGAATCTTCAGCCATAATGAACGTGTGACGACCACCACTCCAGCGACCTACTCTCAGGCCATGCGCTCCGTCAAGCGTCCGGACCCGGTCGCTGTCGGCACCATCGTGTGGCTCGGCAGCGAGGTGATGTTCTTCGCGGGTCTCTTCGCGATCTACTTCACGCTCCGCAGCACCTCCCCCGAGCTGTGGGCTGAGCGCACGCAGCTGCTCAACGTCCCCTACGCGACGGTGAACACCATCATCCTGGTGCTGTCGTCCGTGACCTGCCAGATGGGCGTCTTCGCGGCCGAGCGGTTCCAGCCGTACTCGACCAGGAAGCGCGGCTGGCTCGGCTGGGGCATGGTCGAGTGGTTCTGGCTGACGTTCGCGCTCGGCGCGATCTTCGTCTCCGGCCAGGTGTGGGAGTACGCCCAGCTCGTCACCGAGGGCATGCCGATCAGCGCCGACTCGTACGCTTCGGCCTTCTACCTCACGACGGGCTTCCACGCCCTGCACGTGACGGGCGGTCTCATCGCCTTCGTCCTGGTCATCGGCCGTGCGTACGCCGTCAAGAACTTCGGGCGCAAGGAGATGACGTCCTCGATCGTCGTGTCGTACTACTGGCACTTCGTCGACGTCGTCTGGATCGCCCTGTTCCTCGTCATCTACTTCCTGCGATAAGAAGCGGAGCTGAACCCGAATGGCACGTGAGTCCAAGCGCCGCTCATCCGGCCGCCGCAGCCCCTGGGCGGCGGCAGCCCTCATCGGCATCGGCCTGCTGATCACCGGCGGCGTCTACGCCGGTGCGTCCGCGGCGATGGCGGCAAACCAAGACACCTCGGTGGCGTCCGCGCTGACCGTCGAAGACGGCAAGAAGCTGTTCCAGGCGAACTGCGCCACCTGCCACGGCCTGAACCTGCAGGGCACCGACGACGGACCGTCCCTGTACGGCGTCGGCGAGCTCGCGGTGGAGTTCCAGGTCTCGACCGGCCGCATGCCGCTGCAGGCCCAGGGCCCGCAGGCGCCGCAGAAGCCGGTGCAGTTCACGCAGGACCAGATCGAGGCGATCGCGGCGTACGTGCAGTCCACGTCCCCGGGCCCGACCTACCCCCACGCCGACACCATCGACGGCGGGGGCGAGATCGACAGGGGCGCGGAGCTGTTCCGCATCAACTGCGCCATGTGCCACAACGTGGCCGCGGCCGGCGGCGCCCTCACCGAGGGCAAGTACGCGCCCGCACTCACCGAGACCAGCGCGCAGCACATGTACGCCGCGATGGTGACGGGCCCGCAGAACATGCCCGTGTTCAACGACATGACCCTCAGCCTGGACGACAAGCGCGACATCATCTCCGCGCTGCTCTACCTCCAGCAGAACGAGTCCCCCGGCGGCTTCGCCCTGGGCGGCCTCGGTCCGGTCTCCGAGGGCCTGTTCATCTGGATCTTCGGCATCGGCTCGCTGATCGCCATCACCGTGTGGATCACGGCGAAGTCCAACTGATCGTCCACAGACATACGTAAAGGAAGCAGCATGGCACACGAGGACGACCCGCTCGAGCACGAGAGGGCTTCATGGAAGCCCTCGTCGGGGCTCGCCGTGGCGGTCACCGACCCGGTGCAGAACCCGGCCCTTCCGCCGCACCGCGCGCGCGTGACCGACCAGGACCCCGCGGCGATGAAGCGCGCGGTCCGGACCGTCTACACGCTGTTCTATCTGTCGGTCGCCGCCTCCATCTGGTCGGTCGCCGCGTACATCCTCTTCCCGATCGAGAGCCAGCGGATCGTCGACATCCGCAACAACAACCTCTTCATCGGCCTCGGCATCGCCCTCGCCCTCCTGGCGATCGGCATCGGCGCGATCCACTGGTCGAAGGCCGTGATGTCCGACAAGGAGTTCGTCGAGCCTCGTCACGCGACCCGTGGCCGCGACACGACCCGCGAAGCGGCGGTGCAGGCTTTCGCCGAGGCGAACGAGGAGTCCGGCTTCGGACGCCGCGCGATGATCCGCAACTCGCTGTTCGCGGCGCTCGTCGCCTCGATTCTGCCGGGCGTCACGCTCTTCCGCGGGCTCGCGCCGCAGGACGTGGACCCCGTGCACGAGCTCAGCCACACCATGTGGAAGGAAGGGATGCGGCTGGTCCACGACCCGTCCGGCACCCCGATCCGCGCGGCCGACCTCACACTCGGCTCCGCCGTGCACGTGATCCCGAAGGACCTCGCTGACCTCGATCACGCCGAGGGCTACCTGGAGCAGAAGGCCAAGGCCATCGTCCTGCTCATGCGCCTGCTGCCCGAGGACCTCGTCGAGACCGAGGAGCGCAAGGATTGGTCGTACGACGGCATCGTCGCGTACTCGAAGGTCTGCACCCACGTCGGCTGCCCCGTAGCCCTGTACGAGCAGCAGACCCACCACCTGCTGTGCCCCTGCCACCAGTCGCAGTTCGATGTGACACACGGCGCACGGGTGATCTTCGGGCCGGCCGCCCGCCCGCTGCCGCAGCTGCCCATCACCGTCGACGCCGAGGGCTACCTCATCGCGAAGAGCGACTTCGAAGAACCCGTCGGCCCGAGCTTCTGGGAGCGCCATTGAGCACCGCATCCGTCGCTGAGAAGGGCGACAACAAGCCCCTCGGTGGCCGCTTCGTCGGCGCCACCGCGAACTACATCGATGAGCGCACGAGCCTCTCCGGCTTCGTGAAGGAGCTCGGTCGCAAGATCTTCCCCGACCACTGGTCGTTCATGCTCGGCGAGATCGCCCTGTGGAGCTTCGTCGTCGTGCTCATCTCGGGTACGTTCCTGACGTTCTTCTTCCAGGCGTCGATGGTGCCCACCCACTACTCGGGCGCCTTCATCCCGATGCGCGGTGTGGAGATGTCTGCCGCACTCGACTCGAGCCTGCGTCTGTCGTTCGACATCCGCGGTGGCCTGCTGGTCCGCCAGATCCACCACTGGGCCGCTCTGGTGTTCGTCGCCGGCATCGGCGTCCACATGCTCCGCGTGTTCTTCACTGGTGCCTTCCGCAAGCCGCGCGAGCTGAACTGGGTGATCGGCTTCATCCTGTTCATCCTGGCGATGGCCGAGGGCTTCACCGGCTACTCGCTGCCCGACGACCTGCTCTCCGGCAACGGCCTGCGCATCATCGACGGCATGGTCAAGGGCATCCCGCTCATCGGCACGTGGACCTCGTTCCTGCTGTTCGGCGGCGAGTTCCCCGGGACGCAGATCGTCGGCCGCCTGTACACGCTCCACATCCTGCTGCTTCCCGCGATCCTGGTCGCCCTGCTCGTGCTCCACCTGATGCTGATGGTGATCAACAAGCACACGCAGTTCGCCGGGCCCGGTCGACAGAACAGCAACGTCGTCGGCTACCCGATGATGCCGGTGTACATGTCGAAGATGGGCGGCTTCTTCTTCATCACGTTCGGCGTGATCGTGCTGATCGCCTCCCTGTTCACGATCAACCCGATCTGGAACTACGGACCGTACGACCCGTCCCCCGTCTCGGCCGGCACCCAGCCCGACTGGTACATCGGCTTCGCCGACGGCGCGCTGCGTCTGGCTCCGTCGAACTGGGACGTCGTGTTCCTCGACCACACCTGGTCGTTCGGCATCCTGGTGCCGCTCGGCGTCGTCGGTCTGTTCATCGTCGCCGTCCTGATCTACCCCTTCATCGAGGCGTGGGTCACGGGTGACAAGCGCGAGCACCACATCGCACAGCGTCCGCGCAACGCGGCCACCCGCACCGCCATCGGCGCCGCCGGTGTCGTGTTCTACGCGGTGCTGTGGGCCGCAGCAGCCTCCGACATCATCGCCACGCACTTCTGGCTGACGATGGAGGGCGTGATCCACACGCTGCAGGCGCTGCTGTTCATCGCCCCGGTGATCGCCTACTTCGTGACCAAGCGCATCTGCCTCGCCCTCCAGAAGAAGGACCGCGAGATCGTGCTGCACGGCTACGAGTCCGGTCGCATCGTGCGCCTCCCCGGTGGCGAGTTCATCGAGGTGCACCAGCCCGTCGACGAGTACGAGGTCTTCAAGCTGGCCGACTTCGAGACGTACGAGCCGCTCGTGGTCCGTCCGAACGCGAAGGGCCGCATCCCGTGGCACGAGAACCTGCGCGCGTCCATCTCGCGCTGGTTCTTCGAGGACCGCCTGAGCCCGCTCACGCAGTCCGAGCTCGACGCCGCGCGGGCCCACCAGTCGCACACGCTCGACCACATCTCCGAGGTCGAGCACGAGGAGCTGCAGGGAGCGCACGAGCGCGCCGGCGTTCCGGATGCCCCGCATGTGCCGATCGACGACGGCCACCACTCGGAGACCGCCGTCCGCCCCTCCAACGTCATCGTGCTCGACGAGCCCGACGACAAGCCCAAGGGCAAGGGCGCGAAGGGCAAGAAGCCCGACGCCGAGTAGGCAGAAACGCATCGACGGATGGCGTCCCCTCACGGGGGGCGCCATCCGTCGTTTGCACGCCCGATGCGGGTCGGCTGCTACGCGCGGCTCAGGTCCGCCGTCATGCGTCCCCTGCCGGCACGTCGCTGTAGGTCACGTGCAGCCGTGCGCCGTGCTGGTTCGCGAACTCCTCGGCTCGGAGCAGTGCGGTGCTGCCGGGAACGCCCGAGTAGTACATGGAGATCGTGCCGGAGGCGCCGTCGTAGTACAGCCCGTCGACGCCGTCTACCCCGCGAAGTGCGGTTGCGGCGAGGCTCTCGGTGAGCGCCGCGCCCTCCGACTCGCTGAGGACGGGGGCGTAGGTGAGCCGATAGGGATGCCCGCTCTGCGCGAGGAGCTGCTCGACCTCGGGGAGCGCCGGGCCCGCGGTCAGTGTCACCAGGAGACCGTAGAACTCCTCGTGCCCGGTGTACGCCCGCGCGAGCCGGTCCCCCGCCGCTTCTCTGACCTGCTCCTTCAGCGCACCCAGCTCGTCCTGCTGAGCGAGCCGCTCACGTGCGTCGCGGACAGTGACACCGTGCGTGTGCGCGTACTCGTCAGCGTCGGCGCCCGCCTCGGCGTCGGCGTGGGCGTCAGTGCCCGCCACCTCCGCGGCTCGCGGCTCGGTCGCCCATCCCGGAGCGGTCATGACGGCGAGGCAGACGATCAGCGCCGCCCCCGCGGGCATGACCCTTCGCACCCTCACTCCGCCCGCCCCTTCGAGCAGCCCCCGGGTCCACTCATGGCCGTCAGGCTAGCGCACCGCCGACGGCAGACGCCACGGATCAGGCGGTCTCGAGCTCTTCACGGAAGCGGCTCGCGGCGGCACCGGCGAACTCGGGACTCTCCGCGAGCGGCTCACCGGCCGCCACATCGCACACGACGGCGGTGACGTTGTCGCGGGTGCCCGCCTGCAGCGCGAGCTCCACAACGGCCTCTGCGGCCTGCTGCGGCGTCTCCGCAGCGGCGACGAGCCGTGCGACGTCGTCCTCCGGCACGTAGTCCGTGAGACCGTCGCTGCAGAGCACCCAGCGGTCGCCGACCAGCGATTCCAGCGCACGCACGGTGAGCGTGTCGCCCTCTCCCCCGCCGAGCGAGGCGGTGATGAGGTTCCGGCGTGGATGGGATGCTGCGGCCTCCGGCGCGATCAGCCCTCGCTCGACGAGCACCTGCACGTACGAATCGTCTCGCGTCTGCCGCGAGAACACGTTATCCCGCAGCAGGTAGGCGCGGGAGTCGCCCGAGTGCGCGAGGAGCAGCGCCCCGTCATCGCTCACGAAAAGGCCGGTGAAGGTCGTCGCCATGCCGCGCAGCGATGGATCGCGCTCGACGTGGGCGCGCAGATCCCAGTTGGCCAGACGCAGGCGCTCGACGAGCTGGTCTGCATCGGGGCGACGCGGTCCGATCGCGACGAGCCGGTGGATCAGCGCGGCCGAGGCCAGGTCGCCCGAGGGGCCGCCTCCCACGCCATCGGCCACCGCGGCCGCCCACGACGCCGCGAAGGCGGCGTCCTGGTTGACCGGACGGTGGACGCCGACGTCAGAGACGGCGGCGGCGTGGAGCCGAAGGACCACGGATCAGCGCGCGAAGTGACCGCGGTAGTACTCGTAGACCCAGCCGACGATCGCGACGACGAAGACGCCGAGTCCGATGGGCAGCATCCATGAGCCGACAGCGAGCGCGATCATGCCGAGCGCCGCCGAGAAGGCCAGCACGATCGGCCACCACGACCAGGGGCTGAACTCGCCGAGCTCAGGGTCGCCGTCGTCGACGTCGGCCGTCAGGATGTCCTCGGGCAGCTCGCCGCCCTGGGCCTTGTGCACCTTGCCGACGTAGAACGCGATCAGCGCGCCCATCAGCGACGTGAAGACGAGTGCGACCGAGCCGACCCACTCGATGCCGTGGTACCACTCCAGTTCGGGGTGCGCGATGATGCTCCACGTCGTGTAGATGATCCCGACGAGCAGGAAGAAGCCAGACAGCAGCCACCAGAGTCCGGTGTTCGTGCGCACTTACTTCACCTCTCCGTCGGCGAGATCGACAACCGGGGCATCGGGTGCATCCTTCGCCGGACCGACGCCGACCGGCACGGCCGCCTCGGGGTGGTTCAGGTCGAACGCGGGACGCTCGCTGCGGATGCGCGGGATCGACGTGAAGTTGTGGCGCGGCGGCGGGCAGCTGGTCGCCCACTCGAGCGAAGCGCCGTAGCCCCACGGGTCGTTGACGGTCACGAGCGGTGCCTTGCGGGCCGTGATCCAGACGTTCAGCAGGAACGGCAGCATCGAGGCGCCCAGGATGATCGCACCGATCGTGGAGACCTGGTTCTGCCAGGTCCAGCCGTCCGCTGCGGCGTAGTCGGCGTAGCGGCGGACCATGCCGTCGACGCCCAGCCAGTGCTGGATGAGGAACGTCATGTGGAAGCCGATGAACAGCAGCCAGAAGTGCACGTACCCGAGACGCTCGTTGAGCATGCGGCCGGTCCACTTCGGCCACCAGAAGTAGAAGCCGGCGAACATCGCGAACACGACGGTGCCGAAGACGACGTAGTGGAAGTGGGCGACCACGAAGTACGAGTCGGAGAGGTGGAAGTCCAGCGGCGGCGATGCGAGGATCACACCGGTCAGACCACCGAAGACGAACGACACCAGGAAGCCCAGCGCGAACACCATCGGCGTCTCGAAGGTCACGGACCCTCGCCAGAGCGTGCCGATCCAGTTGAAGATCTTCACGCCCGTCGGAACCGCGATGAGCATCGTCATCAGGGCGAAGAACGGCAGCAGCACCGCGCCGGTGACGTACATGTGGTGCGCCCACACCGCCACGGACAGCGCCGCGATGGCGATGGTCGCGTACACGAGGGTCTTGTAACCGAAGATCGGCTTGCGGCTGAACACCGGGAAGATCTCCGAGACGATGCCGAAGAACGGCAGCGCGATGATGTACACCTCGGGGTGGCCGAAGAACCAGAACAGGTGCTGCCAGAGCAGGACACCGCCGTTGGCCGGGTCGTAGATGTGGGCACCGAGGACGCGGTCGGCGGCGGCGGCGAGGATCGCGGCGGCCAGCACAGGGAACGCCATCAGGACCAGGATGCTGGTGATCAGCGTGTTCCAGGAGAAGATCGGCATGCGCCACATGGTCATGCCGGGGGCGCGCATCGTGATGATCGTCGTGATGAAGTTCACGGCGCCGAGGATGGTGCCGAAACCGCTCATGCCGAGGCCGAGCATCCAGAGGTTTCCTCCGGCGCCTGGCGAGAAGGTCGCGTTGGCGAGCGGCTGATAGGCGAACCAGCCGAATCCTGCCGCACCCTGCGGGGTGAGGAAGCCGGCGACGGCGATCGTCGAGCCGAACAGGAACAGCCAGAAGGCGAAGGCGTTCAGTCGCGGGAACGCGACATCGGGCGCGCCGATCTGCAGCGGCATGATCACATTGGCGAAGCCGGCGAAGAGCGGCGTCGCGAACATGAGCAGCATGATCGTGCCGTGCATCGTGAAGAGCTGGTTGTACTGCTCTTTCGTCGGGATGATCTGCATGCCCGGCTCGAACAGCTCAGCGCGGATGATGAGGGCCATCACGCCGCCGAGCATGAAGAACAGCACGGACGCGATGAGGTACATGTACCCGATCGTCTTGTGGTCGGTGGAGGTGATCCACTTGACGACGATGTTGCCCTTCTGCTCGACGCGCGAGGAGCTCATCAGAGCGGCCTGGCGCGGGGGCAGCGTGGTCGGGCGAGCGTGGGTCTGCTCTTGCGTCGGAAGCGTCGACGTCATGATCACTCGTCTCCCTCAGCGTCTGCGCCCGTTCCGGGGAAGTTCTGCAGACGGTCGTACTGATCGTTGATGTCGCCGGTCTGATCGGCTGCGCGGAGCGTCTCGAGGTAGGCCTCGTACTCGTCCTCGCTGACGACCTTGACGTTGAACATCATCATCGAGTGGTACTCGCCGCACAGCTCGGCGCACTTGCCGGCGTACGTGCCCTCGCGGGTCGGCGTGAACGACCAGTTGTTCGTGTCACGGCCGGGGTACATGTCCTTCTTGTAGAGGAAGTCGATGATCCAGAACGAGTGGATGACGTCGCGCGACTGCAGGTTGATCTTGACCGTCTTGTTGACGGGCAGGTACAGGGTGGGCAGCGCGTCCTGGTCGATGTCGCCGTTGTCCTCGGGCTGCGCCTGCACGCCCATCGACCAGACGGCGTCGGAGTTGTCCTCTTCCTCGCCGTTGTACTGGAAGTCCCAGGCCCACTGCTTGCCGATCGCGGTGATCGACACGTCGGGGTCGTCGTACTGGGTCTCGAGGATGGTCTGGTCACGCGCGGTGAACGCGAAGAAGCCGACGACGAGGATCAGCGGCACGATCGTGTAGAAGATCTCGATCGGCATGTTGTAGCGCAGCTGCACCGGGAGTCCGGACTGGCCCTTGCGGCGGCGGTACGCGATCGCGGCCCAGCCCATCAGGCCCCACGTGATCACGCCGACGGCGAGCAGGACGATCCAGGAGTTGACCCACAGACCCGCGACCATGTCGGTGTGGTTCGTGGCCGCCTGGCCGTCTTCCGTGAAGCCCGGCAGGAACCCGTGCAGCTCGGTCGGGGTGCACCCGGCGAGAATGGCGGCGGCAGCGATCCCCACAGGGAGAAGAGCCCAGCGGAGGCGGCGTTTCGAGGGCACGGTGCACCTTTCCGGACATGGATGTAAGACACCTTCAGTGTAGGGCAAGGTAACGGCGGATTCAGGCCAACCGTTCAGGAACGGAGCCTCTTTTCGCGCGCAGTTCAGGGGAAAAAGTGCCCAAGCGCATCGAACCCGGACAGCGCGTGGCTGTCCGGGTCCGGTGGTGCGAAGTGTGCGCGGTGCGCCTCAGTGGAAGCTGTCTCCGCAGGCGCAGCTGCCCGCTGCGTTCGGGTTGTCGATCGTGAACCCCTGCTCGGCGATCGTGTCCTTGAAGTCGATCGTGGCGCCGTCGAGGTAGGGGACGCTCATGTCGTCGACGATGACCTCCACGCCGTCGAAGTCGACAGCCTGGTCGCCCTCGAGGTACCGCTCGTCGAAGTAGAGCTGGTAGATCAGTCCGCTGCATCCGCCCGGCTGCACGGCGACGCGCAGACGCAGGTCGTCGCGGCCCTCCTGGCTCAGCAGGTTCTTCACCTTGTCGGCAGCCGCGTCGGTCAGCAGGACCCCGTGGGCGCGAGTCGTCTGGTCGGTCGACAGTGCGGTGTCGGTCATGTCACTCCTTGCGATCGGCCGCGCAGCGGCTGGATGCGTCGATTCTACGCCCCGTCGGCTGTACGGGCGTCGAGGCTCTCGAGCAGGAGGGCCTCGGCGAGCACCGCACGACGGAAGGTGTCGAGGTGCAGCGACTCGTTCGGGCTGTGCGCACGCGAGTGCGGGTCCTCGACGCCGGTCACGAGGATCTCCGCCGCCGGGAACTCCCGCACCAGGTCCGCGATGAACGGGATGGAGCCGCCCACGCCGATGTCGACCGGGTCGACGCCGTAGCCGGCCGCAAGGGCGTCTCGAGCGGCGGCGACGGCCCAGCCGCTCGTGTCGACGAGGAAGCCGTTGCCGCAGTCGACGTCGAGGAACTCGAGCTCGGCGCCGAAGGGTGCGTGCGCGCGCAGGTGGGCAGCGACGGCGTCGAACGCCTCACGCGCCTCCTGGCCCGGCGCGACGCGCGTGCTGATGACCACGGTGATCTCGGGACTGAGCGTGTTCGACGCGTTCACGACGCTCGGCGCGTCGATGCCGGTGACCGTGATGGAGGGCTTGTTCCAGATGCGGCTGAGGATCGTGCCCGTGCCGACGGGGCTCACGCCCTCCGGCAGGCCGGCCTCATCGCGCAGCGTCTCCTCCGTGTAGGCGGGCGTGTCGGCATCCCGGCTCAGCAGTCCATCGACCGCCACGGCACCGTCGTCGTCCCACAGGGTCGACAGGAGGCGGATCGTGGCCATCATCGCGTCGGGCACCGCTCCCCCGAACATCCCGGAGTGCGATGCGTGCTCGAGGGTGCGCACCTTCAGCGTGAAGCGGGCGTTGCCGCGCAGCGACACCGTGAGCGCAGGCGTGGTGGCGTCCCAGTTGCCGGAGTCGGCGACGACGATCACGTCCGAGCGCAGCGCATCGGCGTTGTCGGCGAGGAACTGGGCGAAGGAGCGCGAACCCGCCTCCTCCTCCCCCTCGAAGAACAGGACGACGCCGAGATCGAGGTCGGCGCCGAGCGCCTCCTTGACCGCGCGCAGCGCGGCGATGTGGGCCATGATGCCGGCCTTGTCGTCGGCGGCCCCGCGGCCGTACAGGCGGCCGTCGCGGACGGTCGGCTCGAACGGCGGGGACTCCCAGAGCGACTCGTCGCCGACCGGCTGCACGTCGTGGTGCGCGTACAGCAGGATCGTGGGCCGGCCGTTGCGCGCGGGCCGCGTGGCGAGGACCGCGGGCATGCCGCGCTCGTCGGTGCCGGGGATGGCCGCATCCGTGATGCGGACCTCCTCGAACAGTCCCGTCTCGGTCACGAGCGCGGCGACTGCCTCGGCGCTGCGGCGGACCTCAGCGGGATCGAAGCCGGGGAAGGCGATCGAAGGGATGCGCACGAGATCGCCGAGATCGGCGAGGGCAACGGGGATGCCGGAGGCCGCGGCCTGGCGCACAGCATCCTGTCGGGAGGGCTCAGGGGTCATGCGAGTAATCTTATTGGCACCCCCATTTCTCCACTCTGAGGATCCAACGTGGCCAAGACACCCGCAGCACCCACTCCGAACGGGGCGCCCTCCGACGGGACGGTGCTCAACGGCACCGCGCTGGGCGGCAGCAAGGGACGGCCGACTCCGTCGCGCGCCGAGCAGGAGGCCGCCCGCAAGCGCCCCCTCGTCGCTGACACGAAGGAGGCCAAGCAGCGTCGCAAGGCCGAGATCGCGCGCGACCGCGAGCGGGCCCGGGTCGGCATGGCCGCAGGTGACGAGAAGTACCTCCCGGTGCGCGACAAGGGTCCGCAGCGCAAGTTCGCCCGCGACTTCGTCGACTCGGGCTGGCACCTGGGCGAGCTGATCATGCCCGCGATGGTGCTCGTGATCCTGCTGAGCTTCGTGCCGAACCCGGCGCTCACCTACTACTCGTTCGTCGGCCTGTGGGTGTTCATCTTCTTCGTGGTGGGCGACATGCTGCTGACGTCCATCCGGGTCAAGAAGGCCGCGCGCGCCAAGTTCGGCGACCGGACCGAGAAGGGCCTGGGCTGGTACAGCGCGATGCGCACCATCCAGATGCGCTTCATGCGGCTGCCGAAGGCACAGGTCAAGCGCGGAGAGCACCCCGCCTGATCGGGGAGCAACCCGTCCCAAAACAGGTGTTCTGGCGAACACAGGACAGTTGGATGCGGATCCTTCCTGTCCTCGCCAGAACACCTGTTTCAACGCGGGCCGGAGCCCGCGCCCGTGCGCACGAAGATGGCCCGCACCGAGATCGGTGCGGGCCATCTTGTCGTTGGATCAGGTGTTGACGAGCACCTTGTAGCTGTACTCGATCTTGATCTTGTCGGCACCCAGGCTGCTCTTCTTACCGAGGGCGATCGAGATTCCGATCGTCTTCTCACCCGAGGGGACCGACGTCCATCCGAGCGTCTTGGCGCCCTTTGTCAGCTCCCCCGAGACCGGCGTGTCAGACGTCGATGCGCCGTAGGCCCACGCGACCATGCCCTTCACGGAGGTCGCGTTCATCGTCAGGCGCACTTTCGCCCCGCCGAACTTCGCGCCCGCGCGCACCGTCGCCGGCACGGTCGTGCCACCCACAGCGATCAGCGAGATCACGTCGCCGCCGTTGTACGCGTCGTAGCCGACGCAGGCGATGGCACCGCTCGTCGGATGCGCTTCGCAGTAGCCCCTCTCGTACCGGTCCAGGGGGAGGTACTCCTGCATGAGCGAGCCGGCCTTGACCCACTTCGACGTGGTCTTGGTGACGAGGTTGCCCTTCTTGACCGTCACCGTCTTCGACGCGGTCTTGGTCGCACCCTCCGGACCCTTGATCGAGACGGAGACCTTGTACGTGCCCGGCACGACCTTGCCGCTGACCTTTCCGTCCCACGTCGCCGTCCAGCGCTTGCTCGAGGTGAGCTTGTAGGTCTTCACGGTCTTGCCCGAACGGGTGACCTTGACCGTCCCCGTCGCGGGGATCGTGCTGCCGTTGGTCGCGGTCGACGAGACGGCGATCTTGACGGAGTCACGGTAGCCGTCGCGCACGGGGTAGATCGTCGTGGTCGAGGTGGCGAGCTTGGTCCCCGTGATCGCGACCTGGCGGACGGTGATCGTGGTCGCGGAGCTCGAGGCGGCGCCGATCTTGGCGACGACAGAGGCAGTGCCCGCGGGCAGGCCTGTGGCGGAGATCGTGGTCTTCGCCGTCGCGCCGGCCGTGGAGGCGACCGGTGCCGACTTCGTGACCGCCCCCGCGGTGGTGACCACGGATCCGGCGAACGGGATCGCGAGCTCGGTCTCGTCGACGGCGCTCACCGATGCGGTCGCGGTGTTGCCGGTGCTCTTGCTCCAGCTGTAGAGGACGGTCCGGCTCAGCGTCAGCGTGACGCTCTCCGGCTGACCGGAGCCCACAGTGAGCGGCACGATGACGGGCTCGCCGACCGACGGCGTGGCGACGAGCGACAGCGTTCCCGCCACCAGCCCGGTCACGGGGACGTACACGGTCTCCGCGAGGTTCTCCGCGGTGAGCTCCACCGGGGCCAGCGTGGCGAGGGTCGACAGGCCGTCGCCCGAGACGATCGACAGGCTCGCCGTCGTGGGCACATCGGAAGAGACCGTCACCGCGGCGCTGTCGCGCACGCCGTCACCATCCGGAAGCGTCAGGACGCCCGGCTCGGTGATCTGGACGGACGCGGGGTCGGCGACGACCTCGTCATCCGCGTAGGCGGCCGGCGCGGCGCCGACCATGAGTGCGGCGGTCACCGTGACGGCGGCTGCACGCAGGAGGAGTGTTCGGTTCATAGGATCCCCAGAGAAATCGGATAGTAACCGGACGAATGTATCCGGTTGAGCCGACATTCTGAAAAGGGCGACCTACGACGCGCGGAGACCCCGGTTGATCTGCCTCGCCCAGAGCGGCCCGCGGTACAGGAAAGCGGTGTAGCCCTGCACGAGCGTGGCGCCCGCGGCGAGCCGTGCGCGGACGTCCTCGGCGGTCTCGACGCCGCCGACGGAGATCACCGCGAAGTCCGCCGGGACGGTCGCGCGGACGAGGCGCAGCACCTGCAGTGCGCGCTCCTTGAGCGGCGCGCCCGACAGGCCGCCGTCGCCCGCCGCGGCGATGACGTCCGCATCGGTCATCAGGCCGTCGCGCGAGATCGTCGTGTTGGTGGCGATGAGGCCGGCCAGACCCAGGTCGACGGCGAGCGCGGAGATCGCCTCGATCTCGTCATCGGGCAGGTCGGGCGCGATCTTGACCAGCAGCGGCGTCGGGCCGGATGCGGCGTGCACCGCTTCGAGCAGCGGTCGAAGCGTCTCCACTGCCTGCAGGCCCCGAAGGCCCGGCGTGTTGGGCGAGGAGACGTTCACGACGAGGTAGTCGGCCAGCGGCGCGAGGAGCGTCGCGCTCGTGACGTAGTCGGCGGTCGCGCGGTCGACGTCGACCACCCGGCTCTTGCCGATGTTGACACCGATCACGGCGCGCGCCGACCGTGCGCGGAGCTTCTTCAGGCGAGCGGCGGCGTGCTCCGCTCCCCCGTTGTTGAAGCCCATCCGGTTCACGACCGCGCGGTCGGGGATGAGGCGGAACAGGCGCGGACGCGGATTGCCCTGCTGCGGCACCGCGGTGATCGTGCCGACCTCCACGTGCCCGAAGCCGAGCGCGTACAGCCCCTTGGCGCCCTTCACGTCTTTGTCGAAACCTGCCGCGACGCCGAACGGCGAGTCGAAGCGCAGACCGAGCGCGGTGGTCGACAGCGCCGGGTCGGGGCGGGTGAGCGCACGAGCGGCCCATGAGAACGGAGGGAGCCCCAGCACCCGGATCACGAGCATCGCCGCGTGGTGCGCCGTCTCGGGATCCATGCGCGACAGCACGGTGCGGAAGAGGAGGGGATACATCCCCTCCAGATTAGCGGTCGGCGCTCTCGGGCTCGGCGTGGTCGGCGCGGAGCTGGCCGATCGCGCTCTCGAAGTCCTCGAGGGAGTCGAACGCCTGGTAGACGCTCGCGAAGCGGAGGTACGCGACCTCGTCGAGGTCGCGCAGGGGTCCGAGGATCGCCAGCCCGATCTCATTCGTGTCGATCTGCGACGATCCGGTCTGGCGCACCGACTCCTCGACGCGCTGCGCGAGCACGGCGAGGTCGGCTTCGGTCACCGGGCGACCCTGGCATGCCTTGCGCACCCCGGACATCACCTTCTCGCGGCTGAACGGCTCGATGACTCCGGAGCGCTTGATCACGTTGAGGCTGGCGGTCTCGATGGTCGAGAAGCGGCCACCGCATTCGGGGCACTGACGACGGCGACGGATGCTGAGTCCATCGTCGCTCGTGCGCGAGTCGATGACCCGCGAATCGGGGTGGCGGCAGAACGGGCAGTGCATGGCCGGTCCAGCCTACGCCGACACGTCCGCCGCGGCGGACGCCGGCTCGGACGGACGCCCGGCGAAGCGCGCGGTCACGGCCTCGCCGTGGGCGGGGAGCGCCTCGGCGTCCGCGAGCGCGACGATCTCGTCGGCGACCGCGGCCAGCGCCTCGCGGTCGTACCGGATCACCTGCTGAGGTCGCAGGAACGTCGCTGCCGACAGCCCCGCCGCGTACCGCGCCTGGCCGCCCGTAGGCAGGACGTGGTTGCTGCCGGCGAGGTAGTCGCCGAGGCTGACCGGGGCGTACGCGCCGACGAACACGGCTCCCGCGTCGGTGAAGTCGGCCGGGTGCGGGTCGGCCAGGTGCAGTTCGAGGTGCTCGGGGGCGTACGCGTTGCTGAACGCGGTCGCGGTGGCGAGATCGTCGACCAGGACGATCGCCGACTGCGGCCCGGTGAGCGCGGCGACGGCGCGGTCGGCGTTGCGCGTGAGGACGACGCGCGCCTCGACCTCGTCGCGGACCGCCGTCGCGAGCGACGCGGACGCGGTCACGAGCACCGCCGATGCCTGTTCGTCGTGCTCGGCCTGGCTGATCAGGTCGACGGCGATCAGACCCGGGTCTGCTGCATCGTCCGCGACGATGAGGATCTCGGTGGCTCCGGCCTCCGCGTCGACGCCGACGATGCCGGCGACCGCCCGCTTGGCTGCGGCGACGAAGTTGTTGCCTGGTCCGCTGACGACGTCGACGTGCTCGAGGCCCAGGGTCTCGACACCGTGCGCGAGCGCGCTGATCGCGCCCGCTCCCCCCATCGCGTACACCTCGTCGACGCCGAGCAGTCGCGCGGCAGCGAGGATGTCGGGGTGCACCCGGCCGTCGAACTCGCGCTGCGGCGGCGAGGCGATCGCGACCTGCGCGACGCCGGCGACCTGAGCGGGGACGACGTTCATGACCACGCTCGACGGGTAGACCGCCTTGCCGCCTGGCACGTAGACGCCGGCGCGGCCGACCGGCTGCCATCGCTGCTCGACGACGGCGCCAGGCGCGAGCTCGGTGACCACGGGTGCGGGCACCTGCGCGGCCGAGGCGATGCGCACGCGGCGGATCGACTCCTCGAGCGCCGCGCGCACGTCCGGATCGAGAGCCGCGAGCGCCTCATCGAAGTGCGCGGCGGGCACGCGGATCGGGTGGCCGGAGACGCCGTCGAAGCGCTCGGCCTGCTCGCGCAGCGACTGCTCGCCACGGGCAGCCACATCCGCCACGATGTCCGCCGCCGCGGTCAGCGCCGCCTCACGGGCGGCGCCGGCGCGCGGGACGGCGGCGAGCAGTTCGGCTGCGGAGAGCGCGCGGCCGCGCAGGTCGATCGTGCGGAGCATCCTTCTACGTTAGCCGCGGGTGACGCCCGACACGTCGTGCAGGTAGCCGATCCGGCCGTCCTCGTGACGGACGACGAACGCCTCACCACGGTCTTCGATCACGAGCGCCCACGCCGTGGGGCCGATCCGGAACACCGGGATGCCGATCTCATCGACCACGTCGCGCTCGTCCGGCGCGAGTGCCCAGAACGCCTGCTGGCGCGGCGAGGGCTGCGGCTCTGCCGGGAGCGGGTCGATCGCACCCGTGACATCGTCATCGGCGGGTGCCGGTTCTGCGGGCGTGGCGTTCGCGGCGACGGCGGACGCGTACGGGTCCGCGGCGTCGTAGCCGGCATACGGGTCGTCGGCGACCGGCTCGGCCTCGCTCACCGGAGCGGGCTCGGCGAACACGCGCGGCTCGCGGGCAGGGCGCGGCGACACGGCGCGCACCGGGCGGGCGTTGCGATGCGCCGGCACCTCGGGGCGGCCGTCGAAGTCCTCGTCGAACGGCGGGATGAAGGGGGCGAAGACGGTGAGCACCACGCCGAGGAGCATGAGGAAGAACTCGACCCACATGACCCACGAGCGCACCCAGATGCCGGATTCGGCCGCGACCGAGACGGTCTCCCAGACCTGCTGCAGCCAGACCAGCGTGGCGACCGAGAACGCGACCGAGGCGAACTGGTCGACTCCGAGCGAGCCCACGCGGCGGATGCCGTCGGGCGACAGGCGACGCAGCGCGAGGAGGAACACGGCGATCGTGGGAAGGCCGATCGTCAGGATCCAGGACAGGCCGGATGACCATACCGAGTTCCAGGTCAGCTGCATGGGGCCCAGGTTGCCGAGCCAGGTGACGCTGACCGGGAAGAACGAGACGATGAACGCGATCAGCCAGGCACCGCCGAGCGCGACCTCACGGACCGAGAACGGGCCGACGCCGTACTGCGGGGCCGCGCCTTCGTCCACGCCGTCGCCGGGCTCGTCGAACACGTCATCCGCCTGGGTCGTGACGAAGGCCTCGTCGACCTCGCGGTCGGTCGCCGACGCGTCGAGGCGCGACTCGTCGGCCGCCTCCGGCGCGGTGGCATCGAGGCCGGACTTCTCGTTCAGCTGGTCGGTCACTTGTCTTCCCTTTCCGGGACGCTCCCGCGTCACGCGTGTGCGATCCTACCCGCGGCTCATGAGATGAGGATGAGATGAGACGCGCGTCCTGCGCGCCGGCTCAGCCCAGGCACTGGGGGCCGAGCAGGCCCTTCAGCTCGCCGTACAGATCGGCCGTGACCCGCACCGGCAGAGGCACGTCGAACACCTTCGCGACCGCACCCTTGTGCAGCCGCAGCGTCACCTCCGTGTCGCCCCTGTGCCGGTTCAGGACCTCGGCGAGCTCGGTGATGAGCTGCTCGGTCGCCCGCTGCTCGGGCACCATCAGAAGCAGCGCGCCACCGGCATCCACCGATCCGAGATCAGGCGTGAACGCCGACTGCGCGTGCAGGTTGAGCCCGTCGTCGCGTCGCGACACCCGCCCCCGCACCACCAGGATCGAGTCGGCGATCAGCTGCGACTGGAACTCGGTGTACGTCTTGCCCATGAACATGACGGTCACCTCGCCGTCGAAGTCCTCGACGGTGATCATGCCGTACGGGTTGCCACTGGACTTGGCGACGCGATGCTGGACGCTGGTGACCAGGCCCGCAACGGTCACCTGGTCGCCGTCCTGCACGTCGTCGGAGGCGAGCAGGTCGTGGATGCTCGTGGACGCGTGCTTCGCGAGCGGGATCTCGAGACCCGCCAGCGGGTGGTCGGACACGTACAGCCCGAGCATCTCGCGCTCGAACGCCAGCTTGTCCTTCTTGGTCCACTCCGGGCGCTCGGGGACCTTGGCGGGCATGATCTCCTCCGCCTCGTCGTAGAGGCTGTCGAAGTCGAAGCCGATCGCCCCGGTCGCGGCCTTGCGCTTGGTCTCCACGGCCGCCTCGGTGGCGTCCTCGTGGATCTCCATCAGCGCGCGCCTCGTCGACCCGAGCGAGTCGAAAGCCCCCGCCTTGATCAGAGACTCCACCGTGCGCTTGTTGGCCACGTGCAGCGGGACCTTCGTGAGGAAGTCGTGGAAGCTCACGAAGCTGTCGTCGGCGCGGGCCGTGACGATGCCGTCGACCACGTTGGCGCCGACGTTGCGGACGGCGCCGAGACCGAAGCGGATGTCTTCGCCGACGGCCGCGAAGTACCGGATCGACGCGCCCACGTCGGGCGGGAGCACCTTGATGCCCATGCGGCGGCACTCGTTGAGGTACACCGCCATCTTGTCCTTGGAGTCGCCGACGCTCGTGAGCAGCGCTGCCATGTACTCGGCCGGGTAGTGCGCCTTCAGGTATGCCGTCCAGTAGGACACCAGGCCGTAGGCGGCGGAGTGCGCCTTGTTGAACGCGTAGTCGGAGAACGGCAGGAGGATCTCCCAGAGCTTCTGCACCGCCTCGTCGGAGTAGCCGTTGGCGTGCATTCCCGCCTGGAAGCCCTCGAACTGCTTGTCGAGCTCGGACTTCTTCTTCTTGCCCATCGCCCGGCGCAGGATGTCGGCCTGGCCGAGGCTGAAGCCGGCGACCTTCTGCGCGATGGCCATCACCTGCTCCTGGTAGATGATGAGGCCGTAGCTGGTGTCGAGGATCTCGGCGAGCGACTCGCGGAACTCCTCGTGGATCGGCGTGATGTCCTGCTGGCCGTTCTTGCGCAGCGCGTAGTTGATGTGCGAGTTGGCGCCCATCGGGCCGGGGCGGTACAGGGCGATGACGGCCGAGATGTCTTCGAAGTTGTCGGGCTTCATGAGGCGCAGAAGTGAGCGCATCGGCCCGCCGTCGAGCTGGAAGACGCCCAGCGTGTCGCCGCGCGACAACAGCTCGTACGACTCCACGTCGTCGAGCGTCAGGTCTTCGAGCACGAGCGCGTGTCCGCGGTTGGCTTCGATGTTGTCGAGCGCGTCGTTGATGATCGTGAGGTTGCGCAGCCCCAGGAAGTCCATCTTGATCAGCCCGAGCGATTCGCATGACGGGTAGTCGAACTGCGTGACGATCTGGCCGTCCTGCTCGCGGCGCATGATCGGGATGATGTCGATCAGCGGCTCGGACGACATGATCACGCCGGCGGCGTGGACGCCCCACTGCCTCTTCAGGTTCTCGAGGCCCACCGCGGTGTCGAAGACCGTCTTGGCTTCGGGGTCCGTCTCGATCAGCAGGCGGAACTCGGACGCCTCCTTGTAGCGCGGGTGCTCCTTGTTGAACATGCCTTCCAGCGGCATGTCCTTGCCCATCACCGCGGGCGGCATCGCCTTGGTGAGCTTGTCGCCCATGCTGAAGGGGAAACCGAGAACCCGGCCCGCGTCCTTCAGCGCCTGCTTGGCCTTGATCGTGCCGTAGGTCACGATCTGCGCGACGCGCTCGTCACCGTACTTCTCGGTGACGTACTGGATCACCTCGCCGCGGCGGCGGTCGTCGAAGTCGACGTCGAAGTCGGGCATGGAGACGCGGTCGGGGTTGAGGAAGCGCTCGAAGATGAGCCCGTGCTGAAGCGGGTCGAGGTCGGTGATGCCCATCGCGTACGCGGCCATGGAACCGGCGCCCGAGCCGCGACCCGGCCCGACGCGGATGCCGTTCTTCTTCGCCCAGTTGATGAAGTCGGCGACCACGAGGAAGTAGCCGGGGAACCCCATCTGGAGGATGACGCCGGTCTCGTACTCGGCCTGCGCGCGCACGGTGTCGGGGATGCCCGCGGGGTAGCGCCCCTGGAGACCGACCTCGACCTCCTTGACGAACCAGGAGTCCTCGGTCTCGCCCATCGGCACCGGGAATCGCGGCATGTAGTTCGCGCTGGTGTTGAACTCGATCTCGCAGCGCTCGGCGATCAGCAGCGTGTTGTCGCAGGCCTCGGGGTGATCGCGGAACACCTGGCGCATCTCGGCGGCGGACTTCACGTAGTAGCCGTCGCCGTCGAACTTGAACCGCTTGGGGTCGTCGAGCGTCGAGCCGGACTGCACGCACAGAAGGGCGGCGTGGCTGGTGGCGTCGTGCTGGTGCGTGTAGTGCAGGTCGTTGGTGCCGACGAGCGGGATGTCGAGGTCTTTCGAGATCTTGAGCAGGTCGCCCATGACCCGCCGCTCGATCGAGAGCCCGTGGTCCATGATCTCGGCGAAGTAGTTCTCCTTGCCGAAGATGTCCTGGAACTCGGCCGCCGCCGCACGCGCCGCGTCGTACTGCCCCAGCCGCAGGCGGGTCTGCACCTCGCCCGACGGGCAGCCGGTGGTCGCGATGAGCCCCTTCGAGTACTTCTGCAGCAGTTCGCGGTCCATGCGGGGCTTGAAGTAGTAGCCCTCCATGCTCGCGCGGGAGCTGAGCCGGA
Organism: Microbacterium terricola; assembly: GCF_027943945.1. Classification (NCBI taxonomy): domain Bacteria; kingdom Bacillati; phylum Actinomycetota; class Actinomycetes; order Micrococcales; family Microbacteriaceae; genus Microbacterium; species Microbacterium terricola. Next base: position 1,147,358 of record NZ_AP027141.1, on the reverse strand, counting down.
ACAGGTTGTGCATGCCCTCGGTCGTCTGAGACAGCAGGGTCATGTGCGTGTAGGCGCCGGAGCCGGAGACGTCGTCGTTGGACTGCTCGGGCGTGCCCCAGCGCACGCGCGCCTTGTCACTGCGGTGGGTGCCGGGGGTGACGTAGGCCTCGATGCCGATGATCGGCTTGATGCCCGCATCCTTCGCCGTCTTGTAGAACTCGTAGGCCGCGAAGGTGTTGCCGTGGTCGGTGACCGCGATCGCCGGCATCTCCTGCCTGACGGCCTCTTGCACCATCGGAGCGATGCGGGCCGCACCGTCGAGCATCGAGTACTCGCTGTGCACGTGCAGGTGAACGAAGGAGTCGGATGCCACGGATCGAGTCTACGGAGAGCGTCCGACGTCGAGCCCGCGCGGGCACCCGGTTCGGGCGATTGCCGCCCCAGCTGACCTCACCCTCGACCTCAGGGTGAAGCCCGGGTCAGGACTCCTCGTCGAGCGCGTACTGCCGCTGCCACGATGCGGGGCGCGGGATCCCGAGCCCGTACAGGTAGCGGATCAGCTGGCCGTGATGCTGCGTCTCGTGCTCGAGCAGCGCGAGCGCGTACGTCAGCGAGTCCTCGTCGGCCGGGTCGATGCTCCCGAGCCACGCGTCGACGTCGGCGTGCGTCGCCCGCAGGGCGGCGCGCACGGCGGTCGGGTCGGTCACGCCTGCCGCGTCGAGCGGAGAGGTGAAGCCCTGCCACTCCCCTGCCACCGCGGCACGGGGGTAGCTCTCGCGCGCGCCGAGCACGCACCACAGCTGCCCGCCGATCGTGTTCGACGGCAGGTCGGCCAGCGTCGAGCCGAGCTGCTCGGCGGTGAGCTCGTCGGCGAGGTCGGCGTACAGGGAGTGGGCGCGGTCGAACCGGCGCCGGAGCAGTGCGATCACGGTGCCAACCTATCGCCAGGGCGATATTCCCGGCCCGGTGGCTGTCGCCGACGGGCCCTGGTGTCGACAATGGGCGTATGAGCGACGCGCCGGCGGCAGCATCCGTTCCTCTTCTCGCGCGTCCTCCGCGCGGCCTGGCGGTGTTCTGGATCATCGCCGCCCTGCTCGGCGGAGTGGTGTCGTTCCTTCTCTACCTGGAGTACGTCGGGCAGCTGACGGGGAGCGATGCGCTCATCTCCTGCTCGATCAGCGTGATCGTGACCTGCGGTCCGAACCTGCTGTCCCCCGGAGGCAACCTGCTCGGGTTCTCGAACTCGATCATCGGGATCGTGCTGTTCTGCGGCCCGCTCTACGCGGCGATGAGCGCGTTCGCCGCTCCCGGCGGACTGCGGCGGTGGTACTGGCGCACATTCCTGTCGTTCGTCGGGGCCGCCTTCGTGTTCGTGCACGTCCTCGCCTGGCGCAGCGTGTTCGAGTACGGCTCGCTGTGCCCGTGGTGCATGGTCGTGTGGCTCGTCACGATCCCGCTGTTCTGGTTCACGCTGGGATGGATGCTGCGCGACGGCGTCTGGGGCGAACGCGCCCGCAGCTTCGGCAGGACGCTCTCCTCGTGGGCGCTGCTGATCACCGTGCTGGATTACGCCCTGATCGCGATCGCGGCGCAGGTGCGGCTGGATGTCCTCGGCTCGCTGTTCTAGGACAGGTCGCGGCGCATCAGCACCCGAGGGAAGCCGCTCAGCACCGACTCGGTGTCTGCTGCCTTCGTGAACCCGCCCTCCTCGAACAGCCGCCGCGTGCCGACGTACGCCATGGTCAGGTCGACCTTCTTCGCCTCGTTGTCGACCGGGTAGCCCTCGACGGCGGGCGCCCCGTGCTCTTTCGCGAACGCGACGGCGCCCTCGAGCAGCGCGTGCATGATGCCCTGCTTGCGGTGCCCCGGCCGCACCCGGAAGCACCAGATCGACCAGACCGGGAGGTCGTCCACATGGGGGATCTTGCGGAACGTCGCGAAGTGCGTGTCGGCCCGCGGGGCCACGGCAGCCCACCCGACCACCTCATCGCCGTCGTAGGCGAGCACGCCGATCGGATGCGGCTCGTCGGCCATCAGGCGCCGGACCCGCTCGCCCCGCTCAGGGCCGCGCAGGTCGAGGTTCTCCTTCGAGGGGATGCGGTAGCTCAGGCACCAGCACACGTTCGATTCGGGCTTCTTCGGCCCCACCATCGTCGCGACGTCGTCGAACTCGGCCGCCGGACGCACCTCGATCGCCATGCGGCCAGGGTCCCACCGGGGTGGGACACCGGGCAACGCCCGCGCGCCCGGCCGTAGGCTGGCGGCATGCCGACGCCCGACTTCATCCTCGAACTGCGCCGCCATGTCGGCACGATGCCGCTCCCCCTGTCAGGGGTCACTGCCGTGATCGTCCGCGGCGACGAAGTGCTGCTCGGCCGCCGCGAGGACACCGGCGAACTCACCCCCATCACAGGGATCATCGACCCCGGCGAGGAGCCTGCCGACGCAGCCGCCCGCGAAGCGCTCGAGGAGGCCGGCGTCGTCATCACCGTCGACCGACTGGCATGGGTGCATCAGATCCCGCGGGTGACCTACGCGAACGGCGATCAGAGCGACTACCTCGACCTCACGTTCCGCTGCTCGTGGGTGTCCGGCGACCCCTACCCCGCCGACGGCGAGATGACCGAGGTCGGGTGGTATCCGCTGAGCGTCGCCGACCTCGCCGGTGACATGCGAAGGCGCGTCGAAGCCGCCGTGGATCCGGCCGGTCCCGCCCGCTTCGAGGGCGGGCGCTGATCAGTCCCCGCGCAGCACGTCCAGTGCGTGCTGCAGATCTGGCGGGTACTCCGAGCGGAACGTGACCTGGTCGCCGGTCGCCGGGTGCGCGAACGAGAGCTCGTGCGCATGCAGCCACTGCCGGATGAGACCGAGCCGCGCCGCCAGGGTCGGGTCGCCGCCGTAGAGCGGATCCCCCACGCAGGGATGCCGGTGCGCGGCCATGTGCACGCGGATCTGATGCGTGCGGCCTGTCTCGAGATGGATCTCGAGCAGCGATGCTCCCGGGAACGCCTCGAGCGTCTCGTAGTGGGTGACCGAGTCCTTGCCGTCGGGCGTCACGGCGAACTTCCACGAGTGGCTCGGGTGGCGGCCGATCGGCGCGTCGATGGTGCCGACGAGCGGATCCGGGTGGCCCTGCACGACGGCATGGTAGATCTTCTCGACCTCGCGCTCCTTGAACGCGCGCTTCAGCACGGTGTAGGCGCGCTCGGTCTTGGCGACCACCATCAGCCCGCTCGTGCCGACATCGAGGCGGTGCACGATCCCCTGCCGCTCGGCGGCGCCGGTCGTGGCGATGCGGAATCCGCCCGCGGCGAGGGCGCCGAGCACGGTCGGGCCCTCCCAGCCGAGTGAGGGGTGGGCGGCCACGCCCGACGGCTTGTCGACGACCACGATCTCGTCGTCGTCGTAGACGATGCCGAGATCAGGGACGGCGACGGGCACGACGCGCGGCTCCTCTTTGGGAGCCCACTCCACATCGAGCCAGGCGCCGCCGCGGAGCTTGTCGCTCTTGGCGAGTGTGCGCCCGTCCATCGCGACGCCGCCGGCCTCGGCGACCTCCGCGGCGAACGTGCGCGAGAATCCGAGCATCTTGGCGAGGGCCGCGTCGACGCGCGTGCCGTCCAGGCCGTCCGGAACGGGCAGGCTGCGGGATTCCACGTCAGTCCTGCGCGGCGGTCGGCTGATCGGATGCGGGGGCCGCAGCATCCGCGTCATCCGCTGCCGAGTCGGCACCACGACGCTCACGCGTGCCGTCGATGTTGCGACCGAGCAGCACGAGCAGGGCGACCGAGATCATCATCGTCACGATGAACATGTCGGCGACGTTGTAGATCGCGGGCATCATCCAGGGCGTGTTGATGAAGTCGATGACGTGCCCGACGGCGAACCCCGGTGGGCGCAGCAGGCGGTCGGTGAGGTTGCCGAGCACGCCGCCGAGCAGCAGGCCGAGGACGACCGCCCACGCCTTCGAGCGGATGCGCGTGAACGCCAGCCAGACGATCGCGATCGCCACGAGGGCCAGCGCGATCGTGAAGATCCAGGTGACCTCTTCGCCCAGCGAGAACGCCGCGCCGGGATTGCGCACGAGATAGAAGATGAGGAAGTCGCCCAGGATGTGGACGGGCTCCTCAGGAGGAAGGTTCTCGATCGCGAGGTACTTGGTGAACTGATCGGCGGCCAGCACCAGCACCGCGAGAATCGCGATGGTGATGCCGGCCGCCTTCTGACCCTTCGACGGGTTCAGTGACCGTTCTCGTCGCTCCGAGGACCGCTGTGATCGATCCGTCAAAGACGAGACCTAGCTGACAGCCGACACGCCGGAGCCGGCGGTCGTGGTCTCGAGGTCGCGGAGCTGACCCTCGATGTAGCTGCGCAGCTGCGTGCGGTAGTCGCGCTCGAAGTCGCGGAGCTCGCTGATGCTGCTCTCCAGCGACGCGCGCTCCTTCTCGAGGCGCGCGAGCTCGTCGCGGCCCTTGGCCTCGGCCTCGGCGACGATCGACGCGGCCTGGGCGTTGGCTTCGGAGATGAGCTGGTCGCGCTTGGCCTGACCCTCGGCGACGTGCTCGTCGTGCAGACGCTGCGCGAGCTCGATGATGCCGGCCGTCGCGGCGGCAGGAGCCGCAGTGGACACGGGTGCGGGCGTCGGTGCCGGCACCTCGGCTACGGGAGCAGGCTGCTCGACGACGGGCTCTGCCACGGGCTGCTCGACCGGAGCGGCAGCGGCCGGGGTCTCGCCGGACTCGAACGCGGCCAGCTTGGCCTTCAGCTCGTCGTTCTCGGCGATGGTCTTGCGCCATTCGACCACGATCTCGTCGAGGAAGTCGTCGACCTCGTCCGGGTCGAAGCCCTCCTTGAAGCGAACGTGCTGGAACTGCTTGGTGACGACGTCATCCGGGGTCAATGCCATGGTGTTTCCTTCTTCGAGCGCCGAAGTCGCTGGTCGATGTCAGGGGCAGACCCCCCAAGTGGCGGGTCGTACCTCGCAAGCATAGCCGTCGCCTGCGGGGGTGTCGAAGGTAGCGACACGCTCAATACAGCGCAGCGGTGATATTCATCAGCACGAAGCAGAGGATCAGCGTGATGGTGAAACCGAGATCGATCGCGATCGAGCCGATGCGCAGCGGAGGGATCAGGCGTCGGAAGAACCGCAGCGGAGGGTCGGTGACCGTGTAGACGACCTCCGCCGCCACGAGCCCGGCTCCGCGCGGACGCCACTCCCTGTTGAAGAACGGGATCCAGTCCAGGATCATGCGCGCGAGCAGCACCAGGATGTAGATCAGCAGGAGGGTGTTGAGGACCGCCGCGACGACCTGTACGACGACCACGGTCTACTGGGCGAAGGGAACCGACTCGGGGTCGGCCTGCGCCACAGCCCCGTCGCCGGACACGGCGACGTGCTCGGGCGAGAGCAGGAAGACCTTGCTCGTGACCCGCTCGATGCGTCCGTAGAGGCCGAGGGAGAGTCCGCTCGCGAAGTCGACCAGGCGCCGTGCGTCCGCGTCGCTCATCTGCGAGAGGTTGATGATGACGGGGATGCCGTCACGGAAGTTCTCGGCGATCACCTGTGCGTCGCGGTACTGCTTGGGGTGCACGGTGAGGATCTCGCTCACGGTCCCGACTGCCGGCTGGCGCACCACCGCGGGGCGGTGCAGGGGCGTGACGGTTCCCGTCTTCTCGGCGACCTGCGTCGACGCCTTGCGGCTCACCGGAGCCGGCTCCTCGTAGACCTCTTCCTCGTCGGCGAGGCCCAGGTACACCATGGTCTTCTTGAGCGGGTTCGACATCGCATCCTCCGTGGTTCGCTCTGCTCTTCCGAGGCTAACCGTGCAGGGGCCTCGGGCCCGTGATTGCCGAGCCGATGCGCAGGTGTGTCGCGCCCGCGGCGATCGCCTCGGCGAAATCCGCGGTCATCCCCGCGGAGATCCAGGTGGCATCCGGCACGGTGGCGCGCACGGTCGCGGCGTGACCGGCGAGCCGCGCGAAGGCGGACGCCGGGTGCTCGCCGAGGGGCGCGACGGCCATCACGCCGCGGACACGCAGCGTGGTCAGCCCGGCGGCGTGCTCGGCCAGCGCCGCAAGGTCTGCGGGGGTGACGCCCCCGCGGGCGGGGTCGTCGGTGAGGTTCACCTGGAGCAGCACGTCGAGCACCGTGTCGTCGGCGGCCGCATCGAGCGCGTCCGCGAGGCGGATGCGGTCGAGCGAGTGCACGACGGACGCACCGGCGCGCACCGCCCGGGCCTTCTTGGTCTGAACCTGCCCGATGAAATGCCAGGTGAGGTCGGCACGAGGGCCGAGCTCCGCGATCTTCGCGGTGAGCTCCTGCTGCCGGTTCTCGCCGACATCGCGCACGCCGAGGGCGGCGAGCTCATCGACGAGGGACGCGGGGTGGAACTTCGTCACCACGATGCGCGTGAGTGCGGCGGGGTCGCGCCCCGCCGCACGCGCGGCCTGCGCGATGCGCTCGTCGACCTCGGAGAGACGGTCGGCGAGCGCGTCGGCAGGATCAGCATCCATCGATTACTTGAGGAAGTCCGGGATGTCGAGGTCGTCGTCGCCGAACGCCGAGTCGTAGCTCGTGTCGGGGACGGAGACCGAGACCTTCTCGGGCTCGCGCTCGTCTGCGGAGAGCTCCTTGGCGGCATCCGCGGCCGGCGTCACCGGGAGCACGGGAGGCGCTGCCACGCGGGCGGCCACTGGTTCGATGCGCAGAGCAGGCTCGCCACCGTCGAAGCCGGCGGCGATGACCGTGACGCGCACCTCGTCGCCGAGGGTGTCGTCGATGACCGTGCCGAAGATGATGTTGGCCTCGGGGTGCGCGGCCTCCTTCACCAGCTGCGCGGCGTCGTTGATCTCGAAGATGCCGAGGTTCGACCCGCCCTGGATCGACAGGAGCACGCCGTGGGCGCCCTCGATCGAGGCTTCCAGCAGCGGCGATTCGACCGCGAGCTCCGCGGCCTTGATCGCGCGGTCGGCGCCGCGCGCCGACCCGATGCCCATGAGCGCCGAGCCCGCACCCTGCATGACCGACTTCACGTCGGCGAAGTCGAGGTTGATCAGACCGGGCGTCGTGATCAGGTCGGTGATGCCCTGTACACCGGCGAGGAGCACCTGGTCTGCGGTGGCGAACGCCTCGATCATCGAGATGCCGCGGTCGCTGATCTCGAGGAGACGGTCGTTCGGCACCACGATGAGGGTGTCGACCTCTTCCTTCAGCTTGCCCACGCCGGTCTCGGCCTGGCTCTGCCGGCGGCGGCCCTCGAACGAGAAGGGCTTGGTGACGACACCGATGGTGAGCGCACCGATCGACTTCGCGATCTTGGCCACGACCGGAGCACCTCCGGTGCCCGTGCCGCCGCCCTCGCCCGCCGTGACGAAGACCATGTCGGCGCCGCGCAGGGCCTCTTCGATCTCCTCAGCGTGGTCTTCGGCCGCGCGTCGCCCGACCTCGGGGTCGGCGCCCGCGCCGAGCCCGCGGGTGAGCTCACGCCCGACGTCGAGCTTGACGTCGGCGTCGCTCATCAGCAGCGCCTGCGCATCGGTGTTGATCGCGATGAACTCGACTCCGCGCAGCCCCAGCTCGATCATCCGGTTCACGGCGTTCACGCCGCCGCCACCGACTCCGACCACCTTGATCACTGCGAGGTAGTTCTGGTTCTGGCTCATGCCCTTGTTCTCCGTCTCGTCCGAACCAAACCTTGAACCTCTACTAGAGGTTTAAAGAATTGCTCGGTATGCAATTCCTGACTCGAAAGTAGAACGCGCACGTCGACCGGGATGCAGCGCGGTGGGCGTGTCGCCGCATCCGCGCCGGAATCGGCCTCAGCCTTCGAGGACGGGTTGAAGGTCAGCGGATGACGACGGCTTCGGGCGACGAGACGTCGTACGCGCTGACCGATTCGGGCGACCGCGCCTTCATCGCCTTGGCGAGGACGACGGCCTTCGTGGCGGAGTCCTCCGCGCTCCCCCACACCACGTCCGTCCGGGTGCCGCCGAGCCTCAGGGTGACGTCGTCGGGCGTCGAGGCCCTGATGCCGGTCACCTGCTTGCGGATCGACGACGGCAGCGAGCGCATGACCTGCCCGACTGCGGCGAACGCCGGCGAGTCGACGCCACCGGTGACCCGGAGCAGCGGACTGCCGGCCTCGGGCTCCTGGGTGGTCGAGAGGGCGACTCCGGCCGCGTCGACGAGCGTGTAGCCGGCGGCGCTCTTGATCACGCCGATCGGTGTGCGCTCCACGATCCGCACCACGAGGTCGTGCGGCGGCCGCGCCTCCAGGGTGTACGTCTCCACAAGCGGGAAGGTGACCAGCGCCGCCTTGACGGCGCTCTCGTCCACCAGCGGCAGCGGGGTGCCCATCTGGCCGGCGAGTGCGGCCTCGACGTCGGCGGCATCGAGCTGCTTCGCTCCGGCGACCGTGATCCGCTCGACCGCGAACAGCGGGCTGTAGGCGGCGCCGAGGGTGATCAGCGCGAGGATCACGAGCGAGCCGGCGACCCCGATCCAGATGAGGCGACGGCGGCGCTGCCGAGCCGTGAACCGCCGCACCTCCGCCCGCAGTGCGCGCCGGCGCGCCCAGGCGGCGCCCCACACGTCGCGGAGGCGCACAGGCGGGGCGGATGCGGCATCCGCCGTCTCGTCCTGATCTGCGTCGATCGCGGGCTCGCGCTCTTCGATCGGGTCGTCGCCCCGCAGTCCGTCGGCCACCTTCCGTGACGGCGCGAGGAAGCCGGCCGGCTCTGCCGGCTCGTCGGCCGGCTCGTCGAGCGCCGCGGTCGGCCGGGAGACCGGCGGGGGCAGGGGCGAGGGCCGGCGCATGCTACGTCCGCGCCGCCAGCGCCTCGAGGACCTGCGGGATGATCAGGTAGACGTTGCCGCAGCCGAGGGTGATGACGTAGTCGCCCTCTTCGGCGACGGCGGCGGTGTACTCGGCCGCCTGCTGCCAGTCGGGCACGTAGTGCACGTGCGCGGGGTCGGCGAAGGCGCCGCTGACCAGCGCGCCGGTGACGCCGGGCACCGGGTCTTCACGGGCGCCGTACACGTCCAGCACGACGGTGTGGTCGGCGTTGCGCTCGAGCACCTCCGCGAACTCGCGGTACATGTGCTGGGTGCGCGAGTAGGTGTGCGGCTGGTGCAGCGCGATGATGCGTCCCTCGCCGACGACCGTGCGGGCGGCGGACAGCGCCGCCTCGACCTCGGTCGGGTGGTGCGCGTAGTCGTCGAAGACGCTGACGCCGTGTGCGACGCCGTGCAGCTCGAAGCGCCGCACGGTGCCGGTGAAGCCCTCGACGGCGCGCACGGCGCTCTCCAGGTCGTGGCCGAGGGTGAGCAGGACCGCCACGACGCCCGCGGCGTTGACCGCGTTGTGGGCGCCCGGCACCTGCAGTCGCCCCTCGACCGCGCGGCCGTCGTGGGTGAGGGTGAAGGCGACCGGCCCATCGGTGCGCACCTGCGAGAGGCGCACGTCCGCAGCATCCGACTCTCCGAAGGTCATCACGCGGTCGTGCGTGATCCGCTCGGCGACGATCCGCGCGCCGGGGTCGTCGGCCGAGATGACGACCGCTTCGCGGGCCTTGTTCGCGAAGGTCGCGAAGCCGTCGTAGAACGCGTCGGCGCTGCCCCAGTGGTCGAGGTGGTCGGGGTCGACGTTCGTGATGAGCGCGATCGAGGTGTCGTAGAGCAGGAAGGTGCCGTCCGACTCGTCCGCCTCGATGACGAAGAGCTCGTCGGAACCCGTCCCGCTGGAGACGCCGAGCTGGGCGATCACTCCCCCGTTCACGAACGTGGGGTCGACGCCCTGCGCCTGCAGCGCGGTGACGATCATGCCGGTCGACGTCGTCTTGCCGTGCGCACCGGCGACCGAGACGAGCCGGCGTCCGCCGATCAGCCAGTGCAGCGCCTGGGAACGGTGGATCACCGGCAGCCCGCGCTCCTTGGCGAGGACGAACTCGGGGTTCTCCGGCCAGATCGCGCCGGTGTGGATGACCGTGTCGGCGTCGCCGAGATTGGCGGCGTCGTGTCCGACGTGCACGCGCGCACCGAGGTCCGCGAGATCGCGCAGCGCCTGGCTGTCGGCGCGGTCGGATCCCGACACGCGGATGCCCCGCGCGAGGAACATGCGGGCGAGCCCCGACATGCCGGAGCCGCCGATGCCGATGAAGTGCGCGGCCTCGATGTGCTCGGGGATGGGAAGGCTCAGGTCGGGTCTGATCATGACCCGTCAAGTCTAGGTCGGCCCTCCTGCGCGACGGCTCTGCGCCGCGCCCGCGCTCAGCGGCCGAGGGCTCCGTCGATGAGCGCGATCACGTTCTCGGTGCCTGTGCGCGTGCCGACGGATGCTGCTGCCGCCGTCATGGCGGCGCGCCTGGCCTCGTCCGCGAGCAGCGGGACGACGTCGCTGCGCACCCGGTCGCCGGTGAACTCGGCGTCGGGGATGAGGATCGCGGCGCCCGCGTCGACGGCGGACGCGGCGTTCAGGGCCTGCTCGCCGTTGCCGACCGCGTACGGCACGTACACGGCGGGGATGCCGAGCGCACTGATCTCGCTGACGGTCGCCGCGCCCGAGCGGGACACGATGAGGTCGGCCAGGGCGAAGGCGAGGTCCATCCGGTCGACGTAGCGCCGCAGGGCGTAGCCGGGCACCTCGGGATCGGTGAGGTCGGACGCCTCACCGGTGACGTGCAGCAGGTTCCAGCCCTCCTCGAGCACGGCGCTCCACGCCTCGCCGAATGCGACGTTCAGGCGCAGCGCCCCCAGGGATCCGCCGAACACGAGCAGGGTCGGGCGCCCCGCATCCAGTCCGAAGTGCGCCGCCGCCTCCGCGCGCAGGGCCTCGCGGTCGAGCGCGACGATCTCGCGGCGCAGCGGCATGCCGACGACCTCGCCACGGCGCAGCGGCGTGCCATCGAAGGCGACGCCGACGCGGGCCGCGCGGCGCGCCCCGAGCACGTTCGCGAGCCCCGGCTTGGCGTTGGCCTCGTGCACGACGAACGGCACTCCCGCGCGCCGGGCGGCGAGGTAGGCCGGCGCGGCCGCGTAGCCGCCGAACCCGACGACGACATCGACACCGTGCTCGGCAATGTGGCGTCGCACCTGCGCGATGGCGCCCCGGAACCGGGCGGGGAACTTCGCGGCAGCAGAGTTCAGTCGCCGCGGGAACGGGACCTTGTCGACGATCAGCAGCTCATAGCCGCGGTCGGGCACGAGCCGCGCCTCGAGGCCTTCGGCGGTGCCGAGCACGAGCACGCTCGCCTCCGGGTCGCGCGCGCGGAGTCCGTCGGCGACAGCCAGCAGCGGGTTGACGTGTCCGGCGGTCCCGCCGCCGGCGAGCAGGTAGGTCGTCACCCGTCGACCCTACCCGGGCGGCGCCGTGGTCCTGGCAGCGGCAGTGTCAGCGCGCCTGGCGGGGCGCGACCCGCTGCTGCACCGGGTGGATGCCGCCGCGGACCGGCAGCGTCCGGGCGAACGACAGCAGCGCGCCGCAGGCGACGAGCACCGAGAGGAGGGACGTGCCGCCCTGCGACATGAACGGCAGCGGCACGCCCAGCACCGGCAGCACCCGCAGCACGACGCCGATGTTGATGAGGGCCTGGCCGACGATCCAGACGATGATGCCGCCGGAGACGATGCGCACGAACGGGTCGGGCGTCTTCCGGATGACGTGGAACGCCCCCACCGTGAACAGCGTGAACAGGGCGAGCACCACGATGCACCCGATGAGGCCGAGCTCTTCGCCGACGATCGCGAAGATGTAGTCGTTCGACGCGGCGGGCAGCCAGTCGTACTTCTCGCGCGAGTTGCCGAGGCCCAGGCCGAAGATGCCGCCGCCCGCGAGGGCCCAGATGCCGTGCAGCGGCTGGTAGCAGCTGTTCAGGTAGTCCGCGAGGCAGTCCGGGTTCAGGAAGCTCATGATGCGCTTCATGCGGTTCGGGCTCGTGACGGCGAACACGCCGAGGATGCCGACGGCCGCGATCAGCGGCAGCAGGAAGATGCGCAGCTTCACCCCGGAGAAGAACAGCGCGCCGAGCACGATGAGCACGAGGATGATCACGGTGCCGAGGTCGTGGCCGGCGAGCACGGTGCCGATCACGAGCGCGGAGACGGGGACGAGGGGGATGAACACGTGCCGCCAGAGCGCGAGGAGCGTCTGCTTGCGGAACAGCACGTAGCCGATCCAGAGGCAGAGGGCGAGCTTGAGGAACTCGGACGGCTGCGCCTGGAACCCGCCGATGGTGATCCAGTTGCGGTTGCCGTCGTTGGTCACACCGAGGGGCGTGAAGACGAGCAGCTGGAACAGGGTCGCCCCGATCAGGGCGGGCCACGCGATCTTCTTCCAGAACGACACCGGGAACCGGCTGGCCACGAACATCAGCGGGATGCCGATCATGGCGAACACCGCCTGCTTCAGCACGTCCTCGTACGGCGGCTCCCCCGCGGCGGTCGCGGTGGCCGACGTCGCCGACAGCACCATCACCAGCCCGAACCCGGTGAGCATGAGCGCCGTCGAGGCGATCAGCAGGAACTCGCTGGGCACCGGTGCGAAGACGGCGCCGAGCGAGACGCGTGCGGCGAGGCCGCGCCGGGCGGGGGCCTCAGCCTGCGGGTTCGCGGGGCGGAGGGTCGGTGCGTCGGTCGTCGTCACCGGCTGTCCTCCCGATCCGTTCCCTCACCGCGCTCGCGAAGCGCGTGCCGCGGTCGGCGTAGGACGAGAACTGGTCGAAGGATGCTGCGGCGGGGGCGAGCAAGACCACGTCCCCGTCACGCGCGATCCCTGCCGCCAGTTCGACGACCCGTGCCATGACCCCTTCAGTCTCAGGGGCATCGACCTCGAAGACGGGCACCGCCGGCGCGTGTCGTGCGAACGCCGCGACGACCTCGGTCCGGTCGGCGCCGATGACGATCGCCGCTTTGGCCGTGCGCCCGCGTCCCGCGACCAGCTCGGAGATGTCGACGCCCTTGAGCAGCCCGCCGACGACCCACACCGCGCCGGGGTAGGCGGTCAGCGAGGACGAGGCGGCGTGCGGATTCGTGGCCTTCGAGTCGTCGACCCACGTCACGCCCTCGGCCACGGCGACGACCTCGATCCGGTGCGGGTCGAGGCGGAACGTCTCGAGCGCCTCGCGGATGGCCCGAGGCGGCACGTCCAGCGAGCGGGCGAGAGCCGCGGCGGCCAGGATGTTGGCCACCACGTGCGGGGCGGCGAGGCCCCGGGCAGCGAGGTCGGCGACGGTCGTCAGCTCGAGCGCGCTGGTGCGGCGGTCCTCGAGGAAGGCACGGTCGACGAGGATCCCGTCGACGACGCCCAGGTCGCTCGGGCCCGGCACGCCGAGGTCGAACCCGATCGCCCTCGCGCCATCGACCACATCGGCGTCCTCGACCATCTCGCGTGTCGCGACGTCAGCCTTGTTGTAGACGCAGGCGACCCTGGTGAGGTCGTAGACGTGGGCCTTCGCCGCTCGGTAGGCCTCAGCGGAGCCGTGCCATTCGAGGTGGTCGTCGGCGAGGTTGAGGCAGACGGAGGCGTGCGGTGACACCGGCTGCGGCCCGCTCTGCAGGCCGAGGTACCAGAGCTGGTGGCTGGACAGCTCGACGACGAGCACGTCGAACCCCGCGGGGTCGCGCACGGCGTCGAGCACCGGCGTGCCGATGTTGCCGACCGGAGCCGCGCGCAGGCCGCCCGCGACGAGCATGGTGGCGGTGAGCTGCGTGGTGGTGGTCTTCCCGTTCGTGCCGGTGATTAGCATCCACTCCGCAGGCGAGCCGTCGGCGCGGACGACCTTGTCGCGCACGCGCCAGGCCAGCTCGATGTCTCCCCACAGCGCGATGCCCTCCCGCTGCGTCCACTCGATCAGCGGATGCTGGGGCGGGAACCCCGGCGAGGCCACGACGACCTCCGGCGCGAACTCGGCGAGCTCGGCGGGCACCTCGGCGAGCGACCCCACCCACAGGCGCGCGCCGATGACCGGCAGCAGACGCTCGTACTCCTCGTCGGCGCGCTCGGTCACGACGAGCACCTCGGCGCCGAGCTCGGTGAGCGTGTCGGCGACCGAGAAGCCGGTGGTCGACAGCCCGAGCACGGCGACGCGCAGGCCCTTCCAGTCGGCGTGCCAGCTCGTCAGGGCGTCCAGCCGCGCGGTCATGTCCGCGAGAGCCACTCGACGTACGCGAGCCCGACGCCGCTGACGGCGAGGATCGCGGCGATGATCCACATCCGCACGACGATCGTCGCCTCCGGCCACCCGCGCATCTCGAGGTGATGGTGGAACGGACTGTTCAGGAACAGGCGTCTGCCGCGCGTCGCCCGGAAGTACACGCGCTGGAGGATGACGGAACCCGGGCCGATGATGAAGGCGCCGGCGACGAGGATGCTGAGGATCTCCGTGCGCGACAGGATCGACATCGAGGCGATCACCCCGCCGATGGCGAGCGAGCCGACGTCTCCCATGAAGATCTGCGCGCGCGGCGCGTTCCACCACAGGAACCCGATGAGCGCGCCGACGAACGCGGCGGCGACGATCGTGAGGTCGAGCGGATCGCGCGTCTCGTAGCAGGCCGACTGGTAGGCGGCGACCAGCGCCTCCGAGTAGCAGCGCTGCTGGTACTGCCAGAAGGTGACGAGGCTGAGCGCCCCGATCGTGAAGATGCCGATGCCGGTCGCGAGCCCGTCGAGACCGTCGGTGACGTTGGTGCTGTTGGACCAGGCCACCCCGATGAAGGTGATCCAGAGCAGGTAGATGAGGACGCCGGCGGCGCCGATGGCCATGAACGACAGTGCAGGCACGTCGCGGAACACCGAGATGAACGGCGAGGCGGGCGTCTGGTCGTACTGGTTCGGGAACTGCAGGGCGACGATGGCCCATGGCACGGTGACCAGCACCTGACCGAAGATCTTGCGCCAGCCGGTGAGACCGAGGCTGCGCTGGCGGTGCACCTTCATGTAGTCGTCGATGAAGCCGACGATGCCGAATCCGACCATCATCCACAGCACCAGGAGGCCGGAGATGGTGGGAGGGAATCCGCCCGCGTACGTGCCGACGAAGTAGCCCACCACGGTGGCGACGATGAAGATCACGCCGCCCATCGTCGGAGTCCCGCGCTTGGCCTCGTGGGCCGGGACGTTGCCGTCGGCCTCGGTGCGGATGATCTGACCCCAGCCCCACTGGCGGAAGAGCCGCAGGATGACCGGGGTGAGCAGAAGGGTGAACGCCAGGGAGATCGCCGCCGCCGTCAGTAGTGATCTCACGAGACCGATTCTCCCAGACGATCACCCAGGAACCGCAGACCCGCCGCGTTGGACGACTTCACCAGTACCCGGTCGCCGTCGCGCAGTTCGCCCTGCAGGTAGTCGAACGCCTCGTCCGCCGTCGCGAAGAACACGGCCTCGCCGTCCCAGGAGCCCTGCGAGATGGCTTCGAGGAACATGCGGCGGGCGTCGGCGCCGACCACCACGATCCGCTGGATGCCGAGGCGGACGGCGAGCAGCCCGACGCGGTCGTGCTCCTCTTCGGCGAACTCGCCGAGCTCGCTCATGGCACCGAGCACGGCGACGGTGCGTTCGCCCGGCCGTGTGATCTGGGCGAGGGTGCGCAGCGCCGCAGCCATCGAGTCAGGGCTCGCGTTGTACGCGTCGTTGATGATGCGGATGCGGTCGGTGCCCAGCGGCTGCATGCGCCACCGCTCGGCGAGCTCGAGCGTCTCCAGTCGCGCGACCGCGGCGGCAGCGTCGACGCCGAGGGCGGTCGCCGTGGCGATGGCCGCGAGGGCGTTCATGACGTGGTGCGCGCCGAGGACGCGCAGGCGCAGCGCGTGCTCCACGCCGTCGACGGTCACCGTGGTCGACGTGCCCGTCGCCGTGACCTCGATCTCGCCGGCGCGGACGTCGGCGCCCTCGCCCCGCCCGAACCAGCGCACCGAGACTCCGCGCTCGTCCGCGATGGGCGCCATCGCCGCCACCCGCGGATCATCGGCGTTCAGGACGGCGAGCCCCCCAGGGCGCAGGGCGCGGACGAGCTCCGACTTGGCATGGAACGTCGCCTCGATGCCGCCGAAACCGCCCGCGTGGGCGAGGCCGACCATCAGGACGACGCCGAAGTCCGGTTCGACGAGACCGGCGAGCCGTGCGATCTCGCCCGGCGCGCTCGCGCCGAACTCGCTCACCAGATAGCGCGTGCCGTCGCCGACCCTGAGCATCGTGAGCGGCGCGCCGACCTCGTTGTTGAACGAGGCGCGCGGCGACACCGTCTCGCCCTCGTCCTCGAGGATGCGGGCCAGCATGTTCTTGGTCGTCGTCTTGCCGTTGGAGCCCGTGATGCCGACGATCTGCAGCCGGCCGTGCGCGCGCACTCCGGCCACGTTCTCCCTGGCCAGGTCCGCAAGGGCCGTGACGACGTCGGCGACGACGATCTGCGTGATCTGCGCGTCGACCGGATGCTCGACGATGGCCAGGGCCGCACCGGCTTCGGCGACGGTCGGCACGAAGAGGTGCCCGTCGGTGTGCTCGCCGGGTTTGGCGACGAAGACGTCACCGGGGCCGATCAGGCGGGAGTCGGTGTCGACGGCGCCGGACACGGTGGTGGCCAGGGTGTCGCCGCCGGCGAGGAAGGGTTCACCCGAGAGGGCGTGGACGATCTGCGCGATGGTGAGTGTGATCATGGGGTTCTCCGGCCCCGGCGTCACTGGGCGAACTTGGCGAGCTTCACCAAGTCCGTCGTCGAAGGCATCACCCGGTAGGTCTTCAGCACCTGGGTCATCGCCTTCTGCCAGGCCGACGCGTTGGCCGCAGACGACTTTATCCTGCTGGGCTCGTCGAGCGTGACCGCGACGATGTACTGCGGGTCCTCGAGGGGTGCCATGCCGATCATCGTCGTGAAGTAGGCGCCCGCCTTGTAGCCGGTGCCCGCATCGTTGATCTTCTCGCCCGTGCCCGTCTTCACGCCGATGTTGTAGCCCTCGATCTTGATCCGCTTGGCGTTCGTGCTCTGCGTGGCGACGTTGCCGATGATCTCGCGCACCTGCTCCGCCGTCGACGCGCTCACGACCTTCACCGGCTCGGGCAGCTCGGGCTTCACCACGGAACCGTCGGCCTTCGTGCACGATTCGACCAGCTGCAGCGGGAGCCGCACACCGTCGTTGGCGATGGCCCCGTAGGCGCCGACCAGTTCGGGGAGGGTCGTCGTGAGGCCCTGACCGTACGACGTGTTGTAGGTGGTCTGCGCCCCCCACTCCTCGACCGGGTAGATCAGCCCGTTCTGCTCGCCCAGGAAGTTCACCGAGCTGCCGTCGCCGATGCCGAACTTCTTCAGGTAGGTGTAGCGGGTCTTCGCGCTGACCTTCTCGCTGAACTTCGAGATGCCGACGTTCGAGGAGTCGATGAGCACGCCCGCGAGCGTGTAGTTGTAGGCAGGGTGGGCGAACGAGTCGCGCACACGCGCCCCGTTCGGGAAGGTCTCGCTGCCCGAGGCGGTGATGCTGGACTGCGGCGTCTGCCCGCCCGCGTCGATCACGGTCGCCGCGGTCAGCGCCTTGAACGTCGAGCCCGGTTCGAACCAGTTGGTGAAGATGCGGCTCGCGCGGTCGCGGACCTTCGCCTCGCCCGGCTCGTTCGGGTCGACGCTGGGCCATTCGGCGGCCGCGCGGATCTTGCCCGTGGCCACCTCGTAGACCATGATCGATCCGCTCTTCGCCTTCATGTTCTGGCCCTGCTCGGCGATCAGCTGCTGCATGTACCACTGCAGGTCGTTGTCGATCGTGAGCTGCACGGTGCCGCCGTCCGCGGCCTCCTGCCGCACCTCGGTGCCCGGGATGATCACGCCGTCCTTGCCGCGCTGGTACGACTGCTTTCCGTTGGTGGGCGTGAGGCAGTCGTTCTCGAGGACCTCCAGGCCCGCCAGGGCCTCGCCGTCCGAGCTGACGAACCCGACGAGGTTGCCGGCGACCGCACCGTCCGGGTACGACCGCGCCGGATGCGACAGGCACACGAGGTAGGGCGCGCCCAGGTCGGCGAGCCCCCGGTAGACCTCGGTGTCGACGCCCTTGTCCAGGTACACGAATCGCGAGTCGGGGTCTTCGGCGAGGGTGTCGGCGACGATCTGCTGCACCTTCTCGACCTTCTGACCCGTGATCTCCGCGATCTGCACCGACACCGTCGACCACGGGTCTGCGGTGGAGGTGCCGTCGATGATATCCGCGTCGATCTGCGTGATGAGCAGCGGATCGAGCTGGCAGTCGTACTGGAGGATGCTGCCGGCGAGCAGGTTGCCCCCGGCGTCGACGATCGACCCGCGCGCGCCGTAGAGGGTCTGACCGCCCGCGAGGGCGTTCTCCATCGAGTCCTCGATGTGCTCCTCGGCGTTGACCACCTGGATGTCGACGAGGCGCACGATGAAGCCGGCCAGCACCGCCAGGACGACGGCTAGCGCGACGACGGTGCGGCGACGTTGGCTTCGGGTGCTTCGCGTCGACATGGATTCAGTGTGTGGCCGGCGTGGGCAGACCGTCGGTCAGCGGCACCGGAGTGTTGAGGACTGCGTCGTCGGCGATCACCGGCTGGCCGACGATCGTCGCCTCGGGGTCGGTGACGAGCGGGGTGTCGGTGATGAGCGCGTTGGCGACGGCGCCGCGGTTGATGGCGTCGACCGAGGTCGCGCCGAGAGCGACGTCGCCGCTGCCGAGGAGCTTTCCGTCGCTCAGGCGCAGGTACGACGGCGACTCGTTGATCACCATGCCGAGTGCGGAGGCGTTGGCGGCGAGGTACTGGGGCGAGCTGAGACCGGCGAGATCGTCGGCGATGATCTCCTTGTCCCAGTCCAGCTGCCGCTTCTGCTGGGTGAGGTCGGCGATCTCGTACGAGCCCTGCGTGGTCAGCACCGAGAGCGACATCTGCGCCGCGCCGATCGCGATCGCGCCGGCCACGGCGACGATGCCGTACAGCAGCCTCGGCCGCCTGGCCGGTGCCGGCGCCGCGACCACGTGGAGGCGCCGAACCGGCGGGTCCTCCCAGAACGGGACGACGGATGCTGTCGCCGACTGCTGTGCGATGCTCATGCCCCCTCCCGCAGACGCTCGGCGGCGCGCAGGCGCACGGGGGTGGCGCGCGGGTTGCGCGCGCGCTCGTCGTCGGACGCCTGCTCTGCACCCTTGACGAGGAGCTTGAAGCGAGGGGCGTGCTCGGGGAGCTCGACCGGGAGGCCCGGTGGGGCCGTCGAGGCGGACGCCTGCGCGAACTCCCGCTTGACGAGCCTGTCCTCCAGCGACTGGTACGACATCACCACGATGCGCCCGCCCACGGGAAGCAGATCGAGCGCGGCCGGGATCGCGCGCTCCAGCACGCTGAGCTCGCGGTTGACCTCGATGCGCAGCGCCTGGAACACGCGCTTGGCGGGGTGCCCGGCGCTCTTGAGCGCTGCGGGGGTCGCCGCCTGCAGGATGTCGACGAGTCGGCCGGAGCGATCGATCGGCCCGTCGGCGCGTGCGTGCACGATCGCGCGGGCGTAGCGGGCCGACAGCTTCTCCTCGCCGTAGCGCTCGAAGATGCGGCGCAGCTCACCCTCGCTGTACGCGGCGAGCACGTCGGCTGCCGTCGTGCCGGCGGACTGGTCCATCCGCATGTCCAGCGGAGCGTCCTGCGCGTAGGCGAAGCCGCGGTCGGCGACATCGAGCTGCAGCGACGAGACGCCGAGGTCGAACAGGATCGCGTCGACCCGGTCGCGACCGGTCGAGGCGACGGCCTTCGCGATGCCGTCGTAGACGGTGTGCACGAGCGTGACGCGGTCACCGAATGGGGCCAGCCGCTCCCCCGCGATCCGCAGCGCGTCGGTGTCGCGGTCGAGGCCGATCAGCTGCAGCCCGCTGAATCGCCGGAGGAACGCCTCGGAGTGCCCGCCCATGCCGAGCGTGGCGTCGACGAGGACGGCGCCGTCGCGCTCGAGCGCGGGCGCCAGCAGTTCGACACAGCGGTCGAGCAGCACAGGGGTGTGGATGTCGTCGGAGCTCATGATGCGGGGCGGGTCCCTGGGTCCTGATCCCCATCCGCTCGACCTGGCGCCGGGGAAGTGCGTCAGGGCGTCAGCGGCTGGGAGTCAGGACCAAGGGCTCAGAACAGGCCCGGGATCACCTCCTGCTCCAGTTCGGCGTAGGTCTCCTCGTTGCCCTCGGCGTAGGCGTTCCACGCGTCGGCGTTCCAGATCTCGGCGTGCGCGCCGACACCCGTGACGACGAGCTCGCGCTCGAGGCCGGCGTAGGTGCGCAGCGGCTGCGGGATGGTCACGCGGTTCTGACCGTCCGGCTTCTCGGCGCTCGCGCCGGACAGGAACATGCGCAGGAAGTCGCGCGCCTGCTTGTTGGTCAGCGGGGTCTCTCGGATGCGCTCGTGGATGCGCTCGAACTCAGCCGCGGAGAAGACGTAGAGGCACCGCTCCTGTCCGCGGGTGATGACGACGCCGGCGCCGAGATCGTCGCGGAACTTGGAGGGAAGGATGACGCGCCCCTTGTCGTCGAGCTTGGGAGTGTGCGTGCCGAGAAGCATCTGCGCCGCCTCCCGTTCGCCCCGATCCGTCGGATTGCCACCACATTACTCCACTTCCCTCCACTTTGTCTCCCCAAATGTGCGCGATCTCCACCGGCCCTCCACTCGCCCCACAAGAGGGCAGATGCCGGACGGAGAGACACCCCTCGGCGCACGAAAAAAGCACCGACCGTGAAGGTCGGTGCTCAGTCGGCTGGCGTCAGCGGATGGTGCGGATCAGCGATCCTCGTTGCGGCGGTCCCAGCGGTCGTTCATGCGATCCATGAAGGATGCGGACGGCTGCGGCGAGGCGGGCGCACGGTGCGGCTTGTCCGTGGGGACGACCGGCGTGCCCCTCGTGGGCGTGACCGCGAGGACGACGCCGCCGAGCATGGCGACGAAGCCGAGCACACCGACGACGACGAGCTGCGTGGAGACGCCGATGACGAGGGCCCCGAGGCCGAGGAGCACGAGGATCGTGCCGTAGACGATGTTGCGGTAGCTGAGCGTCCGACCGTTCCGCGCGGCGCTGACGACATCTGCGTCGTTGTGCATGAGATGGCGCTCCATCTCATCAAGCAGACGCTGCTCCTGTTCTGACAGTGGCATGCATCCCCCTCTTGCTCGATCGGACGCTTCGAGTCTACGCGTCACGCTGATCACTAGGCTAGGCCCGTGTCTTCCTCTGTGGACCCGATCGCGGCGGTTTCCCAGCGAGTGGATGCCTTCCTCACGTCCCAGCGCGTTCTCGCCGCCGATCTGGGCGCCGAGGCGCAGCTGTTCGTCGAGGCGGGCGCCAGAGCTCTGAGCGGCGGAAAGGGTCTTCGCGGGCGCTTCTGCCTGGCCGGCTGGCGCGCCGTCGCCGAGGCCGGAGGCCCCGCCGCGACGCCGGACGATGCGGTGGTGACGGCCGCCGCCGCGCTCGAGATCTTCCAGGCCGCCGCGCTGGTGCACGACGACATCATCGACAACTCCGACACCCGACGTGGCCGCCCTGCCGCGCACCGCGCGCTCGAGCAGCAGCACCGCGAGGCGGGCTGGATCGGCGATGCGGCGGCGTTCGGCCGTTCGGGCGCGATCCTCCTCGGCGACCTGCTGGTGGCGTGGAGCGACGACCTCTTCGAGGAGGCCCTGGCGGCGACGCCCGCCGATCGCGCGGCCGATGCGCGCGCCCGCTACGCCACCATGCGGCGCGAGGTGACGATCGGCCAGTTCCTCGACATCGCCGAGGAGTCGGCCTACCTCACCGAGTCCGATGACCGCCACGCGGAGCGCGCGCTGCGGATCGCCTCGCTCAAGTCGGCGCGCTACAGCATCCAGCATCCCCTGGCGATCGGCGCCGCGCTCGCCGGAGCGGATGCTGCGCAGCAGGTCGCGCTGGAGGGCTTCGGGCATCCGGTGGGGATCGCCTTCCAGCTGCGCGATGACGTGCTCGGCGTGTTCGGCGACGAGAGCCGCACCGGCAAGCCGTCCGGAGACGACCTGAGGGAGGGCAAGCGCACCGTGCTCGTCGCCTATGCACGGGAGGCCCTCGCCCCCTCAGCGCGTCGGATCATGGATGAGCTGATCGGCGACGCCGAGCTCGATGCGGATCAGATCGCGTCACTGCAGCGCACCATCGTCGACACCGGCGCCCTGGAGCGGGTCGAGCAGCTGATCGCCGACTCCGCCCACCGCGCCGACCGGGCACTCTCGGGCGCTCGGCTCGGCAACGCCGCGGTCGGCGAGCTGCGCGACCTGGCGCGCGCCGCGACCGTCCGCGTCACCTGACGCGGCGCACCGACCGGATCAGAGCAGGGTGCGCGCGACGCGCCTGACCTCGCTCTTGCGCCCCTGACGCAGCGCGTCGATGGGCGCGGCGCCGATGGAGTCGTCCACGCCGAGCAGCCAGTCGATCGCCTCGTCGTCGGTGAAACCGGCGTCGTGCAGCACGATCACCGTGCCGCGCAGCGACGGCAGCGGCGCCCCGTCCACGAGGAAGACGGCCGGCACCTTGAGCGGCCCGTCGCGTCGGGATCCGACGAGCTGGTACTCGTCGAGCAGACGGCGGACGCGACCGAGCGGTTCGCCCAGCGCCTCCACCAGTTCGGGCAGGGACAGCCATTGGGTATCCGTCACGAAGCAACTATCTCATCCTGACGGGAGCCCTTGGTTCTGCACTTCTGTCACTCCAGCCTCGTGCTTCACTCCCTTTATCACCCGTTGACAGGAATTGACTTCCATGACACGGTCTTTTGAGGTGAAGAGGGGGTAGCTCTTGCGTTCAACCGATCGTCGATTCCGCATCCGCACCACACGCACACTCGCCGCAGGAGTCCCGGCATCCCTCGTGGGATCGCTCGCTCTGGTCTTCGGCGCAACGCCCGCACAGGCCGCAGAGCCGGTGAGCGCGATCGATCGCCACCCGGTGATCCGCGGCACGGGCCATGTCGCCGGCACGACCGCTGCGCACGCGCTGAAGGCCCCGGCGAAGAAGTCGAAGCCGAAGACCTACACGGTCCGGGCCGGCGACACCGTCTGGGCGATCGCCGTCCGCCACGGACTGCGCACCGCCGACGTGCTGGCCCTCAACGGCCTCACCGCGCGCTCGGTGATCTTCCCCGGGCAGAAGCTGCGGCTGAGCGGCAAGGCATCCGCCGGCTCGGCGCCCGCGAAGGCCGAGGCGTCGGGGAAGGCGTCGGCGAAGACTTCCGCGAAGGGCAGCCACACCGTCCGCGCCGGCGACACCGTCTGGGCGATCGCCCAGCGGCACGGCACGTCGGTCGGCGCGATCCTGCGGGCCAACGGCATGAGCGCGTCCTCGATCATCTACCCCGGCCAGAAGCTGGCACTCCCCGGCTCCGGCGGGCACACGACGAAGCCCGCGAAGAGCTCGAAGAGCACCCCCGCCGCCAGTCGTGCCTCGGCGGTTTCGGTGAAGAAGGCGCACACGGTGCACGCGGGCGACACGGTGTGGTCGATCGCGCAGAAGTACGGCACCTCGGTCGACGCCGTCCTCCGCACCAACAAGCTGAGCGCGGACTCGATCATCTACCCGGGTCAGAGGCTCGCGATCCCCGGCAAGTCGGCCGCGGCTGCTCCGAAGAAGCACGCCGGGAGCACGACGAGCACGAAGACGCCGATCGTGAAGCTGGACGGCGAGCAGGCGAAGAACGCGAAGCTCATCATCCGGGTCGGCCGCTCGCTCGGCGTCTCCGAGCACGGCATCGCGATCGCACTCGGCACGGCCATGCAGGAGTCGTCGCTGCGCAACCTCGCCGGCGGCGACCGCGACTCGATCGGGCTCTTCCAGCAGCGGCCCAGCACCGGCTGGGGCACGAGGATGCAGATCCACAACGCCACCAGGTCGACCAAGGTCTTCTACGGCGGGGCGCACGATCCCAACGGCCACCGCACGCGCGGGCTGCTCGACATCCCCGGCTGGCAGAAGCTCAGCTACACCGAGGCCGCCCAGGCCGTGCAGATCTCCGCGTACCCCGATGCGTACGCCAAGTGGGAGCGTCATGCCCGCGCGTGGCTTGCCGCGCTGGGGTGAGCCGCTGCGGGGCCGCGCGGCCCGTCGTCCGTAGACTCTCAGAGTGAGCACGAGTCAGCAGACCGACCCGCTCATCGGCCGCCTCGTCGACAACCGATACCGGGTGCGCGCGCGGATCGCGCGCGGCGGGATGGCGACCGTCTACGTGGCGACCGACATGCGCCTCGAGAGGCGCGTCGCCCTCAAGGTCATGCACGGCCACCTCAGCGACGACACCGTGTTCCAGAGCCGGTTCATCCAGGAGGCGCGCGCCGCAGCGCGGCTGGCCGATCCGCACGTCGTGAACGTGTTCGACCAGGGCCAGGACGGCGACATGGCCTACCTGGTCATGGAGTACCTGCCGGGCATCACCCTGCGCGAGCTGCTGCGCGAGCAGCGCCGGCTCACCATCCCGCAGACCGTGACGATCATGGATGCGGTGCTGTCCGGCCTCGCCGCCGCGCACAGGGCGGGGATCGTCCACCGCGACGTCAAACCCGAGAACGTGCTCCTGGCCGAGGACGGCCGCATCAAGATCGGCGACTTCGGCCTCGCCCGCGCCACCACGGCCAACACCGCCACCGGGGCCCAGCTGATGGGCACGATCGCCTACCTCGCGCCCGAGCTGGTCACCCGCGGAACCGCCGACGCGCGCAGCGACATCTACTCGCTCGGGATCATGCTCTACGAGATGCTCGTCGGCGAGCAGCCGTACCGGGGCGAGCAGCCGATGCAGATCGCGTTCCAGCACGCCACCGATTCGGTGCCGCGCCCGAGCGTGCGCAACCCCGGCGTGCCCGAGCAGCTCGACGAGCTCGTGCTCTGGTCGACCGAGCGCTCCCCCGACGACCGTCCGACCGACGCGCGCGAGATGCTCGACCGGCTCCGCGAGATCGAGCGCCAGCTCGGCATCACGCCGCAGGTGACGCGCACGACGCCGACGGGCATCATCCGCGACGAGAGCGGCGCGTCCGGCGAGCTCACCAAGGTGCTTCCGACCGCGATCACCGGGCCGACCGCATCCGTCGACGACATCGACAACGCCAACACGCTGCGAGCCGCGACCAAGCGGCGTTCGCGCCGGGGTGGCTGGCTCGTGCTGCTCGTGCTGCTGCTGGCCGCCTCGGCGGCCGGGATCGGCTGGTGGTTCGGATCGGGGCCCGGATCGCTCGTGGCCGTGCCGCAGATCGCGAACCTGTCGTTCGACGATGCGCAGGGCGCCCTCGCCGAGCACGACCTGGTCGCCGTCGAGGGCGAGGCCTTCAGTCTCTCCGTCGCACCGGGGCTCGCGGTGAGCAGCGATCCCGCGGCCGGGACCTGGCTCGACAAGGGCGACGAGGTGACCGTCCTGATCTCGCAGGGCCCCGCTGAGACCGAGGTCGAACCCCTCGCCGGCAAGACGACCGAGCAGGCGACCGGCATCCTGCAGAGTCACACCATCGAGGTGACCGAGACCCGGCACGAATTCACCGACCAGGACGAGGACACCGTGCTGCGCGTGAGCGTGGTGCCCCGGGCCGGCGGAGACAAGGTCAGCTGCGCCAAGGGCTGCACCGTGCACGAGGGCGACAGCGCGATCCTCGTCGTGTCGGCAGGCCCGGTGCCCGCCGTCCAGGGCAAGACCCTCGAGCAGGCGACGAGCGACCTGAACGCGGTCGACCTGAAGGTCGCGGCCGATGCCCCGACGGAGTACAGCAGCGACGTGCCCGAGGGGCAGGTGCTGTACATGTGGGAGCGCGACGGCGGCGGCAACTGGCGACCGGGCGAGACCGTCACCCTCGTGGTGTCGGCGGGGCCCGAGCCGATCGCGGTGCCCGATGTGAACGGGTGGACGATCCGCGACGCCGTGGCGGAGCTGGAGGCGCGCGGCTTCGCGGTCAACCCGAGCATCGAGGACACCGAGCTGCTCCTCGGCTTCAAGTCCTGGGACGTCTACCACGTCCGCGGGATGAGTCCCGGTGCCGGCGAGCTGGTCGACCCGTCGACCGTGATCAACCTCACCGCCGGTCCCTGACTTCGACGGTCTGGCCGCCGCATCCGCTCTCCCGCTGTCGGTCGATCCGTCCATGCGTGCGGAGGACGATCGGCGACCCGAGGAGAATCTGCCGACCGAAGATCCTCAGATCGCCGATAGTCCTCACGACGGATCCCCGAACCGGCGGATCCCCGAACCGGCGGATCCCCGGGTATCAGGATGCGGCGGCTGCGGCATCCGGCGGTTGCGCCGAGCTCACCATGTCGCGAGATAAGGAAATGGCACGGCGGGCGGAGCGGATCGCCCCGATGGCACCTCCACTCACGGCATCTCCTTGTCTCGCGACAAAGAGTGGGAGGGGTCTCACCGGACGACCCCTGAGTGAGTCGGATGCGGCGGCTGCCGCATCCGATCTCCGCCCCACCCGTGGGTTCGTGAGGAAGATCGGCGAACTGAGGAGAATCTGCCGACCGAAGATCCTCAGATCGCCGAAAGTCCTCGCGACGACGGCGAGCGGGATGCTGCGGGCCTCCGCAGCGGGATCAGCGCTTCTCGAGCTCCTCGGCGACCAGGAACGCCAGCTCCAGCGACTGCATGTGGTTCAGGCGCGGGTCGCACAGCGACTCGTAGCGCGTCGCGAGGGTGGCCTCGTCGATGTGCTCGGAGCCGCCGAGGCACTCGGTGACGTCGTCACCGGTGAGCTCGACGTGGATGCCACCGGGGAACGTGCCCACGGCGCGGTGCGCCTCGAAGAAGCCGCGCACCTCGTCCACCACGTCGTCGAAGCGCCGCGTCTTGTAGCCGGTCGGGGTGGTGATGCCGTTGCCGTGCATCGGGTCGGTGACCCACAGCGGCGTGGCGCCCGAGTCGCGCACGGCCTCGAGCAGCGGGGGCAGCGCGTCGCGGATCTTCCCCGCGCCCATGCGCGTGATGAAGGTGAGGCGCCCCGGCTCCCGCTCGGGGTCCAGCTTGTCGATGAGCTCCAGCGCGGTGTCGGGCGAGGTCGTCGGCCCGAGCTTGACGCCGATGGGGTTGCGGATCTTGGAGAAGTAGTCGACGTGCGCGCCGTCGAGCTCGCGCGTGCGCTCGCCGATCCACAGGAAGTGCGCCGAGGTGTTGTACGGGGTGCCCGTGCGCGAGTCGATGCGCGTCATCGGCCGCTCGTAGTCCATCAGCAGGCCCTCGTGGCCGGTGTAGAACTCGACGCGCTTGAGCTCGTCGAAGTCGGCGCCGGCGGCCTCCATGAAGCGGATGGCGCGGTCGATCTCGCCGGCCATGCGCTCGTACTGCTGGTTGGCCGGGTTCTCGGCAAAGCCCTTGTTCCACGAGTGCACCTCGCGCAGGTCGGCGAAGCCGCCCTGCGTGAACGCGCGGATCAGATTGATGGTCGATGCGGCGGTGTGGTAGCCCTTGAGCAGCCGCGCGGGGTCGGCCTGACGGGACCCCTCGGTGAAGTCGAAGCCGTTGACGATGTCGCCGCGGTAGGCGGGCAGGCTCACGTCGCCGCGGGTCTCGGTGTCGCTCGAGCGCGGCTTGGCGAACTGCCCGGCCATGCGGCCCATCTTCACGATGGGCATCGAGGCGCCGTAGGTCAGCACGACCGCCATCTGCAGTACCGTCTTGATGCGGTTGCGGATCTGCTCGGCCGTGGCGCCCGCGAACGTCTCGGCGCAGTCGCCGCCCTGCAGCAGGAACGCACGACCGGATGCTGCCCGCGCGAGGCGATCGCGGAGGTTGTCGACCTCGCCGGCGAAGACGAGGGGCGGCAGACCGGCGAGCTCGGCGGAGGTCGCGGCGACCGCATCCGCATCCGGCCAGTTCGGCTGCTGCTTGATGGGCAGAGTGCGCCAGTGGTCGAGGGGATCGAGCTGCTCGGGCATCCGCTCAGTCTATCCGGGCTGATCCGGCACGCGGCTCCACGTGACGGGCGTCACGCACCGCCCGTGGCGCGGTCCTTCACGGTCGAGGCGTACACGTCGTCGTACTGCTGCTCCCCCAGTCGCTGGAGCGCCACCATGATCTCGTCGGTGACCGAGCGGAGGATGTAGCGGTCGCCCTCCATGCCCGCGAAGCGCGAGAAGTCGATCGGCTCGCCGATGACGACGCCCACGCGGACGACCCGCGGGACCGTGGTGCCGATCGGCATCATCGTGTCGGTGTCGACCATCACCACGGGGACGACCGGCACGTGCGCCTCGAGCGCCATCCGGGCGATGCCGGTGCGGCCGCGGTACAGGCGCCCGTCGGGGCTGCGGGTCCCCTCCGGGTAGATGCCGAGCAGGTCGCCGCGCCCGAGCACCTGGAGGCCGGTGTTCAGCGACGCCTCGGACGCCTTGCCGCCGGAGCGGTCGATCGGGATCTGGCCGGTGGCCTTCATGAAGACGCGGGTCGCCCAGCCCTTCAGTCCCTTGCCGGTGAAGTAGTCGCTCTTGGCGAGGAACGACACCGGGCGGTCGATCATGAGCGGGAGGAAGACGGAGTCGCTGACGGAGAGGTGGTTGCTCGCGAGGATCGCGGCGCCCTCGACCGGGATGTTGCGGCGGCCGACGACCCATGGGCGCCAGATCGCCTTGACGATCGGACCGATCACCACGTACTTCATCAGCCAGTAGAACATCGTCAGTCCCTCGTGACCGCCAGGTCGGCCGCGCCGATCAGGCCGGCGTCGTTGCCGAGCTCGGCGATCGCGAACTCGGCCACAGGGCGGTCGCCGTAGCCGGGGAGCGACGTGCCGTAGGCCAGGCGCACCGGGTCGAGCAGGTCGGCGCCGAGCTCGGCCACTCCCCCGCCGATGACGTAGAGCTGGGGGTCGAGCACGGCCTGGAAGCCGCCGCACGCCTCGCCGAGGGCGGTCGCCACGCGGCGCAGCGCCTCGATCGCACCGGGGTCGCCCGCCAGCACGAGCCGCGAGACCGCGGGACCCGAGATGGCGCCCTTCTCCGCGCGCAGCTCCGCGAGCGCTGCGCCGATGCCGCCGCCGTCGGCGATCTCGCCGGCTTCGCGCTGCAGTGCACGTCCCGACGCGTACTGCTCCAGGCAGCCGTTCTGCCCGCATCCGCAGGGTCGTCCGCCCCGGATGAAGCGGATGTGTCCGAGCTCGCCGGCCAGGCCGTGGCCGCCCCGGTACAGAGTGCCGTGCGAGATGACCGCACCGCCGACGCCGGTGCCCATGGTCAGCATCACCATGTCGTCCACGTCGCGGCCCGCCCCGAAGCGGAACTCCGCCCAGCCGGCCGCGTTCGCGTCGTTGTCGACCGTGACGGGCAGGTCGATGCGCTCCTCGAGGCGCGCCTTCAGCGGCTCGTTGCGCCACGCGATGTTCGGCGCGTGCACGACGACGCCGCGGTCGCCGTCGACGAAGCCCGCCGCGGCCACGCCGACGGCGGAGATGTCGTGGTGGGCGGCGAAGTGGTTCGCCATGTCGATGACCGCATCCGCCAGCTGCGCCGGCGCGACGGGGGTCTCCACTCGCAGCTTCTCGACGATTCGACCGTCTGCGTCGACGACGCCTCCGGCGATCTTCGTCCCACCGATGTCGATCCCGACCTTGAGCACTGCGCACCTTCCGAAGACACTGTCGCCCCCGCGTGCGCGACGGCGCCTTGCAGTCTATCCAGGCGTCGCGCCCGCGCATCCCCCGTGGAGCCGCCTGACGGCGGGTTAGACTCGATCCGAGGTTCACCCGATCCCCCCAACCGGTACCGAAGGAGCTGCCGTGGTGCAATTCGAAGTCCCCGCGATCGTCCCCGCCGACCCGCAGGCGAACGTCGCCGACCTGCTGGTCGAGCGAGTCAAGGCCACACCCGATCTGGCGCTGTTCGCCGTCCCGGACGGTGAGGGCTGGCGCGACATCACGGCCAAGGAGTTCGAGTCGCAGGTGATCGCGCTGGCCAAGGGCCTCGCGGCCGCCGGCATCGAACCCGGCGACAAGGTCGGGTTCATCGCCCGCACCACGTACGACTGGACGCTGGTCGACTTCGCGCTCTTCTACGCCGGTGCGGTGATGGTGCCGATCTACGAGACCAGCTCGGCCGCGCAGATCAAGTGGAACCTGACGGACTCCGGTGCGATCGCCTGCATCGCCGAGTCGCACGACCACTCCGAGCGCCTGGCCGAGGTGCGCGCAGAGCTGCCCCTGCTCCGCTCCGTCTGGGAGATGCACGCCGGCGACCTCGACAAGCTCGTCGCCGACGGCGCCGAGGTCACCGACGCCGAGATCGAGCGCCGCCGCCAGATCGCGAACGGCGCCGACATCGCCACCCTCATCTACACGTCCGGCTCGACCGGGCGCCCGAAGGGCTGCGTGCTGACGCACAGCAACTTCGTCGAGCTGTCGCGCAACTCCGCGCTCTCGCTGAACGAGGTCGTCTCGACGCCCGGCGCCTCGACGCTGCTGTTCATCACCACGGCGCACGTGTTCGCGCGCTTCATCTCCATCCTCGACATCCACGCCGGTGTGAAGACGGGCCACCAGCCCGACACGAAGCAGCTGCTGCCGGCGCTCGGCTCGTTCAAGCCCACGTTCCTGCTGGCCGTGCCGCGCGTGTTCGAGAAGGTGTACAACTCGGCCGAGCAGAAGGCCGAGGCCGGCGGCAAGGGCAAGATCTTCCGCGCCGCCGCCCACACCGCGATCGAGCACTCCAGCCTCCTGCAGGACGGCAAGAAGGTCCCGCTGCTCACGAAGATCAAGTTCGCCCTGTTCGACCGGCTCGTGTACTCGAAGCTGCGCGAGGCCATGGGCGGCCGGGTCGTCTACGCCGTGTCGGGCTCCGCCCCGCTGGGCCCGCGCCTCGGGCACTTCTTCCACAGCCTGGGCGTGACGATCCTCGAGGGCTACGGCCTCACCGAGACGACCGCCCCGGCATCGGTGAACATCCCCAGCAAGGCGAAGATCGGCACGGTCGGCCCCGCGCTGCCCGGCGTCGGCATCCGTCTGGCCGAGGACGGCGAGGTCGAGGTCCGCGGCATCAACGTGTTCCGCGAGTACTGGCGCAACGAGGAGGCCACCGCGGCGGCCTTCAACGACGGCTGGTTCAAGACCGGCGACATCGGCTCCTTCGACGACGAGGGCTTCCTCACCATCACGGGTCGCAAGAAGGAGATCATCGTCACGGCCGGCGGCAAGAACGTCGCTCCCGCCGCGCTCGAGGACCCGATCCGCGCCAACCCGATCGTCGGTCAGGTCGTCGTCGTCGGCGACCAGAAGCCGTTCATCTCGGCGCTGGTCACCCTCGACCCGGAGATGCTGCCCACCTGGCTCGCGAACAACGACCTGCCCAAGGACCTGTCGCTGGCCGACGCCGCCAAGAACGGCGCCGTGCGCGCCGAGATCCAGCGCGCGATCGACGAGGCGAACACCGTGGTCTCGCGGGCCGAGTCGATCCGCAAGTTCACGATCCTCGACAGCGAGTGGACCGAGGCGAGCGGGCACCTCACCCCGAAGATGAGCATCAAGCGCAACGTGATCCTCGACGACTTCGCGGGCGAGATCGCCGAGCTCTACAACGTCCCCGTCTCCACGACGAACGTCTCGCTCGGCTGACGAGCGATGTGCAGGAAGGCCCGGCCCCTCTGGGGTCGGGCCTTCTTCGTCGGCGGATGCTGCGCCGTCGCGGTGGGGTGAGCCGCTACCAGCTGCTCTCGCGGATCTCGCGCATCGCGATCTTGCGCTCCTCCGGCGTGAGTCGCGCGAGGTACAGCATCCCGTCGAGGTGATCGGTCTCGTGCTGGAGCATCTGGGCGAAGAGGCCGTCGCCTTCGAGCTCGACCTCGTCGCCGGCGAGGTCGATGCCGGTCACCCGCGCATGCGGGTGGCGCACGGCGTCGTGCCAGAGGTTCGGCACGGACAGGCAGCCCTCGCCGATCGGCTCCGGCTCGCCGGACACCTCGACGAGCACGGGGTTGAGGATGTAGCCGATGACGCCGTCGACGTTGTAGCTGAAGGCGCGCAGGCCCACGCCGATCTGCGGGGCGGCGACGCCGGCGCGGCCGGGGAGTGCGACGGTGTCGAGGAGGTCGGCCACGAGGGCGTGCACGCCCTCGTCGATCTCGGTGATCGGGGCACAGGCCTGCCGCAGGACGGGGTCGCCGAACACACGGATGGTGCGAACTGCCATGGTGCGGCCTACGCTGCCGGCGCCTGGGCGCGCAGGCCCTCGACGACCGCGGCGGCGAGCTGCCTGGCCGCCTCACGGGTGGCCGGCTGCAGCTCGGTGAACGAGATGGCCGAGCCGGCGGCGATGTGCGCGTCGTACGGCACCCGCACGACCGCGCGGACGCGGCTGCGGAAGTGCGCCTCGAGCTCGTCGGCGCGCACGAGCGGGGCGCCGGGACGAGAGTTGTTCAGCACGACGACCGCATTGCGCGCGGCGACGCTGTATCCGTTGCTCTCCAGCCACGTGAGCGTCTCCGACGCGAGACGCGCCTCGTCCACGCTGAGCCCGGCGATGATGACGAGCTGATCGGCGATCTCGAGTGTGGCGCCCATCACCGAGTGGACGATGCCGGTGCCGGTGTCGGTCAGGACGATGGAGTAGTAATGCGCGGCGATCGCGGCGACGTCGTTGTAGTCGTGGTCGCTGAAGGCCTCGGAGACCCGCGGGTCGCTGTCGGAGGCGAGCACATCGAGGCGCGTGTCGTCACGGGCGACGATGGTGGAGACGTCGTTGAAGCCGCCCACCTCACCGCGGGTGCGGACCAGATCGCGGACGGTGCGGCCACTGCGGTGCGCGATGCGCTCGGCGAGGGTGCCGCGGTCGGGGTTGGCGTCGATCGCGATCACGCGGTCGTCGCGGGCGTCGGCGAGCGCCATGCCCAGGATGGTGGTGACGGTGGTCTTGCCGACGCCGCCCTTGCGCGACATCACCGGCACGAAGCGCGCGGCACCGGTCAGGGGTGCGGCGATCCGGCGATCGAGCGCCTTGCGCTCCCTGGCGCGCCTGCCGTCGCCGAGGTTGATGCGGTGGCCTGACACCGAGTACACGAACTGCTGCCAGCGGCCCTCCGGCTCGGGGTGCACGATCTGGTGCGGATCGAGCAGCCGGTCGGGCGTGAGCAGATCTGCGGTCTCGCGGCTCGGTTCGAACTCGCCCACGCGCTTCGACGTCATCGGCACCTCCAGCTGGTGCGCCTCGCGGCGCGTCGACGGGTGCGACCCCGTCGTGGTCGGGACGACCTCGCCGATGGGCGCGATCACAGGGACGTGGCTCTCGTATCGAGCGGGCGCGGCATCCTTGTCCACTCGCGCCTCCTCCGGCTCCTGCGAGACGTGATCGACGGCGTCCTGCACCTCGACGGCGTCCTCGATCCGGTCTTCAGCCTCCTCGCCGGGATAGGCATGGTCAAGCGCCTCGTCGACCGGCTCATCGTCGACGACCTCGCCTTCGACGGTGTCGGCGGACAGTCGCTCGTACTCCACCTCGTCGCCCAGCACGTCGTCGTCGCCCAGGTCGTCGTCCTCGTCGTGCGGCAGCGCCACCGACACCTGCGCGGTGTGGGTGCCGAGGATGTCGAAGCCCGCGGTGGCGAGGCTGCCCGAGTCGGACAGCATCCCGTTCTGGTCGTCATCGGCCGGGGTCAGGTCGGTGCGGTCGGGCGTCAAGAGTTGCGTCTCCAAAGGGCGGGCTCGGGTGGGCGACAGCGGTCGCCACCCTCCAGGCTACTGCGCGGGGCGGACGACGACCAAAAGGTCGCCGGCATCCACCTGCGCCGTGGCGGCGATCGCGAGGCGCTCGATGACGCCGTCGACGGGGGCGGTGATGGCCGCCTCCATCTTCATCGCCTCGATCGACGCGACCGGCTGACCGGCGCTCACGGTGTCGCCGACCGCCACCTTGACGGTCACGACACCCGAGAACGGCGCCGCGACCTGGCCCGGCTTGGACGTGTCGGCCTTCTCGGCCTGACGCGCTTCGACCTCGATGCTGCGGTCGCGCACGAAGACCGGCCGCAGCTGTCCGTTGAGGGTCGTCATCACGGTGCGCATACCCTTGTCGTCGGCCTCGCCGATCGCCTCGAGACCGACGAACAGCTGCACGCCCTTCTCGATCTCGACGACGTGCTCACTGCCGGGCGCGAGCCCGTACAGGTAGTCGACCGTGTCGAGCACGCTGAGGTCGCCGAACAGCTCGCGCGACTGCTCGAACGCGCGCGTCGGCGCGGGGAAGAGCAGCGTGTTCAAGGTGCGGCGACGCGATGCGGGGTCGCTCGCCAGCGCCGCCGACTCCTCGCCCGTCAGCGGGGTGACGTCGATGCTGATGTTCCGCCCCTTCAGCACCTTGGTGCGGAACGGCTCCGGCCAGCCGCCTGGCAGGTCGCCCAGCTCCCCCGCCATGAAGCCCACGACGGAGTCGGGGACGTCGTACTTGTCGGGGTTCTCGGCGAAGTCGGCCGGATCGGCCTTCACCGCGGCGAGGTGCAGGGCGAGGTCGCCGACCACCTTCGACGAGGGCGTCACCTTCGGCACGCGGCCGAGGATGTCGTTCGCCGCGGCGTACATGTCCTCGATGAGCTCGAAGTCGTCGGCGAGGCCGAGGGCGATCGCCTGCTGACGGAGGTTCGACAGCTGTCCGCCGGGGATCTCGTGGTGGTAGACGCGGCCGGTGGGGCCGGGCAGTCCCGACTCGAACGGACGGTACAGGTGGCGCACGGCCTCCCAGTACGGCTCGAGGCTCGCGACCGCGCCCAGGTCGATGCCGGTGTCGCGCTCCGTGTGCGAGAGCGCGGCGACGAGCGCCGACAGGGAGGGCTGGCTCGTGGTGCCCGACATCGGGGCGGCCGCCGCGTCGACCGCGTCGGCGCCGGCGGCGCTGGCCGCGAGCAGCGTGGCGAGCTGTCCGCCGGCGGTGTCGTGCGTGTGCACGTGCACCGGCAGGTCGAACCTCTCCCGCAGTGCGCTCACGAGTCGCGACGCCGCGGTCGGCCGAAGGAGCCCCGCCATGTCCTTGATCGCGAGGACATGCGCACCGGCCTCGACGATCTGGTCGGCCAGGCGCAGGTAGTAGTCGAGGGTGTAGAGGTCCTCGGCCGGATTGAGCAGATCGCCGGTGTAGCAGACCGCGACCTCCGCGACCGCGGTGCCGGTGTCGAGGACGGCCTGGATCGCCGGACGCATCTGCGAGACGTCGTTGAGGGCGTCGAAGATGCGGAAGATGTCGACGCCGCTCGCGGCGGCCTCGCGGACGAACGCGTCCGTCACCTCGGTCGGGTACGGGGTGTAGCCGACCGTGTTGCGACCGCGCAGCAGCATCTGGATCGCGACGTTGGGCAGCGCGGTGCGCAGCTTGTCGAGGCGCTCCCACGGGTCCTCGCCGAGGAAGCGCAGCGCGACGTCGTACGTCGCGCCGCCCCACGCCTCCACCGACAGGAGCTGCGGGGTGAGCTGCGCGACGTAGGGCGCGACCGCCGCGAGGTCCTTGGTGCGCACCCGGGTGGCGAGCAGCGACTGGTGGGCGTCGCGGAACGTGGTCTCGGTGACGGCGAGGGCGTTCTGGGCGCGCAGCGACTGGGCGAAGCCGGCCGGTCCGAGCTCGAGCAGTCGCTGGCGCGAGCCCGGCTGCGGGGCCGCCGACAGGTCGATCTTCGGCAGCTTCTGCCGCGGGTCGATGGAGATCGGGTTCTCGCCGTAAGGGCGGTTGACGGTGGTGTCGACCAGCCAGTTCAGGATCTTCGTGCCGCGGTCCTTCGACTCGCGGCCGCGCAGCAGCTCCGGTCGCTCGTCGATGAACGACGTGCTGAGGTCGCCGGCCTCGAACGCGGGGTCGTCGAGCACGGCCTGCAGGAACGGGATGTTCGTGGAGACGCCGCGGATGCGGAACTCGGCGAGGGCGCGACGGGCGCGGACGACCGCGGAGTGGAAGTCGCGGCCGCGGCAGCTGAGCTTGGCGAGCATCGAGTCGAAGTGGGGGCTGATCTGCGACCCGGCGGCCGTGGTGCCGCCGTCGAGGCGGATGCCTGCGCCACCCGGCGAGCGGTACGTCGTGATCTTCCCGGTGTCCGGGCGGAAGCCCTGCGACGGGTCCTCCGTGGTGATGCGGCACTGCAGGGCGGCGCCGCGCAGCTGGATGCGGTCCTGCGTGAGCCCGAGCTCGCCGAGGGTCTGTCCGGCCGCGATGCGCATCTGCGACTGCACCAGGTCGACGTCGGTGACCTCCTCGGTCACGGTGTGCTCGACCTGGATCCGCGGGTTCATCTCGATGAACACCACCTCGCCGGTGCGGGGTCCTGCTGTCTCGAGCAGGAACTCGACCGTCCCGGCATTCTGGTAGCCGATCGACTCGGCGAAGGCGACGGCGTGCCGGTGGAGCGCATCGCGCACGTCGTCGGCGAGGTTCGGCGCCGGTGCGATCTCGATCACCTTCTGATGGCGACGCTGCACGGAGCAGTCCCGCTCGAACAGGTGCACGGTGCCGCCGGCCGCGTCGGCGAGGATCTGCACCTCGACGTGGCGGGGGCGCAGCACGGCCTGCTCGAGGAACATGCGGCTGTCGCCGAACGCGCTGCCGGCCTCGCGCATGGCCTCGGCCAGCGCAGGCGCGAGCTCATCGAGGTTCTCCACCCGGCGCATCCCCCGACCGCCGCCGCCGGCGACGGCCTTGGCGAACAGGGGGAAGCCGATGTCATCGGACTGCGCGACGAGGGCGTCGATGTCGTCGGAGGCGGGGGTCGAGCGCAGCACGGGCACGCCGGCGGCGATGGCGTGCTCCTTGGCGGTGACCTTGTTGCCCGCCATCTCCAGGACGGATGCGGGCGGCCCGATGAACGTGATGCCCTCTGCGGCGGCCCGCTCGGCCAGGTCGGGGTTCTCGGAGAGGAACCCGTACCCCGGGTAGATCGCGTCGGCGCCGGCTTCCTTGGCCACACGGACGATCTCCTCGACGTCGAGGTAGGCGCGGACCGGGTGCCCGACCTCGCCGATCTGGTAGGCCTCGTCCGCCTTCAGCCGGTGCAGCGAGTTGCGGTCCTCGTAGGGGAAGACGGCGACGGTGCGCGCCCCCAGTTCGAATGCGGCGCGGAACGCTCGAATGGCGATTTCTCCGCGGTTTGCGACCAGAATCTTGCGGAACATGGGCACCTCGTGGGGCGTCGTCGGTGGGCCTGAGTGTGCTCACAGCCTAGGGGACGGTAACGTAGACGCTTGTGCACGTACTCTCCGTCAGCTCGCTCAAGGGCGGGGTCGGTAAGACAACCGTGACGCTGGGACTCGCTTCCGCTGCTTTCGCGCGAGGGGTTCGCACGCTCGTGGTGGACCTCGACCCCCAGTCCGACGTCTCGACGGGCATGGACATCCAGGTCGCGGGTCGTCTCAATGTCGCCGATGTCCTCGCGAACCCGCGCGAGAAGACCGTCCGCCAGGCCATCACCTCCAGCGGGTGGGCCAAGGTGCACCCCGGCACGATCGATGTGATGATCGGCAGCCCGTCCGCCATCAACTTCGACGGACCGCATCCGAGCGTCCGTGACGTGTGGAAGCTCGAGGAGGCGCTCGCGACGATCGAGGCCGACTACGACCTGGTCCTGATCGACTGCGCTCCCTCGCTCAACGCGCTGACCCGCACGGCGTGGGCGGCATCCGACCGCGTCATCGTGGTGACAGAGCCTGGTCTGTTCTCCGTCGCCGCCGCCGACCGCGCGCTGCGCGCGATCGAGGAGATCCGCCGCGGCCTCTCCCCCCGCCTGCAGCCGCTGGGCATCGTCGTCAACCGGGTGCGCCCGCAGTCGATCGAGCACCAGTTCCGCATCAAGGAGCTGCGCGACATGTTCGGCCCCCTCGTGCTGTCGCCGCAGCTGCCGGAGCGCACGTCGCTGCAGCAGGCGCAGGGCGCGGCGAAGCCGCTGCACATCTGGCCCGGCGACTCCGCGCAGGAGCTCGCCGCCGATTTCGACGCGCTGCTGGATCGCGTGATCCGCACGGGCCGCATCCCGATCCCCGACGAGTTCGGGACGACCCGCCAGTCCTGACACCGCACCGCGAAAGGGCAGGTTCTCGTGATCGAGAACCTGCCCTTTTCGCGAAGGAGGCGGGTGCGGCCTAGGCCGTGCGCACGGCGCGACGAGCGGCGAGCTCATCGACGGGGTCGGGCAGCTGCGGGTCGAAGTCGAGCAGTGTCGACTCCACCTCGTGCAGGACCTTGCCGACGGCGATGCCGAAGACGCCCTGACCGCGGCTGACCAGGTCGATGACCTCGTCGTTGGACGTGCAGAGGTAGACCGAGGCGCCGTCGCTCATGAGCGTCGTGCCGGCGAGGTCGCGGATGCCGGCTGCCCGGAGCTGCTCGACCGCGGTGCGGATCTGCTGCAGCGAGATGCCGGTGTCGAGCAGGCGCTTCACGAGCTTGAGCACCAGGATGTCTCGGAAGCCGTAGAGGCGCTGCGAGCCGGAGCCGGAGGCACCGCGGACCGTGGGCTCGACGAGCTCGGTGCGGGCCCAGTAGTCCAGCTGACGGTAGGTGATGCCGGCGGCGCGCGCAGCGACCGCTCCGCGGTAGCCGACCTCGTCGTCCATGGCGGGCAGTCCGTCGGTGAAGAGGAGCTCCGTGACGAACTGCGAATCATCGCCTGAATCGTTTCCGGTCATGCGCATCCTCCTCTCGGTCCGAACATCTCAACGCTAGATGAGCGGGGGGTCTCGGGCAACGACATCCGCTCCGAGCGGCTCGGCGTGTCGCGCCTCGGGCGGGTCAGCCCAGCAGTCGGTCGAGTGCCGCGCGCACGAACACCGCACGGATCTCGTCGATGCGCTTGGCCAGTTCGGGGGCGATCTCTCCCCCGCGTCCACGGGACGCGGCGTCCGTCCTGCGCAGCAGCGGCGCGAGGGCCGAGCCGATCAGGGCGACGTCGCGCTCGGCGCTCTGCCGCATCGACCGCAGGTGGCGCGGCTCGATGCCGTGCCGGTCGAGGGCGACGAGCGCCCGCAGGGTCGACGCGGACTGCTCGGTGTACGTGTCGCCGCCCGGGATCATGCCGGAGCCGATCGCGTCGTTGAGCAGCTGGGCGTTCGCGCCGGTCGCGTGCAGCAGCTCGTCGCGGCGGTAGCGGCGGCCCGCCGGCACGATCGACGGCGGCGCGGCGGTCGGGGTGGCCGGCTCGCGGCCCGCATCGAGGTCGTCGAGGTAGTCGCGGATGACGCTGTGCGGCAGGTAGTGGTCGCGCTGAAGCGTCAGCGCGAGCCGCAGCCTGTCGAGGTCGGCGGGCGAGAACTTGCGGTATCCCGACTCGGTGCGGGTGGGCGTGATGATGCCCTGCACCTCGAGGAAGCGGAGCTTGGATGCGGACAGCCCGGGGAACTCGGGATTGAGCCGTGCGAGCACCTGACCGATGCTGAGGTATCCCGCGGACGTCGAACGTTCGCGGGCGGAAGCGGTCGCCATCATCCTTCGGTGACCTGCGTCAGGTCGGCGGGCGAGACGAAGAAGTTGAGACGGAACTTGCCGACGCGCACCTCGGAGCCGTTGCGGAGAGTGGCGCGGTCGGCGCGCTCCCCGTTGACGTAGGTGCCGTTGAGCGAGCGCTGGTCGACGAGCTCGAAGGTGTTGCCCGTGCGGGTGATCTCGGCGTGACGCCGCGAGACCGTGACGTCGTCGAAGAAGATGTCGGCCTCGGGGTGGCGTCCGACGGTGGTCACGTCGGTGTCGAGCAGGTACCGCGCGCCGGTGGTGGGGCCGGAGCGGACGATGAGGAGCGCGGAGCCCTTGGGCAGCGCCTCGATCGCTTCGAGCTCTGCCTCGTTGAGCTCGGCGCCGAACGGGACGAACGAGAGGTCGGAGTCGTGGCCGAACGTCTGAGTGGTGTCCGTGGAGCGCTCGGTGTGCCCCTGTCCGGAGTCGCCACCGGCAGCCCGGCGGATGTCGTCCGGTTCGGGTCGGTGATTGTCCTGCACGGTGGTCCTCCTCTTGTCCCAGCCTAGTTGATCGACCGCCTCCCGACAGTGCGATTTCGTGCCACGACGGCGCGCGTCGGAGCACTGAGGCCGGATGTGTCGTCGTGTGTCGGTCGGGGTGCCGCACTGCGAGGACTCGATTTAGCCTGACGGGGGTAATTGAAACTACCGACGAGGAGCCCACCGTGTCTACGCCTTTCCGCCCGTCTCCGCCCCTTCAGGTGCGTGAGGTCTCGGCGTGCATGTGCGTCCACGGAAACCGGTGCTCCTCCTACGCCCCCGGACACGCCCTCCACCTGATCCAGGCGCGGCTCGCCTCGGCCACCCCGACGGAGTGGGTGGACGCGATCGTCGAGGCCGCGGATGCGCCCACCGGCGAGGTCTCGCTGCGCACGATCGACGGCGTCGCCATCACCGTGTGGAACGCCGCGGGCGCTGCGGAGCAGGTCACCGCCGGGACGCCCGTCGCCCTGCACGCGCGCTACGACGTGCTGTCGCTCGGCACGCGCCGCTTCAACATCTCCCGCCTCGACTGAGGCGGCGGGCGGCCGTCAGGCCGTGGCCATCGTCGCCTTCATCGCCATGCAGGCGTCCATGCATGCCTGGCACGCCTGCGCGCACATCTTGCAGACCGGGCTCTCATCGGCGTGGGCCATGCACATGTCCATGCAGACCTGGCACATCGCGATGCAGGCGTCGAGCATCGCCATCATGGCGGCGGGCGTCATCCCCTGCATGCGCATCATCGAGCGCATCATCGTGTTGCACATGTCGGCGCAGTTCATGCACGCCGGTGCGCAGTCCATCATCTGAGTCGAGCACACCGTGCACGCCTGCTCGCAGGCCGAACACGCATCCATACAGGCCTGCATGGCGTCCATGTCCATCGACTCCATGCCGGGCATCGACATCATGTCCTTGGACATGGCGTCCATCATCATCGCGTCCATTCCACCACTCGCTTCCGTCGGGCTGTGGCGGGCAGGAGAGCCCGCCTGTGCGGGCCATGCTAGACGCGCCCGATCGCCGCGTGAACCCCGGAGTAGGCTCGAACGGGTGTTGTCACATGGAATTCACAATCCCCGCTCACGCCGCGCCCTGGGGGCCATCGCGGCCGCTCTGATCGCCGGCTCGGCGGTGCTCTTCTCGGCCGCTCCGGCCAGTGCACACGACGAGCTGCTGTCCACCGATCCGGCCGACGGCTCGACGGCGGCGGCCATGCCCGAGCAGATCACGTTCACCTTCAGCGCGAACATCTCCCCCGACGACGGTGCGACCGAGATCGCGGCGACGGATGCCGGGGGCACGTCCGTGCTGGCCGGTGATCCGGTGGTGCAGGACAACACGGTGACCCAGCCGCTCGCCGCGGGCGGCTCAGGCGAGATCACGGTGCTCTGGAAGGTGGTCTCCAGCGACGGCCACCCGATCTCGGGCGAGTTCGCCTTCACCGTCGAGGCGGCCGAGCCGACGGCGTCGGCCTCCGCAGCACCGACGGCGACAGCATCCGGCTCCGCGTCGGCGTCCGCGCAGCCGAGCGAGACGCCGTCGCCGACCGCGACCACCGCCGGTGACGAGGCCGGCTCGTCGAGCGCGCTGCCCTGGATCATCGGCG
Organism: Microbacterium terricola; assembly: GCF_027943945.1. Classification (NCBI taxonomy): domain Bacteria; kingdom Bacillati; phylum Actinomycetota; class Actinomycetes; order Micrococcales; family Microbacteriaceae; genus Microbacterium; species Microbacterium terricola. The sequence continues at coordinate 1,105,901 of NZ_AP027141.1, read as the reverse complement.
GCGGCATCGCCCTCGCCGTCGTGGCCGCCGTGGTCTACCTGGTGGTCCGCCGCCCACGAACCTCGTCCTCCTCCGACCAATAGACTGGGAACCATGCCTCATTACGACGTCGTCATCCTCGGTGCCGGCCCCGGCGGTTATGTCGCGGCTGTGCGTAGCGCCCAGTTGGGCCTGTCTGTCGCGGTCATCGAGGAGAAGTACTGGGGCGGTGTCTGCCTGAACGTGGGCTGCATCCCCTCCAAGGCCCTCCTCCGCAACGCCGACCTCGCCCACGTCTTCCACGACCAGGCCGAGCTGTTCGGCATCTCCGGCGACGTGCACTTCGACTTCGGCACCGCGTGGGACCGCAGCCGCAAGGTGTCCGAGACGCACGTCAAGGGCATCCACTTCCTGATGAAGAAGAACAAGGTCACCGAGTACGAGGGCCGTGGCACGTTCACCGGCCCCAACGCGATCACGGTCGCCAAGGCCGACGGGTCGACCGAAGAGGTCACGTTCGCCAACGCGATCATCGCGACCGGCTCGAAGGTGCGCTTCCTCCCGGGTGTCGAGCTCACGCCGAACGTGGTGACCTACGAGGAGCAGATCCTCACCCGCGACCTGCCCGAGTCGATCGTCATCGTCGGCGCCGGCGCCATCGGCATGGAGTTCGCCTTCGTGCTGCACAACTACGGCGTCAAGGTCACGATCATCGAGTTCCTCGACCGGGCGCTGCCCAACGAGGACGCCGACGTGTCGAAGGAGATCGCGCGCCAGTACAAGAAGTACGGCATCGACATCCTCACCTCGACGAAGGTCGACACCGTCGTGGACTCGGGCGACAAGGTCACCGTCACCTACACGCCCAAGGACGGCGCTCAGACGTCGATCGAGGCGTCGAAGGTGCTCATGTCGATCGGCTTCGCCCCCAACATCGAGGGCTTCGGGCTCGAGGCGACCGGCGTGAAGCTGACCGACCGCGGCGCGATCGACATCGACGACTACATGCGCACCTCGGTGCCGCACATCTACGCGATCGGCGATGTCACCGCCAAGCTGCAGCTGGCGCACGTCGCCGAGGCGCAGGCCGTCGTCGCCGCCGAGACCATCGCCGGCGCCGAGACGCAGACTCTGGGCGACTACCGCATGATGCCGCGCGCCACGTTCTGCTCGCCGCAGGTGGCGTCGTTCGGCCTCACCGAGCAGCAGGCGCGCGACGCCGGCTACGACGTCAAGGTGGCGAAGTTCCCGTTCTCGGCCAACGGCAAGGCGAACGGTCTCGGCGAGCCCATCGGCTTCGTCAAGCTCATCGCCGACGGCGAGCACCTCGAGCTGCTCGGCGGCCACCTCATCGGCCCCGACGTCTCCGAGCTTCTGCCCGAGCTCACGCTCGCACAGAAGTGGGACCTCACCGCTCTGGAGGCCGCGCGCAACGTGCACACCCACCCGACGCTGTCGGAGGCCCTGCAGGAGGGCTTCCACGGCCTCGCGGGGCACATGATCAACCTCTGATCGCGGATGCAGAGGGGCCCGGGCTTCGGCTCGGGCCCCTCTGCGTGGTGCGGGCGGCGTATTCCAGGCTTCAGGTGTCAGCTCCTGCCGCCCGCAGCCGCGCATGCGACCACAACTGCCACCTCACCGCGCGACAGCATCCTCCGCCCGGGAATGAGGTGTCAGTTCGTGCCGCATGCAGACGCGCACGCGGCCACAGGTGCCACCTGATGCCCGGCCGGGCTGTCAGGCCCCGAGGGCGCGCGCGAGCTTCGAATCGGATGCTGCGGGCCGGGCGCCTGCGGCGGTCGCGGCCGCTTCCACGGCGGCGAAGAACGCGTCGTGGTCGGCGGGTGCGGCGGGGCCGAGCTCGATCTCCCACTCGCGCCAGGAGCGGGCGTCGCCCGTGCGCTCGTCGAGCGCGTCGACGTGGTCGTCGACGAACTCGGCGACCACTCCCCCTGCACCGTCGCGCAGGAGGTAGGCGATCCGCCGGTTGCGGATGCGCGCCAGCGGGAGCAGCTCGGACTCGGTGATGGCCGACGTCTCGGTGCGGACAGCATCCGGGATCGTCTCGTCGTCACCGAGCGGCCACCCGGTCTCGACGCGGCCGGCGCCGATCCGCGGCCCCTTCAGGTGCCAGCCGGCGTCATGGCCGCCCGTGCGGCGGCGCAGCGCGGAGCCTGCGCGGGCGAGCGCCGCGTCGGCCGAGTCGAAGTAGCGGGCATCCAGCTCACGCACCTCGGCGGCGTCGACGGCGGCGACCCCGGGCAGCCCGGAGAAGTCGGGCAGCGGGGTGTCGGCGTCGACGTCGAACTTCAGCTCGACCTCGAGTGACCGCGTCGGCTCATCCCCGGCCTGCGCGGCGAGACCCACCGCTAGAGGTCCTTGTCGTCGTCGCGATCCGGGTCGATGTCATCCTCCGCCGCGACGAAGCGGTATGCGGCCTCCGACGGCCCGTCGCTGTCGCCCGTGTGGTCGAGCGAGCCCTCGCGCGCGTAGACGATCTGCGTCTCGCTGTACGGGAGGATGAGCCGGTCCTGGGCGTCGTCGTCGAGTGGGATGACCTGCCCGTCCAGCGGGCCGCCGTGCAGTCGTGCAATAGCCATGTGATGACCTCCTGATCCGACCCTATCCGCACACGGCGACAGGCTTGCGGTGGTTGCCGGCGCGTGGCCGTCGGTGCTACACCGCACCATAGGCTGGAAGGCATGAAGCCGTTCCTCCTACTGGCCACGCGCGCCGAAGACGTGCCGGCCGACGAGGAGTACGCGCTGTTCCTGCGCTACACCGGCCTCGACGAGCAGCACCTCGTGCGGGTGCGCATGGAGGCGGGCCCGCTCGGCGCGGTCGACCTCGACGAGTACTCCGGGATCTTCGTCGGCGGCGGACCGTTCAATGCGTCAGACCCGGAGGAGAAGAAGTCGGCTGTGCAGCACCGGGTCGAGGCCGAGTTCGCGGCGCTCCTGGACGAGGTGGTCGCGCGCGACTTCCCGTTCCTCGGCGCCTGCTACGGGGTGGGGACGGTCGGCACGCACCTGGGGGCGCTGATCGACGGCACCTACCGCGAGCCGATCAGCGTCGTCGAGGTGACCCGCACCGAGGCGGGTGCCGCCGATCCGCTCCTGGCTGAGCTGCCCGATGTGTTCCCGGCGTTCGTCGGGCACAAGGAGGCGATCACGGTCCTGCCGCCCGCGGCCACCCTGCTGGCACGCGGCGAAGGCTGCCCGGTGCAGATGTTCCGGGTCGGCGAGAACGTCTATGCCACGCAGTTCCACCCCGAGTGCGATGTCGAGGGCATCTCGACGCGCATCCGCGAGTACGCCGGGCACGGGTACTTCGCCGAGGGCGAGCTGCAGCTCACGCTCGATGCCGTGCGGCGGCTGCCGGTGACGCACACCGGCAGCATCCTGCGCGCGTTCGCCGAGCGCTACGCGCGGTAGCGCGAAGCGCCGGATCCCGGCATCCGCGCCATCGATCGGCAGCGCGGACGCAGGGAACAGGAGCGGATGCGGTCGCCCCGCCGTTTCGTCTCGCGTCGCTCGCTCGACGACCCGCGGGGACTACAGCGAGGGCGGAGTGTGCCAGATGCGCTCGATGTAGTCGCGCATCGAGCGGTCGGACGAGAAGAAGCCGCAGCGAGCGACGTTGAGGATCGCGGAGCGGGTCCAGGCATCCTGGTCGGCGTACGCCGCGTCCACCTTCGCCTGCGCGTCGATGTACGCCGAGTAGTCGGCGAGCACCATGAAGCGGTCGTCGTACAGCAGGTTGGAGACGATCGGCTCGAACACCGACTTGTCGCCGTCCGAGAACGCCCCGCTCGCGATCAGGTCGATGGCTCTGCGCAGGTGGTCGTCCGCCTGGTAGAACTCGCTCGGCTTGTACCCGCGCGCCCAGAGGCCCTCGACCTCGGGCTCGCTCATGCCGAACAGGAAGAAGTTGTCGTCGCCGACGAGCTGGCGGATCTCGACGTTCGCGCCGTCGTCGGTGCCGATCGTGAGCGCGCCGTTGAGGGCGAACTTCATGTTGCCGGTGCCCGAGGCCTCCTTGCCCGCGAGCGAGATCTGCTCGGACAGGTCGGCTGCGGGGATCAGGCGCTCGGCGAGCGTGACGTTGTAGTTCGGCGGGAACAGCACCTTGAGCCGGCCCTCGACCCGCGGGTCGTCGTTGACGACCGAGCCGACCGCGTTGATGAGGTGGATGATCCGCTTGGCCATCGCGTAGCCCGGTGCGGCCTTCGCGCCGAAGATGAAGGTGCGCGGCTGGACGTCGGATGCGGCGACCGCCCCCGACACGATGCCCTCGTACGCGGTGACGATGTGCAGGAGCTTGAGCATCTGCCGCTTGTACTCGTGCAGGCGCTTGACCATCACGTCGAGCATGTGGCCGTCGCTGACCTCGAATCCGTCGCGCGCGAGCAGCACGTCGTTCAGCCGGCGCTTGTTGGCCGCCTTGACCTCGGCGAACGCGGCGCGGAAGTCGGGATCCTCCGCGTAGGCCTCGAGCTCGCGCAGGCGCTCCATGTCGGTGAGCCAGCCGCCGCCGAGCGCCTCGGTGATGAGGCCGGAGAGCTGGGGGTTCGCGAGGCGCACGAAGCGCCGGGGCGTGATGCCGTTGGTGACGTTGGTGAACTTGCCGGGGTAGAACTCGTCGAAGTCGGGCAGCACCTTGTCGCGCAGCAGCTGAGAGTGCAGCTCGGCGACGCCGTTCACCTTGGCGCCGGCGACGGTCGCGAGGTACGCCATCCGCACCGAGCGCTCGGGGAACTCCGAGATGATCGACATGTTGCGGATGCGCATCTCGTCGTCGCCGAAGCGCTCGCGCACCGCCACGAGGAACTCCTCGTTGATGCGGTAGATGATCTCGAGGTGCCGCGGCAGGAGCCGCCCGAGCAGGTCGACCGACCACACCTCGAGCGCCTCGGGCAGCAGCGTGTGGCACGTGTACGCGAAGCACTGCTGCGTGATCGCCCACGCAGCATCCCAGTCCATGCCCTTCTCATCCGTCAGCACGCGCATGAACTCGGGGACCGCGATCACCGGGTGCGTGTCGTTGAGCTGGAAGATGACCCGCTCGGGGAGCTTGGTCAGGTCGAAGTCGGGGAGCAGCTGGTGGTCGAGGAAGTCGCGGATGGAGGCGGCGACGAAGAAGTACTGCTGCTGCAGGCGCAGTTCCTTGCCCTGCGGGGTGGAGTCCTCCGGGTACAGCACCTTGGAGATGTTCTCGGCGAAGGTCTGCGCGCGCACGGCCTCCTCGTAGTCGCCCGAGTTGAACACCCGCAGGTCGAAAGAGTTGGTGGCCTTGGCGCTCCACAGGCGCAGCGTGTTGACGCGGCCGTTCTGATACCCGGGGACCATGTAGTTGTAGGGCACGGCCTCGACGTCCCAGCCGGGCACCCAGCGGTTGCGGGTCACTCCCCCGTCGTCGTACGTCTCGGTGTGGCCTCCGAAGGAGATCGTCTGGGCGGCCTCGGGGTGCGGGAACTCCCACGGCGAGCCGAGCGACAGCCAGGCGTCCGGCTGCTCGACCTGCTGTCCGCCGACGAACGTCTGGCGGAAGATGCCGTACTCGTAGCGGATACCGTAGCCGACGTTCGGCACGCTCATCGTCGCGAGCGAGTCGATGAAGCACGCGGCGAGGCGGCCCAGGCCGCCGTTGCCGAGGCCCGGTTCGACCTCGAGCTCGCGCAGCTCACCGATGTCGATGCCGCAGGCGGCGAGCGCGTCGGTCGCGATATCGGTGAGCCCGCTCGCGAGGAGGTTGTTGTCGAGCTGGCGCCCGAGGAGGTACTCGGCGGAGAGGTAGCAGACGCCCTTGGCCTGCGTCTCACGCTGACGGCGCTGGTCTTCGAGCCAGCGCGCCACGAGGTAGTCGCGCACGGTGTACGCGAGTGCGATGTACCGGTCGTTCGGGTTGGACGCCGACAGCGTCACGCCCCGCTCGAGGTTGAGGTTCTGCAGGAACTCGCGGACGAAGCCGTCGACGGTGCTCGGAGGTGCGATGACGGGGGCCAGTGCGAGCGGGTGGGTCGCTCCCGTCGAGTTCGACGGAGCGGTGGGACCGGTCACAGCAGAATTCTCAGACACCTGTACAACGTACGACAGCGGCCGCCCGGATCCCAGCCGGTTCGCCGTGCCGTAACAAGAGCCTTACGCGGGCGTCACGCGGACGCGGCCGCCTTGGGCTTCTGCTTCTGCTTCTGCTTCTGCTTCTGCTTCTGCTTCTGCTTCTCGTCGGCGAGCGCCGCGCGTGCGCTGGTGAGTTCGTCGGTCGCGGTCTGCACCGCGTCCTCGGCCTGCCGCACCCGGCGCTGCGCGAACGTCTCGGCGCCGTGACGCGCCCGCACTCGATCGTGCTCCTCCGCGACCGAGGTCACGATGTACGCGCTGGAGATGAGGATGACCTGCGACGACAGGTTGAGCCACAGCAGCAGGGCGATGAGCGAAGCGAACGACGCCAGCAGCGGGTTGGAGGAGGCTCCCCCGATGAACAGCCCGGAGAGCTGCTGCAGCACGGTGAGTCCGACCGCGCCCAGCAGGGCCCCCGTCCAGAGCGAGCGGGCGCTCGCGGCGACCCCCGACAGCACGCGGAACAGGACGGCGATCGCGAGAGCGTCGAGGGCGAACACGACGATCAGCGAGAGGATGCGGGTTCCCCAGACGACCAGGGTGTCGTCGGCCGGCACGCCGAGCTGGTCGGTGACGATGCCGATCCCGGCCGTGGCTCCCATCGTGGCGACCGCAGAGGCGCCGAGCGCGGCGCCGATGCCGATCGCGAGTGCCAGGTTGCGCAGCAGCACCCACACGAACATGACGTCGTCGTGCACCTTGCCGGCGATCAGCCGGAACGCGGTGCGCAGCGACCCGATCGCGCCGATCGCGGCGCCGACGAGACCGATCGCCGAGATCGCCCCGGCGATCGACAGACCGACGGGCGCCTGGATCGTCGATACGTCGATGAGGCCGTTCTCGCCCACGAGCCCGGGGATGGCAGCATCCACCGCGTCGACCAGCGCCTGCCAGGCCGCGGGATTGCCCGCCAGCCAGAGCGAGGCGAGTGAGAATCCGAGCAGAACGCCCGCGAAGACGCTGAAGAGGGTGCGGTACGTGACACTGTCGGCGAGCATGGGTCCGCGCCGCTCGCCGTAGAGCAGGAACGCGCGGACGGCCTTGAGGGTGAGCACCCACGCGATGAACCGCTTCATGGGGTCAGAGTAGCCCGCGACGGTTCGGCGCGAGCGGGGGGTTGACAGGGTGGCGGGGTGGCCCTGACGCGCGGCGCGAAGCGAGTCACACCAGTCACATGAGTCACAGAAATCTCGCTATTCACATTCATGGCCCAAGCGGCATAGGATAGCCGCGGGGAAGGGGTTCACGTGAAGGGACTCGCCGAAACCCTCGTGCGCACTGGGGCAGTCCGCGCCGAGGATATGAGAGGTGTCGTTGCAGAAGTCGGGGAAGGACCCGCTCTGCGACAGCAGCTGATCCTGTCGCGCCTTGCGACCGAAGTGCAGGTCGCCCAGGGCATCGCCGAGCAGACCGGCTTCCCCTACATCGACCTCGCGACCGTGACCCTGAACGCCGAGACGATCGGCGCCGTGCCAGCCGCGCTCTGCCGCCGCTACCACCTGATCCCCGTCGAACGCGGGCGTCGCAGCCTGACGATCGGGATGCTGGATCCCACCGATCTCATCGCCCTCGACGACATCGCGACGGTCACCGATCTCAACATCCGGCCCGCGGTCGTCGCGGCCGATGCCCTGAACTCCGCGTTCACCCGGTTCCTGCGCTCCGATGAGGAGCTCAGCGACCTCTCCGAGCAGATCGGCGAGATCGCCGCCGCCGAGGGCACGGCAGGTTCCACCGAGACGCTCGACGACCAGGTCGACGACGCGCCCACCGTGCGCTTCGTGAACCTGCTCATCACCCAGGCCATCAACGACCGGGCCAGCGACATCCACATCGAGCCGGGCGAGAAGCAGCTGCTCGTGCGCTACCGCATCGACGGCGTGCTGCACGAGATGCAGCGGGCCGACCGGTCGATCCAGGACGGCGTCATCTCGCGCCTGAAGATCATGGCGTCGATCGACATCGCTGAGAAGCGCAAGCCGCAGGACGGCCGCCTCTCGGTGAACCACGACGGACGCAAGGTCGACCTGCGTCTGGCGACGCTGCCGACGGTGTGGGGCGAGAAGATCGTCATGCGCATCCTCGACAACACCGCGCAGTCGCTGTCGCTCAAGGACCTGCGCTTCTCGATGATCAACGAGAAGCGGTTCACCGACTCGATCACGCGGCCGCATGGCATGGTGCTCGTCACGGGCCCCACCGGCTCAGGTAAGTCGACCACGCTCTACACGGCGCTCAACACGGTCGCGAACCCGCGCATCAACGTCATCACCGTCGAGGACCCGGTCGAGTACCGGATGGCCGGGATCAACCAGGTGCAGGTGAATGCCCGCGCCGGCATGACCTTCCAGGCCGCGCTGCGGTCGATCCTGCGATCGGACCCCGATGTGGTGCTGGTCGGCGAGATCCGCGACCAGGAGACGGCGACGATCTCGATCGAGGCGGCGCTCACCGGTCACCTCGTGCTGTCGACGCTGCACACCAACGACGCGCCGAGCGCGCTGACCCGCCTCGTCGAGATGGGCTGCGAGCCCTTCCTCGTGGGCACGGCGCTGGCCGGTGTGGTCGCCCAGCGCCTGGCGCGGCGCCTGTGCCTGAACTGCCGCGAGGCGTATCACGAGTCGCGTGACGTGCTCGAGGCCGTGCGCTTCCCCTACAACCCGGCGGACCCCCCTGTGCTGTTCCGCGCGGCCGGCTGCACCGAGTGCTCGGGCACCGGCTATCGCGGTCGCGTCGCCCTGCACGAGATCATGACGCTCTCGGACGAGCTCGAGAAGATGACCGTCGCGCACGCGACCGGCACCGAGCTGCGCATGGTCGCCATCAAGGAGGGCATGGTCTCGCTTCGCGAGGACGGCTTCAGCAAGGTGACCCAGGGCATCACGACGATCGAGGAAGTCCTGCGCGTCTCGATCTGACGTGGAGGGGTGGTGTCGGATGCCGGCTGCACCCCCAAGCTGCAGCCGGCATCCGAGTCTGTGGGTGGATCAGCCCGTCTTGGCGATCTCGCCGTAGATGGAGAAGATCGGCAGGTAGAGCGAGACGACCATGCCGCCGATGATGACGCCGATGCCGACGATGAGGATGGGCTCGATCGTCGCCGTGAGCTGCTCGGTGGCCGTCTTCACCTCGGCCTCGTAGAAGTCGGCGATCGACGCGAGCATGTCGGCGAGCGTTCCGGATTCCTCGCCGACGGACGCCATCTGCGCGACCATCGGCGGGAAGACCTCGGCCTTCGCCAGCGGCGCGGAGAACGAGCGACCCTGACGCACGGAGTCCTGCACCTCGCGCACGGCCTGCTCGATCTTCCAGTTGTTCGAGGCCTCGCCGACGATCGACAGCGCCTGGATCAGGGGGACGCCCGATTTGAGCATCATCGAGAGGCTCCGCGCGAAGCGCGCGACGGCGATCTTGGTCGCGAGCGGGCCGAACACCGGCAGCTTGAGCTTGATCGGGTCGACGACCCGCCGCACCTTCTCATCGTCCTTGTGACGTGTCCACCAGATCCAGCCGATGACACCCAGCAGGATCATGGACGGAAGGATCCACAGCATGTTGTTCGAGAGCATCACGAGGATCTGCGTCGGGATCGGCAGCTCCGACCCGAACCCCTCGAACATCTGCTTGAAGATGGGCACGACGAACGTGATCATCGCGAGGGAGCCGAGGATCGCGATGACGAACACCACGATCGGATACGTCGTCGCCGACTTGATCTTGTTGTGCAGCTCGGCTTCGCCCTGGTAGGTCTCCGCGATGGTGTTCAGCGCGTCGCCCAGGAAGCCGCCGCTCTCGCCGACCTTCACGATGCTGACCATCAGCGGGGGGAACACGTCGGTGTGCTGGGCGAACGCCCCCGACAGCGACATGCCCGACTCAACCCCGGCGTGCACGGCGACGAGCGCGCTCTGCAGCTTCTTGTCCTCGGACTGCTCGATCAGGATGCCGAGGGTCCGCATCAGCGGGAGCCCGGCGTTGATGAGGCCCGCCATCTGCTTGGCGAAGACGGCCAGACTGTCGACTTTGACGCGCTTCTCGAAACCGGGGATCACGAGCTCCTGATTGAGGCCGGTCTTCGACAGCTCGACCACCTCGAGCGGTGTCAGTCCCTGCGCACGGAGCTTGGCGGTGACGGCGCTGGTGCTGCCCGCCTCGATCACGCCCTTGACGACGTTGCCGATCTTCGCGTCGACCGCGCGATAGCTGTACTCCTGGACGAGCGACATCAGTAGCTCCCGCCGACGGGCTGCGGCGCGCGAACGCTCCACGCCTCCGCGTCGTAGTCGCGCGGTCGCACCCGCACGCCCTCGAGGGTCGACGGATCCATCGCGAACGACTTGGCGACCGAGAGAGCCAGCGTGCCGTCCTCGACGAGCCTCTTGAGGTCCTGGTCGAGCGTGTGCATGCCGAGCGAGCCGCCCGCCTGCAGCATCGAGTAGATCTGGCTCACCTGGCCCTCGCGGATCAGGTTGGCGATGGCCGGGGTGTTGATGAGCACCTCGGTCGCGATGACGCGCCCCTTGCCCTGCGCCTTCGGCAGCAGCGTCTGGCTCATGATGCCCTGCAGCGTGTCGCCGAGCTGCGTGCGGACCTGATCCTGCTGGGAGGGCGGGAAGGCGTCGATGATGCGGTTGATCGACTTCGCCGCGCTCTGCGTGTGGAGCGTCGAGAGCACGAGGTGACCGGTCTCCGCCGCCGAGAGGGCCGTCGAGATCGATTCGGGATCACGGAGCTCACCGACGAGGATGACGTCGGGGTCCTGACGCAGGATGCGGCGCAGCGCCTCGGAGAACGACGCGGTGTCGCTGCCGATCTCGCGCTGGTGCACGAGCGACATCTTGCTGGTGTGCTGGAACTCGATGGGGTCTTCGACCGTGATGATGTGCGAGGGCATCGTGCGGTTGACGATGTCGATCATCGCGGCGAGGGTCGTCGACTTGCCCGAGCCCGTCGGTCCGGTCACGAGCACGAGGCCGCGCGGACGCTTTACAAGATCGGCGGCGACGAGCGGTACGCCAAGTTCCTCGAGCGGGATCGCCTTCTCGTTGATGAATCGCAGCGCCGCTGCGACCTCGCCGAGCTGCCGGAAGACGTTGACGCGGAAGCGCGCCACACCAGGAGCGTTGTACGAGAGGTCGACCTCGCCCTTCTTCGAGAACTCCTCGTACTGGTCGCTGGACAGGAGTCCGCCGACGGCGCTCTCGATCCACGCCGGCGGGGTGACGCCCTCGTAGCCGGGAATCGGCTCCAGGTCGCCGTCCACGCGCATGCGGGCGGGGTGCTTCGCCGTGAGGTGGACGTCGGAGGCGCGGGCGGCGAGTGCGACGCCGAGCATGCCGAGCAGGTCGTCTGATGCGGTCATGATGCGTCCTCCGTGCGGATGAAGGCGAGGGCGGACACCGAGAGCGTGAGCGCGCCCGTGCTGCCTGTCAGGGTGGCCTTCTCGATGCCGATCAGGCGCGGTCCGGCTCCGAGCGCCTCGAGGAAGTCGGCCGCGACCTCGGCGTCAGCCACCTCGACGTTGATCGAGATGGGCACCTGCTGCTGCGGCGAATCGACGTCCTCGGGCGCAGCCGGCGTCTCCTCCGTGGTCGTGGTGGTCTCGCCTTCCGCGGGAGCCTCGCCCTCGTCGGTCGTCGCCTCCGCGTCAGCGGGCGCCTGGGCCGCGGCAGCGACGCCTTCGAGGTCGATCGACGTGCGGGGCACCCACGCGACGGACTCGCCGGCGACGGTGCTGACAATCCGCGCGTCGGTCTCCTCGGCCGCGTCCGCGATCAGCTCGTGCACGTCGTCGAGCTTCGCCAGCGCGGTGATCTCGGTGCGCAGCTCGGCGACGTGGTCGTCGATCTGCTCGCTGTTCTCGGCGGCCGCGTTCAGCTGGTCGACCTGGATCTGGTACACGTCGTTCGACTGCGCGACGGTCTTCGCGCTCGCGAGCGTCGTCTGGGCGTTGCCGTACAGAGGCAGCGCGATCAGCGCGATGCCGGCGATGACGATGGCTGCCGTCAGCACGGCGCCGAGCAGGTTGATGAACTGCTTGGGGAGGTTCACTCCGCCTCCTCCTCTGCGTAGTCGCCGGTGTACAACGACTGGTCGAACGCCACGGCGAGCGTGTAGGTGTAGGACGTGGATTCGTCGCCGCCGCTGTTGAGCTGGGGGCCATCGGCGTTGATCACCGATTCGAGATCGCGGGTGTCGCGGATCAACGGCACGATGTCCATCGGCGACGAGGCCGAGAGCGCGAAGGTGCCGATCAGTCCGACCTCGACCGCCCTGTCCTCCCCCGCCGGCACAGGCCCGACGGTCAGGTCGAAGCCGGAGATCGTCACGTCGTCCGGCAGCACGCCCGCGAGTTCCGCCACGGCGGCGGGCCAATCGAGATCTGACGCCATCGCGTCGACGCGGAAGTCGGAGAGCTCCGACTCGAGGTCGAGCGCGGCCCGGATGTCGGCGTGTGCTGCGAGGTCGGTGAGAAGCTGGGTCGTGCGCGCATTCTCGGCGGCCAGGGTCTGATCCGCCGTCCACTGGATGGCGTAGACGCCAGCGCTCACGGCGACGACGAGCAGCAGGGCGGCGACGATGCCCCATCCCCAGCGACGCAGCAGCGCCGAGCGCTCGCGGCGATCGGTCTCCGCTCGAGGCATGAGGTTGACGCGCGGCGCACCGCCGAACGTGATCGTGGAGGTGTTGACCGACATCAGCGACCGTCCTTCATGGCGATGCCCGCCGTCGTCAGGAGATCGAGGGCGAGATCTCCCTCGGGGGCCTCGCCCTTGACCGACATCACCTGGGCGACGCCGACGTATTCCACCGGCATCGGCAGATCGGCGCCGAGCGCCTCGGCCACGCCGGGCACCGCCGCTCCGGCGCCGGTGAGGAGGACCCGTGTCACCGGCTGCTCGCCCACCCGCTCGGAGTAGAACGCGATGGTGCTGCGCAGCCGCGCGACCAGGTCGCCGATGGCCGCGTCGGACATGCCGACGGATGACCGCACGCGACCGCCGACGCGCGAGCGGCGTCCCTGCGGCTCAGGCGGCACGGTCTCGAGCACCTCCTCGAGTACCACCGGCGCGGCCTGCTCGCTGTCTTCCGACGTGAGCGAGAGCGACCGCGCCTGCACGGCGGGAGTGGCGATGTCGATGGGGATGATCCGCACGAAGTGCGGGATGCCGTCGCGCATCACGACCACGTTGCTGGTGTGGTCGCCGAGCGCGAGCACGGCGACGGTCTCGCCGGCGGCAGCGACGCGCTTGGCTGCTCGGGCGACGGCGAAGGCGGAGAGGTCCACCTCGTCGACGACGAGCTTCGCCTTGCCGACGGTCGTGATCAGGTCCTCGATCGTCTCCGCCACGGCGGCGACGAGCAGACCGGTCAGCTGGTCCCGATCCTGCGACACCGGATAGAAGTCGAGCACGGCCTGCTCGGCGGGCACCGGCAGCAGATCCTGCACCTGGTAGGGCAGCGCCTGACGCAGCAGATCAGGGCGCATGGCCTGGGTGGTGTACTCGCGGACGAGGATGCGGCGGCTGCCGACGCCGAGCACGACGTTCTTCGCCTTGAAGCCGGCACGGCTCCACAGCTGCCGCAGCGCCAGCGCGATCGCATCGCGATCGATCACCTCGGAGTCCCGCGCCGCCTCCGGCGGCAGGGGGACCGAGCCGTACGCGACCAGGGTCGGGTTGCGCCCCATCGTCACCTCGGCAGCGCGCACGCTCTCCTCGGTGATCTCCAGCCCGATGACGGTTTTGGCCATGATCATCCTCCTTCTAGACCGCGAGCAGCCCGATGTACCAGCGTGCGATCGGCTCGCCCGCGAAGATTCCCACCCACGCGCCGGCCAGCATCCATGGTCCGAACGGGATGGCCGTCTTGCGACCGGCACGCCGGCGTGCCAGCAGTGCCACCCCGTAGATCCCACCCAGCAGGAATGCCGCGAACGCACCGACGATGAGCGCCCCCCAGCCGAGCCAGCCGAGATACAGGCCGACCACGCCGGCGAGCTTCACGTCTCCCCCGCCCATGCCGTCCGGGCGCACGAGCCGCAGGAGGAAGTAGAACCCGTAGAGCGCCGCACCGCCGATGGCCGCGCGCGCGAGCGACTCCCATTCCGCACCGAGCACACAGGCGACGGTGAAGAGCACCAGCGCGACCAGGTAGGACGGGAGCACGATCGCATTCGGCAGTCGTCGCGTGTCGAGATCGATGAGCGTCAGGGCGATGCTGATGGCCGCGAAGTAGAGGTACGCCACCAGGACGATCCATTCGCTGGCGTCGGGTCGTTGAGCGAGCGAAGCGAGACGAAACGCATCGAGCCACGCCGACGCCACGGCAACGAACGCCACTCCGGTCGCCAGTTCCACGAGCGGATAGCGCGCAGAGATCGGCGCGCCGCACGAGGCGCACTTCCCACGGAGCGCGAGCCACGACAGCACCGGCACGTTCTGCCACGGCCGCACCGGCGCATCGCAGCCGGGGCACTGGCTCGGTCGGTTGAGCGAGATGCCGGCGGGCACGCGATAGACGACGACGTTCAGGAACGAGCCGATGATCAGCCCGAACACGCCGGCGCAGAGGAGGACGAAAAGGGTCACGGCGCTCCCATGTCGCGCCTGCTGATCAGGGCGCCGAGAGCTGCTGCCGACGCGGTGCTCACGCCGAACCCGGGCACACCGATGGGCTGATACACGAGCTGGTAACCCGGCGCGCCACCCGCGTCGAAGATCATCGATCCGCTGTAGAGCTGCCCGGTCCAGTTGCCGTTCGCACCCACGTTCGCGATCGACAGCGTGCACGGCGTGTAGATGAGCCCCGAGATCAGCGGGCTCGTGCTCGCCTTCGTGGCGTAGAGGTTGATCTTGGACCCGCTCTTCTTGCAGGTGGGTGAGTCGTTGTCGACCGTGTCGGGCATGAGGAAGTCGAGCTTGTGAGGCTGGCCGTCCTTCGAGGAGAACGTCACCTCCTGGAACTTGTGCTCCACGTCATTGTCCGGCAGCAGGATGAGCAGGTCGGCATCGAGTTGAAGGGTCGTCTGGAAGCCGTACACCTTGGCGCACTTGCGAAGGTCGACCACGGTGGGCGTCGTGTACGACGCGATCTTCGCGACATTGGCGGGATGCCAGGTGTCGAACGTGCAGTCCGGTGCCGTCGGCCACACATCGACGGTGTATCCGCCGGCAATCCAGTTGTCCTGCACGTAGTCGTAGTCATCCCACTTGTACGTGCCGGTCTTCAGCTCGTCGGGAATCGTCATGATCGGCTTCGCGGGAACCGTCGGTGCGGTGAGGCCGGTCACGTTGTAGCTGTTGCCGCCGGCGGCGGTCGGCGGTCCCCATCCGGTCGACGCCGTGCCCGCGAGACGCAGCTTGCCGCCGATGATGGTGTCGGGCGCGATGTAGCTGACACCGCCCGCCTTCGTCGAGACGACGTCGCCGGTGATCTTCGATGTCTGCAAATTGGCCTTGTAGGTGCCGGCGACCGTCATCGATGCGGCCTTCACGTTGTAGAAGTTCTGGTCACCGGGATGCGCTCCGATGATCGCACCGCCGATCGTCGTGCTCTGGACATCGAGCTGACCGCCGGCCGTCAGATTGCCGGCGACGGGCGAAGCTCCGATGGTGACCTTGCCCGTGGCGGTGAGGTTGCCGTTGATCTTGGCGCCCGAGCTCATGCTCACGTCCCCGCCGACCGCGACGTTGCCGCCGATGGTGGTCGGGCTGTTGGTGATCGACAGATTGCCTTCGGTGATGACCCCGCCGGAGACCGTCGCGCCCGCGGTCATGGAGACATTGCCCTTGGCGACGATGTCGCCGCCGACCGTGTTCCCGGCATTCGCCAGAGTGACGGTGCCCAGTGCGTAGATGGACCCGCCGACCGTTGCGCCCGCACTCATCTTCACGTAGCCCGCGACGTACACGTTCTTCATGAACTTGCACGAGTTCGTCGGCTCGAGGTTGCCGTTGTACAGGATGACGTCGGTCTCGAAGGTGGTGATGTTGTTGCACGTCTTGAAGTCGCCGCTGAGCATCAGCGCCGAACCGTCTGCCCCGCCCGCGCCGACCTTGAGCATGAGCGAGGTGGCACTGAACGTGCCGCCGCCGATGACGACGGCGTTGTCGGGGACACCGGTCGCCACGCCTCCGGTGTAGAAGTAGGTGGCCTCGACCGAGGTGGTCCTGCCGTCTTCGCCGGTGCCGATGGAGAGGAACGTGACCTTCCCGCCCGCGCCGCAGGCCGTCACATCGGGGCGCTCCGGGCTGGGCAGCGCGGGCTTGACGTGGTACCGCGGCGTGCTGCTGGTGATGTCGATCGTGCAGACGTCTGCGGGGTGAGCCTTCGCCGCCGCGACCGCGGCGGCGATGCCGGCGTCGGCCGCAGCCTGCGCCTGCAGCGACGAGCCCACGCCGAGCGTCGTCTTCGTCGTGTTCACGACCGCAGCCGAGAGCGTCACGGTCAGCAGACCCAGGATCATCGCGACGATGAGGACGGCGATCAGCGTCGAGCCGTCCTCCCCCTCGGCAGTGGCGCGCAGCCGGCGCGTGAGGCGGTTCACCAGCATTTCGTCGTCCCTTCATCATGGGCGCGAGCGACGGCGGCGCCCGTGAGTGCGACGGTCTCGCCGTCATTGAACGAGGCGTTCGCCGAGGCGAGCGCGGCGAGGTTCCACGAGAGCGCGCCGCCGGTCAGCGCGAAGTAGGGCAGGTGGCTCGGCGTGGGAGCCGGCGACGGGGTCGCGGCGACCTCGACACGCTGCACATCCCTCGAGAGCACACCCCACGCGGTCGTCGGGACGGGGGCCGTGATCGTGGCGGCGTCGTCATACGTGAGCACCCGCAGCTCGAAGCGGCCATCGGCTCCGTTGGTGACGGTGCTGTCATTCCATGTCTGCAGGTCGACCACGGCGTATGCGCGGCACTCCCAGTCGGTGCGCCCGGTCGCGACCTTGGCGCGGACGATGGTCGACGTGCCGGTCTGGGTGAGGGCGACGGCAGATGCATTGCGGATGTCGCTCGACAGCGACGTGCTGATCGCCTGGACCGTGCCGGTCGCCAGATCGCGGTCGCCGGTCGTGATGGTCGAGCGCATCCCGGCGATGAGGATGCCGCCGATCACCCCGAGCAGGAGTGCCGTGATCACGACGTAGATGACGAGCTCGATGGCGGTCATGCCCCGATCGTCCCGGAGCCGCTCGCGGATCATGATGCGGTCACCACGATCTGGGTCGCCATCGTCACGACGGCGTCGGTGGAGGATTCCGCGGGGTCGTAGACGGTCGCGGTGATCGTCACGACGCCCGGATACGAGGCGGGACACGCGGACACGACGAGGTTTGCCGTGAGGTCGGTCTCGGCGGGGTCCTTCACCTGCGTGATCTGCGTCGCACGGACCGCGGCGCACGAGTTGGTGCTGTCGTCCGGAAAGCTCGAGCGGATTCCCGCGAGCTGCGACGACGCCAATGCGTTCGCCGCAGCCTGGTCCCGATTGACGGTGCTGAGGGCTGCGGCCTGGATGGCGAGAGGAAGGATGGCGAGCGAGATCACGGCGAACACGAATATCGCGATGACCACCTCGATGAGGCTGAAACCGCGCTCTTGGTGACGCTCTGCCATGACTCACCTCCCCTGGTCCGTCATAGAGGGATGCCGAGGCCGGCCCGACGGATCGGGACCGGCCTCGGCGGAAGTGGCTTGATTAGCAGCCGGGGCCCGACGTAACCGAGGTGAGGCCGGTGGCAGCACCCGTGACGCAGTAGCCGTCGATCGTCGTCACACCGTTGTTGGTGAGCGTGATGCCGTCCAGCTGCGCATCGCTCTGACCGGCGAGAGCGGTCAGGTTGGCGGCGATGTCCGCCTCGTTGCCCTGTGAGATGTCCGACGCGGTCTGCGAGGCACCGTTGGCGGTGATCGACTCGAGGGCGCTCTGCTGGGCCTGGCCCTGCAGGCCGAGGAACACCGGCACCGCGATCGCGGCGAGGATGCCGAGGATCACGACGACGACGATGAGCTCGATGAGCGAGAAGCCGGCCTCGCCGGACTCCTCACGGCGTGCCTTCTCGGCCGCCAGGTAGTTGTGGATGGTTGTGCGCATGTGTGCGGGTCTCCCTGACTCGTGTGATTGAGATCAGCTCTCGAGCGCTGCACGACATTCGCGGGTCCGAGGATCACTCCTCGGCATCACAAGTACCGCCCAGCCCCCCAAAAGCCGGGTTGGTGGTACTCGCTCCCCAGCGGTACTTCCCTCTCCAGGGCCAATCATGAGAGATCTCTCATGTTCCTGTCAATACTCAACTTTGTTAACTCTTGTCACACGAGTCACAAGATCAGCGCAAGAACCGCAACGTCGCCCTCCGCGAGGGCGCCGGCATCCCTCGCCGCCTTCTTCAGCGGCAGCACGAACGTGCCCTGTGCCGAGTCGGGGAAGATCGAGGTCCGCCACTCGAAGTCGCCGATGCGCGCGGTGACGGGGATGGACCCGAAACCCCGCGGTGGCCGCGGAATCTCGCGGATCATCTCGCTGAGCTCCACGGGCAGCGCGACGAAGAACCAATCCTGCTCGCGCGCCCTCCAGCGGTAGACGTCGCCCTCGAATTCCACGTGCACGGGTCCAGCGTACGAGGGCTACTCTCTCGGCATGGGCACCGCTCCCCCGTCGTCGGACGATCTGCGCGTCGTCCCCGCGAACGAGGCGACGTGGGACGACCTGCAGGCGATCCTCACCGGCGCGGCGGGCGTCTGCCAGTGCGAGCGACAGCGCCTGGGCGACCACGACTGGTGGCACCTGCCGGTCACGGAGCGGGCCAGCATCCTCCGTTCGGAGGTCCACTGCGGCGATCCGCGTGCGAGCGAGACGATCGGCATCGTCGGGTACCTCGACGACGAGCCGGTCGCGTGGTGCGCCGTCGACCGCCGCGGCGTCTACGGGCGCCTGCGCGGCTCTCCCGTGCCGTGGAAGGAGCGCGCCGAGGACAAGGACGACCCGACCGTGTGGGCGATCGCCTGCATGATCGTGCGCAAGGGCTATCGCGGACGCGGGCTGACCTATCCCCTGGTCGCGGCCGCCGCGGAGTACGCCCGCGACCACGGTGCCGCGGCGGTCGAGGGCTACCCGATGCTCACCGGCGGCACCCAGGTCATCTGGGACGAGATGAACGTCGGCGCGGTGGGGCCGTTCCTGGCAGCCGGCTTCAGCGAGGCGTCGCACCCGACGAAGCGGCGCGTCGTGATGCGACTCGAGTTCTGACCACCGCGTCGAGAGCGGATGCTGCCCCCACCGCGACGAGATAGATCACCAGATCGCGCGGGTCGAAGACGGTGCCGAGCACGAGCATCGCGGGCGCGAACACCTCGCCCAGCCGCAGCGGGATGCCGGTGAGCTGGAACAGCTCGATGGCGAGGCACCAGGCGGCGGCGACCGCGCCCGCGACGAGCGGCGACCACCATGGCGCGATGAGCACGACGGCGAGGTAGGCGGCCACCGCGTAGAGCGCGTCGCCCGCGATGTCGGATGCGGCGTTGTCGGGCAGCGTCGCGTGCACCAGGAGGCCGGCGGCGATCACGCCGAGGAGCAGTGCGAGAGCGGTCAGGCGACGGGCGGGCATCGTGCCACGGTACCGCGTGGATGCGGTGACCGTTCCTCCCCAGACACGACATCCGGAAGGTTGTCCACAGGCTGCTTTCTGCCGCTTGATCTGGGTGTTTCAATGTCGGAGGCCCTCACCAGAATGGGGGCATGGAAGACCTCATCGCCCGACTCGGAGAGCTCGACACCGCGCTCTCCGCGCTGGTCGCCGAGGTCTTCGATTCCGACCTGCTGGGCGCGGCGACCGACCCGCAGATCCTCGCGACGATGGCCGCCGCGGCACGAGTCAGCAGGCATGCCGAGGCCCTTCTGGCCGCGGCCGCAGGGCACGTCGACGAACGCTCAGATCGGTGGCTCGATCGCGACCAGCGACTCAGCTCGCGCATGGGGTGCCGCTCGGTCGCCGAGCTGGTCGAGCGCGTCTCCCTCGTGGCACCGCAGACGGCGAACCGGTACGTGAAGGCGGGGCGCGCCGTGATCGGGCGCGTCGATGCGACCAGCGGCGAACGTCACCCGCGGTACCCGGGTCTGTACGCCGCGCTGGCAGCAGGATTCGTCGGCATCGACGGCGTACTCGCGATCTCCGGCCCGCTCGACGAGCTGGCTCCGACGGTATCGGCAGAGGCTCGGGCGGCTGCCGACGACGAGCTCGGGCGCGCCGCACGCGGCGAGGGCGCCGGGGACGCTCCTCCGGCCACGGCGGCCGATCTGCGGCAGATGGCGCTCGTCTGGGCGATGTACCTCGACCCCGACGGCTCCGAGCCGCGAGAAGACCGCGCCGAGCGCAAGCGCGGCCTCGTGTTCGGCCACGAGCGCAACGGGCTCGTGCCGTTCCACGGTCACCTGCTGACCGAGGTGGCGGCGCAGTTCCGGCTGCTCAGCGACAGCATGCTGAACCCGAAGGTCGATCCCGCGTTCACGCGCGGTCCCTGGTTCTGCGAGGATCCCGACGACGCGGCTGCCGGGTCAGAGAATACCGACGCCGACGCCGATGGCGACCCGATCGCCGAGCCCGACGCGGACTACACCGACCCTCGTACGCATCCGCAGAAGCAGCACGACGTGCTCGCGACGATCCTCGCGAAGGTGGCCGGCTCGGGCAGCGTGCCGAGCATCGGCGGCGCTCCCCCGACCCTGGTGGTCTCGGTGCGGCAGGAAGACCTCGAGAGCGGTCGCGGGCACGCCTTCCTGCAGGGCGTCGACGCACCCCAGCCGCTCGGCCTCGCCCGCCACACCGGGTGCGTCGGCGCGATCCAGCGCGTGGTCTTCGACCGGAACGACCGCATCATCTCCCTCACGACCACCGATCGCGTCTTCACCCACCATCAGCGTCGGGCAATCTACGAGCGCGACGGCGGATGCATCATCCCCGGCTGCCATGTGCCGCCCGCGTGGTGCGAGATCCACCACGTCACCGAGCACAGCAAGGGCGGACCGACCTCGACGTGCAACGGCGTCCCGCTGTGCTGGCATCATCACCGCACGTTCGAGGCGAGCGGCTGGCAGATCCGGATGAACCACGGCGTGCCCGAGATCCGCGGACCGGTCTGGTGGGATCCCCTCCAGCGGTGGCGATGCGTCACGGCCTCGCCGACGCGGCTGGTCACCCGGCACGAGCGCGCGCACGCGGGCGCGTGAGCGGACTACCCCAGGGTCACCACTGCGGGTGGATCGTCGCCCGGAGCCGGGAGTCGTACACCTCGCGCACCGCCGCGTCGAACGCCTCGACGTCGAATGCACCGGCGGTCGCCGGGTCGAGCAGGGCAGCGGCCGCCGCGTTCGACTCCGCCTGCGCCACGGTGCGTGCACCGGGGATCACCGAGGTCACCCCGATCCGCGACGCCACCCAGGCGAGCGATGCCGCCGGCAGCGACACTCCTGCGGGGAGCGCAGCGGCGAGGGCGGCGACAGCATCCAGTCCGGTCTCGAAGTCGACGCCCGAGAACGTCTCGCCCTTGTCGAATGCTTCGCCGTGCCGGTTGTAGCTGCGGTGGTCGTCGGCCGAGAAAGTCGTCGACGTCGTGTACTTGCCGCTCAGCAGCCCCGACGCGAGCGGCACACGGGCGAAGATCGACACCCCCGCGTCGGCGGCGGCGGGCAGCACCTCGTCGAGCGGCTTCAGCCGGAACGGGTTCAGGATGATCTGCACGTTCGTCACGTGCGGCCGCGCGATGGCGGCGAGCGCCTGCGCGGTCGTCTCGACCGACACGCCGTAGGCGGCGATCGTCCCGTCGGCGACCAGCGCGTCCAGTGCGTCGTACGTGGCATCCGCCTCGATCACCGCGGTGGGCGGGCAGTGCAGCTGCACAAGGTCGAGAGTGTCGACCCCGAGATTCCGGCGCGAACGGTCGGTCCAGGCGCGGAAGTTCTCGGGCGAGTAGTTCTCAGGCTCCTGAGCGAGACGACGGCCCATCTTGGTGGCCACGGTGATCCCGTGACCGGGCCGCTCCGCGAGGAAGCCGCCGATGATCGACTCGCTGCGACCGTCGCCGTACACGTCCGCCGTATCGAAGAGGGTGACGCCCTGATCGACGGATGCTGCCAGCACCGCCCGCGCATCGTCCTCGCTGACGGCGCCCCAATCGGCGCCGAGCTGCCAGGTGCCGAGTCCGATGGCGGAGACCTGCCGGCCGGTACGCCCGAGTTCACGCGTGTACATGGAACCGCTCCCTTGAGGTGACTTGAATCCCAAGCTTGTCACGGTATTGTGTTCCTACGACACGCCGATTCATTCGGTGAAATACATGCGCCGGCCCGCGATGACCGGTACGTTCTGAATAAGACCACCCCGGAGGCTTCGGCCGAAGGGAAGGTGACGCGAAATTCCCCCCGGTATCGAGCGACACCGCCTAGACCGTCGAACCGACGGCTGGCACGGCCCTGCGCCGATGACGGCCCTCGACCCGACACAAGAAGCACCGGATCCCCACCTGTGGGGCAACCGAACCAGTCACACAGGTCCGGTGTTGGCACTGCTTGCAGTGCTTAGGTGCGCCGCTGTCCAACCCCCCGGACAGCGGCGCACCCCCTTTCCCGCCTCAGTCGCGGATGATCACGGGGGTTCCCAGCGGCAGCTTCGCCAGCGCCGTGATGGCGTCGACGTCGACGCGCAGACAGCCGTTCGAGATGTTGCCCGACCGGGCATCGTGGTAATGGAACGCCGTCACGGCGACGCTCGCCCCGCCGAAGCCGTCGAGCGTCGGGGACTGCACCCCGAGATAGACGATCGGGTGGCCGCGGGTGTACGAGTACTGCGGCACCACGGCCGCTTTCATGATGAACGTGCGGCCGACCGGCGTGGGCGTCTGATCCGTGCCCCAGCCGAAGTCATCGGCGATCCGGTCACGATCGCCGGAGCGCACGATGTCGATGGTCCGCTTCGAGATGCTCACCTCGACGACGGGGTCGATGGTGCCGAACTCGACATCCGCCACGCGCAGCCAGCCGGTGACCTGGGAGGGATCCCCCTTCGAGGGCACGGCCTTGCGCCCGGGCAGCAGCACCCGCACCCAGTGCGTCTGCCGCTCGATCACGGGCACCGTGTTGCCGCCGTGGACGTACTCCCTCAGCAGCGCGCCGACGGGCTCGCCCTCCGGGTCGGCGAAGACTGGCGCACTCTCCTCGCGCGGGGTGACCACCGTGCCGGTGAACGCACCGTACGGATCGTCATCGACCTCCAGTGCGGGATTCACGGCGAACACGGTGATCGCGGGCAGCGTGGCGCCCTCGTACTCGGCGGTGTTCGCCGCGTAGCCAGCGGGGGTGCGGGTCGGTGAGGGGGTGACGCTCGGCGTCGGCGTCAGCGTCTGCCTCGGCGTAGCCGTCGAGGACGGCGATGCGGCCGGCTGTTCGGCAGGGCGCAGCATCCACGCCGCCGCGAGCACCGCCACGACGACGGCGGATGCGGCGATCAGCGCGACGCGAACGCCACGACGAGGGTGGGCCATGACCCTTTTGTAGCACTTCGGCCTGAACGTCGGTCCCGTGCGGGCTCCCGTCACGCCCCGTCGTCGCGCAGCTGGGCCGGGGCCTTGGTCGAGTCGCCGCGCAGCGTCATCGCGATCAGCGGGAACAGGAGCACCGACAGCATCCCGGCCCCGACGAGCACGGCAGCCTGCGCGCTCGTCATCATCTGCTCGTCGACGCCGATCGAGGTGACCGCGACGATGATCGGCAGGCCCGTCGCCCCCATCAGCATCACCGCGGCCCGCTCGCGCGCGCCGGCCCCGACGGGCGCGGCGAGCACCGACGGACCTCCGCGCACCGCGAGCAGCACGATGAGCGCCGCGACGACGAGCGCGAGCAGCAGGGGGTCCGCGAGCAGTGCGGCCAGGTCGAAGGTGACACCTGTGTAGATGAAGAAGATCGGCACGAGGAACCCGAAGGCGACGCCCTCGATCTTGCTCTCCACGGCGTGACGGTCGTGCTCGGTGGCGTCGCGCATGATGAGGCGCCACACGATGCCGGCGGTGAAGGCGCCGAGGAGCATGTCGATGCCCATCACCAGGCTGAGGAACACGAGGGACGCCACGATCGCGAAGACGACGCGGATCGCGAACTGGCCGGAGGTGTGCAGGGTCGAGTTGACGAACTCATGCAGGCGCCCCTGCGGCATGCGGAGCGCGAGCATGATGGCGGCGACGGCGATGACGGCGAAGAGCAGCAGTACGACCGTCGCGGCGCCCGGCGACCGCCCGCCGAGCAGGATCGAGATCGCGATCAGCGGTCCGAACTCCCCGACGGCGCCGAGCGCCATCACCGACCGGCCGAATGGCGTGGAGAGCTCGTTCGCGTCGCGCATGATCGGCAGCAGCGTGCCGAGCGCCGTCGACGACAGCGCGATGCCGATGACGACCGCGCCGATGCCCGGCGCGATGATCCAGCCCAGTGCGGTGCCCGCGCAGAAGCTGACGACCCAGCCGAACCACGCCCGCCGACCGGTGCGTCCGCGCAGCGCGGACGCCTCGATCTCGGTCCCGGCTACGAAGAACAGGAGCGCCAGACCGAACTCCGAGAGCACGTCGATGAACTCGGTCGGCGCGACGATGGCGAGCACGCTCGGGCCGACGAGGATGCCGAGCAGCAGCTCGAACACGACGATCGGGATGCGCACCCATCGCCCCACGAGTCGCCCCAGCAGCGGCGCTGCGACGGCGAGCAGCGGGATCACGAACAGGCTGACGTCGAGGTCCACCCGCCCAGGCTAGGCGCAGCCGCCCCGCTGAACCGGGAGGCGAGGCCCCGGCCGGTTGACTCGTCCGCCGCCAGCCGGCCTCAGACGGCCGCGGTGAGGTGGCTGCGCTGGTCGACGAGCGGGCAGCTGAACACGTCCCGCTCGCCCAGTCCGACGCGGTTGATGTAGCGCGTGACGATCACGTACGAGGCGAACAGCCGCGTCTGGGTGTACGGCACACCGTGCTCACGGCAGTAGGCCGCGATCAGCGGCGCGGCCCGCCGCAGATGGGGCCGCGGCATCGAGGGGAACAGGTGGTGCTCGATCTGGTAGTTCAGTCCGCCCATCGCCGCGTCGAGGAAGCGGGAGCCCTGGATGTTGCGGCTCATCGCGACCTGCCGGCGCAGGAAGTCGAGGGTGACGTCGCGCGGCACCACCGGCATGCCCTTGTGGTTCGGGGCGAAGGAGATGCCCATGTAGAACCCGAACAGCCCGAGCTGAACGGCGAGGAAGACGAAGGCGATCCCGGGCGAGAGCACGAGGAACACGAGCGTGAGGAATCCCCCGATGCGCACCGCCATGAACCCGATCTCCACCCATCGCCGGTCGAGATGGCCGGGCGTCGCCACGCGGCGGATGCCGGAGGCGTGCAGCGAGACGCCTTCGAACAGCAGGATCGGGAAGAAGAACAGGCCTTGATGCGCACGGAGCCACGCGCTCACCCGATTGCGCTGGATGAGCGCGGACTCGGGTGTCACGGCGATGACCGGCAGCTCGATGTCGGGATCCGAGCCGAGCTTGTTCGGGTTGGCGTGGTGCCGGGTGTGCTTGTGCTGCCACCAGCCGTAGCTCATCCCGACGAGCAGGTCGCCCAGGATGAGGCTGATCCAGTCGTTCCACCGGCCCGACACGAAGATCTGCCGGTGCGCGGCGTCATGCCCGAGGAAGGCGATCTGCGTGAACACGATGGCGAGGACGGCCGCGGTGAACAGCTGCCACCATGTGTCGCCGATGATCACGAACCCGACGATGCAGCCGGCGAGGACGAGCGGGGCGGCGATGAGTTTGGTCCAGTAGTACCCGTAGCGGCGACGCAGGAGCCCGCTGCCGCGGATGATCTGGGCCAGTTCGGTGAACTCGCTGGGGGACTGCCGATTCTGTGGGCGACCACGGCCAGGGGTCGTCGAGCGTACGGTGCTCATGTCTGGAAGCTACGCCCCGAGTCTGTACGCCTCACAGGTTGGCGGCGGGCAGCCTCACCTCGGCGATCAGCCCGCCGGTCGCGCGCGGTGTGAGGGTGAGGATCCCGTCGTGCGCGCGTGTGATGCTCTGCACGATGGCGAGCCCGAGGCCGACTCCGGTGTCGTGCGTGCGGATGCGTTCGGCACCGCGCTGGAACGGCTCCGTGAGGGTGGCGACCTGGGCCGGCGAGAGGATGCTGCCGGTGTTCTCGACGCGCAGCACCGCCGCCCCCGGCTCTACAGCGGTGCTCACCTGCACCGTGCCGGTGTGGGGCTGGTTGTGCACGATTGCGTTGTGCACGAGGTTCGTCGTGAGCTGCAGCAGCAGCGCGGATGAGCCGAAAGTCGGGGCGACCTCGCCGCTCGTGTCGATGCTCACCCCGCGCTGCTCGGCGAGGGGAAGGAGGGTCTCGGTGGCCTCCTCGACCAGCAGCGACAGGTCCACCGCTTCGCGATGGAAGGAGCGCTGATCGCTGCGGCTGAGCAGCAGCAGAGCCTCGGTCAGCTCGATCGCCCTGGCGTTGACGATCCGGAGGCGCTCGACGAGCTCTTCGGGGTCGCGCTCGGGGTCGCTGCGGGCGACGTCGAGCAGGGTCTGGGTGATCGCGAGCGGCGTCCGCAGCTCGTGCGACGCGTTCGCCGCGAACCGCTGCTGCTCGGCCACATGCGCCTCGAGCTGCGCGAGCATCGCGTCGAAGCTGTCGGCGAGCTCACGGAACTCGTCAGCCCTGCCCTCCAGCGCGATCCGGTGCGAGAGCGAACCCTCCGCGGCGCGGCGGGTGGCGGCGGTGATCCGGTCCAGGGGCACCAGCATCCGTCCGGCGAGGAACCAGCCGCCCACGAGACCGAAGACCAGCAGGAACAGCAACGCCCACGCCGCACGCGGCGCGAAGGCGCGGATGAGGTCGTCGCGACCAGGCACGAACCCGCCGATCGTCTGCGTCGCCTCCGTCGGCACGTAGCGCAGCAGGAAGGCCCACACCACAGCGAGAAGCAGGAGGCTCGCGAGCATCAGGAAGCCGGCGTAGCTGAGGGTGAGTTTCAACCGGACGCTCGGGCCGGGCTCCCTAGCCACGATCGTCTGACCCCTGCGCCTCGCCGGGCCGGCTGGCCTCGCCGATGTCGATCCGGTAGCCGACACCAGGCACCGTCGCGATCAGCCAGGGCTCCCCCAGGCGTTTGCGCAGCGCGGACACGGTGATGCGGACGGCGTTCGTGAAGGGGTCGGCGTTCTCATCCCACGCCCGTTCGAGCAGCTCTTCCGCGCTGACGACGCCGCCCTCGGCCGCGACGAGGACTTCGAGCACGGCGAACTGCTTGCGGGTGAGCGCGACGTAGCGGTCGTCCCGGTACACCTCGCGGCGAAACGGGTCCAGGCGCAGACCGGCGAGCTCGCGAACCGGCGGTCGGCTGTGCGCCCGCCGCCGGTCGAGGGCGCGGAGCCGGAGCACCAGCTCGCGCAGCTCGAACGGCTTGGTGAGGTAGTCGTCGGCGCCGAGGCCGAAGCCGGTGGCCTTGTCGTCGAGCCGGTCCGCCGCGGTGAGCATGAGGATCGGCATGCCGCTGCCGGAGGCGACGATGCGCTGCGCGACCTCATCGCCGGACGGGCCGGGGATGTCACGGTCGAGCACGGCGATGTCGTACGAGTTGATGCTCAGCAGCTCCAGCGCGAGGTCGCCGTCGCCCGCGATGTCGGCCGCGATCGCCTCGAGGCGCAGCCCATCGCGGATCGCCTCCGCCATGAAGGGCTCGTCCTCGACCACCAGCACGCGCATGACTCGATCGTAGGAGTCCGGGCATATCGTCGGCCTATCGAAAACTGCATACGGTCTCGCAACACGCGCGCGTGTGGAGTGGGAGCATGTCGTCGACCGTCTCCCCCGCACCCCGCGCCCGCCGCGTGGGCGCTGTCGTACTCGTCCTCACGCTCGTCACGGCGGCCACCGCGGTGACGCTGGCCGTCCTCAACGCCCCGCGGTCCGCGGCCACCTCCGAGCTGACGGCCACCCCTCCCCTGCTCGGCGCCGACGGCGACGTGCCGGATGGGGTGACGGTCTTCGACGACGAGTACGCAGCCGTGGCCCGGCTCGACCCGGAACTGCTCGCCGCGCTGCGGGCGGCAGCATCCGATGCGTCAGCGGACGGCATCACGTTCACCGTGAACAGCGGATGGCGGTCGCCGGAGTATCAGAATGAGCTGCTGAGCGAAGCGGTGGCGGAGTACGGGTCGGAGGCCGAGGCGGCACGGTGGGTGGCGACCGCTGACACCTCGCCGCACGTGCAGGGGGATGCTGTCGACATCGGCGGGTGGGATGCGGCGGCCTGGCTGTCCGAGCGCGGCGCCCGCTACGGGCTCTGCCAGATCTACGGCAACGAGTCGTGGCACTTCGAGCTGCGCCCCGCCGCGGTCGACAGCGGATGCCCTGAGATGTACCCGGATCCCACGTACGACCCGAGGATGCGGCGATGACCGGCGTGAGCGCGCCTCTCCGCACGGACGGCGGCCTCCGGAGCCGCCTGGCCGGACTGTTCGGCGTCTACCTCGTGCTGCTCGCGTGGCTCGTGCTGTGGAAGCTCGACATCCCGTGGGTCGGCGGCGTGGATCGGGTGATCAAGCTCGTGCCGTTCGTCGCCGGCAACGGCCTCGGATCCAGCGCGCCGTCGGAGGTCCTCGCGAACCTGGTGCTGTTCCTGCCGTTCGGCGTCCACCTCGGACTTCTCGCGCCGTCGTGGCGGTGGTGGCGTGTGCTGGCGACCGCGGCCGGGGCGAGCCTCGCTCTCGAAGTCACGCAGTATGTGCTGGCCGTCGGCAGCTCCGACATCACCGACGTGATCATGAACTCCGCGGGCGGGCTGCTCGGATTCGGCGCGCTCACGCTGATCCGACGGCGGCTGCGCGGGAAGACCGCGGCCGTCATGTCGGTCGCCTGCGCGATCGGGACCGTCCTCGCGGTCCTCGCCGTCGCGTGGTTCCTGGCGATGCCTCTGCACTATGGGCCACCGCCCGGTGGGATCGCGCCGCCGCGGGGATGACCTGGTGCGGGGCATCGCCACGTGTCGGGCGCGTCGCGTCAGGCCGAGACCCGATTCCGGCCGGCTCGCTTGGCGCGGTACATCGCCGCATCCGCCGCCTCGATGAGGTCTGGTCCCGGCGCGCCGGACTCCGTCATCACCACACCGCACGACGCCGTCACGGTCAGCGACGCCCGACCGGTGACGATCGGGGCCGCGATGGCCTCCACCATCCGCTCGGCGATCCCGTGGACATCGTCTCCGGCAGCGACGTCGAGCAGGACGACGAACTCGTCGCCCCCGAGACGCACCACCGCATCGGTCTCGCGGGAGTGCGCGACCAGGCGGTGCGCCACCTCGCGGATCACCGCGTCTCCCGTGTCATGGCCGTGCACGTCGTTGACGCTCTTGAAGTCGTCCAGGTCGATGAACAGCAAGGCCAGCCGATGCTCCTCGGCGGCACGGAGGCGCTCGACCAGGTAGCGCCGATTGTGCAGCCCTGTGAGGGCGTCCCGCATCGCGAGACGGGCGAGCTGGGCCTCTGCGCGACGCTTCAGGGCGACCTCGAGCTCATGCGCGAGCTCGCCGGCCTCCTGCACGACCGTCCCCCACGGCTCGGAGCGACCTCGCACCGTCTGCTTCCATGAGCTGAAGGACGTGCGGGGCGAGAGCCGGTCCGGGCGATTGGTCTGCCCCGGATCGCCGAGCCAGGAGATCTCGCGCGAGACCTCGCCGCGGAAGAACATCAGCACGTCGTCCGTGCCGTTCAGCGGCACGACGAGGAGGCCGGCGACCTCGGGTAGGACGCTCGCAAGGTCCGGCCGGTCTGCCTCGAGGCATTCGGACGCGAGAGGGGCACCCTCGAGCACGGCGAGCGCGCGGGTCACCCCGTCGAGCGGAGGCGTTCGGCCGAGGGCATGCGAGGTGCCGCCGATGCGGACGAGCACGCCGTCGGCCGGAATGAGCCCGAGCACCGTCTCGGACCCGCCGAGCAGGGTGGTGTGGATGTCGTCGGAGGCGTAGAGAGGTGCGAGCAGCGCGGTCCGGCGCTCCCGGGCGGCGATCACGTGCTCGAGGCGGGCGACCTCCCGCATGTGCGTGAGCTGCATCGTGATCTGGGCGGCGAGCACCTCCAGAGACCTGCGCAGCAGCACCGGGAGGCGCCGCTCCGTGCGATGCGCGCACGTGATCATGCCCACCAGCCGTCCGTCTTCGACGAGCGACAGGGAGAACGTCGACGCCTGCCCCATGTTGCGCATGTACTGCAGGTGATACGGCGACACGCTGCGCAGCTCCGCGTGGGAGAGGTCGACGGCGCGCGGATCTCCTGACACCGAGAGCAGGGGGATGCCGGCGGCCTGCGTGCTGGCGATCGCCCGCCCGATCTTCGAGATGTACAGCTCGCGCGCCTGCGGAGGGATGTCGGATGACGGGAAGTGCAGGCCCAGGAACGGTTCGAGCTCGTCGTCCCGGTCGTCGGCGACCACCTCGCCGTGACCGTCCTCATGGAAGTGGTAGATCATCACGCGATCGAAGCCCACGATCCGGCGGATCTCGGCCGCCGCGCTCGCGCGCAGTTCCGGGATGGTGCCGATCGCCGACAGCCGGCCGAGCGCAGAGACGACCGCGGTGCGGGCGTACTCCGCTCCCGTCGGCACGGTCTCCAGCTCGACCATCGTGAGCCCGCCTGTGGCGTGCACGATCGCGTCGGCGGGTGCGCCGCCCCAGCTCACCCGGACGGGGTCGACGGCCGTGCCGGTGCGCACGGCATCCGCCAGCGCCGGGTTCCCGATGTCGGCGAACGGGCGGCCGAGCCACTCCCGCGCATCCTCACTCACCACCGCGATCACCTGGGTGGCGGTATCGACGGCGAGCAGCGTGCCGTGACGCTGGATCATGCCCGGCGTGCGGATCGGCTCCTTCGCGCAATCCGCGAGTCGCCGGACCTCGTCCGGATCGATGGCGAGTTCCGCCGGGTCCACAGGCGTCTCCGTCTGCCGACGGTGGAAGGGGCTGCGCCGGCTCGCTCAGGCTATCCCAGCCGACGTCGGGCGGCGCTGACCGCGCGGTGAAACGACGGATCCCCGCTGGGGCTTCTCGGTCTCACCGCGGATTTCTCCGTGCCGTCGCGCCGACCGTGTCCGCGATGGTGCCGCGGTACAGTGTGCCGATGAGGCTGCGGCGTGCGCCCTGGGCCGCGGGCAACCGGCCTGTCCGGGTACGGACTGGGCTGCGACCCGCCCAGGCCGTCGTCGTCGGATTCGGTCTCGCCGTGGCGATCGGCACGGGGTTGCTGATGCTCCCGATCGCGGCGACGGGTCCCGGTGGCGCATCGTTCGTCCAGGCGCTGTTCACGTCGACCAGCGCGGTGTGCGTGACGGGGCTGACAGTGGTCGACACGGAGACGTTCTGGACGCCGTTCGGCCAGGCGGTGATCATGCTGCTGATCCAGGTCGGCGGTCTGGGGATCATGATCTTCGCCGCGCTGATCGGTCTCGTGCTGGCGCGGAAGTTCTCGGTGCGCTCCAGGTTGAACACCGCCGCCGAGGCCAAGACCGTCGGGCTCGATGATGTCCGCGGCATCGTCCGCGGGATCGTGCTGACGGCACTCGCGCTCGAGGCGGCGACGTTCGTGTTCCTGTTCGTGAGGTTTCTCACCGGGTACGGCTATCCCCCGGGTCGAGCCGCGTGGTACGCCACCTTCCACGCGGTGTCCTCGTTCAACAACGCGGGATTCGCGCTGTACAGCGACAACCTCATCGGCTTCGTCGACGATCCGTTCATCTGCCTGCCGATCGCGGCGGCGATCATCCTGGGCGGGCTGGGATTCCCCGTCCTGCTCCAACTGCGGAAGGAACTCCCCCGACCTCTCCACTGGTCGATGAACACAAAGCTGGTGCTGTCCGCCACCGTGCTGCTCCTGATCGTGGGGACCGCCTACATCACCCTCCTCGAATGGGACAATCCCGCCACGTTCGGCCGGCTGGATCCGTGGGCACGAGTGCTGGCCGGGTTCTTCCACTCGGTGCAGACCCGCACGGCAGGGTTCAACTCAGTCGACATCGGGGCGATGCACGGCGAGACGTGGCTGGGCATGGACGTGCTGATGTTCATCGGCGGCGGCCCGGCCGGCACCGCCGGCGGCATCAAGGTGACCACCTTCGCCGTGCTCTTCTTCGTCATGGTGACCGAGCTGCGCGGCGAGGCGGCAGTGAACATCTTCGGCAAGCGCCTCCCCCGCGACGTGCATCGTCAAGCGATCACCGTGGTCATCATCGCCATCGCTGCGATCATCACCGCGACGGGGCTGCTGATGGTGCTCTCCGGAGAGAGCCTGGACCGTACCCTGTTCGAATCGGTCTCCGCCTTCGCCACGGTGGGTCTGTCGACCGGAATCACGCCCGAGCTGTCCGCCCCAGCCCAGCTGGTGCTGGTGGTGCTGATGTTCCTGGGCCGGCTCGGCCCGCTCACCCTGGGTTCCGCCATCGCGCTCCGCGACCACCGGATCTTGTACGAGTACCCGAAAGAAAGGCCCGCCATTGGCTAAGTTCTCGCTGAGTTCCGCCGGCGTCTCCCGCCGCATCGCAGAAGCGGACTCCGTCGCCGTGATCGGTCTGGGTCGCTTCGGCAGCGCTCTGGCCCTGGAGCTGATGGACTACGGCACCGAGGTCCTCGGAATCGACCTCGACGAGGACCTCGTGCAGACCCTCAACGGTCGGCTCACGCAGGTCGTCCGCGGCGACTCCACTCGAGCCGAGGTGCTCACCCAGCTCGCCGTCAACGAGTTCGACCGGGTCGTCGTCGGCATCGGCGGCGACATCTCCGCATCGATACTCACCTGCTCGGTCCTGCTCACGATGGACATCCCGGTGATCTGGGCGAAAGCGGTTGACGATCGACACGGGCTGATCCTGGAGCAGCTCGGCGTGCACCATGTCATCTATCCGGAGGAGGACATGGGCCGCCGCGTCGCGCATCTGGTCCGCGGCGCCGCGCTGGACTACATCGAAGTGGCCCCGGGTTACGCGCTCGTGAAGGCTCCGGCCCCCACAACGGTCCTGGGAACGCCGCTCGGCGATACCCAGATCCGCCGCCGCTACGGCGTCACCATCGCGGCATTCCAGCACTCCGACCAGGCATGGACGAACGCGGACAACTCCACCGTCCTCGAGAGTGGCGACACCATCCTCATCGTCGGCCGCACCAAGGATGCAGAGGCGTTCGCGCAGCTCCGCTGAAACGACGAATGCCCGGGGAGGCTTATCAGGGTCGACGAGTCTTCGGCCGCTCGTTCCCACGTTTGTAGTTGCCTGTGACTCGCGCCATCACGTGCTGCGGGTCATCGCGCTGAACATCGTCGAGGAACTTGGCCGCCGCCGACTTTCGCAATGTTGCCGCCACCCGACCGTGATGGCGTATCTCCACGTGTTCGCCGCGCACGGTGAACTCGAACCCATTGGGTGAACCTGCCATAGCTTCGAGCATGCCCGACGGCCGTGCGCGGCACGCGGTAACCGGCACGGTCAGGGACCGGCAATTGACGCGCGTCGCATGTTCGTGGGTGCGTACCGGCCCGATGCCGCTCACCCGGGCGCGGGGCCGCGGTGATGCGTGCCTGGCAGTTGAGCTTCGTCTCCG
This sequence comes from Microbacterium terricola, assembly GCF_027943945.1. NCBI lineage: Bacteria > Bacillati > Actinomycetota > Actinomycetes > Micrococcales > Microbacteriaceae > Microbacterium > Microbacterium terricola. The sequence continues at coordinate 1,072,164 of NZ_AP027141.1, read as the reverse complement.
GCAGGAGCGGACGGGACTCGAACCCGCAACTCTTCAACAGTCGGCTGCGGACACACGAGGATAGAAGCGGATCGCGATGGCTACTTCGCGCGCGGTGTGAGCTTGACCCGCACACCGCCGCCGGGACGGGGTCCGACCTCGAAGAGTCCGATCTCGCGCACGAGGTCGGAGAGTTTCGCGTATCCCCAGTTGCGTGAGTCGAAGTCTGGTCGCTGCTTACGCACGAGCGAGCCGACCGCGGCGAGGTCGGCCCATCCGTCGTCGAGGGACGCGCCGCCGATCGCGGCACGCAGCGAGCTGACCAGGGGACCGTCGATGCGGAGCTGCGCCGACGGGATGCGCGACTTCAGAGCGGCGGTGTCGGTGTCCGCCGTCGACGGCTCAGCGAGCACATCGAGATAAGTGAATCGATCGCAGGCGTTGCGGAACGCCTCGGGCGTCTTCCGTTCCCCGAACCCGTAGACGGTGACGCCGTCTTCCCGGATGCGGGACGCGAGGCGGGTGAAGTCGCTGTCGCTAGAGACGATGCAGAAAGCCTGGAACCGCCCGGTGTACAGCAGGTCCATCGCGTCGATGATGAGGGCGCTGTCGGTGGCGTTCTTGCCGGCGGTGTTCGCGAACTGCTGCATGGGTTGAATGACGTGCTCACTCGCCGCCGTCTTCCAGCTGGCCAGCTGCGGTTTCGTCCAGTCGCCGTACACCCGCTTGACGGACGCTGTCCCGTACTGGGCGACCTCAGTCATCACGGCGCCGATGCGTGCGGGAGAGACGTTGTCCGCGTCGATGAGGACGGCGACGAGGTCGTTCTGCTGAGCCACAGAGACAGCATGACAGGGACGTCGGCGTTCCTCCCGCGCTCACACTGATCATGGGCCCTTCCGGCCCGGGTCCTCCCGCCTGTCGCTGAGCACAGAAGTCCGGTGTCGGCACATCGCGCTGGCTTTTCTCGGCAACAGCTCGTCAGGACTCGATGGAAGTAGCGCGCTGATCGCGCAGCGTTACCGGGCGCGATCTCCGATGAGCCGCCTCCTCATCGAGTGAGGCGAGCTGTCCGCTAGTATCAGCGCAATCGCGCACGCGGCGGCAGCATCCCCCTGGAGCATCGTGAGAAGAACCACCATCCCCGCGCTGGCGTCGGCGCTCGCGCTCGTCGCGGCGCTCGGCGTCTCGGCCCCTGCGGCTGCGGCGTCGGCCGAGCCCGCGTACCCGAACGTCATCGCCCGGGAGAAGGTGGATGTCGACGGTGACGGGGTCAAGGACGCGGTCACCGTGACCCAGCCCAAGCGTCTGAGGTACACGATCGAGGTGAAGACGGCGGCCGGCGAGCGCTCCTCCGTGACCGTGCGGGGGAACGTCTACGAGCGGTACCGCGTCAGCCCGGTCAAGTGGGCAGCGAAGATGGATGGGGTGAAGGGGTACGAGCTCATCGTCGAACTCTTCGAGCGGGCCACCATCGTCAGGTACTACGTGCTGACGTGGCGTGACGGCGAGCTCGTCAAGCAGATGGCACCCCACCCGCGGCCGGAGTGGGACAAATACCTGTGGAGGGTCGGCGGGGCCCTTACGGATTCCTTCCCCGTCACCCGCGGCTACAAGTTCTACACCTCGAACGACAACATCTACATCGTGAGCTACAAGGCGGTCAAGAACGGGGACGCCTACGGCCTGGTCACAGCGAAGTCTTCCTGGTCGTCCGCCCGCAACGAATGGGTGAGGTACTGGGTGATGGATTCGGACATCTCGAAGGCACAGGCCGACAGGCATCCCCAAATCTTCGAGGGCGCCAAGATCAAGCTGGGCTGACCCTGCACAGGTTCGTTCGGCCCCGGAGCGTGAAACCCCGGGTCAGTCCTTCCCGCGACTGCCACAGGTCCACCCGCGTCGGGCATCAGGGCCCCGTTGAACGCGGAGCCCGACATGCTCGCGGACCCACTTTCGGGTGGCCGTTGAACGACCGAGTTACGGTCGCGCAAGCACTGACGACGCATGCGGCGGCAGATGCCCAATGTGTGGAGCGGCTAGCTGGGCGGTTCGCAGTCGGCGAGGGAGCCTTGCTGGAACCAGATGGTGTTCCATTCCGCGGGTGACTTCGTCGCTGATACGCCGTTCACAGACACCGACACATCGGGGATGTTCAGCCCGCCTGCGCTGCACTGTTCGTAACGCGCGCCACCGTGGTAGTCGATCAGGGCCTCAAGAAGCTGGTCTTCCCCGGCGGCGACGTGCACCGGCGAAAACATGGTGAAGGTGACCCCGCCAACCTCGTCGAAGCTGGCGGTCTGCCCGTTGGGGTTCACCATGAGCGGCTCCACCCCCAGCGCGTTGTCGTCGCCCATCATCGCCAGGGTGACCGAGTCGACACTGATCGTGGACCCGCTGTTGTTGAGCACGTGCACCCGCAGTCGGCACTGCATCCCCGGGGTCAACACGACCACCGGCTCGTAGAACTCCGCATCCGACCAGGTGGCTATCTGACCCACTTCCGCACCATCGCAGACCAACGGCCGCGAGTCATATGTGATGGCCACGCCCGACAGCGCCACCTGAGAGCTGATCCACCACGCGCTCGCCGCCCCCACGACCGCCAGCACAACCCCGAGCACAACCCATCCCCGTCCCCGACGTCGACGCGAACGAGACCCGGCAGCGGGCTCGGCCGGTTCTTCGGGAGCATGAGGGTCGGACGACTCGACAGTCGCGGTCATGCGCCGATACTGGCAGAAACAGGGCCCACCCGCGCACCGCCCCATTGCACCCGTCCCCGGCGGTTCACGCCGGGCTCGGTTGGGTCGCGTCGAGCGACCGAGCTGCGGACGGCCAGAACGCCGGCCGACAGCGCGCAGAATGAGAGCATGCCGTCAACATTCGTCATCGTGACCGACGCCGATGTGAGCGCGCGGAAGCTGTTTGAGATCTCTCTCGACATCGATGCGCACGTGTCGTCGATGCACCAATCCGGCGAGCGGGCGATCGCGGGCACGACCTCCGGCACGATCGGTCTGGGTGAGACCGTGACCTGGCGCGCACGTCACTTCGGCATCTGGTTCTCGATGACGTCGAAGATCACCGCACTCGAGAGCCCTACCCGGTTCGTCGACCAGCAGGTGCGCGGGCCGTTCAAGGCGTTCGTGCACGAGCATAGGTTCGAGTCCGTGGCGGATGGATGCCGGATGACCGACACCATCACCGTCGGATCTCCCATCTTCGGGCGGCTTGCGGAGCGCGCAGTCCTCGTGCCCTACTTGCGGCGCTTGATCACCAAGCGCAACCATCACCTGCTTGCAGAGATCGCGTGAAGCGCCCGCTCCACGACGGCCAGAGGGCAGACGTTGCAGCGGAAACCAACTAGCAGCGGAAACCAGCTAACTGTCGCGTAGGCGACCGGTCCTTGCGCGTGGTCGGCGTCGGGGATCAGTGAGTTGGCGGGTCACACGGCCGGCACGGTGGTCGTCCGCCGTTCGAGCCGTCGGGTCAGCACGTAGGCAGCGGCGAGGGGGATGATGCCGCCGACGGCGAAGGAGATGTCGATGAGCTGCCAGCCGAGCGGGAGCCCACGGACCCATCCGGCGATCAGCGCGAGGGGAACGATGCCAGCGCACGCGAGCATGCCCCACTGAAGTACCCAGACGTTGCGCACCGGGTCCTGCAGTGGGCCGATGAACGCGAGGGCGATGAGCAGATGCGCGAACGCGAGCCAGTCCGTCCCGTACGCGATGAACGGGTATGCGGCGTACGTGGCATCCAGCCCGTGCGACACACGGTCCACCCACTCGGCGAGACCAGGGAGAGCGTCAGCGAAACCGACCCCGTGGAGCGTTGCCGCGGCGAGTTCGAGTTCCTGCTGCAACGGGAATGCGGTGATGCCGCTCACGACCAGCCCGACCATGAGCACGGCCACCCACACTCGAATCCATCGGAGAGTCTTTGCGTTCGCCGCTGCCTTCATGAGTCCCTCATTCGCGGTCCGTGGCCGGGATCCCACCTCCGTGGCCGGGTGAGTCACCAGTTGGCATCCTTGTGCGTGACGACGTAGGCGCCATCGCTGTTGCGATCGAACTCGACGTAGACATCGCCGTACCCGATGTAGGTCTTCGACGGATTGTCGGGTACCGGCCAGAGGTAGGACTTTCCGTGGAGAAGCCCGTCACCGAAGTTGTAATGGGTATCGAAAGAGAGGCTCCCGGCCGACCCGATGATGTCTCGCACCTTGTCGACGGACTGGCCCCGCTTGATCTTCGAAAACTCGCTCTTGGTGGCTGGGTTCTGCGACTGGTTGGCCCAATGAGTCCAGACCGCTACCCAGGACTCGACGCGGAAGACGCCGCCGCGATCCTTGGCGTAGAAGACATCCACGGCGTAGTCCTTGTCGCCGTACGCGATCCGGTACTGCTTCCAGATGGAGCGCCCATCGTGTTTGCGCGTCTGACCGCCGGTGCCGAACAGATCGGAAATCGCGGTCCGGGTCATGCCGGACTTCACCCTGGCGAACTCGGTCTTCGTGACGTACGGCGTGTTCGTTGCGGCAGTGGCCGTGAGCGCCGGGGTGACGGCCAGCGACAGGCCCATCGCAGCGGCAACCAGCGCCTTTGCCATCTTGCTCATTCTTCGGTGATCGTCTCTTCCACGTGTTGTCGTTCCGGACACGCCACCCGGCGAATGCCACCCACCAATTCAACCAGGTGCAATCCTCGGTCAAGTCGCTTGGTCAGCGTCCGCATGACGCTCTCTCCGAATACGTCGACGAGGAGCGCCACACAGCAGACTGCGGATCGCGAGGAGGATATCTGGTGTCCGAGGACACGTCGCCATACCAACGCCTGACCGTGATGGCCGAGTGCGATACGTTCCCCGTGTGGGATCGCAACCCCGCCAATGAGACCTTCGGTCCCGCAGATCCAGCCAGTCTCCAGGTATCAGACGAGCTCGTCGAAGCCCTCAGCGAGTGGGCTGAACGGTACAACGAGAGGGCTCCATCGGACGAGGACGAGCGCACGCGATGAACGGACACGCGAACCCACGAAGCCTCAAGGTGATGGCCGAGTATGACACCGATCCGGTCTGGGATGAGGGCGGCGGGATTGAGCTTGCGTCCCTGCCTCTGTCACAGGAGCTTTCTGATGAACTCAGGACTTGGGGTGAGGAGTACTTCTATAACGATGGGCGCAGCCCCTTCGAGAGCTTCGAGGCCGAGAAGAACTGGGTCGTGCGCGGTAAGAAGCTCGCCGATCGAGTGCAGCAGGAACTTGGCGCCGGCTACGCGGTCAGCTACGGGGAGCAGATGCCGAAGCCCCCCAAGCAGACCAAGAAGCGCGTCGCCAAGAAACGTTGGCGCTACAAAACCCGCAAGCGTTAGTCGCCACCCACGACACCGGCTTACGGTCCGCAGTGGAATATCGCGTCGTCGCCGGAATGTTGGACTTGCTGACGGAACTCGAACGATTGGATGACGGATGCCCAGCGTCTCTGACCTGCTCTCAGCCAACCTGCACGAGGTGTTCGGCAACCGAGACGCCCTCGCCAGGCGCAAGGCAGTCGATTGGGTGTACTCCGAGGACGTCACGTTCACCGACCCCGAGGGCACCGTTCAGGGACGATCAGCCGTCAACGACAAGGCAGCAGCGCTGCTGGCAGACGTTCCCGGCGACTTCGTGTTCGTCGAGGATGGAGAGCGCTACGTCGGCACAGACATCGGTGCGCTCGCCTGGGCATTCGGTCCGACCGGTGCTCCCGTCGCTCGCGGCATTGACGTCATTACCGTCGCCAACGAGACCATCACAAGCGTTCGCACCTTCTTCATCGACACCATTTGACGTGGCGCGCCGCCCCGTCCACCGAACCTCTCCCCCGCGGGTACCCCTACGACTGCCGACGCGCGGGGTCTGCTCGAGACAAACGAGAAGGGCACTGGCTTGAAGCCAGTGCCCTTCTCGTTTTTCCGACCGTTTTGCTGTCAGCATTTCCGACAGCGTTTCTGTCGGGATGACAGGATTTGAACCTGCGACCCCTTGACCCCCAGTCAAGTGCGCTACCAAGCTGCGCCACATCCCGATGCCCTCGCCGCGGCGCGGACAACTCCCCTATCCTACCCGCTCGCCGCGCCGCCCGCGAATCAGCGCGGACGCTTCGCGCCGGTCACGTGGACACAACAGCGGGATCCCTTTGCGACACGCCGCGGCTAGCCGACGGTGCACGGCGTGTCCCGGAAGATCTCTCGCCGTTGTGCTCGCCGGGCCGCCCGCGAACCGCACGCCCCTTGGCGGTGTCGCACACCGCGGGTAGCGTCACGGCATGCCGACGATCACGATCGAGCCCGCCACCGCATCCCGCTTCGATGACGCGGAGCACGCCCTCACCGGCGGGGGCGACGGTCCCAGCTGCCAGTGCCAGTGGTGGATGCTGAGCAGCACCGAGTTCAACCGCACCACCAAGCCGGAGCGCCTCGAGCTGCTGCGCGCGCAGACCGGCGACGACCTGCCGCCCGGACTCATCGCCTATGTCGACGGCCAGGCTGCGGGCTGGGTCAAGGTCGCGCCGCGCACGGCGCAGCCGCGACTGGCCCGCACCCGCGCGTACGCCGGTTCGCCCGAGCCATGGGACGACCCGGACGTCTGGGCCGTCAGCTGCTTCGTCGTGCGCCGGGAGCACCGGGGCGCGGGCCTGAATGCGGCGCTCCTCGACGCGGCGATCGACTTCGCCCGCGCCCATGGCGCGCGCAGCATCGAGGCCTACCCCATCGACACCCGCATGGGCACGAAGGTGTCGTCGAACGAGCTGTTCCACGGTGCCCTGTCGACATTCGTCGGGGCCGGCTTCCGCGAGGTCGCCCGCCCGAAGCCGCACGTCGTGATCGTGTCGCTCACGCTGGCGTGACCTGACCGGTCGGGCGCCGTGGCGATGTCCTGGGCGGCGGATCCGCCGCCCAGGACACGCCGCGATCAGGACGCCGGGTAGTCCACGATGAACTGCGGAGACCCGGTGTTGGTGTTGTCGGCCTGACCGCCGACCCCGTTGACGACGTGCGTGATCGTGCCTGCCGACAGGTTCACCGTCATGATGTGATGCAGCTTCACGCCGGGCGCGTCCGGCACCGAGAATCCGTTCTCGGTGATGATCGACGGGTTGTTCTGGTTGAAGACGTACACCCCGCCGCCGTCCAGCCGGTGCGACTTCACATCGTCGCCGACGACGTAGCCCGGGTAGCCGAGCGTCCCGTCGCGCTGCGTCCAGTCCTTCTGCGTGGGCGGGTCGTACGGCAGTTCGTTCTGGTACAGGATCACCCGCCCCTTGTCGCCCTTCCAGAGCAGGTTGTACCGCTGGAAGTGCTCCACGAACAGGCCCGTGGCGGTGACGTTGTCACCGTTGACGATGACACCGTTGCGTCCCGTGTTGGTGCGCCAGCGATCGGTGTCGCCGTTCACGCCGTTCGTGAACCCCTCGACGCCATGGTCGGCGCGCCAGACCCACGTGTGATCGATGAGGACGTTGTCCGCATTGATCTCCAGCGCCGTCGTCGCCTTGCCCACGTGCGGTCCGCCGACGCGGAAGTACACGTCGCTGAGAGTGATCGGGTCCTTCTTCGACAGCTTGCCGAGGTGGCCCGATCCCTGGCCGTGACCGACCTTGACGAGCACGCGCGACAGCTTCTCGCCCGCATCCACGGTCAGACCGGCGAGGACCACACCAGGCACATCGGCGACCGTGATCGGCGTCGCACCCTTCTTTGCGGTGAGCGTCGCGTGCCCCATGCCGAGCACGACGGTCCCGGGTCGCCACACCTGGAGGGTGCGGTCGATGTCGTAGACACCCGGTGTGAACAGGAGGTTCTTGCCGAGCGCGAGCGCAGCGTTGATCTTCCGCGCCGAGTCGCCCGGCTTGGCGATGTAGAAGTCGGAGATCGGGATGCTGCGCCCCGCCGTCTCCCCGTCTGCCCACGAGACGCCGCTCGTGTTCGTCCGCACCGCGGGCACGCGCACCTTGTATCGCCCGGCGTCGTCCACGTACAGGTACGGCTTCTCCCGGCTGACCGGCGTCTGCGCGACGGTCGTGTACGGCTCTGCGGGGAAGTTCGCCTCACTCGGCGCGCCCACCACCCCGGAGAACACCTGGTTCCACACGCCGTTGCTCCAGCCGGCCACCTCGCTGTTGCGGGTGAGCCACTGCTGCTGCGATCCGCTGATCACGAAGGGCAGCCGAGAATCGGCGATGAACCCGCCGCTGGCGTACTGCGGCCCGGCGGTGCAGTAGTCCATGAGTGACAGGTTTGCGCCCGAGATGTCCAGCCGACGCATCGACACCGCCTGCGACACGGCCCAGAAGTTCGCGCTCGCCCGGCATCCGTCCTGTCCGGCGCCGTTGACTTCCAGCGACAGGTTCGAGATCGTGCGCCAGAAGTTGACGAGCGCGATGCAGTTCGGATTCGCCTCATCGCCGAGGCAGCGGTTGTACACCTCGATGGCTCCGTTGACGTTCACGTCCTCCGGTGACGCGCCCAGCCCCGCGACCTCGGTGTAATACCCGACCTCGAATTGCAGCGGAGCCTCCGCGGTGCCGTAGTCGCCCGGCAGGAAGTAGACCGCGTGACGCTCGGCGCTCATCTCCGCGTCGCGCTGTTCGTCGGCGAGAGCGTCGAGTTCGCTCTGGATCTGATCCAGCGGGGTATCCGGGCCGTAGATCGTGACGTTCGGACCGAAGTCAGGATGCGCCGAGTCGCCGTGCCTCGGGGCTGCCGAGGCAGGAACGGCGGTGAGTGCGGCGGCGATCAGGGCGACGCCGAGGCCGGCCGCAGCCAGCTGTCGAGCATGGAAAGAGCGTGCGGTCATGCGATGTTCCTTCGTCGTTGGAGGGTCGCTTCCAGCGCAGATTGCGCCTACTGACAGTAAAGTAACCTTCCGGGTGTCTCCCCGCAATGGGCCCCACGACGGCGCTGCCGCAGCCCGAGTCGGCGGGGTGCGCCCGTCGGTCGCCGTACGATGGGAGCGACCACGAAGGAGTGCCGTGCCCCTCGCCGCCGACTCGCGCATCGCGCCGCGCGATGCATCCGCACCATCGCGCCGTGCCGCATGGGGCTTCGTCCTCTACGCGGTCGTCTCGATCGCGCACGTGCTGTTCCTCGCCGTCGATTCGCCGCTGGCCGCCCCGACCAAGCTGATGCTCATGCCGGCTCTCGCCCTCGCGGTGGCGCTCGGTCTGCGCGGCGCACCGTGGGGTGCGGGCCCGGCACTCATGATCTCCGCCATCACCCTGTCGTGGATCGGCGACGGCGCCGGCACCTTCCTGCCCTTCCTGCCGACGGTCCCGGCGATGCTGCTCTTCTTCGGACTCGCGCACATCTGCTACATCCGGCTCTTCTGGCGCCACCTCGCCGTGCGCGCACTGCCACCATGGTCCGCGGTCTACGCGCTCTGGTGGGGCGTGCTCCTGGCGGTGCTCTGGCCCCACCTCGGCGGCCTGCTCGTCGCCGTCGCCGTGTACGGCGTGGTGCTGGGCGGCACGGCGGTCGCCGCATCCCGCTGCAATCCGCTCGTGATCTGGGGCAGCGTCTTCTTCCTCTCCTCCGATTCGGTGCTGGCCTTCCGGCTCTTCCTGCCCGACGCGATGCCCGATTGGACCAGCCCGCTGGTCATGGCCACCTACTGCCTCGGGCAGGGGCTCATCGCCGCCGGCGCCCTCGCGGAGATCCGCATCCGCACGGTGAGGGCGGCGTCGGAGTGACCGATGCCGGCTCCGCGCGCGTCGACTCGTGGCTCTGGGCGGTCCGCATCTACAAGACCCGCTCGGCAGCCACGTCGGCATGCCGCGCCGGGCATGTGCGGGTGAACGGCGAGAAGGCCAAGGCGGCGCAGCCGGTGCGACCGGGTGACGAGCTGCGCGTGCGCATCGCCGGTTTCGACCGCATCCTGGTCGTGAAGCAGCCGATCACCAAGCGCGTCGGCGCGGTGCCGGCCGCCGCCGCGGTCGACGACCGCACTCCCCCGCGCGATCCGACCCCGCGGGTCGCGGAGCGCGACCGTGGTGCCGGACGCCCGACGAAGCGCGAGCGTCGCGACATCGAGAAGTTCCTGGGGCGGTAGCGGCGGACGAGCTCAGTCGAGCAGGTCGAGCAGCCAGCGGGCACCCCGCGCGATCGCGCCCGCCTGCGTCACGCGGGCCGCGAGTTCGCGGTCGCTGGTGACGACGGTCACGGTGCGACCAGCCTCGACGAGCCGCACGGTCTGCGCGACGATCTCGTCGTCGCCGGAGCCGGGCGCCCTCACCAGCTCGACGCCGGCCGCACCGCGCGCGTCGGATGCCCGCCCCTCCACGACAGCGACCCACTCCGGGAACCAGGTGTGACCCGGCAGATCCAGGACGCCGGCGGGAGCACCCGCCTCGGCGAGCGCGGCGATCCGCCCGGTCAGACGTCCGGCGGCACCTGCGCGATCGCGCCACCAACCGTCGGGGACGGCGCCGACGACATTGGCGATGTCGACGACGACCGCCGGGCGGACTGCCAGGAGGGGGCGCAGCGTCGTCCACGAGTCCGCGAAACCCGGATGCAGGGGGTATCGGTCGATGGCATCGGCCGCGACCCAGGCGAGCTCCCGGCTCTCCGGGTCGCTGATCTCCGGCTCGAACGCCTCCGCCACGTCGCCGACGAGCGTGGTGTACGACCAGTACCCGAGATCCAGGACGCTCAGCATCCGCGGCCGGATCGCGCCATCGGGGACGCCGGCCTCCTCGGCCGCCTCACGCAGTGCGCCGTCGGAGGCGGACTCGCCCTCATGTCGCGCACCGCCCGGCAGCGCCCAGGTGTCGCCGTGATGACTCCAGGAGACACGGTGCTGCAGCAGGATGCCGCGCTCGGCGTCGATCGCGAGCAGTCCAGCCGCACCGAACCGCCCCCAATAGCGGGTGCCGTCGGGGGCGACGACCCACGCGTCGCCGGGGTTCCGCGACCCGAACGGGCGTCGCGGCTCACCGGGGGCAGGCGGCTCGATCGTCACGCTTCCACACTGTCACACGCCCGACGCGGAACCGCGATCCGACGACACGAAGGGAAAGAGCGGGCCACCGATCCTGTGGTGGCTGCCTTCACCCGCGGCGAGGTGCCCTCAGGATGGACCGATGGACTACGAACTCGACGACGACCCCGCACGGATCCAGGCGGATGTCGTGTGGGGATGGCTCTCGACCGACGCGTACTGGGGTCGCTGGCGCACGCGTGCCGACATCGACGCCCAGCTCGCCTCGGCGTGGCGGGTCGTCGGCGCGTACCGTGCCGACACCGGCGAGCAGGTCGGCTTCGCCCGCGCCGTCTCGGACGGCGTGGGCTTCGCGTACCTCGCCGATGTCTTCGTGCTGCCCGAGCACCGCGGCCACGCGCTCGGCAAGCGCCTCATGTCCCACATGATCGACCAGGGCCCTGGTCGCGATTTCCGCTGGGTGCTGTTCACCGGGGACGCGCACGGGCTGTACGAGCAGTTCGGCTTCGCCGCGCCGGATCAGACCGCGATGGTGCGCCCCAGCCGCCAAGGCTGACGCGGGGCAACGCCCGACCGGTCAGCGCTGGCGCTTCTCCCGCACCCGCATGTTGACCACGATCGGCGTGCCCTCGAAGCTGTACAGCTCGCGGAGGCGGCGCTGGATGAAGCGCCGGTACCCGGGGTCGAGGAAGCCGGTCGTGAACAGCACGAACGTCGGCGGCCTGGTCGAGGCCTGCGTGCCGAACAGGATGCGCGGCTGCTTGCCACCCCGCAGCGGGTGCGGGTGCTCGGCGACGAGCTCGGACAGGAACGCGTTGAACTTGCCGGTGGGGATACGGCGATCCCACGACTCGAGCGCCGTCTCGAGCGCGGGCACGAGCTTGTCGAGGTGACGCCCCGTGCGGGCGGAGATGTTGACGCGGGGCGCCCACGCGACATGCGCGAGGTCCTGCTCGATCTCGCGCTCGAGGTAACGACGGCGGTCGGCGTTCTCGAGGTCCTCGTCGTTCAGACGGTCCCACTTGTTGAAGGCGAGGACGAGCGCACGGCCAGACTCGAGCACGAGGTCGATGATGCGCACGTCCTGCTCGCTCAGCGACTCCGACACGTCGAGCACGACGACGGCGACTTCGGCCTTCTCGAGCGCGGCCGAGGTGCGCAGGGACGCGTAGAAGTCGGCGCCCTGCTGCAGGTGCACGCGACGGCGGATGCCTGCGGTGTCGACGAAGCGCCAGAGCTTGCCGCCGAGGTCGACGATCTCATCGACCGGATCGCGGGTGGTGCCGGCGAGGTCGTTGACGACGACCCGCTCCTCCCCCGCGGCCTTGTTGAGCAGCGAGGACTTGCCCACGTTCGGGCGACCGAGGATCGCCACCCGGCGCGGGCCGCCGATCTCGTGCTTGGCGACAGCGGAGATCTCGGGCAGGACCTTCAGGACCTCGTCGAGGAGGTCGGCGACACCACGGCCGTGGATGGCGGAGACCGGGTGCGGCTCGCCGAGGCCGAGGTTCCAGAGCGCGGCGGCCTCTGGTTCGTGGCGGGCGTCGTCGATCTTGTTCGCGACGAGGAACACGGGCTTGCCGCTCTTGCGCAGCAGGCGCACGACGTGCTCGTCGGTGGAGGTGGCGCCGACCATCGCGTCGACGACGAACAGCACGACGTCGGAGAGGTCGATGGCGATCTCGGCCTGCGCCGCGACCGACGCGTCGATCCCCTTCGCGTCCGGCTCCCAGCCGCCGGTGTCGACGAGCGAGAACCGGCGGTCCATCCACTCGCCCTTGTAGGTGACGCGGTCGCGGGTGACGCCGGGGGTGTCCTCGACGACAGCCTCGCGGCGGCCGAGGATCCGGTTCACCAGCGCGGACTTGCCGACGTTCGGGCGGCCGACGATGGCGATCACGGGGAGCGCGGGCAGGAACTCGATGCCGTCCTCGCCGAGCTCGACGCCGGCGAGGAGCGCCGCATCCTCATCATCCAGCTCGTAGTCGCTGAGCCCGGCCCGCAGGGCGGTGGCGCGCTGCTCGGCGAGCACCTCGTCGAGGTCTGTCAGCTTCTCTTCGAGGCGGTCAGGACCGCCCACGTACTCTTCATCTTCAGCGCCCATGGGTCGCTCCCGTCTGTGCCGACGTGACCGTGGAGATCACGCCGATGACCGCTTCCACGGTCTGATCGAAGTCCAAATCGGTCGAATCCACCACCGTGACGCCGGGCGCCGCGGTCAGGAAGTCGACCACGGTCGAGTCCGCCGCGTCGCGGCGGTGCAGCGCCTCGGCGACATCGGCCGCCGACTGCGTGGTGACCTCGGCGCTGCGACGCGCCGCCCGCACGGCGGGCGATGCCGTCAGCAGGATCCGCACAGGCGCATCCGGGGCGACGACCGTCGTGATGTCACGCCCTTCGATGACGACGCCGGGGCGTCCGGATCCGTCGACCAGCGACCGGAACAGCGCGTTCACCGACTCGCGGACGGCGGGCACGCGGGCCACACCGCTGACGGCCTCGGTGACGTGGGTCTCTCGGATCGCCGCGGTGACGTCCGTCTGCCCGACGCGCACCCAGTACGCGTCGGGGTCGAGCGAGATCGCATAGTCGAAGTCGCCGACGACGTCGAGGACGGATGCCGAGTCGGATGTGTCCACGCCGTGCGCCAGCGCGTGCCAGGCGAGCGCGCGGTACGCGGCTCCGGTGTCGAGGTAGCCGAAGCCGAGGCGCCGTGCGACCTGCTTGGACACACTGGACTTGCCGCTGCCGGCGGGTCCGTCGATGGCCACGACGATCGGCTCGTCGACGCCCGCGGGGGCCGATGGGTCAGTCATTGGTGGTGCTCGCAATCTTCCAGCCGCGCGCCTCGAGCCCGTCCACCGCACGGCGCACGGCGTCGGGCACGACACTGATCTCGGCCAGGCCGAATTGGGCGCCGGGAGAATGCTCCAGGCGCAGGTCTTCCACGTTCACATCGAGCTCGCCGAGCTCGCCGAAGAGGCGCCCGAGCTGGCCCGGGGTGTCGTCGACCATGACGACCACCTGCTCGAAGCGGCGGTTCTGCCCGTGCTTGCCCGGCAGCCGCTCGACACCCTCGTTGCCGCGGCGGATGGTGTCGGCGACGGCGCGGCGCGAACCGGGTGCGTCGGGAAGCCGCAGCGCCTCGGCTACATCGGCCAGGTCGCCGGCGAGCGCGTCGAGCACTTCGACGACCGGCGCGGCGTTCGCGCCGAGGATCTGGACCCACAGTTCTGGGGCGGATGCGGCGATCCGCGTGGTGTCGCGCACGCCCTGGCCGGCCAGTCGCAGCGATTCGTCTGCGGCACCGACGAATCGGGCGGCCAGCACGCTGGCGACGATCTGCGGCACATGCGAGACGAGGGCGACCGATCGGTCGTGGTCTTCCGGAGACATCTCGATGGGCGTCGCGCCCAGGTCGAGCGCGAGTCCCTCGACGACAGCGAGGTCGGCCGACGAGGTCTCGCCGTCGCGGCAGACCACCCAGGGGCGCCCCACGAAGATGTCGGCGCGGGCGGAGATGGCGCCACCCCGCTCGCGGCCGGCCAGCGGATGCGAGCCGATGTAGCGGGACAGATCGACCCCGCGGGCGCGCAGTGCGTGGAGCGGCTCGAGCTTCACGGAGGCGACATCGGTGACGACGGCATCCGGGTAGTCCGCGAGCTCGCGCTCGATCACATCGGCGGTGACGTCCGGCGGCACCGCCACGACGATGAGCGACGGCGCATCGTCGGCAGCGGCGAGACGCCCGGCGCCGTAGTCGACGGCGAGGCGCAGCTGGGCGGGCGACGCGTCGGCGAGCGCGACATCGACGCCCAGCGCCGAGAGGGCGTGGCCGATGCTCGATCCGAGCAGACCGGACCCGACGATGCGGACGGTTCCCGACGTGCGCGCGGCCAGCGGCGCGGCGGCGCGCGCGTCGGTCGTGGTGCTCACTCGGTCTCCTGGTCCCCCGGGTCACGGCGCGCGAGTGTCAGCAATGCGCCCTGTTCCACCTTAGTCAACTCGCGACTGCGGCCGGCTGGGAGCGTCCCCAGGTGCAGGGGCCCGAACTGGCGGCGGACGAGCTCCACGACGGGGTGCCCGACAGCGGCCATCATGCGCCGCACGATGCGGTTCCGCCCCGAGTGCAGGGTGAGCTCGACGAGGCTCGTGCCGGCCGACGCATCCAGCAGCCGCGCCTTGTCGGCCGAGATCGGGCCGTCGTCCAGCTCGATGCCCTTCGTGAGCTTCGCGATCGTCTGCGGGGTCACGCGCCCCTCGACCTTCGCGATGTAGACCTTGGTCACGCCGAACGACGGGTGCGCGAGCACGTGCGCGAGCTCGCCGTCGTTGGTGAGGACGAGCAGGCCGCTGGTCTCCGCATCGAGCCGCCCCACATTGAAGAGCCGCTCGGGGTAGTCGGCCGTGAAACGACGGAGGTCGGTGCGCCCGCGGTCGTCGCTCATCGAGCTGACGACCCCGGTGGGCTTGTTGAGCATGACGTACCGCTTGGACTGGTCGAGCTGGATGGCGGTGCCGTCGACGTCGACCAGATCGGTCTCCGGATGGATGCGGCTGCCGAGCTCGGTGACGACCTCGCCGTTGACGCGCACACGGCCTTCCACGATCAGCTGCTCCGACACGCGCCGCGACGCGACGCCCGCGTTGGCGAGCACCTTCTGCAGTCGTACGCCCTCGTCTGCCGGGTCATGTCCCTCAGCGGTCATCGCACTGCCTCGCTCTCGAATCCTGCCGACCCGTCGTCGAGCAGCGGCGACACCGGCGGCAGCTCGTCGAGCGAGTTGATGCCCAGATGCACCAGCAGCGCATCCGTGGTGCCGTAGTTGATGGCGCCGGTCTCGGCGTCGGTGAAGACCTCGGTGATGAGCCCACGGGCCAGGAGCGTCCGCACGACCGAGTCGACGTTGACCGCACGGATCGACGCGACCTGACCGCGGGTGACCGGCTGCTTGTACGCGATGACGGCGAGCGTCTCGAGCGCCGCCTGCGACAGCCGAGACGGGGCCTGCGAGTTGACGTACTCGCTGATGAGGTCGTCGTGCTCCTCGCGGGCGTACAGGCGCCAGCCGCCTCCGACCTCGCGCAGTTCGAAGCCGCGACGCGGCCCGCCGGACTCGCCGTCGTAGTCGGCGACGAGTCCCTCGATCGCCTGGCGCACCGCCGGGACGGGCGAGCCGATCGCGGCGGCGAGCGAGACGAGGCTCTGCGGCTCCTCGACGATCAGAAGGATCGCCTCGAGCCGCCGAGCGACATCTCCCCCGGTCGAGCCTCCGGTCGCAGCGTCATCGGTCATAGTCGGCCCCCAGACTGGCGAGGTTCTCGTCGGACCACCGTTCGGCGGTCCAGCGCAGGGTGAGTTCGCCGAGCGGCTCCAGCTGCTCGAACGAGAGTGCGGCGTGGCGGTACAGCTCGAGCACCGACAGGAAGCGGGCCACGACGATGCCCGGCTGGGCGACACCGGCGACGAGCTCGCGGAAGTTCAGCGAGCCGGCGTTGCGGAGCAGCGTGACGACGACGGCAGCCTGCTCGCGGATGCTGATCAGCGGCGCGTGCAGGTGGTCGAGGCCGACGTGCGGGATCTCCTTGGGTGCGAACGCGAGCAGCGCGAGCGCGGCGAAGTCGTCGGGTGTGAGGGTCCAGACCAGCTCGGGCACCGCGTTGCGGTACTTCGCGTCGAGCTTGACCGTGCGCGCATGCCGGCCCTCCTCGCGCTGCAGGCAGCGCGCGAACCACACCGACACCTCCTTGAACGCGCGGTACTGCAGCAGGCGCGCGAACAGCAGGTCCCTGGCCTCGAGGAGCGCGACGGACTCGGCGTCGACGAGTTCACCCTGCGGCAGGAGTCCCGCCACCTTCATGTCGAGGAGGGTGGCCGCGACCACGAGGAACTCCGAGGCCTGCTCCAGCTCCTCGTCGACCTCGAGCTCGCGCAGGTAGGCGATGAACTCCCCGGTGACGGTGCTCAGCGACACATCGGTGATGTCGAGCTCGTGCTTGGAGAGCAGCGTCAGCAGCAGGTCGAACGGCCCGTCGAAGACGCCGAGTGAGACGCGGAACCCGTCGCCGGCCTCCGTGCCCGAAGCGGATTCAGGCGACGGCGCCACGGGAGACCAGCTCCCGCGCCAGACGCAGATAGGCCTGTGCGGCCGGATGCTCGGGCGCGAAGTCGGTGATCGGCATCCCCGACACCGAGGCGTCCGGGAACTTGACCGTGCGACCGATGACCGTCTCGAGCACCTGGTCGCCGAAGGCGTCGACCACGCGCTCGAGCACCTCACGGGAGTGCAGCGTGCGCGGGTCGTACATGGTGGCCAGGACGCCGTCGAGCGTGATCGAGGGGTTCAGGCGGTCGCGCACCTTGTCGATCGTCTCGATCAGCAGCGCGACGCCGCGCAGGGCGAAGAACTCGCACTCGAGCGGGATCAGCACGCCGTGGCTCGCGGTCAGTGCGTTCACGGTGAGGAGGCCGAGCGACGGCTGGCAGTCGATGAGGATCACGTCGTAGTCGCCGGCGACCTTGCGCAGCACCCGCGCCAGGATCGCCTCGCGCGCGACCTCGTTGACCAGGTGCACCTCGGCGGCCGACAGGTCGATGTTCGCCGGGAGGACGTCGAGCCCCTCGACGCTCGTCTGGACGATCACATCCTTCGGCTCGCGCTTGGTGTCCAGCAGCAGATCGTAGATCGTGGGCACGTCATGCGTGGGGATGCCCAGACCGGCCGACAGGGCGCCCTGCGGGTCGAAGTCGACGGCGAGGACCTTCCGGCCGTACTCGGCGAGGGAGGCGGCCAGGTTGATGGTCGTCGTCGTCTTGCCGACGCCGCCCTTCTGGTTGCACAGCGAGATGATGCGCGCAGGGCCATGGCCGTCGAGCTTGGGAGGGGTCGGGAACCCGTGATACGGACGACCGGTCGGCCCCATCGGGGTCTCGTCCGTTGAGGCCTTCGTCGCGCCTCGCTTGCTGACCGCCACCGGCACTCCTTGCTTTCCCATGTCGTTCACCGATTCTAGTCACCGACCGGGCCCCGCCCACGGCGCATCGCCGCACCGAGATGCGCCGGGTCGAGTGCCCGCGGAGCGGGCGCATCGAGATCGGCGATCAGCGCGCCCGAGGGTGCGAGGTCGCATACACGTCGCGGAGCGCGTCGACCGACACGTGGGTGTAGATCTGGGTGGTCGCCACCGACGCGTGCCCGAGCAGCTCCTGCACGACGCGCACGTCCGCGCCGCCCTGCAGCAGGTGCGTCGCGAACGAGTGTCGCAGGGTGTGCGGCGACACGTGCGCGGTGAGCTGCGCGCGTTCGGACGCCCGCTGGATCACGAGCCACGCGCTCTGGCGCGACAGCGGCGCCCCGCGTGCGCCGAGGAAGAGTCGCGGCGTCGCCCTGCCCCGCCGAGACAGCTCGGGCCGGGCCCGCGTGAGGTAGGCGTCCAGCGCTGCCCGCGCGAACGAGCCGACCGGCACGATCCGCTCCTTGGAGCCCTTGCCGCGCACCCTGAGCACATCGCCGTGCGACACGTCGTCGACGTCCAGCTGCACCGCCTCGGAGACACGCGCGCCCGTCGCGTACAGCAGCTCCAGGAGCGCGCGATCGCGAAGTCCGGTGAGATCACCCTCCGCCTCGGCCGGGCCGGCAGCATCGAGCAGCTGCTCCACCTGCTCGATCGTCAGGGCCTTCGGCAGCGGACGCGGCGCCTTCGGCGGGCGCAGTCGCCCGGTGGGGTCGTCCGCGCTGATCCCCTCGCGCGCGAGGAAGCGGTGCAGCCCGCGCACGGACGACTGCAGGCGGGCGAGGCTGGATGCTGCCGGCGCCGGCTCGGCCGACGCCCGGGCGGCGGCGAACGCCGCCACGACGGCAGGGGTCACCGCATCCGTGTCGGTGATGCCCTGCTCCCGCAGCCAGTGCGCGTACCCGCCCAGATCGTGCCGGTAGGCGCCGATGGTGTGCTCGGAGAGCCCGCGCTCGATCGTGATGTGCCGCAGGTAGGCGTCGATCGCACGAGCCGGCTGCATGCGGAGAGCCTAGTCGTGCAGCGCTCGGGAGCGGCGGGGCCAGGCGCTGTCGGCGGGAGCGAGCGTTGCCCACCCGCGCGCACGTGACGTGTGCGCGGCGAGCGCGCCCACGACGAGCGAGGGGTTCTGCAGCCGGCGATCGAGGATCGCGTCGACGACCTCATCGAGGGGCGCCCAGCGCACCTCGATGTCGGCCTCCTCCGCCGTGCGGGCGAAGGTCTCGTCCGCCGAGCGGAGCCCGCGCGCGAGGTAGATGCGGATGGCCTCGTCGCTGCCACCGGGGGTGGTGTAGAACTCGCCCAGCACATCCCAGCGATCGGCGACGAGGTCGGCCTCCTCGGCGAGCTCGCGCTGCGCCGAGGCGAGCGGATCCTCACCGGCGACGTCGAGGAGCCCGGCAGGGATCTCCCAGTCGCGCATGCGCACGGGGTGCCGGTACTGCTTGATCAGCAGCATCCGATCCTCGTCGTCCAGCGCGAGGATCGCCACCGCACCGGTGTGGTCCATGTACTCGCGGACGATCGTCTCGCCGTTGTAGTCGACCTCGTCGCGGCGGATGTTCCACACGCGGCCGCGGTAGACGGTCACGCTGCGCGTGACCGTCCCCTCGGACGGGTCGTCGCTCAGCAGGTCAGCCATTTTCGACGTCGAAGAGCTCGCTCGCGCTGTGACGCTCGAGCGCCGCGCCGATGAGTCCGCGGAACAGCGGGTGCGCCTGCGTCGGCCGCGAGCGCAGCTCCGGGTGGGCCTGTGTGGCGATGTAGTACGGGTGCACGTCGCGCGGCAGCTCGACGTACTCGACGAGGTTGCGGTCGGGCGACAGCCCGGAGAAGATCAGGCCTGCGGCGGCCAGCTGCTCGCGATACGCGTTGTTGACCTCGTAGCGGTGGCGGTGACGCTCCTGCGACTGCGACGCGCCGTACACCTCAGCGGCCACCGAGCCCTCGGCCAGGTCGGCCGTGTACAGGCCGAGACGCATCGTGCCGCCCATGTCGCCGTGATCGATGATGTCGACCTGCTCGGCCATCGTCGCGATGACGGGGTGCTGCGTGCCGGGGTCGAACTCGCTCGACGAGGCGCCGTCGATGCCCGCGACGTGGCGGGCGTACTCGATCACCATGCACTGCAGGCCCAGGCAGATGCCGAGCGTGGGGATGCCCTGCTCACGGGCGAAGCGCAGCGCGCCGAGCTTGCCCTCGATGCCGCGGATGCCGAAGCCGCCGGGCACGACGATGCCGTCGAGGTCGGCCAGCGCCTTCTCGGCGCCCTCCGGCGTCTCGCAGGTGTCGGACGGGATCCAGCGGATGCTGACCTGGGTCTCCTGCGCGAAGCCGCCGGCCTTGAGCGCCTCGGTCACCGACAGATAGGCGTCGGGCAGGTCGATGTACTTGCCGACCAGGCCGATGGTGACCTCGTGCTTGGGGTTGTGCACCGCGCCGAGCACCTTCTCCCAGCGCGACCAGTCGACCTCGGCGGCCTTGGTCAGCCCCAGCGAGCGGACGATGTACTCGTCGAGGCCCTGATCGTGGAGCATCGAGGGGATGTCATAGATGCTGGCCGCGTCGGTGGCGTTGACGACCGCGTCCTCGTCGACGTCGCACATGAGCGCGATCTTGCGCTTGTTCGACTCGGTGACGGGACGGTCGCTGCGCAGCACGAGGGCGTCCGGCTGGATGCCGATCGACCGCAGCGCGGCGACCGAGTGCTGGGTCGGCTTGGTCTTCTGCTCGGCGGAGGCGCCCATATAGGGCACGAGCGACACGTGCACGAAGAACACGTTGCCGCGCCCGAGCTCGTGGCGGATCTGGCGAGCCGACTCGATGAACGGCTGCGACTCGATGTCGCCGACGGTGCCGCCCACCTCGGTGATGATGACGTCGGGGCGCGGGTCCTCGGTGGCCTGCAGGCGCATCCGGCGCTTGATCTCATCCGTGATGTGCGGGATGACCTGCACGGTGTCGCCGAGGTACTCGCCGCGGCGCTCGCGGGCGATCACCTGCGAGTAGATCTGACCCGTCGTGACGTTCGCGGCCTGGTTGAGCTCGACGTCGAGGAAGCGCTCATAGTGCCCGATGTCGAGGTCGGTCTCGGCCCCGTCATCGGTCACGAACACCTCGCCGTGCTGGAACGGGTTCATGGTGCCGGGGTCGACGTTGAGGTACGGGTCCAGCTTCTGCATGACGACGCGGAGGCCGCGCGCCGTGAGCAGATTGCCGAGGCTTGCCGCCGTCAGGCCCTTGCCCAAAGAGGAAACGACACCTCCGGTCACGAAGATGTGCCTGGTGGTGTCGTTCGTCGTTTCCGCGGCTGATTCTGAAGTCTGCATCACGGGCTTTGATCCTATCAGTCGGAATCGGCAGGAAGCTGACGACTCACCCGGACGCCGCGGCGCCGGTGGCGAGCAGCTCGCGGGCGTGGGTGAGCGCGGCCTCTGAATCGGGGGTGCCCGAGAGCAGCCGCGCGATCTCGGCCTCGCGGTCCGGGCCGTCGAGGCGGCGCACATCGGATGCGGTGACCGAGCCGTCGCTGGCCTTGACGACGGTCAGGTGTCGCCCCGCGAAGGCGGCGACCTGAGCCAGGTGGGTGACGGCGATGACCTGGGAGTTCTCCGCGAGCCGCGCCAGGCGCCTGCCCACCTCGATGGCCGCAGCACCGCCGATACCGGCGTCGACCTCGTCGAAGACGAACGTCGGAACCGGATCCACTGCGGCGATCACGACCTCGATCGCGAGCATGACCCGGCTGAGCTCTCCCCCGGACGCGCCCTTCGAGACCGACCGCGGCTGCGCACCGGGGTGCGGAGCGAGGAGGAGCGCGACGTCGTCCCGACCGGCGGCGGAGGGCGTTCCCTCGGCGACCGCGACGCTCAGCGTCGCGTCCGGCATCGCGAGCGCGCGCAGTTCGGCGGTGACCGCGGCCCCGAGCCGCTCGGCGGCGGGCGAGCGGGCGGCGGTGAGCGCGGCCGCCGCGTCGTCGAGGGCAGCGGCAGCAGCATCCCGCGATGCGGTCAGCCGCTCGATCCGGTCGCCGTCGTCGTCGAGTTCGACGAGGCGCGCCGACCCGGTCTCGAGCAGCGCGATCGCGGCGTCGATGCTCCCGTGCTCGCGGATGAGGCCGCCCAGGACGGCACGGCGCTCCTCGACGGCGGCGAGTTCGTGCGGCCCGGTCTCATCGAGATCCGCGAGGTATCCGGCCAGTTCACCGGCGAGATCCGCTGCCCGGTAGCCGAGTTCGGCGATCTGCGCGCCGAGGCCCTCCAGGCGGGGATCGCCCGCACGCTCGAGCACGCGGCGCGCGTCGGCGAGCAGCGCCTGCACGTCGGGGGCGCCGTCGTCGCTGGACAGCGCCTGATGAGCGGATGCCGCGGCCTCCCGCAGCTGCTCGGCGTTGGCCAGGCGCTCGGCGCGCTGGGTCAGCTCCGCGTCCTCGCCCTGCTGCGGCGCCACCTGCTCGATCCCGTCGATGGCCGCGCGCAGGTCGGCTGCCTCACGGGCGCGGTCATCGCGGTCGGACGTGAGTGAGCTGAGCTCGACGTCAAGGGCCCTGAACCGCTCGTACTCGTCGCGATACGCGGCCAGCGCGTCCGCCACCGGTGCTCCCCCGAACCTGTCGAGGGCGTCGCGCTGTGCGACGGCAGAACGCAGCCGGAGCTGGTCGGACTGCCCGTGCACGACGACGAGGTGGTCGGCGAGATCGGCGAGCACCCCGGCCGGTGCGGCGCGACCTCCGACGGACGCGCGGCCGCGACCCTCGCTCGAGACCGTCCGGCCGACGATGAGCTCCGCGCGTCCGTCGCCGATGGACTCCACGTCGCCACCCGCTTCGCGGACGCGCTCAGTAACGGGTCCGGTCTCCGGCACGATCCAGACGCCCTCGACGGAGGCCTGCGCGGCGCCCGAGCGCACCACGCCCGAGTCGGCGCGCTGGCCGAGCAGCATCCCGAGGCCGGTGACGACCATCGTCTTGCCCGCGCCGGTCTCACCGGTGATCGCGGTGAATCCGGGTCCGATGGGGAGCGTGGCTTCGGCGATGACGCCGAGATCACGCAGGCTCATCTGCTCGATCACTCGGCCGCCCCGGTGGTCGCGACGGTACCGGTGGTCGGGGCGCCGTTCGACGCCGTCGGGCCCCGCCATCCTTCGACGGGAAGGCGGAACTTGCGCACGATCCGGTCGGTGAACGCGGCAGGGTGCAGCCGCGCGAGCCGCACGGGCCGCTCGGAGCGCCGCATGACGACGCGGGCGCCAGGGGGCAGCTCGTGCGATCGGCGTCCGTCGCACCAGAGGATGCCGACGCCGTTCGTGCGCTCGAGCACCTCGATCGCGACGGCGTGCTCCGGGCCGACGACGAGCGGCTTGGCGAAGAGGGCGTGCGCCGACAGCGGCACCACCGACATCGCCTGCACCGTCGGCCAGATCACCGGCCCGCCTGCGGAGAAGTTGTAGGCGGTCGAGCCGGTCGGGGTCGAGACGACGACGCCGTCGCACCCGAACGACGACAGCGGGCGTCCGTCCACCTCGATGACGACCTCGAGCATCCGCTCGCGGCTGGCCTTCTCGACGGTCGCCTCGTTGAGCGCCCAGGTCTCGAAGATGACCGCATCCTCGGAGTCCTTCACCCGCACCTGCAGGGCGAGGCGCTCCTCGACCTCGTAGTCGCGGGCGATGACGCGGTGCACCGCGTCATCCATGTCGTCGCGCTCGATCTCCGCCAGGAAGCCGACGTGACCCATGTTGATGCCGAGGACGGGAGCCGTGCCTTCGCGTACGAGCTCCGCCGCGCGCAGTATCGTCCCGTCACCGCCGAGCACGATGGCCAACTCGATGTCCTCGACGGCGACGTCGTCGCCGAGCGTCGCCACGTCGCGGAAGCCGTCGACGGCGGCCGCCAGGATCGCCCTGTCCTCGAGCGGCAGGACGGGCCGGGCGCCTGCTTCGCGCAGCGCAGTGATCACGCGCGCGGCAGCGTGCACGGTGTCGTCGCGCTGGGCGTGCACGACGACCAGGATGCTGCGCTCGTCGTCGCTCATCGGCTCCCCGCCAGTCGGTTCACGGTCTCCAACCATTCTGTCGGATTCTCACCGCGGCCCGGCGCGAGGTGCACGACGAACTCGGCGTTGCCGTGGGTGCCCGCGATCGGCGAGGCGATCACGCCGAGCGTGCCGAGTCCGTTGTCCCACCCCGCCCACAGGACCGTGGCGAGCGCATCGGCACGGAGGCCGGCATCGGTGACGAGCCCGCCCTTCACGGCCGTGCGGCCCACCTCGAACTGCGGCTTCACGAGCAGGACGAGATCGGCGGTGTCCGCGGCGACGGCCCGGGCTGCGGGCAGCACATGCGTGAGGGATATGAACGACAGGTCGCCGGTGATCACGTCGGGCCGCGCGGTCACGCCGCTGGCTGACGCGAGGCTCTCGGGCGTCATGTAGCGGACGTTGAACCCCTCGATGGGGATCACGCCGCCGTCGATCGCGATCGGGGCGGCGAGCTGCCCGTGCCCCACGTCGACCGCGATCACGGGGTCGGCACCGCGCTCGCGCAGCACCTGGGTGAACCCGCCCGTCGATGCGCCCATGTCGAGAGCGAGGCGCCCGCGGACATCCACACCGAACGCGTCGAGCCCGGCGATCAGCTTGTGCGCGGCGCGGCTGACGTAGTGATCGGCGACGGCGACCTCGAGCAGCACGTCGTCGCCGACCTGTGCGGAGGGCTTGACGACCGGGCGGCCGTCGACTGTCACGAGCCCCTCGGTGATCAGGCTCTGGGCGTGCGTGCGCGAGCGGGCCAGCCCCCTGGCGGCCAGCGCCGCGTCGAGGCGTGCGGTCACGGACGCGCGGTGGTCGTCGGCGCGG
Organism: Microbacterium terricola; assembly: GCF_027943945.1. Lineage (NCBI taxonomy): Bacteria > Bacillati > Actinomycetota > Actinomycetes > Micrococcales > Microbacteriaceae > Microbacterium > Microbacterium terricola. Next base: position 1,047,335 of record NZ_AP027141.1, on the reverse strand, counting down.
ACTCGAGCCGCCGGGCGAGCGCGTCGTGGAGGCTCTCATAGCCCTGTGCCCGGGACGCGAGCGGCTGCGCCTCGATCACCTCGAGCGTCGAGACCAGGTCGTTCTGCTCGTCGGCGGGGTCGAGGGTGCGCTCCATCTGCCCAGGATACGACGGGCGTCGCGCGGACGCGGCGCGACGTGCGGCTACGGGCGATGGAACGGGTCGGCGTAGAGCTGCTCGGGCACCCGGAACCCGAAGATCGCACGGCCGGTGTCCCAGATCGCCCTCGTGCCCGCACGCAGCAGGTCGATCGGCCGGTCGCCGGCGGAGAGGATCCGCACGTCGGCACCCTCGATACGCACGCGCGCCTCGCCGACCGCAACCACGCCGTCGCGGACCTTCGCGACCGGATAGGGCTCGTGCAGTTCGCGCAGATCGGACAGCAGGAACGTCGGCTGAGAATCCGCGGGCGCGGCGAGCAGGTGCTTGGGCCGGTCGACCCCGGTGATCACCAGTGCCGAGGGGATACCTGCGCGGTTGGCGCCGAGGATGTCGGTGTCGAGCCGGTCACCGAGGAAGAGCGGATGCTGTGCCCCGAACCGGGCGACGGCCTCATCGAAGATCGGCACCTCCGGCTTGCCGGCGACGGTCGCCAGTCGCCCGATGGCCGTGTGCACAGCGGAGACGAGCGTGCCGTTGCCCGGCGCCATGCCCCGCGCCTGCGGGATGGTCCAGTCGGTGTTCGTGGCGATCCAGGGGATGCCGCCCTCCTCCTCCGGGACCTTCAGCGCGAACGCGGCCTCTGCCAGATGCGTCCAGCCGACCTCGGGCGCGAAGCCCTGCACCACGGCTGCCGGGTTGTCGTCGGCGCTGCGCGTGACAGCGAAGCCGGCCTTCTCCACCTCGGTGACGAGGCCGTCTCCCCCGACGACCAGCACGGTCGAGCCGGGCGCGATGCGTGCGGTCAGCAGGCGCATCGCCGCCTGTGGACTGGTCACGACCTCGTCTGCGCGGGTCGGCAGACCGAGGTCGCTGAGGTGCGCGGCGACGGAGATGTCGGTGCGCGAGGCATTGTTCGTAATGTAGCCGAGCCGGCGCCCCTCACGGGCGAGATTCAAGCTCTCGACGGCGTGCGGCAGCGCGCCGGCTCCCGCGTAGACGACACCGTCCAGGTCGGCCAGGACCACGTCGACGCCGTCCAACGGCGTCGCCCCGGCAGGCCGCGAGAACCACGCCATCAGCGCTCGTCCTCGACGGGCGCCTCCGCGTCGTCATCGCCGGACGCGTCGTCAGCAGCTGTGTCATCACCGGGTACGACATCAGCGGGTGCGACGTCCTCGTCCGACGGGTCAGCCTCGACCGCGGCATCAGCCTCTTCGGAGGCGTCGTGCGCGGAATCGTCGACGTCGGAATCGTCGAACTCGTCCTCGATCGACTCCACGAAGACGACCTCGGTGTCAGCCAGGCCCGCCGCGGCGTCAAGGGCATCGGCGGCGACCAGCGCACGCCGGTTCCACTCGGCCGCCTCATCCGCTCGACCGAGTTCTTCCAGCACCGCAGCGCGTGCGGCGAACAGTGCCGGACTCCACTCGAAGGCGTTGTTCGGGTCGAGTTCCGGGATGTCGAGCTCGAGCAGAGCCCTCTCGGTCTCGCCGAGGTCGAGACGGGCCCCGGACATCGCGATCGCCAGCTCCACCCGCACACTCGTGGGCAGGGATGCGCGATCGACGGCGCGGCCCACCTCGAGAGCGCGATCCGCGCGACCGACACCGCGCTCGCTGTCGACCATGAGCGCGATCTGGTCATCGCGGCCGGAGATCCGGCGGTACGTGCGCAGCTCGCGCAGCGCCAGCGCGTAGTCGCCGATGCCGTATGCCGTGATCGCCGCGGTCTCGCGGACGATGGCGATCCGGCCGGCGCGACGCGTTGCGGCGATCGCATGCGCGTGCGCGCGCTCGGGGTCTTCGTCGATGAGCTGCGCCGCCATCGCGAGGTGACGCGCGACCCAGTCGGCGTTCTCCTTGCTGAGCGTCTTCAGCTCGTTCCGCGCACTCGAGTGCAGGTCCTGAGGAGTGATCTCCTCCGGAACCTCGGGCTCGTCGTGACGAGGCCGCACCGAACGAGTGTCGATCTCACGAGGATCACGGGCCGGCCGATCGGCACCTCCGCGAGTCGGGTAGGAGCGACGCTCTCCGTCACGCGGCGCGTACGATCGGTCGCCGTCACGCTTCTGGTACGGCTTACGGTCTCCGTCGCGGGGAGCGTACGGCTTACGGTCGCCGTCGCGCTTCGCGTACGGCTTGTCACCGTCACGCTTCACATACGGCTTCCGCTCCCCATCGCGAGGAGCGTACGGACGGTCGCCGTCACGCTTCACGTACGGCTTCCGTTCGCCATCGCGAGGAGCGTACGGACGGTCGCCGTCACGCTTCACGTACGGCTTGCGCTCGCCATCGCGAGGAGCGTACGGCTTACGGTCGCCGTCGCGCTTCGCGTACGGCTTGTCGCCGTCACGCTTCACATACGGCTTACGCTCCCCGTCGCGAGGAGCGTACGGCTTACGGTCGCCGTCGCGTTTCACGTACGGTTTCCGCTCCCCGTCGCGAGGAGCGTACGGCTTACGGTCGCCGTCGCGCTTCGCGTACGGCTTGTCGCCGTCGCGCTTCACGTACGGCTTCTTCTGGCCGTCGCGCGCAGCCGGCGGCTTGCGATCGCCGTCACGTCGGGGACCCGAAGCCCGCTGGGGTCGTTCATCATCCGACATGGTCTCGATCCTCCCGCAAATTCTGCGCGTTAACGCGAAATGGCCACCCAGCTCTGGGTGGCCATTTCTCGAAAGAAGTCCGGCGGTGTCCTACTCTCCCACAGGGTCCCCCCTGCAGTACCATCGGCGCTGTGAGGCTTAGCTTCCGGGTTCGGAATGTAACCGGGCGTTTCCCTCACGCTATGGCCGCCGAAACACTATTGATGTTTCAGTCTGCACAACGAATGATCGTTATGCGGTTCTCGACCGTACATCGAGAACCACTCAGTGGACGCAAGCACCAAAAACGGTGTGTTATCAAGTCATCGGCTTATTAGTACGAGTCAGCTGCACGTGTTACCACGCTTCCACATCTCGCCTATCAACCCAGTAGTCTGGCTGGGAGCCTCTCGCCCGAAGGCATGGAAGTCTCATCTTGAGGCCGGCTTCCCGCTTAGATGCTTTCAGCGGTTATCCATCCCGAACGTAGCTAATCAGCGGTGCTCCTGGCGGAACAACTGACACACCAGAGGTTCGTCCAACCCGGTCCTCTCGTACTAGGGTCAGATCCTCTCAAACTTCCTACGCGCGCAGCGGATAGGGACCGAACTGTCTCACGACGTTCTAAACCCAGCTCGCGTACCGCTTTAATGGGCGAACAGCCCAACCCTTGGGACCTACTCCAGCCCCAGGATGCGACGAGCCGACATCGAGGTGCCAAACCATGCCGTCGATATGGACTCTTGGGCAAGATCAGCCTGTTATCCCCGAGGTACCTTTTATCCGTTGAGCGACAGCGCTTCCACAAGCCACTGCCGGATCACTAGTCCCGACTTTCGTCCCTGCTCGACCTGTCAGTCTCACAGTCAAGCTCCCTTGTGCACTTACACTCGCCACCTGATTGCCAACCAGGTTGAGGGAACCTTTGGGCGCCTCCGTTACTTTTTGGGAGGCAACCGCCCCAGTTAAACTACCCATCAGGCACTGTCCCTGAACCGGATTACGGTTCTAAGTTAGATATCCAGAGTGACCAGAGTGGTATTTCAACAATGACTCCACATGAACTGGCGTCCATGCTTCAAAGTCTCCCACCTATCCTACACAAGCCACACCGAACACCAATACCAAACTATAGTAAAGGTCACGGGGTCTTTCCGTCCTGCTGCGCGTAACGAGCATCTTTACTCGTAATGCAATTTCGCCGAGTTCGCGGTTGAGACAGTTGGGAAGTCGTTACGCCATTCGTGCAGGTCGGAACTTACCCGACAAGGAATTTCGCTACCTTAGGATGGTTATAGTTACCACCGCCGTTTACTGGGGCTTAAATTCTCAGCTTCGCCTTGCGGCTAACCGGTCCTCTTAACCTTCCAGCACCGGGCAGGCGTCAGTCCGTATACATCGTCTTGCGACTTGGCACGGACCTGTGTTTTTAGTAAACAGTCGCTACCCACTAGTCTCTGCGGCCTCCAAACGCTTTCGGAGCAAGTCCTAATACGTCGAAGGCCCCCCTTCTCCCGAAGTTACGGGGGCATTTTGCCGAGTTCCTTAACCACGATTCTCTCGATCTCCTTGGTATTCTCTACCTGACCACCTGAGTCGGTTTGGGGTACGGGCGGCTTGAACCTCGCGTCGATGCTTTTCTTGGCAGCATAGGATCACCCACTTTTTATCCGCATCGTGTCTCAGCCTATGTGAGAGACGGATTTGCCTATCTCTCGGCCTACGCACTTGCCCCGGGACAACCATCGCCCGGGTTGGGCTACCTTCCTGCGTCACACCTGTTAATACGCTAACCGCACCAGAATGGGGTCGTGCGCTAGGCCCAACGCTTCACCCCGAAGGGATCCGTCAGTGGGATTCAGACACTTAGCACTACTGGATTAGCTTGGGCGGTTCTTCGCCGGTACGGGAATATCAACCCGTTGTCCATCGACTACGCCTGTCGGCCTCGCCTTAGGTCCCGACTTACCCAGGGAAGATTAGCTTGACCCTGGAACCCTTGGTCTTTCGGAGGACGTGTTTCTCACACGTCATTCGCTACTCATGCCTGCATTCTCACTCGTGTAGCCTCCACGGCTGGTTCACACCGCCGCTTCGCTGGCCACACGACGCTCTCCTACCCATCAACACGGCTGGACCACGAAGGCCTACCAATAATGTCAATGCCACAACTTCGGTGGCGTGCTTGAGCCCCGTTACATTGTCGGCGCGGAATCACTTGACCAGTGAGCTATTACGCACTCTTTCAAGGGTGGCTGCTTCTAAGCCAACCTCCTGGTTGTCTAAGCAACTCCACATCCTTTCCCACTTAGCACGCGCTTAGGGACCTTAGTTGGTGGTCTGGGTTGTTTCCCTCTCGACTATGAAGCTTATCCCCCACAGTCTCACTGCTGCGCTCTCACTTACCGGCATTCGGAGTTTGGCTGACGTCAGTAACCTTGTAGGGCCCATCGGCCATCCAGTAGCTCTACCTCCGGCAAGAAACACGCAACGCTGCACCTAAATGCATTTCGGAGAGAACCAGCTATCACGAAGTTTGATTGGCCTTTCACCCCTATCCACAGCTCATCCCCTCAGTTTTCAACCTAAGTGGGTTCGGTCCTCCACGACGTCTTACCGTCGCTTCAACCTGGCCATGGATAGATCACTTCGCTTCGGGTCTAGGACACGCGACTGAATCGCCCTATTCAGACTCGCTTTCGCTACGGCTACCCCACTCGGGTTAACCTCGCCACGTATCGCTAACTCGCAGGCTCATTCTTCAAAAGGCACGCTGTCACCCCTACTAAGGAGGCTCCAACGGTTTGTAAGCAAACGGTTTCAGGTACTATTTCACTCCCCTCCCGGGGTACTTTTCACCTTTCCCTCACGGTACTTGTCCGCTATCGGTCATCTGGGAGTATTTAGGCTTATCAGGTGGTCCTGACGGATTCACACGGGATTTCTCGGGCCCCGTGCTACTTGGGATACTCTTCGCGCTGTGGGAGACATTTCGACTACGGGGTTGGCACCCTCTATGACCGGCCTTTCAATGCCGTTCGTCTATATCGCCACATCACGCTCGCTGCTCGGCAGAGCAGCATGAAAAGTCCCACAACCCCGAATACGCAACTCCTGCCGGATATCACACGTACTCGGTTTAGCCTGTTCCGGTTTCGCTCGCCACTACTAACGGAATCGCGGTTGCTTTCTCTTCCTGTGGGTACTGAGATGTTTCACTTCCCCACGTTCCCTCTACCCGCCCTATATATTCAGGCGGGAGTCACTGGGTCGGCACGCCGCCCAGCGGGGTTTCCCCATTCGGAGACCCTCGGATCAAAGTGTGCTTATCCACTCCCCGAGGCTTATCGCAGATTGCTACGTCCTTCTTCGGCTCCAGATGCCAAGGCATCCACCGTTTGCTCTTAAAGACTTGAAATCACATGAGTTTTATCAGAATCGACGTGGACCCGAAGGTCCACATGAAATTGACTAATGATCTTTAAGATCATCTATATGAACCGACCGAAGTCGGTTCAAAGATGCTCGCGTCCACTGTGTAGTTCTCAAAGTACGGGCGGTACCCTTCCCGCTTGCCGTTCGCCGGCAGCCAAGAAAGGCCCTGAGGTTGGTCGCCGCATGAAGCGGCATCCGGTCCCTCAGGACCCAACAGCGTGCATGTGCCGGCGGCGTCACCAGAACCTTTCCAGCTGCAAGCAGCGTACTGAGTTCGAGATCTTCCGATCGGCACCTTGTCTAATGTTCCACCCATGAGCTAACCAGCAGCACACATTCGGTGCTGATCTGGCGCCTGGACACCCGAGGGTGCCAGATGCTCCTTAGAAAGGAGGTGATCCAGCCGCACCTTCCGGTACGGCTACCTTGTTACGACTTAGTCCTAATTACCGATCCCACCTTCGACGGCTCCCTCCACAAGGGTTGGGCCACCGGCTTCAGGTGTTACCGACTTTCATGACTTGACGGGCGGTGTGTACAAGACCCGGGAACGTATTCACCGCAGCGTTGCTGATCTGCGATTACTAGCGACTCCGACTTCATGAGGTCGAGTTGCAGACCTCAATCCGAACTGGGACCGGCTTTTTGGGATTCGCTCCACCTTACGGTATTGCAGCCCTTTGTACCGGCCATTGTAGCATGCGTGAAGCCCAAGACATAAGGGGCATGATGATTTGACGTCATCCCCACCTTCCTCCGAGTTGACCCCGGCAGTATCCCATGAGTTCCCACCATTACGTGCTGGCAACATAGAACGAGGGTTGCGCTCGTTGCGGGACTTAACCCAACATCTCACGACACGAGCTGACGACAACCATGCACCACCTGTTTACGAGTGTCCAAAGAGTTGACTATTTCTAGCCCGTTCTCGTATATGTCAAGCCTTGGTAAGGTTCTTCGCGTTGCATCGAATTAATCCGCATGCTCCGCCGCTTGTGCGGGTCCCCGTCAATTCCTTTGAGTTTTAGCCTTGCGGCCGTACTCCCCAGGCGGGGAACTTAATGCGTTAGCTGCGTCACGGAATCCGTGGAATGGACCCCACAACTAGTTCCCAACGTTTACGGGGTGGACTACCAGGGTATCTAAGCCTGTTTGCTCCCCACCCTTTCGCTCCTCAGCGTCAGTTACGGCCCAGAGATCTGCCTTCGCCATCGGTGTTCCTCCTGATATCTGCGCATTCCACCGCTACACCAGGAATTCCAATCTCCCCTACCGCACTCTAGTCTGCCCGTACCCACTGCAGGCCCGAGGTTGAGCCTCGGGTTTTCACAGCAGACGCGACAAACCGCCTACGAGCTCTTTACGCCCAATAATTCCGGATAACGCTTGCACCCTACGTATTACCGCGGCTGCTGGCACGTAGTTAGCCGGTGCTTTTTCTGCAGGTACCGTCACTTTCGCTTCTTCCCTGCTAAAAGAGGTTTACAACCCGAAGGCCGTCGTCCCTCACGCGGCGTTGCTGCATCAGGCTTTCGCCCATTGTGCAATATTCCCCACTGCTGCCTCCCGTAGGAGTCTGGGCCGTGTCTCAGTCCCAGTGTGGCCGGTCACCCTCTCAGGCCGGCTACCCGTCGACGCCTTGGTGAGCCATTACCTCACCAACTAGCTGATAGGCCGCGAGCCCATCCCAGACCGAAGTTCTTTCCAGACGTTGAAGATGCCTTCACGTCTCGTATCCGGTATTAGACGCCGTTTCCAGCGCTTATCCCAGAGTCCGGGGCAGGTTGCTCACGTGTTACTCACCCGTTCGCCACTGATCCACAGAGCAAGCTCTGCTTCACCGTTCGACTTGCATGTGTTAAGCACGCCGCCAGCGTTCATCCTGAGCCAGGATCAAACTCTCCGTAAAGAAATGTTGCTGACAAGACCGGAATAAGGTCGAGGCAGCGAGTTTGATGCTGACCAATGTGGATGTCATTGCTGACTTATCCATAAATTGATCCAAAGGAATCTCATCCAGCCGAAGCTGGAACGAGGTTATTTGGCATTTGACAAGTGCACGCTGTTGAGTTCTCAAGGATCGGATGCTCCTGCTGCTCAGCCTCTCAGCCTCGCCCGCAGGGCAACTTCTCTATCTTATTCTTCGTGATCCGCTTGTCAAATCGGCGCTTTTCGGCTGGAAGCCGGCGAGCAGCTGACACAAGCTGTGTCTCACGAAGAGAGATCCGCTGCCCTGCTCTGCGACCGTTTCGGCCGACTCGCTGGGGCAACTTCTCTATCTTATCCCGCTCGCTCTGCTTGTCAAATCGGCTGTCCGTGACTGTTTTCAGCGTCTCCGGCAGCACCCTTCGACAGCTTCGAGGAGTGGGAACCTCCATCCTAGACCAGAAGGTCATGACTCACAATGAAGTGTGTCGTTCAGATGGGGGGTGGTTCTCCGCTTGAGGGGGGTAAGGCTCTCGGCCTCTCCGCTTCCCTGTGGGGCGAACAAGTAATAAGTTACGCGGGATGCGGGGATCGGGCAAATCAGGGCCGCATCCCGGGCGTGTCTCGCAGGTCAGAGCGGATTTCCCGTTCCAGGCCCCATCGGCGCCCGCGGTCAGGCGCCGGCCGGTCGACGCCGGCGCAGCACCTGCACAGCGACACAGAGCCCGAGGGTCAGCACTCCCCATGCGGCGGATGCCGGCGGCAGCACGCGGTATGCGAGGTGCGCGGGCGTCCACTCCGCAGTGAGCGGACCGTAGACAGCGAGACCGATCAGCCAGCCGGCGACCAGGACGATGGGCAGCGAGATCCACCAGCCCACCCGGATCGCGGCAGGGAGCACGCGGTCCACCGGGGTCGCAGCATCCCTCCCGCGCATCCAGAGTGCGGCGGACACCGTGAGGATGACCACCCCGATCACGCCGGACCCGTACTGCAGCCACTTGTAGCCGAGCAGCGGTCCCCAGTACTCGCCCAGTGCGGGAAAGAGCGACACACCCCAGCGGCCGTCATGCGTGAACGCGTCCCACGCGATGTGCGAGACGACCCCGAGGACGAGGGACAGTGCCAGGAGGATGGCGAGCACGCCACCGCTGCGCCACACCGCGCGACGCGCACCCGGTCTCGGTGCCCGGACCGTCGCGACGATCTCGCGTCCCGTTGCGTCCCACTCCCCCGGCAGCCGCGCCGCGAGCCATCGAGGAGAGAGCTCGCGCACAGCCGGGCGCAGCAGCGCCCACCACACGAGCAGCAGCGCGAGCGAGACCAGCACGGCCACCGCGATGTTGGTGTGGGTGACCTGGTAGGTCAGCGGACTGTCGCGCACGAACAGCGGCAGATCCGGCGCCATCGCGCCGACCGCGATGGCCGCGGGCACCAGCGGTGTGCGGACGAACGGCAGAGCGACGACGGCGTGGCTCGGCGTGAACGGCATGCGGCTGCGTTCGGGATCGCCCGGGGTCAGGCCCCGACGAACACCCCGGCGAGCGTCTTCTTGCCGCGCCGGAGTACCGACACCCCGCCGGGCAGCGAGCCGGACACCGTGGCGGACTCGTCGTCGACCTTGGCGCCGTCGAGGGAGACGCCGCCTTGGGCGATCGCGCGACGGCCCTCCGAGATGCTCGCGACCAGGCCGGTGTCGACCAGAGCCTGCAGGATTCCGGTGCCGGCGGGAACTGCCGCGTGGGGCAGCTCCTCGAGCGCGGTGCGCAGCGTCTCGGCGTCGAGCGCGGCGAGGTCGCCCTGCCCGAACAGCGCGTCGGATGCGGCGACCACCGCTGCGGCGGCGTCCGCGCCGTGCACGGTGGTGGTGACCTCGAGCGCGAGGCGCTTCTGCGCCGCTCGCCGGAACGGCTCCGCCGCGACCAGGGCCTCGTACTCCTCGATCTCGGCGCGGGTCAGGAAGGTGAACACCTTGAGCCGCGAGATGACGTCGGCATCGTCGGTGTTCAGCCAGAACTGGTACATCCGGTACGGGCTGCACATCGCGGGGTCGAGCCAGATGGCGTTGCCCTCGCTCTTGCCGAACTTCGTGCCGTCGCTGTTCGTGATCAGCGGCGTCCCGATCGCGTGCACGGACACGCCTTCGACGCGGTGGATGAGGTCCGTTCCGCTGGTGAGGTTGCCCCACTGGTCGGACCCGCCCGTCTGCAGCACGCAGCCGTACTGCCGGTGCAGCTCGAGGTAGTCCATCCCCTGGAGGATCTGGTAGCTGAACTCGGTGTAGCTGATGCCGGCCTCTGAGTTGAGGCGGGCGCTCACCGCATCCTTCTTCAGCATCGTGCCGACCCGGTAGTGCTTGCCGATCTCGCGCAGGAAGTCGATCGCGCTGAGGGGCGCGGTCCAGTCGAGGTTGTTCACCATCCGCGCGGCGTTGTCTCCCTCGAAGCTGAGGAAGCGCTCGACCTGGGAGCGGAGGTACCCCACCCACTCGGCGACCGTCTCGCGCGTGTTGAGGGTCCGCTCGGCGGACGGCCGGGGATCGCCGACGAGGCCCGTCGAGCCGCCGACGAGTCCGAGCGGCTTGTGACCGGCCAGCTGGAGCCGGCGCATGAGCAGCAGCTGCACCAGGTTGCCCAGGTGCAGGCTCGGGGCGGTCGGGTCGAAGCCGCAGTAGTACGTCGCGGGCGTCCCGGCGAGCAGGGCGCGCAGCGCCTCCTGATCGGTGGACACATGCACGAGCCCGCGCCAGACGATCTCGTCCCAGACGTTCGGGAACGTCGGATCGTTGGCGGGCGCGGTCGCGCTCACGACGGTTTCAGACACGTCTTTCAGGCTATCAGCGGCCGCCCCCCGTGCCCGCCGCCGGCACGGCCTCGCGCGGCGCAGCCCCGACCCCGTTCCGTCGGCGGCGCGTGCCAGACTGACGGGATGCTGCTGTCGCCCGATGTGCTGATCGCCACCGTGACGTCGATCTTCCTGTTCCTCGCGCTGTGCGGGGTGCTCGTGCTGATCGTCGTGAGCATGCGGCGGCCGACCACTCTCCCGCTGCTGATCGCCACCGGCATCCTCATCCTGGCGCTCATCGTGGTGGCCGTCTCGCCGACGAACGTGCCCACGATCGTCGGCATCATCCTCGCGCTGCTCGGCGTGACGATCGGCGTGCTGGGCGGCAATCCGGTCACCCGGCGGGTCCTCGAGATCGCGACGCACGGCCGGGTGCACGAGACCGAGGACGGCGGGATCATCGTCGGCGCGGCCGAACCCGGCAGCCCGGAGCCCGGCACGACGGCGGTGCTGCGCGGCGGCACCACCATCGGCTACCTCGAGCGGCTCGGCACGGTCGTCGCCCTCGTCGCCGGGTTCCCGGAGGCGCTCGCGGTCATCGTGGCGATCAAGGGCGTCGGCCGGTTCTCCGAGCTCGCCGGAGCCGAGGCGCGCGAGCGGTTCATCATCGGCACGCTCGCCAGCCTGCTGTGGGCGTGCGCGGCCGGGGCCCTCATCCGCCTCGCGATCTGGTAGTCAGAACCCCCGCAGCAGCGCGAAGCCTTCGACGACGGCGGCTGCTCCCGCGGTCGACAGCGCCTGCGACACGGCCGACTGGGTGATGCCCTCCTCCTGCGCGAGCCGCCGCTGCGTCGTGCCCAGGCATCGGCCGTACACCAGCCGGCGCGTGCGCTCGCTCATCGGCGTGACCAGCTGGTCCCTGGCCACGAGGTAGGCGTTGGCGAGCGTGGCATCGCGGGCGTCGGCAGCATCCGTGCCCTCCCCCGCGACGACCCACGTGCGTGCTCCGGGGATCGCGCGCTGCTGCGTGGCGTGCACGAGGTCGATCGCGGCGCGCGCCGCCCACCACGCCGGTCCTTCGGGGATGTCGCCCGTCGCGGACGGGATGACCCCGACCTCGCCGATGCCGAGTCCGAACCGGCACTCGATCCCGTCGGGCAGCGCGAGGCGCAGCAGCAGAGTGGTGGCCATCGCGTCGCCGAGCGTCGCGTAGACGCCCTGCATCTCGTCTCCGACGATCGGACGCAGTGCGCGCACCGCCACGGGCAGATCGTCCGCGACGCGAGCGATCGCGCGATCGAGGTGCTGCTGCGCGGCGGGGCGATCGGGCAGCAGCCGGGAGCCGATGATGTCGGCGGTCAGAGCGACGGGCACGCGATAAGAATAACACTTATGCGCCAGAGATATCAGTATTTGCCTTATGAGCCACCATGCATAAGGCGGAACACCTCTTCCGCACCGCCGCGCGCCCCCGATACGCTACGCGCATCGCCGCGCCCGCGGCCTCGGTGCTGAGGGGACGTCGTCATGTGGGACCAGAGCATAGATCCGGTCGGCCGCCTGTGGCTGTCCGCACTGATCGCCATCATCCCGATCCTGGTGTTCCTGCTCTGCCTGGTCGTCTTCAAGATGCGAGGGATCACGGCGGGAGTGATCGCGGTGATCCTGCAGATCGTGGTGGCCATCTGGCCGTTCGGGATGCCGGTGCCCTCCGTCGCAGGCGCCGGGCTGCTCGGGCTGCTCACCGCGATCTGGCCGATCGCCTACATCATCGTGATGGCGGTCTGGCTGTACCGCCTGACCGTCGCCAGCGGCCGGTTCGACGTCATCCGCACCAGCATCTCGGGCATCTCGCCCGACCAGCGCGTGCAGGTGCTGCTGATCAGCTTCTGCTTCGGCGGCTTCCTCGAGGGCGCGGCCGGCTTCGGGGTGCCGATCGCGATCTGTGCCGCCCTGCTGGTGCAGCTGGGCTTCGGCGCCGTCAAGGCGGCGATGCTCTGCCTGGTCGCGAACGTCGCAGCCGGCGCGTACGGCGCGATCGGCATCCCGGTCATCGTCGGCGCCCGGGTCGGCGAGGTCGACGTGATGGCGCTGAGCTTCCAGATGGTGCTGGTCCTGCAGCTCCTCTCGCTCGTCACCCCGTTCCTGCTCGTGCTGATCCTCGACGGCGTGAAGGGCGTGCGGGAGACGTTCCCGATGATCCTGGGCGTCACGGTCGCCTACAACGGTGCGCAGGCGCTCATCCTGACCACCCTCGGCCCCGAGCTCGCCGACATCGTGCCCGGCCTGTTCGGCATGGCCGTCGTGTTCATGATCAGCCGGGTCTGGAAGCCCAGCCGCGTGTACCGCGAAGACGGCGGCGTCGCACCCGCTCGTGTGCAGCAGGACTTCTCGGACGTCGTGGTCGCGTGGAGCCCGTTCTACATCCTCACCGGCGTGATCTTCGTATGGTCGATCCCGTGGTTCAAGAACCTCTTCGTCCCCGGCGGGCCGCTGGACGCGCTGGTCTTCTCGGTGCCGATACCCGGCATCACGGGGGTGGTCATCCCGGCGGGGGCGGATGCCGCCACCACCACCACGTGGGACTGGACGCCGATCAACGCGACCGGCACGGCGATCCTCATCGCAGTGCTCATCATGTTCTTCACGACGCCTCAGCTGAGCGCCCGACAGCTCTGGTCGGAGCTGGGCGCGACGGTGGCGCAGCTCTGGCAGGCGATCGTCCTGATCGCCCTGATCCTGATGGTCGCCAACATCGCCAACTACTCCGGCGGCTCGGCCAGCATCGGGAACGCCCTGGCGGCGGTCGGCCCGATCTTCCCGCTGTTCGCCCCCATCATCGGATGGTTCGGCGTGTTCATCACCGGGTCTGTCGTGAACAACAACACGCTCTTCGCCCACCTGCAGAGCATCACGGCCCAGCAGATCGGGGTCGATCCGACGCTGCTGGTCGCGGCCAACACCGCGGGTGGCACGGTCGCCAAGCTGGTCTCGCCGCAGTCGATCGCGATCGCGGCGGGCGCCGTCGGCCTCGTGGGCCGCGAGAGCGAGATCCTGCGCGCCTCGATCAAGTACAGCCTGGCGATGCTGGCCTTCATCTGCGTGTGGGTGTACCTGCTGTCGCTGGCGCGCCTCAGCCTGTAGTCGTCAGAGCCCGAGCGCGTGCCCCACGGCCTGCGCACGGGCGACGAGCTCTGCCCGCTGCTCAGCCACCCGCACGGGCGCGGTGCCGCCGACGCCGGTGCGGGATGCGACCGAGCCCTCCACCGAGAGCACGTCGCGCACCTCCGGGGTCAGCTCTCCGGAGACCGATGCCAGCATCTCGTCGGTCGCCTCGTGCAGCTCGATCCCGCGCTGTTCGCACAGGGCGACGAGCGCGCCGGAGATCTCGTGGGCGTCGCGGAACGGCACCCCCTGCCGCACCAGCCAGTCGGCGACGTCGGTGGCCAGCGAGAAGCCCTGGGGCGCGAGCCGCGCCATCCGCTCCGTGTCGAAGGTGAGGGTCGCGACCATGCCGGCGAACGCGGGCAGGACGGTCTCCAGCGTGACGACGGAGTCGAACACGGGCTCCTTGTCCTCCTGCAGATCGCGGTTGTACGCGATCGGGAGGCCCTTGAGCGTGGTGAGCAGACCCGTCAGATTGCCGACCAGCCGCCCCGACTTGCCTCGCGTCAGCTCGGCGATGTCGGGGTTCTTCTTCTGCGGCATGATGCTCGAGCCCGTGGAGTATCCGTCGTGCAGGGTGACGAACCCGAACTCGCGCGTGTTCCAGAGGATGATGTCCTCCGAGAAGCGCGAGAGGTCGATGCCGATCTGCGCGGCGATGTAGGCGAACTCGGCCACCACGTCGCGTGCCGAGGTTCCGTCCAGCGAGTTCTCGGCCGGGCGGTCGAGGCCGAGCTCGCGGGCGACGAGGGCGGGGTCGAGACCGAGGCTGGAGCCGGCCAGGGCGCCGCCGCCGTAGGGCGACACCGCGGCACGCGCCGACCAGTCACGCAGCCGCTCGAGGTCGCGCACCAACGGCCAGGCATGCGCCTGCAGATGATGGGCGAGCAGGATCGGCTGCGCGTGCTGCAGGTGCGTGCGCCCGGGCATGATCGCGTCGGGGTGCGACTCGGCCTGCGCGACGACCGCATCGATGAGGCGGAGGATCTCGCGCGCGATGGTGCGGGAGTGGTCGAGCAGGAACATCCGCACGAGCGTCGCGATCTGGTCGTTGCGACTGCGGCCGGCGCGGAGCTTGCCGCCGAGCGCGGGGCCGACGGTGTCGATCAGCGCGGCCTCGAGGGCACCGTGCACGTCCTCATCGGCGTCGCCCGGCTGCAGCGACCCGTCGGTGATGCGTCCGGCGAGCACGTCGAGCCCCCGGTGCATCTCGGTCTCCTCATCGGAGGTGAGGTAGCCGGCCGCGGCGAGCGCCTTCGCATGGGCGTGGGAGCCCGCGATGTCGTAGAGCGCGAGCTGCCAGTCGAAGTGCGTGGAACGACTCAGCGTCGCCAGCTCGGGAGCGGGTCCTGACGCGAACCGCGCCCCCCAGAGTGCGCCCTCGTTCGTGCCTGTTCCCTTGTCGTCGCTCACTCGATCAGCCTATCCGGGCGCACCGCATCCCGATCGGCGGCCGCGTCCTCGCGCGCGACG
Organism: Microbacterium terricola; assembly: GCF_027943945.1. Lineage (NCBI taxonomy): Bacteria > Bacillati > Actinomycetota > Actinomycetes > Micrococcales > Microbacteriaceae > Microbacterium > Microbacterium terricola. The sequence goes on along the minus strand of NZ_AP027141.1, from coordinate 1,031,829 downwards.
GCCGCCCTCGTCATCCGGTCCGTCAGCCATTCGAGCGGGCCGCGCCCCACCCAGAGCGCCCAGGCCGTGCAGCCCAGCAGCGTCACGACGACGAAGACCCAGAAGGGCTGCAGGTCGCGGAAGCCCGCGAGATCCTCTGGCGCGCCCAGGATCAGTCCCGCCGCGATCGCCCAGCCGACGAGCTGACCCACGTACGCGGTCAGCGGCATCGACCCGACGGCGCGCACGGGCAGCACGATCGCGCGCACCGGTGTGCGGCAGAGCAGGAGACACGCGCCGATGACGGCGAGCGCGAAGCCGCCGGAGCCGATCACCTCGAGCAGTCCGCTGGAGTGCGCGTCGGCGGTCCACACCGCGGCCCACCCCGAGGCGTCCTCCGGAGCGCCGGCGACCGCATCCCAGGTGTAGCCGACGAACGCGAGCACCGCGCCTGCCCACAGCAGCCACACCTGCACGAGGAGCCGGTCGAGGCCGGCACGCGCGATGCCCAGCCCGGCGACGACGAACGCGCTCCAGGTGACGAACGGGTAGTGCCACCCGAGCACGGCCGACAGCGCCACGCCTGGCGTGGTCTGCCAGAGCGGCAGCGCATCCAGCGGCGCCTGCGCGAACGGGGTGATCAGGGCGAGCGCACCCGCCACCACCAGCAGCGTCCGCGCGCTCAGCGAGGTCAGCGGGATCGCGATCAGGAACAGCACCGCGTACGTGGGCAGCACGACGTACACCGGGACACCCGTCGCGAGCAGGACGACGCCGAGCAGCCACAGCAGCAGGCCGCGCGCGACGAGGCGCCGGCGGGCGAGCGACAGTGCGCGATCCTGCAGCGGGGTCGCTCCCCCGGTGAACAGGCCGATCGACACCCCGGCGAGGGTCGCGAACAGGATCGAAGACCGCCCGCGCGTGATGTCGTTCCAGGTCTCGGGCTGCGCCCAGTCGAACGCGTCGATCCAGAGCAGGTGCGCCGCGAGCATGCCGAAGACGGCGAGACCGCGCGCGAGGTCGACCCCCGGTATCCGCGGCGGATCGGTCAGCCGCCGCAGGTTGCGGGTCAGTCCTGGCGCAGCAGCCACACCAGGAGGGCCTTCTGGGCGTGCAGGCGGTTCTCCGCCTCATCCCACACCACGCTCTGCGGGCCGTCGATCACCTCGGCCTCGACCTCGTATCCGCGGTCGGCGGGCAGGCAGTGGATGAAGATGGCCTCCGGCGAGGCGAGACCCATGAGATCGCGGGTCACCTTGTACTCGCCGAGGTCGCGCAGGCGCGCGAGCTTCTCCTCCTCCTTGCCCATCGACACCCAGGTGTCGGTCACGATGACGTCCGCTCCCGCGGCCGCCTCGTTGGCGTCCGTGTAGAGCTCGACGGACCCGCCGGTCTCGGTCGCGCGGCGGTCAGCGTCGGCGACGACGTCCTCGCGCGGCGCGTACGACTCCGGCGACGCCACCCGCACGTGCATGCCGGCGGTGACGCCGGCGAGCATGTACGAGTGCGCCATGTTCGAGCGGCCGTCGCCGAAGAACGCCAGCGTGAGGCCCTTCAGCTCGCCCTTGTGCTCGCGGATCGTCAGCAGGTCGGCCAGGAGCTGGCACGGATGGAAGTCATCGCTGAGCGCGTTCACGACGGGGACCCTGGTGCCGCGCGCCATCTCCTCCAGACCGGCCTGGGCGTATGTGCGCCAGACGATCGCGGCGACCTGGCGCTCGAGAACGCGCGCGGTGTCCGACGGGGTCTCCTTGCCGCCGAGCTGGCTGTTCGCGGTCGAGATGATCAGCGGCGAGCCGCCGAGGTCGGCGATGCCGACGGCGAACGACACCCTCGTGCGGGTGGACGACTTGTCGAAGATGACGGCGACGGTCTGCGGACCCTCGAGCGCCTTGAGCTTCCAGCGGTCCTTCTTCAGCTCCACGGCGAGAGCGAGGATCTCGTCCTGCTCCGCCGGGGTCAGGTCGTCGTCGCGCAGCAGGTGGCGGGTCACTTCGTGGTCTCCTCAGTGGTCGTGCTCGGGGTGTGTCCGCTCGCCGCATCGAGCACGAGCGCCTGCTCGACGGTGCGGAGGGCGGCGGTGAACAGTTCGACGAACTCGTCGATCTCGACATCGCCGATGTTCAGCGCGGGCACGAGCCGGATGGTCTCGTCGTTCGGGGCGTTGATGATGAGCCCGTGCTCCTGTGCGGCCGCGACGACCGCCTTCGCGACCGGATGCTGCAGCGCGACGCCGATCAGCAGCCCGCGCCCACGGCATCCGCCGATGAGCGGAGAGTCGATGCCGTGGATCGCCTCGCGCAGCTGACGGCCGCGCTCGGCGGCGTTGCGGACCAGCTCGGCGCGCTCGATCTCGCCGAGCACGGCATTCGCGACCGCCGTGCCGAGGGCGTTGCCCCCGAAGGTCGAGCCGTGGGTGCCTGGGTAGAACAGCTCGCTCGCATGCCCGTAGGTGATCAGCGCACCGATCGGGAATCCGCCCCCGATGCCCTTGGCGACGGTGATCGCGTCAGGGGTGATCCCGGCGTGCTGGAACGCGAACCATTCGCCGGTGCGCCCCGCGCCGGTCTGGATCTCATCGATGATCAGCAGCGCGCCGTGCTGCGCGGTGAGTCGCCGCGCCGCCTCCAGGTAGCCGTCCGGCAGATCGATGACGCCGGCCTCGCCCTTGACGGGCTCGACGAACAGCGCGGCCACCCTGTCGTCGATCGCCGCCTCGAGCGCGTCGGCCGTCGAGTCGATGAACTCGACGCCGGGCGTCATCGGCAGGAAGGGCTCCTGCATGTAGGGCTTGCCGGTGAGGGCCAGGGTCCCCATCGTGCGGCCGTGGAAGGCGTCGCGCAGCGCAAGGATGCGGGGGCGCTCGGTGCCGCCGTGGAGGCGGGCCAGCTTGAACGCGGCCTCGTTGGCCTCCGCGCCGGAGTTGCCGAAGTAGACCCGGCCCTCGGCACCGGTGCCGGCGACCCGCTTGAGGGTCGCGGCGAGCGCGAGCTGCGGTGGCGTGGCGAAGTAGTTCGACACGTGCGCGAGGGTCGCGGCCTGGGCGGCGAGCGCCTCGACGAACACGGGATGCGCGTGCCCGAGCGAGGTGACGGCGATGCCCGCGAGGAAGTCCAGGTAGCGCTTGCCGTCCTCGTCCCAGAGGTAGGCGCCTTCACCGCGCGTGAGCAGCGCCAGCCGGTCGCCGAAGCTGCGCACGAGGTCGCGGCCTGCGTCCTCCTGCCACGTCGTCTGCTGTTCGCCCATCACGCCACCACCTCCGTGCCGATTCCCTTGCTCGTGAAGATCTCCACCAGGACCGAGTGCGGCACGCGGCCGTCGATGATGGCGGCCGTCTCGACGCCGCCTTCGACGGCGTCGAGGCACGCCTGCATCTTCGGGATCATGCCCGACTCGAGCGTCGGCAGCATCGCGCGCAGCTCGGTCGAGGTGAGGTGGGAGACGAGCGACTCGCGGTTCGGCCAGTCGGCGTAGAGACCAGCGACGTCGGTGAGCACGACGAGCTTCGACGCCCCGAGGGCGACCGCCAGCGCGGCGGCCGCGGCATCCGCGTTGACGTTGAGCGAGTGGCCCGGTGTGTCCAGGTCCGGCGCGATGCTCGAAACCACCGGGATGCGCCCTGCCGCGAGGTGATCGAGGATCGGCTGAGGGTCCACCTCGACGACGTCGCCGACGCGGCCGAGGTCGTGCTCGACGCCGTCCACGACGACGCCGCGGCGGCGTCCGCCGAACAGGCCGGCGTCCTCACCGCTCAGTCCCGTCGCCAGCGGACCGTGCGCGTTGATCTTGGCCACGAGCTGCGGATTGATCTGGCCGGTGAGGACCATGCGCACCACGCTGATCGCCTCGGTGCTGGTGACCCGGTACCCGCCCTTGAACTCGCTCGGGATCGCCAGGCGATCGAGCATGTTGGAGATCTGCGGTCCGCCGCCGTGCACGACGACCGGCTTCGCGCCGACGTAGTTCAGGTAGGCGATGTCGGCGGCGAAGGCGTCCTGCAGCTCCTCGCTCACCATCGCGTTGCCCCCGTACTTGACGACGACGATCTGATCGCGGAAGCGGCGCAGCCACGGCAGCGATTCGATCAGCGTCGCGGCCTTGGCAGAGGCTTCGCCCGGGTCGGTGTCCTGGATGTCGGTCATGAGGCGTACGCGCTGTTCTCGTGGACGTAGTCGTGGGTGAGGTCGTTGGTGAGGATCACGGCTGTCGCGTCGCCGATCTTGAGGTCGATGACGAGCTCCGTCGCCCGCGGGGTGAGGTCGACCTCCTCGCGGGGGGCGTCCGGGCCTCCCGCCGAGCAGACGCGAACGCCGTTCATCCAGACATCGACGTCGTAGGGGTCGAAGGCGGCCTGGGTCGTGCCGATCGCGGCGAGCACCCGGCCCCAGTTGGGGTCGTTGCCGAAGATGGCCGCCTTGAACAGGTTGTTGCGGGCGACCGAGCGGCCGACCTCGACGGCGTCCTCCTCGGAGGCGGCGTTCTGCACGACGATGCGGATGTCGTGGCTCGCTCCCTCCGCGTCGCCCTGGAGCTGCTCCGCGAGATCGACGCACACGGCGGCGAGCGCCGCGCGGAACGCGTCGCGGTCTGGAGTGACGCCGCTGGCGCCGCTGGCCATCAGGGTCACCTGGTCGTTGGTCGACATGCACCCGTCCGAGTCGAGCCGGTCGAAGCTCACCCTGGTGGCGTCGCGCAGGTGCGCGTCGGCCTCCGCGGCGGTCAGGACGGCGTCGGTCGTGATCACCACGAGCATCGTCGCAAGGCCGGGTGCCAGCATCCCCGCGCCCTTCGCCATGCCGCCGATCGTCCAGCCGTCCTGGCTGCGCACGGCGCGCTTGGGACGTGAGTCGGTGGTCATGATGGCGAGGGATGCGTCCTCTCCCCCTGCGGCGGAGAGCCCGGCGATCGCCGCGGCGGTGCCGTCGAGCACCTTCTGCCGGAACACCTCGTCGCCGGTGCCGATGAGTCCGGTGGAGCAGATCAGCACATCGCCGGCGCTCACGTCGAGCAGCTCGGCGGCGCGTTCGGCGGTCTGGTGGGTGGTCTGGAACCCGAACGTGCCAGTGAAGCAGTTGGCGCCGCCCGAGTTGAGCACGACCGCCTCGACGGCCCCGTCGGCGACCGCCTGCTGCGACCAGATGATCGGGTTGGCCTTGGCCCGGTTGCTCGTGAAGACGGCGGCGCCCACCTTGAGCGGGCCGCGGTTGACCACCACGGCGACATCGGGCTTCCCTGTGGACTTCAGGCCGGCGGCGACGCCGGCCGCCTCGAATCCCTGCGGCGCGGTGACGCTCACGGCGCGATTCCTTTCTCGACGCGTGCGCCGCCGACGGCGACGACGGTCACGGGGCGACCCCGTTGACGGTGAGGGCCCTGCCCTCAGGCAGCCCCAGAGCGATGTTCATGGACTGGATGGCAGCGCCGGCGGTGCCCTTGACGAGGTTGTCGACCGCGGTGACGACCACGACGCGGTTCGCCGCGCGGTCGATCGCGAGGCCCATGAGCGCCGTGTTGGCGCCGAGGACGTCGGCCGTGCGGGGGAAATCGCCCTCGGGCAGCAGCTGCACGAAGGTCTCGCCGTCGTAAGCGTCCGCCCACGCGCCGCGGATCTGCGCGTCGCTCGCACCAGGGGCGATGGGCGCCGTCGAGGTGGCGAGGATGCCCCGCGCCATCGGCACGATGACCGGCGTGAACGAGATGCGGATCGCCGGCGATCCGCTCCCTCCGTCCGCGGGCCCGGCCGCCGCAGCCAGCGCCTGCTGGATCTCCGGGATGTGCCTGTGCGTGCCGCCGACCGCGTACGGGTTCGCCGAGCCGAGGATCTCTCCGCCGAGCAGGTGGGTCTTCAGGCTCTTGCCCGCCCCGCTCGGGCCGACGGCGAGCACCGTGACGATGTCGGACGGATCGATCACGCCGGCGGCCACACCGGGCGCGAGGCTGAGACTCACGGTCGACGCATTGCAGCCGGGCGCGGCGATGCGGGTGGCGCCGACGAGGTGCTCACGCTGCTTGACACCGTCGACGAGAAGCTCCGGGACGCCGTAGGCCCAGGGGTCGTGGAATGCGCCCCCGTAGAACCGGCCCCACGCGTCCGCCGACGTGAGCCGGTGGTCGGCGCCCGCGTCGATGACGAGCGGGGCGTCCTCGAGCGCGTCGGTGTACTGCCCGGATTGCCCGTGCGGCAGTGCCAGGAACACGATGTCGTGCCCGGAGAGGATCTCGGGGGTGGTCTCCTGCAGCGTCAGGTGCGCGAGCGAGCGCAGGTGGGGCTGGTGCTGGACGAGCGGCTGCCCGGCGGTGGAGTGCGCCGTGACGGTGCGGATCTCGACGTCAGGGTGCCCCGCGAGAATGCGCAGGATCTCGCCGCCGGCGTAGCCGGAAGCGCCGGAGACGGCGACCGAATAGGTCATGGTTCTACCTTATGGCTCGAGGACGGAGGGCCTGAGACGGCGACACCGGCACTCGACCCGGCAGGAACCGAGGAATGCGGGAGCCGCCTACAGTCGGCGGTCGGCCCGGCGTCGGCGCGCGGGAACGAGGCTCATGACGAGCGAGTCGTTCGAGGAGGCGGCCATGCGGCGACGATAGCGGTCGGCCCGCAGCATCCGCAAATCCGCGTCACACCAGCTCGGCGAGCAGACGCACCTCGTCGGAGCGGGAGAGACCGTCGTCCCGCTCACGCTCGAGACCCCTCGCACGCTCGTCGGCGAGCGTGCGAGTCAGGGTCTCATCGAGGTCGCGCAGGCGCCCCCCGGCCGCGAGGTACGTCGCGTTGGCCCGGCGGGCGAAGCCGGTGGCATCCGCCGGGAGCCAGAGCGGCAGCGAGCGCGGACCCGCCCAGAAGGCGACCCCCTGTGACTGCAGGTGAGCGTCGGAGGCGGGGACCACGCGCCCGGTGTGACCGGCGATCCGGCGCGCGCGGGCGACGAACTCGTCGAACGGCATCGGGAGCCCCACCGCATTGGCGGTGAGATTCGATCGCTCGGCGCCCAGGAGCACCGCGAATGGCGCCAGGTCGTCGACGTCGATCACCTGCACGTATCGCCCCTCCGCGTCAGGCACGAGCACCGGCTCGTCCCCGGCGAGCGCGAATCGGCCGACCCAGTAGCCGAACCGGTCGGTCGGGTCACCCGGGCCGACCACGAGTCCCGGGCGGACGATCGCCGCACGGTCCTCGAGTGCGGTGCGCACGATGGTCTCCGACGCCGCCTTCGCCCGCGAGTAGTCGTAGTCCTCCCCCGGCCCGAGGGGCACGGCGAGCGCGGCTTCCTCCCCCGCACCCGGCTCGTCATCCGCCGCGTACGCCGACACGCTGGAGATGTAGGTCCAGTGCGTCGTGCGCCCGGCCAGCCCCGCCACGGCGGCGGCCACGTGTCGAGGCTGGGAGGAGATGTCGACGACCTCGTCCCAGTCGCGCGTGGTCACCGCGTCAAAGGCGTCGGGCGCGTCGCGATCCGCGATCACGAGCTCGACCCCCTCCGGGGCCGGCCGCGCGCCCCGGGCGAGCGCGGTGACCGCAGCCCCGCGGTCACGCCAGTGCCGCGCGATCAGCCCGCTGAGCCAACCGGTTCCGCCGAGGATCAGAACGCGCGTCATGGTGCGTCGGATTACTCGCGCAGGGTCGCGCCGAACCGCTCGGCAGCGACAGCCACTCCCGCGAGCTTGGCCTCGGTGGCCTCGGCCGCCGTGAGCGTGCGATCCGGAGCCCGGAAGCGCAGCGCGAACGTCAGGCTCTTGGCCCCATCGGGAAGGCCCTGACCGCGGTAGTCGTCGACGAGGCGGAGCGATTCGAGCAGCTCACCCGCGCCGTCGGCGAGCGCGCTGCGCACCGCTGCGGCCGGCACGTCGGCGCGCACGACGAGCGACACGTCCTGCGTCGCGGCGGGATACCCCGACAGCGATGCGGCCACGACCTTCTCCCCTGCGAGCGCGAGCACCAGGTCGAGGTCGAGCTCGGCGACGACCACGCGACCGGTCAGGTCTGCGGCCTCGGCGACCGCCGGAAGGAGCTCGCCGATGTAGCCGACCTCGGTGCCGGCGACCGACAGCACGCCCGTCCGACCGGGGTGCAGCGCGGCGCGCTCGCCCTGCGCGACATCGATGGCGACGCCGGCGGCGACGGCGATGGTCTGGACGGCCGCGAGCGCGTCGGAGAGACCGGCCGCCACGACCGGCTGCCCCGGCTGCTTCGGCACGGCGTTCCCGGCGAGCAGGACGGCCACGTGACGGTGCTGCGGCGGGATGGAGGCGTCGAGCGCGGCGAGAGCCGACGCGCTCGGCCGTACGGCCAGCGGCGGGACGAACGAGGTGCCGTACCGCACACCCGGCGCGGGCAGGAACACGGTGCCGGTCTCGAACAGGGCGAGATCGGTGAGGCCGCGTGCCGCATTCCGGTGTGCGACCTGCAGCAGGGCGGGGACGAGCGAGCGACGCAGCGACGGCGCCTGGCCGTCGAGCGGGTTCGCCAGCGTCACGCTGGGCAGGTGGGCGCCCGACGCGGAGCCGTGCAGGTCGTTCTGGTCCTCGGTCGTGAAGGGGAACGACGGCGTCTCGACGAAGCCGGCGGCCGCGAGCGCGTTGGCGACGCGGCGGCGGCCCTGCTGGGCGCTCGTCAGTCCCCGCCCGGACGGCGGAGTGGGCAGCAGCGACGGGATGCGGTCGTACCCCTCGATGCGGGCGACCTCCTCCGCGAGCGTCCACTTGTCGGTGAGGTCCGGACGCCACGACGGCGGGATGACCGACCACTGCGGCGCCCCCGGCCCGTCCTCGACCTCGCACCCGATCATCTCGAGCGCGGCGACGATCTCGGCCTCGGTGTACTCCACGCCGATGAGGGCGGCGGTGAACGGCTTCGGCAGCGCGATGGCCTTCTGCTCGACGGTCGCGAACAGGGCGCCGCCGGTCTCGGTGTCGAGGGTGCCGCCGGCGTACTCGACCATGAGGTCGGCGACGCGACGGGCGGCCACGAACGGGATGAGCGGGTCGACTCCCCGCTCGAAGCGGCGGGAGGCCTCGCTGGGCAGCTTGTGCCTGCGGGCGGTGCGTGCGATCGACACGGTGTCGAAGGTCGCCGCCTCGATGAGGACGTTGCGCGTGGCGTCGGTCATCTCGGTGGTGCCGCCGCCCATGACCCCGGCCAGGCCGATCGGGCCGGACTCGTCGGTGATGAGCAGGTCCTCGGGATCGAGGGTGCGCACCTTGCCGTCGAGCGTCTCGAGCGACTCCCCCGGCGTGGCGCGGCGCACGGTGATGCCGCCGGCGAGCCTGTCGAGGTCGTAGCCGTGGATGGGCTGCCCGAGTTCGAGCATGACGTAGTTCGTGATGTCGATCAGGATGCCGAGCGAGCGGACGCCGGCGAGCGTGAGCCGCGCGATCATCCACGCGGGAGTGGGCTTGGTCGGATCGACGTCGCGGACGATCCGGACGACGAACTCCGACGCGCCCGCGCGTCCCCTGATCGGGTTGGCGTCGTCGACGGCGACCGCGAATCCGGATGTCGGCTGCTGCAGCTCTCCCCATGGCCGATCGCCCGGGTCGCGGTACGCGGCTCCGGTGGCGTGCGAGTACTCGCGGGCGACGCCGCGGATCGACAGGGCGTACCCGCGGTCGGGCGTGACGTTGATCTCGACCGCGACGTCGTCGAGGCCGAGCAGGGCGATCGCGTCGGTCCCGACGGGCGCGTCGATGCCGAGCTCGACCAGACGCAGGATGCCGTTGTGCTCCTCGCCGAGTCCGAGCTCGCGCGCCGAGGCGATCATGCCGTCCGACACGTGCCCGTAGGTCTTGCGAGCGGCGATCGGGAAGGGTCCAGGGAGGACCGCACCCGGCAGGGTCACGACGACCTTGTCGCCGGGGAAGAAGTTTCCTGCGCCGCAGACGATGCCTCGCACGCCGCCGTGCTCGGCGCCGACATCGACCTGGCACCAGCGGATCGTCTTGCCGTTGGACTGAGGCTCCTCGACGAACTCGAGCACCTCGCCGACGACGATCGGGCCGGACAGGTCGAAGCGGTGCACGTCCTCCTCTTCGAAGCCGACGCGCACGAGCGCCGCGAGGACGTCCTCGGGCGACGCATCCGTCGCAAGATCCACGTGCTCACGCAGCCACGAAAGCGGGACGCGCATCAGACCACCATCCCGAACTGCTCGCTGAAGCGCACATCGCCCTCGGCCATGTCGCGCATGTCCTGCACGTCGCTGCGGAACATCAGCGTCCGCTCGATCCCCATTCCGAACGCGAAGCCCGAGTACTCCTCGGGGTCGATTCCCGCGGCGCGCAGCACGTTGGGGTTGATCATGCCGCAGCCGCCCCATTCGATCCAGCGGGCGCCGCCCTTGAAGGTGGGGTGCCACAGGTCGAGCTCGGCGGAAGGCTCCGTGAAGGGGAAGAAGTTGGCGCGGAAGCGCGTCTTGGCCTCCGGCCCGAACAGCACCCTGGCGGCGTGGTCGAGTGTGCCCTTGAGGTGCGCCATCGTGATGCCCTTGTCGATCACGAGGCCCTCGAACTGCGTGAACACCGGCAGGTGCGTCGCGTCGAACTCATCGGTGCGGTACACGCGCCCGGGGCACAGCACGTACACCGGCAGCTCGCGCTCGAGCATGGATCGCACCTGCACGGGGCTCGTGTGGGTCCGCATGACGAGATGACGGTCGACCGGGTCGATGAAGAAGGTGTCCTGCATCTGACGGGCAGGGTGATCGACGTCGAAGTTGAGGGCGTCGAAGTTGAACCACTCGTGCTCGAGCTCCGGCCCCTCGGCGATCTCCCACCCCATGCCGACGAAGATGTCGGCGACCTGCTCCTGCAGGAGCGAGATCGGGTGCCGGGCACCGGTGCGCGCACGGGCGGCGAGCGCGGTGATGTCGAGCCGCTCGGCCTCGAGCGTCGCCGCGGTCTCTGCGGCGGCGAGCTCGCTCTCCCGCGCGGCGAGCGCCTGGGTGACCCGGCCGCGGGCCTGGCCGATCAGCTTGCCGAACTCGGCCTTGCGCTCGTTGGGCACGTGGCGCAGCTGCGCGTTGAGCTGCGCGAGCGGCGAAGCCTCCGCGGTGTGGGCGGAGCGTGCCGCCTTCAGCTCGGCCGTGGTCGCTGCGGCGCCGATCGCGGCGAGCGCCGCCTGCACGGCGGCATCCACCGCCTCGGGCGTGATTTCGGGTGCGTCGGACACGAGAGTCGAGTCTACCGGCGGTCACGCGGCGATCCGCGCGGAGGCGCTACCCGACGGCGCTCCCCTGATCGTTCTTGCCGGCACTGCGCTGCGCGGCGATGAGCTCGGTGTCGGTGACGCCGTCCTGCAGCGGCGCCCCGCGTCCGCCGGCGATCACCTTCGGCGAGCGGCGGATGCCTGCCTCGACCCGGCTCGCGAGCAGCGAGAGCAGCAGGCAGAGCGCGATGTAGATCGCACCGGCGACCATCGCCGCAGGGATGAGCGGCGAGCCGAGCGTCGCCGACGAGCCCAGGTCCTTCGCGTACTTCAGCAGCTCGGGGTAGGTGATGATGAAGCCGAGGGCGGTGTCCTTCAGGGTGACGACGAGCTGCGCGATGATCACCGGCAGCATCGCCCTGATCGCCTGGGGCAGCAGGATCAGGCGCATCACGCCGCTCTTGCGGAGTCCGACCGCGTAGCCCGCCTCGCGCTGCCCGCGCGGCAGGGATTCGACGCCGGCGCGGATCACCTCTGCCAGCACGGATCCGTTGTAGACGATGAGCGCGATGACGACCGCGTAGTACGTGCCGACCTTGATCCCAACGACGGGCAGCCCGTAATACAGCAGCAGCATGAGGATCAGGACGGGCACGGCGCGGAAGACCTCGATGATCGCCGTCACCGGAACCCGCACCCAGGCGTGATCGGAGAGTCGCCCGATCGCCAGCACGAAGCCCAGGATGAGTGCTCCGACGGCCGCAGAGGCGAACGCGGCGAGCGTGCGCAGCGTCGCCAGTCCGAAGTTCTGCCACACCAGCGTGTAGGTGAACGCCTGCCACTTCTCGGCCGAGAACTGACCCGTCACGGCGAAGCGCCAGAGCACGAACGCGAGCAGTCCGGCCACGACGATGACGGTGACCACTCCGAGGATGCGGTTGCGGACCATCGCCCGCGGCCCGGGGACGTCGTACAGGACGGAGGTCATCTGGCCACCCTCCATTTGTTCTCGAGGATTCGCTGCAGCCAGGCGAGCAGGAGCACGAGAGCCACGAAGACGACCATCACCCAGAGGAGCACGACGAGCTGGTTCTCACCGTTCTCGCTCATGTCCGCGCGGATGTTGCCGAGGTTGACGACCGAGAAGCCGGTCGCCACCGTGGTGTTCTTCAGAAGGGCGATGAAGACGCTCATCATCGGCGGGATCACCGATCGCGACGCCTGCGGAAGCACGACGGTGGACATGACCTGCCCGAACGTGAGGCCGAGCGCCCGCGCCGCCTCCGCCTGCCCGACCGGCACCGTGTTGATGCCCGATCGGATCGTCTCGGCGACATAGGTGGCGGTGTAGATGCCGAGCGCCCAGATCGCGAGCACCAGGAAGTCGACGCGGAAGTCCACGAGCAGCGGGATCCCGAAGGCGAAGAAGAAGAAGATCAGGGTCAGCGGCGTATTGCGGATCGTGTTCACGTAGACCGTGCCGATCGCGCGGGCCACCGGGATGGGCGACACCCGCATGGCACCCACGATGACGCCGAGGACGATGGCGATCAGCCCGCCGGCGAAGAACAGCACGACCGTGCCGCGCAGGGCGTCGAGCCACAGATCGGGATAGTCGGTGATGACGTTCACTGACCGGTCCTCTCGCGTCGTGGGTGGTGGAGATGGACCGTGGCGGCGTCTCTCAGCGCCGCCACGGCCATGTGACTAGTCGACCGCCGGCTGCTCGACCTCGATGCCCGAGGAGCCGAGGTTCTTCTCGAAGATGGCAGACCAGATGTCTCCCCCGTCCGTGAACATCGTGTTGACGAAGTCGACGAGGGCCGTGTCGCCCTTCTGGATGCCGACGCCGTAGCGCTCCTCGCTGAACACGTCGCCGACGACCTTGAGGTTGTCGGGGTCCTGCGCGGCGTAGCCGATCAGGATCGCCTGGTCGGTGGTGATCGCGTCGACCTGTCCGGCCTTCAGCTGCTCGACGCACTGCGAGTAGGTGTCGAACTCGGTCGTCTTGGCCTCGGGGTGCTCGTCCTTGATCCGCTGGATCGAGGTGGAGCCCGTCGCCGAGCAGACGGTCTTGCCGTCGAGCGTGTCGGGACCCGTGATCTCCTCGTCGTCGGCGGCGACCAGCAGGCCCTGACCGGTGACGAAGTAGGGACCGGCGAAGTCGATGAGCTCCTTGCGGTCGTCAGTGATCGAGTAGGTGCCGACGTAGTAGTCGATGTCGCCGTTCACGATCGCCTGCTCGCGGTTGGCGGACGGAATGGGCGTGAATTCGATGGCGTCCTCGTCGTAGCCGAGGGATGCGGCGATCCACCGCGCGATGTCGACGTCGAAGCCGCTCCGCTCACCGGTCGCCTGGTCGAGGTAGCCGAGCCCCGGCTGGTCCTCCTTGACGCCGACGCGGACCTTTCCGCTCTCCGAGATCGTGTCGAACGTCGGGCTGCCCTCGAGCGTGACATCGGTGGCGACCTCGAACCAGGCGCCGTCCTCCGTGCCCTCGGACGCGCCGGGCTCGGCGCCGGGCGTCCCGCTGTTGCAGGCTGTCAGTGCGAGCAGGGCGGCCGCTGTGAGGCCGATGCCCGAGATGATTCGCGACTTTCGCATGTGATTCCTCCTTGTGTTTCGTATCTGTCCGTGCGTTCCGTAACCGACGTTCGGGTCGTGCGGTGCGTCGTGCCGTGCCGTGCTGTGCTGGTGCGGGGGGTCAGTGGGTGATGAGCTTCGAGAGGAAGTCCTTCGCCCGATCGGTCTTCGGGTGGGTGAAGAAGTCGTCGGGCATCTGGTCTTCGAGGATCTGGCCGTCCGCCATGAAGACGACCCGGTCGGCTGCCTTGCGCGCGAAGCCCATCTCGTGGGTGACGACGATCATGGTCATGCCGTCCTGCGCGAGCCCGACCATGACATCGAGCACCTCGTTGATCATCTCGGGGTCGAGTGCCGAGGTCGGCTCGTCGAAGAGCATGACCTTCGGGTTCATGGCGAGCGCCCGGGCGATGGCGACGCGCTGCTGCTGGCCGCCGGAGAGCTGGGCGGGCAGTTTGGATGCCTGGTGGCCGACGCCGACCCGATCCAGCAGGACCTTCGCCTCACGCTCGGCGTCCGCCTTGTTCATCTTGCGCACCTTGATGGGCCCGAGCGTCACGTTCTCGAGGATCGTCAGGTGCGCGAAGAGGTTGAACGACTGGAACACCATCCCGACGTCCGCGCGCAGCGCGGCGAGCCCCTTGCCCTCCTTGGGCAGTTCCTCGCCGTCGATCGTGATCGTGCCGCTGGTGATGGTCTCGAGGCGGTTGATCGTGCGGCAGAGGGTGGATTTACCCGATCCGGACGGACCGATCACGACCACCACCTCGCCGCGATTGACCGTGAGGTCGATGTCGGTGAGCGCTTGGAAGTCGCCGTAGTGCTTCTGCACGTCCGTGATCACGACGAGCGGATCACCTCGGCGGACCGTGATGTTCGACGTCGGCGCCGCGCCGGATTCCCCTGTCGTCATGTCCTCACGCTAGGAGCGTGACAGGCATCCTGCCAGGGGGTTGACGGGAGCTTTACCGTTCCGTAACAGGACCGGCATACGTCCCGCGGCACCTCAGGAGCGCTGGGCGAACGCCGTCTCGTACAGGCAGACGCTGGCCGCCGTGGCCAGATTGAGCGACTCGGCGCTGCCGTAGATCGGCAGGCGCAGCGCCAGGTCGGCCTGGGCGAGCGTCTCCTCTTCGAGGCCCCGCGCCTCGTTGCCGAAGAGCCAGGCCGTGGGCTCGGCGAGGAGCGCGCGGCTGGCCAGGAAGTCGTCGCCGCCGACATCGGCCGCGATGATGCGGATGCCGTGGGCATGCGCCCGCTCGACGACCGCGGCCAGCTCGACGCCCACGACGACAGGCAGGTGGAACAGCGATCCGGTCGTGGCGCGCACGACCTTCGGGTTGTATAGATCGACGGTGCGACCGGTGAGGATGACGGCGTCGGCGCCCGCCGCGTCGGCGGCACGGATGATCGTGCCGAGGTTGCCCGGATCGCGCACCTCCTCGCAGATGGCGATGAGGCGCGGGTCGTCGGCGAAGACGTCCTTCAGCGCGGTCGGCGACTGACGGGCGACCGCGACGATCCCCTGCGGCGTGACGGTGTCGGCCATGGCATCGAGCACGGCCTCGGCGGTGAACACGACCTCGATCCCCGCCTCATCTGCGGCGGCGCGGATGTCGTCGTGCCGCTCGATCGCGGTGGGGGTGGCGAACAGCTCGAGCACGGTGTCGGGCCGGTAGCGCAGGGCCTCACGGGCGGCCTGCGGCCCCTCGAGGAGGAACAATCCGCTCTCCTGGCGAGCGCTGCGCTTGGTCAGCTTCGCGACGGCGCGTACACGCGGGGACCGCGGATTCTCGAGCACGCCTTCAGTGTACGGACAGAAAGGGCGCCCTCCGTGCGGAGGGCGCCCTTTCGCGTGTCGGATGCGACGACTACGCCTGCTTCGGCGCGTTCACGTCGCTGGGCAGCGCCTGCTTGGCGCTGGCGACGAGCGACGCGAAGGTGGCCGGCTCGTGCACAGCGAGCTCGGCGAGCATGCGACGGTCGACCTGGATGCCGGCGAGGCCGAGACCCTGGATGAAGCGGTTGTAGGTGATGCCGTTCTGGCGGGCAGCGGCGTTGATGCGCTGGATCCACAGACGGCGGAAGTCGCCCTTGCGCTTGCGACGGTCACGGTACGCGTAGACGAGCGAGTGGGTGACCTGCTCCTTCGCCTTGCGGTACAGGCGCGAGCGCTGCCCGCGGTAGCCGGATGCGCGCTCGAGGATGATGCGACGCTTCTTGTGGGCGTTGACAGCCCGCTTGACTCTAGCCATTTCGTTCTCTTTCTGATCTGCGTCGGCGCGTCAGCGGCCGAGGAGCTTCTTGGCCTGCTTGGCGTCACCGGGAGCCAGGACCTGCTCCTGGTTGAGGCGGCGCGTACGACGCGAGGACTTGCCCTCGAGGTTGTGGCGCATGCCAGCCTGCTGCTTCATGAGCTTTCCGCTGCCGGTGACCTTGAATCGCTTCTTGGCACCCGAGTGGGTCTTCTGCTTCGGCATCTGTTCGTTCCTTATCGGTGTCGCCCTGATGGGCTTCGTTGTGCATCCCGCTGGGCGGGAGACTGTGGGGCCTACTCCGCGGTCGCGGTCTCGGCGGGGGTGGTGACGGAGTCGGACTCGGCGGCGCTGTCGCCGCGGGCGGCACGGGCCGCCTCCTTGTTCGCGGCGCGGGCCGCGTTCTGCTCCGTCTTGACCTCGGACTTGTTCTTGTGCGGTGCGATCACCATGACCATGTTGCGACCGTCGATCGTGGGGTTCGACTCGACGGTGCCGAACTCCGCGACGTCCTCGGCGAACTTGCGGAGCAGGCGCACACCCTGCTCGGGGCGCTGCTGCTCGCGGCCGCGGAACAGGATCATCGCCTTGACCTTGTCACCCGACTGGAGGAAGCCCTCCGCGCGCTTGAGCTTGGTCGTGTAGTCGTGGGCCTCGATCTTCAGACGGAACCGGACCTCTTTGAGGATGGTGTTGGCCTGATTGCGACGGGCTTCCTTGGCCTTCTGGGCCGCCTCGTACTTGAACTTGCCGTAATCCATGATCTTGACCACGGGCGGCTTCGAATTCGGGGCAACTTCGACCAAGTCCAGATCGGCCTCCTGCGCAAGACGCAGGGCGACCTCGATACGGACGACGCCGACCTGCTCTCCGTTGGGACCGACGAGGCGGACCTCGGGGACACGGATGCGGTCGTTGGTGCGGGGATCGCTGATGCGGAACTCCTCTTCGTGCGGGTGGTGGCGAGAAGTCGGAGCACAATCCACCCGGCACGACGCGTGAGCGCCGGCTCTGCACCCTGATCCCCGGACATCTGGGACAACCCCGAACCTGTGCAGGTCGGGGCGGAGTGCGTGACCCGGTAGCCTGGAACGGCAAGCGCGGGTGGGATGTGATCCTCTTTCAGTCCGGAGCAGAACGCCCCGGAGCCCGACAAAGTCTATCAGAGAGTGTGCCGTGACCACGATTCCGCCCGACGAGGACCGATTCGAGCGCTGGGAGCAGCAGGAGAAGGCGGCAGCATCCGCCTCCCGGGACATCGCCGAGGTCCCCGCGGTGGAGGTCATCACGACCGCGGCCGTGCACCTGATGAGCGCCGCTGCCGTCAAGGTCGGCCTCGCCGACGACCCGGGGACCCAGACCGACCTCGACGAGGCGCGCAAGCTCATCAACGCGCTGGCGGGGCTGATCACCGCGGGCGCCCCCGAGATCAGCGACATGCACGCGCGCTCGCTGCGCGACGGCCTCCGGTCGGTGCAGCTGGCGTTCCGCGAGGCGTCGGTCATCCCCGACCCGATCGGCAAGGGCCCCGGCGAGAAGTGGACCGGCCCGGTCACCTGACCGCGGTCAGTCGGAGTCGACCAGCTTCACCGTCAGGGAGTCCACGAGCACCGCGATGCGGTCGTCCGCGGCCCAGCGCCTCGCCAGTCGCGCGAGGACGGCATCGAGCGCCGCCTTGTCGAGGCCCGGCACGAGTTCGAGCGTGACGACGAGCTCGGGGCCGCGCAGTCGCGCGTCCGGATCGCCCGCCGAGACCCCGAGGTCGATGACGGCCAGCTCACCGCCGATGCTCTCCTGCAGTGCGGTGTAGACCTCTGGCGAGCTGTAGCTCGGCTCCCACCGCTCCCCCTGCGCGATCGCCCAGATCGCGGGGCGCCGCAGCACGAACTCGGTGTCGGAGGTCGGATCGAGGACGATCAGGTCGGTGTCGTCATCGGCCGCAGAGAGCGCTGTGCGGACGCCGTCCGCCGGGACGGGCCGGGCAGCGGCATCCCAGCGGGTCATCGCGTCGACCGACGAGAAGACCGGCAGCACGCGACGACCGTCCGGCGCGGCCACCGTCACGATCGACAGCTCCTGCGTCTTGTCGACGGTGAGGCCGGTCGGTCCGACGCCGACGTCGCCCTTCTCCGCCACGAGGGGGATCAGGAGACGCGCGCTCCGGTAGGCGTCGACCACCGCGGCCGCCGCGCCGGTGCCCGCCCGGAACGCGAGCAGCGCGTCCAGCAGCGCCGGGTCGGCCCGGCCGTCGTCGCCGGAGTGCGGGTTCGCCTCGAAGCGGCGCCCTTCCCACGGCACGCCGGCCGAGTCGGCCGCGTGGTCGCAGCCGTCAGTGTCCGGCGACATCCAGCGCCTCGGCGAGCGTGAAGGCGCCCGCGTAGAGGGCCTTGCCCACGATCGCGCCCTCGACGCCCAGCGGCACCAGCTCGCGCAGCGCCGCGATGTCGTCGAGGCTCGAGACGCCACCGGAGGCGACCACCGGCTTGGGGGTGCGCGAGGTCATCTCGCGCAGCAGCTCGAGGTTCGGGCCGCGCAGGGTGCCGTCCTTCGTGACATCGGTGACGACGTAGCGGCTGCAGCCGGCGGACTCGAGGCGGTCGAGCACCGTCCACAGGTCGCCGCCCTCCTGCGTCCAGCCGCGGGCGGCGAGCGTCGTGCCCCGGACGTCCAGGCCGACGGCGATGACGTCGCCGTAGCGGCCGATGACGTCGGCGGCCCACTCGGGGTTCTCCAGCGCCGCGGTGCCGAGGTTGATGCGCGCGGCGCCGCTCTCGAGGGCCGCCTCGAGCGATTCGTCGTCGCGGATGCCGCCCGACAGCTCGACACGGACGCCTCTGACCTGCCTGATCACCTTGCGGAGGATGCCGGCATTGCTGCCGCGCCCGAAGGCGGCGTCGAGGTCGACGAGGTGGATCCAGTCCGCCCCCTGCCGCGCCCACTCGAGGGCGGCGTCGACGGGGTCGCCGTAGTGGGTCTCGCTGCCGGCCTCCCCCTGCGTCAGACGGACGGCCTTTCCGCCGGCGACATCGACCGCGGGCAGGAGGACAAGCTCAGGCGTGGACGCGAAATCGTTCATAGCTCCCTGTGCCGCCGGAGCGGGATGCTTCCGTGACGGGCACGAGTTCAGAGGGTAGCCCCGCCGAGCCCCTCGATCCAATTGGACAGGAGTCGGATGCCGGCTTCGCCCGACTTCTCGGGGTGGAACTGGGTCGCCGACAGCGGCCCGTTCTCCACCGCGGCGAGGAAGGGACCGCCGTAGTCGCACCAGGTCAGTGCGGGGGTCGGGAAGGGGGGCATCACATCGAGCGACCAGGTCCTCGCCCCGTACGAGTGCACGAAGTAGAAGCGCTCATCCTCGATGCCGCGGAAGAGCCGCGAACCCGCGTCGGGCGTGACGGTGTTCCACCCGATGTGCGGCAGGACGGGGGCGTCGAGCTCGGTGACGGCGCCCGGCCACTCCCCCATGCCCTCGGTGTCGTGGCCGCGCTCCACGCCATGCTCGAAGAGCACCTGCATGCCGACGCAGATGCCGAGCACCGGCCGTCCGCCGGCGAGGCGGCGATCGATGAGCTCATCGCCTCGGCTCGCCTTCAACGCGTCCATGACGGCGCGGAAGGCGCCGACGCCCGGCACCACCAGTCCGTCGGCGTCCATGATGAGACCGCGGTCGGAGGTCAGCCGGGCATCCGCGCCGGCCGCGATGAGCGCCTTGACGGCCGAGTGCACGTTGCCGGAGCCGTAGTCGAGCACGGCGACCAGCGGCGCCTCGTTCGACGTCACAGGGCGCCCTTGGTGCTCGGGATCCCCTCGACGAGGGGATCGATGGCCTTCGCCTGCCGGAACGCGCGGGCGAACGCCTTGTACTCGGCCTCGGCGATGTGGTGCGGGTCGCGCCCGCCGAGCACGGTGACGTGCACGGTCAGCCCGCCGTTGAACGCGAGCGCCTCGAAGGTGTGACGGACGAGCGAGCCGGTGAAGTGCCCGCCGATGAGGTGGTGCTCGAAGCCGGCGGGCTCGCCCGTGTGCACGAGGTACGGGCGTCCGCTGATGTCGACGACCGCCTGCGCGAGCGCCTCGTCGAGGGGCACGAGTGCGTCGCCGTACCGGGAGATGCCCGCCTTGTCGCCGAGCGCCTCGCGGATCGCCTGGCCCAGCACGATCGAGACGTCCTCGACCGTGTGATGCGCATCGATCTCGGTGTCGCCGGACGCGCGGACGGTCAGGTCAGTGAGCGAGTGCTTCGCGAAGGCGGTGAGCAGGTGGTCGAAGAACGGCACCGTCGTGTCGATGTGGCTGCGGCCGGTGCCGTCGAGATCGAGCTCGAGCTCGACGGTCGACTCGCTCGTCGCGCGGCGCAGCGAGGCCGTGCGGTGATCGGCGGGGCGGGTCATGATCGCGAGTCTATCGAGGCCAGCGCGTCGAGGAACGCGGTCGTCTCCTCCTCCGTGCCCGCGGTCACCCGCAGGTGATGCGGGATGCCCACGTCGCGGATGAGCACGCCGCGGTCGTAGAGCTCCTGCCAGGTGACAGCGGGCTCGGCGACACCGCCGAACAGCACGAAGTTGGTCCACGACTCGTGGGGCTGGTACCCGAGCGCTGCCACGGTCGCCCCGATGCGGTCACGCTGGGCGATGATCTCGTCGACCATGCGCAGCATCACCGGCGCGTGAGTGAGCGCGGCCGTCGCGGCAGCCTGGGTCAGCGCGCTCAGGTGGTACGGCAGCCGCACCAGCCGCAGGGCGTCGATGACCGCGGGATCTGCGGCGAGGTACCCCACGCGCGCGCCGGCGAATGCGAACGCCTTGCTCATCGTCCGCGACACCACAAGGCGCTCGCGATCGGGCAGGAGGGTGAGCGCTGAGCGCTCGTCGCGGGGTGCGAACTCCCAGTAGGCCTCGTCGACGACCACGATGCCCGGTGCCGCGTCGTACACGGCCTCGATGACGTCGAGCGACATGGGCGTGCCGGTCGGATTGTTCGGCGCGCACAGGAAGACCACATCCGGTCGCGCCGCGGCCACCTGCTCCGCGGCGTCGTCCGCCGACACCGTGTAGTCGTGCCCGCGGGTGCCCGCGATCCAGCTCGCACCGGTCGCCCTCGTGAGCAGCGGATACATCGAGTAGGTGGGTGCGAAGCCGAAGGCCGTCCGGCCGGGCCCGCCGAAGGCCTGCAGCACGTGCTGGAGGACCTCGTTCGAGCCGTTGGCGGCCCAGAGCTGCTCACGCGAGAGCCCGTGCCCGAGGTAGTCGGCGAAGCCCTCCCTCAGGGCGGTGAACTCGCGGTCCGGGTACCGGTTCACATCGCGAAGGGCCAGGGCGACGGCATCCAGGATGTCGTCCGCCACCTCCTGCGGAACGGGATGCGTGTTCTCGTTGACGTTGAGGGCGACGGGCAGTGGGGCCTGCGGCGCGCCGTACGGCGTCATGCCGCGCAGATCGTCGCGGAGGGGAAGGTCTTCGAGGCGAGCGCTCACGCACCCATCGTAGAGGCGGGCGTCAGGGCGCCGGCGCGTACTCGGCGGGAATGGCCAGCGACTGGCCGGCCGTCACGGTGACACCGGACAGGGCGTTGAGACGGACGATCTCGTCGATCACGTCACGCGGGTCGGCCTGCGGAGCGACCTGCTCGGCGATCGACCACAGCGACTCGCCCGCCGCGACCGTCACAGTATGGAAGGACTCGGTGGGCGCTGCGGAGTCGCGGGCGGCGATCGCGGCGCCGCCGCTGATCACGGCGGCGGACAGCGCGAAGGCCGCAGGGATGGCGGCGAGGCCGGCGAGCACGCGGCGCCCGCGCGTCGTCAGACGTAGGCGGGTGGCAGGTGCGGCAAAGGCGATCGTGCTCATTGGTCCTCCTGTGGGTGAGGCGAGATTCGCATCATCGGCACTGAGCCGATGCATCTATGCGTATCTCTCTTCCGAAGTTATCTTCGACGTTCTACGATGTCAAGAGTCGAAACCAGAACGCGGTTCTCGAACACGACACGCGGGCGAGCTGCCCGCCGGCCGTGCGGAAACCGGATACGGTTTCGACAGGTAGACCCCACCACGAACCTCCGACATTCGAAGACGACTGCTCTCGACGACGAGGGCGGCAGCACCCGCAGACACGAGAAGGAGCCGGCCCTGTGAGCGAGCCGAACGGACGCGACAAGCCTCAGACGCGTCGACGGAAGAGCCTGAGCGACAAGCAGCTGGCCATCCTCGAGGTGATCCAGCGGTCGATCGCGCGCCACGGCTATCCGCCGAGCATGCGCGAGATCGGCGACGCGGTCGACCTCAAGTCGCTCTCGAGCGTGACCCACCAGCTGAACCAGCTCGAGCTGAGCGGGTATCTGCGCCGCGACCCCGGCAAGACGCGCGCCATGGAGGTGCTCATCGACCTCCCGGGCTCCGCCACCGAGAACCCGGCGGACTCGGCGCCGTCGGTGGGCGACGCCGCGCTCGTCCCGCTCGTGGGACGCATCGCGGCGGGGGTGCCGATCACGGCGGAGCAGCAGGTGGAGGAGATCTTCCCCCTTCCGCGTCAGCTGGTCGGCAAGGGCGATCTGTTCATGCTCAAGGTCTCGGGCGAGTCGATGATCGATGCCGCGATCTGCGACGGCGACTGGGTCGTGGTGCGCACCCAGTCCACCGCCGACAACGGCGAGATCGTCGCGGCGATGCTCGACGGGGAGGCGACGGTGAAGACCTTCCGTCAGCGCGACGGCCACACGTGGCTGCTCCCCCGCAACTCCGCGTTCGAGCCGATCCTCGGCGACGAGGCGGTCGTGCTCGGCAAGGTCGTGGCCGTGCTGCGCGCGGTCTGACACCGCCCGTCATTTCCGTTCGGGGGATATGCCCCGACCCTTCCTTCACGCCACAATGGCGCTGAGCGCATCTCGCGCCGGCGAAGGGGGCCACGATGGCGACGACGGAGATCGACGACCTGCGCATCGAGCTCGAGCGCTTGCGCGCGGAGAACGCGGCGCTCAAGGCCGCGGACGAGGTCGCGCCTGAGGCTGAGACTCCTGCGCGCTCGCGGCGCCCCGGCCTCTGGCGGGCCTTCGTCTCCGCGCTGCTGATCGTCGTGGCCGGCATCCTCGTGCCGGTGTCGGTGGTCGGCGCATGGGCCCAGGCCCAGCTCGTCAATGAGGAGACGTTCGTCAGCACCTTCGCGCCCCTGGCCGACGACCCCGATGTGCAGGCACTGATCGTCGACAAGACGACTGCGGCCATCAATGAGGCGATCGACGTGCAGGCGATCACCGACGACCTGTTCGACGGCATCCAATCGCTGGACCTTCCGCCACGAGCCTCGAGCGCGATCGATCTGCTGCGCGAGCCGGCGGCCGCCGGCGTGCAGAACCTCATCGACGGCGCGGTGACCCGCGTGGTCGAATCGGACGCGTTCTCGGCGATCTGGCAGCGCGCGCTGCTGGCGAGCCACCGCGCGTTGGTGGCGGTGGCCACCAACGACGGGTCGGGCGTGGTCGTCATCGACGATCAGGGACAGATCGGCATCCAGCTCGGCCCGATCATCGAGTCCGTCAAGGAGGCGCTCGTCGATCAGGGCTTCGGACTCGCGGCGAACATCCCCGAGATCGACCGGACGGTCGTGGTCGCCCAGGCCGACGCCCTGCTGGTGGTCGGCTCCGTCTACAACCTCGCCGTCGCCGTCGGCTGGTGGCTGCCGGTGATCACCCTCGTGCTGTTCGCGCTCGGCATCCTCTTCGCGCGGCGACGCTCGACCGCCACCCTCGGCGTCGGCGTCGCCATCGCCCTCGGCTCGGGCATCCTGGCGGCGGCACTCACCAGCGCGGGAACGATCCTGGGGCTGCAGGCCGGAAACCTCGGGGTACCGGCCGCGACGCTCGAGACGATCTACTACGCCGTCGCGGGCGCGATGCGCGACACCGCGATCGTGCTGACCTTCCTCGGCATCGTGATCGCCGTGTCCGCGTGGCTCAGCGGCCGCTGGGCGCCCGCGCAGCGTGTCCGGGGCGTCGCGGGCTCGCTCACGTCGAGCGCCCGCGCATCGCTGCAGTCGCGCGGCCTCGACACGGGCTCCTTCGGGGGGTGGCTGCACCAGCAGCGGGTGCTGGTGCGAATCCTGATCCTCACGCTCTCGATCGTCCTGCTGTTCGCCCTGCGTCCGCTCTCGATCGGCGACATCCTGCTCACCGTCGTCCTGGCGCTGATCGTCTGGCTGATCGTCGAACTGCTCCAGCGCGTCCCGGATGCGGTGGGCGCGCCGTTCGACGAGACGGCCGTCGTGCCTGACATCGGCGTCGACCCGGAACCCGTCGACGTGGTCGAGGTCGTGGAGGTCGTCGAGCCCGAAGCCGTCGTCGAGCCGGAGACCGTGCCCGAGCCCGAGCCGGCGGCAGCTCCCGAGGATTCCGCCGTGGCCGACAGCATCCCGCCGGCCACGGCACCTGCCCCCAAGAAGTCGCGCACGCCTAGACGGTGACGCCCGTCTTCTCGCGGATCAGGCGAGTGGCGTCGACGAGGTTGCGGAGCGAGTCCACCGTCTCGTCGTAGCCGCGGGTCTTCAGACCGCAGTCGGGGTTGACCCACACCTGGCGCAGCGGCAGTTCGGCGACCGCGCGGTCGAGGAGCCCGGCGACCTCATCGACGGACGGCACGCGCGGCGAATGGATGTCGTACACGCCCGGCCCGACGCCGTGCGTGAACCCCGACGTCGCGATGTCGCCGATGACCTCGCCCCGACTGCGCGCCGCCTCGATCGAGGTGACGTCGGCATCGAGGGCGGCGATCGCGTCGATCACGACGGCGAACTCCGAGTAGCAGAGGTGCGTGTGCACCTGCGTGGCATCGGCGGCGCCCGCGGTCGCCAGCCGGAACGAGCGCACCGACCAGTCGAGGTAGGCGGGCTGGTCGGACTGCTTCAGCGGAAGCAGCTCGCGCAGCGCGGGCTCGTCGACCTGGATGATCCCGATCCCTGCCGCCTCGAGGTCGGCGATCTCGTCGCGCAGCGCGAGTCCGACCTGATTCGCCGTCTCGGCGAGGGGCTGGTCGTCGCGCACGAAGGACCACGCGAGGATCGTGACCGGACCGGTGAGCATCCCCTTGACCGGCTTGTCGGTCAGCGACTGCGCGAAGCTCGACCAGTCGACCGTGATGGGTGCGGGGCGCGAGACGTCGCCCCACAGGATCGACGGGCGCGTGGCGCGCGACCCGTACGACTGCACCCAGCCGTTGGCCGTGACGGCGAAGCCGTCGAGGTTCTCGGCGAAGTACTGCACCATGTCGTTGCGCTCGGCCTCACCGTGCACCAGGACGTCGAGGCCGAGGTCCTCCTGCAGGTCGATGACGCGGGCGATCTCGTCGCGCAGGAACTGCTGGTACGCGGCGGCGTCGATCTCCCCTCTGCCGTGCCCGGCGCGGGCGCGACGGATCTCGCCGGTCTGCGGGAACGAGCCGATCGTGGTCGTGGGCAGCACGGGCAGGTCGAGCGCGGTCTCCTGGGCGGCGACGCGATCCGCGTAGTCGCCGCGCCCGAAGTCGGCCTCGGTGAGCGCGGCCGCACGTGCGCGCACGGCGCCGTCACGGACACCGGGTGCGCTGAGACGATCGGCGAGGGCGGCGGATGCGGCGGCCACCTCGCCCTCGATGGCCGCACGCCCGTCGCGGAGGCCGGCGGCGAGCGTCACCACCTGTGCGGTCTTCTGGTCGGCGAACGCGAGCCAGGAGGCCAGCCGCGGGTCCAGCCCCGGTTCGTCCGCCACGTCGTGCGGCACGTGCTGCAGCGAGGTCGAGGTGCCCGCGGCGATCGCGGCGGCACCCAGCCCGCCGAGACGCTCGAGCTTCTGCCAGGCGGCGTCCAGGTCGCCGCGCCAGATGTTGCGGCCGTCGACCGTGCCGCCCACGAGCGTCTTGCCGGCGAGACCGTCGACGCGCTCGGGGACCCCGCCCCTGGTGAGGTCCAGCGCGATCGCCTCGATCGGGGCGGCGGCGAGCGCCCGCCATGCCTCGGGAGACAGCTGGGCGTAGCCGGCCGCGACGAGGATCGCGGGGCGGTCGGCGGCAGCCCCGAGCACGGCGTACGCCCGCTCGGCGGCGACCGCGAGCTCGGCGGGGGTGGACTCCAGGCTCTCGCTCACGAGCGCCGGCTCGTCCAGCTGCACCCAGTCGGCACCGGCCGCGCGCAGTGAGGCGAGCAGCTCGGCGTAGACCGGCAGAAGGTCCTCGAGGCGGCTGAGCGGAGAGAACCCGGCGGGCGCGGCATCCGTCGCCTTCGCCAGTGCGAGCAGGGTCACCGGACCCACGACGACCGGGCGCACCGTGAAGCCGTCCGCCTTCGCTTCGGCGACCTGCCGAGCGAGGCGGTCGCTGGACAGCGCGAACACGGTCTCCTGGCCGATCTCGGGCACGAGGTAGTGGTAATTGGTGTCGAACCACTTCGTCATCTCGAGCGGCGCGTTCTCGCCCTCGCCGCGCGCCGCGGTGAACAGCGCGCGGAGGCCGATGCCGCCGTCCTGGTCGCGGAGCGCGGCGAAGCGCTCGGGCAGGGCCCCCACGGTGGCAGCGGCATCCAGCACCTGGTCGTAGTAGGAGAACGACTCGGGGATCGACGAGTCGTCCCGGCCCAGACCGAGTCCGGCGAGGCGCTCGCGCGTCGTCCGGCGCAGCTCGGTCGCGGTGCGCTCCAGCGTCGCCTCGTCGGTCGTTCCGGCCCAGTGCGCCTCGACGGCGCGCTTGAGCTCACGGCGGCGCCCGATGCGGGGGTAGCCGAGGATCGTGCCTGCGGGGAATGCGGTCATCGCGTCGTCTCCTTCTGAAGGTCTGTGCTGAGGATCCCGGCCTCGCGGAGCACCGCGAGCACCGTGTCGTGGTTGTTGAACGCGTAGAGGTGCACGCCGGCACCGGCGGTGACGACCGCGCGGGCGAGGTCGGCCGCATGGGCGATGCCGATCTCGCGGCGCCCTTCGGGGGTCGGCTCGACCTCCAGCGCGACGGACAGCTCGCCCGGCAGCTCTTCGCCGCTGAGCTCCAGCACCCGGCGCAGCCGGGCGGGCGAGGTGATCGGCATGATGCCGGGGATGATCGGGATCGTCACGCCGGCGGCGCGCGCCCGGTCGACGAAGCCGAGGTAGTCGTCGGCGTGGAAGAAGAGCTGCGTGACGGCGAACGTGGCGCCCGCGGCCTGCTTGGCCAGGAGCGCGTCGATGTCCGCGGCGGGGTGATGGGCGCGCGGGTGGCCGTTGGGGAACGCGGCGACGGCGATCTCGGCGCGCGGCCGACGACCGACGCGCGCGGCGCCGGGGACGCCGGGGATCGACGGCTGCGCGTACGAGGCGCGCTCCGCCTGGACGCGGTGGATGAGCTGCACGAGCTGTGCGGCGCTCTCCAGGTCGCCCAGGAACACGTCGTCCTCGGCGACGCCGGCGGGCGGGTCGCCCCGCAGGGCCAGGAAGTTCGTGATGCCCGCGTCGAGGAACTCGCGGATCAGGGAGCCGGCTGCCTCGTACGTGTTGCCGACGCAGGTCAGGTGGGCGAGCGGGGGGACGGCGGTCTCGCGGAGGATGTGCGTGAGCACGGCGAGCGACCGGTCGCGCGTGGAGCCGCCGGCGCCGAACGTCACCGAGATGAATCGGGGGCCTGCCGCGGCGAGGTGCCGGATCGTCTCGTGCAGCGCGGGCAGGCCGGCGTCGGTGCGTGGCGGATAGATCTCGAAGGAGAACGGCACGCCGTGGGCCGGCGCAACGAGACTCGCGTCAATGGACATGTCGGGCTCTTCGGATCGGAACGGTGGGGCCGGGCGGCCGCGGAACCCGTGCGACGACGGGCTCTGATCGCGGGCGGGTGCCGGGCTCGGCTGTCGCTCCTGCCCGGCATGGCCGGGCGTCGATAGCCCCACGGTAGTGCAGGCGCGGTGCGGCGTCATCCTGTGTGAACGCGTGTTTCGGCCTAGCGTGGAGGGGTGACGAACACGCTCCCCCACGGCTCATGGCCGTCCCCGCTCACCGCCGCCTCCGTGGCCGCCGCATCGCCGCGGATCGACGGCGCGCGGTTCGTCGGCGAGGAGATCTGGTGGGGCGAGACCGTCGCGCACGAGGCCGGCCGCACGGCGGTGCGCCGCGCCGGGGCCGACGGCGTCGAAGACGTGCTCCCCGCGCCGTGGAGCGCCCGCTCGCGGGTGAACGAGTACGGCGGCGGTTCGTGGACGGTCGCCGACGACGGCGCGCTGCTGTTCGTGGAGAAGTCCGATCAGCGGATCTGGATGCTGCGGCCAGGCGCCGATCCGACGCCGCTGACGCCCGCGGAGGGGTTGATGCGCTTCGGCGGGCTGCTCTGGCAGAACTCGCGCCTGATCGCGGTGCGCGAGACCCACGACCATGGCAGGGTCGTCCGCGACCTGGTGGAGATCCCCACGGACGGCGCCGCGGAGAAGCGGGCCGACGCCCTGCAGTTCCTGGTCTCCGACAGCGACTTCCTCGCGCACGCCGCACTGAGCCCCGACGGCGACCTGCTCGCGTGGATCGCGTGGGACCACCCCTCGATGGCCTGGGACCGCAGCGAGCTGCGTGTGGGACGCCTGGAGGGCGGCGAGGTCGCGGAGTGGACGACGGTCGCCGGCGGCTCCAGCTCGCCGCTGCAGCCCCTGTGGGCGGGCCACGACGACCTGCTCTTCGCCGACGACACCACCGGTCGGTGGAACCTCTGGTCGCTGCACCTGTCCGCGGGCCTCGACCGCCGTGCCGTGGCGCCCGCCGATGCCGACACCGGCGGGCCGCTGTGGGTGCTCGGCACGCGGTGGTTCGGCCTGCTGGGCGACGGGCGCCTCGTGGCCGTCCGCACGAACGGCGCCGACACGCTCGTCGTCGTCGACCGTGCCACCGGTGAGGAGCGGATGCTGGACTCACCCGTCGTCGCCGAGACCTCGATCGAGGACGTCTCCGGCAGCCGCGTGCTCGTCTCCGGGTCGGCTGCGGACGCGATGCCCGGTCTCTGGCTGATCGATGTCGACGATCCCGCTGCGACGGTCGCGGTGCGCGGCGGCGACGCCCCGTGGGGACGGGAGTGGATGCCGCGGGCGCGCGCGGTCACGTTCCCCGGCTCGCGCGGCGACGTGCACGCCTTCGACTACCCGCCCACGAACCCCGACGCCGCCGCTCCGGACGGCGAGCGCGCTCCGTACGTCGTCTTCGTGCACGGCGGGCCGACCACGCACGTCGGGGGCGCAGCATCCGGCAAGATCGCCTACCTGACCAGCCGGGGCATCGGCGTGCTCGACGTCAACTACGGCGGCTCCAGCGGCTACGGCCGGGAGTATCGCGAGCGCCTCCTCGGCCAGTGGGGCATCGTCGACGTCGACGACGTCATCGCCGCCGCCCGGGGTCTCGCCGCCTCCGGCGCCGCGGACCCGGCGCGCATGGCGATCACGGGCGGCTCAGCCGGCGGCTGGACGGTGCTGTGCGCGCTGGTCGCCTCGGACGCCTTCGCGGCCGGCGTCAGCCGCTACGGCGTCGCGGACCTGCGCCGGCTCGCCGAGGATACGCACGATTTCGAGGCGCATTACCTCGACGGGCTGGTCGGCCCGCTGCCCGCCGCGGCCGCGGTGTATCTCGAGCGGTCGCCGCTGAGCCACCTGGACCGCTTCACCACCCCCCTGCTCATCGAGCAGGGGCTCGACGACGAAGTGGTGCCGCCCACGCAGTCGGAGGCGGTGCGCGACGCGCTCGCGTCCCGGGGCGTGCCGCACGCCTACCTCGCCTTCGCCGGCGAGGGGCACGGCTTCCGGCGGGCCGAGTCGATCGTGCGCGCACTGGAGGCGGAGGTGGCGTTCCTCGGCGCCGTGCTCGGGTTCGACCCCGTCGGCGTGCCGCCCCTGGAGCTGGAGTGACTCAGGCCAGGTAGGGCTGCAGCTCCGCGGCGAGGCGCGCGGACACGAACGCGTGCAGCGCGGTGCCGTCGACCTCGTGGCTCTGCGACACGATGTGGCCGGACTCGTGCGCGGCCGAGACGAGGTCGCCGCGGCCGTATGGCACGAGCGCGTGCACCTCGACGGCCGGGAGCGGCAGTGCCGCCTCGATCGCCGCGCGCAGCTCGTCGATGCCCTCGCCGGAGCGCGACGACGCGAACAGCGCCTTCGGCTCGAGGCCGCGCAGCACGAGCCGGGTGTCGTCGTCGACCAGGTCGGCCTTGTTGAAGACCACGAGCTCCGGGAGGTCACGAGCGCCGACATCGCCGATCACGTCGCGCACCGTCTGCAGCTGGGCGGCGGGGTCGGGGTGCGCCGCGTCGACGACGTGGACGATGACATCGGCGTCGCCGACCTCCTCCAGTGTCGAGCGGAACGCCTCGACGAGCTGGTGCGGCAGGTTGCGGACGAAGCCGACCGTGTCGGTGAGCGTATAGACGCGTCCGTCGGCGGCCTCGGTGCGACGCACGGTCGCGTCGAGCGTCGCGAACAGCGCGTTCTCGACCAGGACGCCCGCGCTGGTGAGCCGGTTCAGCAGGCTCGACTTGCCGGCGTTGGTGTATCCGGCGATGGCGACGGAGGGGATGGTGTTGCGCTTGCGCTCGGCGCGCTTGGCGTCGCGCGCGGGCGCGAAGTCGCGGATCTGCCGGCGCAGGAGCGCCATCTTCGTGCGGATGCGGCGGCGGTCGAGTTCGATCTTGGTCTCACCCGGTCCGCGCGAGCCCATGCCCGCGCCGCCCGCGCCGACCTGGCCACCGGCCTGGCGGCTCATCGAGTCGCCCCAGCCGCGCAGGCGCGGCAGCAGGTACTCGAGCTGTGCGAGCTCGACCTGGGCCTTGCCCTCGCGGCTCTTGGCGTGCTGGCTGAAGATGTCGAGGATGACGGTGGTGCGGTCGATCACCTTGACCTTCACGACGTCCTCGAGGGCGCGCCGCTGGCTCGGCGCGAGTTCGGTGTCGGCGATGACGGTGTCGGCGCCGAGGGCCGCGACCAGGTCGCGCAGCTCCTGCGCCTTTCCGCTGCCGAGGTAGGTGGCCGGGTCGGGGTGCGGCCGTCGCTGCAGCACGCCGTCGAGGACGACGGCGCCTGCGGTCTCGGCGAGAGCCGCCAGTTCGCGCAGCGAGTTCTCCGCGTCCTCCTGCTCGCCCTGCGGGTGCACGCCGACGAGCACGACGTTCTCGAGCCGCAGCTGCCGGTACTCGACCTCGGTGACGTCCTCGAGCTCGGTGGAGAGTCCACCGACGCGGCGCAGCGCTGCCCGCTCCTCGCGATCCCACTGCTCGCCGTCGGAGTCGGCGCCGTACGCGGTGCGCTCATCCTGCAGCGCCTGGGCGGCTCCGAACACCCGCACGCCCGAACGCGCGTCCGCGCGCGCCAGCACCCGGTCCACCGGGTCGACCGGCGTCTCGTCGGCGCTGGGTGGGGTGGTGATGTCGGTCATCTCGTCCTTTCGCGATGGCGTCCAGCCATCCGTGCACTCTAGCTTCCCTGCCTGGGGCGGTCCTCCGCTACGCTCGAAGCCCATGGGCACCGAGCACTACTTCAGCGCGTCGCCCGCCAGCCCGGAGCACCTCCGCCGTGTCCGCGTCACCCTCGCCGGCGAGAGTGTCGAAGTCACGACCGCTGGCGGCGTCTTCAGCCCCGACCATGTGGACTCGGGGACCGAGGTGCTGCTCTCCCATACTCCCCCGCCGCCGCCCGGTGGGCATCTGCTCGACCTGGGAAGTGGCTGGGGTCCGATCGCGCTGACCCTGGCCATGCAGTCGCCCCGTGCGACCATCTGGGCCGTCGACGTCAACGAGCGCGCCCTCGACCTCGTCCGCCGCAACTGCGACGCCCTCGGCCTCACCAATGTCAACGCGGTGCTGCCCGACGATGTTCCCGGCGACGTAAGCTTCCGCAGCATCCGCTCCAATCCGCCGATCCGCATCGGCAAGAACGAGCTGCACGGCCTGCTGGAGCGCTGGATCCCCCGGCTCGACGAGCGCTCCGATGCGTGGCTGGTCGTCCAGCGCAACCTCGGGTCCGACTCGCTACAGCGGTGGCTGGCTGCGACGTTCGACAGCGGCTACAGCGTGCACCGCAGTGCGACGGGGCGCGGTTTCCGGGTGCTCAAGGTGCGCAGGCACGGCTCGCCGGCGACCGGGCAGCTCGACCTGCCCGCGCCCTGACGCGAGGGTCAGGCCAATGCGACGTCGCCCGAGTAGACGAGCGTCGCCGGTCCCGACAGCAGCACGTGCCCGTCGCGCATGCGCACGCCGAGCGTGCCGCCGGGGACATCGACCGTCCAGTCGTCCGGCGCGCCCGCACCGGCCCAGTGCCGTACCGCGAGCGCCGCGGCCGCGACGCCGGTGCCGCAGCTGAGGGTCTCGCCGACCCCCCGCTCGAACACCCGCATGCGGATCGCGCCGACACCGGCCTGCACCAGCGGGTCACGTGGCACGACGAACTCGATGTTGGCGCCCTGGGGCGGCTCGGGATGCAGCTGCGGGCGCGTGCCGAGATCGAGCCCGTCGAGCTCGGCCTCGCTCGAGAGCGCGACCACCACGTGCGGGTTCCCGACGTCGACACCCTGCCCCGGCCGTGCCACGTCGAGCCCGTGCGCGCGGACGAGCACATCCTCCGGCGCGACCGTCCACGCGCCGAGGTCGACCTCGTAGCCGAGATCGCTGCGGGTGAGCGTCTTCACCCCGGCCCGCGTGCCGATCGGCAGGGGGGCGTCCAGCGACGCGAGGCCGGTGGATTCGAGGTAGCGGACGAAGACGCGGATGCCGTTGCCGCACATCTCCGCGGCAGAGCCGTCCGCATTGCGGTAGTCCATGAACCACTCCGCGCCGGAGGCCGCGGCCGCTGCCCCCTCCGGGATCGCGTTCGCGCGGACCACGCGCAGGATTCCGTCGCCGCCGATGCCGAACCGCCGGTCGCAGAGCGCGGCGACCTGCGCGTCGGAGAGAGTCAGGTCGCCGTCGGGATCAGGGATGATCACGAAGTCGTTGCCGGTCCCGTGTCCCTTGGTGAACGGGATCGTCTGCGCCATCGTCCCAGTCTAGGAGGATGCCGTGGCGGTCAGTCGGCGATGAGGCGCTTGCCGGTCGCGCCGATCTCGAACTGCTCGTAGCCGAGTGCGTCGTAGAAGCCCATGGTCGCCTCGTTGCCTGGTCGCACCATCAGCTGAACCTTCGGGCAGCCCATCTCGACCAGCTTCGCCTCCGCCGTCTCGACGAGTTCCCGGGCGATGCCCTGCCGGCGATGCGTCGGCGCGCTGGCGAGGTAGTAGAGCCAGCCGCGGTGACCGTCGTAGCCGGCCATCACGCTGCCGACGACGTCGTCACGGTCGTCGGCCGCGACGAGGAACAGCTCGGGCTGCACCGCCAGCTTGCGCTGGATGTCGAGGTGGGGGTTGTTCCAGGAGCGGGTCAGGCCCGCATCCTGCCAGAGGGTGATGACGGACTCGGTGTCGCGGAGCGCGAACGGGCGGATCGTGACCATCAGTCCAGTATCCCCTCGACCGGGCGGGCGGCATCGACCCACTCGATGCCGTCGTAGCGCTTGAACCACGACACCTGGCGCCGGGCGTAGCGACGGGTGAGCGCCTGCGTCTCGGCGATCGCCGCGGCCTGGTCCATGTCGCCGGCCAGCTGGGCGAGGGCCTGCGCGTAGCCGATCGCGCGGCGGGCGGTCACGCCGTCCTCGAGGCCGCGCGCCCTGAGCGCGGTCACCTCGGCGAGCAGCCCGTCCGCCCACATCTGCTCCACGCGCGCATCCAGCCTCGCGACGAGGGCCTCGCGCG
This sequence comes from Microbacterium terricola, assembly GCF_027943945.1. Lineage (NCBI taxonomy): Bacteria > Bacillati > Actinomycetota > Actinomycetes > Micrococcales > Microbacteriaceae > Microbacterium > Microbacterium terricola. The sequence goes on along the minus strand of NZ_AP027141.1, from coordinate 998,156 downwards.
CGACGTGCGTGCCGATGATGCGCGTCGGCCGGTGCCAGAGCACGGGCGCCTGGGGAAGCGCCGCACCGTGCGTCGCAGAGCCCTGTGCGAGCACCTCCAGCGCCCGCACGACGCGACGCCCGTTGCGCGGGTCGATGCGCGCGGCGGTCGCCGGGTCGAGGTCGCGCAGGCGTGCGAACATCGCGCCGGCGCCCCCGGTCTCGAGCTCAGCCTCGAGGCGGGTCCGCACCTCCTCGTCACGCGGGGGGAAGTGGAACTCGTACAGCACGCTCGACACGTACAGACCCGAGCCGCCGATCAGGATGGCGTCCGCCCCCCGCGCGTGGATCTCGCGGATCGCGGTGCGCGCCGCATCCTGATACCAGGCCACCGCGGCCTCATCGACGACGTCGAGCACGTCGAGGAGATGGTGAGGGATGCTGCGCCGCTCGGCCGTGGGGAGCTTGGCCGTGCCGATGTCCATGCCGCGGTACAGCTGCATCGCATCGGCGTTCACGATCTCCGCAGGCGTGCCGTGCCGCGCGAGCGCCTCGGCGAGGTCGAGCGAGAGCGCCGTCTTGCCCGTGCCGGTTGCGCCGACCACGGCCCACAGGCGCGGCGTCTCCCGGCGCTCGGTCACACGCCGATGCGCAGTGTCGGCAGCCCGAGCGACACCGCCTGAGGCGCCACCGCGTCGCCGGCGGCGGGGACCGCGCAGGACTCGGACTGCGAGCGATCCCAGGCGTCGCCCGCGCGGGTGCGGCGGATGCGCAGCGGCGCGCCGTCCGGAGCATCGGCGAGCAGATGGAACGGCGCCGCATGGGTCACCACGACCGAGACCGCGTCACCCGGACGGGGGACGGGCGAACCGGCGGGAACCTCGAAATGGACGAGCCGGTTGTCTTCCGCGCGACCGGTGAGCCGGTGCGTCGCGGTGTCCTTCTTGCCCTCGCCGGCCGAGACGAGCACCTCGACCTCGCGACCGAGCTGACGCTGGTTCTCCTCCAGCGAGATCCGCTCCTGCACGGCGATGAGCCGCTCGTAGCGTCGCTGCACCACGTCTTTGGGGACCTGGTCGGGCATGGTCGCCGCGGGCGTGCCCTCGCGGATCGAGTACTGGAAGGTGAAGGCGCTGGTGAAGCGCGCCTGCTCCACGACCCGCATCGTCTCCTCGAAGTCCTCCTCGGTCTCACCGGGGAAGCCGACGATGATGTCGGTCGTGATGGCGGCGAGGGGCATCTTCTCGCGCACGCGGTCGAGGATCCCGAGGAACTTCTCGCTGCGGTACGAGCGGCGCATCGCCTTGAGGATGCGGTCGGAACCCGACTGCAGCGGCATGTGCAGCTGCGGCATCACGGCGGGCGTCTCGGCCATCGCGTCGATCACGTCGTCGGTGAAGGCGGCGGGATGCGGGCTGGTGAAGCGGATGCGCTCCAGCCCCTCGATCTCGCCGGCGGCACGCAGCAGCTTGCCGAACGCCTGCCGGTCGCCGAACTCGACGCCGTAGGAGTTGACGTTCTGGCCGAGCAGCGTGACCTCGACGGCCCCGTCGTCCACGAGCAGCCGGATCTCGCTCAGGATGTCGCCGGGACGGCGGTCCTTCTCCTTGCCGCGCAGGCTCGGCACGATGCAGAAGGTGCAGGTGTTGTTGCAGCCCACGGAGATCGACACCCAGCCGGAGTGCACGCTGTCGCGCTTGGTGGGAAGCGTCGACGGGAAGGTCTCGAGCGCCTCGAGGATCTCGAGCTCGGCCTCGTCGTTGTGCCTGGCGCGCTCGAGCAGGCTCGGCAGCGAGCCCATGTTGTGCGTGCCGAACACCACGTCGACCCAGGGGGCCTTGTCGACGACGGTCTGCTTGTCCATCTGGGCGAGGCAGCCGCCGACCGCGATCTGCATGCCCTCGTGCTTGTCCTTGCGCGACTTCAGGTGACCGAGGGTGCCGTACAGCTTGCCCGCGGCGTTGTCGCGGACCGCGCAGGTGTTGATCACGACGACATCCGCCTCGGTGCCGAGCTCGGCCCGGACGTAGCCGGCGCTCTCGAGGGAACCCGACAGGCGCTCGGAGTCGTGGACGTTCATCTGGCAGCCGAAGGTGCGCACCTCGTAGGTGCGGGCGCGGCCGTCCGCGGTGAGCGCGGCGGGCGACGGCGCGATCAGCGTGGGGGCGGAGGACGGTGAAGACATGGTGCGACCATTCTACGATCCGCCGGTGGTGGCGATCGGGACGTCTCCGCGAGCCGACGCGGGCTCAGCCGAGTTCGTCGAGCGCCTCGCGCGCCGCGCTGAGCGACTGGGAGCCGTAGCCGCGGCGGGCGAGCTGGCCGGCGAGCCTGCGCAGCGCGGTGTCGCGGTCGAGTCCGCGCATGGAGCGCGCTTTGGAGCGTGCGAATTCGAGAGCGCGCTCGGAGTCGTCGTCGGGCAGTGCCGCGATCGCAGCATCCGCGACCTCGCGGGGCACGCCGCGCTGGGCGAGGGTCTGTGCGATGGCGCGCCGGCCCTGGCCCTTGCGGTCGACGGCCGCATGGACGAGCTGCTCGGCGAGGGCGGCGTCATCGAGGTAGCCGCGTCGTTCGCAGTCGTCGATGAGGGTGTCGACGGCCGCCGCGTCGAGGTCCGCCTCGCGGAGCACCCTGCGCGCCTCCATGACGGACAGGGAACGGGTGCGGAGCTTCCTCAGCAGCCGCTTCTCGGCGGCTTCGGCGAGATCCGCGACATCGACGGCATCGACGGCATCGACGGCATCGACGGCATCGGCAGTCTCGTCCGGGTCGGCCCTCCGCTCGTCGGCGCGACCGGGTCGCTCCGGGCGCCCGGCATCCCTCCCCCACGCGGAACTGCGCACCGGCGCGGTGGTCGCGCTGCGCGGCCGGTCTGGCGCACTCGTCCCGCCGAAGAGCGGGGTGACGGGGGCGAGCCGCTCGGACTCACCCCCGTCTTCCACGAATCGGACCATGATCAGGCCGGGCGGCGCGCCGCCAGCTCGTCGGCCGCGGGAGCCTCGGCCTTGGGCTGGCCGATGCCGAGCTTCTGCTTGATCTTCGTCTCGATGTCTGCGGCGATGTCGGTGTTCTTGAGCAGGAAGTTGCGGGCGTTCTCCTTGCCCTGCCCCAGCTGCTCGCCGTCGTACGTGTACCAGGCGCCCGACTTCTTGACGATGCCGTGCTCGACCCCGAAGTCGATCAGGCTGCCTTCGCGGGAGATGCCCGTGCCGTAGAGGATGTCGAACTCGGCCTGCTTGAACGGCGGGGCCATCTTGTTCTTGACCACCTTGACGCGCGTGCGGTTGCCGACCGCGTCGGTGCCGTCCTTCAGCGTCTCGATGCGGCGGATGTCGAGTCGCACCGAGGCGTAGAACTTGAGCGCCTTGCCACCGGCGGTCGTCTCGGGCGAGCCGAAGAACACGCCGATCTTCTCGCGCAGCTGGTTGATGAAGATCATCGTGGTGTTGGTCTGGTTGAGACCACCGGTGAGCTTGCGGAGCGCCTGCGACATGAGGCGTGCCTGGAGACCGACGTGCGAGTCGCCCATCTCGCCCTCGATCTCGGCCTTCGGCACGAGCGCGGCGACCGAGTCGATGACGGCGAGGTCGATGGCGCCCGAGCGAACGAGCATGTCGGCGATCTCGAGCGCCTGCTCACCGGTGTCGGGCTGCGAGACCAGGAGGGAGTCGATGTCGACACCGAGCTTCTTCGCGTACTCGGGGTCGAGCGCGTGCTCGGCGTCGATGAACGCGGCGATGCCGCCCGCGCGCTGGACGTTGGCGATCGCGTGAAGGGTGAGCGTGGTCTTTCCCGACGACTCAGGACCGTAGATCTCGATGATGCGGCCACGCGGCAGGCCGCCGACGCCGAGGGCGACGTCGAGGGCGATGGAGCCGGTGGGGATGACCTCGACGGGTGCGCGGTCATCGCTGCCGAGGCGCATCACCGAGCCCTTCCCGAACTGCCGGTCGATCTGGGCGAGGGCCGATTCAAGGGCCTTCTCGCGGTCAGCGGGTGATGGCATGGCGTGCTCCTTATGCTCGCGTTCCGTCGCCTGTAGGCTGTCGCGCTCCGCCCCTGGATGGGCCGGATGCTGCGACAAGGCGGAGGTGTCGTCTGACGTTGTCCACGGTAGGAAGGGGCTCCGACATCGGCCGTCGCTGCTCCCGGATCGTGGACAGACGCGTCCTCGACACCTGCTGTGCAGGAGCATACGCGGATATCGAACGGATCTTCGACCACGACACGCCGTCACCGGCGCGACATCCGTCTACCGACGGGGCTCGAGCCGTCCGACGCCGTAGCGGCGTTCGAGCGGGACGTCCGTCTCGGCGCACAGCGCCTGCCAGACCTCACGCGGCGGCACACCGGCCGCGATCGCCTCGGCCGCGGTCATCCCGCCCAGCGGGCCGAGCACGAGATCGGCGAGGAGCACACCCGCCTGCGAGCCGAACTCGTCATCGACGGCGCGCTCGAACTCACTGCGGCGCATGCGACTGTCTCCGGGCGGAGCCGACGGCGGTCAGCGCAGCGACAGCTCGGCGTCGACGGACGCGACGAGCTCGTCGGGGACGACATCGGGGAACGTCTGCAGACCCTCGAGAACGGAGATGCGGTCGCCCACTTCTCGCATGATCGTGGAGATCGGCACATCGAGCGCCTCGGCGACGGACGCGAGGATCTCGCTCGACGCCTCCTTCTGGCCGCGCTCGACCTCGCTGAGGTAGCCGAGTGCGACACTGGCGCGACTCGCGACCTGGCGGAGGGTGCGTCCCTTCTGCTGACGGAAGTCGCGAAGGACTTCGCCGATTTCTTGACGAACCAAGATCATGATGGACCCCCTCCTCACTCTGATTCCGCGTCATCCGGGTGCACAACAGTACAACACCGAATGAGGTCAATCTAATCCCGTGCGCTGTGCAATGGGTGGGAATCGCCGAATGTAACGGACCCGAAACACCGGCTATTCCCGGTCGGGTGTCGGGCGCGTCAGAGCTGACCCAGGCAGTCGGCGAGCGCGCGGGCGAGGGTCGCCTGGCGGATCTCCTCACGGTCGCCGCGCAGGAGCGGCGAGCTCACGGCCGTCGCCTCCGGTGTCACGACGGCGATGTGCACCGTCCCCACCGGCTGACCGTCCTGTGCGTCAGGGCCGGCGACGCCGGTCGTCGCGATGCCCACGTCGGCGCCCAGCAGGGTGCGCACGCCCTCTGCCATCTGGCGCGCCACCTCGGGGTCGACGGCGCCGCGCGCCGCGAGGAGGCCGGCGTCCACCCCCAGCAGTGAGCCCTTCACGTCGGTCGCGTAGGCGACGACTCCGCCACGCACGTGCGCAGACGCCCCTGGCACCGAGACGAGCGCCGAGACGACGAGCCCGCCCGTCAGCGATTCGGCGACCGCCACCGTCCACCCGCGGGCGCCGAGCGCCGTGAGGACGGCGGCGGCGTCGGTCACGCCGCTGCTCGGCGCTGCCTGGTCGCGCGCAGCTCGGTGACGATGTAGTCGATGCCGCTGGCGATCGTGAGGATCACCGCGATCGTCATCGTCACGCCGTTGACCCAGAAGATCCACTCCCCCACGAGCGTCCACAGCGGCAGCAGCGCGAGCGACAGCGCGACAGCCTGCGCCACGGTCTTGAGCTTGCCCATCCACGCCGCAGCGAGGACATGGTCGCTGACGACCATGAAGCGGTAGACGGTGATGCCGATCTCGCGGATCAGCACGACGATCGTGACCCACCAGGGCAGCTCCCACAGGATCGAGAGGCCGATGAACGCGAAGCCGGTCAGCACCTTGTCGGCGATGGGATCCAGCAGCTTGCCGAGGTCGGTGACGATCTCGTGCTTACGCGCCAGGTAGCCGTCGATGCCGTCCGTGGCGATCGCGACGATGAACAGGGCCGCGGCCCACCAGCGCAGCGCGCCGTCCGCTCCCGCATCGGCCAGCAGCATCCAGAGGAAGATCGGGGCGCAGAAGATGCGCACGATCGTGATCGCGTTGGGGAGCTGCCGGGGAATCGCCACGAGCTGAGCCTATCGGCGGGGGCCGCTGCGACGTCAGTCGCGGCCGGTGAGCCCCCAGGCGTCCTCGTCGCCGTCGGCCTCGACGACGGGATAGCCGTCGTACTGGGCCTCGACCGGGTCGGCGCCGTACGGGTCGGCGGATGCCGCTGCCGGCGCGGCCGCCGGCGCGTCGTCGCCGCGCAGCCGGGCGAGGACGCCGGGCAGCTGCTCGTTGGTTACCAGCACATCGCGCGCCTTCGAACCCTCGGACGGCCCCACGATCTCGCGGGACTCGAGCAGGTCCATCAGGCGCCCGGCCTTCGCGAAGCCGACGCGCAGCTTGCGCTGCAGCATCGATGTCGAGCCGAACTGCGACGAGACGACGAGCTCCGCGGCGGCCAGCAGCAGCTCGAGGTCGTCTCCGATGTCGGCGTCGACCTCCTTCTTCTGCGCCTCGACGGCGACGTCGTCGCGGTATTCGGGCCGCGCCTGGCGGGTGACGTGCTTGACGACCTTCTCGATCTCGCTCTCACTGACCCACGCGCCCTGGACGCGGACGGCTTTGGAGGCGCCCATCGGAAGGAAGAGGCCGTCGCCCTGCCCGATCAGGCGGTCGGCGCCCGGCTGGTCGAGGATGACGCGGGAGTCGGTGACGCTCGTCACCGCGAACGCGAGTCGCGACGGCACGTTCGCCTTGATGAGGCCGGTGACGACGTCGACGGACGGCCGCTGCGTGGCGAGCACGAGGTGGATGCCGCTCGCCCGCGCCAGCTGCGTGATGCGCACGATCGAGTCCTCGACGTCGCGCGGCGCCACCATCATGAGGTCGGCGAGCTCGTCGACGACGACTAGCAGGTACGGGTAGGGCTTGAGCACGCGCTCGCTGCCCGCCGGCATGGTGACCTCGCCGGCGACGACGGCGCGGTTGAAGTCGTCGATGTGGCGGTACCCGAACGACGCGAGGTCGTCGTACCGCATGTCCATCTCCTTCACGACCCACTGCAGCGCCTCGGCCGCCTTCTTCGGGTTCGTGATGATGGGGGTGATCAGGTGCGGGACGCCCGCATACGAGGTCAGCTCGACGCGCTTCGGGTCGATCAGCACCATGCGCACCTCGGACGGCTTCGCGCGCATCAGGAGGCTGGTGATCATGGAGTTCACGAAGCTCGACTTGCCGGAGCCGGTGGAGCCGGCGACGAGCAGGTGGGGCATCTTGGCGAGGTTCGCGACGACGTAGCCGCCGCCGACGTCCTTGCCGACGCCGATCGTCATCGGGTGCGTGAGCGAGGTGGCGGCCGACGAGCGCAGCACGTCGCCCAGGGTGACGATCTCGCGGTCGGTGTTCGGGATCTCGACGCCGATGGCGCTCTTCCCCGGGATGGGCGCGAGGATGCGCACCTCGTTGGAGGCGACGGCGTAGGCGATGTTGTTGGTCAGCGCGGTGATGCGCTCGACCTTGACGCCCGGGCCCAGGGAGATCTCGTATTGGGTGACCGTCGGGCCGCGCGAGAAGCCGGTGACCCGTGCATCGACGGAGAACTGATCGAGCACGGCCGTGATCGCGGCGACCGTGCGGTCGTTGGCCTCGGACCGCGCCTTGTGCGGAGTTCCGGCGGCGAGCGCCGTCACCGAGGGCAGGTGGTACGGGGCGACGGGCGCGGTGCGCGCACCGTCTCCCCCGAGGCCGGAGAGCCCCGGCAGCATCTCATCCACCGCATCCGTGTCGTCGCGCAGCGCGGTGCCGCCCTTCGCCGCGGCTGCGGCGCCCGCGATCACCGCGGGGTCGATGACCTCGGTCAGGGCCTCGGCGGGCGTGGGCAGCGGCGGCGGCGGCGCGATGACCTGGTCGAAGCCGCCCTCCGCCTCGCTCGGATTCAGCAGGGCCGTGAGGGCATCGGAGTCGAGCCCCTCGTCGACGTCCTTCTCGCGGCCGGTCCTGTTGCGGCGCCACCATGGCAGGCTCGCGTCGGCGTCGTCCGCGTCGTCGGGGGTGAAGGCGCCCGGCTCGGCCGGCGCGGGGCGCTCCGCGCCGAAGGTCCAGGCGTACAGGTCGCCCAGGCGCTGCCCGATGCGGTTCGGCGGGGTCTTCGTGAGGATCAGGATGCTGAGGCCGCTCAGCAGCGCCAGGGCGATGTACGCGCCGATGTCGGTGAGGACCAGGGCGAGCGGCTCGCCCAGCATCCATCCGAGCACGCCGCCGGCCTCGCTCAGCGCGGGCAGGCCCTCGCGCGGCTGCGGACGACCGCCCGCGACATGGCAGAACCCCGCCAGCGTGAGCACGAACAGTCCGAAGCCGATGCCGATGCGCCCGTTGTCGTGCACCGAGGCCGGATGCCGGAACAGCCATCCGGCCAGCACGACGAGCAGCACGGGCATGACGAACGCCACGCGACCGACGAGCCCGCCGACGCTGTATGCGCTGATCGTCGTGGCGACGTCGGTGCCGATGAAGAACCACTCCACCACCGCGCCTGCGATCGCCAGCAGCACGAGCAGGAACGGGAACCCGTCGCGACGCTGGTCCTTCTCGAGACTCTCGAGCCCGAACGCGCGGAACATGCCGCCCGCGGCGTGGGCCAGGCCCATCCAGGCGCGGGCGCCGACGGAGGGCTTCTCAGGCTCTCCGACGTAGCGCTTGGGCGCCGGCTCGGGCTTCTTCGCGCGCGACGATGAGCCCTTCGCGGGCGTGCGTCCACTCGTGGTCGAGCTCGAGCTCCTGGCCATGCGATCCACGTTACGTCGGGGGTCGGACTTTTCAGCCGAGCGACGCGGCCCTCAGCGCAGGCGCTTGACCATGGTGTCGCGGCCGATCCCCCGCTGCGTCACGGCGAACCCCTCGCTGCGGTACAGGGTCGAGGCGAAGTTGCCGCGCTCGACGCTCAGACTGACGCGGCCGTACCCGGCGGCGGCGGCATGCTCGCAGAGCCGCTGCAGCAGCATCCTCCCGACGCCGTGGGCGCGCCAGATGGAGCGCACCCCGATGATGAGCTCGGGCACCCCGGTGCCGACGTAGCCGTAGCCGGGGTCGCTGCGCGGCAGCATCCGGTACCAGGCCGCGCCGATCGGCTCGCCGTGGAGGTCCACCGCGATGTAGCCGGCGTCGCCCGGTCGCATCCAGCCGGAGATGTAGCGGCTGTGGTCGTCGCTGGCGATGATCTCGTGGCGCGGCCGCGCCCCGCCGCCGCGCCAGTTCGCGGCCTCGACGACCATGTCGGCGAGGAACGCGCCGTCTGCGGCGGTCGCGGGGCGAACCGTGAACGTCGCGGGCATGCCGCGAGTGTACGAGCCTTGTGTTACGCCTCGATGACGAGGGGCACGATCATCGGGCGACGACGGAGCGACTGGTTCACCCAGCGGCCGATGGTGCGGCGCACCACCTGCGAGAGCGCGTGCGTGTCGCGGACGCCGGATGCTGCGGCCTCCTCGAGCGCGGCGGCGATCTTGGGCTTGACCGAGTTGAAGACGGCGGAGTCCTCCGCGAAGCCGCGCGCGTGGATCTCGGGCCCCGAGATGATGCGACCGGTGGCAGCGTCCACCACGACGATGACGGAGATGAACCCCTCCTCGCCGAGGATCCTGCGGTCCTTCAGGTCGGCGTCGGTGATCTCGCCCACGGTCGAGCCGTCGACGTACACGAAGCCGAGGTCGAGCTGGCCCACGACCGTCGCCACACCGTCGCGCAGGTCGACGACGGTGCCGTTCTCGCCGACGATGGTGCGCTCCGCGGGGATGCCGGTGTCCTGGGCGAGCTTGGCGTTGGCGATCAGGTGCCGGTACTCGCCGTGCACGGGCAGGACGTTGCGCGGCTTCAGGATGTTGTAGCAGTAGAGCAGCTCGCCCGCGGCAGCGTGGCCGGAGACGTGCACCTGCGCGTTGCCCTTATGCACGACGTTCGCGCCGAGCTTCGTCAGGCCGTCGATGACGCGGTACACGGCGTTCTCGTTGCCGGGGATGAGGCTCGAGGCGAGGATCACGGTGTCGCCCGGACCGGGCTCGATGGCGTGGTCGAGGTTCGCCATGCGGCTGAGGACCGCCATCGGCTCGCCCTGCGAGCCCGTGGACATGTAGACGATGCGGTCGTCCGGCAGGTCCTTCGCCTTCTTGTAGTCGATGAGCACGCCCTCGGGGACCTTGAGGTAGCCGAGGTCCTCCGCGATGGTCATGTTCCGGACCATGCTGCGACCCAGCAGCGCGACCCGGCGACCGTGCGCGTGCGCCGCGTCGAGCACCTGCTGCACACGGTGCACATGGCTGGAGAAGCTCGCGACGATGACCCGCCGCGGCGCCTTGCCGATCACCTGGTCGAGCACGGGCCCGATGCTGCGCTCGAGCGGGGTGAAGCCGGGGACGTCCGCGTTCGTCGAGTCGACCAGGAACAGGTCGACGCCCTGCTCCCCCAGCCGCGCGAAGGCGCGCAGGTCGGTGAGGCGGTCGTCCAGCGGCAGCTGGTCCATCTTGAAGTCGCCGGTGGCGAGCACCGTGCCGGCCGGCGTGTGGATGGCCACGGCCAGGGCGTCGGGGATGGAGTGGTTGACCGCCACGAACTCGAGCTCGAACGGGCCGAGCTGCTCGCGGTCGCCCTCCTTGACCGTCAGCGAGTAGGGCCGCACGCGGTGCTCCTTGAGCTTCGCTTCGGTGAGGGCGAGCGTGAGTCCCGACCCGATGATCGGGATGTCCTGCTTGAGCTTGAGCAGGTAGGGGACGGCGCCGATGTGGTCTTCGTGGCCGTGCGTCAGCACGACGCCGACGACGTCGCCGAGGCGCTTCTTGATGGGCTCGAAGTCGGGGAGGATGAGGTCGACGCCGGGCTGGTGCTCTTCGGGGAAGAGCACGCCGCAGTCGACGATCAGGAGGCGGCCGTCGTACTCGAAGACGGTCATGTTGCGGCCGACCTCGCCGAGGCCGCCGAGCGGCGTCACCCGGAGGGTGCCTGATTCGAGGGCGGGCGGGTCGTACACGGTGTTCGGCATGGGTGCCCTTGCTATCTGGTGGTGCCCGACACCTTCGGTAGTGCGCCGCCGGCGGCGGCGTTGCGGTCGGGACGGAAGTTGGAGAAATCGGCACCCGGCACGTCGCGGACGAGGGCGAGCTCGTCTTCGATCTTGGCGGCCTCCCACTCTTCCGGGCCGACCAGGGGAAGGCGGACGCGAGGGCTGCCGATGCGGCCGAGGCCGTGCAAGATGTACTTCGCCGCGACGGTGCCCGGCACGTGCGTCATCACGGCGCGGACGAGGGGCTCGAGCTTGCGGTGCGCGGCCGTCGCGGCCGTCAGATCGCCGGCGTTGACCGCATCGACGATCTGGCGGTAGGGCTGCGCGGCGATGTTGGCGGTCACGCCGATGAGGCCGGCCGCGCCGATGGACAGGTGCGGCAGCACGTTCGCGTCGTCGCCGGAGAAGTAGATCAGGTCGGTCTGGTTGAGCACGCGGCTGACTTCGCTGAAGTCGCCCTTCGCGTCCTTGATCGCCAGGACGTTGGGATGCTTCGCGATCCGCAGGATGGTCTCGTACCGGATCGGCACACCGGTGCGACCGGGGATGTCGTAGAGGATGACCGGCAGGTCGGTCGCGTCGGCCACGAGCCGGAAGTGCGTGAGGATGCCCGCCTGCGTCGGCTTGTTGTAGTACGGCGTGACGATCATGATGCCGTCGGCGCCCGCCCGCTCGCTGGCCTTGTAGAGCTCGATCGCGTGCGCGGTCTCGTTGGAGCCGCCGCCGGTGATGATCTTGGCGCGGCCGGAGGCCACGTCCTTGCCCACCTCGACGAGCCGGATCTTCTCGGCATCGGTGAGGGTCGAGGTCTCACCCGTGGTGCCGGTGACGACGATGCCGTCGGCCCCCGCGGAGACGACATCGTCGATGTGCTTCTCGACGGCGGGCCAATCGACCTCGCCGTCGGCCGTCATCGGAGTGACGAGCGCGACGAGCACCTGCCCGAAAGGGTTGCTCGCATGCGTCATGCACTCAGGCTATCGGTTCGGCCCGCGGGGCGCCGCGCCCGCTACCGCCCCCTGGTCCCCAGCGGGATCACGAGCGCGTCGGGAAGCATCGAAGCCAGGCCGACCAGCACCTTGTACCGCAGCGAGGGCACCGACACCGCCTTGCCGCGGGCCGCATCGCGCAGGCCCTCGCGCACCACCTGCGACGCGTCGAGCCACATCGGTCCGGCGACGCCCTCCTCCCCCGGCGGCAGCCCGAGGCGCTCGTGGAAGTTCGTGTGCGTGTAGCCGGGGCACACCGCCGTCACGGTCACGCCCTGCGGTGCGTACCGGTGGTTGGCCCAGCGGCTGAAGCTGATCTGCCAGCCCTTCACCGCACCGTATGTCGAACGCGGCATGAAACCGGCGACGGACGCGACGTTGATGATCCGGCCGTGCCCGCGCTCGAGCATGCCGGGCAGGGCGGCGTGCGAGAGCCGCATCGGCACCTCGACGTGCAGCGCCAGGTGGCGCACCTCGTCGTCGATGGGATTGCGCTCGAAGGCGAGCGGCAGCCCGAAGCCGGCGTTGTTCACGAGGACCTCGATCGGATGCTGCCGGTCGGCGACCCGCTCGGCGACCGCGTCGCGCGCGTCGGGGTCGAGCAGGTCGGCGGCGAGCACCTCGACGGTGACGCCGTGGCGTTCGCGCAGTTCGGCGGCGCGTGCGTCGAGCGCTGCGCGATCGCGGGCCACGAGCACGAGGTCCGCCCCGCGGGCGGCGAGCTGGGTCGCGAACTCCGCGCCGAGCCCCGAGCTCGCACCGGTGATGAGTGCCGTCGTCATCCGTCACACGTTAGCGCCTGCCGCCGCGCCGCTTCGGCATCGACCACCGCGCGGTCACCGGGCGAAGGCCGCCGTGCCCAGTGGAGTCGCACGCGTTCCCGCTCATCCGGCGGGACACGCACGACCGCGTTGGCGGGGACCTCGACGTGGATGCGGCGATCGTCGCCTCTGTCACCGTCGGCGCTGTGCTCGCCGAGCAGGCGAAGCGCGCTGACGCACGCGAGCCGTCCGCCCATCCGGCAGGCGGCGACGACGGATTCCGGCGTGTCGGGAAGCGCGTACCACCCCCGACGGACGCGAACCAGCAACCCGTACTGCACGCGGATGCGGACGTCCATGTCGTCCAGCCCCGACCGGTGCAGGTCTCCGGCGGACGCGATGCCGCCCGCCTCGGCCATCCTCACTTGCCAGCGTTGCGCCATCCCGCCATCGTTCAGCTTCGAGGGTCCGGCGCGGGTCGATCCGCGCGCTCCCTAGGGAAAGACAGGTGGGACGGAGGCTCCACACGAGGTCGTCCCGCGGGATCGTCCTTATCCCCAGGAGTCTCCGAAACACAACCGGCCCGAGTACCAGAGGCCCCACCGTCCTACGGAGCGACGCGGCCGTTCGCGTTGAAGGCGGCATGGGTCAGCGGCATGAGCGCCGTCCAGGCGGTCTCCATCTTCTCGGCGCACATCTCGATCTCACGCTGCGGGAACGACGGGAAGTGCGTCCCCTCGACCTTCGTGCGGAGGGAGAGGAAGTTCATCAGCGCACGCGCGTTCATCGTCACGTACATCGACGAGTAGATGTTCAGTGGGAGCACGATACGGGCGACCTCGCGGGCGACGCCGGCCGCCAGCATCCGCTGGTAGGCCTCGAAGGCCTGAACGGACGCGGCGCGCGTCTCGCTCGCGACCAGGTCGATCTGCTCGTCGGTGCCGGGGAGGAACTCGTACGCGCCCGGCTTGCCGACCTGCAGGAGGTTGCGCTCTCGGGCGGGCACGTAGAAGACAGGGCGAAGCTCGCGGTAGCGGCCGGATTCCTCGTTGTAGGACGCGATGCGGTGACGCATGAACTCGCGGAAGACGAAGATCGGCGCCTGCACGTAGAAGGTCATCGAGTTGTGCTCGAACGGCGATCCGTGGCGGTCGCGCATGAGGTAGTTGATCAGTCCCCGGTCGCGCGCCGACGCTTCGGTGCCGGCTGCGGCGGCGTCCAGCGTCTGCTCGCCCTGCGTCGACACCCGTGCGGCGAACAGCACATCGGAGTCGGACGCGCTGGAGCGCACCAGCTCCACGGTCACGTCGCTGCGGAATTCGATCTCGGGGGCGTCGCTGGCGTCGGTCACGAGTGAAACATTACCGGCGCGCGGCCCGCCTGCCGTGTCGTGTGGCTACGCTGGTTTGCTGTGACCCTCGTCAGCGCCCTCGTGGCCCTCGCCGTGCTGCTCGCGGCGACCGTCGCGCTCGGCGTTTTCGTGCAGTGGCGGCAGGGGCGACCCCGCCATCACATCGACCACGAGGCCATCCAGCCCGAGCGCCTGGGCGCCGACGGGCTCGGCGAGACGGCCACCCTGCTGCAGTTCAGCACGGAGCTGTGCGCCCGCTGCCCCGGCGTGCACCGCACCCTCGCGGCGATCGCCGACGGGCGGGACGGCGTGCGACACCTGGATGTCGACCTCACGCACCGTCCGGACATCGCCAAGCACTTCCACGTGCTGCAGACCCCGACGACCCTCATCCTCGATTCCACCGGCGTCGTGCAGTCCCGCATCGGCGGCGCGGCGAGCCGCGAGGTGATCGAGCTCGAACTGAACCGACTCCTGAACGAGGCTGCCCATGTCTGATCGGACGCCCGCCGCTCCGCGCGGCATCGACCCCCGCGGCCCTCGGTTCGCCGCGGGCATCACCGCCCTGCTCCTGCTCGTCGCCGTGTTCCTCGGGCTCACGGGCCTGTCCACCTCCGATGCGCTCGGCGCCGCGACCGTGGCGGAGCGGGCAGCCGACCCCGGCTTCCTGCTGCTGCTGGTGATCGCCCTGCTCTTCCTGTGGTCGGTTCTCTCTCCCCGCACTGCGCCGTGGGGCGCGCTCTACCGTGCGGCCGTGCAGCCCCGGCTCGCACCGCCCGCCGAGCTCGAGGACCCCCGCCCGCCGCGCTTCGCGCAGGGCGTCGGCCTCCTCGTGAGCTCGGTCGGCCTCATCCTGCATCTGCTCGGCGTGCCGTGGGCGCTGCCGGTCGCTGCGGCCGCGGCGTTCATCGCCGCCTTCCTGAACGCCGCGTTCGGGCTCTGCCTCGGCTGCCAGCTCTACCTGCTGCTGCAGCGGGCCGGTCTCGTCGGTCGCGAGCGCGCGGCGGTCTGACCGTTCCGCTCCGCGGAGCCCGCGGTTAGGCTGACCGCATGAGCGTCACGAGCGAAGCATCCACGTCCTGGCACGGCAGCCTCTTCGAAGGGTCAGGTCAGGTCTCCCTCGCGTCGTCAGACCAGGGGCCGTTCGCGGTGGACTGGAAGGCCCGCAGTGAAGGCTCCACCACGGTGACCACGCCGGAGGAGCTCATCGCCGCCGCGCACTCCTCCTGCTTCAGCATGGCGTTCTCGCTCGCGCTCGCCCAGAACGGGACCCCGCCGCAGTCGATCGAGACGACAGCATCCGTCACCTTCGTCCCCGGCAAGGGGATCACCGGGAGCCACCTCAACGTCAACGCCGTCGTGCCGGGTCTCGACCAGGCCGACTTCGACCGACTCGCCGAGGAGGCAAAGGTCGGCTGCCCGGTGTCGCAGGCGCTCTCCGGCATCGAGATCACCCTCGAGGCGACGCTTGCCTGACCCCTCGCGGGTCGTCATCGCCGGCGCGTCCGGCCTCATCGGCACCGCGCTGGTCGAGAGCCTGCGCAACGACGGCATCACCGTCACACGACTCGTGCGACGCCCGGCCGAGGCTCCCGACGAGGTCGAGTGGCTCGCCGACGACGCGCCGCTCGATCCGGCCGTGATCGAGGGCGCGACCGCGGTGGTCGGTCTCAACGGCGCCACGATCGGCCGCTTCCCGTGGACGAGCCACTACCGGCACACGCTGCTCTGGTCGCGGATCCTGCCCACGAGAGCGCTCGCGCGCGCGGTGCGCTCGCTCGGCGCCGACGCTCCCGCATTCGTCTCGGCCTCCGCGGTCGGGTACTACGGCTCGGACCCCGGCGTCCGCCTCACCGAGAACGCCCCGCGCGGCGGAACGTTCCTGGCGGACCTGTGCGGCGAGTGGGAGACCGCAGCCCGCGGCGCGGGCGACGACGCACGGGTCGCGCTGCTGCGCACGGCGCCGGTCATCCACCCGAAGGGCGTGCTCGCTCCGCTGCTCCTGCTCACGAAGGCCGGACTGTCTGGCCCCATCGGACGCGGCACGCAGGTGTGGCCGTGGATCTCGCTCGACGACCAGGTGCGGGCCATCCGGCACGTCATCGACCGCGGCCTGACCGGCCCCGTCAACGTGACCGGTCCCACCAGAGCCACCGCCAACGACATCGGGTTCGAACTCGCCCGTCAGCTCGGCCGCCCCTACCTGCTGCGCGCGCCGGAGTGGGCGCTCCGCCGGGTGCTGGGCGCCGACGCCGCCGAGTCGCTGCTCACCTCCGACGCGGACGTCGTGCCGACGGCCCTGGACGGCAGCGGGTTCACCTTCACCCACCCGACAGTCGATGCCGCCGTCGCCGCGGCGCTAGCGTCCTGACGACGCCGAGCGCTCGGCCGACTCCAGCCGGATCGCCGCCCGCACCGCCTCGCGTGCACGGCGTCGATCTCCGGCCGCGTCGTAGGCGAGACCGAGCCGGTACCAGGCGCGCCAGTCGTCCGGATGCTCCTCCACGTCGGCGCGATAGCGGGGGAACACCGCCTCGCCCTCCTCGCGCAGCACCCGGCCGCTCGGACGCACCACCACCTCGTCGGCCGGAAGCGCGCCGTCCTCCTCGAGCCGCACGCCGAGCTGCTGCGCGCGGATGCCGAACCAGAGCTCGCGCCACAGCGCCCAGGCGGCGATGAGCGGCAGCACGACGAGCGCGGCGCCCATCGCGATGGCGACCGGCTGTCCGCTCACCAGCAGCAGCCATGCGCGCTGCCCGACGAGGGCGATGTACAGCGCGAGGAGCACCGCCATCACGGCGACTCCGACGCGCGTGCTCATGCGCCGGTGACCCGGGCGACCTGCCCGGGCACACCGCCCTCGGCGACAGGCGCCGCGGATCCTGCGCGGGGCGCTCGAAGGCCGATGTCGATGAAGCTGTCCAGCCCCACGACGACGCCGCGGACGTCGCGCGCGGCCGCGAGGGCGAGACGGATGCCGGGGGCGTACGCGAGTGCGGGCTCGACGGTGTCGTGCGTGAGCGTCAGCGATTCTCCAGGCCCCGACAGCACGACATCCTGCCGCGCGACCACGCCGGGGCGCCGCAGCGAGTGGACGGGCACACTCGCGACCTGCTGCCCGCGGGCGCGCTGGTCGACGTGGGGCGACTCGACCGGCCCGACCTCGGCGCGCGCCGCTGCGATGAGCTCCGCCGTGCGCACGGCGGTGCCGCTGGGCGAATCGATCTTCGTCTCGCGGTGCGCCTCGATGATCTCGATCGACGGGAAGAACGGTGCAGCGGCCGCCGCGAGGGCCGAGCCCAGCACGGAGCCCAGCGAGAAGTTGGGGATGAACACGGCGCCGGTGCCGGCGGCCTCGACCAGCGGGCGGATCAGCGCGATCCGTTCAGCCGACCACCCCGATGTGCCCACGAGCACGTTGATGCCGCGCTCGACCGCCGCGCGGACGACGTCGATCGACACGGCCGGGGTGGAGGCGTCGATCACCAGATCCGCCCCGTCGAGCTCCGACAGCTCGGACCGCGACGAGAGCGTCGCCGCGATCTCGAAACCGTCCTCGGCGTCGACCACCTCCCGGATGATCGCACCGAGCTTTCCGGTGCCACCCACGATGGCCACGCGCGTCGTCATGGGCTCCATCGTATCGGCGCGGGATGCGGCGTTAGGCTCGGGCTGTGCCGACCATCACCGCCCTCCCCGTGGATGATCCGGTGGCGCACGGCCTGCTCGTCGACTACTTCGCGATGCGCGGTGAGAGCTTCCCCGGCGGTGCGTACACCCCGGCGTTCCCTGCGGTCGAGACCTTCACTCCCCCGGCGGGCGTCTTCGTCGTGCTGTACGACGATGACGGCGCAGCCGTCGGGTGCGCCGGCGTCCGTGCCGTCGCGGACGGCCCCGAGGGCACGCGCTACGAGGTCAAGCACCTGTTCCTGCGCGGCGAGACGCGCGGACGCGGGTGGGGTCGGATGCTGCTGCAGGACCTCGAGCGTCGCGCCCGCGAGTTCGGGGCGCGCGCGCTCGTCCTCGACACCCATCACACCCTGACCGCCGCAGGTGCGCTGTACGCGGCATCCGGCTTCGTCGCGATCGACCCGTACAACGACAACCCCAACGCGACGCGGTGGTACGGGAAAACGCTCCCAGACCCTGTGGTCTGACAACACGCTGAGAGCTCGCCGGTAAATATCCCCCGAACGTTGCCACAATTTTGGGGAAAGATGAGAACTTTCTAATATTGACTCATCGCACATGGTGACTCCCCCCGGACCACCTGACTGGACGGCGATCGGTGCGCCCCCGCGCTCCGGTTCCGCCAGCTGCCTTCGTGCGTCCGACAGATAGGAACCACATGAACAATCGCACCCTCGGCGCCGTCAAGGGCACCCGTGCGAAGTGGGCTGCCACCGGCACCGCCCTCGCCCTCGTCGCCGGACTCGGCGGTTTCGCCGCTCAGGCGGCGAACGCCGCCGGCGAGCCCTCCTTCGCCCCCTGGGACGAGGAGAACCCCAACCCGATCAGCCTCACCGACGCGCTCGTCTTCTACAAGAACGCCGACTTCGGCTGGGTCGTCAACACGCACCTCTCCGAGGTCACCGAGCTCGCCTACACCGTCGCTGACGGACACTCGACCGCCGGTGCCACGGCGTACGCGCCGTCGTTCCAGCTGATCACCCACTCGGACCAGAAGACGTACGCACGCCTCGTGTGGGAGCCCTACATGCAGGCCGACGAGCTCGACCCGGTCAGCGGCGAGTACACCGACCTGCAGGACGGCCTCTGGTGGACGAACAAGATCCCCAGCGGCCCCGGCAGCCAGGCTGACCCGCAGCCCCTCGCGTTCTTCGCCGACGGCGGCGCCGCCGGCTGGACGAACGTGGTCGCCGGCGCCATCGATGTGCACCAGGGCTCCACGAGCGAGACCGTCAGCACCATCACCCACGTGTCGTTCAACGGCTCGGCCGTCCCGCTCGGCAACCCGGACGCCACTCCGTTCGACAGCGCGGACATCGACGACGCGGTGGCCGAGGCGACCACGCCGCTCGACGAGCAGCTCGAGGGCCAGTCCGGCGTGATCCGCGACCAGGCCGCTGAGATCGCCGCACTGAAGGGCCAGCTCGAGGCGAAGACGGCGAAGGCCACGTCGCTGCAGAAGCAGCTCGACGCCAAGGCGGCCGAGCTCAAGTCCTACAAGGCCACCCACCACACCGCGGACGGCACGGACCTGCGCGAGTCGCGCGCGCTCCTGTCGGCCGCGCCGGTCCACGGCCGCACCGTCGGCGTCGACCTCACGGGCACCATCGCGAAGGCCGACTCGGTGAAGTACCAGTGGTACCTCAGCGGCAAGGCTGTCGACGGCGCCACGAAGTCGACCTACAAGGTGCCGGCGAACGCAACCAAGCGCTCGGTGTCGGTCAAGGTCACCGGAACGAGCGGGTACATCACGTTCTCGATCCACTCGAACACGGTCGCTGCCAAGTAGCAGTCCCACTCGCGACGGGCGGTCCTTCGGGGCCGCCCGTCGTGCTGTTCCCACGGATGAACGCGGGTGACCGACGGCGCCCGGGCCGGAGATCAGACCGGGTGCGGCTCGGGCAGGCCTGTGCGGAGCTCGACCGGCAGGTGGGCGAGATCGTTGTGGGTGATCAGCGTCCAGGGCCTGCCCTGCTTCTGTGCGATCACGGTCAGACCGCAGTGGGCCTGGTTGAGGGTCATCCAGCGCCAGTCGGGAGCCTGGAGCACCTCGCGCACGAACCACCCGATCACGAAGTTGTGCGTGATGAGCAGCTCGTGCACCTCGCCGCTCTTGCGCACGAGGAACTCCGCGGTCGCGTCGGCCATCTGCGCGCTGCCCGCATCGATCTCGGCCTCCGTGACCGAGCCGAAGAACGGCTCGTACGCGGCCGGCGTGTCAGGCAGCATCCCGGTCGGCACGCAGTCGAACAGCAGGGCGGAGGGCTGCGGGGAGAGGGACGGCATCCGCTCGGCGACGGCACGGGCGGTCTGGCTCGCGCGCTCGAGCGGTGAGTGCCACACGGAATCGAAGGGGATGCCCGACAGCCGGTCGGCGAGGGCGGCGGCCTGGCGGCGTCCCCGGGGCGACAGCGGCCCGTCGACGAGGCCGTGCTCGGCGTCCTGGTGCTCGCCGTGACGCACGAGGTAGAGGTAATGCGTCACGCTCGCTCGCTTCGTTCGGTGTCGTCCGGGGTCTTTCCACACTACGTCACCGACCGCTCGGAGCGACCGAGCGACGAGCCCTCCTGCGATGCCGCTACTCTGCGGCGCGCGCGATCTCGGAGAGCTGAGCGCGCGAGAGGCGCACTCCGACACCCTGCACGAGCTCTTCGACGTGCTGCGACGCGAACGCGTTCACGATGGGAGCCGTCACGATCCGCTGTGCCAGCAGCCAGGCCACGGCCACCGCTGCATCAGGCACGCCGAGGTCGGCGCCGATGGTGTCGAGCGCGCGCAGCGTACGGCTGCCGCGCCGGTTGATGTTGGCAGCGATCTGCAGACCGCGAACCGAAAGGCTGCCCCGAGCGCGCGTGCGGTGACGGCCGGCGAGGAAGCCGTGCTCGAGCGCGTGCGACGGGGTCACCGCCATGCTCTGCGCACCCGCGACGAGGCGGAGGTCGTCATCGAACTCGTGTCGCCGCACGACGTTGAACGGCACATCGAGCACCGTGATGCGCGGGTAGCCCGCGGAGGCGAGGATGCGTGCCTCGACGAGCTGCTCGGCGGAGTAGCCGACGGCGCCGATGGCGCGGGCCTTGCCCGACTCGACGAGCCATTCGGCCGTCGCGAGGGTGTCTTCCATGGAGGTCGAGCGGTCTGTCGTCGCGTCGAGGTACAGCAGGTCGATGCGGTCGGTGCCGAGGCGCGTCAGAGAGGCCTCGACGGACCGGACGAGATTGACGGGGCCGAGGCCCGGGTTGTCGGGGTGCCCCCCGACGCGCACGGCGAGGAGGATGTCGTCGCGGAGTCCGCGAGAGCGCATCCACTGACCGACGATGTGCTCGCTGCGCCCGCCCGAGTAGCTGTCTGCGGTGTGCACCGCATTGCCGCCGAGCTCGGCGTAGGTGTCGAGGATCTCGTGGCTCGACTCGAGGTCGACGTTCCAGCCGAACTCGGCCGCACCGAGGATCAGCGGGAAGATCCGGCGACCTGTCTCGCCGAGCGCGACCCGCACGCTGTCGCCGAGCGGACGACCCTGCACGGGGATGGGTGCGGAGGGATGCGACGCATCGACCATCGCCGGCGCGACCGTGCTCGTCGTCTCGGTCGCGGTGCCGACACCGAATGTACCCATTACCACCCCCTCACGATCGACCGTTCTCGAACGACCGTGGACCACTGTCTTCATCACGCACCCCCCGGTGCGTACTTCGAGATTAGGGCAGGGCACTGACACTCCCGGTCTCTGAAGCGGCCGGGCGGTAAACATTGCATAACGCTTGGGTCACGCTTCACCGAAGGAGCGCTCCCACCGTCCCCCATCCGGTGGACACGGCCCGAAATGCGCGGATGCCCGCCCCTCCGCGAGGGAGGAACGGGCATCCGGGCGACAGGCTCAGCAGCCTGCCGCGGAGCGGTGGATCAGCCTTCGGCGGGAGCCTCGGGGCCCTCGCTCGCGGCGGCGCGACCCTCCTGGTCGGCGGCCTCTTCGAGCACGGGCTCGAGCGACAGCTTGCCGCGGTCGTCGATCTTCGTGATCTTCACGAGGATCTTCTGCCCGACTCCGAGGACGTCCTCGACGTTCTCGACGCGCTTGCCGCCCGCGAGCTTGCGGACCTCGCTGACGTGCAGCAGGCCGTCCTTGCCCGGGAGGAGCGAGACGAACGCGCCGAACGTCGCGATCTTCACGACGGTGCCGAGGAACTGCTCGCCGACCTCGGGGTTGGTCGGGTTGGCGATCGCGTTCACCTGGGCACGGGCGGCCTCGGCCGACGGGCCGTCGGTCGCGCCGATGTAGACGGTGCCGTCCTCCTCGATGGAGATCTGCGCGCCGGTCTCGTCCTGGATCGCGTTGATCGTCTTGCCCTTGGGGCCGATCAGCTCGCCGATCTTGTCGACCGGGATCTGGACGCTGATCACGCGGGGCGCGGTCGGGGCCATCTCGTCCGGAGCGTCGATCGCGGCGTTGAGCACGCCGAGGATCGTCAGACGGGCCTCGTGGGCCTGCTGCAGCGCGGCAGTCAGCACCGACGACGGGATGCCGTCGAGCTTCGTGTCGAGCTGGATCGCGGTGACGAACTCGCTCGTGCCGGCGACCTTGAAGTCCATGTCGCCGAGCGCGTCCTCGGCGCCCAGGATGTCGGTCAGCGCGGCGTAGCGGGTCTGGCCGTCGACCTCGTCGGAGACGAGGCCCATGGCGATGCCGGCGACCGGTGCGCGCAGCGGCACACCCGCGTTCAGCAGCGACAGGGTCGACGCGCAGACGGAGCCCATCGACGTCGAGCCGTTGGAGCCGAGAGCCTCGGACACCTGGCGGATCGCGTAGGGGAACTCCTCGCGGCTCGGCAGCACCGGCACGAGCGCGCGCTCGGCCAGGAAGCCGTGACCGATCTCGCGGCGCTTCGGGCTTCCCACGCGGCCGGTCTCACCGGTCGAGTACGGCGGGAAGTTGTAGTGGTGCATGTAGCGCTTGTGCGTCACAGGCGACAGCGAGTCGATCTGCTGCTCCATCTTGAGCATGTTCAGCGTGGTGACACCCAGGATCTGGGTCTCGCCGCGCTGGAAGATCGCGGAGCCGTGCACGCGCGGGATGACCTGCACCTCGGCGTCGAGCGGGCGGATGTCGGCCAGACCGCGGCCGTCCATGCGCACGCCCTCGGCGAGGATGCGGCCGCGCACGATCGTCTTCGTGACCGACTTGTAGGCCGCGGCGAACTCGAGCGTCGCCACGGCGGGCAGCTCGCCCGACTCGACGGCGGCGAGGAGCTCTGCCTTGACGCGGTCCTTGATCTCGTCGTCGGCGTTCTGGCGGTCCTGCTTGTCGGCGATCTGGTACACGGGCACCAGCGCGTCGTACGCACGGTGCGCGACGAAGTCGTAGGTCTCCTGGCTGTAGGGCAGGAAGACCGGGAACTCCTTGATCTCCTTCGCCGCGGTGTTCGCGACGACGTTCTGCGCGGCGACGAGCTGCTTCAGGAACGGCTTCGAGGCCTCGAGGCCCTCGGCGACGACCTGCTCGTTCGGCTTGACGGCACCGCCCTTGATCAGGTTCCAGGAACCCTCGGTGGCCTCGGCCTCGACCATCATGATCGCGACGTCCTCGTTGCCGTCGGCGTCGGTGATGACGCGGCCGGCGACGATGAGGTCGAACACGGCCTCTTCGAGCTGCGTGACGGTGGGGAACGCGATCCACTGGTCTGCGTTGTCACCGTGACCGGGGATGAGCGCGAGGCGCACACCGGCGATCGGACCGGAGAACGGCAGACCCGAGATCTGGGTCGACAGCGACGCGGCGTTGATGGCCAGCGCGTCGTAGAACTCGCCGGGTGCGATCGAGAGCACGGTGACGACGATCTGGACCTCGTTGCGGAGGCCGTCGACGAACGACGGGCGCAGCGGGCGGTCGATCAGACGGCAGACGAGGATCGCCTCGGTCGAGGGGCGACCCTCGCGACGGAAGAACGAACCGGGGATCTTGCCCGCCGCGTACGAGCGCTCTTCGACGTCGACGGTCAGCGGGAAGAAGTCGAAGCCCTCACGAGGGTGCTTGCCGGCACTGGTGGCCGACAGGAGCATCGTCTCCTCGTCGAGGTACGCGGCAACGGCGCCCTGCGCCTGCTGTGCGAGGCGTCCGGTTTCGAACCGGACGGTGCGGGTGCCGAAGCGTCCGTTGTCGAGGACGGCTTCCGCAGCGGTGATTTCAGGACCTTCCAAGAGGTCTCTCCTTCTTTGTTTAGCCTCGCGCGTCCGTGTGACGCGCGAGATCCATGCGAAGGAGCAGGAACAGGCAGATATGGGCGCGCGGCGCTGTCGAGTGACGCCGCCGCGAGTGCCGCCTGCGCTGGCCACCAGTAGAAGAGCACCCGGCGCATCGCGACGAGGAATCCACCACAGGGGACCAGCTTCCTGCCGGCCTGCTCCGTGAGCTCATGTTCAATTGAGCGGCTGCCACGAGGGCAACCTCCCCGATCCTACCAGTGCCACCGTTTCCGCGCCCGATCTGGCCACTGTCCGCGCGCCAGCCTAGGGTGGGGACATGAGCAGCAACGGCACACCCGCGAACTCCGCCTCCGAGGACATGAAGCGCAAGTTCAAGGAAGCGCTCGACAAGAAGAACGCTCAGCACCGCGAAGGCGAGTCCCACCTCGACGGCGACTCCGCCGTGCACGGCACCCACGGCGCCGTGACCAAGCGCGAATTCCGCCGCAAGAGCGGCTGAGCCCCGCCACGGACACCCTGGCCCCGCCGGGCTACGCGCCCGGGTTCCTCGAGCAGTCGGTGCCGCTGCCGGCCGCGCTGGGCGCACCCGATGCCGTGCAGCTCGACTACCTCCGCTTCTCGGTGGTCCTCGACCGCGCCCGCCGGCTCGCAGCGGTCACCGGCGTCAACATCGACGGCGCCACGCTGCAGGACCTCCCCCGCACCGGCGAGTGGCGACTCGACCCGCG
Source organism: Microbacterium terricola (assembly GCF_027943945.1). Taxonomy (NCBI): domain Bacteria; kingdom Bacillati; phylum Actinomycetota; class Actinomycetes; order Micrococcales; family Microbacteriaceae; genus Microbacterium; species Microbacterium terricola. The sequence continues at coordinate 973,486 of NZ_AP027141.1, read as the reverse complement.
CGCGCCCGCCGATCAGCAAGCCGGACCCGAGGTGTACGAGCGCAATGACTTCGACCGCGGGCATCTGGTGCGGCGCCGCGACCCGGGGTGGGGAACGGAGGCCGAGGCGCGGGCGGCCACCGAGTCGACCTTCTTCTACCCGAACGCGGCACCCCAGGCATCCGTCTTCAACCAGTCGAAGGATCTCTGGCTCGGGCTCGAGGACCACGTCCTGCAGTACGCCGACGCGCACGACCACCGGGTGTCGGTGTTCACGGCCCCGGTCCTGGCCGCAGACGACCCGCCGTACCGGGGCATCCTGATCCCACGGCGGTTCTGGAAGGTGGCCGCCTGGTCGACCACGGACTCGGCCGGCGCCAGGGCTCTCGCCTGCGCCGGCTTCGTCCTCGACCAGACGGCGCTGATCGACACGAGCGGCGCGATCGCCGCGGTCGCGCCGCTCGGCGCCTACCGCACGTTCCAGGTGCCGGTCGGCGACATCGCATCCCTCGCCCGGGTCGACCTCGGCGAGATGCCCGCCGCCGACACCTTCACCGGCGCGGCGGCGCGCGGTCCGGCCGCGTGGCGGCCGCTGCACGGTGCGGCCGACATCGACGTGCGCTGAGCCCTGCTACTCCCCCGCGAGGCCGCCGAGGAGGTGGCCGAACGAGCGCCCCTCGCCCAGGTAGACGGCGGGGTCGAACGGGTCAGCGGATGCTGTCGGCTCACGGCGCGCGACCGCCTCGGCGAGTTCGCGCGCGCCCTTCTCGACACGCGTGCCGAGGGGGGCGACGCCGTCACCGGTCCCGCCCCAGTCGCTGGATGCGGCGAACACCCCGGTCGACACGGCGTCGGCGTGGAGATAGGCGAACAGCGGGCGGATCGCGTAGTCGATCGCGAGCGAGTGCCGGGGCGTGCCGGCGTTCGCGCCGATGAGCACCGGCTTGCCGGTGAGCGCGTCGGGCTCGAGCACGTCGATGAACGACTTGAACAGGCCCGAGTAGCTCGTCGAGAAGATCGGCGTGACCGCGATGATCGCGTCAGCGGACACCACCGTGTTGATCATCGACTCCAGCTCGGCCGATGCGAAGCCGGTGAGCAGATTGTCGGTGATCGCGTGGGCGTAGTCACGCAGCTCGAAGACATCGGCGGTCGCCTCGATCTCCCGCTCGCCCAGAGCGGCGATCGTGGCGCCGGTGAGACGGTCGGCCAGCATCCTGGTCGATGAGGGGTTCGACAGCCCCGCCGAGATGACGGCGATGCGACGTTCGGCCATGTCAGACACCTGCCTTCGTCGCGGCGGACCCGAAGGCCGAGCCCGGCTTGGCGTTCTCGACCGCGTCGGTGTCCTGGTAGGGCGACCCGCCCGTGACGTTGTCGCCGCGGTTGGCGTTCGGACGCGGCTGGCGGGCGGGGCCGTCGCCGTACTTCGCGAGGACGCGTGCGGCGTGGGTGGGCCCGTTCGGCACGTCCGCGGGGCGACCCACGGCGAACTCCTTGCGCAGCACCGGCACGACCTCTCCGCCGAGCAGGTCGATCTGCTCAAGCACGGTCTTCAGGGGCAGACCCGCGTGATCCATCAGGAAGAGCTGGCGCTGGTAGTGGCCGAACAGCTCGCGCATGCCGGCGTAGCGGTCGATGACCTGCTGCGGCGAGCCGACGGTCAGCGGGGTCATCTGGGTGAAGTCCTCGAGACTCGGGCCGTGGCCGTACACGGGCGCCGCGTTGAAGTAGGGGCGGAACTGGTCGACCGCGTCCTGGGAGTTCTTCGCCATGAACGCCTGGCCGCCCAGTCCCACGATCGCCTGCTCGGGCGTGCCGTGTCCGTAGTGGGCATAGCGCTGGCGGTAGAGCGTGATGAGGCGCTGGTAGTGCTCGGCCGGCCAGAAGATGTTGTTCGCGAAGAAGCCGTCACCGTAGTACGCGGCCTGCTCGGCGATCTCGGGAGTGCGGATCGAGCCGTGCCAGACGAACGGCGGCACGTCGTCGAGCGGCCGCGGGGTGGAGGTGAAGCCCTGCAGGGGCGTGCGGAACTTGCCCTCCCAGTCCACCACGTCCTCGCGCCACAGCCGGTGCAGCAGGTTGTAGTTCTCGATCGCCAGCGGAAGCCCCTGGCGGATGTCCTTCCCGAACCAGGGGTACACCGGGCCGGTGTTGCCGCGGCCGAGCATGAGGTCGACGCGACCGCCGGCGACGTGCTGCAGCATCGCGTAGTCCTCCGCGAGCTTCACCGGATCGTTCGTGGTGATCAGCGTGGTCGCGGTGGACAGGATGAGGCGCTCGGTCTGACCGGCGATGTACGCGAGCGTGGTGGTCGGCGACGACGACCAGAACGGCGGATTGTGGTGCTCTCCGATGGCGAAGACGTCGAGGCCGACCTCCTCCGCGTGCTTGGCGATCGTGATGGTCGCCTGGATGCGCTCGGCCTCGCTGGGAGTCGCGCCGGTGGTCGGGTCCTGGGTGATGTCGCTCACCGTGAAGAGCCCGAATTGCGTCTGGATGTCGTTCACGATCGCTCCTCGCGTGTTCTATTCATGTGAATGTATCCCATGCAACGCACTGCGCATCAGGATATTCCCGCCGGTGGGTACGCTGTCAGACGTGAGCGATGCATCCACGGGAAACGTCGCGGCGCCGCGGCCCAAACGGCGCGTTCCGTTCTGGGACAACGCCCGCTTCGCCTGCATCGTCCTGGTCGTGCTCGGCCACGCGACCCAGCGCCTCACCTACGACTCCGACGTCGCGCTCGGCCTGTACCTGCTCGTCTACGCGTTCCACATGCCGGCGTTCGCGATCATCTCCGGCTACTTCTCGAAGTCGGATTCGCCGAGCAAGCGCCAGATGGCGCGCGTGATCACCGACATCCTCGTGCCGTACATCGTCTTCGAAGCACTGTGGACCCTCACCAAGTGGCTCGTGGAGGGCCGGGCGAACCCCAACCTCACCGAACCCTCGTGGACGCTGTGGTTCCTGCTCGCGCTCGGCATCTTCCGTCTGGTCCTCCCCTATCTCGCCCTGCTGCGCTGGCCGCTCGCATGGACCGTCGTGATCTCCATCGGCGCCGGCTACCTGCCGAACATCGACTCGACGCTCTCGCTGTCGCGGACCCTCGGCCTGCTGCCGTTCTTCACGCTCGGATGGTGGCTGCGCGAGCACGCCGTCGTCGACCGGTTCGACCTCCTCGGGCGACGGCCGTGGTGGGTGTTCGCCGGGTCGGTCGGCCTGTTCGCGGCGACCGCGCTGACCCTCTGGCTGTTCGTCGACGACTGGCGCGCGATGAACCTGCGCGAGTGGCTCTTCTACGACGAGAACTACTCGTCGATCGGCGGGACCGAGTGGTGGGCCGGCGGTGTGCGCCTCGCGCTGATGGCCGTCGCGGTGGTGCTGAGCTGCGCGTTCTTCGCGCTGGTCCCGCGGCGGACGCACTTCTGGACGACCTTCGGGCAGTACACGATGTACGTCTACCTGCTGCACTCGTTCGTGCTCTACCCGTTCCGCGAGTCCGGCCTGCTGCGCGACCTCGACCCCACCTGGCTCTGGCTGCCCATCGTCGTGGTCGCCTCGGTGCTCATCGCGCTCGGGCTCGCCACGAAGCCCGTCCGCCGCGTGTTCCGTCCCCTGGTCGAGCCGCGGCCCGCCTGGCTCTTCGCCGACCGCTCGCTCACCGGCCCCGAGCAGCGCCGCAACGACCCGACCGGGTCGCGGCGCCCGCGTGCACCGACAGCGCTGCGCCCGGACCCTCGCCAGAACGGCTGACCTCCCCGGTAACCGACGGCAACAAACGAGCGGATGCCGTGAGCCCGCGCCTAGCCTCGGGACATGACCGAGTTGAACCTCCCGATCCTCGACCTGTCGCTTCTGGACCAGGGCGCTGACGCGGCCGAGCGCTTCCGGCGCGAGCTGCGCGCCGCGACGCACGACGTCGGCTTCTTCTACCTGACCGGCACCGGCGTCACCCCGGAGCTCGAGTCGCGCCTGCACGGGGCCGCCCGCGACTTCTTCGCCCTGCCCGAGGCCGAGAAGCTCGCGATCGAGAACGTCAGCAGCCCGCAGTTCCGCGGCTACACCCGCGTGGGCGGCGAGCGCACCCAGGGGAAGGTCGACTGGCGCGAGCAGATCGACATCGGCCCTGAGCGCGAGGCGGTCAGCGATCCGTCCGCTCCGGATTTCGCCCGGCTGATCGGACCGAACCTGTGGCCGGCCGCCCAGCCCGAGCTGCGCGAGGTCGCCGACGAGTGGCAGGACCACCTCGCCGGCGTCGCGCGCAAGCTCCTGCGCGCCTGGGCGCTGTCGCTCGGCGCCCCGGAGTCGTACTTCGACGAGCACTTCGGCGAGCCGTCGACCCTGCTCAAGATCGTCCGCTACCCCGGCAAGGAGGACCCGACTCCGCAGCAGGGCGTCGGCGCCCACAAGGACTCCGGAGTGCTCACGCTGCTGTGGGTCGAACCGGGCAAGGGCGGTCTGCAGGTGCAGCGCGACGGCGAGTGGGTCGACGCACCTCCGGTCCCTGGCGCGTTCGTGGTGAACATCGGCGAGATGCTCGAGTACGCCACGCAGGGCTATCTCATCGCCACCAACCACCGGGTCATCTCGCCGCGGTATCCCGACGACCGCATCTCGGTGCCGTACTTCTTCAACCCGGCCCTGGACAGCAGGCTGCCGCTGATCGAGCTGCCCGCGGAGCTGGCCGCGCAGGCGAAGGGCGTCACGCAGGATCCGGCGAACCCGATCCACTCCCTCTACGGCGAGAACGCGCTCAAGTCGCGGCTGCGCGCCCACCCCGACGTGGCGGGCATCCACCACGCCGACTTGCTGGCCAGCCGCTCCTGACGGGCCGGCGCACCCGCTCGGTTAGGCTCGCGGGGTGCACGGCACGGTGCCGTGCGCGCTGGGAGGTCCTGCGTGCTGATCCGCAACGTCCGTCCGTGGGGACAGGAATCCTCCGACGTCCGCATCGACGGAGACAGGATCGCGGCGGTCACCGCGCATGATCCCACCAGGGCGCCGCAGGACGGCGACGTCGACGGCCGCGGCAGACTCCTGCTGCCCTCCTTCAGCGACGTCCACGTCCACCTGGATTCGACGCGACTCGGCCTGCCCTTCCGGGAGCACACCGGTGCGCCGGGCGTGTGGGGGATGATGCTCAACGACCGTGCGAACTGGCGCGGCGGCGAGCGCCCGCATCCCGAGGTCGTCGCCGGCACCCTCGAGCGGATGATCGCGCACGGCACGACCCGCGTGCGCAGCTATGCGCAGGTGGACGTCGACTGCCGGCTCGAGAAGTTCGACGCCGTCATGGCGGCGAAGGAGCGCTTCGCCCACCAGGCCGATGTGCAGGTCATGACCTTCCCGCAGGCCGGCATCCTCCGCGAGGCGGGCACGATCGAGCTGCTCGAGGAGTCCCTCAAGCAGGGGTCGGACGTCATGGGCGGAATCGACCCGTCCCAGCTGGACCGGGACCCCGCCCGCCACCTCGACATCGTGTTCGGCCTCGCGGAGAAGTACCAGGTCGAGGTCGACATCCACCTGCATGAACCCGGCGCGCTCGGCGTCTTCAGCACCGAGCTCGTCCTCGAGCGCACGCGTGCCCTCGGGATGCAGGGCAAGGTGACGATGTCGCACGCGTACGACCTCGGGTCGCTCGGCGAGTCCACGAGCCGCCGCCTCATCGACGAGTTCTCCGAGCTCGACGTCGCGATGGCCACCGTCGCCCCGGCCGCCGCCGGCCAGCTGTCGCTGATCGATCTCGTCGAGTCGGGCGTCCGGGTGGGGCTCGGCGAAGACGGCCAGCGCGACTACTGGAGCCCCTACGGCAACGGCGACATGCTCGATCGCACATGGCAGCTCGCCTTCACCCGGGGGTTCCGCCGCGACGACCACATCGAGCTCGCGCTCGCGGTGGCCACCATGGGCGGCGCGAGCATCATGTCGCGCACGTCGCCGCGCCCCACCGGCATCGGCGACCGGCCGGGCACCGCGCCAGGCGGCCGCGCCGATCTCGTCCTCGTGGACGGCGAGACCCCCACGAGCGCCGTGATGGATCGCGGCACCGACCGCACGGTGATCCACGACGGCCGGGTCGTCGCCGACGGCCTCCGGGTGCTCGTCGGCTGACCGCGCCGCCGCCGGCCCCGGAAACGAAGAAGGCCGCCCCACACCTGGGGCGGCCTTCTCAAGAAGTTCTGCGCGATTGAACGCTGGGTCGTGTCAGCGACGCAGGCCGAGACGCTCGATGAGCGAGCGGTAACGGTTGATGTCGACGTCCTGGAGGTAGCCCAGGAGACGACGGCGCTGACCGACGAGCAGGAACAGCCCACGACGCGAGTGGTGGTCGTGCTTGTGCTCCTTGAGGTGCTCGGTGAGGTCCTTGATGCGCTGCGTCAGCATCGCGACCTGCACCTCGGGGGATCCGGTGTCACCGGGGTGCGTCGCGTACTCTTCGATGATCGCCTTCTTGACGTCTGCTTCCAGTGCCATAGATTCGATCCCCTCTCTGCTTGTTGCGCGGCGCCCGACGCCTGATGCGTGGGCTCTCTTTATCCGCGGCCGATCGAACGGCAACCTGAAGAGTCTACCAGCCGCGGGATGACGGGGCGAACCCGCCGATTCGTGGCGCCCGCGGTTCGCGGTTAGCCTCGATGGGTGCAGCGCCCCATGAAGAAGGTCCCCCGTCTGCGCCGCGACCACTTCATCGATCTGCGGCCGTTCGCAGTCAGCCCGGCGTTCACGAGACTGTGGATCGGCTCCACGCTCGCCGGCCTGGGCGGGCAGCTCACAATCGTCGCCGTCATGCTGCACGTCTACGACCTCACCGGCGACACGTTCGCGGTGTCGATGGTCGCGGTCGCGGGGCTCGTCCCGATGATCATCGCCGGACTGTACGGCGGGATGCTGGCCGACGCGTTCGACCGCAGGCTCGTGGCCCTGCTCGCCGCCGTCGTGACCTTCGCCTCGACGCTGCTGCTGGCGATCCTGGCGTGGTCGCAGCTCGAGACCGTGTGGTGGCTGTACCTGCTGAGCGTCGTCAACTCCGCCGCCAACTCGATCGTCGGGGCGACGAAGTCGGCGATCACCCCCCGCCTGATCCCCCGCGAGCTGCTGCCTGCCGCCGCCGCACTGCAGGGCATCACGGTGGGGATCATGGTGATGGCGGGCCCCGCGCTCGCCGGCGTCCTGGTGGCCTTCGCCGGGTACGCCTGGACCTACACGATCGATGTGCTGCTCATGTCGACGCTGTTCCTCGGGCTCTGGACGCTGCCCAGCATCCGCCCGGAGGGGGCAGTGGTGAAGCCGGGGCTGGAGTCCCTGCGCGACGGCCTCCGCTTCCTGCGCCATGCCCCCAACATCCGGCTGCAGTACATCCTCGACATCATCGCGATGACGTTCGGGCATCCGCTCGCCCTGTTCCCCGCCATCGGCGCGGTGCTGCTCGGAGGCGGCGCGATCACGACCGGCGCGCTCACCGCGTCCATCGCGGTCGGCGCGTTCGTGTCCAGCCTGCTCTCCGGCCCGGTCGGGCGGGTGCGCAGGCACGGCGTCGGCATCGAGCGCGCGATCCAGGTCTTCGGCGCCGCGACAGTCCTGTTCGGCGCCGTGCTGGCCGCGGCAGCCCTCGGCTGGTTCGCGCCGCCCGTCGTCGACGCCGACCACGCCAACATCACCCTCATCGTCATCGCCGCGATCGTCCTGGCCGTCACCGGCGCCGCCGACAACGTGAGCGCCATCTACCGCTCGACCATGATGCAGGCCGCGGTGCCCGACGCGATGCGCGGCCGCCTGCAGGGCATCTTCACGGTGGTCGTCGCCGGGGGTCCGCGCATCGGGGCACTGTACGCCGGCGTCCTCGCCACGATCACAGCACTCTGGCTGCCACCGCTGCTCGGCGGCTTCATCATCGTCGGGCTCGTGGGTCTGCTGGTGCGGCTCAACCCGCGCTTCCGGCTGTACGACGCCCAGCATCCCGTCCCCTAGCGTCGCGAGGCCGCCGAACATCGGCGGATTTCGGACGCGGCATCCGCCCTCGGGACGACGCCCCCCGCGGCGCGGCTAGTGTGACGGGGTGCCGACCGATACCCCCGCCCCTCCTCGTCCGATCCCGGACACGTCCGTGTCGCGCGTGGGCGCGCCCTCGGGCTCGCTGATCGCGATCCAGTTCGTCCTGACCGGCGTGATCTGGGGGTCGAGCTTCCTCTTCATGAAGGTGGCGCTCGAGGGCCTCTCCCCCGCCCAGGTCGCCTGGTCGCGCCTGGTCCTCGGCGCGGTCACCCTCGGCATCTTCGTGGCGGTGCGCCGCGACACGCTGCCGCGAAGCGTCCGCGTCTGGCTGCACATGACGGTGCTGGCCGTGTCGTTCTGCGTCGTGCCCTTCCTGCTGTTCTCCTGGGCGCAGCAGCACGTCACCTCGGGGCTCGCGAGCATCTACAACGCCACCACGCCGCTGATGACGGCGATCATGGCGGGTCTCCTCTTCCGGGTGGAGAAGCTCAAGCTCGTCCAGATCGCCGGCATCCTGGTCGGGATGCTGGGGGTCATGGTGATCATCGCCCCCTGGCAGGGTCTCGACCTCGACCAGAGCCTCATCGCACAGTTCGCGATCCTCGGCGCGACGGCCTGCTACGGCTTCAGCCTCGCGTACATGCGCAAGTTCGTCTCGGACACCGGCATGAGCGCCCTGGTGTTCTCGTTCCTGAACATCGGCATCGCCGCCGTGATCATGGTCGTGCTCACCCCGTTCATCGCGTTGAGCCCGGTGGCACTGAACCCCTGGATCGTGCTCAGCGTGGTGCTGCTGGGCTGCCTCGGCACGGGTGTCGCGTACATCTGGAACCAGAACACGCTGCGCGCGTGGGGACCCACCCGCGCGTCGACGGTGACCTACATCACCCCGGTCGTCGGTGTGATCCTCGGCGTCGTGGTGCTGGGCGAGGCGGTGAGCTGGAACGAGCCGGTCGGCGCGCTCGTGGTGTTCCTGGGGATCCTGCTCGCGCAGGACCGGCTGCGCCGGCGTCACCCGGCATGACGAAGGGCGGGTGCCGCGGCACCCGCCCTTCGTCGCAGATCACGCCTGCAGTGCGCCCTGCAGGTCGAGCGTGATGGTCACGTCCTTGCCGACGAGCACGCCGCCGGTCTCCAGAGCGGCGTTCCAGACGAGGCCGAACTCCTCGCGGTTCACGACGGTCTTCGCCGTCGCGCCCGCCTTGTAGTTGCCCCACGGGTCAGTGCCGAAGCCGCCGAACTCGACCTCGAAGGTGACGGGCTTGGTGACGCCGCGGATGGTCAGATCGCCGTCGACGAGGAAGTCGCCGTCCTCGACGCGGACGCCCTGGGACACGAAGTCGATGGTCGGGTGGGTCTCGGCGTCGAAGAAGTCGGCCGAGCGGAGGTGCGTGTCGCGGCCCTCGTCCTTCGTGTCGACGGACGCGGTCTCCGCCGAAGCCTCGATGCGCACCTCGAGCGGGTTCTCGGGGGCGACGATCGTGCCGGACTTCACGCCGAACGCGCCGCGGACCTTCGAGATCATCATGTGGCGCACGCTGAAGGCGACCTCGCTGTGCGCGGGGTCGAGCACCCAGGTTCCGGTCTTGTAGCCGGGGATCTCGAGCGTCTGTGCGGTGTTGTCGGTCATGGGGGTTCTCCTCCTGGTCGGGACCGCGACTTTCCGGCGGACCTATCCCTCCCCAACCGGCGGTCGCGCAGATATATTCCGGTGAATGGAAAAAGAATCCGCGACACGACGAAGGGCGGATGCTGTGCAGCATCCGCCCCGATCCGGCTCGGGTCAGCCGACCGCGATGAGGTCGATGATGAAGATGAGGGTCTTGCCGCCGAGGAAGTGGCCGCCGGCGGGACCGTAGGCCAGGTGCGGCGGGATGACCAGCTCGCGACGACCGCCGACCTTCATGCCGGGGATGCCGTCCTGCCAGCCCTGGATGAGGCCGCGCAGGGGGAACTGGATGCTCTCGCCACGACCCCACGAGGAGTCGAACTCCTCGCCGGACTCGTACTCGACACCGGCGTAGTGCACGGTGACGGTGTCGCCGGGCTTCGCCTCTGCGCCGTCGCCCTCGATGAGGTCGCGGATCACGAGGTCTGCGGGAGCCGGGCCCTGGGGAGCGTCGAACTCGGGCTTGGTGCGATCTTGTGTCATGCCTCCATCCAACCACGCGGGGAGGAGGGGCGGGAGGGCTTCGGGACGCCTGCGGCAAGACTCAGCGCCCGGTGCCGCGGCGATGCCTGCGTGACTCCCGGGCGCTGAGTTGGCCTGCCCTCAGGATGCCCCGCGCCGCTCGGGAGTGTCAAGGGCTACAGGGCGAACAGCGCGGAGCGCGTCGCCGCGATCCGGGCGATCAGCACCTGCTCATCCCCGGTCGCCTGCGGGTCGCGTCCGGTGAGCGCGCGCTGCCGGGCGGCCGCCAGGGCGGTGGCGTCGGCGATGAAGCCGCGCATGAGCGGGGTGCGATCGCCGCGCAGCGTCTTCGCCCAGGCCAATGCGGCCTTCCGGCCCGCGGGCGTGGCGAGCATGTCGACCTCCTGAGGGGTGAACCAGCCGGCGTGCGCGTAGTCGCCGAGCCTGGCGCGGGTGAGGCGCATCTCCTCGCGTCGCAGGGCGAGGATGCCGAGGACGAACAGGACGAAGAGCGGGATCTGCAGCACGACGTACAGCAGGAAGAAGTCGCCGAAGAGGGCGGACCCGTTCCACAGCGCGTGCAGTCCGGCGGCGCCCATCATGCCGAGGATCCACGGGCCGATCGCACCCGCTCCGACGATGCCGCGGCGGGCGGCGAGCCCGAGTGCGAATCCCGTCACGGCGGTGAACATCACGTGCGCGAACGGCGACAGGATGCCGCGCAGGAAGAAGGTCGTCGACGTCTCGGCGGCACCCCCGCTGATCAGGCTGATCGCGAAGTACTGGATGTTCTCGGTGAAGGCGAACCCGGCCCCGACGAGCGCGCCGTAGACGACGCCGTCGACCGGCCCGTCGAAGGCGCGACGGCCGACCAGGAAGATCACGAGCACGCCGAGGCCCTTCATGAACTCCTCGACGATCGGCGCCTGGACGACGGTGGTGAACACCTCCGCGACGTCGGGTCCGAGCACCGTCTTCACCGGAGTCAGCATGAGGTCGACCAGCAGGGTGCCGGCGACCGCGATCACTGCGCCCCATGCGACCGCCAGCGCGAGGAGGCCGCGCGGCTCCGGCTCCCACCTGTCGACGAGACGCACCGCCAGCAGCACGCCGACGAGCGGGAGCAGTGCCAGCAGCATCCCGAGGATCGACGCGGCCGCGCCGAGGGCCTGGAGGAAGTACGCGACGAGTCCGACGAGCACCAGCACGACCACCGCGGACAGCCACAGCGGAACGGTGCGGCCCGCGCGCGCCGACACCGGCAGCGGCGCGGGCGACGTCGACGGCGCCGGGATCGGCGCGGCGCCTGCCATGCGCGGCTGGGCGAGCGCCGACGGGAACGGGGGCGGGGTCAGCGAGGGACGCGCCGATGCGGGTCCGTTCGGGTCGGTCATCTGCTCAGCCTATGAGTGCCATCGGCTCACCGTGCAGGGCCGATGCGGCCGGTAGCCTGGAGGAATGCGTTTCGCCCATGTCTTCCCCCCTGGGCGCGCGGAATCACGGCTCGCCCGCATCGACGGCGGCGACGCAGTCATCGTGGAAGACCTCTTCCCCGGCGCGCCACGCTACCTCGAGCAGCTGATCGACGGCGGCGACGAGCTCCTCGCGCGCGTGCGTGCCGCAGATCCTGCGCACGCCGCACACCATCCGCTGGAGGACGTCCGGTTCGACTCCGCCGTCCGCACACCGCCGGTCATCCTCGCGATCGGCCTGAACTACGCGGCGCACTCCAGCGAGCTGGGGCTCAAGACCGACTCGACGCCCACCGTGTTCGTGCTGTGGCCGAACTCGCTCACCGCGCACCAGGCGACCACCGCATGGCCGCGCTCACTCAGCGAGTCGATCGACTACGAGGCCGAGCTCGGCGTGATCATCGGCCGCCCCGCGAAGGATGTGCCCGCCGGCGAGGCCCTCGGCCACGTCTGGGGCTACACCGTGGTGAACGACATCACCGCACGCGACATCCAGTACTCCGAGGCGCAGTGGTCACGCTGCAAGTCGTTCGACGGGTTCACGCCGACAGGTCCGTTCGTGGTCACGGCCGATGAGGTGCCCGACCCGCAGGACCTGCACATCTGGACGGTGCTCGACGGGCATACCGTGCAGGATGCGTCCACCGCTCAGATGGTGCGGCCCGTGGCGACGCTGATCGCCCACCTGTCGAAGTCGGTGACGCTGCTGCCCGGCACGCTGATCTCCACGGGCAGCCCCGGCGGCGCAGGCTACTCGCGTGATCCGCAGATCTTCCTGCGCGACCGCTCGACCGTCACCGTGGGCATCGACGGCATCGGCGAGCTCACGACGCACTGCCGCATCCTGGACTGAGACGGACGAAGGCGCGGACCCCGCTCGGGGCCCGCGCCTTCGCCTACGTCCGCGTGTCAGGGGTTCGACTGCTCGAGGAGCTCCTGGCAGGACATGGTGATGCCGTTGTACACGACGGAGCCGGACGGGTCCTCGATGCATGCGTTGATCTGGTTCACGAGATCCCCGCCCTGCGTCGCGAAGAAGCTGATCAGCGCGATCGTGACGATGATGCCGACGACGATCAGCACGGAGCTGATGATGATCGCGGCGACCGCGAAGCCGTTCTTCTGTCCGGCCTTGCGGCTCTGGACGAGCGCCACGATGCCGAGGATGAGCGCGACCAGCTGCACGAAGAACGACAGGATGAAGGCGACGATGCCCATCGTGCGCCCCGGCCGCTCACCCACGGGAGCCTGGCCGTACGCTCCGGGAGGGGCAGCCGGGTAGGCGGGGTGCGTGTAGACGTTCGGCTCCGGCGGCGCGACGTACGCCGGCGGCGGCGGCGTCGGTTCACCGCTCGGGTTCTGCGGGTCGGTCATGAGCTGTCCTCTCGTCGGGGGGTCTGCTCGAACCTAGCGGGCGGCACGCGCCGCGGGCAACACGCGCCGCGGGCAACACGCAGCCTCAGCCTCCGACCGGCGGCACCACGTTCTCCGCCGGCTGCACGATCGGAATGGACGAGGTGATCGTCTCCAGTCCGGACAGTCGCGCGGGCGAGAGCTGCTTGGTGACCTCCTCGCGCGACATGAGCCCTGCCTCGACGACGAGGTCGGCGACGTTGCGCCCGGTCAGCAGCGCCGTCTTGGCGAGTGCCGCCGACTCCGCGTAGCCGATGAACGGCGTGAGGGCGGTGACCACTCCGACCGACGAGCCCACCATCGCGCCGAGGCGCGCCCGGTTCGCGGTGATGCCGTCGACGCAGTTCACCCGCAGCGTGCGCATGGCACGCCGCATCCAGGTGATCGACTGGAAGATCGAGTGCGCGATCACCGGCTCGAAGGCGTTCAGCTGCAGCTGGCCGCCCTCCACCGCCATCGTCACCGTCAGGTCCGCTCCGGCCACCGCGAACGCGACCTGGTTGACGACCTCGGGCACGACGGGGTTGACCTTGCCGGGCATGATGCTCGAGCCGGCCTGCCTGGCCGGGAGGTTGATCTCGCCGAAGCCGGCCTGCGGGCCGCTCGAGAGCAGGCGCAGGTCGTTGCAGATCTTCGACAGCTTGATCGCATTGCGCTTGAGCGACGCGGAGAACGACATGAACGAGCCGGTGTCGCTGGTGGACTCCACCAGGTCGTCGGCAGTCGCCAGATCGAGGCCGGTGATCTCGCGCAGGTGCCGCAGCACCGCGGGTGCGTAGCCGGAGTGCGTCGTGATGCCCGTGCCGATCGCGGTGGCGCCCATGTTGACCTCGTAGAGGAGGTAGCGGTTCTCGGTGAGGCGCTGGTGGTCGTAGCCGAGGGTGGTGGCGAAGCCGTGGAACTCCTGCCCGAGGGTCATCGGCACCGCATCCTGCAGCTGCGTGCGGCCGATCTTGAGGATGTCGTGGAACTCGACCGCCTTGGCCAGGAACGACTGCCGCAGCAGGTCGAGCTCCTCCAGCAGCGTCTGCAGGTCCAGGCTCAGGCCGATCTTGACCGCGGTGGGGTACACGTCGTTCGTCGACTGCGAGCGATTCGTGTGGTCGATCGGCGACAGGAAGGCGTAGTCGCCCTTCTCTCGGCCGGCGAGCTCGAGTGCGACGTTGGTGATGACCTCGTTCGCGTTCATGTTGGTCGAGGTGCCGGCGCCGCCCTGGATGACGCCGACGATGAACTGGTCGTGGTATCCCCCGTCGATGACGAGCTGGGCGGCACGGTCGATGAGATCGGCCCGCTCATGGTCGAGGACGCCGATCTCCCTGTTGGCGCGCGCCGAGGCCTGCTTGACCATGGCGAGCGCCTTGATCAGGTCGGCGTAGACCGAGATGGGCCGGAGGGAGATCGGGAAGTTCTCCAGTGCGCGGGCGGTGTGGATGCCCCAATAGGCATCGGCGGGGATCTCAAGGGATCCCAGCGAATCGGTCTCGGTGCGGGTGGTGGGTGCAGCCATGGCGTGGAGTCCTTGTGGGTCGATCACGACGGTGTGAAGATGCCCCGAGCCTAACCCGCGACCCTGACCGCCAGCATGGACGCGGTGTACACCGAGAGCCCCCGGAGTGGCCGTCGCGTCAGCGCTTGCGGGAGAACGCCTCGAGCCGCTCCTCCGGGCCGAGGGCGGCCATCCGCGCCACCCATTCGGGGGAGAAGAAATCGGCAGCGGGGGCGTCGACGACGGGGACGACGGCGTGCGTGATGGTGTCGTCGTAGACGTGCACCAGGTGGAACGACTGACCCGCGTCCATCCCGTTCACCCGCTGCGCGGGCAGCGAGACGTCCATCGTGTAGCAGGTGGCGGCCGCGACGCTGACCGGCACTCCCTCGAACGTGCCGCTCGTGGAGTAGTGCAGGTGTCCGGCCAGGATGGCGCGCACGTCGGTGCCCGCGATCACCTCGGCGAACCCGGCCTGGTCGCGCAGCTCGAGGATGTCGAAGAACGGGATGTGGCTCGGCAGCGGCGGATGGTGCAGGGCGAGGATGGTGCCGAGCGGCGCGGGGGTCGCCAGCTGCGCGCGCAGCCACTCCCGCTGCGCGGCGTCGATGTCGCCGTGATGCCAGCCGGGCACCGTGGAGTCGAGGGCGATGAGCCGGAGGCCGCCGAGGTCGTGCACGGAGGTGACCGGCTGCTCGGTCGCGTCGAGGCCGAGCAGGGCGCTGCGCAGCGCCGGGCGCTCGTCGTGATTGCCCGCGACCCACACGAGCGGCGCGCCGAGACGCTCTGCGAGCGGCTCGACCATGGCCCGGAGCGCCGCGTACGCCTCCGGTTCGCCGAGGTCGGTCAGGTCGCCGGTGAAGACGATCGCGTCGGGGCGCAGCTCGAGGCGCTCAACGGCCTCGAGGGTGCGGCGGAGGTTCGCGATGGTGTCGTAGCGGCCGCCCAGGGCGACGTCGCCGGCGAGCAGGTGCGTGTCGCTGAGATGCAGCAGCGTGCGCCGCGCGGGCGGGTACTGCCCGAAGCGAGGGGATGCAGCATCCATGCCACCCAGCCTATGGCCGGCCGCCGACGCTCATCCGAAGAGGATGAGGAGCAGACCGCCCAGCACCGCGAGCGCGCACAGCGTGAACGAGGCGTAGGCGCCGACCCGGGCGACGTTCTTCTGCGCGTCGGTGAGCGGATTCTTCTTGGCGGCCTTGCGCGCGGCCTTCTCTGCGCGCTTCGCCGCCTTCTCGCTGATCACCGTGATGGCATCCGTGAAGTCCGCGGGCACGACCACGGGCACGCGACCCGCGCGCACGAGCAGGCGCAGACCGAGCGCGTAGAACCCGACGACGAGCACAGAGGCCAGCAACGCGGCGACGAACACCTGGACGAAGGCGAACCAGTCGATCTCGATGGTCATTTCGACGTCCCCTTCGTATCGCTCTCGGATCGCTCGGACTTCTCGCGCTCGGCGAGCTCCCGGGCGTTGCGGGCGGCCACCCGGCTGCGCCGCGTGGGCGGCGGGTTGCGCTTGACGTTGACGGCGTGACCCGAGTCGGCCACCTCGCTCATGGCGTTGCTCGCGGTGACCTCGTCGCGGCGCGAGAGAGCGAAGATCGTCGTGATGACGATGGCGGCGAGGACCGCATCGATGGCGACTCCCCATCCGCCGAGCCAGACGACCATCAGGGAGGCGAGCCCACCGACCGCACCCGCCGCGGGCAAGGTGAGCAGCCATCCGACCGCGATGCGGCCGACCGTGCGCCAGCGGACCGTCGAGCCGCGTCGCCCGAGACCCGATCCGATCACCGAGCCCGAGGCGACCTGCGTCGTCGACAGCGCGAAGCCGAACGCACTGGAGGCGAGGATCGTGGATGCCGTGGACGCCTCGGCGGAGAAGCCCTGGGCCGGCTTCACGTCGGTGAGCCCCTTGCCGAGGGTGCGGATGATGCGCCAGCCGCCCATGTACGTGCCGAGGGCGATCGTGATCGCGCACGCGAAGATCACCCACGTCTGCGGGTCTGCCTGGTCGACGTCCTGGAAGCCGGCGACGATCAGGGTGAGGGTGATCACGCCCATCGTCTTCTGGGCGTCGTTCGTGCCGTGCGCCAGTGCCACGAGGGACGAGGTGAAGATCTGCCCCCAGCGGAACCCGTCGCGACCGTCCGGCTTGCCGTCGTACCGCCGCGTGAGGGCGTAGGCGAGCTTGGTCGCGACGAACGCGATCACCCCGGCGGTGAACGGCGCGATGAGCGCGGGCAGCACCACCTTGCTGAGCACCTCGCCGAAGTCGATCGCTGCGGCGCTCGCGCCGACCAGAGTGGCGCCGATGAGACCGCCGAAGAGGGCGTGGGACGAGCTCGACGGGAGGCCGAGGAGCCACGTGAGCATGTTCCAGGTGATGGCGCCGATCAGGCCGGCGAAGATGATCGGCAGCATCAGCGGGACGTCGCCGGCGGTCTGTGCGGTGAGCTGATCCTCGCGGATGATGCCGTGCGAGATCGTCTTCGAGACCTCGGTCGACAGGAAGGCGCCGACGAGGTTCAGGCCGGCGGCGAGCAGCACGGCGACCTTGGGCTTCAAAGCGCCGGTGGCGATCGGCGTGGCCATCGCATTGGCCGTGTCGTGGAAGCCGTTCGTGAAGTCGAAGAACAGCGCCAGTCCGACGATCAGCAGGACAATCAGGACTGCGGAATCCACTGTTCGCTTTCCGTGAGGGGTGTGGTGGAGGTGCCGACGTGATCGGCGTGACGAACGAACAGTTCACCGAGAATTCAGGGTCGAGACATCGACCACGAGAATCCTTACACCTAGGCTCTGCTCGGTCAACTTGACCCGACGATCCGCGGCCGGTACCGCGGGGGCGTGCGACTACCGTGGAGACGTGACCATCGAGAACATCGCCGCACCCGTGGCCGAGGCCCGTCCGTCCGTCCGATCGCACCACGGCGACGACGTCGAGGACCGCTACGAGTGGCTGCGCGCCAAGGACGACCCGGCGGTGACCGCCCACCTCGAGGCGGAGAACGCCTACACCGAAGCGCGCACGGCGCATCTGGCGGGCCTGCGGGGTCGCATCTTCGACGAGATCAAGGGCCGCACGCTCGAATCCGACCTGTCCGTCCCGACCAGGCGGGGCGACTGGTGGTACTACGGCCGCACGGTCGAGGGCCAGCAGTACGGCATCCAGTGCCGCGCGCCGCTGGCTTCGCCCGACGACTGGACGCCTCCCGAGCTATCGGCGGACGCGGAGGTCCCCGGCGAGCAGATCCTCCTCGACGGCAACATCGAGGCCGAGGGGAACGAGTTCTTCTCACTGGGCAGCTTCGAGGTGACGAACGACGGGAACCGGATGCTGTTCGGCGTCGACGTCGCCGGCGACGAGCGCTACACCGTGCGTGTGCGCGACCTGGTGACGGGTGAGACGCTTCCCGACGAGATCCCCGGCACCTTCGCCGGGGCGACCTTCTCCCCCGACGGCCGGCACATCGTCTACACGACCGTCGACGACGCGTGGCGGCCCGACACCGTCTGGCTGCACGAGCTGGGCACCCCGGTCGCCGACGACGTCACGCTGTTCCACGAGCCCGATGAGCGCTACTGGGTCGGCGCCGACTTCACGCGCAGTGACCGGTTCCTGGTGATCGGCATGGGCTCCTCGATCACCACCGAGGAGTGGCTGGTGGACGCCGACGACCTCCGCTCCGCACCGCGGGTGGTGTGGCCGAGGCAGGAGGGCGTGGAGTACTCGGTGTCCCACGCCGTCATCGACGGCGAGGACGTGCTGTTCGTGCTGCACAACGACGACGCACTGGACTTCGAACTCGTGCGGGTCTCCGCATCCGACCCCGAAGGCGAGCGGCAGGTCGTCGTCGCCCACCAGCCGGGTCAGCGCCTGCTCGGCGTCTCGACGTTCCGCGACCGTGGCGTGATCGGCTACCGGCGCGACGGCCTGGAGCAGCTCGGGCTGCTCGACTATGCGACGTCGGCCATCACCGAGCTCGCCTTCGACGAGCCGCTGTACGCGGTCGGCATGGGCGGCAACCCGGAGTGGGCGCCACCGCTCATCCGGCTCGGGTTCGGGTCGTTCATCACCCCCGGCACCGTCTACGACTACGAGGTCGCCACCGGCGAGCTGCTGCTGCGCAAGCGGCAGCCGGTGCTCGGCGGCTACGAGCCGGCCGACTACGCGCAGGCGCGGGTGTGGGCGACGGCGCAGGACGGCACGCAGATCCCGGTGTCGCTGGTCTGGAAGCGCTCGTTCGGCGAGGCCGGCGAGGCGCCGCGTCCGCTGCACCTGTACGGCTACGGCTCCTACGAGCACTCGATCGACCCTGGCTTCTCGGTGCCGCGGCTGTCCGAGCTCGACCGCGGCGTGATCTTCGCTGTCGCGCACGTGCGCGGTGGCGGCGAGATGGGCCGGCAGTGGTACGAGGACGGCAAGCTGCAGGCCAAGCGCAACACGTTCACGGACTTCGTGGATGCGGCCAGGCACCTCGTGGCGGAGGGCTACACCTCGCCGGACCGGATGGTGGCCGAAGGCGGCTCAGCGGGCGGTCTGCTGATGGGCGCCGTGGCCAACCTCGCCCCCGAGCTGTTCGCCGGGATCGTCGCGGACGTGCCGTTCGTCGACGCCCTCACGACGATCCTCGACCCCTCGCTGCCGCTCACGGTCATCGAGTGGGACGAATGGGGCGACCCGCTGCACGACGCCGACGTGTACGCGTACATGAAGACCTACACGCCCTACGAGAACGTGCGCGACGGCGTCACCTACCCGAAGATCCTCGCGGTGACCTCGCTCAACGACACGCGGGTGCTGTACGTGGAGCCGGCGAAGTGGGTGGCGCGCCTGCGCGAGGTCGGCGCGGACGCGCTGCTGAAGTGCGAGATGGTCGCCGGCCACGGTGGCGTCAGCGGACGCTACAACGCGTGGCGCGAGCGCGCGTTCGAGCTCGCGTGGCTGCTGGACACCCTCGGCGTGGCCGACTGAGCAGGCTGCGGCACGTCCGCCGGGCAGGCTCCGGTGGCTCTCCCGGTGCGCCAGAACACCTGTTCTGGCGGAGACAGGTGGCTGACGGCATCCATCGTCCTGCGTGCGCCAGAACAGGTGTTCCGGCCGACGGAGACTCGCTCGCGATCCAGCTGGACGGATTCGCGCACCACAGCAGCGCCGCCGATCGCCGCCGCGACATCGAGGCGGATGCCCGCCTCGTCGCGCTCGGATACGTCGTGCTGCGCTTCGACTTCCACCAGGTGCTGTTCCAGTGGGATCACGTACTCGACACCATCCGCACCGCGATGGCGCAGGGCGCGCATCGGCGCCTGGGCAGCGGTCGACGGTCACTCCAGAACACGTGATCCGGCCAGAACAGGACGTTCGCAGCATCCATCGTCCTGCGTCCGCCAGAACAGGTGTTTTCGACAGCGAGCGAGCGGCGGATGCTGCGGCAACCGCGCCAACGTCCCGCCCGGGCTCGCGGGATCAGCCGAAGAGCGCGGCGGCCTCGTCGTAGCGGTACTGCGGGACCGTGTTGAGCTCGCCCAGTGCTTCGGCGAACGGCACGCGCACGATGTCGGTGCCCTTCAGCGACACCATCTGGCCCCAGGCGCCCTCGACGACCGCATCCGCGGCGTGCAGGCCGAGACGGGTGGCGAGCACGCGGTCGAACGCCGACGGCGAGCCACCGCGCTGGATGTGGCCGAGGACGGTGGCCCGGGTCTCGATGCCGGTGATCCGCTCGATCTCGGGAGCGAGCACCTCGCTGATCCCGCCCAGACGCGGACGGTTGAAGGCGTCGAGCCCCTTGTCACTGAAGGCCTCGTCCATGCCCTTGAGCGTGAACCCTTCCGACACGACCACGAGGGGCGCACGGCCGCGGTCGTGGGCACGGGTGACCTGATCCGCGATCTCGTCGAGCGACAGGGGCACCTCAGGGATGCAGATGACGTGCGCGCCGGCGGCGATGCCCGCGTGCAGCGCGATCCACCCGACGTGGCGTCCCATGACCTCGGCGACCATGCAGCGCTGGTGCGAGTCGCCGGTCGTGCGGAGGCGGTCCATCGCCTCGCTCGCGATGTTCAGCGCGGTGTCGAATCCGAACGAGTAGTCCGTCGCCCGCAGGTCGTTGTCGATCGTCTTCGGCACGCCGAGCACGTTGATGCCGTCGTTGGCGAGACGGTTGGCCGCGGCCAGCGTGCCCTCGCCCCCGATCGCGATGATGCCGTCGATGCGGTGGCCGTACAGCGTCTTGGCGATGTTCTCGGCGCCGCCGCGCGGACCCTCGTACGGGTTGGTGCGGCTCGTGCCGAGGATCGTGCCGCCGACCTTCGACAGGCCCTTGACCTCGTGGCGGGTGAGCGGGAAGAAGTCGCCGTCGACGACGCCGCGCCAGCCGTCCTTGATGCCGACGAACTCCAGATCGTAGGTCGTGCTCCCCTTCAGCACGACGCCGCGGATCACCGCGTTCAGTCCCGGGCAATCGCCGCCGCTGGTGAGGATTCCGATCTTCATAGCAAGGGTCCTTCGTGTGGGAATCGGTGGCCGGCGACGTCGCCACGTCCGACACTATCGCCGGAGGCACCGCCGCGGCCACACGGCTCTCTCACTCGTCGACGACAGCCGGTACCCACCTGTCGTCGACGAGCTGCCAGGACCTGGCGTCAGCCGGCCGAGCGCTGGTGCCGGCGAACCAGTAGGTCGCATCCGGGCTCCAGCCGGCCAGGACGCTCGCCTTGCCCTCGCCGATGTCGATCGCGCGCCCCGCGGTGGAGAGGTAGCCCTGGACGCTCAGGTGCACCGCATCCGCCTCCTCCGCCACCTTCGACCAGTCGGGCACGACCCACTCCCCGGCGCGACCTGTCGCGCGGTACCAGTCATGACGGCGGGATGCGGTGACGACGAGCGGATGCCGGCGGCACAGCTCGATCCAGGCATCCGGGCCGTCGATCTCGATCACCCGCGCGGGGACCGCGTCGACCGGAGTCGCGACCGCCGTCTCCCACCCCGTTCCGTCCTCGACGAACCACAGCCCGGCCGGGCCCGCCTCGCCGAGCGAGCGCGTGGTGTGGACGAACCAGGCGGGCGGCATCGACCACCACTCGCCCGTCCAGTTCTCCGTCGGATCTGCCGAGCGCTCCCGCTCCGCCCGGATCTCCTCGGCGACCGTGGCTTCGCGCCACGTGCGCAGGACGGCGTCGCGGCCCGAAGGCAGGGTGGCGTCCCCGTCCCAGGGCACGCTCCATTGGTCTTCAGGATCGACGGGGCTGTCCCACCACGCCGCGTGCGGTGACGCGGCGATCGCGCTCGCGACGCCGTCCAGCGCGGGGCGGAGCTCGGCGGAGGCCGCCAGCGCGTCCTCCCCGTCCGGCTCCTGCCAGTACCTCGCGCTGTCCGCGGAAGCCGCGAGAGCTTCGCGCAGGGACCCTGCCGTGGGTTCCGCCGGCTCGACACCCGCCAGCGCCTCGGCGACGTCCGTCGCGCTCACGACCGGCTCCACGAACGAGCCGTCGTCGTCGCCGATCCTCATCAGCGTGCCCGGGTTCGGATCGAGCTGGTGCGCCGCCCAGAAGATCGCGGTCGCGGCGGCTTCGCCCTCCGGCGTCCCCGCCTCGCGCGCCGAGGCCACGAGGTACTCGAGACACAGACGCCGCCCCCGGGGTCCGGTGAGCAGCGTCTGTGGATCGATGGCCATCCGGCCACCCTAGCGAGAGGCCTATTCGCCGCCGAGGGCCTGCCGCAGCAGATGCATCAGGGCGGACAGCTGCACCGAGTCGCTGGACTGCGGGTCGACGGCGTCGCCGTCGAGCGCGCGCTGGGCGAGCCCCTGCTTCGAGTCGATGAGCTCCGCGATCTTGGTGTCGATCGTGTGCGCGGCGATGATGCGCCATGCCGTGACCGGCTCGTCCTGCCCGATGCGGTGGACGCGGTCGATGGCCTGGGTCTGCTCGGCAGCAGTCCACGACAGCTCCGCGAGCACGACGTTCGACGAGGCCTGCATGTTCACGCCGACACCGGCGGCGGTGAGCGAGCAGACCGCGATCGCGACGCCGGGGTCGGAGTTGAACGCGTCGATCGCCTGCTGGCGGGCCGCCGTGGTCTGGTCTCCGCGCAGCGACACCGTGCGGAGTCCCGCCGCGGCGAAGTGCGCCTCTGCGGTGTCCATGACGTCGATGTGCTTGGCGAAGAAGACGACCTTGTCGACCGAGCGCTGCAGCTGCACCGCGTAGTCGGCAGCGAGCGTCGCCTTGGCCTGGCCGATCTTGCGCACCATCGTGAAGACGTTGTCGGCGCCGGTTCCGGCGGCCTTCGACTCCTCGAGCTCGTTCTGGGCGACGAGCCGCACGATGTCGGCGTCGATCTCCCCCGGCTCCAGTCCGCGGTCTCCGCGAGCGTCGATGATCCGGCGGTACTTCGCCGCCAGACGCTCGCCGAGCTCGCGCTCGGCCTGGCGGATGGAGCGGCCGAACTCGTCGTCCAGCTCGACCGGCAGGTCGGCGATGAGCTTGTCGGGCAGGTCGGCGGCGACATCCTTCTTCTTGCGTCGAACGATGCCCATCGAGATGACGGCTCCGCGGGCTTCGGGGTAGAACGCCTTGTCTGCGGGCGTGAGGCCGGTCTGGTCGAGCTTCTCCATCAGCGCGGGGCCCGGCTTCTCGCCGTTCGTCCACCCGAGGAACCGCCAGATCGCGTCGAAGTCCTCGACGTCGTTGATCAGCGGCGTGCCGGTGAGGGCCAGGAGGAGCGGGTCGCGCACCTGCTCGCGGATGCGCGTCGCGAGCGCCAGCACGTTCTGCGAGCGCTGCGAGGTGAGGTTCTTGATGAAGTGCGCCTCGTCGACGACCATGCCCTTGAGGCCGATCGAGCCGAGCCACGACAGGTGGCGGTCGAGGATCTCGTAGTTGACGATGAACACGTCGGCGAAGGCGTCGATGTCCTCACCGTCACCGGTGATGACCGTGGCGCGCCGCTGCGGCGTCCAGCGCTCGACCTCGCGCGCCCAGTTCATCTTCACGACGTTGGGCACGACGGCCAGCAGCGGATACGCGTTCGCGACGGATGCTGCCAGCACCGACTCGGCGGTCTTGCCCAGGCCGGGCTCGTCGGCGAGCAGGAACGAGCGGTGACCCTCGCGCACCGCCTCGAGGAACCGCGACTGGTGCGGCATGATCTCGAGGCCCTTGGGCGAGAGCCGATCGAACTCGGGCACCTCCGGCAGGGGCATGGTGGCGGCACCACCGCCGGCACCGGTCTCGAACGCCTTGTACAGCGGACCCATCAGCTCCCAGCCGTCGAGGCGGCGGCGCGGCGTCTCCTTCGGGGCGCGGGCCGACAGGTCGGGAGCCAGGAACGGGTTGGATTCACGGCGGGCCTCGACCTGAGGCGGGTGCACCTGGCGCTCGGCGAGCGCCTCGGGCACGACCGAGGTGACCTTGGGGGCGACGTCGGTGATGATCAGCTCGTCGGGCGCGAGCTCGGCGCCCGACTCGAGCAGCCAGTCGCGGCGCATGCGCTTGGCGACGGGCGATGTGGCCTGGTCGACCTCGAGCAGCTGGATCAGCGATGTGTCGCGGGCTGCGGTCTTCGCCAGGATCGTCGCAACGCCGTCGAGGCGCTTGAGCAGTTCGGCGCGCGAGGCGTCGGTGAGGTCGGTGTCGGCCTTGACGCGCGCACGCTCCTCGCGGACGAGGAACGCGATCACCTGGAACTTGACGCGGTTCGTGGGGCCGAGCTTGCCGCGCTGCGCCTTCGCCTCGACCTCGCGCACCTTGCGGGCGAGGATCGGGATGACGGGCGCTTCGTCGTCGCGCCGCGCCGGCGACGTCTTCCTGCGTCGCTGATTCGCCGTCTTCTGAGCGGCGGATGCCGTAGTCGGCATGCTCCTCCTGAGCGTGAGTGCCGGATGGCTCCGGCGATGACCGGTCGGAGCCGGTCTGGTCGTGGTGCATCCGCGGGCGGCAGGTCGCCGTCACTGACGCGGAAGGGGCTGTTCCGCCTCCGGCCGCGGGCACTCGCTTCTGCGAGCTGCGACGTCGGGAGCGGAACGTCCGTTTCATCCTAGCGGCATAACGGCCGCCCCCGCGGGAATCAGGCCCGCGTCAGGGCGTGTGGATGCTCAGCACGGCGTCCCAGACCGCCTCGGCGACCTCGCGCTTCGTCCCGTGCGGCTCGGCGACGACGTCGCCTGCGCGATCCACGATGACGAGCGCGTTCTCGTCTGCTTCGAAGCCCTGGGTCCACCCGACCTCGTTCGCGGCGAGCAGGTCGGCGTCCTTGCGCAGCACCTTGCGGCGGGCGCGTTCGGCCAGCGACTCCCCCTCGGCGGGCGTCTCGGCGGCGAAGCCGACGATCAGCTGCCCGGGGCGGCGCTGCCGGCACAGTGCAGCGAGGATGTCGACGTTCTCGACGAGTTCCAGGGTCCGGGTCGTCGACTCGGCCGAGTCCTTCGTGATCTTGCGGTCCGAGATGCCGGCGACGCGGTAGTCGGCCACGGCGGCTGCCATCACGACCACATCCGCAGAGACCGCCGCGGTCTGCACGGCGTCGGCGAGATCGTCCGTCGTTCCCGCCCGCTCGATGCGCACGGCGGGGTGCGCGAGCGCGTCGGCGAGCACCTCGGCGTCGACGTGCGCCGCGATCAGGATGACGTCAGCACCCCGCTCGGCCGCAGCGACAGCGAGGGCCACGCCCTGCTTGCCGCTGGAGCGGTTGCCGATGAAGCGCACCGGGTCGATCGGCTCGCGGGTGCCGCCTGCGCTGACGACGACCGACAGCCCCATGAGGTCGTGGCGGCGCACCACCGGCCGCGCGGCATCGTCGTCCGCGGCATCGCCCTCCGCGGCACCGTCGTCCTCGACCACTGCCAGCGCCGCCGCCAGGATCGCCTCCGGCTCCGTCATGCGTCCGAGCCCGCTGTCGTCACCGGTGAGCGCCCCGTCGTCAGGGCCGACCACGTGCACGCCGCGGGACTTCAGCGTCGCGATGTTGTGCTGGGTCGCCGGATGCCGCCACATCTCGGTGTGCATCGCGGGCGCCACGACGACCGGGGCGGTGGTGGCGAGTAGGGTTGTGCCGAGCAGATCGTCTGCGAGGCCTGCGGCCATCTTCGCCAGCGAGTTCGCCGTCGCCGGCGCCACGATGACGAGGTCGGCCGCCTGGCCGAGCGCGACGTGCCGCACCCGGGCGACGTCCTCGTGAACCGTGGTGGTCACCGGATTGCGGCTGATCGCCTCCCAGGTCGGCAGGCCGACGAAGCGCAGGGCGTCCGCGGTCGGGACGACATGCACCTCGTGTCCGTCCCGCACGAGGAGTCGGACGAGCTGCACGGACTTGTAGGCGGCGATGCCGCCCGTCACACCCACGACGACGAACATCATCCGATCTTGGCAGACCCGCCGCATCCCGTCAGGAGTACCCCGTCCATGTGCACCGTCATCATCCGTGTTCCCGAGGCCGCCGGGTCGTCGGTGCAGCTGCTCGCGGTGCGCGACGAGGACCCTGCCCGCCCGTGGAACCCGCTCGGCCGGTGGTGGCCCGACCAGTCGGGCGTCGTCGGCGTGCGCGACGCGCGAGCCGGTGGCGCCTGGCTCGCCGCCGACCCCCACACACGCAGGCTCGCGGTGCTGCTCAACCGCGCCGACGTCTCGGCGCGCCCGGAATCGGAGCTGATCTCACGCGGCGGGATCGTGCTCGATGCGGTGGCCGGACGCGCCCCTCAGGAGGCGCCGGCGACGCACGGCTTCAATCTGGTGGAGGTGACACCGTCGGGCGCGCGTGTGATGTCGTGGGACGGCGCGACGCTGCAGACCACCGAGCTCTCCCCCGGCACGCACATGCTCGCGCACGAGGACGTCGACGATCCGCGCACCCCGCGCATCGCACGCTGGCTCGGCGACTTCCGGGATGCGGCACCGCGAGAGGGCGCGTCGTGGTGGCAGCCGTGGATCGACGTCCTGGGACGCTCTGCCGAGCTGCCCAGCCGCGACGACCGGGCGATCATCCGCGACAACCGGCCGCACGGCTACCCGACGCTCTCGCTGCTCGTCTGCGTCGCCGAGGTGAGCGCGACCGGCATCGACGTGCGCTACGGCGAGCTCGGCGAACCGGGCGAGTGGAACTCGCTCGAGCTCACCTGAGGATGCGTGCACGCGGAGCGGATGCTGCGGCACCCGCTCCGCGCGCACGCTCCGTCAGACGAGGCTCTTCGGGTGCCAGACGGTCTTCGTCTCGGTGAACGCGGTGATCCGCTCCAGACTCGGAGCCGCCGCATCCGCGCCGCTCTCCGGCGGCAGGACGCGGGTGAGGGTCTCGGCCGCGGCGACCTGCAGGGCGACCCAGTCGAGCGCGCCCGCGCCCACCAGGTCGAGGCCGTGCACGTCCGGGTGCGAGGCGATCCACGGCGCGAGCTCGGCCGGCGAGCCGGTGAGCACATTGACGACACCGCCGGGCACGTCGGATGTCGCGAGCACCTCCGCGAGGCTGATCGCCGACAGCGGGTAGGCCTCCGATGCGACCACGACGACGCTGTTGCCCGCGACGAGCGCGGGGGCGATCGCCGAGACGAGGCCGACGAGCGCCGTGTCCTGCGGTGCGATGACGCCGACGACGCCTGTGGGCTCGGGCACCGAGATGTTGAAGTACGGTCCGGCGACGGGGTTGCCGTTGCCGGTCACCTGGCCGAACTTGTCGCACCAGCCCGCGTACCAGACCCAGCGGTCGATGGCCTCGTCGACCTCGGCGGTCGCGGCGGCGGCGCTCAGCCCCGTCTGCTGCACGATCTCGTCGGCGAACTGGGCGCGACGCCCCTCCAGGATCTCGGCGACCCGGTAGAGCACCTGTCCCCGGTTGTACGCGGTGGCACCGGCCCACGCCTTGCCGCCCGCGCGCGCCGCGATGACCGCATCCCGCGCGTCCTTCCGCGACGCGAGCGCCGCGTTCGCGAGGAAGACGCCCTTGCGCGTCGCGACCTCGTACGTGCGGCCGGACTCGCTGCGAGGGAACTTCCCGCCGATGAACAGCTTGTACGTCTTCGGCACGGTCAGTCTCTTGCTCATTTCCCCGCTCCTGCGCTCGTCGATCCGCTCTTCAGGTAGGCCAGCAGCCCGTGCCTGCCGCCCTCGCGGCCGTAGCCGGACTCCTTGTAGCCGCCGAACGGCGAGGAGGGATCGAACCGGTTGAACGTGTTGGCCCAGACGACACCCGCGCGGAGCTTGTCCGCGACGGCGAGGATCCGGGAGCCCTTCTCGGTCCAGACGCCCGCCGACAGCCCGTACGGCGTGTTGTTCGCCTTCTCGATGGCCTCGCCGGGCGTGCGGAAGGTGAGCACCGAGAGGACGGGTCCGAAGATCTCGTCGCGGGCGATCCGGTGGCTGGACTGCACGTTCGTGAAGATGGTCGGCGCGAACCAGAACCCCTTGTCCGGGATGACGCAGTCGGCCGTCCACCGCTCGGCGCCCTCCTCCTCGCCGATGCGGCTGAGCTCGCGCACGCGGTTCAGCTGCTCGAGCGAGTTGATCGCGCCGATGTCGGTGTTCTTGTCGAGCGGGTCGCCGAGACGCAGGGTGGACAGGCGGCGCTTGAGCCGCTCGATGACCTCGTCGTGGATCGACTCCTGCACGATCAGCCGGCTGCCTGCGCAGCACACCTGGCCCTGGTTGAAGAAGATCCCCGTCACGATCCCGTCGACCGCCTGGTCGATGGGGGCGTCCTCGAAGATGATGTTGGCGGCCTTGCCGCCGAGCTCGAGGGTCACCTTCTTGTCGGTGCCGGCGACCGACTTGGCGATCTCGCGGCCGACCGCCGTCGAACCGGTGAACGCGACCTTGTCGACGCCGGGGTGGCGCACGAGCGCCGCGCCGGTCGCGCCGGCACCGGTGATGATGTTGACCACACCGGGGGGCAGGTCCGCCTGCTGGAGGATCTCCGCGAAGATGAGCGCCGACAGCGGCGTGGTCTCCGCCGGCTTCAGCACGACGGTGTTGCCCGCGGCGAGCGCGGGCGCGATCTTCCACGCCAGCATCAGCAGCGGGAAGTTCCACGGGATGACCTGGCCGGCGACGCCGAGCGCCCGAGGATTCGCGCCGAGCCCGGCGTAGTCGAGCTTGTCGGCCCACCCCGCGTAGTAGAAGAACCAGGCGGCGACGAGCGGGATGTCGACATCCCGGCTCTCCTTGATGGGCTTGCCGTTGTCGAGGCTCTCGGCCACCGCGAGCTCACGCGCCCGCTCCTGGACGAGACGCGCGATGCGGAACAGGTACTTGCCGCGGTCCCGGCCGCTCATCCTCGACCAGGTGCGGTCGTAGGCGCGCCGCGCTGCCGTCACGGCCGCGTCGACGTCGTCCTCGCTCGCCGAGGCGACCGTGGCGATGTGCGACTCGTCAGCGGGTGAGATCGTCGCGAAGGCGGTCCCTGTGCCCGCACGGAACTCGCCGTCGATGAACAGCCCGTACTCGTCGCGCAGGTTCAGCACCGCGCGGGACTCGGGCGCGGGGGCGTACTCGAGGAAACTCATGTTCGGTCCTAGTCGATCGTCACGTAGTCGGCGCCGGTGTAGTGACCGGTGCCGAGCTTCTGGCGCTGCAGCAGCACATCGTTGAGCAGGCTGGAGGCGCCGTAGCGGAACAGGTGCGGCTGCAGCCACTCCTCGCCGACCGTCTCGGCCACGGTGACCAGGTACTTGATGGCGTCCTTGGACGTGCGGATGCCGCCAGCCGGCTTGACGCCGATCTTCTCCCCCGTCGCCCGGTGCCAGTCGCGCACGACCTCGAGCATGAGCAGGGTGGTCGGCAGCGTGGCGGCCGGCTGCACCTTGCCCGTCGAGGTCTTGATGAAGTCGCCGCCGGCGAGGATGGCGAGCCACGAGGCGCGCTTGATGTTGTCGTAGGTGGTGAGCTCGCCGGTCTCCAGGATCACCTTGAGCGAGGCGTAGGTGCCGTCCTCGCGCCGGCAGGCCTGCTTGACCTGGGCGATCTGGTCGAAGACCAGCCCGTAGCGGCCGGACAGGAAGGCGCCGCGATCGATCACCATGTCGATCTCGTCGGCGCCGTGGGCGACCGCCTCCGCCGTGTCGGCGAGCTTGATCTGCAGCGAGGAGCGTCCGCTCGGGAACGCCGTGGCGACGGCCGCCACGCTGATCAGCCCGTCATCGGGGTCGCCGTGGGCCGCCCCGAGCGCCTCGACGGCGAACGGGACCATGTCGCCGTAGACGCAGACCGCAGCCACCCGCGGGCAGCTCGGGTCGGCGGCATCCGGCCGAAGGGCCTTCGCGACGAGCGAGCGCACCTTGCCGGGCGTGTCGGAGCCCTCCAGGGTGGTCAGGTCGATCAGCTCGATGATCTTGTCGAGCGCCCACGCCTTCGAGGTGGTCTTGATCGAGCGGGTGCCGAGGTCGGCCGCACGCTGCTCGAGGCCGACGGCGTCGACGCCGGGCAGTCCGTGCAGGTACCGGCGCAGAGTCGCGTCGTCGGGATCGCCGCCGAGCAGCTCGAGCGCGCGGCCCTGCAGGGTCGTCACTGAGGAGGAAGTCATCCTTCGATCGTATTCCGCCCCGGAGCCGCCGGTCTATGACACCGGTCAGCCGAGGGCCGCACGCACATGCTCCACATCGGTCTGCATCTGGGCGATGAGCGGGTCGATGCCCTCGAACGCGACCATCCCCCGCACCCGCGCCACGAACTGCACCTCGACGCGGTGGCCGTAGAGGTCGATCTCGGTCTCGTCGAGCACGTGCGCTTCGACCTGCCGCACCGGCACGTCGTCGAACGTCGGGTTCGTGCCCACGCTGATGGCCGCCGGATACCGGATGCCGGAGCGCAGGCGATCCGCGGATCCCTCGTCGATGAGCCAGCCGGCGTAGACGCCGTCTGCGGGCACGAAGCCCTCGAGGTCGGGTGACAGGTTGGCAGTGGGGAACCCCAGCTCGCGTCCGCGCTTGAGCCCGTGCACGACCTCTCCCCAGACGGATGCGGGGCGTCCGAGCAGCTTGCCCGCGCCCGCCACGTCGCCGTCGGTGAGGAGCTCACGGATCCAGGTGGAGGAGACCCGGCGGCCGGCGTCGCGCGACTGCACGTCGGCGATCACCTCGACGCTGAACCCGAACTCCGCCCCCAGCTCGCGGAGGGTCTCCGGTGTGCCGGCGCCGCCCTTGCCGAACCGGAAGTCGTCGCCCACCAGCACCGTGCGCACACCCAGGGCGCCGACGAGGACGTGCTCGACGAACGCGTGCGGCGACAGGTCGGCGAGCTGCTCGTCGAAGCGCAGCATGAGCGTCGCGTCGATCCCGGTCTCGGCGAGCAGCTGGATCTTCTGGGTCGCGCCGATGAGGCTCTCCGGACAGAGCTCCGGCCGCAGCAGGGCGAGCGGGTTCCGGTCGAACGTGACGGCGACGACCTTCGCGCCGGTCGCAGCATCCACCCTTGCGCGCTCGAGGATCGCCCTGTGGCCGGCGTGCACGCCGTCGAACTTGCCGATGGCGACCACCGACGGCCCGAAGCCGGCCGGAACCTCGGCGGGCTCGTGGAAGACGATCACGGCTCCACCGGCGGGTGCGTGCGCAGCCACCACAGGCCGAAGAACGGCAGCACGAGCGGGATGAAGAGGTACCCCATGCCGAACCACGACCACACGGTCGGATGCGCGAACAGGTCGGGCAGCACGAAGGACAGCGTGCCGATCACGAGCACGCCGACGAGCTCGAACACGATCGCGACCCACGCGATCCGGTACCAGGTACGGGAGCCTGCGAACACCAGCGCGAGCGTGGCGACGATGTACACGAGGGCCGAAAGGGCGGACAGCGTGTACGCCAGCGGCGCCTCGTCGAACTTCTCGACGATCTGGACGAACGAGCGACCGGTGGCGGCGAGCGCCATGATCGCGTAGACGATGACGAGGACACGGCCGACGCCGGTCATCCGGCGGGTGCGAAGCGACTCAGACATGACCTGTCCAGCTTAGTTCGCGCCGAACCCCCGCCCGGCGCCCACCGGCGAGTACGATGCGAGAACCCGCCGTCCCCGTCCCCCCGAGGCAGCACCGTGAACCAGATCGCCCCGCGCACGCTCCTGATCGCCTCCCTGGCGGTCCTCTCGCTGACGCTGGGCGGCATCGCGCCCGCCATGGCGGCGACGCCGAACGCCACCGCGAGCGCGACCGCGACGCCCCGCGCCACGGCGACGCCGACCGCGACCCCGAAGCCGACCGCGACCCCCAAGCCCACGGCGAGCCCGACCGCGACCCCGAAGCCCACGGCGAGCCCGACCGCGACCCCCAAGCCGACCGCCAGCCCGACCGCGACCCCGAAGCCCACGGCGACGCCGACCGCGACAGCGACTCCCAAGCCCACACCGACACCGACGCCGACGCCCACACCGACGGTTCCCCCGGCGACCACCTTCCGCATGCCGCTGAAGACGAAGAGCTACGCGGTGACGTCGTACTTCGGCGCCCGCTGCCTGCCCCTCCCCGGCGCCTCGACCTATCACTACGGCATCGACCTCGGCACGCCGTCCGGCTCGCCCATCTACGCCATCGCCGCCGGCGTGGTGACCGCGACGGTCAGCGGCACCACCTCACGGGCGGGCTACATCGCGGTCCGCCACACGATCGCCGGGGCGACCTACACGTCGATGTACTACCACATCTGGTCGGCGACGACCCATGTCAAGGTCGGCCAGGTCGTCAAGGCGGGCCAGCGGATCAGCTCGGTCGGCAGCAGCGGCGGCTCGACGGGAGCCCACCTGCACCTGGAGATCTGGAAGAGCGGCGGGCCCACGGTCCTCAACCCGCCCAGCTTCCTCGGCCCGCGCGGCATCGACCTGTATGCCAATGCGACGGCCGTGACGGCCAAGGCCACTCCCGCCACCTGCACGTACTACACGACCGGGGTCGTCAACCTGCGCTCCGGCCCATCGACCAATGACGCGGTCGTCACCGTGATGCCCGCAGGCACCGCGGTCACGCACATCCCGGGCAGGGTGACGTCGCACTTCCTGCCCGTGACCGTCGGCACGACCGCCGGGTGGGTCGCCGACTGGCTCGTCACCCCCACCAAGCCGGCACCGAAGCCCGCGGTGACCCCCAAGCCGAAGCCGAAGCCCGCGACCTACGCGACCACGGCGGCCCTCAACCTGCGCGCGAGCCCGTCAACGAAGGCGAAGATCGTGAAGGTGATCCCGAAGGGCAAGAGCGTCGGCGCGATCAAGGCGAAGAGCGGCGTCTGGCGCAAGGTCGCGTACGGCGGGAAGACCGGCTGGGTGCACTCTTCCTACCTCAAGAAGCGCTAGCCGCCTCGCACCTCGAGAAGCGCTGAGCCCGCTCAGGCGATCTGCACCGTCCAGATCGCGTGCATCCGCCACACCATGACGGCGACCGCGAGCGCGGCGACCCCCATGATCACTGTGCTCCACCGGCTGCGCTCGAGGAGCGCCCAGAACACGGCGGCCGGCGGCAGCAGGGCCGCCGAGACGAGATAGACCCAGAATTCGAGGCTGCTCCCGGTCGGCGCATTGCCGGCGAACGGGGCGATGATCGCCATCACGATCTGGACGACGAGCAGCACCTCGACCAGCGCGAGCACACCGACCGACAGGTCGCTCGGGCGGCGACCGGCGAGCCCCAGGATCATGCACAGCAGTCCTCCGACGACCGCCACGCCGACCTGCACGAGCGTGAACCACAGGATCATCCGGCTGCCTCCTCGGGCATGTTCATCGCGCTCTTCACATCGGCGCCGCGCTTCTCCACGATGCCGACGAGCCTGCCGTCCGGATCGATCGCGGCGCAGCGCTCCGCCGGCAGCCGGGAGGCGGCGCCGGCGAGGCGCTTGCCGTGGCGCAGGTCTCTCGCCTCATCGGCGGTGACATCGATCCGCCCGAGCACTGCGGCGGCCACCGCGGCAGGCGAGAGCGCAGAAGCGTCTGCCAGGGCGTCGACACTCGCGGCGCCGGCGACGGAGAACGGCCCGATACGGGTGCGCCGCAGCGCGGTGAGGTGCCCCCCGACCTCCAGCGCATCACCGAGATCACGGGCGAGCGCACGGATGTAGGTGCCGCTGGAGCAGTCCACGACCACGTCGAGGTCGACGAACCCTCCGGCAGGCGCTGCGCCGCTGCCTGGACGCACGGCGAGCACATCGAACCGCGACACCGTCACCTCGCGGGCGGCGAGCTCGACCTCCTCCCCCGCGCGGGCGAGGTCGTAGGCCCGCCGGCCGCCGACCTTGATGGCGGAGACGCGGCTGGGGACCTGGGCGATCCTGCCGGTGAGCGGGGCGATCGCCTCGGCGATCTGCGCCTCCGTGAGGTGCGCAGCATCCGTCGTCCGGGTGATCTCGCCGTCCGCATCGTCGCTGTCGGTCGCGACGCCGAGCCGGATGGTCGTCTCATAGGTCTTGTCGAGCCCGACGATGAAGGTGAGCAGTCGCGTGGCGCCGTCGACCCCGAGGACGAGGAGGCCCGTCGCCATCGGGTCGAGCGTGCCGGCGTGGCCGATCTTGCGCGTGCCGAGGGCGCGGCGGGCGCGGGCGACCACATCGTGGCTGGTGATGCCGCCGGGCTTGTCGACGAGCAGGATGCCGGCGGCCATCAGCAATAGTCCCGGAACGTGCGGCGCGGGTGGGCGGGATCGGTGTTGTCGACGATGGCGGATGCTGCGGCGCGCGGGTCCGCGTCCCTGAGGTAGAGCTCGTTGCCCTCGCGGTAGCGCGCGTTCGAGGGGGCGGCGGGATCGGGATCGGTGCCGTCGCGCTGCGCGACGCGCGCTGTCGCGACGTCGACCGGCGCGTCGAGCCAGAGCGACCAGTGCCAGATGCCGCGCAGCTCAGGCCGATGGAGGAACAGCCCGTCGACGATGAGCACGGCGTCGCGGGGCGCGGTCACCCATGCCGCCTCGACGGGGGCGTCCCGGTGCAGGTCGAACGCCTGCAGCTGGAAGCCCGTGGTCGCCGACGTCTGCGCGCCGTCGCGGAACGGGTCGATGAGCACGCGCCGGAACGTGGCGTAGTCGTACGAGTCCCGGTAGAAGCCCTCCGGCGACGTGCGGCCCCGCGCGTAGCGCTCGGCACGCGGCCGGTGGAAGTCGTCGATGGACGCCCGGAAGACGGCGTCGCCGGACTCGGCGAACACCGCGCCGAGCGTGTCGGCGAAGGTCGTCTTGCCCGCGCCGTCGATGCCGTCGACCGCGAGGATGACGCGCCCGCCCCGATGGTGCTGGCGCACCTCCTCGCGCAGTTCACGGCAGAGCGTCGTGACGGGTGTGATCGGCAGGCGCATGCCTCCAGCGTAGGACGCCCCGCGCCGTAGGCTGATCCGGTGCCCGCCCTCGCTCCCCCGCTCATCGCCTGGTACGGCGAGAACGCGCGGGACCTGCCGTGGCGGGAGCCGGGGTTCGGCGCATGGGATGTGCTGGTCAGCGAGTTCATGCTGCAGCAGACCCCCGTGGCCCGGGTGATCCCGCACCTGGAGGCGTGGCTCGCCCGCTGGCCGACACCGGCCGAACTGGCTGCCGACCCGCCCGCCGAGGCGGTGCGGCAGTGGGCGAACCTGGGCTACCCGCGGCGCGCGCTGTGGCTGCACCGGGCAGCGGTGGAGATCCGCGACCGGCACGCCGGAGTCGTGCCTGCCGACGTCGACGCGCTGCTCGCGCTCACCGGCATCGGCGACTACACCGCCCGGGCCGTCGCGGTGTTCGCCTACGGGCAGCGACATCCGGTGGTCGACACGAACACGCGCCGCGTGCTGGCTCGCGCCATCGACGGGCAGGCGCAGCCGGGTCCGCCGTCGCGGCGCGATCTCGACCGCATGTCGGAGGTGCTGCCCCCGGGGCGGTCGGACGCCGCGATCGTGAACGCCGCGGCGATGGAGCTGGGCGCGGTCGTCTGCACGGCTCGGACTCCGCGCTGTGCGGTCTGCCCGATCGCCGACCGGTGCGCCTGGCGCGCCGCGGGCTATCCCGACACCGGCGACACCCGCCGCAAGCAGGCGAAGTACGAGGGCAGCGATCGGCAGGCGCGCGGTGCGATCCTTCGGGAGCTCAGGGATGCGGCATCCCACGGACTGCCGGTGGACGGCATCCTGGCCGGCTGGCCGGACTCCCGCCAGCGCGACCGCGCGCTCGACTCGCTGGTCGCCGACGGGCTCGTCGAAGCCGCCGACGGAGTCGTGCACCTGCCGCGCTGAGGCGCAGCATCCGCTCATTCCGCCGCGCCAGAACAGCCCCACCACCGCGCCAGAACAGGTCAGCCCACCGCGCCAGAACAGGTCACCCCCGCGCCAGAACGGCCCCACCACCGCGCCAGAACAGGTGTTCTGGCGGAGGCAGGACGTGGGGGCACCATTCTGGCCTGTGTCGGCCAGAACAGGTGTTTTCGGCGGAGCGGCTACGCCCGGTCGAGCTCCTCGTCGGCCTCGTCGGCCTCGTCGACCTCTTCAGCCGCTTCGGCTTCCACGATCTCGCGGGGCTTGACGTACGGGTCGGCGTCGCCGGCGTACGTCGCCGTCGAGGCGAGTCCGGCGACCGCGGCATCCCGCTCGCGCGCTTCGCGCAGCAGATCGGCGATGTGGCCGGCGTTCTCCGGGATCGCGTCGAGGAAGAACTCCAGCGACGGGGTGAGCCGGGTGTTGAGGTTCTTGCCGACCTCGGTGCGCAGCAGGCCGGTGGCGGACTTCAGCGCGGCGGCCGTGTCGGCACGCAGCGCATCGTCGCCCATCACCGTGTAGAACACGGAGGCGTGCTGCAGGTCGCCCGTCACCTTCACATCGGTGATCGTCACGAAGCCGAGGCGCGGGTCGCGCAGCCCCTTCTCGAGACGCTCTGCGAGTACGACGCGGATGCGGTCCGCAACCCTTGCTTGACGTTCGCCGGCCATTTCTCTCCCTCGTGGAACTGACGCGGGGGATGCCCAGAAGGCATCCCCCGCGTGTGTGATCAGCCTCGCGGCTTCTCGACCATCTCGGTGGTCTCGATCTCGTCGCCGATCTGGATGTCGTTGTACTTGCCCAGTCCGATACCGGCCTCGAAGTCCGTGCGGACCTCGGTGACGTCGTCCTTGAAGCGACGCAGCGACTCGATGGCGAGGCCATCGGCGATCACGACGCCGTCGCGGATGACGCGCGCCTTGGCGTTGCGCGTGATCGTGCCCGAGCGGACGATGACACCGGCGATGTTGCCGAACTTGGACGAGCGGAACACCTCGCGGATCTCCGCCACACCCGACTGCTTCTCTTCGAACTCCGGCTTGAGCAGGCCCTTGAGCGACTGCTCGACGTCGTCGATCGCGTTGTAGATGACGGAGTAGAACCGCACGTCCACGCCCTCGCGGGCGGCGCGCTCGCGCGCCTTCGTGTCGGGGCGGACGTTGAACCCGATGACGATCGCGTTGTCGATCGTCGCGAGGTTGATGTCGGACTCCGTGATCGCACC
Source organism: Microbacterium terricola (assembly GCF_027943945.1). Lineage (NCBI taxonomy): Bacteria > Bacillati > Actinomycetota > Actinomycetes > Micrococcales > Microbacteriaceae > Microbacterium > Microbacterium terricola. Next base: position 936,602 of record NZ_AP027141.1, on the reverse strand, counting down.
GACGCCGCGGTGGATGATGCGCAGCTGCACCGACTCGTCGACCTCGATCTTGAGCAGCGACTCCTCGAGCGCCTCGACGGCACCCGAGACGTCACCCTTGATGATGAGGTTGAGCGACTCGACCTTGCCCTCTTCGAGTGCACGGGTGAAGTCCTCGAGCGAGATGCGCTTGCGGGCCTTGGCCAGCTGGGCGTTGCGCTCGGCTGCCTCGCGCTTCTCGGCGATCTGACGGGCCAGGCGGTCTTCCTCGGTCACGATGAACGTGTCGCCGGCACGCGGCACCGAGTTCAGACCCTGCACCTGCACGGGGCGCGAGGGGTAGGCCTCGTCGACCGCGTCGCCGTTCTCGTCGACCATCGCACGGACGCGGCCGTAGGCGGTGCCCGCGACGATCGCGTCGCCGACGCGCAGCGTTCCGGACTGGATGAGCACGGTCGCCACCGAGCCGCGGCCCTTGTCGAGCTTGGCCTCGATCGCGACACCGCGGGCAGCCTTGTTCGGGTTGGCCGTGAGGTCCAGACCCGCGTCGGCGGTCAGCAGGACGGCATCCAGGAGAGCCTGGATGTTGGTGCCCTCGCGCGCAGACACGTCGACGAACATGACGTCGCCGCCGTACTCCTCGGCCACGAGACCGTACTCGGTCAGCTGCTGGCGGACCTTCGCCGGGTTCGCGTCGGGCTTGTCGACCTTGTTCACGGCGACGACGATCGGCACGCCGGCCGCCTGCGCGTGGTTCAGGGCCTCCACCGTCTGCGGCATGATGCCGTCGTCGGCGGCCACGACAAGAATCGCAAGGTCGGTGACCTGCGCACCACGGGCGCGCATGGCGGTGAACGCCTCGTGACCCGGGGTGTCGATGAAGGTGATCGCGCGCTCGATGCCGTCGTGCTCGGTCCACACCTGGTAGGCGCCGATGTGCTGCGTGATGCCGCCGGCCTCGCCCGCGACCACGTTGGTCTGGCGGATGGCGTCGAGCAGTCGGGTCTTACCGTGGTCGACGTGACCCATGACGGTCACGACCGGCGGACGGATCTCGAGGTCGTCTTCGCTCTCGGCCTCCAGCTCGGCCTCGAGGTCGAGACCGAAGCCCTCCAGGAGCTCCTTGTCCTCGTCCTCGGGCGAGACCATCTGGATCTTGTAGCCGAGCTCGGCGCCGAGCACCTCGAACGTCGCCTCGTCCAGCGACTCGGTGGCCGTGGCCATCTCGCCGAGGTTGAAGAGGATCGTCACGAGCGTGCCGGGCTGCACCGTGTAGCCGGTGATGGCCTCGATCTTGTCGGCGAAGTCGGCGATCGATGCACCACGGCGCATGCGGATGATCTCGCCGTTGCCGCGCGAGACGTTGACGCCGCCGACGACCGGCGCCGACCGCATCTCGAATTCCTGCCGCTTCGCCCGACGCGACTTGCGCTGCTTGGACTTGCCGCCGCCCTTGCCGAAGGCACCCGCCGTACCGCCGCCGGGGCCGCGACCACGGCCGCCACCACCGCCGGGTCGGCCGGCGAAGCCGCCTGCCGGAGCACCGGCACCCGGTGCACCCGGGCGCTGGAAGCCGCCACCGGCACCGCCGGGACGGCCGGGGCCGCCGGGACGCTGCTGGAACGGTGCGCCGGGACGACCGCCGCCGCCGGGGCGACCTGCACCACCGGGGCGCGGGGCACCGGGGCGGGGCGCGCCGGGGCGCGGAGCCTGCGGACGCGGGATGTTGCCGGGGGTCGGGCTCGGGCGCTGGCCCATGCCCTGAGCCGACGCGAACGGGTTGTTGCCCGGACGCGGGCCTGCGGGGCGCTGGCCCATGCCCTGCGAGGAGGCGAAGGGGTTGTTGCCGGGACGCGCGGCACCACCGGGGCGGGGCGCGTCGGTCGCGGCGTCAGCGGCGGGAGCGGCCGGAGCCGCGGGAGCCGCAGCAGCCGGAGCCGGGGCCGCAGGTGCGGCCGGAGCCGGAGCAGCGGGCGCGGCGGCGGCGGGGGTCGCGACGGGCTCAGCCGCCGGCGCGGGCGCCGGAGCGGGGGCCGCCGGGCGAGCCGGGCCGGGCCGGGCCGCCGGGCGCGCAGCCGCGGCGGGCTTGGCGTCGGCCGGCTTGGCAGCGCCGTCCGCCTCGAGGGCGGCGCGGAGCTTGCGAGCCACCGGGGGCTCGATGGTCGATGAGGGGCTCTTGACGAACTCGCCGAGCTCCTTCAGCTTCGCGAGGGCGACCTTGCTGTCGACGCCGAGCTCGGAAGCGATCTCGTGCACGCGTGGTTTTGCCACAATTCTCCTGTCTGGGGCCTACCCAGGACAGGGCAGACCGTTATCGGCGGACGGGTCTCATTTCGAGCCGTTCACTTTGAGTCCATAGCCGTTCAGCCGTTTCGCTGTAGGTGGTCTTGAAGGGTCTGCGTGTCAAGCGGGCCTGGCACGCGCAATGCTCGTACGAAGGCGCGGCGGCTGATCGCCGTATCGACGCACTCATGCGTGTGGTGCACCCACGCGCCTCTCCCCGGCATCGACGCGCGCTCATCGGGAACGAGAGCGGAATCGATCGCCACGACGCGAAGCAGTGTGGCTCGGGGAGCACGCGTGCGACAACCGACGCACGTTCGTACGGGCTCCATCCTACACCTCCGCCGCGGGCCGCGTTCGGGCGCTCAGCCCTCTTCCAAGATCGAATCGGGCTGGATGTCGATCTTGGCGCCGGTGAGCTTGGCGGCCAGACGGGCGTTCTGCCCCTCCTTGCCGATCGCGAGCGAGAGCTGGTAATCGGGAACCAGCGCGCGCACCGCCTTCGTCGAGGCGTCGAGCACGAAGCTCGAGGTGACCTTGGCGGGCGAGAGCGCGTTGGCGACGAAGGCCGCGAGCTCGGCGTTGTAGTCGACGATGTCGATCTTCTCGCCACCGAGCTCCTCGGTGACCGCGCGGACACGGCGGCCCAGTTCGCCGATGCAGGCGCCCTTCGCGTTGATCGTCGGGTCGGTCGCCTTCACCGCGATCTTGGTGCGGTGGCCGGCCTCGCGGGCGAGCGAGACGATCTCGACCAGTCCGGACGCGATCTCGGGCACCTCGAGCGCGAACAGCTTGCGCACCAGGCCGGGATGCGTGCGGGACACCGTGATCTGCGGGCCCTTGGTGCCCTTCGCGACGCTCGTGACGTACACGCGCAGACGGGCGCCGTGGGCGTAGTCCTCGCCGGCGACCTGCTCCTCGGGCGGGAGGATGGCCTCGACCGAGCCGAGGTCGACGTGCACCATGCGGGGGTTCGGCCCCTGCTGCACGACGCCGGCGACGATGTCGCCCTCCTTGCCGCGGAACTCCCCCAGCACCGCGTCGTCGGCGATGTCGCGCAGACGCTGGCTGATGACCTGCTTGGCGGCGAACGCGGCGATGCGGCCGAAGTCCTCCGGCGTGCTCTCCTCTTCGCCGATGACGGCGCCCTCTTCGTCGAGGAGGGGGATGAAGACCGCGACGTGACCCGTCTTCCGGTCCAGCTCGGAGCGGGCGCCCGCGGGAAGCTCGCCGGTCGGCGACGTGTGCTTGGCGTAGGCGGTCAGAATGGCCTGCTCGATGATGCGCACGAGCTCCTCGAACGGGATCTCCTTCTCCCGCTCGACAGTGCGCAGCAGTCCCAGATCGATGTCCACAGTGGCCTCCCTATTCAGCTCTCTCGCCGCGGGGTCACCCCCACGGCATCCACCCCACGTTACCGGATCGCGGATCGGAAGGCCCTGGGAGATCGGCTCCGCAGTGGGCATACTTGGCGGTACCGGCCCCGTACGGATGGAGACGCCATGACCGATCCGATCGTCCCCTCCGCGAGGACCCGCGCACCCGCCGACCCCGGGCTGATCGGACTTCTCGGGTTCGTGATCGCGACGGTGACCGCCCAGCTCGCCCATCTGGGCCTGCAGGACGAGAGCCCGGTGTTCTGGATCGGCGCCGTGTTCGGCGGCGTCGTGCAGGTGACCGCAGGGATGCTGTCGTATTTCGCCGGAGACAACTTCCACTTCGTCGTCTACAACGCCTTCGGCTGGTACTGGATCGTCGTGCCCGGGTTCATGCTGGGGCAGGAGTTCGGCGTCTTCGAGGTGGTCGGCGCGGAGCGCGGCCTGTTCGCCCTCACCTTCGCGATCCTCGCCCTGGCCTTCTCCGTGGCGGGCGCGGTGCACAACACGGTCCTGCCGGTGACGCTGCTCTGCGTGTCGGCCGGCCTCGGCCTGCAGGCGATCGGCGCCTTCACCGCGAGCCCGATCCTCGCTGTCGCCGGCTCCGTCTTCCTGCTGATCGCATCGGCCCTGGCCGCCTACATGCTGGTGGAGAAGTTCTACTGGCGGACGATGGGACACCGGGTCGTGCCCCTGGGGCGCCCCTGGATCGCCGGCAGCTCCGACCCCGAGTCCTGAGGCCCCGCGCACCACGTAGCCTGAATGCGTGACCGACAGCGTCAAGGATGCCGCCCGCGAGGCTGAGTCCAGTCGCACCCTCCACGTGCTCGCCCGCGCCGGCTACGCCGCCAACGGCCTCGTGCACGTGCTGATCGGCGTGCTCGTCCTCGTCGTGGCGTTCGGCGGGCGGAGCGAGAGCGACCAGGCCGGGGCGTTCAAGGCGGTCGCGGCCGCGCCGCTGGGCTTCGCGGTGCTGTGGGTCCTGGCGATCGCCCTGTGGGCGCTCGCGCTCTGGCATGCGGTGGAAGGCGTGCTGGCGCCTGCGCGGGGCGGCGACGCGAAGGGACTCGCGAGGAAGTGGGGCGTGCGGGTCTCGGAATGGGGTCAGGCGCTCGTCTTCGCCGCCCTGGGGGTGATCGCGGCCGCCGTCGCCCTGGGCGCGAGGCCGGATGCCGATGAGGCCGCCCAGGGAGCGAGCCGCGGCGTGCTGGCGATTCCGGGTGGCCCCTTCCTGCTGGGGGCCGTGGGGCTCGGCGTCGGCATCGGCGGGGTCGTCTTCGTGGTGATGGGCGTGCGCCGCAGCTTCGAGAACAAGATGTCCATCCCGTCGAGTCCGCTGGGCGACGGCGTGAAGATCCTCGGCATCGTCGGCTTCATCGCGAAGGGGATCGCGCTCGTGGTGGTGGGCGTCCTGCTGCTGGTGTCCGCGGTGACGGTCGACCCGGATGCTGCCGCCGGACTGGACGGCGCCATCCAGGCGCTCTTCGACCTGCCGTACGGTGCCTGGCTCGCCGGTGTGGTCGGCGCCGGCATCATCGCCTACGGCGTGTTCTGCTTCTTCCGGGCCGGGTTCGCCCGCCTCTGAGCGACGGCGCGGATCAGCCCGCGCTCTCCAGTCCGCTGATCGCCCGGATCAGGGCGTGCAGCTCGCCGACCCGGAACTGGTCGGGGGTGAGCACGAGGCGGGGCAGCTCGAGCCGATCGGCGTCCTCCTGCTCGGCCCGCAGCGGCCCGCGGTGCTCGATGCGCCCGAGCTTCAGCATCCCCGCGAACGTCTCGTTCAGCGCGTCCACCTCGGCGTCCGTCGGAGCATGGCGCAGCCGCAGGACGAGTCGCTTGCCGACCCACCGGAGCGAGTCGTAGTTGCGCCAGAAGCCCAGGATCTCGGCAGCGGCCGCATCGACCGAGTCGGTGATCAGCACCCGATCGAGGTCGTCCGGCGAGATGACGCCCGAGGCGATCAGGTGCTCGTCGGCGAATCGCCGCAGCCCGTGCCAGAAAGTCCCCCCTGGCTCGTCGAGCAGAACGATCGGAGTGGGCTCCGCCTTGCCCGTCTGCTGCAGGGTGAGCAGCTCGAACAGCTCGTCCAGGGTGCCGAAGCCGCCAGGCACGCAGACGAAGCCCCTGGATTCCTTCACGAGCATGAGCTTGCGGGTGAAGAAGTACTTCATGGCGACGTTGCGGGCGCTCTCCCCGATCACGGCGTTCGGCTTCTCCTCGAAAGGCAGCCTGATCGACACGCCGAGCGAGTAGTCGGCGCCGGCGCCCTCTGCGGCGGCCTGCATGATGCCGGGGCCTGCACCGGTGACGACTATCCAGCCCTGCGCGGCCAGCGCCGCGGCCACCTCTGAGGCCTGCCGGTACCGCGCGTCGGTCGGGCGCGTGCGCGCGGAGCCGAAGATCGTCACCTTGGGCACCCCCTCGTAAGGGGCGAACAGCTGGAAGGCGGCGCGCATCTCGGTGAGCGCCGCCGAGGTGATCTTGAGGTCGAGGCGGTCGGCCTCGTCGAGACCGAGTCCGACCCCGGTGTCGAGGATCCGGGCGATCAGGTCGGTGTTGGCGTCGATCCCCGCCTGCGCGATGACGGTGCGGATCGCCTGGGTCACCTCGGGCGAGATGGCATGCGGGTTCTCACTCATGCCGACAGCCTTCCACGCGGCGTCGACCCGCGGGTGAACCGGCGGCGAACGCGCGACCGCTTGTCAAGCCCCTCCCCTGGCTCCGTCGGCGCGGCGACGCTGGAGTCATGACCGAAATCACTGGAGCGGACGCACTGGCCCGCGTGAAGGAACTGGTCGAGGACATCGACTTCACCATGCTCACCACCCACGAGGGGGGCAAGCTGGTGAGCCGCCCGATGAGCACCCGCCAGATGGACGAGGCTGGCGACATCTGGTTCTTCACCGCCGAGGACACGAGGAAGGTCGACGACGCGAAGGCCGACCGGGACGTCAACCTGTCGTACTGCGACGCGAAGGGGATGCGGTACGTCTCCGTCGCCGGGCAGGCGAGCGTGGTGCACGACGACGCGAAGATGAAGGAGCTCTACACTCCGTCCCTCGACATCTGGTTCGAGGACGGCCTCGAGACTCCCGGGATCGCCCTGCTCAAGGTGACGCCCGTGGAGACGGAGTTCTGGGAGCCGTCGAAGGGGAAGATCGCCATGGCGGCGGGCATGCTGAAGTCGCTCGTCACGAAGGACACTCCCGACGACGACATCATGAACCACGGCCGCATCGTCTGCTGAGACGGCCGCCGGCCGATTACGGCACGGACCTCCGCGCCGGCGTCAGCGCGCCGAGAGGCGGGCGACCGCCTCGGCGAGCGGCAGCACGTCGCGGTCGCCGCTGCGGCGGTCCCACAGCTCGACCTCGCCGTCGGCGGCACCGCGGCCGACGATGACGATCTGCGGGATGCCGACGAGCTCGGCGTCGCCGAACTTCACGCCGGGCGAGACCTTGGGGCGGTCGTCGTAGAGGACGTCGAGTCCGGCGGCCTCGAGATCCGCGGAGAGCCGCTCGGCGAGCTCGAAGGCGGCAGCATCCCGCCCCGTCGCGACGACGTGCACGTCGAACGGAGCGACCGCGGCGGGCCAGATGAGCCCCTTGTCGTCGTTGTTGAGCTCGGCGATGTTCGCGAGGATGCGGGTCACCCCGATGCCGTACGAGCCCATCGTGACGGTCACGAGCTTGCCGTTCTCGTCGAGCACCTTGAGTCCGAGCGCGTCGGCGTACTTGCGGCCGAGCTGGAAGACGTGGCCGATCTCCATGCCGCGCGCCAGCGAGACCGGGCCGGAGCCGTCCGGCGCGGGGTCGCCCTCGCGGACGTTCGCGACCTCGACGAAGCCGTCGGCCGTGAAGTCGCGGCCGGCGACGAGCGAGTGGACGTGCTTCTCGTCGATGTTGGCGCCGGTGATCCAGCGGGTGCCGTCGACGACGCGAGGGTCGAGGAAGAAGCGGATGCCGGTGGCCGACTCCTCGCCGAGGAGCGGGCCGGTCGGCGACCAGGGGCCGATGTAGCCCTTGACCAGCAGCGGGTGCTTCGCGAAGTCGGCCTCGGTAGCGGCCTCGACCTCAGCGGGGGCGAAGGCGACCTCCATGCGCTTGTCGTCGACCTCCCTGTCACCCGGGATGCCCACGACGACGAGCTCGCGCGAGCCGTCGAGGTGGGTGAGGGCGAGCACGACGTTCTTCAGGGTGTCGGCAGCGGTGTAGTCGCCCTCGAGCACGGCGTTGGAGTGATCCACGAGCGTCGCGATCGTGGGGGTGTCCGGCGAGTCGAAGATGACCGGCTCGGGCAGTCCGTCGAAGGCGATCGCGTCGGGCACGAGGGTGGTGAAGGCCTCCACGTTGGCGGCGTAGCCGCCCGCCGACCGCACGAAGGTGTCCTCGCCGATCGCGGTGGGGTGCAGGAACTCCTCGCTGCGCGAGCCGCCCATCGCGCCGGCGTCGGCCTGCACGATGACGAACTCGAGCCCGAGCCGCGCGAAGATCCGCTCGTACGCGTCGCGCTGCGCCTGGTAGCTCGCGTCGAGCCCCGTGTCCGTGTAGTCGAACGAGTACGCGTCCTTCATGGTGAACTCGCGGCCGCGCAGCAGTCCGGCGCGCGGACGCGCCTCGTCGCGGTACTTGTCCTGGATCTGGAAGATCGTCAGCGGAAGATCCTTGTACGACGAGTACAGGTCCTTCACCAGTAGGGTGAAGACCTCCTCGTGCGTCGGTGCGAGCAGGTAGTCGGCGTCCTTGCGGTCCTTCAGGCGGAAGATGCCGTCGCCGTACTCCTCCCAGCGCCCCGTGATCTCGTAGGGCTCACGCGGCAGCAGCGCGGGGAAGTGCACCTCGAACGCGCCGGCGCGGGCCATCTCGTCGCGGATGATGCCCTCGACCTTGGCCCTGACCCGCAGACCGAGCGGCAGCCAGGCGAAGATGCCGGGCGCCTGCCGGCGGATGTAGCCGGCGCGCACCAGCAGCCGATGGCTGGTGACCTCGGCATCGGCGGGGTCTTCGCGGAGCGTGCGGAGGAAGAAGTTCGACAGACGTGTGACCACGAGGGTCAAGTCTAGGTGGAGGGGATGCTGCGGCCACCCGCCCGCAGTGGCGGATTGGTCATCCGCGTTCGAGCAGATCAAGGAGCGATGCCGCGACTCCGCTGACCGCCTCGATATCGCCCGTCACCTCGCCGTTGACGACGGCAACGCTCGTATCGATGAGCAGAAGGTTCGTTCCGTCTGTGACCGCCACGACGCTCGGCGAGCCTTCGTACCGGTCGTTGCCTGGTACGAGGACCGCCCCGCGCGCTCCGGGGATGTCGATAGCCGATGCGCCGTCCGCAGACGCGATGTCACCGTATGACGCACCGGCGCCCGGCACGAACTGGATCCATGTCCGGAACCACTCCTTGGAGTCACCCTCACCGCTGCTGAACTCCAGGGTGCAGCTCGACCCCGCACCGGCGAGCGACGGAATCGCCACGGGGTGCGTCGAGTCCGACGAATCGCTTTCGACCGGCTCACGACGATCGTGACCGACCGCGGATGGTTCGACCGCGCCGACCACCTCGGCGCAATCGGGCAGCGCCCACCATGCCGGCGTACGGGCCTCGGGAGCCGGGGGCGCGAAGTTCGAGAGGCGAGCGATGAGCGCCTGTTCCAGCGACTCCACCGGCTCGAATGCCATCGCGCCGGCCCGCGTGGCACGGAGTGCGTACCAGGCACCGGCCGACGTCACCGCAGTCGCGGTGCACTCGGTGCTGTCGGGCCCGCCAACGCACCCCGTCGTCAGCGCCTCGCGCACGGATGCCGCCACAACCTGCTCCGGGTACACGTAGAGGTTGACCGCCGCTGCCATGTACACATCGGTCGACAGCCACAGGCAATCGATGCCCCCGAGGAGCGTGGTCTCGCCGCTCTCCCAGCGGAAGGGACGCAGCTCCATGGGCATGCCGACCGCTTCCGTCACTTCTGCAGCGCTCAGCGCGTTCTCGCAGATCCCGTCGAAGGCGACCGCGGGCGTCGTTGTGGGCGACAGAGTAATGGTGGGAGTCGGTGACGGGGTCGGCGTCGAAGTTGTCTCGGGGGTGGGGCTGGGCGTGGGCGTGGGTGACGACACGGGGGCGGGACTCGTGCCGAAGTACGCGGCGGTGGCGACGGCGCCGCCCGAGATTCCGCTGATCAGCACGAACGCGACCGCTCCGGCGAGGAAGGCCTTCCGGTGTGCGCCGTGCGGCTTGATGCGTCGGGCTCCGGCGAGGATCACCCCCCGGACCTGTTCGTGCTCGGCCGGGGACAGTGGCTGTTCGTTCATGCCCATGATGCCTCCAGGGCCGTCATCTCGCCGCGCAGTCGCGCTTTCCCTCGCGCCAGGCGCGACTTGACCGTGCCGACCGGGATCCCCAGCGTCTCGGCGACCACCCGCTCGGGGTATCCCTCGAGCACGGCGAGCACGATCACGCTCTGCTCATGGGCAGGCAGACGCCGCAGCGCCGAGAGGATCCCGCTCTCATCGGCCGCGGTCGGCGGCGGAGCAGCGGGTTGTGCCGGTGCCTGCGCAAGCAGCGCCCGATAGCGCCGACCCGAACGCTCCAGGTTCCTCGCGCAGTGCGCTGCCGTGTTGAGCAGCCACGGGAGCGGCGAGCCGTCCACCAGCCGGACGGTCTCACGTTTGCGCCACAGTTCGAAGAACGCGATGGCAACGGCATCCTTCGCATCCTCGCGTGAGCTCAGCAGCCGTCGCGTGTGGCGGAACAGGCGCGCTTCGTGCAGGTCGAAGAGCGCCCCCAACGCGGCTTCCTCGCCCGCGCGCACTCGCGTCCACAGCTGGGCGTCGGGTTCACTCACACCCCGTAGTGTCCACGAGTTGCCGATCGGTTCCCGGCAGGCGGCAGATCTTCCGCGCGTCGCGTCATCTGCGCCCGGCGTGCAGCACGGTGCGCACGAGCAGACCGGCGACGAGCGCCCAGAACGCAGCGCTGACGCCGAGGATCGCGACGCCCGACGCGGCGACCAGGAACGTCACCACGGCCGGGAGACGCTCCCCCGGGTCGTCGATGGCCTGCTGGACGGCCGAGCCGAACGCCGCGAACAGCGCCAGACCCGCGACCGCGGGGATCACGGCCTCCGGGGCGAGCACCACGAGCGCGACGAAGATCGTGGAGGCGGCGCCCAGCAGCACGGCGGACACCCCGGTCGACGCGCCCGCCACCCACCGGCGTCGCGGATCAGGGTCGGCCTCGGGTGCGGCGGCGAGCGCGGCGCTGATCGCGGCGAGGTTCACGGCATGCCCGCCGAACGGCGCGCTGATCGCCGTGCCGAGACCGGTGACCAGCATCGCTGGCCGCCACGGCACCTCGTAGCCGAAGCTGCGCATGATCGCGACCCCCGGCACGTTCTGCGAGGCCATCGTGACGATGAACAGCGGCAGCGCAAGGCTGACGAGCGCCCCGATGGTGAGGGTCGGCGCGGTCAGCTCCAGATGCGGGAGAAGCAGCGCGGGATCGACGGCCACGCCCTCGGCGACCAGGTTCACGATCACGACGATCGCGGCGGCGACGAAGGCCAGCGGAACCGCCCACCGGGGCGCCAGCCGCGCGCAGACGAGCCAGGTCAGCACGACCGGTGCGACACCCCACGGGTTGGCGACCAGCCCGGTCACCGGCGCGAGGCAGAGCGGAAGCAGCACCCCGGCGAGCATCGCCTGGGCGATCGAGGGAGGGATGCGGGCGATGAGGCGACCGAGCTGAGGCCACACCGCGGTGAGAAGGATCAGCGCGGCGACTACGAGGAACGCACCCACGGCGGCCGGCCAGCCTCCCTCGACCGCGCCCGTGGCGGCGAGCAGCGCCGCGCCCGGCGTCGACCACGCAACGGTGATCGGCATGCGATAGCGGCGCGCCAGGATCAGCGACGCCAGTCCCATGACGACGCAGAGGGCCAGCAGCCCGCTGGCGGCCTGCGCCGGGCTCGCCCCCACCGCCGCGAGCCCGGTGAGCACGACGGCGAACGAGCTGGTGAAGCCGACGAGGGCGGTCACCACCCCCGCGAGGATCGGGCGCGCGAGCGTGTCGGAGGGAGCCGGGTTCACCCGCCTCACGCTAACGGATCGCTACGCGGTGACGACCTGCGCGGTGCCGAGCGGTGCGTCGGGGCCCATCTCGGCGGCGAGGCGGTTCGCCTCTTCGATGAGGGTGGCGACGATGTCGGCCTCCGGGACCGTCTTGATGACCTCGCCCTTGACGAAGATCTGCCCCTTGCCGTTGCCGCTCGCCACGCCCAGGTCGGCCTCGCGCGCCTCACCCGGTCCGTTGACGACGCAGCCCATCACGGCGACGCGCAGGGGCACGGTCATGTCCTTGAGCCCCTCGGTCACGTTGTCGGCGAGCGTGTACACGTCGACCTGGGCCCGCCCGCAGGACGGGCAGGAGACGATCTCGAGCTTGCGCTCGCGAAGGTTCAGCGACTGCAGGATCTGGTGGCCGACCTTGACCTCTTCGGCCGGCGGGGCGGACAGCGAGACGCGGATGGTGTCGCCGATGCCCTCGGCGAGCAGGATGCCGAACGCGGTGGCCGACTTGATCGTGCCCTGGAAGGCGGGGCCCGCCTCGGTGACGCCGAGGTGCAGCGGCCAGTCGCCCATCTCGGCGAGGAGACGGTACGCCTTCACCATCACGATCGGGTCGTTGTGCTTGACCGAGATCTTGAAGTCGTGGAAGTCGTGCTCCTCGAACAGGGACGCCTCCCAGCGCGCGCTCTCGGCGAGCGCCTCCGGGGTCGCCTTGCCGTACTTCTGCAGCAGACGCGGGTCGAGCGAGCCCGCGTTCACGCCGATGCGCAGTGAGACGCCCGCGGCCTTCGCCGCCTGCGCGATCGCGCCGACCTGGTCGTCGAACTTGCGGATGTTGCCGGGGTTCACCCGGACGGCGGCGCAGCCGGCGTCGATCGCCTGGAACACGTACTTCGGCTGGAAGTGGATGTCGGCGATCACCGGGATCTGACTCTTCGACGCGATGATGTGCAGCACATCGGCATCGTCCTGACTCGGCACGGCGACGCGGACGATCTCACAGCCGGATGCGGTCAGCTCGGCGATCTGCTGGAGCGTCGCGTTGATGTTGGTCGTCGGGGTCGTCGTCATGGACTGCACGCTGACCGGGGCGTCGCCGCCCACGAGCACTTTGCCGACCTTGATCTGACGGCTCTTGCGACGGGGGGCGAGGACGTCCGGGACGCGGGGCATCCCGAGATTGACAGCTGGCACGTCCCCCAGCCTACGCCGCGCCGACTCGGCGGAGCCTGGATGGGCTGATCCGCCCGGTAGCGTTCCGCCATGAGCATGAGCCACCATGTCGGCAGGATGACGGGGCGCGACCCGCAGGAGCGTCACCGCGCCTCGACCCCGCTCGAGCTGCTGTTCGACCTGACGTTCGTCGTGGCGTTCAGCCAGATCTCCGGCCAGGCGGCCCACTACCTCGAGATCGGCGACCTCAGCACCGCGCTGAGCGCGTTCGCATTCACCGTTTTCGCGGTGACGTGGGCCTGGATCAACTACTCGTGGCTCGCGTCGGCGTACGACAACGACGACATCTTCTTCCGGGTGGCGACGCTGGTCGAGATGGTCGGCGTGCTGGTGCTCGCCCTGGGTGTTCCGCCGGTCTTCCACTCCATCGCGGAGGGCGGCCACCTCGACAACACGGTCGTGGTCGCCGGCTACGTGATCATGCGCGTCGCCGCCATCGCGCTCTGGCTGCGCGCGGCGGCGCACGACGCGGCGAGGCGGAAGACGTGCCTGGCCTACGCGGGCAACATCGCGATCGCCCAGGTGTTCTGGGTCGTCCTGATCTTCCTCAACCTGCCGATCGGGACGACCTTCGCCATCACGACCGTCCTCATCCTCTTCGAACTCGCCGGCCCCGTGTTCGCCGAGCTGCGCTTCGGCCGCACCCCCTGGCATCCGCACCACATCGGCGAGCGCTACGGGCTGCTCGTCATCATCACCCTCGGCGAGATCATCCTCGGGACGATCCTCGCGATCTCCGCCGTCGTCGAGGCGGAGCACGAGTGGAGCGTCGAGGCCGCCCTGCTCGCCCTCGGCGGAACCAGCCTGGTGTTCGCGCTGTGGTGGGTGTACTTCACGATGCCGTCGGGCACTCTGCTGGCACGCCACCCTGCACGGGCATGGCTGTGGGGGTACGGGCACATCATCCTGTTCGGCTCGTTGGTCGGCGTCGGCGCCGGCCTGCACGTCGCGGCGCAGGTCATCTCGCACGAGGCGCACGTCGACGCGGCGTTCGCCCTCATCTGCGTCGCGGTGCCCGTGCTCGTCTACGAGATCATGCTGTTCACTCTCTACACGCTCCTGCTGCGCCGCTTCGACCCCTTCCACATCTGGCTCTTCCTCGGCGGGGTGGTCGTCCTGGCCGCCGCCGTCCTCGCCGTCTCCGCGGGCGCGTCGATCGGGACGGCCCTGCTGATCGTCGCCGCCTCTCCGGTGGTCACGGTCGTCGGCTACGAGACGGTCGGCTACCGGCACCAGGAGGGCGCGCTCGAGGCGGACGCCCGGTGACGCACCGCGTCCGCACGATCCGTCGCTGTGGTAGTTTCGGCCCATGTTCGCGAACCCCACCTGGTGGCACACCCGCTGAGGCGGTGTGTTTCGCGAACCCGAGACCACAGACCGCCCGAGGGCGGTCTTTCTCATGTGAGCACCCGCCCGCGACTCCACGGAAGGCTCTTCGATGACCGAGGACGCTCCCCGCGCCGCTGAGCTGCTCAGCCGACTGATCGCCGCCGACGCACCCTTCGCCCTGATCGCCCGCGACGGCACGACCGTCGAGGTGCTCACCGGCGAGATCGTCGATGTCGATCTGCTCGCCGACATCCCCCTCATCGACGCCACCGGCCGGCCGCGCGAGGTGCTCGCGCTCGTGCCGTTCCGGCAGGTGCGCGAACGCGGATTCGAGTGCCACGACGACGGGGCGCCGCTGCGCTGCCTCGTCGTCGACCGACGTGTCGCGCTGCCGCGCGCCGACGTCCTCTCGACGCTCCCCGGCGCGCCGGTGCCTCTGCGCGACGCCGGCTTCGACATCCCCGACGAGGAGTACGCCGAGATCGTCCGCCGGGTGATCTCGGACGAGATCGGCCGCGGCGAAGGTGCGAACTTCGTCATCCGCCGCGACTTCACCGCCGCTGTCGACGCGGACCCGACCACCGCGGCCCTGACCTGGTTCCGCGCCCTCCTCGAGCAGGAGCGCGGTGCGTACTGGACGTTCGCGGTCATCACGCCCGGGCACATCGCGGTCGGCGCGAGCCCCGAGGCGCATGTCAGCGCCCAGGACGGCGTCGTGACGATGAACCCGATCTCCGGCACGTTCCGCCACCCGGCCGGCGGCGCCACGGCGGCCGCCCTCAGCGAATTCCTCGAGTCTGCCAAGGAGACCGAGGAGCTCTTCATGGTCGTCGACGAAGAGCTCAAGATGATGAGCGCCGTCTGCTCGGACGGCGGCCGCATCACCGGTCCGCACCTCAAGGAGATGTCGCGGCTCACCCACACGGAGTACGTCCTCCGGGGTCGCTCGCGGCTGGACCCGCGCGACATCCTGCGCGAGACGATGTTCGCCCCCACCGTCACCGGCTCGCCCATGCAGAACGCGTGCACGGTGATCACCCGGCACGAGCGCGGCCCGCGCGGCTACTACTCGGGTGTCGCCGCGCTGTTCACGCCGCGCGCATCGGACGTCGGGTCGGATGCCGGTGAACCCACCCACGACCTGGACGCCCCCATCCTCATCCGCACCGCCTATCTCGTCGACGGGATGCTGCGCGTCCCGGTCGGCGCGACGCTCGTGCGCCACTCGGACCCCTACGGAGAGGTCAGCGAGACCCATGGGAAGGCTGCCGGCGTGCTGGGCGCGATCGGCGCGGTGCCCCGCACCGGCGCCGCGGCGCCGCTCGACGCGGTGGCGGGCGACGTCATCGACGAGGACGCCCCGGCCGTCGCCGCGGCACCGCTGGCAGACGACCCCGAGATCGCGGCGCTGCTCGCCTCCCGGAACGCGCGGCTGGCCTCGTTCTGGCTGAACCCGCAGGGCGCGACCGAGGCCGGCCCGTTCGCCGGGCGGTCAGCCGTCGTCGTCGACGCGGAGGACCGCTTCACGACGATGCTCGCCCACCAGCTGCGCCATCTCGGCCTCGACGCCCGCATCGTGCACTGGAGCGAGGTCACCGACGCCGAGCTGGATGCCGCCGAGCTGGTGGTGTCCGGTCCGGGACCCGGCGACCCGCGCGACCCGGACAGCCCCCGCATGCACCGTCTCCGCGACATCGTGGCCCGGCGCCTCGACACCGGGCGTGCCCTGCTGGCGGTGTGCCTGAGCCACCAGATCCTCGCCGACCGCCTCGGGCTCGACCTGGCGCCGCTGGAGCGGCCGCATCAGGGCCTGCAGAAGACCGTGGACGTGTTCGGCACTCCCGCGTCCATCGGGTTCTACAACACGTTCACGGCCCGCGCGGCCGCCGGTGCGACGCGGATCGGCGAGGCGCAGATCTCGGCCGACGCGTCGGGCGACGTGTACGCGCTCCGCGGGGAGGGATTCGCGTCCGTGCAGGGGCATCTGGAGTCGATCCTGTCGCGCGACGGCATGACGACTCTCGAGCGCCTCATCGCGCACGCGCTCGCCTAGGGCCTCACCGCCTCCACCCCGTTTACGGACGGGACACGCCGCGTCGATGCCGGGGGCCACGGCGTGTCGCGACCGTAAACGGACCCGGACGGGTCACAGACCTCGCCGGCGCGAGATCAGCCGACGCTCCGCATCGTTCGCGGTCAGCTCGAGGGCACGCAGGTCGGCGGCGAGCGCCTCGTCGTCGCGTCCCAGTGCCGTCAGCATCCGCGCGCGCACGGCGTGCCACAGGTGGTAGCGCTGCAGGCGCTCCCCCAATGCATCGACCTCCGCCAGCGCCGGGGCGGCCCCGGCCACCTCGGCGAGCACCACCGCCCGATTGAGCCGAACGATCGGCGACGGGTCGTAGCCGAGGAGCATGTCGTAGAGCACCAGCATCTGCAGCCAGTCGGTCTCGGCGAGCGTCGCCGCGTCGCTGTGGCATGCGGCGATCGCGGCGTGCAGCTGCCAGCGACCCGGGCTCTTCCGCGCCGCCGCGCGGGCGAGCTCGGTCTGCCCCTCGGCGATGAGCCGCGGATCCCAGCGGCTGCGATCCTGGTCGCCCAGGAGGATGAGCTCGTCGTCGACGGCCCTGGCCGACTCCCGCGCGCGGTGGAACAGCAGCAGGGCGTGCAGCCCGGCGGCCTCGGCCTCCGTCGGCAGCGCCTCGGCGACCACGCGGGCCAGCCACAGCGCGTCGTCCGCCAGATCCCGGTCGGCGGCGGCCCCGGCACCCGCCGCGAGGTGGGCGGAGCCGTACATGACCGAGATCACGGTGAGCACGATGTCGAGCCGGCCGGGGCGCTCAGCGGGTTCGGGGATCCGGAGGGGGATGCCGGTGTCGGCCATCTTGCGCTTCGCGCGCGAGATCCGCTGGCCGACGGTGGCGGCGGGTTCGAGGGTGGCGAGCGCGATCTGCTCGGTCGTCACCCCGAGCACGGCCCGCAGCGTCAGGGCGAGCTGCGCCTCCGGCGCGAGGGCGGGGTGACAGCATCCGAACAGCAGCGGCAGTCGCTCGTCCGGGTCTCCGGCCGCCGGCACGGCCGGCACGGGCTGCTCAGCGAGGAGCGCGAGCTTGCCGCGGTAGGTCTTCTCCCGCCTCAGCCGGTCGAGGGCGTTGTGGCGGGCGGCCTGCATCAGCCAGCCGCCCGGGTTGGTCGGCACGCCGCGCCGCCGCCACTGCCGCAGCGCCTCCTCGATCGCCTCGGCCGTCGCCTCCTCGGCGACGTCGAGGCTCCCGGTCGCTGCCGTCAGCGCCCCCACGATCCGTGCCGACTCCGCCCGCACCACGCGGGCGAGTTCGTGATCGGATGCTGCGCCGCGGGCATTCTGATCACCCGCGGCGGCAGCATCCTCTCGTGTCACTGCTCGAACTGGTCGTAGTCGGTGACCATCGGGCGGATCTCGACCGCCACGCCCGGCAGCTCGAGCGGCGGCCAGGTCTTCACGACGGCGATGGCCGCATCGAGGTCGGCCACGTCGATCACTGAGAAGCCGCCGATGACCTCTCTGGCCTCTGAGAACGGGCCGTCGACGACGACCGGGCCGCCCGAGCCGTGCGCGACGGTGGTCGCCGTGGAGACCGGCTGCAGCTCGGCGCCGCTGTCGGCGATCACGTCGGCGTGCTCTCCGAACCAGCGATAGACGCGTTCGTACACCTCGGTGTTGGTGTCGGCCGTGACATCGGCTGCCAGGTCGGGCGTCGAGGTGAACATGATGACGTACTTCACGGTCGTTGTCCTTTCGTCAGTGGAACCGTTTCACCCCCACAGCGAACGGGCAACACCGATTTCGACAGCCTCGCGAAGATCCGCTCGTCAGAACAGCGAGACCGGATTGAAGATGTCGGCGATGATGAGCACCGCGCCCATCGCCATGAGCGCGATCACGACCACTAAGGTCACCGGCACCAGCTTCGTGGCGTCGACCGGCTTCGGCGGCGGGCGGCGGAACAGCTTCGCCCATGCCCGCTTGATCCCGTCCCACAGGGCGACCACGATGTGGCCGCCGTCGAGCGGCAGCAGCGGCACCATGTTGAACACGAACAGCGCGATGTTCAGCGAGCCGAGCAGCCCGATGATCCCCGCCACCCGGTTGAGCACAGGGGCGTCGGCGGCGGCGACCTCGCCCGCGAGCACACCGGCGCCCACGACGCTGAGCGGCCCGTTCGGGTCGCGCTCCTGGCCGGTGACGAGGTCGACGCCGGTCTGCCAGACCTTCACCGGCAGCTGCCAGATCACTCCGCCTACCGCGACGACGTTCTCGAACGCCATCTGCGGACCGGCCCAGAGCGGCTGCGGAACGAACTCGGCGGTCGGCTGGATGCCGAGGAAGCCGATCTCGGCCGGATCGGCCTCGCCGTCCGGGGCTGCGCCGACGATGGGCGCAGGGGTCGCCGTGAGGGTCTGCTGGGCGCCGTCGCGCTCGATCACGAGCGTGATCGGCTCACCAGGAGAGGCCTGGATGATCGCGGATGCCTCCGCGAACGTCGAGACGGGGGTCCCGTCGATCGACACGATCTCGTCGCCCGGCTGAAGTCCTGCCTCGACCGAGGGCGCCGCCGGGTCGTCAGAGGTGCACGAGGTGGCTCCGGTCGCGGGCACGCACTCGGAGAGCGCGGCGACGGTCGTGGTGGCCGTCTGCACGCCGATGCCGCTCAGCAGGATCGAGAACAGCACGATCGCCAGCAGCAGGTTCATCACCGGGCCGCCGAGCATGATGATCACGCGCTGGTGGACGGGAAGCTTGTAGAAGACGCGATCGTCGTCCTCGCCGGCGAGGGTCTCGTCATTGGCGACGCGGGCGTCCTGGACCATCGTCGCGAACAGTCCGCCGCCGGCACGACCTTCGGCACGAGAGGGCGGGTACATGCCGGCCATCGAGATGTATCCGCCGAGCGGGATCGCCTTGAACCCGTACTCCGTCTCGCCCCGGCGGCGGGAGAACAGGGTCGGGCCGAAGCCGATCATGTACTGCCCCACGCGCACGCCGAACCTCTTGGCAGGCAGCAGGTGGCCGAGCTCGTGCAGCGCGATCGACACGGCCAGGCCCACGATCATGAGCACGATGCCGACGAGGAACGCGATGGCTGTCACACGCTCACGGTACCTGCGCCGGGCTTGGAATTGGCCGAGGGTAGGCTGATCGCTGTGACGATCCGACAGCTGCGCGCACTGCGTGCCGCGGCCGCCGCATCCGTCGCCGTCGTGGTCTCCGCCGCCGCGCACACCCTCGCCGGGGGCGGCGCCCCGCCGCCCGCCCTGCTGCTCGCGGTCGTGCTGCTGGCGTGGCCGGTCTGCGTCGCCGCGGTCGGCCGCCGTCTGTCGCTGCCGGGTCTCACGGTCGCGGTGCTGGCGAGCCAGGCGCTGTTCCATCTGTCGTTCGCCCTCGTGGGGGCGGGCTCCGGCGCCATGGCGGCCCACACGCACCACGGTGCCGTCGCGCTGTCGAGCGAGCCGGCCGTCGGCGGCGGGGCGCTCCTCCCCGACACCGGCATGACCGTGCACCACCTGGTCGCCGCGCTCGTCACCGTCGCAGCCCTGCATCGGGGCGAGCGGATGCTGCGCGCCATCGCCTCCGGCATCGCCCGGCTGCTGCCGCGTATCGCCGTCACCGCCGAACTTCCCCGCGCCGTGGGGCTGCGTCTCATCGCGCCGTCCACCCGCCGCGCCCCCGCCGTCGTCTTCCTCACGGATGCGCCGCGCCGAGGTCCCCCTGTTCGCTGAGTGAACCCACGCGGACGTGTCATCGTCCGACGCGCTTCTCAGGGAGCGCGACCCCACTCATGTGCGCGCCCGGTCGCGCCGAACATCTGCGCGCGCAGGCGCGCCGAACAGGAAGACCCCATGACCCCTCGAACCACCGCGCGCTCCGGCGCACGCACCGCCCGCACCCTCACCGGCGTCACGCTCGGCCTCGCGTTCGCCGTCGCCGTCCCCCTGGCCGCCTCCGCCCACGTGCACGTCACCCCGGAGGAGGCGGCGGCCGGCACCACCACGCGCCTCAGCTTCTCGTTCAGCCACGGCTGCGACGACTCGCCCACCACGGCGGTCGTGATCGACATCCCCGACGGGGTCGCCACCGCCACCCCCGTGCTGGACGGGGCATGGACCATCAGCCGCGAGCTGCGCGCAGACGGCACCGCCGCGCAGGTCACCTTCACTGCGGACGAGCCGGTCGAGACGGGCGTCGCGGCCGCTGTGAGCCTGGACGCCCTGATCGCCGAGGGGGCGGCCGACTCCACCCTCGTGTTCCCCGTCACCCAGGAGTGCGTCGACGGCGAGACGGCCTGGACCGAGGTCGCCGCAGACGATCAGGACCCGGAGGAGCTGGAGAGCCCCGCACCGCTGCTCACCGTGGGCGCGGTCGCCGAAACCGGTGACGCGCACGGCCACGGCGGCAGCGCGAGCGAGGAGTCCGGCGAGCACGAGCACGCCGCCGCTGCGGAGTCGACGGACGCCGTCACCGCCGACCCGGTCGCGCGCTGGCTCGCCGCGGGAGGCCTCGCGGCCGGCGTCGCTGCACTCGTCGTCGCACTGGTGCGTCGCCGCCGCGCCTGACCGGCCCGCCCCGCCCATCCGGGGAGGGGTGGCTCCCCTCCCCGGATGGCAGAATGGGACGGCTATGGCGAACGATGCTCCCTCCAACCTGCCCCCCGTGCTCCGGCCGGACGCACCGCCGACCCACACGCTCGTGCAGCTGGCCGAACGGTTCGGCACCGGCGTGCGCGGCGACCTGGAGGGTGTGGAGCTCACCGGACTGACCCTCGCCACCGCTGATCTGCGCCAGGGCGACGTGTTCGTCGCCGTCCGCGGCGTCAACCGGCACGGCGCGGAGTTCTCCGCGGCGGCCGCGGAGAAGGGCGCCGTCGCGGTCGTCACCGACGAGGCCGGGGCGGAGGCCGCAGCATTCAGCGGTCTGCCCGTCGTGCTCGTCGACGACCCGCGCGGCGTGCTCGGGGCGCTGTCCGCCTGGGTCTACTCGACCGGGCGCGATGACGAACTCCCCACCCTGTTCGGCACGACCGGCACGAACGGCAAGACCAGCGTGTCGCACCTGCTCGAGGGCATCCTCGGTCAGCTGGACGTGACGACCGGGCTGTCCTCGACCGCCGAGCGGCACATCGCCGGGCAGGTCGTCGTGTCGCGCCTGACGACGCCCGAGGCGTACGAGATGCACGCGCTGCTGGCGCTCATGCGCGAGCGGGGCGTCGAGGCGGTGGCCGTCGAGGTCAGCGCGCAGGCGCTGAGTCGACGACGCGTCGACGGGATCGTGTTCGATGTCGCCGGCTTCACGAACCTCTCGCACGACCACCTCGACGACTACGCGGACATGCGCGAGTACTTCGAGGCGAAGCTGCCGCTGTTCCGCCCTGACCGGTCGCGCCGCGCCGTGATCTGCCTCGACACCGCGTCGGGCGCGGAGGTCGCCGCCCGCTGCGAAGTGCCCTACGTGACGGTCGGCACGCCGGCGATCGCGTCGGATGCGGATGCCGCCGCCGCCGCGGACTGGACCGTCGAGATCCTGGAGGAGCGACCGGAGGGAACGCGCTTCCGCCTGGTCGGCCCCGACGGACGCGCCCTCACCACCGTCGTTCCGGTGATCGGGCGGCACATGGCCGCGAACGCCGGCCTCGCGATCGTGATGATCCTCGAGGGCGGCTACAGCTGGGAGTCCCTCGTCGCCGCGCTCGATGGGGGCCGCATCGACGCGCACCTGCCAGGGCGCACGCAGCTCGTCTCCGGCGAGCACGGCCCTGCCGTCTACGTCGACTTCGGCCACTCCCCCGACGCCTTCGAGAAGACGCTGGCCGCGATCCGCCGGGTGACGCCCGGCAAGGTCCTCATGCTCGTGGGCGCCGACGGCGACCGCGACGCCACCAAGCGCCACGACATGGGCCGCACGGCCGCCGAGGGCAGCGACATCCTCGTCATCACCGACCACCACCCCCGGTTCGAGGAGCCGTCCGGCATCCGGGCGACCCTCATCGAGGGCGCCCGCCGCGCGAGGCCCGACGCCGAGATCCACGAGTACTCGCCGCCCGAGGCCGCGATCGTCGCGGCAGTGGGCATGGTCGGCGAGGGCGACGCGATCCTGTGGGCCGGCCCCGGCCACCAGGACTACCGCGACATCCGCGGGGTGCGGACGCCCTACTCGGCCCGCGAGCTGGCGCGCCGGGCCCTCAAGGCCGCCGGCTGGCCCGTGCCCGACCCCGCGTGGCCGGTACCGTACCCGCCCGAGGACTGAGCGGCAGCATCCCCGCGCGGCTCAAGTCGCGGCGATCGCGCGATCGGCGGCGGCGCGAGCCCATTCCTCCGCCGCGGCCAGGCTCTCGCGGGTGAGCGCGTCGGGTGGCTCGTGCGCATCGACGACCCGGTCGACCGTGTCGAGGATGCCGAGGTACGACAGCCGTCCCTCGTGGAACGCGTCGACGGCCTGCTCATTGGCGGCGTTGAACACCGCCGGGTAGGTGCCGCCGGCTCTCCCGACGCGCTTCGCGAGGCGCACCGCGGGGAACGCCTCGTCGTCGAGCGGCTCGAACGTCCAGGATGAGGCGACGGTCCAGTCCAGCGGGCGGCCCACCCCGCCGACGCGGTTCGGCCAGCCGAGCCCGAGCGAGATCGGCAGCCGCATATCGGGCGGCGAGGCCTGGGCGATCGTCGACCCGTCGACGAACTCGACCATCGAGTGCACGATCGACTGCGGGTGGACCACCACGTCGATCTCGTCGTAGGGCACCCCGAACAGCAGGTGCGCCTCGATGACCTCGAGCCCCTTGTTCACGAGGGTCGACGAGTTCGTCGTGACCACGCGGCCCATGTCCCACGTCGGGTGGGCGAGCGCCTGCGCCGGGGTGACGTCGGCCAGCTCGGCGCGGGTGCGGCCGCGGAAGGGGCCTCCGGATGCTGTCAGCACCAGTCGCCGGACCTCCCCCTGCTGGCCCGCGCGCAGCGCCTGCGCGATGGCGGAGTGCTCGGAATCGACCGGCACGATCTGGCCGGGGCCGGCGAGCGCCGTCACCAGGTCGCCGCCCACGATCAGCGACTCCTTGTTGGCCAGCGCGAGCGTCCGCCCCGCCGCGAGCGCGGCGAGCGTCGGCCCCAGGCCGACGGACCCGGTGATGCCGTTGAGCACGACATCGGCCTCGACGTCGTGCACGAGCTGTTCGGCCTCGGCCGCGCCGAGCGCCGTGTACTCGACGCCGAACTCCGCCGCCTGGGCGGCGAGGGCCTCCCGCTGCGAGCCGGCGGAGAGTCCGACCACCTCGAAGCGCTGCGGGTTGGCGCGGATCACATCCAGCGCCTGCGTGCCGATCGAGCCGGTGGAGCCGAGGATGAGGACGCGACGCATGGGCTCCAGCCTAGCCAGCGCCTGATCCCCGGCTCGGAGACGCGGGCTACTGGGTGACGGCCCGCTGCGTGCCGAGGATGTCGACGACGAAGACGAGGGTCTCGCCGACCAGGTCGTCCTCGTTGATCTCGCCCTCGCCGTAGCCGTCCGCCGGCGGGATCACCGCGATGACCTGCGAGCCGACGGCCTGACCCTCGAGGGCCTGCTTGAAGCCCGCGACCACGCCGGTGGTCGGGAAGGCCGTGGGGGCGCCGCGCTCCCACGAGGAGTCGAACACGGTGCCGTCCGACCACTTCACGCCGGTGTACTGCACGAAGACGGTGTCGCCCTCCTTGACGACCGCGCCGTCGCCCTTCTTCAGCTGGGCGACCTCGGTCTTGGTCGGGGCGTCGCCGCCCGGCAGCTCGATGGTGGGCGCGCCGTCCTCGGCGAGCGTCACCGTCGGCATGCCGTCCGTGGGAGCGACGTCCTCACCGGTGGCCTGCGTGGGCAGCTTCTCCACGCCCTGCGCGACGAGCGCCACCGAGCTGCCGCCCTCGCCGAAGGCGGAGCCGGGGATGGTGATGGCGGCGGTCGAGCCGAGCGGGGCGCACTCGAGCGCCGCGACGAACACCGAGTAGGCGCTGGCGTCCAGCAGGATCGGGACCAGCCCGGACTCGTCGGCCGACGTGTCGACGGAGGTCTCCAGGCGCTTGCCCGAGGCGCCGTCGTAGAACTCGTACGCGCCGGACACGAGGTCGCCCACGTGCAGCTCGTCGCCGTCGCCCTCGCTCACGATCGTGCGCTGGATGTCTTCGAAGCCGAGGTCGGCGGGAACCGTGGCGTCGAGCTCAGGAGCCTCGCCGGCCACCGTGATCGCGTCGGAGTCGGCGCCGGGCTGGGCGTCGAGCAGGCACTCGGAGTCGGTCGACGACGGCGTCGGCGACGCCTCGGGGTCGCCCGACGACGAGCAGCCGGCGAGGAGGAGCGCTGTGACGGCGACGGCGGACAGGGCGACAAGCGGACGAATGCGCACGAAGAAGACCTCAGAAGTGGGATGAAGGGATCCTCTATCTTCCCGCACATTTCCCCTGCCCGTGCTGAGAATGCCCTATGCCGACCGGGGCATGGATTCAGGAGTACCCTCAACGGGTGACATCCGAGGAGACGAGCGAGCCCGCAGAGGCCGATCACCCCGTCTCCCCCGCCCCCTCCGAGGTCTCCGCCGACATCGAGCAGGCAGCATCCCCGGTCCGGCGCGCGAGCCTCACGTACAAGCTCGGCCGCGGCGTCATCAACCCGCTCGCACGGCTGATCTACCGCCCGCGCATCGAGGGCAAGGACAACGTCCCGCGCACGGGACCGGTGATCTTCGCCAGCAACCACCTGTCGTTCATCGACTCGATCGCGATCCCGGTGGCCGCTCCGCGCCCCGTGCATTTCCTCGCGAAGGCCAGCTACTTCGACGGCACCGGCTTCTCGGGCTGGATCAGCCGCGAGTTCTTCACGTCCATCGGCGCGATCGCGGTGGAGCGCGGTGCGGGGCAGGCGGCACTGGACGCACTCGACCAGCAGCGTCAGCTGCTCGAGGAGGGCAGCGCCGTCGCGCTGTATCCCGAGGGCACCCGTTCGCTCGACGGCCGCCTCTACAAGGGCCGGACCGGCGTGGCGTTCCTCGCGCTGCAGACCGGTGCGCCGATCGTCCCCGTCGGCCTGATCGGCACGGACGCGGCCATGCCCGTCGGCGCCAAGCTCCCGTCGCTGCGCGCACGCATCACCGTCAAGTTCGGCGAGCCGATCGACGTCACCCGCCACGGCGCAGCCAACTCCGGTCGGGCGCGCCGGCTGGCCACCGACGAGATCATGGCCGCCATCCACGCCCTCTCCGGGCAGGAGCTCGCCGGCGCCTACAACGAGCCTCCCGCGCACACCCCGATCGAGCGCATCAAGCAGGTCCTTCCCCACGAACGTCTGTGACCTGGGCCTGTCGGCTTGCCTCCTGCCCTGCAATGGGTTTCGCTAGCAGACAGGACGACGCGGGGAGGCGACGTGGGGCAGGCCGAACGCGCAGAGGTCACGAGACTTCGTGAACGACCCCACGCCGATGTGCTGGTGATCGGCGGCGGGATCAACGGCATCGCGACGTTCCGCGATCTCGCGCTCCAGGGCGTGGACGTCGCCCTCGTCGAGCGCGGCGACTACGTGTCGGGGGCGTCGTCGGCGTCCAGCCACATGGTCCACGGCGGGATCCGCTATCTCGAGAACGGCGAGTTCCGTCTCGTGAAGGAGGCGGTGACCGAGCGGAACCGGATGCTGCGCACAGCGCCGCACTACGTGCAGCCGCTGGAGACCACCATCCCGATCTTCTCCACGTTCTCCGGCATCCTCTCCGCCCCGTTCCGCCTCCTGGTCACGCACGGCCGCGGCAAGCGGCGGGAGCGGGGCGCGCTCCTGATCAAGATCGGGCTGGTCATCTACGACCTGTTCTCACGCGACGGCGGCACCGTGCCGCGGCACCGCTTCCGCGGGCGCACCCGGTCGCTCGAGGAGCTTCCCGAGCTCAACCCCGGCATCCGCTACACCGCGACCTACTTCGACGCGTCGATGCGCGACCCGGAGCGCCTGGCGCTGGACGTCCTGCACGACGGGCTGGCGGACGGCGGCTCGCGGGCCCGCGCCGCGAACTACGTCGCAGCCGTCGGCCGGAACGGCGCCGCGGTGCGCCTGCGCGACGCGGAGACGGGGGCGGAGTTCGAGATGACGGCGCGGGTCGTCGTGAATGCGAGCGGCCCGTGGACCGACCTGACCGGTGGCGCGCTGGGCGCGCCGAGCCGGTACATGGGCGGCACGAAGGGGTCGCACATCGTGCTCGACTGCCCTGCCCTGCTGGAGGCGACGGGCGGCCGCGAGCTGTTCTTCGAGCATTCCGACGGCCGCATCGTGCTGATCTACCCGCTGCGCGGGAGAGTGCTGGTCGGGACAACCGACGTCGACGCCGATCCGGCCGCCCCCGTCGTCTGCACGGACGACGAGATCGCGTACTTCTTCGACCTGATCGGGCACGTCTTCCCGTCCATCCCGGTCGACGCCTCGCACATCGTGTACACGTTCGCGGGCATCCGCCCGCTCCCCCGGCACGACGACACCGCACCGGGGTTCGTGTCCCGCGACTACCGCATCGAGCAGTCGGCGGTCGCGGGGATCCCCCTCCTCAGCCTGGTGGGCGGCAAGTGGACGACGTTCCGGGCGGTCGCCGAGCACCTCAGCTCCCGCACCATGGCCGCGCTGGGCCGCGCACACGCGGTGAGCACCGCCCGTCTGCCGATCGGCGGCGGCAAGGGCTATCCGCGCACCGCGCGCGGCCGGCGCGACTGGGTCAGCGCCAACGCGCAGGGGCATGATCCGGCGATCGCCGCGGCCCTCCTCGAGCGGTACGGGACCCGCGCGAGCGACGTGCTCGCCGCGATCCCGGTCGGCGCCGCCGAGCTCGAACTCGTGCCGGGCTACTTCGCCGCCGAGATCGCGCACATCGCCCGCACCGAGCATGTCGTGCACCTCACCGACATCGTCCTGCGGCGCACCGGCATCGCGTTCGTCGGCGGCGTCACGGAGGGGATGCTGCGACAGCTCGCCGAGGCGGCGGGCGAGGCCGTCGAGTGGGATGCCGAACGGCAAGAGGCCGAGGTGGCCGACACGGTCGAGGTGCTGCGGCGCGACCACCGGGTGGAGATGGAGCATTCATGGCAGACCACGTGATCGCGATCGATCAGGGCACCACCTCGACGAGGGCGATCATCTTCGACCGGCGCGGTCGCGTGGTCTCGTCCGGCCAGAAGGAGCACGAGCAGATCCTGCCGCGGCCCGGCTGGGTCGAGCACGATCCGCAGGAGATCTGGCGCAATGTGCAGGAGGTCGTCGGCCTGGCCCTCGCGAGGGCGAACCTGACCAGGCACGACCTGGCGGCCGTCGGGATCACGAACCAGCGCGAGACGGCCGTGGTGTGGGATCGGCACACCGGCGAGCCGGTGCACAACGCCATCGTGTGGCAGGACACCCGGACCCAGCCGATCGTCGACCGCCTGGCTGCGGACGGCGGCGTCGACCGCTTCGCCGACGATGTCGGCCTGCCGCTGGCCACCTACTTCTCCGGCACCAAGGTCGCGTGGATCCTCGAGAACGTCGAAGGCGCACGCGAACGCGCGGAGGCGGGCGACCTGCTCTTCGGCACGCCCGACACCTGGGTGCTGTGGAATCTCACCGGCGGGCCCGACGGCGGCGTCCACGCGACCGACGTCACCAACGCGTCCCGGACCCTGTTCATGGACCTGCGCACCCTCGCCTGGCGCGACGACATCCTGGCAGCGTTCGGCGTGCCGCGCTCGATGATGCCCGAGATCCGCTCATCGAGCGAGGTGTACGGCGTCGCGAGGAGCTCGTCGCTGCTGCGCGAGACACCTGTCGCCGGCATCCTCGGCGACCAGCAGGCGGCGACGTTCGGGCAGGTGGCGTTCGACCAGGGCGAGAGCAAGAACACCTACGGCACCGGCAACTTCCTGATCTTCCAGACGGGCGAGGAGATCGTGCGCTCCCGCAACGGCCTGCTCACCACGGTCGGGTATCAGCTCGGCGAGGAGCCGGCCCGCTACGCCCTCGAGGGCTCGATCGCCGTCACCGGCTCGCTCATCCAGTGGCTGCGCGACCAGCTCGGCGTGATCAGGCGCTCGGAGGACGTCGAGCAGCTGGCCCTCAGTGTCGAAGACAACGGCGGCGTCTACTTCGTGCCGGCCTTCTCGGGACTGTTCGCGCCGTACTGGCGGCCGGACGCCCGCGGCGCGATCGTGGGCCTCACCCGGTTCGCGAACAAGGGCCACATCGCGCGGGCGGCCCTGGAGGCCACCGCGTTCCAGTCACGCGACGTGCTCGATGCGGTCGTGGCCGACGCCGGCGTCGAGCTCGCCGAGCTCAAGGTCGACGGCGGCATGACGGTGAACAGCGCGCTGATGCAGTTCCAGGCCGATGTGCTCGGCGTGCCGGTGGTGCGTCCGGTGGTCGCCGAGACCACGGCCCTCGGTGCCGCCTATGCCGCAGGCCTGGCGGTCGGCATGTGGTCTGGCCTGGACGAGCTGCGCGAGAACTGGCGCGAGGGCGCCCGCTGGGAGCCGACGATGGACGCGGCCGAGCGCGATCGGATGCTGCGCCTCTGGCGCAAGGCGGTCGACACCTCGATGGGCTGGGTCGACGCCGACGTGCGGTGACCGACCGGCGTCAGCCGGCGAC
Source organism: Microbacterium terricola (assembly GCF_027943945.1). Classification (NCBI taxonomy): domain Bacteria; kingdom Bacillati; phylum Actinomycetota; class Actinomycetes; order Micrococcales; family Microbacteriaceae; genus Microbacterium; species Microbacterium terricola. Next base: position 907,707 of record NZ_AP027141.1, on the reverse strand, counting down.
CGCCAGTCGTCAGCCGGCGACCGCCACGGTCGGCTCGTGCCGGACCGGGAAGTTCACCGAGTTCGCGATGAAGCACCACTCCCGCGCCTGCGCGTGCGCGGCCTCGGCCGCGGGCACCATCGCCGGCTCGGCGACGGTGACGCGCGGCCGCAGCACGACCTCCTGGAACGCGCCACCCCCACGGCCGTCCTCGACCATCACTCCGGTCGCCTCGTCGCTGTAGTCGACGACCACCACGCCCGCCTGCACGCACGCGTGCAGGTACGACAGCAGGTGGCATTCGCTGAGCGACGCGAGGAGCAGGTCCTCGGGGTTCCATCGTGCGGGATCGCCGCGGAAGGGCTTGTCGGACGAGGCGAGCAGCTCCGGCTTGCCGGCGACCGCGATCGTGACCGAGCGGTCGTAGTCGCGGTAGCCGCTCGTGCCCGTCCCCCGGTTCCCGGTCCAGGTGGTCTGCAGTGCGTAGCGGTGCTGTCCCAGCATCCGACCAGTGTGGCATGACGCATGAACGGCGCACCCCCGGCGATAGGCTGGGTCCGTGTCGCAGACCTTCGCCGCCGCCGACGCCGTCGAGCTCGCCGTCGTCGAACGCAGCGGCTTCATCGAGTCCCGCCACGTCGGCTCCGCGATCGTGCTCGACCCTGAGGGCATCGCGGTCGCGCAGCTGGGCGACGTGCTCTCGCCGGTGCTCCCCCGCTCGAGCCTCAAGCCCGTCCAGGCGCTCGCCTGTGTGACCGCCGGCGCCGCCCTGGAGGGCGAGCGGCTGGGTCTCGCGACGGGCAGCCACGCCGGCACCGACCGCCACGTCGCAGTGGTACGCGACATCCTCGACTCCGCGGGACTCGACGAGAGCGCGCTGGCGTGCCCGCCGGCCTGGCCGGGCGATACCGCATCCCGCGACGCGATGGTGCGCGCCGGCGACGAGCCGCAGCGCATCCGGATGAACTGCTCCGGCAAGCACGCCGCCATGCTCGCCGCCTGCGTCGCCTCCGGCTGGGACACCACGGGCTACCTCGATTCCGCCCACCCGCTCCAGGCGCACATCCGTGAGGTCATCGAGCGGCTCATCGGCGAGAAGACCGGCCAGCCGGCGATCGACGGATGCGGTGCGCCCGTGTACGCGATGAGCCTGGCCGGCCTCGCGAAGGCGATCCAGCGGATCGGCACGTCGTCGGAGCGCTCGCCGTTCGCGCTGCACCGCAGCGCCGGCGTCCTCGTGCGCGCAGTCCGTGAGAACCCCTGGACCGTGGACGGCCCCGGCCGCGACGACACCGTCGTCATCGAGCGCCTCGGCGTCTTCGCCAAGGGCGGCGCCGAGGGCGTGCAGATCATGGTCGCCCCGAACGGCACGACCGTCGCACTCAAGATCCTCGACGGCGGGATGCGGGCACGCACCGTCGTCGCACTGCGCCTGCTCGAGCAGGCCGGCGCACTCGCCCCCGCCGACGTCGCCGCGGCTGTGCAGAGTCTTCCGCTGTCGGTCACCGGCGGCGGTCACGATGTCGGGGCGATCCGCCCCGCGTTCTGAACGGGTACACAAGCGCCCTCACGAGGGGCGGAAAGGAGCGATCGATGAGGATCAGCGTCCCCACCGAGATCAAGAACAACGAGTACCGCGTCGCCCTCACGCCTGCCGGCGTGCACGACCTGGTCGCCGCGGGGCACGAGGTGTTCGTGCAGCGCGGGGCGGGTACCGGCTCCTCGATGCCCGACGACGAGTACGCCGCTGCCGGAGGGACCCTGCTCGACGATGCCGCCGAGGTGTGGGCTCGAGCGGAGCTGCTGCTGAAGGTCAAGGAGCCCATCGAGAGCGAGTACGTGCACTTCCGCTCCGACCTCGTGCTGTTCACCTACCTGCACCTGGCCGCCGACCGCCCGCTCACCGACCGCCTCATCGCCGACGGCGTCACCGCGATCGCGTACGAGACCGTGCAGCTCGCCGGCGGCGGTCTGCCGCTGCTCGCGCCGATGAGCGAGGTCGCCGGACGCCTCGCACCCACGGTGGGAGCGGCGACGCTGATGCGCTCGGCCGGCGGGCTCGGCCTGCTCATGTCGGGCGTGCCTGGTACCCGGCCCGCACGGGTCACGGTGATCGGCGGCGGTGTCGCCGGGGCCAACGCCGCGATGATCGCGGCCGGTCTCGGATCGGACGTCACCATCTTCGACACCAACATCCAGCGCCTCCGGTTCCTCGACGACCACTTCCAGGGGCGCATCAAGACGGCTGCCTCCAACCCCCTCGACCTCGACCGCGCGGTCGTCGACTCCGACCTCGTCGTGGGGTCGGTGCTCATTCCCGGTGCGAAGGCGCCCAAGCTCGTCACGAACGACATGGTCGCCAGGATGCGGCCGGGCTCGGTGCTCGTCGACATCGCGGTCGATCAGGGCGGCTGCTTCGAGGACACCCGCCCGACGACCCACGCGGACCCGACGTTCCCGGTGCACGGCAGCGTCTTCTACTGCGTCGCGAACATGCCGGGCGCGGTGCCGAACACCTCGACCTCGGCCCTCACGAACGCGACGCTCCCCTACATCCGCCAGATCGTCCGGCACGGGTGGGCGGGCGCGCTGCGGGCCGATCCCGCGCTCGCGGCAGGTCTCAACACCGTGGGCGGCGCGGTGGTGAACGCCGGCGTGGCGGCGGCGCACGGCATCCCGCTCGCGCCGCTCGACGCCGCCCTGGCCTGAGCCCGCTTCGTTCGCCTGTCGCAATCTGCACCGAACCCCGCAGATCGCGACAGGTGAGCGGGAGAAGACGACGAGCCCGGGGGCTCCCGACGGTCCGCGTTACGCGCGGCCGCCGTCGACCGAGCGGTAGAACTCGCCGGGATCCTCCGGGACGAGGATCTGCGTCTCGCGGTTGAGGCTCTCCCCGCGGAAGAACCGCTTCGAGCGCGGGAACAGGAACCAGATCAGCATGAGCACGACCCCGAGCGCCAGCGCGCCGATGCCGAGCACGAACGTGCCGCCGATGCCGAGCAGCACCGTGTAGCCGTAGTCGACGTCGTACATGTCGATCGCGGACTGCACGAACGCGTACGTGAGCATCAGCGCGCCGAGCAGCGGCAGCAGCCCCTTGTAGAAGAAGTCCCGCGCCGACGTGAACAGGTCGCGGCGGAAGTACCAGACGCACGCGTACCCGGTGATCGCGTAGTAGAACGCGATCGCGAGGCCCAGCGACAGGATCGAGTCCTGCAGGATGTTGTCGCTGATGAGCGTCATCCCGACGTAGTAGACCGAGGCGACGATCCCCATCACGAGGGTCGAGAACGACGGCGTGCGATACCGCGGGTGCACGGTCTTGAACCGCGCAGGAAGGGCCCGGTACGCCGCCATCGCGAGGGTCCCCCGTGCCGTCGGCAGGATCGTGGTCTGCGTCGAGGAGATCGCCGAGATCATCACGGCGACCACCAGCACCCAGCCGAGCGGACCGAGCAGGCCGTCCTTGACGGCGAGGAAGAAGTCGTCGGCGTTGGCCTCGTTGCCGAGGCCGGTCCCGGTCTCGCCGAGCCCCGCGTACATCATCGCCGCGACGGTCACCGAGACGTAGGTGAAGAGCAGGATGATCGTCGTCAGCAGCGCTGCACGGCCGGGGATGCGAGTGGGATCCTTCGTCTCCTCGTTCAGGGCGAGGCAGGTGTCCCATCCCCAGTAGATGAACAGCGCCAGCAGGATCGCCTCGATGAAGCCGCTCCAGTCGGTGAAGGCGAACGGGTTGAACCACGACCAGTCGAACGGCGTCGGATCCGGCGCCGTCCCCGCGAAGAAGTGCCAGAGCGCGGCCACGACGAAGATCGCGAGGGCGAGGTACTGGATGCCGAGCAGGATGTTCTGGATGCGTTCGCCGATCTCCACGCCGCGCCAGCTCACCCAGGTCATCGCGGCGATGAACACGACGCCGGTGGCCGTGACGAGCGGCACGTTGTCGGCGAGCAGCGCGTCTTCGGGGGTGCGCGCGATGCCGTCGATGAGCGCCCAGAAGTAGATGCCGGCGATCTGCGCGAGGTTGGCGAGCACGACCATTCCGGCCACCGCGACGCCCCAGCCGCCGAGCCAGCCCACCCACGGTCCGAAGGCCTTGGTGCCCCACGTGAAGGTGGTGCCGCAGTCGGGCACGGCGTTGTTGAGCTCGCGGTACGCGAAGGCGATGAAGAGCATCGGGATGAACGCGATGACGAAGGCGATGGGCGCCTGGGCGCCGACCGCGAGGACGACGAACCCGAGGGTCGCGACGAGGGAGTAGACCGGCGCGGTGGAGGCGAGTCCGATGACGGTGGAGCCCCACAGCCCCAGCGTGCCGGCTGCCAGTCCCTTTCCGTCGGGTCGGGAGAGGATGATCGGCGTCGTTGCCATACCGCGACCGTAGAACCGCGGGACGGGCCGGTCAAGCCAGTCACTCGAGCGCCACCCGCACCGCGGAATCTCCCGGCACGTGCAGCCACGCCCGCGCACGCCCCGGCTCGCAGTACGGCGGCAGTGCACGCTCACCGGTGAGCATGCGGTAGTCGGCGAGGCAGCCGGCGTCGATGACGAGCTCGTGCTCGGCGCGCACCTCGGTCAGCAGCCGCCAGTGCCGCTGCCAGTCGTCCACGTCTCCGACGACCACCACCGGCGCGTCGTCGGCGTGCAGGTGGGCGCCGAACTCCGCGGGAGCCACGACGTGGGTGCCGTGGGATGCCCAGTCGGCCAGCACATCGCGGATCCCCGCGGGCGAGCGCACCACGACGCCGGCGAGAGGATGCTGCGGACGCCACGTCGCCGGAGTGCGCGTGCGCGGGGGACCCGCCTGCTCGGCCGTGCGGGCGACCTGCACGGCGGTGCCGTCCCAGCGGCCCCGCCCGGGCGGGCAGCGTGCGGCGAAGTGCTCAGGTTCGCCGCCGAGCGAGACGTGCTCGACCCGCGACACCGTCCCGAGGATCAGCCGCCTCGGCAGCAGGTCGGCGACCCGGGCGATCGCGCCGTTGAGTCGCTGCGCCGACGCCAGGACGAGCATGCCCGCGTCGCCGGCCAGACGTACGAGCCGCTCGATCCGGTCGTGCAGCTCGTGGGCGTAGTCGAGCGGGAGGCCGCCGCCGAGCGCGTCGAGATCGTCGATCACGATCACGGCACCGGCGCGGGGCGCCTCGACGAGCGACGTGACCGCATCCCATGCGCCCTCGCCGTGCCGCGGCACCCACACGACGGACGACGCCTGCGCCGCCAGGGTGTGCAGCGCCGTCGTCTTCCCCGCACCGGCCCTGCCCACCACGAGCACGCCGCGGTCGGCAGCCGAGATCACGAGAGGATGCTGGCGCTGCTGCTCCGGCTCATCGGCCAGCCCCAACGCGAGCCCGCCGGTCGGGACCTGCGCGGTGATCTCGGCCAGCGCCAGCTGCTCGGGAAGCGCAGGCAGCCACGGCCGGCGGAGTGGCGCACCCTGCCGCGCGGTGCGGGCGGCGGCGACGTCGGAGGGTGCCGAGAGCGCGACGCGGAAGCGCTGCGGCGCTCCGTCCGAGGCGCGCCGCAGCAGCGCGACGCCACGCCCGGCCTGGCCGCCGTCCAGGCGCGCGGCCTCGTCGCCGCCGATGACCGCGCGGCTGTCGGTCGCGTCGGTGACGCGCAGGCTGATCCGCAGCGGACAGTTGGCGAGCAGACCGTCGCGCACCACTCCCGTGATCCGCTGGGTGCCGAGGATCAGGTGGATGCCGAGCGCCCTCCCCCGTGCGGCGACGTCCGCGAACAGCGCGTGCAGCTCCGGCCGCTCGCCGAGCAGCGCGGCGAATTCGTCGACGACCACCACCAGCCGGCCGAGCCCGGCGGCCGGGTCGAGCACGTCTCGCGCACCGGCCGCCGCGAGCGCGGCCTCCCGCCGCCTGATCTCGGCCCGGAGGCTCTGGATCGCGCGCAGCGCGCCCGTTCCGTCGAGGTCGGTGATGACGCCGGCCACATGCGGCAGCCCGGCCAGCGGATCGAAGGCGGTGCCGCCCTTGAAGTCGGCGAGGAGGAAGGCGACCTCGTCCGTCGAGTGGGTCGCAGCGAGCGCGAGCACCCACGTGACGAGCAGCTCGCTCTTGCCGGCACCGGTCACGCCCGCCACCACCGCGTGCGGCCCGTCCGTGACCAGGTCGACCACGACCGGCTCCCCGCCGCGCGCACCGATGACGGCGGGGAGCCCTCCCCGCCGTGCGGGCGGTGCGTCGCGCAGCAGCGGCCCGAGCGCGACCGGCGGCTCGGCGGTCTGACCGATCCCGATCCGCGCGGCGCGGGCAGCGAGGCCGCCCGCGAGCGCCTCGGCCTGGTCGCGCCCGACCGCCTCGACGCTGATCTCGTGCGCGCTCCCGTCGTGGTCGAGCAGGGCACGCGCCGGCGAGAGCACCGTGAGCAGCGCACCGCAGCGGGGCGGGACGGGTGCGCCGGGGGCGAGATGCATGAGCACGATGTCGGCGTCGTCGGGTGCGGCGTCACCCGGACCCGTGATCGCGAGACGGACGGGCGCGGCGATCTCGCGGTGCGGCAGCATCCGCATCCAGGCACCGTCGTCGGCGGGACCCGCGACCACCCGCACCGCTCCAGGGGGCAGGGCGAGGCACAGCTGCAGGGCGAGCGCGCGGACGACGGCGGCAGCCAACGCCCCGCCGCCGCGCACGGCCAGCCCGGCGGACAGGGGGACGAGCACCGGAGCGCGGTCGAGCCGCCGCGCCCTGCGCCGCAAGTGCTCCGACTCCTCGTCGAGACCGCCCCCTGTGACCGACACGGTGCTGCCGACGGTTCCCGCCCCCACGACCCACACGCCCTCCCGGCCCGGGACGGCGCGCCACACCTCGTCGTCCCGTCGCACGTATCCGAGGACGTCGCGGTGGCGCGCCCAGAGGTCGGCCCGCTCAGCCGCCTGCCGACGATCGACCTGCGCCCCGACCCGCAGCCGCGCCGCGGCGGCGTCGGCCAGGGCACGGGCGCGTTCCCGACGCAGGGCGCGCGCCGCGTCGAGCACCGTGGCGCCGGCGATCAGCGGCCCCAGGGCGGCCAGCCAGAGCGCCGCGATCCATCCGGTCACGAGCCACAGCACCACGGCCCCGGCGATCGGGACGAGGGCGGCGATGATCGGGACCGGCGGCCGGGCGGGCGCGGTCCACGGCGGCGGGAGACTCAGCGGCTCCGCGCCGTCGACGAGCTCGTCGAACGCGGATGCGGACGCCACGGACGGCGCGGAGCGGGGAGCCATGCCCCCACCCCATCATCGGCGTGCGCGCCGGCGCCGGCCGGACGCTCGGTCGGTGGAGGGGTGCGGTCAGTCGGCTGCCGGGGAGGAGCCGGCGACGTCCAGCACGATGATCGTGATGTTGTCGCGGCCGCCGTTCTCCAGCGCCGCCTCGAGCATCGCCGAGACCGCGGCGGCGGGGTCGGCGTTCTCGGCGAGGAAGTGCTGGATGCCGTAGTCGGTGAGCTCCTTGGTGAGCCCGTCCGAGCAGACGACGAACCGGTCGCCGTCGACCACGTCGAGCCGCACGTAGTCCGGGGTGACGCCGTCGCTCGGGCCGACCGCGCGGGTGATCACGTTGCCGTAGGGGTGGTTCTCCGCCTCCTCCGGACTGAGCTTGCCCGAGGCGATGAGCTCCTGCACCACGGAGTGGTCGGTCGTGATCTGCACGATCGCGCCGTCGCGCACGAGGTACACGCGGGAGTCGCCGATGTTGAGCGTGACCCAGGTCGCCTCGTCGCCAGAGGTGTCCAGGAACACGCCGGTCACCGTCGTCCCCGTGCCGTCGTCGGTCGCCTCCGGATGGGAGGCGATGTCCTTGACGGCCTTGGCGAGGGCCTTCTCGATGGTCTTCGGCGAGACGGCGCCGGCGGCGACCACCGCCTGCAGCCGCTCGACGGTGCTGGTGCTGGCGATCTCGCCGCCGATGTGCCCGCCCATGCCGTCGGCGACGACGAAGAGCGGGTAGGTGGCGAGAACGGCGTCCTGATTGACCTCGCGGCGGCGCCCGGTGTGGGTGGCCTCCGCCCAGGACAGCGTGAGTGTGGTCCCGTGTGTGGAGACCGTGCGGGACTGGGTGGTCACCTGGGGCACGCCCTGTCCTCCCATGATTCGGCTGCCGCGTCGGGGGAGCGGACCGCACGGGGCGGATCCTGCGGCGTGTTCACATACTAGTGGACGGGCTCGGACTCCTCTTCGACCGGCGCCTCGAACTGTGCGTTGTAGAGACGCCAGTACGCTCCGCGCGCGGCGAGCAGCGCATCGTGGTCGCCCTGCTCGACGATCGCGCCGTTCTCCATCACCAGGATGAGGTCGGCGTCGCGGATCGTCGAGAGCCGGTGCGCGATCACGAACGCGGTGCGGTCCTCCCGCAGCCGCGACATGGCGCGCTGGATGAGCAGCTCGGTGCGGGTGTCGACCGAGCTGGTCGCCTCGTCGAGGATCAGGAGACGCGGGTCGGCCAGGAACGCCCTCGCGATGGTGACGAGCTGCCGCTCCCCCACGCTCAGGTTGGTGGCCTCGTCGTCGAGCATCGTGTCGTATCCGTCGGGCAGCGCGTGGACGAACCGGTCCACATAGGCGGCGGTGGCAGCGGCGAGGAGCTCCTCCTCCGTCGCGCCCGGCCGGCCGTAGGCGATGTTCTCCCTGATCGTGCCGGCGAACAGCCAGGTGTCCTGCAGCACCATGCCGGTGCGCGCGCGCAGGTCGCCCCGCGTCATCCCGCGGGTGTCGACCCCGTCCAGGGCGATGCGACCGGAGTCGACGTCGTAGAACCGCATGATGAGGTTCACGAGGGTCGTCTTGCCTGCGCCGGTCGGACCGACGATCGCGATGGTGCTGCCGGGCATGGCCTCCAGGGAGAGCCCCTCGATGAGCGGCTTGTCCGGCAGGTAGCGGAACGACACGTCGTCGAACTCGAGGTGACCCGCATCCGCCGGCGCGGTCTGCGCGTCGTCGGCATCGGGGGTCTGCTCCTCCTCGTCCAGCAGCTCGAACACGCGCTCGGCGCTGGCGATGCCCGACTGGAGCAGATTGGCCATCGATCCGAGCTGGCTCAGCGGCTGCGTGAACTGACGGGAGTACTGGATGAAGGCCTGCACGTCGCCGATCGACATCAGCCCGCCCGCCACCTGAAGGCCGCCGACCACGGCGATGGCGACGTACACCAGGTTCCCGATGAACATCATGGCCGGCATGATGATGCCGGAGATGAACTGGGCGCCGAAGCTGGCCTGGTAGACCGCGTCGTTCTCGGCGCGGAAGTCGGACTCGACCTCCCGCTGGTGCCCGAAGACCTTCACGACGGCGTGACCGGAGAAGGTCTCCTCCACACGGGCGTTGAGGACGCCGGTCGCCGCCCACTGGGCCACGAACAGCTTCTGCGACCGCTTGGCGACCACGACCGTGATGAGGATCGTGAGCGGGATCGTGACCAGCGCGATCATCGCCAGCAGCGGTGAGATCACGAACATCATGACCAGGACGCCGATCACGGTCAGCAGCGAGATGACCACCTGCGAGAGGGTCTGCTGCATGGTCTGGCCGATGTTGTCCACGTCGTTGGTGACGCGGCTGAGCAGCTCACCGCGCTGCACCTTGTCGAAGTAGGACAGCGGCAGGCGGTGGATCTTCTCCTCCACCTGGATGCGCAGCCGGTTCATAGCACGCTGCACGACGCCGTTGAGGATGCGGGCCTGCAGCCAGCCGAACAGGCTCGCGAGCAGGTAGATCACCAGCACGAGCCCGAGGATCCAGCTGAGCCGGGCGAAGTCGACGCCCGCACCCGGCGTGAAGTCCATCGCGGAGAGCATGTCGGCCTGCTGCTGGTTGCCCTGCGCGATGAGGCCGTCGATGACCTCCTGCCTGCTCATGCCCTCGGGGACCTGCAGCGAGACGAACCCGGCGAACACGATGTTCGTGCCCTCGCCGAGGATCTTCGGACCCGTCACGCTGAGCGCGACGCTCAGCACGCCGAACACGAGCACGGTGATGAGCTGCGGCATGTCGGTGCGCAGCGTGCCGAGCAGCCGCTTTGCGCTCGGGCCGAAGTTCTGCGCCTTGGCCCCGGGGGGAACCATGCCGCCCATCGGGCCGCGGGGGCCCGCGGGGCCGCGTGCGGGAGCCGCGACGGGACGGGATGCCTGCGAGCCGCTCATGCTGCCTCCTCCGCCGCGAGCTGCGAATCCACGATCTCTCGATATGTCTCGCAGGTCTCCACCAGCTCGTCGTGCGAGCCGAGGCCGACCATGCGGCCGTGGTCGAGGACGACGATCTGGTCGGCGTGTCGGATCGTCGACACCCGCTGCGCGACGACGATCCGCGTGGCATCCGGCAGGCTGCGGTCGAGCGCGCGGCGGAGCGCCGCGTCCGTGGTGAGGTCGAGCGCGGAGAACGAGTCGTCGAAGATGTACACCTCCGGCCGTTTCACCAGCGCCCTGGCGATGGCGAGCCGCTGCCGCTGGCCGCCCGAGACGTTCGTGCCGCCCTGCGCGATGGGCGCCTGCAGCTGCTCAGGCAGCGAACGGACGAAGCCGTCGGCCTGGGCGAGCCCCAGCGCGGTCCACAGCTCGTCGTCCGTGGCCTCCTCGTCGCCGTAGCGGAGGTTGGAGGCGACGGTGCCCGAGAAGAGGAAGGCGCGCTGCGGCACCAGGCCGATCCGCTCCCACAGCTCGTCGGGGTCGTAGTCGCGCACGTCCACGCCGTCGAGCGACACGGTGCCGGCCGTCACGTCGAACAGCCGGGCGACGAGCCCGATGAGCGTCGTCTTGCCCGCACCGGTCGATCCGATGATCGCGGTGGTCGTCCCCGGCTCCACCGAGAAGGTGAGATCGTGCAGCACGGCGTCGTCCGCACCGGGATAGGCGAAGTCGACGTGGTCGAAGGCGATGCGCCCCGCCGGTGCGGGCGCGTCGACCGGGGCGAGCGGCGCCTCGACCGACGGCGACGTCTCGAGCACCTCGCCGATGCGGTTCGCGCAGACCGCCGCACGCGGGATCATCACGAACATGAACGTCGCCATCATGACGCCCATGAGGATCTGCATCAGGTAGTTGAGGAACGCGAACAGGGTGCCGACCTCGACGCCGTTCTCCTGCACCTGGATGGCGCCGAACCAGATCACCGCGACCGACGACAGGTTCATGACCAGCATGACCGCGGGGAACATCAGCGCCATCAGGTTGCCGGCACGGAGGGCGGTCGACATCACGTCTTCGCTGGCCCCCGTGAACCGCGCCCGTTCCTCGCGCTCGCGGACGAAGGCCCGCACGACCCTGATGCCGGTGAGCTGCTCGCGCATGATCTGGTTGACCCGGTCGATGCGCGCCTGCATCTGCGTGAAGGCGGGGACCATCCGGACGACGATGAGCGAGACGATGACCAGCAGAACCGGCACGGCGACCGCCATCAGCCAGGACAGACCGGCATCCTGCCGCACGGCCATGATCACGCCGCCGATGGCGAGCATGGGCGCCGACACCATGACCGTCGCCGACATCTGCACGAGCATCTGCACCTGCTGCACGTCGTTGGTGTTGCGGGTGATGAGCGAGGGCGCCCCGAACTGACCCACTTCGCGCTGCGAGTAGGCGACGACCCGGTGGAAGAAGGCGGCGCGCAGGTCGCGGCCCATTCCCATCGCGAGTCGCGACCCGAAGTACACGGCGATGATCGAGCAGACGACCTGCACGAGGCTCACCAGCAGCATGACGCCGCCGGTCCGCCAGATGTAGTCGATGTCGCCCGTGACGACGCCTTCATCGATGATGTCGGCGTTCAGCGTGGGGAGCATCAGCGAGGCGACGGACTGCGCCAGCTGGAACACGATGACGGCGACGATGAGCGGCCAGGCGGGGCGAAGATATCGCACCAGGAGCTTGCCGAGCACGTTGTTCCCTTCCGGTGCGCCACCTCGTCCTGGGAGCGGACCGCGCACGAAGAATGACGCTACGCCCGGCTCGGGCCGAGGGCCAACCTCGACGCGTACGCCGTGGGCGAACCCCGCCCCGCGGCGCGTCAGACCTTCGCGCCTGGGTCCTCCGGGAGCGGCAGGAGCGCGTCGATGGCCGCCAGGTCATCGGCGTCGGGGGTCCAGGCGCTGCCCGCGGCGGCGTTGGCGCGCACCTGCTCCGGGGTCGTCGCGCCGGCGATGACGCTCGACAGGGCGGGGTGCGACAGCATCCATCCGTACGTGGCCTCGAGCATCGTGATGCCACGCGCGTCGCAGAACGACTGGAAGGCCTCGAGGGCGTCCCACGGGGCCTCCTGCCAGACGTGCTGACGCTGACGCATGATGCGCGAGTCCGCGGGTGCGTTGTCGCGGCTGAACTTGCCCGTGAGCAGCCCGTTGTGCAGCGGGAAGAACGGGAAGAAGCCGACGCCGAACCGCTCGGCGGCCGGCAGCACCTCCCGCTCGGCGGCACGGGCGAGCAGGCTGTAGTGGTTCTGCGCGGAGACGAAGCGGATGCTGTGCCGCTCGCGCGCGACGAGCTCGGCCTCGGCGATCTGCCACCCGGTGAAGTTCGAGTGCCCGACGTAGCGCACCTTGCCCTCGCGCACGAGCTCTCCGAGCGCGTCGAGCGTCTCGTCGATCGGCGTCTTCGGGTCGGGCGTGTGCAGCTGGTAGAGGTCGATCCAGTCGGTCTGCAGGCGCCGCAGCGACGCCTCGACGGCACGACGGATGTAAGTGCGCGATCCCTTCGAGGCCCCGGAGATGCCGGCGGGGAACGCCGAGTGCCCGAACTTCGTCGCCAGCACGACCTCGTCGCGGCGGCCCTTCAGCGCCTCCCCCATGAGGGTCTCGCTCAGCCCGGGCTCACGGCCGTAGATGTCGGCGGTGTCGAGGAACGTCACCCCGGCGTCGATGGCGGCGTCGAGCACCGCGCGGGTGCCGTCGAGCGTCTCGGTCTTCGTGCCGGCGCGGCCGAAGTTGTTGCAGCCGAGGCCGACGGAGGAGACGAGGAGCCCGGAGGCGCCGACGCGGCGCAGGGGAACGGCGGAGGTCATCCCCCCACGCTACCCGCGGTCAGGGGCGCGGGGCGTTCGGGTCGGCGGGCGGCTCCGGCGATGCGGGCGGGGCCGCAGGGGGCTCCGGTGCGTCGGGCGCTGCGGGAGGCTCGGGCGCTGCGGGAGGCTCGGGCGCTGCGGGCGGTGCCGGCGGCTCTGCTGCCGCGGGCGGAGCTGCGGGCGGCGGCGCGGCAGGCGATGCAGGAGGCTCGGTCGAGGCCGGCGGGGCGGCGGGCGGGGCAGCCGGCGCGGCCGGCGGCGGCGTGTACCCGGCGGGGGGAGCCGGCGGCTGGTACCCGGCGGGCGGGGCAGCCGGCGGCTGGTATCCGGCGCCCGGTGCGGGCGGCTGGGGGTAGGCCCCCGGCGTGGTCACCGGGTTCGGCGGGAAGCCGCCGGCGGGGACCTGTTCCGGGATGCCCGCCCACTGCGTCCGGTCGGCGAGGAAGCCGTTGCCGGCCCAGGGCGCGGCCGGGACGGCCGTGTTCCAGCGTGACCGGTCGAACGCGAGGATGCCGAGCCAGACGAACGGCAGGAAGAAGTACAGGATCAGCCACACGGCCTCCTTCTGCAGCTTCAGCCCGACGCGCCACGCGGCCAGCAGGGAGACGATCTGCACGAGGAGGAAGAGCACGCCGTTGAGGCCGGGCACCCACGAGAGCACGATCGCGACGCCCCAGGCGATCAGGATGAGCCACGGGCTCAGATCGCCGAGCTTGGAGAACACCATGTAGTTGTACACGGGCACCCATGCGCGCCAGCGCCCCTGCACACCGGCCTTGTCGAAGACCTTCATCAGGAACCAGGCCGACACGACGTACAGGGCGACGGCCAGCAGGAACGTGATGAATCCGAACACGGCCAGGAAGGCCAGAGCGCCGGTGTTGTCGTAGTAGCCATCCATGGCAGTCTCCTCGGGCGGGCGGTACGGGGTGCTCCCTCGTGCCGCCATGCTATCGACGGCGACGCACCGTGAACAGGGTGCGATCCTGCCTCAGGCGAACAACTCGATCTCGCCCCGTGCACCCGCACGCGCCTCGAGTCCGGCCGACGCCGCCCACCGCAGGAATCCGCGGGCGCTGCCGATCCGCGGACGATCGCTCGCGAGACGACGCACCAGCGCGCCCTTCGCGTGCTTGTTGAAGTGGTTGAGCGCGCGGACCGCGCCGTCCGCTCCCCCGCTCACGACGCGGACGTAGACGGAGGGCACGGTTCCGGCGACCGGGCCGAGGGCGACGTACGCCTCGCTGCGCAGGTCGAGCACGAACGACGGCTCGGCGCCGGCGATCGCGGTGGAGACCGCATCCGCCCAGACGGTCGTGAGTGCCGGAAGGCCGGGCAGGCGCGCTCCCGCCCCGAGGCGGTACGCCGGGATCGCGTCGAGGGCGCCGACCGGTCCGAGCGGCGCGGAGTGCACGAGGACGTGCCGCCCGAGCCAGCGCCGCGACGTCGGATCGAGGGATGCGGCGTCCAGCGCATCGAAGAGCACGCCCGTGTAGCGGTCGACGGCGGGCATGGTCGGCGCGGTGCGCAGTTCGCGGTTCACGGCGACCTGGTCGCGCTGCGTCGGGCCGAGCTTCAGCACGCGCGCGGCGAGCTCATCGTCGGCGGAGAGCGCGATGAGGGCGTCGAGCGTGGCGGCGCGCTGCGGTGCGAGTCCGGGCAGCGCGAGCGCGGAGACGTCGAGCGGTGCGCCGGAGCCGCCGGCGCGCTTCGTCTCGGACGGGGGAAGGAGGATCAGCATCTGCAACAGCGAGAAACCACATCCCGTTCGAGACACCGCGCCTGGCGGTGCGTCTCGGACGGAATGTGGTTTCTCGCGGAGTGGTGTGGCTCAGGCGACCAGCGCGGCGTTGCCGGCGACGATCATGACCTCATCGCCTTCGACGGAGAGGAACCCGTCCTGCGCGTTCGCGATGACCTTCCCGCCGGAGGTCTCGGTGATGCGCACCTGACCTTCGGCGAGGATCGCCAGCACGGGCTCGTGGCCGGGCATGAAGCCGATCTCGCCGAGGATCGTCTTGGCGACGACGAGCGACGCCTCTCCCGACCAGACCTCCGCATCCGCGGAGACGAGGCTCACTTTGAGCGGCATGATCAGCCGTTCTCCTTCTGGATCTTCGCCCACTGCTCTTCGACGTCCGAGATGCCGCCGACGTTGAAGAACGCCTGCTCGGCCACGTGGTCGAAGTCGCCCTTGACGATCGCGTCGAACGACTCGATGGTCTCCTTGATCGGGACCGTGGAGCCCTCGACGCCGGTGAACTTCTTCGCCATGTAGGTGTTCTGCGAGAGGAACTGCTGGATGCGGCGGGCGCGCGACACGACGACCTTGTCCTCTTCGGACAGCTCGTCGACACCGAGGATCGCGATGATCTCCTGCAGCTCCTTGTTCTTCTGGAGGATCTGCTTGACGGCCGTGGCCACACGGTAGTGGTCGGCGCCGATGTAGCGCGGGTCGAGGATGCGGCTGGTCGAGGTCAGCGGGTCGACGGCCGGGTAGAGGCCCTTGGACGCGATCTCGCGCGAGAGCTCCGTGGTGGCGTCGAGGTGCGCGAACGTGGTCGCCGGCGCCGGGTCGGTGTAGTCGTCGGCGGGGACGTAGATCGCCTGCAGCGAGGTGATCGAGTGACCGCGCGTGGACGTGATGCGCTCCTGGAGCACACCCATCTCGTCGGCGAGGTTGGGCTGGTAGCCCACGGCCGAGGGCATGCGGCCCAGCAGCGTGGAGACCTCGGAGCCCGCCTGCGTGAAGCGGAAGATGTTGTCGATGAACAGCAGCACGTCCTGGTTCTGCACGTCGCGGAAGTACTCCGCCATCGTGAGCGCCGAGAGGGCGACGCGCAGACGCGTCCCCGGCGGCTCGTCCATCTGGCCGAAGACGAGGGCGGTCTTGTCGAAGACGCCCGCCTCCTCCATCTCCTTGATGAGGTCGTTGCCCTCACGGGTGCGCTCGCCGACACCGGCGAACACGGACACGCCGCCGTGGTCCTGCGCGACGCGCTGGATCATCTCCTGGATGAGGACGGTCTTGCCGACACCGGCACCGCCGAACAGGCCGATCTTGCCACCCTGCACGTAGGGGGTGAGGAGGTCGATGACCTTGATGCCGGTCTCGAACATCTGGGTCTTCGACTCGAGCTGGTCGAAGGCGGGAGCCTTGCGGTGGATGCCCCAGCGCTCGGTGATCTCGACGGTCTCGCCCGGCTCCCCGTTGAGGATGTCGCCGGTGACGTTGAACACCTTGCCCTTGGTGATGTCGCCGACGGGCACCGTGATGGGGCCGCCGGTGTTGCGCACCTCCTGGCCACGGACGACGCCGTCGGTGGGCTTCAGCGAGATGGCGCGGACGAGGTCGTCACCCAGGTGCTGGGCGACCTCGAGCGTGATCTCGTGGGACTCGTCGTCGATCGTGATCGTCGTCTTGAGCGCGTTGTAGATGTCGGGGATCGCATCGTGCGGGAACTCGATGTCGACGACGGGTCCGGTGACGCGCGCGACGCGACCGACGACCGTGGTCTCCGTCTTCTCGACGCTGGCGGTGGGAGTCATTGTCTTCGTCTTCTCTTTCGTGTGGTCTACTTGCCCGACGCCAGAGCGTCGGCGCCGCCGACGATCTCGGCGATCTGCTGCGTGATCTCGGCCTGGCGCGCGTTGTTGCGCAGGCGGGTGTAGTCGGTGATGAGGTTGTCTGCGTTGTCGGAGGCGGACTTCATCGCCTTCTGCGTCGCGGCGTGCTTTGCTGCCGACGACTGCAGGAGGGCGTTGAAGACGCGGCTCTGGATGTACACAGGCAGGATCTGGTCGAGCACGACGCCCGCCTCTGGTTCGAACTCGTACAGCGGGTACACCTGGGCCGGCTCGCTCTCGTCGGCCTCCACGACCTCCAGCGGCAGCAGGCGGACCCGTTCGGGCGACTGCGTCATCATGCTGACGAAGCGGTTGTAGACGAGATTGATCTCGTCGACGCCGCCCTCGTCGCCGCCGCGGTCGTAGGCGTCGAGCAGGACGCCGGCGATCTCCTCCGCGGTGGAGAAGTGCGGGGTGTCGGTGTCGCCGACCCACTCGGCCGCGGACTCGATGCGACGGAACTGGAAGAAGCCGACGGCCTTGCGGCCGACCAGGTAGAACACCGGCTCCTTGCCCTGCTGCCGCAGCAGCTCGGCAAGCTCCAGTCCCTCACGCAGGATCTGCGAGTTGAACGCGCCGGCGAGGCCACGGTCGGACGCGAAGATCACGACCGCGGAGCGGCGGATCTGCGGACGCTCGTGCGTCAGCGGGTGCTCGATGTTCGAGTGCGTCGCCACGGCGGCGACGGCCCTGGTCACGGCTCGCGCGAAGGGGGACGACGCGCGCACACGCGCCATCGCCTTCTGGATGCGCGAAGCCGCGATGAGCTCCATCGCCTTCGTGATCTTCTTGGTCGTCTGAGCAGAGGTGATCTTCTGCTTGTAGACCCGTAGTTGTGCGCCCATTGTCGTAGTCTCGGCCCGCTGTTAGCGGCGGCCCTTGACGATCTTCTCCTGGTTGACGTCGCCCTCGGCCGCGGCAGCGACCTCTTCGTGACCGGGGTTGTCGATGGCCTGACCCTTGCCGGACTGGAACTCGAGGATGAAGGTGTCGGTGACCTTCTCGAGCTCCGCCGCGGTGTCGTCGTCCAGGACGTTCGTCTCGCGCAGCGTGTCGAGGATCGACGTGTTGCGACGGACGAAGTCCAGGAGCTCGCGCTCGAACGCGAGCACGTCCTCGACGGCGATCGAGTCGAGCTTGCCCTTGGTGCCGGCCCAGATCGAGACGACCTGCTCCTCCACCGGGTACGGCGAGTACTGCGGCTGCTTCAGCAGCTCGGTCAGACGTGCGCCGCGCGCCAGCTGGCGGCGGGACGCCGCATCCAGGTCGCTCGCGAACATCGCGAACGCCTCGAGCGAGCGGTACTGGGCGAGCTCGAGCTTGAGCGTGCCGGAGACCTTCTTGATCGACTTGACCTGGGCGTCGCCGCCGACGCGCGACACCGAGATGCCCACGTCGACCGCGGGACGCTGGTTGGCGTTGAACAGGTCGGACTGCAGGAAGATCTGGCCGTCGGTGATCGAGATCACGTTGGTCGGGATGTACGCCGAGACGTCGTTGGCCTTGGTCTCGATGATCGGCAGACCCGTCATCGAGCCGGCGCCGAGCTCGTCGGACAGCTTCGCGCAGCGCTCCAGCAGACGGGAGTGCAGGTAGAACACGTCGCCGGGGTACGCCTCGCGGCCCGGCGGGCGGCGGAGCAGCAGCGACACGGCACGGTAGGCCTCGGCCTGCTTCGACAGGTCGTCGAAGATGATCAGGACGTGCTTGCCGTCGTACATCCAGTGCTGGCCGATGGCCGAGCCGGTGTACGGGGCGAGGTACTTGAAGCCGGCCGGGTCGGATGCGGGGGCCGCGACGATGGTGGTGTACTCCATCGCGCCGGCGTCCTCGAGCGCGCCCTTCACCGAGGCGATGGTCGAGCCCTTCTGGCCGATGGCGACGTAGATGCAGCGGACCTGCTTCTCGGCGTCGCCCGACTCCCAGTTGGCCTTCTGGTTGATGATCGTGTCGATCGCGATCGCGGTCTTGCCGGTCTGGCGGTCGCCGATGATCAGCTGGCGCTGGCCGCGGCCGACCGGGATCATCGCGTCGATGGCCTTGATGCCCGTCTGCAGCGGCTCGTGCACGCTCTTGCGCTGCATGACGCCGGGCGCCTGCAGCTCGAGGGCGCGGCGGCCGTCGGTGACGATCTCGCCGAGGCCGTCGATCGGGGTGCCGAGCGGGTCGACGACGCGGCCGAGGTAGCCGTCGCCGACGGGGACCGAGAGGACCTCGCCGGTGCGGGTGACCTGCTGGCCGGCCTCGATGCCGGAGAATTCGCCGAGGACGACGACGCCGATCTCGTGCTCGTCGAGGTTCAGCGCGAGGCCGCGGGTGCCGTCGGCGAACAGGACGAGCTCGTTCGCCATGACGCCGGGCAGGCCCTCGACGTGCGCGATGCCGTCGGCCGCGTCGATGACGGTGCCGATCTCGGTCGCCGCTGCGCCGGTGGGCTCGTATGCGGCGACGAAGTCTTTCAGCGCGTCACGGATGACGTCGGGGCTGATGGACAGTTCTGCCATTGTCTTCCCTTTGTGTGTAGTACGTGTGGTGGGGCCTGAGCCCCGAAGCTTGTCCGCCGTCCGGCGGGAAGTCCAGGTCAGCCGGCCAGGCGCTGGCGCAGGTCGGCGAGACGCGAGGACACGCTCGCGTCGATGACGTCATCGGCGATCTGCACGCGCAGGCCCCCGACGACGCTCGGGTCGATGACCGGGTTGACGGCCACGGGCGAGTCGTAGCGCTTGGAGAGCGCAGCGCCCAGACGCTCGAGCTGCGCGTCGCTGAGCGCGGTCGCGGTGATCACCGTGGCGACCATGCGCCCGCGCTGATCTGCGACCAGCCCGGTCGCCCACGTCAGCAGGCGACGAGCACGGCGCCCGCGCGGCTGCTGCACGAGCGACGAGACGATGAGCGCCGTCGCCGCGCTGGCGCGGCCGTCCAGGAGCGTCGAGACCAGGACGCCCTTGGCCGCGGCGTCGCCGCCACGGCTGCCGAGCGCGAGCTCGAGCTCGGGGTTCTCGGCGATCGTGCGCGAGAACCGGAAGAGCTCGGCCTCGACGTCGGCCTCGGGTGCGGCCACGGCGGCCGCGCGGACCGCGGTCTCCTCGATCGCCTCGACGAGGTCGGCCGCGTTCGACCACCGCTGCGCGACGACCGTCTTCAGCAGCGAGACGGTCGTCGGCTGCAGCGAGCCGAACACGTCGGCGATGACCTTCTCCCGCAGGGCGGGAGCCGCTGCGGCGTCAGCCAGCGCGCCGCTCAGCTGCGACGAGCCGCCGACGACGCGAGAGGCCGCGAACAGCTCGCCGGCCACCCGGAGGTCGACGCCGGACGCATCGGCGAGTGCCGACGACGTCGTCGCGAGTGCCTGAGTGGTCGCGCTGCCCATTACTTCGCCGCCGTTTCGGACGCTTCGATCTCAGCGAGGAAGCGGTCGACGACGGCCTGAGCCTTCGCGTCGTCCGACAGGGTCTCGCCGATCACGCCGCCGGCCAGGTCGAGCGCCAGGGTGCCGACCTCGCTGCGCAGCGACACGAGCGCCGACTGGCGCTCCGCCTCGATCTGCGAGTGGGCGGATGCGGTCAGTCGCGCGGCCTCGGAGGTCGCAGCATCCTTCGCCTCGGCGACGATCTTCTTGCCGTCCTCGCGGGCGGCATCGCGGATCGCGCCTGCTTCCTTGCGGGCGTCGGCGAGCTGGGCGGTGTACTCCTCCAGCGCCGCTTCGGCCTTGCGCTGAGCCTCGTCGGCCTTCGCGATGTTGCCCTCGATCGCGGCGGAGCGCTCATCGAGCATCTTCTTGAAGCGCGGCAGAGCCACCTTCCAGAAGATGAAGAGGATGACGACGAAGCAGACCGCCGACCAGATGATGTCGTACCACGCGGGAATGAGAGGGTTGTGCGTTTCCGCACCCTCTTCCGCGGCGTACCGGACAAGAGCGTTCAGCATCCTGTCTCCTTAGGACTGGTGGTGGCGATCAGACGAAGATGTAGAAGGTGGCGATGCCGATGAAGGCGAGCGCCTCGGTGAAGGCGATACCGATCCACATGAGGACCTGCAGGCGGCCGGCCAGCTCGGGCTGACGGGCGACGCCCTCGATCGTCTTGCCGACGACGATGCCGACGCCGATGGCCGGGCCGATGGCTGCGAGGCCGTAGCCCATCGTCGCGACGTTGCCGCTGAGCTCGGCGAGAACCGTAGTTGCGTCCACGGATTTTTCCTTTCGGTTGAGGGCGGCTTCCGGCCGACCCGCTTAGTGCTCTTCCGCGACTGCGAGCTGGATGTAGACCGCGGTGAGGAGAGCGAAGACGTACGCCTGGAGGACGGCCACCAGGATCTCGAACAGGGTGAAGACGAACCCGAAGGCGAGGCTGCCTGCGGCGAGGATCGACCACCACCCGCCCAGCTCGAACAGGAAGAACTGCGTGGCCGAGAAGAACAGCACCAGCAGCAGGTGGCCGACGATCATGTTCATCAGCAGTCGCAGCGTGAGCGTGACGGGCCGGATGATGAAGGTCGAGATGAGCTCGATCGGCGTCACGATGATGTAGATCGGCCACGGCACGCCGGTCGGGAAGAGCGCGTTCTTGAAGAAGTTCTTCGGGCTCTTCTTGATGCCGGCGTAGATGAAGGTCACATAGCTGACGACGGCGAGCAGCAGAGGCACCGCGATGATGCTCGTGCCGGCGATGTTCAGGAACGGGATGATGCCCGTGATGTTCATGAACAGGACCATGAAGAAGATCGTCGTCAGGATCGGCAGGAAGCGATCGCCGTCCTTGCGGCCGAGCAGGTCGTGCGCGATGTTGTTGCGGGCGAAGCCGAGGCCCAGCTCGACGACGTTCTGGAAACGGCCGGGCACGATGCGCATGCGGCGGGTGCCGAGCCAGAAGATCAGCACGATCGCGATCGTCGCGATGAACTGGATCAGGTGGATCCGGGTGACCGGGATTCCCGCGATGTCGAAGAGGACGGCCGGGAAGAACTCATCGATCGACGGCCCGTGGAAAACGGGCGGTTCATCCACGGCAATGGGGGCGATCAAGGTCGCAGCTTGAGTAAACAGCGCTGGCTCCAGCTCGGCGGGCACCGGGGTGAGCCGGTGGACGTTGGTCGGTGAGCGTCATCCGCGATTCGCTCTGTTCGAGCGGGCGGGCGCGGATCAACCCTATCAAACTCAGCGGGGTGCTGAGTGCCCGCTGGGAGCCTCGTCGGGCCCGTCCTCCGGGTTGTGCGAGGGCAGCTCCACGTCGATCTGCGGAACGCGCATCCGCAGCAGGGTGACCACGTCGATCGCGAGCGAGGCCAGCACGCTGGTGACGAGCGAGAAGAAGAAGACGGTGTCGTTCACCCACTCCTGCCCGCGCAGCACGATCAGCACGACGATGAACACGACGAACTTGAGGATCCAGCCGCCGAGCACGATGCCGAAGAACAGCGGGACGTAGAGCGGATCGCCGTACCAGCGGTTGGCGATCAGGATGCTGAGGCCGGTGATGGCGAGGAAGACCGCGCCGACGAGCACGCCGATGAGCGCGCTCCACAGGCCGGGCGCCTGTCCGACGGCGTAGCCGATGAGCCCGCCGACCACGGCGAGCGCGGCGGTGACGATGCCCGACCAGATGAGCGTGGTCCGCAGGATCGGCGTGCTGGTGACGGGGTTCGGGGTCATCGGGTGCTCTCCGGTGCGGTGACGGCCGACCGCGTGCCGGCCGGGAGGAAGGTGACGGTGAGGCAGGCGGCGGCGCCGGCGATGCCGAAGCCGAGACCGAGGAGGTACTCCCCCGGCCAGTTCGCGGTGGTGCCGATGAACATCAGCAGGAACGACAGGCTGACCACGGAGGTCCACGCGTAGAAGATCAGCACGGCGGCACGGTCGCTGTGGCCCATGTCCAGCATCCGGTGGTGCAGGTGCTTGCGGTCGGGCGAGAAGGGCGATTTGCCCGCGCGCATGCGCCGCAGCACCGCAAGCCCGAAGTCGAGCAGCGGGAGCAGGACCACGACCACCGGCAGCAGGATCGGAATGAAGGCACCGAGCAGCTGGGACCGACCGAACTCGTCCGAGCCGAGGACGGACGGCGGCAGCAGCCCGGTGATCGCGATCGCCGAGCAGGCCATCAGCAGCCCGAGCATGAGTGCGCCCGAGTCCCCCATGAACAGCTTCGCCGGCTTCCAGTTCAACGGCAGGAACCCGGCGCACGCGCCGATGAGCGCCGCGGCCAGGAACGTCGCGAGCGAGAAGTTGCTCGTGGTGAACTCGCGCAGCAGCAGGTACGAGTACACGAAGAACACGCTGTTCGCGATGAGGCAGACGCCCGCCACGAGCCCGTCGAGACCGTCGATGAAGTTGACCGCGTTCATGACGATGACGATCGCGAAGACCGTCAGCACGATGCTGAGCGTGCTCGAGCCGACCGCGATGCCGCCGATCGGGAGCGAGAGGATCTGCAGCCCGCCGAACCAGGCGACGATCCACGCGGCCAGGAACTGGGCGGCCAGCTTGATCGTCCAGTCCAGGTCCCACAGGTCGTCGGCGACCCCGACGAGCACGATCAGGAACGTCGCCCCGAGGATCGCCCACGGGCGCTCCGGCTCGACCCAGAAGATCTGGAAGTTCTCCATCTGCGACGAGACGGCGAACGCGACCACGATGCCCAGGAACATCGCGATCCCGCCCAGACGCGGCGTCGGGGTCTTGTGCACGTCGCGCTCGCGGATGCCGGGATACAGCTTGTAGCGCATGCTGAGCCGCCACACCGCCCACGCCAGCACCAGGGTGAGCGCGGCGGTGAGCAGGATGATGAAGAGGTGGTTCCTCACTCGGAGCCGCCCGCGTACGGTTCGAGCAGGTCGCCGAGCACCTCGCCGAGGCGGTCGCGGCTGACGGCGCCCTCCCGGAGCACGCGGACGCGTCCGTCGCCGCCGACCAGGCCGGTGGCATCGATGATGGTCGAGGCGATACCCGTGTCGCTCGGGCCGTCGTCGAGGTAGACCGCGATGCTGTCGCCGAGCATGTCCTCCGCGTCGATCGCCATGATCGCGGCGGCCTTGCCCGTCAGGTTGGCGCTGGACACGGCGAGGGGGCCGGTGTCCTCGATGAGCTCGAGCACCAGCCGCTTGTCGGGCATGCGCACCGCCACCGTGCCGTGGGTCTCGCCGAGGTCCCAGGTCAACGAGGGCTGCGCGGGCAGCACGATCGTGAGGCCGCCTGGCCAGAACGCGGCGACGAGCCGCTCGACGGCCTCAGGCACCTCGGCGACCAGGGCACGCAGCATCCCCTCCCCCGACACCAGGACGGGCGGCGGCGCCTGGCGTCCGCGGCCCTTCGCGTCGAGGAGCCGCTGCACGGCGGCGGGGCTGAACGCATCGGCGGCCACCCCGTACACCGTGTCGGTGGGGACGACGATCAGCTCGCCGCGCGCGATCGCCTGGCGCGCCTGTCGCAGGCCGGGGAGCAGCTGCGCCTCATCCCGGCAGTCGAAGAGGGAGGACATGTCGGCTCCAGTCTAGGCGGGCGACCTGGGCGGCACCGGGTCAGGGATGCAGGGCGGTGGTCGCCCGGTCTCGCTGGGTCAGGTCGACGTGGGTCGCGGCAGCGCGCCAGCCGTCCGCGGTGAGGATCGCGCGGATCTGCTCACCCTGCCATTCGCCGTGCTCGATCACGATCATCCCGCCGGGGTGCGCGAGGCGCAGACCCACGCCGCTGAGCACGCGCACGACGTCGAGGCCGTCCGCCCCGCCGTACAGCGCCGCCGGCGGGTCGTACAGGCGCACCTCCGGGTCGCGCGGGATGGCCGCATCCGGGACGTAGGGCGGGTTGGACGCGACGACCGAGACGGTGCCGTCGAGCTCGGCGAACGCATGCTCGAGGTCGATGAAGTGCAGCTCGGCGTTCTCGGCACCCACCTCGGCGAAGTTCTCCTTCGTCCACACGAACGCGTCCACCGAGTTCTCTGCGGCGAACACCCGCGCATGCGGCACCTCGGTGGCCATCGCCAGTGCGATCGCGCCGCTCCCCGTCCCCAGGTCCACCGCGATCGGAGCGGGGGATGCTGCGGCCCGCAGCGCGTCGACGGCCAGCTGCGCGACCATCTCGGTCTCGGGCCGGGGCACGAAGACGCCCGGTCCGACGCGCAGGTCGAGGTGGCGGAACGGCGCACGGCCGGTGAGGTGCTGCAGCGGCTCACGGGCGGCACGGCGCTCGACCAGCTCGGCGAACGCGGCCGCCACGGCCCCGTCGAGCGCGTCGCCGCGGATCGCCGCGGCCTGGACGGCGCCGCGGCTCGTCGCGAGCGCGTGGGCGGCGAGCAGCTCCGCGTCGACCTGGGGATCGGGTACGCCGGCGCGCGCCAATGACTCGACGGCATCGCGGAGGGCGGCGGCGAGGGAGGAGTGCGGTGCGAGGTGTGCCATAGTGCGTCCTCCAGCCTAAGGTGCGACGCGGCGTCGCTCTGCGTCACAAATCGGGTGCGGGAATCGCCACCCCCGTAGTGTGGTTGCCTGTCAACGACCGACATCCCGAAAGGCCAGACATGCCCGGCATCCACTCCGACATCACGACCGCGTTCGGCAACACGCCGCTGGTCAAGCTCAACCGGATCGCGGAGGGCGTCGACGCCCAGATCCTCGCCAAGCTCGAGTTCTACAACCCCGCGTCCAGCGTGAAGGACCGTCTCGGCATCGCGATCGTGGACGCGGCGGAGGCGTCAGGCGAGCTCAAGCCGGGCGGCACCATCGTCGAGGCGACCAGCGGCAACACCGGCATCGCCCTGGCCATGGTCGGTGCGGCGCGCGGCTACAAGGTCATCCTGACGATGCCCGCGTCGATGTCGAAGGAGCGCCGCCTGCTGCTGAAGGCCTTCGGAGCCGAGCTCGTGCTGACCGACCCGACCAAGGGCATGGCTTTCGCCGTCGGCGAGGCGGAGGAGATCGCCGCGCGGACCCCGGGCGCCGTGCTGGCCAAGCAGTTCGCAAACGAGGCGAACCCCGCGATCCACCGCAAGACCACCGCCGAGGAGATCCTCCGCGACACGGACGGCAAGGTCGACTACTTCGTCGCCGGCATCGGCACCGGCGGGACGATCACCGGTGTCGGACAGGTGCTCAAGGAGCGCGTCCCCGGTGTGAAGGTCGTGGCCGTCGAGCCCAAGGATTCGCCGCTGCTGACCGAGGGCCACCCCGGGCCGCACAAGATCCAGGGCATCGGGCCGAACTTCGTCCCGTCCATCCTCGACCGGGACGTCATCGACGAGGTCATCGACGTCGAGTTCGATGACGCGATCCGCGTCGCGCGGGAGACCGCCACCTCGGACGGCATCCTCGTGGGCATGTCCAGCGGCGCGGCCATCTGGGCAGCGCTCGAGATCGCCAAGCGCCCGGAGGCGGCAGGCAAGAACATCGTCGTCATCATTCCCTCGTTCGGTGAGCGCTACCTCTCGACCGCGCTGTACGAGCACCTGCGCGAAGACTGACGTGGGCGCCTGGGCACGGATCAGAGAAGACCTCGCAGCCGCGAAGCTGCGCGACCCGGCGGCGCGCAGCGCCGTCGAGATCGCGCTGCTGTACCCGGGGCTGCACGCGATCTGGGCTCATCGCTGCACGCACTGGCTGTGGACGCACCGCCTGCGCCTCCTGGCGCGGGCGGGCTCCCAGCTGAGCCGGTGGCTCACCGGCGTCGAGATCCACCCCGGCGCCGTGATCGGGCGCCGGTTCTTCATCGACCACGGCATGGGCGTGGTCATCGGTGAGACCGCCGAGGTGGGTGACGACGTGATGCTCTATCACGGGGTCACCCTCGGCGGCCGGACGCGCGACGGCGGCAAGCGCCACCCCACGATCGGCGACGGCGTCGCGATCGGGGCGGGCGCGAAGGTGCTCGGTCCCATCACGATCGGCGCAGGCTCGGTCATCGGCGCGAACGCGGTCGTCACGAAGGACGCCCCCGCGGACAGCATCCTGGTCGGAGTGCCCGCGAAGCCCCGCGCACGGCGCGAAGGCATCGACACCCGGGCGCTGCTCACCGCGCCCGAGTACTTCATCTGACGTGCCGCCGCGCCGATCGGCAGCGGGTCTCGTCAGGCGCCGCTGCGGCGCTCGTCGACCTTCTTCTTGATGAAGATCATCGGCAGCAGCAGCGTCGCCAGCGCGGTCACCAGCCACACGATCACCGGCGCGAGGATCCAGGTGAGCAGGTACGGCTCGCCGATCGTGAGGCCCGCGCCCGGGATGAGCACGACGATCACCAGGGCGATCAGGGTCGAGAAGATGCCGATGCCGCCCAGCAGCGCCGGCGCGTTGCGCCTGGCCACGCTGGCGATCCACGGCGTCAGAACGCTCTGCAGCACGGCGAAGATCACGATGGCGAGGAGGAACCCCCACGCGTCGCTCCAGTCGATCCGGAAGCCGGGCAGGATCCAGTCGGCCACGATGAGTCCCACCGCTGCGGAGGCGAGGAAGATCAGTGCGCGGATGAGGAACATGATCATGGCGCGAGCCTAGCGGCGCCGAGTGCCGCCGCGGCCGCGCCGTGCGGGCGGCGTCCGGAACGTCAGTCGCCGGCGAGGGCGGCCAGTCGCTCCTCCTCGTCCGCGGCGATGCACGACTCGATCACGGGGGCGAGCGCCCCGTCCATCACCTGGTCGAGGTTGTAGGCCTTGTATCCGGTCCGGTGATCGGCGATGCGGTTCTCCGGGAAGTTGTACGTGCGGATCCGCTCCGAACGGTCCATCCCGCGGATCTGCGACCTGCGCGCGTCGCTGGCCGCAGCATCCCGCTCCTCCTGCTGCTTGGCGAGCAGGCGGGCGCGCAGCACGCGCATCCCGGCCTCGCGGTTCTGCAGCTGCGACTTCTCGTTCTGCATCGAGACGACGATGCCCGTGGGCACGTGGGTGATGCGCACGGCCGAGTCGGTCGTGTTCACCGACTGCCCGCCGGGCCCGGACGAGCGGAAGACGTCGATCTTCAGGTCGTTCTGATTGATCTCGACCTCGTCCGGCTCGTCGACCTCGGGGAAGACGAGGACGCCGGTGGTCGACGTGTGGATGCGCCCCTGCGACTCGGTCGCCGGCACCCGCTGGACGCGGTGCACGCCACCCTCGTACTTCAGGTGCGCCCAGACGCCCTGCGCGGGATCGGAGGACGAGCCCTTGATCGCCACCTGGACGTCCTTGTAGCCGCCCAGGTCGGACTCGGTGCGCTCGAGGAGCTCGGTCTTCCAGCCCTTGGAGGCGGCGTACTGCAGGTACATGCGCAGCAGGTCGGCGGCGAACAGCGCGCTCTCCGCACCGCCCTCACCCCCCTTGATCTCCATGATCACGTCGCGGGCGTCGTCCGGATCGCGCGGGATGAGCAGGCGCCGCAGGCGCTCCTGAGCGGAGGCGACCTTCTCCTCGAGGGCCGGCACCTCCTCGGCGAAGGCGTCGTCTTCACGGGCCAGTTCGCGCGCGGCGGCCAGGTCGTCGGATGCGGCCAGCCACCCGTCGTGCGCTGCCACGATCCGGCTGAGCTCGGCATAGCGGCGGTTGACCCGCTTGGCACGACCGGCGTCGGCGTGCACCGCGGGGTCGCTCAGCTCCTCCTGGACCGCCTTGTGCTCGTCGAGGAGCGCCTTGACGGACTCGAACATGGCGGGCTCAGACACGGTGCGGACTCCCCCGCCCGATCAGCGGATGCTGTTCTCGTGCCCGTGGCTGTGGCCGTTGCCGTCGCGCGCCGGCGCCGGGATCGACTTCTGCATCTGCACGAGGAACTCGACGTTGGACTGCGTCTCCTTGAGCTTGCCCAGCACGACCTCGAGAGCCTGCTGCTGGTCGAGGCCGGCAAGGGCGCGACGCAGCTTCCAGGTGATCTTCACCTCGTCGTTCGAGAGCAGCATCTCCTCGCGGCGGGTGCTCGACGCGTTGACGTCGACGGCCGGGAAGATGCGCTTGTCGGCGAGCGAGCGGCTCAGGCGCAGCTCGCTGTTGCCGGTGCCCTTGAACTCCTCGAAGATGACCTCGTCCATCTTGGAGCCGGTCTCGACGAGCGCGGTCGCGAGGATCGTGAGCGATCCGCCGTTCTCGATGTTGCGCGCGGCGCCGAAGAAGCGCTTCGGCGGGTACAGCGCGGAGGCGTCGACGCCGCCGGAGAGCACGCGACCGGAGGTGGGCGCCGAGATGTTGTAGGCGCGACCCAGGCGGGTGATCGAATCGAGCAGCACGACGACGTCGCGGCCGAGCTCGACGAGGCGCTTGGCGCGCTCGATGGCCAGCTCGGCGACCGTGGTGTGGTCTTCGGCCGGACGGTCGAAGGTCGAGGCGATGACCTCGCCCTTCACCGTGCGCTGCATGTCGGTGACCTCTTCCGGACGCTCGTCGACGAGCACGACCATGAGGTGGACCTCGGGGTTGTTCGTCGCGATCGCGTTGGCGATCTGCTGCAGCACGATCGTCTTGCCCGCCTTGGGCGGCGCGACGATGAGGCCGCGCTGGCCCTTGCCGATCGGGGCGACCAGGTCGATGATGCGCTGGGTCAGCTTCTCGGGCGCGGTCTCCAGGCGCAGGCGCTCCTGGGGGTACAGCGGCGTGAGCTTGCCGAATTCGACGCGGTTGGCGGCGTCCTCGACGGACAGGCCGTTGATGGCGTCGACCTTGACCAGCGCGTTGTACTTCTGACGGCTGGACTGCTCCCCCTCGCGGGGCTGCTTGATCGCGCCGACGACGGCGTCGCCCTTGCGCAGGTTGTACTTCTTCACCTGGCCGAGCGAGACGTAGACGTCGCTCGTGCCGGGGAGGTAGCCCGCCGTGCGGACGAAGGCGTAGTTGTCGAGGACGTCGAGGATGCCCGCGATCGGGATGAGGACGTCGTCCTCGCCGATCTCGGTCTCGAACTCGTCCGCGCCACCCTGGCCGCGGCGCTTGGTGTTGTTGCGCTGGTTGCGGGGATTGCGGCCGCCACGGCCCGACTCGTCGTCGTCGGCCGTCGCGGGCTGCTCCTGAGCGGCCTGACCGCCGGTGTTCTGGCCGCCGGCGTTCTGGCCGCCCTGAGCGGGCTGGCCGTTCTGGCCGCCCTGGGAGCCGTTGCGGTTGCGGTTGCGGCTCCGGCTGCGGCTGCGCGAGCGCGACGGGGTCTCGTCGCCGGCCTCGGCAGGAGCGTCGCCCTCGGCGGTCTGCTCTGCGGCCTCGGCGGCGGTGTCGCCGTCGGTCGCCTGCGCGGGCTGCTCGGCGGGAGCGGCGTCGGCGGGGGCGGTGTCGGCGGGCGCCTCGTCAGCGGGCGCGGCGGTCTCGGTCGCGTCGGCGTCGGCCGGAGCGGCGGTCTTGGCGCGGCGAGCGGGGCGCTTGGCGCGGGGCGCGGTGGCGGCGGGCGCCTCGTCCGCGGGGCCGGCCTCGGCCGCCGGCGCGGCGACGGCGGCGTCGACCTCGGCGGCGTCGATCAGCGCGGCGGGGTTCTCCGCGGCGTCGGTCTCGACCGGGGTCGCGGTGGCGGCGGTCGCGCTCTTGGCACGGCGCGGCGCGCGCTTGGCCTTCGCCGGCGCCTCGACAGGCGCGGCCTCGGCCGGAGTGTCGGTGCCGGGCGTCTCGGCGTCGGTCGCGGGGGCGACCTCGGCTGCAGCCTCGGTGGTGGTGGAAGCCGTGTTCTCGGCGACGGGCGCGTCGGTGCGCTCCTCGGCCGGGACGTCGGCGGTGTGGATCTCGGAGATGGACTCCACGAGTGCTCCCTCATGAAACGGAAATGGATGTACAGAACCGCAGATGCCGCGCAGGGCAGGAGACTGCCCTGGCCGCCTTTCGACGTGCTGCGCTGCCTGTCGGCTGCTCAGCGCTCGACGAGCGCGGGGGCTGTGCGGGGGTTTCGCAGATTTGCGACGGAGGCCAGATTCACGGGTTCACGTGGAATCCTCCGCGTACTCCTTCACTGTACCACCCTTGAAGTCGACGGCCGGCATGCGCGTCTCCCACGGGGTGTCTGTGGCGGTGTCCGCGATGGCGGCTGCTTCGAGGCGCCGACCGGGGCCGTCGGCGAGCACGAGGACGCTCGGTCCCGCCCCCGAAACGACCGCGGCGAAGCCCGCCGCGCGCAGCGCCCTGACCAGCTTGTCGGTCTCGGGCATGGCCTGTGCGCGGTAGTTCTGATGCAGCTTGTCTTCGGTGGCGGCCAGCAGCAGCTCCGGGCTCTGCGTCAGGGCCGCGATCAGCAGCGCCGATCGCGAGACGTTGAAGACGGCATCCTCCCGCGGCACCTGCAGGGGCTGCAGGCTGCGGGCCAGCGTGGTCGACATCGTGAAGCCCGGCACGAACACGAGGGGCGAGACGCCGCGGTGGACCAGCAGCTTCTTGTGCTGCGGGCCGTTCTCGTCGACCCACGCGATGGTGAGTCCGCCGAAGAGGGCGGGCGCGACGTTGTCGGGGTGCCCTTCCATCTCGGTCGCGAGGCGCAGCAGCGTGTCGTCGCCGATCTCGACGTCGCCGGCCAGCAGGCCCTTGGCGGCGAGGAGCCCCGAGACGACGGCGGCGCCGGACGAGCCGAGTCCTCGTCCGTGCGGGATGACGTTGTGCGCCTCGAGCCGGAGACCCGGCAGGGGGCGCGCCACGGCCTCGAAGGCGTAGGCGATGGCACGCACGACCAGGTTGGAGGCGTCGCGCGGCACGTCCGCGGCACCCTCGCCCTGCACGTCGACCTCGAGCTCGCCGGCCGGCAGCGCCGTCACGACGAGCTCGTCGTAGACGCTGAGGGCGAGGCCGAGCGTGTCGAAGCCCGGGCCGAGGTTGGCGCTGGTCGCCGGAACGCGCACGACCACGCGACGGCCGGCGGCCGTCGCGGAGCCGCGCGCGTCGAGTGGGCTCACGCGGTGGCCTCCACCGGCGCCAGGCCGAGCACGGAGGCCACGTCGGAGGTGGTCGCGTCGACGACCGTGGGCTCGACCTGCGAGCCGTCGGCGTTGCGCAGGGCCCACTGCGGGTCCTTCAGGCCGTGGCCGGTGACCGTGAGCACGACGCGCGCGCCCTGGGGCACGACGCCGGACTCCACACGGTCGAGCAGGCCGGCGACGCTGATCGCCGACGCGGGCTCGACGAAGATGCCGACCTCGGCGGCGAGCAGCTTCTGCGCGGCGAGGATGCGGGCGTCGTCGATCGCGCCGAACCAGCCGTCCGTGGCCGCGCGCGCCTCCAGGGCGAGCTCCCACGACGCGGGGTTGCCGATGCGGATGGCGCTGGCCACCGTCTCGGGGTTCTTCACGACCTCGCCGCGGACGAGCGGCGCAGAGCCCTCGGCCTGGAACCCGAACATGCGCGGCACGCGGGTGGCGACGCCGCGGTCGGCCTCCTCGCGGTAGCCGCGGGAGTAGGCGGTGTAGTTGCCCGCGTTGCCGACGGGGATGAAGTGGAAGTCGGGCGCGTCGCCGAGCACCTCGACGACCTCGTAGGCCGCCGTCTTCTGACCCTCGATGCGGTCGGGGTTCACGGAGTTGACCAGGTGCACCGGGTAGTGGTCGGCGAGCTCACGGGCGATCTCGAGGCAGTCGTCGAAGTTGCCGCGGATCTGGATCAGCTGACCGTTGTGCGCGACCGCCTGGCTGAGCTTGCCCATCGCGATCTTGCCCTCGGGCACGAGCACGGCGGCGGTGATGCCCGCGTGGGCCGCATAGGCGGCCGCGGATGCCGACGTGTTGCCGGTCGACGCGCAGATCACGGCCTTGGCGCCGTGCTCGACGGCGCGCGAGAGCGCGACCGTCATGCCGCGGTCCTTGAACGATCCGGTGGGGTTCATCCCCTCGAACTTGACCCAGACGTCGGTGCCGGTGCGCCGCGAGAGCGACGGGGCCGGCAGCAGCGGAGTGCCGCCCTCACCGAGGGTCACCACGGTCGAGGTGTCGGTCACACCGAGTCGATCGGCGTATTCGCGGAGGACTCCCCGCCAGACATGTGCCATTTTCATTCCCCTTCTACACGCAGCACGGAGACGACGCGCTCGACGACGCCGCTCGCCGCGAGACGGTCGACCGTCTCGCTGAGATCCTTTTCCAGGGCCCGGTGGGTCCCGATGACCAGGCGGGCGACGCCCGGCTGGCCGTTGGCTTCCGTCACGACGGTCTGCTCGACCGTGGCGATCGAGACGCGCCCCTCACTGAGGATGCCGGCGACGGTGGCGAGCACGCCCGGCTCGTCGTCGACCTCGAGGATGACCTGGTACCGGGTGGTGACCCGCCCGATCTCGACCACGGGCAGGTTCGCGCGGGTGGACTCCCCCACGCCGACGCCGCCGGCGATGTGGCGGCGGGCGGCAGAGACGACGTCGCCGAGGACGGCGGACGCGGTCTGCACCCCGCCTGCGCCCGCCCCGTAGAACATCAGGCTGCCCGCGGCCTCGGCCTCGACGAACACGGCGTTGTTCGCGCCGTGCACGCTGGCCAGGGGATGTGCGCGGGGCACGAGTGCCGGGTACACCCGCACCGAGATCGACTCCGCCCCGTCCTCGCCCGCGAGTCGTTCGCAGACGGCGAGGAGCTTGACCACGTAGCCCGCGTGGCGGGCAGCATCCATGATCGCCTTGTCGATCCGCGTGATGCCCTCGCGGTGAACCGCCTCGAGGGGCACGGAGGTGTGGAACGCGAGGCTCGCGAGGATCGCCGCCTTCTGCGCGGCGTCGTAGCCTTCGACGTCGGCGGTGGGGTCGGACTCGGCGTAGCCGAGCGCCTGCGCGTCGGCGAGCACGTCGTCGAACTCCGCACCCTCGCCGTCCATCCGGTCGAGGATGTAGTTGGTGGTGCCGTTGACGATGCCCATGATGCGCACCACACGGTCGCCGGCGAGCGAGTCGCGCAGCGGGCGGATGATCGGGATCGCACCGGCGGCGGCGGCCTCGTAGTAGACGGAGGCGCCGACCTGGTCGGCCGCGTCGAAGATCTCGGTGCCGTGGGTGGCCAGCAGCGCCTTGTTGCCCGTCACCACGTCCGCTCCGGAGTTGAGCGCCTGCAGGATGTGCGTGCGCGCCGGCTCGATGCCGCCGATCAGCTCGATCACGATGTCGGCGCCGACGATCAGGCTCTCGGCATCGGTCGTCAGCAGCTCGCGGGGAAGGTCGGTGTCGCGAGGCGCGTCGATGTCGCGCACGGCGATGCCGACCAGTTCCAGCCGGGCTTCGGCCCGATCGGCCAGTTCATCTGCGTGCTGCCGCATCAGCCCGGCGACCTGGGAGCCCACGGCTCCGGCCCCGAGCAGCGCGACGCGCAGGCGGCGATAGTCGGTCACTTGTTTCCTTCCGTCTCGGCGGCTCCGAGGTCGCGCGCGAGCAGATCGTCGATCGACTCGCCGCGCACGATGAGGCGCGCCTGTCCCCCGCGCACCGCCACGACGGGCGGCCGCGGGACGTAGTTGTAGTTCGAGGCCAGAGAGAAGCAGTACGCGCCCGTCGCGGGCACGGCGAGCAGGTCGCCGGGGGCGACGTCGCCCGGCAGGTACTCGTGGTCGACGACGATGTCGCCCGACTCGCAATGGCGCCCGACGACCCGCACGAGTGCCGGCTCCGCGTCGGAGGTGCGTGAGGCGATGCGGGCGGAGAACTGCGCGCCGTACAGCGCAGGGCGGGCATTGTCGCTCATGCCTCCGTCGACGCTCACGTAGAGCCGGGTGGCTTCCTCGCCGACGTGCACCTCCTTGGTGGTGCCCACCTCGTACAGGGTGACGCCGGCCTGGCCGACGATGGCCCGACCGGGTTCGAACGCGAGATGGGGAAGTCCGATGCCGCGCACCTCGCACTCGCGCGCGACCGCGTCGACGATGCCCGCGGCGAGGTCTTCGATCGGCGTGGGGTCGTCGGCGTTCGTGTAGGCGATCCCGAAGCCGCCCCCGAGGTTGAGCACCGGCACGTCGCCGCCCTCGAGCAGTTCGGCGTGCAGTTCGACCAGCCGCGCGGCGGACTCCTGGAAACCGGCGGTGCCGAAGATCTGCGATCCGATGTGGCAGTGCAGTCCGACGAAGCGCAGGCCGGGGAGCGAGCGGATGCGGGCGACCGCGTCGGGGGCGTCCTGCAGCGTGAAGCCGAACTTCTGGTCTTCGTGCGCGGTCGCGAGGAAGTCATGGGTCTCGGCGTGCACGCCGCTGTTGACCCGCACGAGGACGTCCTGCACCCCACCGCGTCGTGCCACGATGGCGGCGAGCCGCTCGAGCTCGATCGGGCTGTCGAGGACGATCGAGCCGATGCCCACCTCGACGGCGCGCTCGAGCTCGCGGACCGACTTGTTGCTGCCGTGGAACCCGAGGCGGGACGGGTCGGCGCCCGCGGCGATCGCGACGGCGAGCTCACCCTCGGTGCAGACGTCCACCGCCAGCCCCTCATCGGTCACCCAGCGCACCACCTCGGTGCACAGGAACGCCTTGCCCGCGTAGTACACGCGGACGTCGGCGCCGTGGGGCGCGATGGCCGTGCGGAAGGCGGCGAGGGTGCGGCGGGCGTGCGCGCGCACGTCATCTTCGTCGAGGACGTACAGCGGGGTGCCGAACTGCTCCTGGAGACGGGCGGCGGAGATGCCGCTGAGGCGCAGCATCCCGTGCTCGTCGCGGTCGGTCGATGCCGGCCAGATCTGCGGCGCCAGCTCGTTCGCGTCCGCGGGCAGGTCGAGCCACGCCGGGGCCAGAGCCTGGTCGGGTGTGGGGGCGGACACGGGTGGAACCAATCGGTGGATGCTTCGGCGCGTCGCCGGCCGGGACGGGCCCTGGTCCGGCGGATGCCGCGGCCGGTGGACCCACGCGCCGGGCAGTGGTAGCAGTCTAGGGCACCCGACGCGGGCGTCCCGTCTCGATGACGCTCACGCGCACGTGCCGTTCTCCTGCAGCGCGGGGTCGGTGATGATCGCGCCGTCGATGTCGACCAGGGCGATGATCTCGTCCCCGATGACCGACACCTCGGTGAGCGTGACACCCGCCGGAAGACTGTCCGCGATGCAGACGTGCCAGTCCTTCAGGAGGCGGTCGGCCACGCTGCCGAAGCGGCTCTCCAGATCGGCCGCGCTGATCTCGGCGGAGCCCAGGGTGAGCGACGCCGGCGTGAGCACGAGGTCTCCCTCTGCCGCGCTCGGCGTCAGCGCGATACCGAGCGGCACGGTCGCGCCGAAGAAGGTCAGCTCGGTCGCGGCGGTCACATTCGGCTCGTCGAGGCCGACGCTCTCGGCGGGGAAGCCGTCGATCGTGGAGAGCAGCGACTGCAGCTGGTCGACGTCCAGCGCGAGCGTGCCGTGGGCCTCGTCGGCGGGCGCGTCGCCGCGGATCGGGACGCCGCTCGCCTCGACGCTGATGTCGCCGGTGACCTGCCCGAGCGGCACGTCGTCCGAGACGATCGAGACCTCCGTGAGGGTCCCCGCGATGAGCTGCGGCAGCACCATCCCCTCGACCGTCACGTCGATCTGCTGGTCCTCGGGCAGCGACAGCTGCGTGATCACCTGGTCGCGGATCGTCTTCACGACGAGGTCGTGCGCGATCCGCTCGCCGATGAACCAGGCGGCGATGGCGAGCCCCACGACGATCACGACGCCGATGAGCCAGGCCCAGCCTGCCCGTGATCGGGACGTCGCCGCGTTCACCGCTACATCCGCTCCGGCGCGCTCACGCCCAGCAGGTCGAGCCCGTTGCGCAGCACCTGGCCGGTGGCGTCGTTCAGCCACAGGCGGGTGCGGTGCACCGGCTCGACGGGCGCGTCGCCGAGCGGGATGACCCGGCAGTTGTCGTACCAGCGGTGGTAGAGGCCCGCGAGCTCTTCGAGGTAGCGCGCGACCCGGTGCGGCTCGCGCACCTCGGCGGCGAAGCCGACGATGCGGGGGAACTCCTGCAGCGCACCCAGCAGCGCGGACTCGGTCTCGTGGTCGAGCAGCTCGGGCGCGAACTCCGACCGGTCGACGCCGGAGGCCTCGGCGTTGCGCGCCACGTTGTGCGTGCGCGCGTGGGCGTACTGCACATAGAAGACCGGGTTGTCGTTGGTGCGCTTGCGCAGGATCTCGGGGTCGAGCGTCAGGGGCGAGTCGGCGGGGTACCGCGCCAGCGAGTAGCGCAGGGCGTCGGTGCCGAGCCATTCGCGCAGGTCGTCGAGCTCGATGATGTTGCCCGCGCGCTTGCTCAGCCGCGCGCCGTTGATCGACACGAGCTGGCCGATCAGCACCTCGACGTCCTTCTCCGGGTCGTCGCCCGCCGCGCCGGCAAGCGCCTTCAGCCGGTGCACGTAGCCGTGGTGGTCGGCGCCGAGCAGATAGATCTTGTGCGCGAAGCCGCGGTCGCCCTTGTTCAAGTAGTACGCGGCGTCGGCGGCGAAGTACGTGTACTCGCCGTTGGAGCGGCGGATCACGCGGTCCTTGTCGTCGCCGAAGTCGGTGGTGCGCACCCAGACGGCGCCGTCGTCGTCGAAGACGTGGCCCTGGAGGCGCAGGCGGTCGACCGCCTCGTCGACCAGACTGGGCTCGCCGTTCTCGCCCTTCGCGTGCAGGATCCGCTCGCTGAAGAACACGTCGAAGTGCACGTTGAACTTCTCCAGCGAGTTCTGCAGCTCGCCGAGCTGGAACGCGTACGCCCTGTCGCGCGCCGCGACGAGCTGCGCGTCGTCGTCGAGGTCGAGCAGACCGGGCTCCGCGGCGATCACGCGCTGCGCGAGATCTCCGATGTACGCGCCGGCGTATCCGCCCTCCGGCGTCGGCTCGCCCTTGATGGCGGCGAGGATCGACCGCCCGAAGCGGTCCATCTGCGCACCGGCGTCGTTGATGTAGAACTCGCGCACGAGCGTGGCGCCGCTGGCGAGCAGCAGACGCGCCAGCGCATCGCCGAGCGCTGCCCAGCGGGTGTGTCCGATGTGCATCGGCCCGGTCGGGTTGGCGCTGACGAACTCGAGGTTGATCGTGTTGCCGCGCTGCGAGTCGTTCGTGCCGAACGCGGCGCCCGCGTCGACGATGGTCTTCGCGAGCGCACCGGCGGCGGCAGCATCCAGTCGGATGTTGATGAACCCGGGGCCGGCGACCTCGACGCTCGCGATGCCGTCGACCTCGGCGAGCGCCGTGGCGATCTCGGCCGCGAACTCACGCGGGTTCGCCCCGACCGCCTTGGCGAGCTTCAGCGCGGCGTTGGAGGCCCAGTCGCCGTGGTCCCGGTTCTTCGGACGATCCAGCGGCAGATCGGATGCGGTCAGCCCGTCCGTCGAGCCGGCGCGTCGCGCCTCAGCCAGAGGCGTGATGGCGGCGAGCAGGGCGTGGGCGAGGGCATCCGGATTCATAGCCCGTCAAGTCTACGGGCGGGTGGCTGTGCGCGAGATCGACGCGAGATGGCATCCCGACTCGCGGAGACTCCTGGCGATAAGGACGGGTCGGACCGCAGACCCTCCTGTCCTTATCCCCAGGAGTGCGGCCGAGGTGACCGACCGAG
This sequence comes from Microbacterium terricola, assembly GCF_027943945.1. Taxonomy (NCBI): domain Bacteria; kingdom Bacillati; phylum Actinomycetota; class Actinomycetes; order Micrococcales; family Microbacteriaceae; genus Microbacterium; species Microbacterium terricola. Next base: position 869,769 of record NZ_AP027141.1, on the reverse strand, counting down.
TCTTCAGGCGATCTGCACCAGCGCCAGGGGGTCGTCGGCATCGCTCGCGGCGTCGGCGAGGTCGGATGCCGCGTCCGGCATGACCCACGCATCCACGCGCATGCGCTGCAGACCGACGTGCCCGCCGTGGTAGCTCAGGAAGGCGCAGTCCGCGGCGTCGCGGCCGGTGGCGATGCGCACCAGCGAGCGCCGGTCGGCGAGGCGGGTCGCGTCGATCACGTACCAGGCCCCGTCGAAGTAGGCCTCCGCGACGGCGTGGAAGTCCATCGGCTGGAGCCCGGGCGCGTAGCAGGCGGCGTAGCGCGCCGGCATGTCCATGGCGCGCAGCAGCGCGATCACGACGTGCGCGTAGTCGCGGCAGACGCCTTGGCCGGTCATGAGTGTGGTGACGGCGCTGTCGGTGCCCTGGCTGAGACCGGGGGTATAGGTGGTGCTCGTGGCCACGAAGTCCGAGACCGCGGCGATGAGCTCGATGCCCGACAGTCCGCGGAACTGGCGGCGCGCCTGGCTGAACACCTCGTCGGACTGGCAGTACCGGCTCGGGCGCAGGTAGGTGATCGCCTCGAGGTCGCTCGTGCGGGTAGCCGGGGTCACGCCCTCGATGGTCGCCTCGTACCGCATCTGCACGCGACCGGCCTCGCCCGTGAGGCGGTGCAGGCGGGTGCCGGACTGGTCGACGATCTCGGTCGGGGTGTACACGCGGTCGCCCTGCGTGAAGGTCAGCGTCTCCGCGGAGACGGGCACATGCTGCGCTGTCGCGATCTGGAAGATGAGGTCGACGGAGGCCCCCAGTTCGAGGTCCAGTTCTGCGGTCACCACGCGTTGCACCGAAGTATCCTCGCATGCCGGAAGCCCCCGTTCTCACACCCCAGGATCAGGCTTCGCGCCGCCGGTTCGGCGGCGGCCGGATCGTGACGTACCCTCGTCGCATGACGACGCCCGATCGCCCCCGCACCGCGCGCCTGCGCTGGGTGTTCGCGGGGCTCGCGGTCGCCGTCATCGCGGTCGCCGTCGTGGCCGTCCAGCGACCGTGGGCCGTGCCCACCGAGCCGCTCGCGAACGCCGAGGATCGGGTGATCGCGGCCGCGCCGCTGTCGCTGCCCGAGGACGCGACGGTGCTCGTGTTCGGGGACTCGTGGACATACGGCTCGGCCGCCACCGTCCCGACGCTCGGGTACGCGTACCGCCTCGGCGGACTGCTCGGCTGGACCACCCTCGTCGACGGCGTCCGCGGCAGCGGATACCTCAAGCCGGGGATCGACGGTCCCGCCTTCGGCGAGCGCATCGCCGATCTCGATCCCACGCTCGACCCCGACCTCGTCATCGTGCAGGGGTCGATCAACGACCGCGTACGCTACCCCTCCGGATACGAGGATGCGGTGAACGCCGCGTGGGACGCGCTCGCGGACGTCTACCCCGCAGCATCCGTCGTCATCCTCGGCCCCGCTCCCCAGGTGCTGCCCGTCGAGGCGAACACCGCACGCATGGACAGCGACCTCGCCGCGCTCGCCGCCGCGCGCGGGTGGGCGTACATCTCCCCCATCCACGAGGAGTGGATCACGGCCGCGAACTACGCCGACGTCATCGACACGTCGGACTTCGGTCGCGACCATCCCTCCGACGCCGGGCACGCGTATCTGGCGGAGCGCCTGGCCGCCTCCCTCACCGCGCTCGTGGAGGTCGCGCCCGTCAGCGCCGGGGCGCCCGCCGACGCTCCCTGAGCGACAGGAACGCCCTCCGGGCGGTGATAACCTCGATCGGTACGCCTCCGTAGCTCAGGGGATAGAGCGTTGGTTTCCGGTACCAAAGGTCGCAGGTTCGATTCCTGTCGGGGGCACAGCAGGTACGACAAGAGATCGCGGGTCACCCGACCCGCGATCTCTTTTCGTCTCGCCGACCTCAGAGGTCGGAGAAGTCGTTCCCCGGGGTGGAGATGGCGGCGACCGCATCCGCCTCCATCTGCAGGACGATGAACAGGATCCCCACCTCGCCCGGGTTGACGAGCGACTCCGTGTCCGGCACCTCCTGGCGGCCGATCTGGAGGTACTCGGGGTCGTCGAACGGGTCGTCTGCGCCCGCGGCGAGTGCGTCCTCTCGACTGGACCCGACGGTGATCCCCTCCGGCGTGCGCACCGGGACGCCGCCGACCGTGGGGGCGACCACTCGGATCGAGGCGATGCTCTCGCTTTCCGTTCCGGCACCCCAGACGGTGACCGTCACCCCTGCCCAGTCGTACCTCGTGTCGTCGAAGACATAGCCGTCGGGGTCCTCGGGCTCGTACCCTTCCGGCATCGTGCCGGTGAGCTCCTCGAACACCGCGAGGACGCCGTCGACATCGTCGAAGTCGACGGTCCGCGTCTCGCCCTCGGCGACGAACGTCAGGTCGTCCATCGTCAGCACCACCTCGGACAGCGGGGTCGGCGTCGGGGTCGGAGTCGGTGTGGCGCTCGGCGTCTCGGCCGGCGGGGATGCAGACGTCGATGGCGCGGCACTGCCTGGGCTGCTCATGCACCCCGTGAGCAGGAGGGCGGCGACGATCGCCACCGGAGCGAGCCTTCGTGACCTCATGAGCGTGACACTATCGCGCGTCGACGCAGCAGGGCGGGACTCCTCCATCGCGGTGCGGTGGCACCGCGCGATGCGGCAGGGTGGAAGGCATGAGCCCGCGCCCGCCGATCGCCTGGTCCTGGCGGAACGCCGCGTACGGCGCAGTGCTCGCCCTCCCCGCCGCGGTGGTCTCACTCGCCGCGCCCTCCGCCGGGGTGGCACTCGCGGTCGGCGTGCTGCCCGCTGCCGCACTCGGCCTCCGCAGCACGCGTGCCGAGCGCCGTCTCGTGGTGCTCATCGGCGGTGTGGCGGGGCTCTCCCTGTTCATCGGGTCGCTCGTCGCGCCGTGGCCGGCGCTGGCCGTGCTCACGGTGTTCGCGCTGTGCGTCGGGGTCGCGCTCCTCACCGCGGACCCGGCGCGGCGCCTCGCACCGCTCGTGCTGATGCTCGGGCTCCCGCTGTTCGGCGCCGGGCTCTCCTCCTCGTCCTGGACCGGCGCGCTGTCCGGCGGACTCCTGATCCTCGCGGGCAGCGTCTACGCGTGGCTCGTCTCTCTCGCGTGGCCTCCGGCAGCATCCGTCGCCCGCCCGCCGCGGAGCGCGGCGCCACGCTCCGCGATGCTCGCCTACGGCGTGCAGATCGGTCTCGCCGGCGCCGTCGCTGCGGCCTGCGGCTTCGCCCTCGGCGTCGACCACCCAGGGTGGGCCTGCACCGCCGCGCTGCTGGTGAGCCGACCCGACCGCCGACAGCTCGACGCCCGCGGATGGGGACGCGCGTTCTCGGTCATCGGCGGCGCACTCGTGGCCTGCCTCATCGCCCTCGCGAATCCGAGCAATGCGGCCATCGCCGTGCTCGCCTTCGCCGTCATCGCGATCGGCACCGGCACCTCCGGCAGCCGCTGGTACGTCTTCCCGTTCTTCTCGACCGTGCTGGTGCTCTCGCTGCTGCTGCTCGACGACACCGAACCGGCGGCGCACTGGTTCCTCGAGCGGGTCGGGATGACGCTGCTCGGCATCGCGCTGGCGCTGCTCGCCGCGTGGGCGGTGCCCGCGGTCGCCCGGCGACACGCGGCCCGACCCGTTCCGCCTTCCTGAGCGCCACAGGGGGTGTTGGATTGCCCTCATGAGCGGATACTTCACGCCCGAGCGGCACGCCGCGACCCGCAGCCGGATCGGCGGGCCCGAGGCCTGGCTGGTCTGGGTGCTCGCGACGACCTTCGTGGTGTGGCTGTTCGCCATCCAGACCGGCTACGCCGTCGTGTCCCCGGAGATCCAGGACACGGCGGGGCTGACACTGGCTCAGATCGGGTTGGCCGCGTCGATCTACACCTGGGTGTTCGCGCTGGTGCAGTTCTTCTCCGGATCGCTCCTGGACCGCTTCGGCAGCCGTCCGCTGCTCGCGATCGCGGTCGCGATGGTGACGGTGGGTGCGTTCCTGTACGCCGGCACCACGACGTTCGCGACCCTCGCGCTCGCGCAGACCGTACTCGCCCTCGGCGCGTCGTTCGGCTTCGTGGGGGCCGGGTACATTGGCGGAAAGTGGTTCCCCGCGGCGCGGTACGGGCTGATGTTCGGGCTCGTGCAGGCAGCGGCGAGCCTCGGCTCCGCGATCGGGCAGCCGGTGATCCTCACCCTGCTCGATTCGCTGAGCTGGCAGCAGCTGCTGCTCGCCTTCGGCACGTTCGGCGTGATCCTCGCCGTGCTGTTCGTCGCCATCGTCCGCGATCCGACACTGCCCGACGCCGCGCCCCCGCCCCGCGGCAACGTCCTCGGCGAGATCCTCCGCGACCTGGGCGCCTGCTTCGCCAACCGCGACGTCGTGCTGTCGGCTGTCTTCGCCGGTGCCGCGTTCGGCACGATGCTCGCCGTCGGAACGCTCTGGGGGCCGCGGATCATGGAGGCCCGCGGTGCCTCGACCGACTTCGCGACGCTGCTCACCGCCCTCGCCTGGCTTGGCCTCGCCGTCGGCGCGCCTCTGGTGAACGTCGTCAGCGACCGCTGGCGCAGCCGGAAGGTGCCCGCTGTGGTGTGGCTCGCGCTGGAGGCAGCCGCCATCAGCCTGGTCATCTACCTGCCGACGGAGTCCAACGGCATCGCTGTGGCGCTCATGTTCGCAGTCGGGCTCTTCTCCGGCGTCCAGATGCTCGGATTCACCGTCGCGGGCGAGGCGATCGATGGCTCGCTGATCGGCAGCGCGTCGGCGGTCGTGAACGGTTTCTGCTTCCTCATCGGCGGCCTGCTCACCTCGATCCCCTCGAGCCTGATGCCCGCCGACCCCGCACTCGCGGACTATCAGGCGGCGCTGTGGCTGATGCCGGTCGTGCTCGTCATCGGCATCGTCGCGGCCTCCCTCCTGCGCCCCGCCGCCCGGTCGTGAATTGATTGCCCGGGCACCCCTCGGCCGATAGCCTCCGAACAGGAGAGAGATCGAGGAGCCCACGTCTGATGCCGTACTACCCCACTCCCGCCCACTCAGGAACGCATGCGATCCGGGGGCACATCGTCACCCTGACCGGCGACCCGTTCTTCCGCTCGGACGCCCTCGTCGAACACACCGACGGACTGATCGTGGTCGAGGGCGGGGTGGTCACCGCGGTGGGGCCGTACGCCGACCTCGCGCACACCCTCGCCGACGATGCGCACGTCGACCACTACCCCGACGGGATCATCACCTCGGGGTTCATCGACACGCACGTCCACTACGTGCAGACGGGCATCATCGCGGCGTTCGGTGCTCAGCTGATCGACTGGCTCAACACGTACACGTTCGTCGCAGAGCAGCGGTTCGCCGACAAGACGCATGCGGCGGCCGTCGCCTCCGTCTTCTTCGACCAGCTCCTCGCGAACGGCACGACCACGGCGCTCACCTTCTGCGCGGTCTACCCGGAGTCGGTCGACGCGTTCTTCGAGGAGGCGTCACGGCGCAACATGCGGATGGCGGGGGGCAAGGTCCTGATGGACCGCAACGCCCCCGACCACCTGCTGGACACCGCGCAGACCGGCTACGACGACTCGAAGGCGCTCATCGAGAAGTGGCACAGCGTCGGGCGGAACCACTACGCCGTCACCCCGCGGTTCGCGCCGACGAGCACGCAGGGACAGCTGGATGCTGCGGCCACCCTCCTCGCGGAGCACCCCACGACCCTGATGCACACGCACGTCAGCGAGAACCTCGGCGAGATCGCCTGGGTGCGCTCGCTGTTCCCCGAAGCCGACGGCTACCTGGACGTCTACGACCGCGCAGGGCTGCTGCGCCCGGGCGCCGTGCTCGCGCACGGCGTGCACCTGACCTCGCACGAGCGGCTGCGGGTGCATGAGACCGGGTCGGCGATCTCGCACTGCCCGACCTCGAACCTGTTCCTCGGCAGCGGGCTGTTCCACGTGCATCAGGCGAAGAACCACACCCACCCCGTGAAGGTGGGACTGGGCACGGACATCGGCGCAGGCACGAGCTTCTCGCTGCTGTCGACGATGAACGAGGCGTACAAGGTCGCGCAGCTCACGCAGTACCCGCTGGATGCGGTCAAGATGCTCTACCTCGCCACGCTCGCCGGCGCCGAGGCCCTCGGCCTGGAAGACCGGCTCGGGTCGATCGAGGTGGGCAAGGAGGCCGACTTCGTCGTGCTCGACACGAAGGCGACGCCGCTGCTGGAGTACCGCAGCGCGCAGGTCACCTCGCTCGAGGAGCAGCTGTTCGTCCTCGCCGTGATGGGCGACGACCGCGTCATCGAGACCACCTACATCGCCGGCGACGTCGCGTACTCCCGCGACGGCCACTGACCAGCGCTCCCCCCACAGGAAAGGCACTTCCATGTCGACAGGACACGCGGCGTACCACCACGGCGCACACAGATGGTTCACCGGCGAGCGCAAGCTCGGCGGCCCGGAGGCCTGGCTCATCTGGGTGCTCGCGACGATCTTCGTGGTCTGGCTGTTCGCCATCCAGACCGGCTACGCGGTCGTCTCGCCCGACATCCAGCAGACGGCCAGCCTCACGATCGCGCAGGTCGGGCTCGCCGCATCCATCTACACTTGGGTGTTCGCCCTGGTGCAGTTCTTCTCCGGCGCGCTGCTCGACCGCTTCGGGTCGCGGCCGCTCATGGCGATCGCCGTCGCCTTCGTCGCCGTCGGCGCGTTCCTCTACGCGGGGACGACGACCTTCGCGACCCTCGCGATCGCGCAGACGGTGCTCGCCATCGGGTCCTCCTTCGGCTTCGTCGGCGCGGGCTACCTCGGCGGCAAGTGGTTCGACGCCGCCAAGTACGGCCTGATGTTCGGACTCGTGCAGACGTTCGCGTCGCTCGGATCCGCCGTCGGGCAGCCGCTCATCCTCGCGGCGCTCGACCACATGTCGTGGCAGCAGCTGCTGGTCGCGTTCGGCGCGTTCGGCGTGCTGCTCGTCGTGCTGTTCGTCTTCTTCGTGCGCAACCCCGCACCCGAGGCCGGCCTGCCGGCGACCAAGCCGGAGGGCAACGTCTTCGGCGGCATCTTCCGCGACCTCGGCAAGTCGTTCGCGAACATCAAGGTCGTGCTCTCGTCACTGCTGGCCGGCGCCTCGTTCGGGGCGATGCTGGCGGTCGGCACCCTGTGGGGTCCGCGCATCATGGAGGCACGGGGCGCGGAGACCGACTTCGCGACGATCCTCACCGCCCTGGCGTGGCTCGGCCTGGCCGTCGGCGCACCGCTCGTCAACGTCGTCTCCGATCGCTGGCGCAGCCGGAAGTGGCCCGCCGTCGTCGGCCTGCTCCTGCAGGCGCTGGCGATCGCCCTGGTGATCTATCTGCCCGCGGAGGGCCAGGGCGCGGCCCTCGTGCTCATGTTCGCGATCGGGTTCTTCGCCGGCGCGCACATGCTCGGCTTCACCATCGCCGGCGAAGCCGTGCCGGGCAGCCTCATCGGCAGCGCGTCGGCGATCGTCAACGGCGTCTGCTTCATCATCGGCGGACTGCTCACCTCGATCCCGAGCGCACTGCTGCCGGACGACCCGGCCCTCGCCGACTTCCAGGCTGCGCTGTGGCTGCTGCCGGCCGTGGTGGTGGCGGGCGCCGTCGCTGCGGTGCTCATCCCGGAGAAGCGGACGGTCACGGCAACGGCCTAGCCCGCTGGTCACGAGCGCCCCTGGCGACGGCGAACGCCGGCCTCCAGGGGCGCTCGTCCGCTCGTAGGCCCGACTCAGGACGTGGCGGGCAGCACGACCCAGACGCGCGTCCCCCCGAGGGGCGAGTCCTCGATGCCGATCAGACCCCGGTGTGCCTCGACGATCCGCCGGCAGGTCGACAGGCCGATGCCGAGGCCGGGGACGCCGCCGGTCTGGCCGCGCTCCATCAGCTCGAACACCCGCTCCCGGTCGGCTGCGGGGATGCCTGGCCCGTTGTCGTCGACCGTCACCCGCCATCCGCCCGCGAGCTCGACCGCACCGATCGCGACACGGGGCACCACGCCGGCGGCCGAGCTGAACTTCACCGCGTTGGCGACGAGGTTCTGCAGCAGCACCCGCAGCAGGGTCGCATCCGCCGACACCTGGATCCCGGCGTCGACGTCGACCTCGGTGCCGCTCTGCACGAGCGCGGCGTCGAGGTCCTCCAGCACGGTGCGTGCGAGCTCGTCGAGCTGCACAGGCGTGTGGCGGACCTGCCCGCCGATGCGCGCGTAGTCGAGCAGGTCCGAGATCATCGAGTCCATCCGCGACGCCGCGGACTCGGCGCGCGCCAGGGCACGGGTCGCCTGGGGTGCGTCGGCGAGCTCCGGGCTGTCGGCGGCGAGCTCGATGAACCCGGTGAGCGCCGTGAGCGGATTGCGCAGGTCGTGGCTGATCTGGCCGGCGAAGGTGCGCAGCTGGTCGTTCGACTGGCCGAGTTCGCGGGTGATGCGTCGCAGCTCGAGCACGTCGACCACCTGGTGGGCGAGCAGATCGAGACCTCGGCTGTGCTGGGGGGTGAGATCGCCGGTCTCCTCGTCGAACACGCACAGGGTGCCGATGGCGACACCGGCGGGCGTGATCAGCGGACTCGAGGCGTAGAAGCGGACGTTGCCGATCTCACCGGTCACGAACGGGTTGTCGGCGAACCTCGCATCGGTGCGCGCATCGGAGACCACCACACGACGAGGGTCATCGAGCACCGCGGCGCACATGGAGTCCTCGCGTGCGCAGACCGACGGCTGGAACCCGACCGCGGCGACCTGATGCTGGGCGTGGTCGTCGATGATGTTGATGACCGCGGTCGGCACGTCGCACAGCGTTGCGGCGAGCTGCACCAGGCCCTCCAGGTCGGGCTCCGGCGGCCGGCCGATCAGTCCGTACTCCGCGATCGCGTCGCGGCGGGTGACGTCCTGCGCGGTGACGGCGCGCGGCTCTGCGGTGGGGGGCACGTCGTCAGGATAGCGATCAGGGCTGTCGGGAGCCTGCACGCTCATTCGTGTCCCACGAGCTTCAGTCCGACGACGCAGCCGACGAGACCGAGGATGAGCAGCATCCGCACGATCGAGAACGGCTCCTCTCCCGTGACCATCGCGTATCCGACGGTGAGGGCGGCGCCGATGCCGACCCACACCGCGTACGCGGTGCCGGTCGAGATGTCGCGCATGGCGAGCGCCAGCCCGCCCATGCTCAGCACCAGTGCGACGCCGAAAGTCACCGTCGGCCAGAGGCGGGTGAAACCGTCGGACTTGCCGAGCGCGGTCGCCCAGACGGCTTCGAGGATTCCGGACACGACCAGGATGACCCACGACATCAGACTCAGCTCCTTGGCCAGTCTTGTCGCTCACCGGGTACTGATCCGTCGTCCGGGGCCCTTCATCGGGTCCGCTGTCCACGGTACCCGCTTCACCTGGTCACCCCCTGTGCAGCGGCGTCTCGGGGTCAGACCAGGAAGAGGCCGTCGAGCAGCCCGGGGTTGTGGGCGTGCACCAGCACCAGGAACACCACGGCGTCGAAGAGCAGGTGCACCGTCACGACGTACGCCAGCGAACGGGTGCGCACGAAGATGTAGCCCTGGAGCAGGGCGAACGGGATGGTCAGCAGCGGCCCCCATGCCTGATAGCCCAGCTCCCACAGGAACGAGACGAAGACCACCGCCTGCAGCACGTTCGCCTGCCACATCGGGAAGTGCCGCCGCAGCAGCGCGAAGACGGTGCAGATGAAGAACAGCTCATCCCAGATGCCGACCGCCCCCACGCCGACGAACAGCCGCGCGATCAGCTCGGGGGTGTCGACGACGGGCCAGTTCAGGTACACGCCCGAGGTGATGAAGTAGAAGGGCAGGATGAGCCACCCGAGGACGAGGACCGCCACGAGCCACGCCCACTGGAAGCGGGTCCACCGTCCGCCCCCACGCCACGGGAATCGCGTCGCGTGGTCACGGTAGACATACCGCGAGATCAGGTACGGCACGGCCACGGCCCCGCCGAGTGCCGCCGCGAAGCGGACCATCGCCAGGTTGTCGAGCTCGGCCTTGAGCGGGATCGCGCTGACGATCAGCAGCCCCACGGCGATGAGCGACAGATCGCGGACCAGGCTCGGGGTCGCCGGCCGACGACGCTCGATGAGCCAGGCCAGGACCAGGGCTGCGGCTAGCAGCAGCCAGCCCACCCACGCCACCCGCAGCACGAAGAACGCCGGGGCGGCGAGGCACGCCAGCGCGGCGGGCAGGAGCGCGGCCGACCATGCAGGGAGGGTGACGGATTCTGGCGTCGACAGCCGGGCGCCGGGCATCTCAGCCCCGCGGCACGCGGCGGTACGCGAGGTCGCGGATCGCGCGGCCCTTCGCGATGCCCTTGCGCTCGAACGCCGTCATGGTGCGCCCCTCGAACCGGAGCGCCCAGTCGCCCTCGAATGCCCGCTCGAAGCCGTCGGCGGCATCGAGCACGTCGCGCATCTGCAGCGCGTAGTCCTCCCAGTCGGTCGCGAGGCGCAGCATCCCGCCGTCCGCCAGCGCCGCGGCCGCGATCGGCGGGAACTCGGGGGCCACGAGCCGCCGCTTCGTGTGCTTCTTCTTGTGCCACGGGTCGGGGAAGAACACCCACACCTCGGCGGCAGCGCCGGCGGGCAGCAGATGCTGCAGCACCTCGGGCGCGTTCGCCTCGACGAGCCGCAGATTCGTCGCGCCTGCCTTCTCCGCATCGAGCATGGTGCGGGCCAGGCCCGCGCGGAACACCTCGATCGCCAGGAAGTCCACGTCGGGACTCGTCGCGGCGGCGTGCACGATCGCGTGACCCTGGCCGGAGCCGATCTCCGCGATGAGCGGCGCGACGCGCCCCCAGACGGTGAGGGGATCGATCGCGGAGCCGGGGAGGATGCTGGTGGCCGCCGCATCCCTCGGCACGTCGATGACGTATCGCGGTGCGAGCTCGGCCCACGCCCGCTCCTGGCCATCGGACATCCGCCCGCTGCGGCGGACGAACGAGACGGGGCGGTCGCGGAAGCGACGCTCGGGCGTGGAGGCTTCGGTCACCGTCCCAGCGTACGCGGGGAGGTCGGCTACCCCTCGACCGTCACGAAGTCGATGAGCTCCTCGACCCGGCCGAGCAGCGACGGCTCCAGATCGCGATACGAGGTGACCCGCGCGAGGATCCGCTGCCATGCCCTGGCGAGGTCCGCCTGGGTGTCGGCGGGCCAGCCGAAGGCGCGGCACGTGCCCACCTTGATGTCGGTGCCGCGCGGCACGTGCGGCCACGCCTCGATGCCCATCGCCCGGGGTGTGACGCACTGCCACACGTCGATGTACGGATGCCCGACGATCTTGAGGTGACGGCCGTGGCGGCCGCGCAGGATCTGGTCGGCGATGCGCGACTCCTTCGAGCCCGCGACGAGGTGGTCGACGAGCACGCCGTCGCGACGCTCGGCCGACGGCGGCTCCTCGTCGAGCGCGGCCTCGAGCAGGTCGACGCCCTGCAGGTACTCCACGACGACGCCCTCCGCGCGCAGGTCGGCGCCCCAGACCTTCTCGACGAGCTCGGCGTCGTGCCGGCCCTCCACGAAGATGCGGCTGGCGCGGGCGACGCGGGCACGGGTGTCGGGTGCGGCGAACGAGCCGGAGGCGGTCCGCCGCGGGGATGCGGGCGCCGTCGGGGCCGGCGGGGTGAGCACGACGGCCTTCCCGTCGATCAGGAAGCCCCCGCCGAGCGGGAACAGGCGTCGGCGGCCCAGCCGGTCTTCGAGCTCGACCCGTCCTGAGGCCACGTCGACCACGGCGCCGCAGTAGCCGTCCTCGGCCACTTCCACCACGAGATCGCGGGATGCTGCCACGTGCGGCACCGCCGTGCGCGCGCGGTCGCGCCACCCGGCCGCCAGCACGTCGCCGCCGTATCGATCGTCCATCTGCACCCGGCCACCCTAGTCACCCGGCCGGCGTGCGCAGCGAAGCGACCCGCGTCCCGCGCCTCACGGGGTTCACTCAGGCGGCGCACTGTCCCCGCATGCGGCTACCTGCATAGACTCGGATCCTGGGCTGCGACCGAGCCCGTCCAAGGGGGTTCGATGCGCGCGCGATGGGCACTGGCGCTCGCTGCGGTCGCCGTGGCGCTCTCGGCGGGAACCGCCTCCGCGGCCTGGGCGACAGACCCGGTGCCCCTGGGCAGCGCGTACGTCACCGACGACGTCGATGTGATGTCCCCTGCGGAGGAGGCGACGGCGAACGATCGCCTCGGGCAGCTCTTCTCCGACACCGGCATCGACCTGTTCGTCGTCTTCGTCGACGATTTCACGAACCCGGCCGACCGTCAGCAGTGGGCTGACGCCGTGGCGCAGGAGAACGGACTCGGCCAGACCCAGTACCTCCTCGCCGTCGCGACCGACGGCCGGCAGTTCTACATCTCGGCGGATTCGACCGGTCCGCTGAGCGAGTCGGAGCTCACGGAGATCGAAGCCGACGTCAAGCCGCTGCTGAGCGAGAACGATTGGGCCGGCGCGATCGACGCGGCCGCCTACGGTTTCGAGAGTGCCGCGGACGGCGCGAGCGGGGTCACCGGCATCGTCGTGACCGTCGTGATCGTCGCGGCTGCGGCTGTCGTCATCTGGCTGTTCGTCCGCCGGCGGCGGCGCGCGGCGGGCGGCCCCGGCCCTGCGGCACAGCCGACCGGCATCGACGCCGTCGACACGAGGGAGCTCGCGCGGCGCGCGGCCACGGCCCTCGTCGAGACCGATGACGCGGTCAAGACCAGCGAGCAGGAGCTCGGCTTCGCGCGCGCCCAGTTCGGCGATGCCGCGACCGTCGAGTTCGAGGCCGCCCTCGCCGCCGCGAAGGAGAACCTGCAGCAGGCGTTCGGCATCCAGCAGCAGCTCGACGACGGCACGCCGGACACCGATCAGCAGGAACGCGCCTGGTACGCCGACATCCTCGATCTGCTGGATGCGGCCAACCGCGGCCTCGATGAGAAGGCCGCCGACTTCGACGAGCTGCGCAAGCTCGAGCAGGATGCGCCTGCGGCCCTCTCCCGGATCCGCGCGGAGCGCGACACTGCTGCCGGCGGCATCGACGCGGCCGCCGCCGCGCTGGCAGGGCTCACCGCCGCCTACGCGCCGGAGGCGCTGGCGACGGTGGCCGACAACCCGCAGCAGGCCCGCGACCGCATCGCCTTCGCCGATCAGCAGCTGGCCGCGGCCCAGGCCGCCATCGCGGCGGACAAGGGCGGCGAGGCCGCCGTCAGCATCCGCGCGGCTGAGGACGCCGTCGACCAGGCCGCCCTCCTCCAGCAGGCGATCTCGACACTGGGCGCCGATCTGGCCGAGGGCGAGCGCGCCGCGGCGGCACTCGTCGCGGAGCTCGAGGGCGACATCGCGACCGCCTCTGCCCTCCCCGATGGCGACGGGCGCATCGCGGGCGTCATCGCCGCGACCCGCCAGCGCATCGACGCTGCGACGGCCGATCTCGCCACACCGCGCAAGCGTCCGCTGGCCACGCTCCAGGCACTCCAGGCCGCCAACCAGCAGATCGACGCCGTCGTCGCCGGCGTGCGTGACGCGCAGGCGCAGGCAGAGCGCGACCGCCAGCGGATCGCCCAGCTCATGCTGCAGGCCCAGGGGCAGGTCTCCGCGGCCGAGGACTTCATCACCTCGCGGCGTGGGGCGGTCGGTGCGGAGGCCCGCACCCGCCTCGCCGAGGCCGGCGCATCGCTCGTGCGGGCGCAGCAGCTGCAGGACACCGATCCGGCGCAGGCTCTGCAGCACGCGCAGCGCGCCGACCAGCTCGCCGGCCAGGCGATCGAGTACGCGCAGCGCGACGTGGGCGCCTTCCAGAGCGGGGCGCCCGCCACGCAGGGCGGCGGCGGGATGCTGGGAGCAGTGCTCGGCGGCATCGTCATCAACTCGCTGCTCAGCGGCGGCGGCTCGCGCGGCTCCTCGGGCGGCATGGGCGGCCTGTTCGGCGGCGGCGGCTCCTTCGGCGGCGGCTCGCTCGGCGGCGGCGGCTCCTTCGGCGGCGGTGGACGCAGCAGCAGCAGCAGCAGCGGCGGCTTCCGTCCGGGCAGCTTCGGCGGCGGCGGGACACGCGGACGCCGAGGAGGTGGCCGCTTCTGATCGCCGTCCCGTCATCCCCACCCGAGCCCACGATCCACCCACGCACTCTCCGATAGGAAGGAAATCCGATGGCAAAGCAGTCCATCTTCGGTCGCATCTCCACCCTCATGAAGGCGAACATCAACGCCCTCCTCGACTCCGCCGAGGACCCGCAGAAGATGCTCGACCAGCTCGTGCGCGACTTCTCGAACTCGATCGCCGAGGCCGAGTCCGCGATCGCCGAGACGATCGGCAACCTGCGCCTGCTCGAGCGCGACCACCAGGAGGACATCCAGGCGGCCGCCGAGTGGGGCAACAAGGCCCTCGCAGCGAGCCGCAAGGCCGACGAGCTGCGCGCGGTCGGCAACACCGTCGACGCCGACAAGTTCGACAACCTCGCCAAGATCGCCCTGCAGCGCCAGATCGGCGAGGAGAACGAGGCCCGCGCGATCGCACCGTCGATCGCCGCCCAGAACGAGGTCGTCGGCAAGCTCAAGGACGGCCTGAACGGCATGAAGCAGCGTCTCGAGCAGCTGAAGTCGAAGCGCTCCGAGCTGCTCGCCCGCGCCAAGACCGCCGAGGCGCAGAACAAGGTCCACGACGCGATCAAGTCGATCGACGTGATGGACCCGACCAGCGAGCTCGGCCGCTTCGAAGACAAGGTGCGCCGCCAGGAGGCGCTCGCCGCCGGCAAGGAGGAGCTGGCCGCGTCGAGCCTCGACGCGCAGTTCGAGTCGCTCGAGGACATCGGCCAGCTCACCGAGGTCGAGGCACGCCTGGCCGCACTGAAGTCGGGCGGCACGCCGCAGGCGGCGATCGACCAGTAGCAGCCCGCCCGTGCGGGCGCCGTCCCTCCGGGCGGCGCCCGCATCTCGATGAGCGCGGCGGATGCGGCCGGTCCGCCGCCGCGAGAGGATGACGTCATGACCCGGTTCCTCGTCGTGCCGCAGTGGCAGGGCTCCCCCGCCGCGCGCGCCATGCTCCTCGTCGACGGCGCGGAGGCGATCGCCGGCGATCTGCCCCGCTCGGCCTGCACCCTGGTGGAGGTGCCGCTCGAGGCCGGCGAGGCGCTCGAGACCGGCGTGCAGCGCCTGAGCGCGGTGGCGCGCATCCGCTCGATCGTCGAGGAGCACCTCGCCCCGCTGACGGAGCATGTCGTCGTGGTCGGCGGCGACTGCGGCGTCGCGGTGCCGGCGATCGCCCACGCCGCGGCGCAGCATCCTGCGCTCGCCGTCGTCTGGTGCGACGCGCACGGCGACCTCAACGACCCAGAGTCATCGCCGTCCGGCGCGTTCTCCGGCATGGCGCTGCGCGCGGTGCTGGGCGAAGGCGAGGGAACACTGCGGCTGGACGGCGCCATCGCGGCGGACCGCGTCGTGCTCGTCGGTGCACGCGACCTGGACGACCCCGAGGAGGAGGCAGCGGAGCGGTTCGGCCTGCGGCGCCTGAGTGCCGACGATCTGGCCGACCCCGATGCCCTCGCCGCGGCGGTCGCCTCGACCGGGGCGGACGCCGTCTACGTGCACGTCGACCTGGATGTGCTCGACCCCGCGGTGCTCGGCGGCGTCTCCATCCCCGTGCCGTTCGGCGCGGAGGTCCCTCAGCTGGTCGCGGCCATCGGCCGCCTCCGTGAGCGCGTGCCGCTCGTCGGCGCGTCCATCGCCGGGTTCGCCCCGGCGTCGCCGGCAGCGGCAGTCGACGATCTCGGCGCGATCCTGCGCGTGATCGGCGCCCTCGCGTGAGCCCGATCCCGACGCCCCCTGCCGGCTGGCGCGACACGGCCGACGCGGCTGTCGCCCGAGGGCAGGCGCTCGACCGGCGCATCCCGGCGGTGCTGCTCGACTCGCCGATCAGCCGGGTCGGGTACTGGTACGGGACGACGGTCGGGTGGCTGTGGGGGTCGCTGTGGAGCACAGGCCGCGTGGAGCGGCGCGAGGGGCTCTGGGTGTTCCGCGGCCTGCCGGGCTGGGCCTTCCGTCGTGGCGGCGTCTGCGTGGGCGGCTGCTTCCTCACCGGCGACGCGGGCGTGACCGACCGGGTGCTGCGGCATGAGGCCGTCCACAAGCGGCAGTGGCAGCGCTACGGGCTGCTCATGCCGCTGCTCTACCTGCTCGCTGGTCGCGATCCGCTGCGCAACCGGTTCGAGATCGAGGCGGGCCTCGAAGACGGCAACTACGTCCCCCGCGGGAGCGACAGGGCGGTCAGCGCGAGGCGGTGAGGCCGAAGCGCTCGGGAGTGTGGATGCCCGCCGCGTCGATGCCGAGGCGCCCGGTGAGGTGGTCGACGATGTCGGCCGTGCCGAGGTAGCCGCCGAGCAGGAACACGCGGGTGTGATCGTCGTCGGCGCAGAGCATCTCGTCCGCCCACGCGGTCACCGCGCGCGCGAGCGCCTGACCGGGCGCGCAGCTGCGGCCGGTGCCCGGATCGCCCGAGCGACGCGAGCGGTCGAGCCAGGTGAGGACCATGCGGGCGGGCACGACGATGTCGTTCTGCCAGGTCGCGTCGGGCACCTCGATGAACACGCGTCCGGTCGAGCAGATCGGCAGCGTCGCCAGCAGCGCCTCGAGCTCGGCGAGCGACGACTCGTCGGCCGTGATGAGGTGCTGCACCCGGGTGTGCCGTGAGGAACGGCAGGCGACCGGGTCGTGCGCCGTGGCGCTGTGCTCGAGGGAGTGGGACATGACTCCTCCACTATACCCCCGAGTGAAGGGTTGCCTTACCTCACTCCGGTTCGACGAGGATGCGGGCGAGCTCCGCCAGCTCGTCGTCGGACAGTCCGTGGGCGCGCAGATAGTCCCCCACGGAGCCGTACCGCGCGGCGAGGTCCGCCAGGAGCGTCCGCATGGCCGCGGCCGGGGACCGCGTGGCGAGATCCTCCAGGTGCACGGCATCGGGATGCTGTGCCCGCAGGTACGCGAGCACCGCACGGTTGCGGCGCTCGGGGAGCAGCGCCTCGGTGCGCGCGTAGTCGGCGACGACGGCCTCGCTGTCGACCCCGGCGGCGGCGAGCGCCACCGCCACGGTCACGCCCGTGCGGTCCTTGCCCACCGTGCAGTGGACCAGGACGGGCTGCTCGACGAGGAGGCCGCGCACCACCTCGACGACGCCCGCGGCCGAGTCGTCGACGATGCGGCGGTACATCTCCTCCAGGGAGAGGTCCTGCTCGAAGAAGGAGGTCGCCGAGCCGAGGAACAGCGGCACGCGCTGCATCCGGATCTCGAGGCCGTCGGTCCGGCTCGGCTGCAGTCGCACCTCGTCGTCTGCGCGCAGGTCGATCACACGGCGGATGCCGAGGATGCCCAGCGCAGCGACGCCGTCCTCATCGAGGGTCGCGAGGTGGCCGGAGCGGTACAGGACTCCCCGGCGCGTGCGGGACGCGCCGGCGGGGAGGCCACCGACGTCGCGCAGATTGACGGCGCCGGGGACCAGGGGATCCTGGTCGGTCATGCCTTCGGGGGCACCGGGTAGCGGCCGGCCACCGCGATGCGGTTGAACGCGTTGATCGAGACGAGGATCCAGCTCAGTGCGACGTACTCCGCCTCGCTGAGGATGCCGCCGACGTGGTCGTAGACGTCGTCGGGGATGCCGTCCTCGTGGATGAAGGTGAACGACTCGGTGAGCTCGAGGGCCGCCCGCTCCCGCTCGCTGAACACCCCCGACTCGCGCCAGACCGGGATCTGGGCGATCGTGTCGGCCTCGAGCCCGGCCTCCGTGCCGCGCTCGACGTGCACCCGGACGCAGTACGCGCAGCCGTTGAGCTGCGAGGCGTGCAGCTGGACGATCTCGCGGAGCCGGTCGTCGATGCCGGCGTCGGCGGCGGCGGCGATCACCGTCTTGGAGAAGGCGGCGAGCGCGTCGTAGGAGGGACGGGCGGAGCGGGCGAGGTGGACGCGACGTTCTTCGCTCATGTCCTCACACTACCGACGCCCCGGTGAGGGCGGCCCGGTGAGTGAGAATGGGCGGGTGACCGACCTCGCAGACGAGTTCTCCTTCCTTCCCGCCCAGGCCGCCGATGCCGGCATCGACGGCCCGCTCCCCCGCGGTGAGCGCCTCTCGCTGGTCCTGCCCGACGGCCGGACGCTCAGCGCCCTGCGGTATCTCCCGCTCGACGAGCACACCGACCCTTCGACGGGCTCAGGGAGCGGGAACCCCTCACCGCCCGTGGGGGTCACGTTCCTGCACGGGGCTGGACTCAACGCCCACACCTGGGACACCACGATCCTCGCCCTCGGGCTGCCTGCTCTGGCGATCGACCTGCCCGGCCACGGCGACTCGTCGTGGCGCGACGACGCGGCGTACGTCGCCCGGGTGCTCGCGCCCGACGTCATCGCCGGCATCGAGGCGTGGGCCGACGGTCCGCAGCTGCTCGTCGGCCAGTCGCTCGGCGGTCTGACGGCCGCGGCCGTCGCCGCGACCGCCCCCGAGCTCGTCCGCGAGCTCGTCGTGATCGACATCACCCCGGGGATCGACCAGAACGGCGGGGCCGCGCAGCTGCGCGAGTTCTTCGCCGGCCCGACCGACTGGGCGAGCCGCGACGAGCTCGTCGACCGCGCGCTCGCCTTCGGCCTGGGCGGGCAGCGGGCGGCCGCCGAGCGCGGCGTGTTCCACAATTCGCGCGTCCGTGACGACGGCCGCGTGGAGTGGAAGCATCACTTCGCCCGCCTCGCGAACGCCGCCGCCGCCTCCTCCCCCACCGCCGCCGCAGCGGCAGGGGCGCAGCAGGACGCCCTCGCGGCGGTGCTCGGCCAGGCCGGCTGGGACGACCTCGCCGCCGTGACCGCGCCCCTCACCCTGATCCGGGGCGAGCGCGGCTACGTCACCACGGCCGATGCCGACGCCTACCGCGAACGGGTGCCCGCCGCATCCGTCGTCGACGTCCCCTCCGGCCACAACGTGCAGGAGGAGATCCCGGTCGAGCTCGGCGCACGACTGCGACAGCTCGCCGGGAAGGGCTAACGCTTGTATTTCGTTCTGAGTAGGAACACCAATAGCCTCGTCTGCGGCTCTCTAGGCTGGTTCCCGGCTCGGGACCCGAAGCCGAGGCCATCCACAGCATCCCCCTGACAGCGGGTGTCCCCCGAAAGGACCACCATGTTCCGCCGCACCGCCCTCGCCGCAGCAGCGCTGCTGGCCGCAGGCGCCCTGACGCTCAGCGCCTGCACCGCAGATCCCTCGACCACGCCGACCGCGACCGGCACCCCCGATCCGAACGCCGAGATCACCGTCGGCCTCGTGCTCGAGCCGACCAACCTCGACATCCGCCACACCAGCGGCGCCGCGCTCGAGCAGGTCCTGATCGACAACATCTACCAGGGCCTGGTCACCCGCACGCAGGACAACGAGATCGTCGACGCGCTGGCGACGGGCCACACTGTCTCGGACGACGGCCTCACCTACACGTTCACGCTCGCTTCCGGCGTCACCTTCCACAACGGCGAGGACCTCACCGTCGACGACGTCGTGGACTCGCTCACGGCGGTCAAGGACGACGACACGATCATCGGCCACGCCGACTTCGCCGGCGTCGACTCGATCGCCGCCGACGGCGACGACACCGTCGTGATCACGCTCACCGAGCCGAACCAGAACTTCCTGTTCACGCTCACCGGGCCCGCCGGTCTCGTGTTCAAGTCGGGCGACAAGACCGACCTGCAGACGGCCGCCAACGGCACGGGGCCGTTCACCCTCGTCAACTGGACGCAGGGCGACAGCATCGAGTTCGCACGCAACGACGAGTACTGGGGCGACAAGGCCGGCGTGGCCGGAGTCGTCCTGCAGTACATCCCCGACTTCACGGCCGGCGTCAACGCCGCACTCGACGGCACCCTCGACGTGCTCACCGCCGTCGACCCGACCCTCGCGCCCCAGCTCGACGAGGCGGGCGGGTTCACCCTGACCAACGGCAAGACCACCGACAAGGGCACCCTGGCGTTCAACAACAAGAAGGCGCCGCTGGACGACGCCCGCGTCCGCGAGGCGCTGCGGCTGGCGATCGACCACCAGGCGCTCGTCGACACCGTCGGCGCCGGAACGACCCTCTTCGGCCCGATCCCCGAGCTCGACCCCGGCTACGAGGACCTGTCCGACGTCGCCCCCTACGACCCCGCCAAGGCCAAGGAGCTCCTCGCCGACGCCGGTGTCGAGGACCTCGAGCTGACCCTCACGATCCCGTCCTTCTACGGCACGACGATCCCGACGGTCCTCGTTTCGGACTTCAACGAGATCGGCGTCACCCTGACCGTGCAGTCGGTCGAGTTCGCCACGTGGCTCGAGGACGTGTACACGAACCACGACTACGACCTCAGCTACGTGCTGCACGTCGAGCCGCGCGACTTCGGCAACTTCGCGAACCCCGACTACTACTTCGGCTACGACAACCCCGAGGTGCAGTCGCTGTACGCCGAGGCCCTGGCGACCGTCGACCCCGACGCGTCGGCCGACCTCCTGGCCGAGGCGGCCAGGATCGTCGCCGAGGACGACGCCGCCGACTGGCTCTACAACGGCCAGACGATCACCGCGGTCGGCGACGGCATCTCGGGCTTCCCGCAGGACTCGATCAACTCGCGCCTGAACCTCGCGGGTGTGGCAGTCTCTTCGGAGTGATCCGCTATGCGCTGACGAGGGTGGCCCTGCTGCTGCTGGGCCTCCTCGTCGCCAGCGTGCTGATCTTCCTCACGCTCAGGGTGCTGCCGGGCGACGTCGCTCAGATGATCGCCGGCACCAACGGCAGCCCTGAGCAGGTCGAGGCGCTGCGCGAGGAGATGGGGCTGAACGAGCCCCTCCTCACGCAGTACCTCGACTGGATCTCGGGAGTCCTCACCGGCGACCTCGGCACGTCCCTCGTCACCGGCTCGTCGGTCGCCGCCGAACTCGCCGAGAAGGCGCAGGTGACGGTGCCGCTCGGGCTGATGTCGCTGACGGTCGCCCTGGTCATCAGCATCCCGCTCGGCGTCCTCTCGGCGATGCGCCGCGGGCGTGCCGACGGCACGGCGCTGAGCGTCGGCGCGCAGGCGCTCGCGGCAGTCCCGGTGATCTGGGCGGGCATGATGCTCGTCGTCGTGTTCGCGGTCTGGCTGGGCTGGCTGCCCGCGCAGGGCTTCCCCCGCTCTGGCTGGGACACCCCGTGGCTCGCCGTCCGCTCGCTGCTGCTGCCCGCGCTCACGATCGGCGTGGTCGAGGGCGCGATGCTGCTGCGGTTCGTGCGCAGCGCGACCCTGCAGGCCGTCGGCCAGGACTTCGTGCGCACCGCCGCCGCCAAGGGCCTCACCCGCGACACGGCGCTCATCCGGCACGGGCTGCCCACCGTGGGGCTGTCCGTGATCACGGTGCTCGGGCTGCAGGTCGCCGGCATCATCGTCGGCGCGGTCGTCATCGAGCAGCTGTTCACCCTCCCCGGGATCGGGCGGATGCTGGTGGCCGATGTCGGCGCCCGCGATCTGCCGAAGGTGCAGGGAGAGCTCCTCGTGCTCACCGGGTTCGTGCTCGTGGTCGGCTTCCTCGTCGACCTGACGCACCGCATCCTCGACCCGCGACAGCGGGAGGCCGCCTGATGCGCGCGACGTGGCTGCGCCGGCTGTGGTCCCTGTCGACGGGGCGGTTCGGCATCATCGTCTTCGCCGTCGTGGGCGTGACGGCTCTGATCTCGCTGGTGTGGACGCCGTTCGATCCGCAGCAGGTCGACCTCGCCGACCGGTGGGCGCCGCCCGGCTGGCCGCACCTGCTCGGCACCGACGCGACCGGCCGCGACATCCTCAGCCTGCTGATGGCGGGCGCCCGTACGACCGTGTTCGTCGCGCTGGGCGCCGGGATCGTGGCCACGGTGGTCGGCATCGCGCTCGCCGCACTCGGGGCGCTGACGGCGCGGTGGGTGCGCGAGTCGGTCGCGGTCTTCGTCGACATCCTGATCGCCTTCCCCGTGCTGCTGATCGCGATGATGATCTCGTCGGTGTGGGGCGGATCCCTGTGGGTCGTGATCTGGTCGGTCGGGATCGGCTTCGGCGTGAACGTGGCCCGCGTGACCCGCCCGGAGCTGCGGCGGGTGCTGCACAGCGACTTCGTGCTGGCCGGTCGCGCGGCAGGCCTCACGCCCGCGCAGAACATGCAGCGGCACCTGATGCCCAACGTCGCGCCCGTGTTCATCGTGCAGCTGTCGTGGGGCATGGCGGTCGCGGTGCTCGCCGAGGCGGGCCTGTCGTATCTCGGCTTCGGCGCGCCGGTGACCGAGCCCTCCTGGGGGCTGCTGCTGGCCGAGGTGCAGCGCTACATCTCGATCCACCCGCTCACGGTGATCTGGCCGGGCCTCGCGATCACGGTGACCGTCCTGGGTCTCAACCTGCTCGGCGACGGACTGCGCGAGGCCACCGACCCCACCCTCTCCCACCGGCCGAGCGCTGCCCGCACCCACCTTCCCGAGGTGGTCGCATGAGTCTGCAGGTGCAGGACCTCGTCATCGAGATCGGCGACCGCCGCGTGGTCGACGGCGTCTCGTTCTCCGTGCCCGACGGCGCGCGGGTCGGCCTCATCGGCGAATCCGGGTCGGGCAAGTCGCTGACCGCGCTCGCCATCCTGGGGCTGCTCCCCGACGGCGCGACGGCGACCGGCAGCATCCGCTGGAACGGGCGGGAGCTGATCGGCCTCCCCGATCGCGACCTCGCCCGACTGCGCGGCGACGAGATCGGCATCGTGTTCCAGGAGCCGCGCACAGCGCTCAACCCGATCCGCACGGTGGGCCGCCAGATCGCCGAGTCGATCCGGATCCACGAGAATGCCTCGAAGAAGGATGCGGCGGCCCGCGCGATCGCGGAGGCCGCCCGTGTCGCCCTCCCCGACCCAGAGCGGATCGTGGCACGGTACCCGCACCAGCTGTCCGGCGGGCAGCGCCAGCGCGTCGCGATCGCGATGGCCCTGGCCTGCCGGCCGCGTCTGCTCATCGCCGACGAGCCCACCACCGCGCTGGACGTGACGATCCAGGCCGAGATCCTCGAGCTGATGCACTCGCTCGCCGACGACGACGGCATGTCGCTCATCTTCATCACGCACGATCTCGCGGTGCTGTCGCAGATCGCGACGCACGGGATCGTGCTCGAGCACGGGCGCGTCGTCGAGGACGCACCGGTCGCGACGCTGCTGAGCGCACCGGCGTCGCCCGTCACACAGGGCCTGCTGCGCGACGCGACCGCGACCCTGTGGCGACCGGAGGGACGCGCATGAGCGGCGACGACGTCCTGCTGAGAGGTCGCGGGCTCACCCGTCGCCACCGCGTGCCCGCCGCCACCCCGTTCGGCCGATCAGGGTCGACCACGGCCCTCGCGGACACCGACATCGACGTGCGCGCCGGCTCGGCGGTCGGCGTCATCGGCGAGTCCGGTTCGGGCAAGACGACCCTCGTGCGCCTCCTCCTCGGCCTCGACATCCCCACCGCCGGCACCGTCGAATTCGACGGACGGGCGGTGGACGCCGCCGCCCGCGCCCGCGAGCTGCACTGGCTGCGCCGGGCGACCGGCATCGTCTTCCAGGACCCGTACGCGTCGCTGGACCCGCGGATGAGCGTCGGGCGGATCGTCGGCGAACCGCTCTGGGCGCTCGGCATCGACGGCGACCGCCGCGCCCGCGTGCGCGAGGTCCTCGGCGAGGTGGGCCTCGAGGCCGACATGGCCGACCGGTTCCCGCACGAGTTCTCGGGCGGACAGCGGCAGCGCATCGCGCTGGCCAGGGCCATCGTGCACCGCCCACGGCTCCTCGTCGGCGACGAGCCCCTGTCGGCGCTCGACGTGACGGTGAGGGCGCAGATCCTCGAGCTGATCGGCGCGCTCCGCGCGCAGCAGGGCCTGACGCTGCTGATGGTCTCGCACGACATCGGCGTGGTGCAGAGCCTCTGCGACGAGGTGGTCGTCATGAAGGACGGCCGCATCGTCGAGGAGGGCCCGACCGAGAAGGTGCTGCTGCAGCCGCAGGTCGCCTACACCCGGCGCCTCCTGGCGTCGATCCCGGTGATCGACCGCGGCTGAACCGAGGGCGGGCACGACCGTGTCCCCCTGAGCTGTCGGGAGCGTGGGCTAGCCTCGGCGCATGCGCCCCTCCACCTTCCACGCGATCGTCCCGCCGTACCTGCTCGCCCGCATCGCGACCGCGGGCGACCCGCAGTTCGCGCGCGCCGCCGAGGCGGCGAGGTCCACCCTGGCCGCCTCGCGCGGCTTCCGCCCGGTGCGCTCGCAGCTGCGCCTGTCGATCGACGAGACGGGCGCGCTCATCGCCGAGACGGCGCCCGCGCCCGACCGCACGATCTCCGACGCGCACAACGAGGAAAAGCTGCCGGGCGACATCGTGCGCACCGAGGACGACCCTGCCACCGGCGACGCGGCCGTCGATGAGGCGTTCGACGGGCTCGGGGCCACGTTCGAATTCTTCTGGGACGCGTACGCGCTCAACTCGGTCGACGGGGACGGCGAGCCGCTGCTGGCGACCGTGCACTACGGCGACGACTACGACAACGCGTTCTGGAACGGCGAGCGCATGGTCTTCGGCGACGGCGACGGCGAGGTGTTCAGCGGCTTCACCCGGTCGCTCACCGTCATCGCGCACGAGCTGACCCACGCCGTCACCGAGCACGCGGGCGGTCTGGTGTACCACGGGCAGTCGGGCGCCCTCAACGAATCGGTATCCGACGTGTTCGGCGCGCTGGCCGAGCAGCACCACCTCGGTCAGACCGCCGACGCCGCCACCTGGCTCATCGGCGAGGGCGTCTTCACCCCCGCGGTCCAGGGTGTGGCGCTGCGCTCGATGAAGGCGCCTGGCACGGCGTACGACGACGACGTGCTGGGCCGCGACCCGCAGCCGGCGCACATGGACGACTTCGTGCACACGATCGACGACAACGGCGGCGTGCACATCAACTCCGGCATCCCGAACCACGCGTTCTACCTCGCCGCGACCGCCCTCGGCGGCAGCGCATGGGAGCGCGCGGGGCTCATCTGGTATCGCACCGTCACCGGCGGCACGCTGTCGTCGACGGCGTCGTTCGCCCAGTTCGCCGTGGCCACTGTGACCGCCGCTGCGGCGCAGTTCGGCGACGACAGCGCCGAGGCGGCCGCGGTGCGTGACGCCTGGCGCGCGGTCGGCGTGCTCGCGGCGGAGTCGCCGAGCGCGTAGCATCCGTCAGCGTGGACCCCGACACGCCGCACACGACCGTCATCGTGGTGACCGTGGTGCGCTCGGGCGGGTTCGCCGGGCTCACCCGCGAGTGGACCGCCGAGCCTGCGCCCGACGAGGCGCCGCGCTGGATCGCCCTCATCGACGAATGCCCGTGGGGCGAATGCGCGGCTCCGCCGAGCGGCGCCGACCGGTTCCAGTGGCGCATCGAGGCCGTCCGCGACGACGACGGACGGGCTGCGCAGCTCGACGACGGGCAGCTCACCGGCCCGTGGCGCGAGCTGGTCGACGCGGTGCGGGCGTTCGCGTCGGCGTCAGCGTAGGCGACCGAACAGGCCGCGCTTCTTGGCCGGCTTGAGGTGCTTCTGCAGGTAGATCGTGCCCAGCCAGCGACCGAACTTGAAGCCGACCCTGCCCATCCGGCCGACCTCTTCGAACCCGAGCTTCTCGTGCAGCGCGATCGATGCCTCCGCACCCTTGTCGCTGATCACGGCGACCATCTCGCGGATCCCGACCTCTTCGCACGCGGCGATGAGCGCTTCCAGCATCGCCCGGCCCAGGCCCTTGCCGGCCGCCGCCTGACCCAGGTAGATCGAGTTCTCGACGCTGAACCGGTAGGCCGACTTCGACGACATCGGCTGCACGAGCGCGTAGCCGAGGATCTGACCGGACGGCGACTGGGCGACGAGGAACGGCATCTCCAGCTTCTCGAGGTGCGCCAGCTTCTCGCGCCACTGGGCGATCGTCCACCGCTTCTCATCGAAGGTCACGACGGAGTTGGTGACGTAGTAGTTGTAGATCTCGCGGATGTCGGGCAGGTCCTCCGGCCGGACGGGGCGGATCTCATACGTGAAGGGACGCTCAGGCTCCGATCGCCGGCGCAGGTGCGGCGGAACGACCCTCCGCGTCTTCTCGTATTCCTCCTCGAGCATCTGACCAGCCTACGCCGGGAGCCGCCAGTCGACCGGCGCGGCGCCCTGCTCTGCGAGCAGCTCGTTCACCCGGGAGAAGGGCCGGGACCCGAAGAATCCGCGCCTGGCCGACAGCGGCGACGGATGCGCGGACGACACGATCGGCGTCGACCCCAGCAGCGGTGTCAGACCGGCTGCATCCCGGCCCCACAGGATCGCGACGAGCGGCGCGTCGCGGGCGACGAGGGTGCGGATGGCGTGCTCGGTGACCTTCTCCCATCCCCACCCGCGGTGGGATGCGGGAGCCCCCGGGGTGACGGTGAGCACGCGGTTCAGCAGCATGACCCCCTGATCACTCCATGCCGACAGGTCGCCGTGTGCCGCGCGCGGCACGCCGAGGTCGGCCTCGAGCTCCTGATAGATGTTCGACAGGCTGCGCGGCAGCGGCCGCACGTGGCGCTCGACCGCGAACGACAGCCCGATCGGATGCCCCGGCGTCGGGTAGGGGTCCTGCCCGACGATCAGCACCTTGACCTGACCGAGCGGCCGCTGGAACGCCCGCAGCACGTGGTCGCCCGCGGGGAGGTAGCCGCGGCCGGCGGCGACCTCGGCGCGCAGCCGGTCGCCCATGGCCGCGATGTCGGCGGAGACGGGGTCGAGGGCCTGCGCCCAGCCCGCGTCGACGAGGCCGTCGGCGGCGAGCTCGTGCAGCGACCTGGCCACCGTCAGGACGCCTCCGCGCCCGTCACCGTGCCCTGCCACGACCAGGGGAAGTCGATCCACAGCGGGGTCTCCTTCCACGCGTAGTCCGGCAGCGCGATCGAGCCGGGCTTCGTGTAGATCGTCGCGGAGCGCATGTCGGCGCCGCGGTCGCGGAGCAGCTGCACCGCGAGCGCGAGGGTCCGCCCGCTGTCGGCGACGTCGTCGACCAGCAGCACACGGCGCCCCGCGAGGAAGTCGATGTCGAGCGCCGGAGGGAGCACCTCGGGCGCGTCGAGCACGGTGCCGATGCCGGTGTAGAACTCGACGTTGAGCGCACCGCAGCTCTTCACCCCCAGCGCGTAGGCGATGGCGCCCGCCGGCAGCAGGCCGCCGCGGGCGATCGCGACCACGACCTCCGGCACGAATCCGTCCGCCACGATGGCGCGCGACAGCTCCCGCGCCGCCTCGCCGAAGCCGTCCCAGGTGAGCTTCTCGCGCTCCTGCGTCATGATGCTCCCCTCACGCCTGACGCACGCGCAGCGGGCCGCGCGCGAGCAGGTACTGGGCGGACTGCGCGACCGGACGCATCGTGATGAGGTCGAGGTTCACGTGGCCGGGGGCGTTCAGCGCGTACGCGATGACGTCGGCGACGTCGTCCGCGACGAGCGGCTGCTCGATCCCGTCGTACACGGCGGCCGCCGCATCCGCGTTCCCGCCGAGCCGGTTGAGGGCGAACTCGGGCGTCTGCACCATGCCCGGCGCGACCTCGACGATGCGGATCGGCTCGCCGTTCAGTTCGAGTCGGAGCGCGTGCGCGATCATCGACTCCCCCGCCTTCGCGGCGTTGTACCCCGCACCGCCCGCGTAGGCGTTCTGCGCGGCGGTGGAGGTGACGAAGAGGATGTCGGCGTGACCGTCGGATGCGGCGCCCTGACGCAGCTGCGGGAGCAGCGCCGCGACCAGCCGCTGGCCCGACAGCACGTTGACCTCGAACATCCACTGCCAGTCGTCCGCTCTGCCGTCCTCGACACGGTCGGCCCCGCGGGCGCCGCCGGCGACGTGGACCAGCGCGTGCACGGCACCGGTCGAGGCGAGCCACTCGGCGAGCGCATCGACGTCGGCCTGGCGGGTGAGGTCCGCAGCGTACGCGACGGCGCCGGTGTCGCCCTCGAGCTCGGCGAGACGGTCGGCGCGGCGCGCCACCGCGACCACGTCCCATCCGCTCGCTCGCAGCGCGCGCGTCGCTGCCTCTCCGATCCCGGAACTCGCTCCGGTCACCACCGCACGTCTCGTCGTCATGCCTCAACGCTACCCGGCCGAGGTTACGTAACATTTCCCGGCCTTTGTCGACCATGGGGCCTCGAACCTACCCTCGGACCAGGCCCGCGCAGTCCGCGCAGCGCCACCTTCCACACCCGCAGGAGCACTCCCATGTCGGCACCCGAGAACTGGCGTTTCGAGACCAAGCAGATCCACACCGGCGCCCAGCCCGACCCGGTGACGAAGGCCCGCGCCACGCCGATCTACCAGACCACCTCGTACGTGTTCGACAACACCGACCACGCCGCGAACCTGTTCGCGCTGGCCGAGTTCGGCAACATCTACACCCGCATCCAGAACCCGACCCAGGATGTCGTCGAGCAGCGCGTCGCGGCGCTTGAGGGCGGCACCGGCGCCCTGCTCGTCGCGAGCGGGCAGGCGGCCGAGACCTTCGCGGTCCTCAACATCGCCGAGGCCGGCGACCACATCGTCTCGTCGAGCTCGATCTACGGCGGCACCTACAACCTGTTCAAGTACACGCTCAAGAAGCTCGGCATCGACGTGACGTTCGTCGAGAACCAGGACGACGCCGAAGAGTGGCGCGCGGCCGTGCGGCCCAACACGAAGCTGTTCTTCGCCGAGACGATCGGCAATCCGAAGATCAACATCCTCGACATCCGCCTCGTGGCCGACGTCGCGCACGAGAGCGGCATCCCGCTGATCGTCGACAACACGATCGCGACGCCGTACCTGATCAAGCCGTTCGAGCACGGCGCCGACATCGTGGTCCACTCGGCGACGAAGTTCCTCGGCGGCCACGGCACGGTCATCGGCGGCGTCCTCGTCGACGGCGGCACCTTCGAGTGGTCGAAGCACGTCGACAAGTTCCCCGGCCTCACCGAGCCCGACCCGTCGTACCACGGCGCCTCGTACACGGCCGCGGTCGGCGACCCGCTCGCGTACATCATCAAGGCGCGCGTGCAGCTGCTCCGCGACCTCGGCTCGGCCATCTCGCCGCAGAGCGCGTGGCTGCTCATCCAGGGCATCGAGACCCTGTCGCTGCGCGTCGAGCGGCACGTGCAGAACGCGCAGGAGATCGCCGAGTGGCTCGAGAACCTCGACGACGTCGCCTCGGTGAACTACTCCGGTCTGCCGACGTCGCCCTGGTACGCCGCGGCGAACCGCTACGCCCCGAAGGGCGTCGGCGCCGTGCTGTCCTTCGAGCTGAAGGGCGGTGTCGAGGCGGGCCGCGAGTTCGTCAACACGCTCTCGCTGTTCAGCCACCTCGCCAACATCGGCGATGTGCGCTCGCTCGTGATCCACCCCGCGTCGACCACCCACTCGCAGCTCACGCCCGAGCAGCAGCTCACCGCCGGTGTGACGCCCGGGCTGGTGCGCCTGTCGGTCGGCCTGGAGAACATCGACGACCTGAAGGCCGACCTCGAGCAGGCTCTCGCCGCCGCCCGTCGCGTCGCGGAGGCCGCTCGCGCCTGACCCCTGCAAGGGATCCCGGATGCCCCGGCACCGCCACAAGCGGCGGCCGGGGCATCCGCCGTTCCCGGCCCTTCCCGGCCGATCCCCGGCGGCGGACGTACGCTGAGCCCGTGGCCAGAAGCGTCTCCGCGACCTACGACGAGTTCGGGCGCCGGTGGGCGCACGGCACCTCACCCCTGTACGAGCAGTGGGCGACCGGGATCGCGCAGGATGCTGCCGTCCTCCGCCTCATCGAGGCCCTGCCCGAGGCCACCAGGCAGCCCAACCGCATCTTCGCCTCGGCCCGCTGGGCCGGCTGCCCGCTCGCGCCGTACGCGCAGTGGCGGGAGTGGCTGCTCGCGGAGTGGGATGCCGTAGCTGCGACCGCCCTGACCCGCACGACACAGACCAACGAGCCGGCCCGCTGCGCCACGCTGCTCCCGCAGCTCGCCCGCATCGACGGTCCGGTGGCGCTGCTGGAGGCGGGCACCGCCGCCGGGCTCTGCCTGCTGCCCGATCGCTATGGCTACGCGTACACGACGCCGACCGGGATGCGCACGCTCGGCGATCGCACCGCCGTCACCCTCCCCTGCACACTCGACGACGATGCGGCCGCACCGGCGAGGATGCCGGAGGTCGTGTGGCGCCGTGGCATCGACCTCGCCCCCATCGACGCCGCCGACGCCGAGGCCGTCGACTGGCTCGCGACGCTGATCTGGCCGGGCCCCGACCACGACGGGAGGGTCGCGCGGCTGCGCGCCGCCGCCGCGGTCGCCGCGAGCGATCCGCCGGAGATCGTGCGCGGCGATCTG
Source organism: Microbacterium terricola (assembly GCF_027943945.1). Lineage (NCBI taxonomy): Bacteria > Bacillati > Actinomycetota > Actinomycetes > Micrococcales > Microbacteriaceae > Microbacterium > Microbacterium terricola. The sequence continues at coordinate 839,426 of NZ_AP027141.1, read as the reverse complement.
CTCGACCTGCTCCCCGATGTGGCCGCCGCCGCGCCACCCGATGCCACCCTGGTCGTCTTCCACAGCGCGGTGCTGCTCTACCTCGACGACGCGCAGCGGCGGCGGTTCGCGGACCTCGTCGCGGGGCTCGGCCGCGCGGTCGGCCGCAGGGTCGTGTGGCTCTCGAACGAGACCGTGGGAACCCTCCCGGAGATCGACGCGCAGGTCCCGGCCGAACTCGACACCGCGCAGCGGTTCGTGCAGACCGTCGACGGGGTGGCCGTCGCCCTCGCCGGGCAGCACGGGGCGTCGTACGAGACGACACCGTTCCGGCGCTGACCGGCCGGAGCGCTCAGGCCGCGGCGTCCCACCATCGCAGCACCCTCAGCGCGCGCAGTGTGACCCACCTGCTCGGAAAGCCCTCGCCCTCCTGCTCCATCTCGAACGGGCGGGGACCCTCGTGGTGGTTCTCGTACCGGAACATCCCGTGCGCGTCGGCCTTGCCCCGGAGGATCTCCACGGCGTCGGCCAGTCGCTCGTCTCGACGGTCGGCGGCACGGAAGTGCTCCAGCCCGCGCAGGATGTCGTGGAACCAGCGCACCGGGTACGACAGCATCAGCATCCGGGGATCGGCGGGCTCGCCCGTCGACCTGCGCCGGTAGAGCCCGCGCTCGAGGAGGTACTCCTCGCCGGCGGCCCGGGCCGCGCGCGATGCGTCCGTCCCGCCGGTCGCCGCCTCCCACTCGCGCAGCCCTTCGAGCACGCAGATCGTGGAGTGGAACGACGAGACCGCCGCCCCGCCGTCGGCCCAGCAGTTCCAGCCCCCGTCGGCAAGACTGCCCGCCACGATGGTCTCGACGATCGGGTCGACCTGCTCGCCGAAGTACGCGCCGATCCCCAGCGCGATGCCGTTGATGCACGGCTCGACCTCGCCCGCGAAGTACGGCTCGCCGTCATGCTCCCACCGGACGTTCTCGCGCACGAGGGCGACCGCCCGCTGCGCCTGCGCGCCGGCGGGGTCGAGCCCGAACTCCCACAGCGACTGCAGGGAGAAGTGCGTCGCGGTCCAGGCGTCGAAGAACGGCAGGCTCTCGTCGACCCAGCCCGGACGGTACGTGCCACCGTCCCAGAGCCCGTCGTCGCCCTGCGCGGCGAGGAGCCGTGCGCCCCAGCCCTCGGTGGCCACGCGAGCACGCTCGGCCGCGACCTCGTCGGGCGCGGCGTCGGTCAGGTCGCGCAGCACCTGCCAGCGGATCGCGGGGTCGCCCTGCAGCAGATAGTCGATGACGGCGTCCATGTCCCGAGGCTACGACCGCCCGGGGACACCGCGCACCCGCATCCGATCGCGTCACCGTCCATGGCCGCAACCTGTGGTCATGGCCGCAGCCTCTGGTCGTGGCCGCAGCCCCTGGTCGTCGCGCGCCGCGCGCCAGAACAGGTGTTCCGGCGGAGGGAGGACGTCGGATGCTGCAACGCACCTGTCCTCGCCAGAACACCTGTTCTGGGCGCGTGCGCCGGACGGCGAGCAACCAGGCGTGACGCGAGGGCGCCCGCGCCGCTGCCGGCGCCCCCGCATCCGACCGCGTAACAGTGATCGTGCGCGGTGCGCGACCGGACAGAATGAGGGGATGGACTGGCAGACCTCCGAGGACACGGTGCCGAGCGCGCCCGTGACCGAGGCCGACGCCCGTCTGCTGCTCGGGCGCCCGCCGGTCACCGGCGCCTGGCGTGACGGCGACCCGCGCGGCGAGCGGCAGTTCGCGGCGTTCGGCGCCTTCCGCACGGAGGGCGGCCGCGAGCTGCCCGGCTACCGCCTCGCCTTCGAGAGCTGGGGCGAGCTGAACGCCGCGCGCGACAACGCCGTGCTCGTGCTGCACGCCCTCACCGGCGACAGCCACGTGCGCGGCTCCGCGCAGCCTGGCCACCCCACCGCCGGCTGGTGGGACGAGATCGTCGGGCCGGGCGCGCCGATCGACACCGACCGCTGGTTCGTGGTCGCGCCGAACATGCTCGGCGGCTGCCAGGGCTCCACCGGCCCCGCGAGCATCGCCCCGGACGGCTACGAGTGGGCCTCCCGCTTCCCGTACCTGACGATCCGCGACCAGGTGGCCGCGCAGGCGCAGCTGGCCGACGCCCTCGGCATCGATGTCTGGGCCGCGGTGATCGGCGGGTCGATGGGCGGCATGCACGCCCTGGAGTGGGCCGTCGGCATGCCCGATCGGATGCGTCGCGTCGGCGTCCTGTCCGCGCCCCCTGTCAACACCGCCGACCAGATCGCGCTGAACTCGGTGCAGCTGGAGGCGATCCAGATCGATCCGCGGTTCCAGGGCGGCGAGTACTACGACTCGGGCGACGGCGACGGACCGCACCGAGGGCTCGCGCTGGCGCGACGGATGGCGCTGCTGAACTACCGCTCACCGACCGAGCTGAACCAGCGCTTCCAGCGCACCTGGCAGTCCGGAGTGAGCCCGCTCGGGCACGGCGGCCGGTTCGCGGTGGCCTCCTACCTCGACTTCCACGGCAATAAGTTCACCCGCCGGTTCGACGCGAACAGCTACATCGCCCTCGTCGAGGCCATGAACTCCCACGACGTCGGACGCGACCGCGGCGGCGTCGAGGACGCGCTGCGCCGGGTCACCGCGACGACCCTCGTGCTCGGCATCGACAGCGACAGGCTCTTCCCGATCGACGGCCAGCACCGGATCGCACGCGGGATCGACACGACCCTCGACGGCGACGAGGCCGTCGTGCTCTCGAGCGACTTCGGCCACGACGGGTTCCTCATCGAGACCGCGGCCGTCGGCGCCCACCTGCGGCGCCTGCTCGCGTCCTGAACGCGGCCCACGAGACTCCGCAGATCGTCAGGCCGGTACCGGCACCGCGGCCGCTCGCCGCTCGAACGCGAAGCTGCCCACGGCGATCGCGAGGCCGCCGAGCGCGAGCGCGACACCGACCCACGCGGGCGCGACGAAGCCCCAGCCCACGGCGATCACCGTGCCGCCGAGGAACGCGCCGACGCTGTTGCCGATGTTCAGGGCGGAGTGGTTGAGGGCCGCCGCGATCGACTGGTTGTCGCCGGCCACATCCATCAGCCGCGTCTGGATGGCCGGACTCAGCGCCGCCGAGACGAATCCGGTCGCGAACACGAAGAAGGCCAGCGCGATCACCCACGGCGCCGTCACCGCGAGCAGCGCGAGCACGGCGGCGAGCGCGGTGAGCCCGATCAGCAGCGTGCGCTTCAGGTCGACGTCGGCGAGATGCCCGCCGACGAGGTTGCCGACGGTCATGCCGAGCCCCATCACCACGAGCACGATCGGCACCGCCCATTCGGGCGACCCGGCGATCTCTGTGACGAGAGGGGCGATGTAGCTGTACACGGCGAAGAACCCGCCGAACCCGATCGCCCCCATGCCGAGCGCCGCCCACACCTGGCCGACCCGGAACACCGACAGCTCCGCCCGGAGCGTGCGTCCTGGCTCGCCGGGATGGGCGGGCACGAAGAACGCAATGGCGACGGTCGCGAGCGCGAAGATCGCGGTGACGACGGCGAAGGCGGCCCGCCAGCCGGCCTGCTGGCCGAGGAACGTGCCGAGCGGCACGCCCACGACGTTGGCGATGGTGAGGCCGGTGAGCACGAACGCCACGCCCTTGGCGCGCTTGCCGGGGCCGAGCACGTCGGCGGCCACGAGGGCGCCGATCCCGAAGTACGCCCCGTGGGGCAGCCCGGCCAGCAGACGGGAGGCCGCGACCAGCCCGAAGGTCGGCATGATCAGGGTGAGCGCGTTGAAGGCGGTGAGCGCGACGGCGAGACCGATCATCACGCGGTGCCGCGGGAAGCGGGCGACGGATCCGGCGATCGTCGGCGCGCCGATCACGACGCCGAGCGCATAGAGGCTGATCAGCCAGCCGGCCTGCGCGATGGCGTGCTCGGGGTTCTGCGCCCACAGATCCGGCAGCAGGTCCTGCGCGATGTCCGGCAGCAGGCCCATCACCACGAACTCGGTCATGCCGATGCCGAAGCTGCCGATGGCGAGGGAGAGGAGCGCCCACATCGCCGCCCCCCTCGAGAGATTCGAGGAGGTCATCGCGTCAGATTAGCGCGCGGCGCAGCATCCTGTCGAATCGATTCGAACGACCGGGTCACGCCTCGTCGGCCTGGTCGGCGAGCGCCTGCTCCAGCCGGTCGACCTTGGCGTCGATCTCGCCGGTGAAGCCGGGCCGGATGTCGGCCTTCAGCACCAGCGACACCCGCGAGCCGAACGGCAGCACGGCCTCGGTGGCGCGCTTGACGACGTCGAAGACGGCATCCCACTCCCCCTCGATCTCGGTGAACATCGAGGTGGTCCGGTGCGGCAGGCCGGAGGCGCGGACGACCTGCACCGCTGCGGCGACGGCGTCGTGCACCGACCCGTCGGCGCGGCCGGTGCCGCTGGGGGCGACGGAGAAGGCGACGAGCATGGGAGACCTCCGGTTCAGGCGGACGGGGCAGGGGCGGACACGGGGATGCTGCGCCGTGCGGGCACGCGGGCGAGGTCGACGAGCGTCCACACGAGGAACACCACGACGAGCCCGTTGCGCGCGGTCAGCAGCAGCACGGGGAGCGGCTCGACCATGAGCAGCCCCAGGTACGTGAACGGGTAGATGAGCTGCGTCAGCCCGGCAGCGAGCAGGCCCAGCACGGCGGGGCGGGTCCAGCGCCGCCGGTCGATGACGAGTCCGACCGCGATGGGCGCGATCAGCCAGGTCATGAACTGCGGGGATCCGACCTTGTTGAACACGATCAGGGTCAGCACGAACGCCAGCGCCAGCGTCGGGAAGAGGCGCGCGAAGCTCGCGCCCCGCCAGGCGCGCCACGCACCGAGCCCGGCGACGACGGCCACCGCGAGCACCAGCAGCGGCGTCATGGCGGCGATGACCAGGTCGACCTGGGGCCCGGCCACCTGGTAGGTGAGCATGTCGTCGGAGTAGTAGACGAAGGAGCCCTCGACGCCCGCGACGGCGCGCCAGAGGTAGAACATGCTCACCGGCGCCTCGAGCTGGAGCCCGCGGCCGGTCTGGCCGGAGATGAAGCCGAGGACGTGCGGGCCGCCCCCGGCCACGACGACCGCGCCCACGGTGACGGCAGTCACCAGGAGCGCACCGCCCACGACGGTTAGGCGTCGACGCACCGCCACGACGGCGGCGGCGAGAAGTGCGGCGGGCCACACCTTGATCCAGGTGGCGACGGCGAGCAGGATCGAGCCGAGCATCGGCCGGCCGACCAGCCACAGGCAGCCGGCGAGCGCAAGCGGCACGGTGATCGCGTCGATGCGGTACATCGCCACGGGGCCCAGCAGGGCGATGAACGCCAGCCAGAACCACGCCGCTGTGATGCGCCCACGGGAGCGCGGGCGCGACACGAGCAGGGAGAACGTCAGAGCGTTGCAGAGCGTGACGAGGATGGCCCAGCCCGCCTCGTAGCCGGCGATCCACGCGAAGCCGCGGGCGAGCACCATCGGGATCAGCGCGAGCTGCGGGTACACCCACTGCTCCGTGACGCCGACGAGGCCGGTGCCGGCGACCGCCGCGCGCGACCAGGGGTCGTAGACGTTGGTGACGTCGCCCATCGGCAGGAACGGGGCGACGAAGCCCAGGACGGCCACACCGAGGTGCACGATCGCGAACGCGACCCACAGCACCGCTCGCCTCGACACCTGCCTATCCTGCCAGGTCAGCGAGCGGCGAGCGTCTCCGCGACGACCGCGGGCAGCGCCGCTGCGACGTCGAGGGCCGTGATCGGCCCGCCCTGCCGGCCCAGGGCGGACGCGGCCCGCGCGGCGGCGCGGCCGTGCAGCCACGCGCCGGAGGCGGCGAGCGCGGCGAGGTCGCCGGCGGTGCTCGGCCCGGCCGCGGCGACGAGGGCCCCGATCGTGCCGGCCAGCACATCTCCGGTGCCGGCGGTGGCGAGCCAGGGTGTGGCGGCCGTGACGCGGATCGTCCTGCCCGCGGCGTCCGCGACGATCGTGGTGGAGCCCTTCAGGAGCACCGTCGCACCGAGTGCCGCGGCGGTCTCCGCGGCGGATGCGGCGCGTGCGTCGACGCCTGACCGGTCAGCACGGTCGAGTCCGAGGAGCTCGCGCAGCCGGTCGTGCTCACCGGCGTGCGGGGTGACCAGCAGCGGAGCCGTGGCCGTGCGGACGAGGTCGAGCGCGCCCGCGTCGGCGACGACCGGGACATCGCCGTCCAGCACCTCCCGCAGTGCGGCGGTGTCCGCATCCGTCCGCTTCTCCTGGTCGATGCCCGACCCGATGACCCACGCCTGCACCCGACCGTCGGCCGTGACCGTCTCGGGCCGACGCTGCAGCACCAACGCCGTGGGACGATCGGGCCCGAGGTAGCGCACCATGCCGACGCCGGTCCGCCACGCGGCCTCCACGCCGAGCACCGCAGCGCCCGGGTACGCGGTCGATCCGGTGCGGAGCCCGACGACGCCTCGGGAATACTTGTCGTCGGACCCGGTTGGCACTCGCAGATGCTGCGCCGTCTCGTCCCGATCCCAGTCGCGCGCATCCATGGCGCCACGATACGCCTCGCCCCCTCATCCCCCGGAGCTCCCATGTCCTTGCTGTTCACCCCGTACACGGTCCGCGATCTCACCCTGCGCAATCGACTGTGGGTCTCGCCGATGTGCCAGTACAGCGCGGTCGACGGCGTGCCGCAGGAGTGGCATCACACCCACCTGGTGCAGTTCGCCAGCGGCGGCGCCGGGCTCGTGATGGCGGAGGCCGCGGCGGTCTCGCCCGATGGCCGGATCTCGCCGGAGGACGCCGGCATCTGGAACGACGCGCAGCGCGACGCCTGGGCGCCGATCACCGCAGCGATCCGCGCGCGCGGATCCGTCGCCGGTGTGCAGCTCGCGCACGCCGGGCGCAAGGCCTCGACCTACTCGCCGTTCGCCGGCGGACACGGCACGGTGCCGGCAGAGGATGGCGGCTGGCAGACGGTCGCCCCCTCGCCTGTCGCGTACGAGGGCTATGCGACGCCGGTGGAGCTCGACCTCGCCGACATCGACCGCGTCGCCGCCGACTTCGGCGCGGCCGCCGCCCGAGCCGTCGCCGCGGGGTTCGAGGTGCTCGAGGTGCACGCGGCGCACGGGTACCTGCTGCACCAGTTCCTCTCACCGCTGTCCAACCTGCGCACCGACGAGTACGGCGGGTCGCTGGAGAACCGCGCCCGCCTGCTGCTGCGCGTGATCGACGCGGTGCGCGCCGCGGCGCCCGCCGCCCCGCTGTTCGTGCGGTTCTCGGGCACCGACGCGGCCGAGGGCGGGTGGGATGTCGACGAGACGGCCGTCGTCGCCCGCTGGGCCGCCGAGCACGGCGCCGACTTCTTCGACATCTCCAGCGGCGGCCTCGTCGCCCACCAGAGCATCACCCCGGCACCCGGCTACCAGGTCGAGCTCGCCGCGCAGGTCCGGCGCGAAGCCGGTGTCGCGGTGAACGCGGTGGGGATGCTGGACACCGCTGCGATCGCCGAGCAGGTGCTGCAGGACGGTGCAGCCGACGCGGTCATGTCGGGCCGCGAGTGGCTGCGCGACCCGCACTTCGCGCTGCGCGCGTCGGTCGAGCTGGGCGTCGAGCTGGACTACTGGCCCGTGCAGTACCTGCGCGCACGCCGCCGCCGCTGACGCGGCAGGCGGCGGCCGCAGCTCACGCTGCGCCGCCGCCCCGCACCGCCGGTGCCGCAGCGGGCCTCAGCGCCTGCGGCGCGTCGCGTCCTCGATCTCGCCGATCAGCTCCTCGATGATGTCCTCGAGGAACAGGACCGCCGTCGTCTCGCCGCGCTCGTCGCGCACCTGCGCCAGGTGGCGTCCCGCGCGGCGCATGAGCGCGAGCGCGTCCTCGAGGTCGGTCGTCGCCGTCACGGGCACCATGTGGTGGATGCGCTTCGGCGCGAGCGTCCTGGTCACGTCGGTGGCAGCATCCGCCCCCTCCGCGGCGCGCAGCACGTCCTTCAGGTGCACGTACCCGACCGGCACGCCCGCGTCGTCGACGATCACGTAGCGCGAGAAGCCGTGCTGAGCGACCGCCCGCTCGATCTCGGCCGGCGTCGTCTGCTCGGGGAGCGTCACCAGGTCGGCCAGCGGCACCGCGATGTCGGCGGCCTTCTTGTCGGTGAACTCGACCGCCGCGGCGACCGTCCCCGACGCGTCGGTGAGCACGCCCTCGATGCGGGACTGGTTGACGATCGTCGCGACCTCGTCGAGCGTGAAGGTCGAGGCCGCCTCGTTCTTCGGCTCGACCCGGAACAGGCGCACGATGTGGTTCGCGATCCAGTTCAGCGTGACGATCACCGGGTGGAAGAGCTTCGACACCCACACGAGCGGGGTGGCGAGCATCAGCACAGCCCGGTCGGGCACCGAGAACGCGAGGTTCTTCGGCACCATCTCGCCGAAGACGACGTGCAGGTATGACACCAGCAGCAGGGTGACGACGAACGCGACGACGTCGACGGTCGCCTCGGTCCAGCCCGTCAGGCCCAGCGGCGCGGCGAGGAGGTGGTGGATCGCCGGCTCGGAGACGTTCAGGATCAGCAGCGAGCAGATCGTGATGCCGAGCTGACTGGTCGCGAGCATGAGCGTCGCGTGCTCCATGGCGTACAGGGCGGTCTTGGCCGAGCGGGAGCCCCGCTCCGCGAGCGGCTCGATCTGCGACCGGCGGGCGGAGATGACGGCGAACTCGGCGCCGACGAAGAAGGCGTTGCCGAGGAGCAGCACGACGAGCCACGCGAGTCCTGCCCAGTCGCTCATCGCTGCTCACCCCCTTCGGTCTCGGCGCCTTCGGGCATGGGCGTCGGGAGGAACCTCACCCGGTCGACACGGCGGCCGTCCATCCGCACGACCTCGAGCGTGCCGTCCTCGATCTCGATGGTGTCGCCGACCACGGGGATGCGCTCCAGCTCGCTCATGATGTAGCCGCCGACGGTGTCGTAGACCTCGCCCTCCGGGATCCGGATGCCCGCGCGGTCGAGCACCTCATCCGGCCGCAGCTCGCCGGGAAGGATGACCGCGTCGACCGTGCGGACGATGCCCGCGCGGCGACGGTCGTGCTCGTCCAGCACCTCGCCGACGATCTCCTCGACGAGGTCCTCGAGGGTGACGATGCCTGCGGTGCCGCCGTACTCGTCGACCACGATCGCGGCCTGGTAGCCGCGGCCGCGCAGTTCCGACACGAGCGCGTCGAGGTGGACGGCCTCCGGCACGCGCAGCGGCTCGGAGGCGAGGGCGCCCGCCGGCACCTCGCCGCGGCGCTCGCGCGGCACCCCCACGGCGGCCTTCAGGTGCACCATGCCGGTGATGTCGTCCATCGACTCGGCGTACACCGGGAAGCGGCTGTGCCCGGTGCGCCGGGCGAGCTGGATGACATCCTCAGCGGTGTCCTCCGCGGCGAGCGCGTGGATACTGGGGCGCGGCGTCATCACGTCGGCCGCCGTGAGCCGGGCGAAGGTGAGGCTGCGGTCGAGGAGCGACGCCGTGTCCATCTCGAGCACGCCCGCGCTCGCGGAGCGGCGCACGAGGCTGGACAGCTCCTCCGCGGTGCGGGCACCGGAGAGCTCCTCCTTGGGCTCGATGCCCATCGATCGCAGCACGCCGTTGGCGCTGCCGTTGAGCACGACGATCGCGGGGCGGAACACGGTGGTGAACCCGACCTGGAACGGCATGACGAGCTTGGCCGTCTGCCGCGGGACGGCGAGCGCGAAGTTCTTCGGCACGAGCTCGCCGAGGATCATCGAGAAGACCGTCGCGACGACCACGCCGATGATCGACGCGAGCGGGACGACGAGCGCGCTCGGCCACCCCCACGCCTCGAAGACGGGGCGCAGCAGGTTCGAGATCGCCGGCTCCATCGTGTAGCCCGTGAGCAGCGTGGTCAGGGTGATCCCGAGCTGCGCGCTGGAGAGGTGCGTCGAGGTGATGCGCAGCGCGCTGATGGTGAGCGAGAGCCTGGATTCGCCCGCATCACGGCGTGCTTCCAGGTCGGCCCGGTCGAGATTGACGAGGGCGAACTCGCTGGCGACGAACAGTCCTGTTCCGACTGTGAGCAGAAGCCCCACGCCCAGCATGACGTAGTCCATCAGGCATCACCCCCCTGGTGGGAGGCGGGTCGGTGGGGCTCGCGTCTACAACTGGGGGGGTCGTCCATCGTGCGCCACAGTCTACGGCAGGGCGGCTCGCGGGCGCCCGCCCGCATCCGCTCGCATTCGGCGCAGTTCGCGGTGGTTCGCCGCTTCCGCGTCAGTCCGCCGCATCCGCTGCAACCCGCCCCACTCGCCAGGCCCCCTCCCCCGTTTGCGCGCCAGTTCGCCGCATCCGCTCCGCAAATCGAAGACGCGGATGCTGTGAGCCGGCGCGGATGTGTGATGGCTGCCGCCGGGAATCATGTCCTCCCCACGCATCGGCGTGCATCGACAGTCCACGGGTCCACGACTCACCAGACCTCGGTGCGCGATCGGTAGCACCGTGGGTGCATGGCGACACCTCTGCACGCTCATGCCGACGCTGAGATCCGCGTCGTCCGTCGGCGCGAACGCGAGGGCATCGACGACCGCCGACTGCGACGTCAACTCGAATCGGGCAGCGTGGTGCGGGTGTGGCCGGGCGCTTTCGTCTCGGGGCCGGACTGGCGTCGACTCTCCCCGATGGACCAGCATCGCGTGCGGGTGGAGGAAGCCATCCGGCGCGCACGCGGCGCCGTCGTGTCCTCGCACTTCGCAGCGGCCGCCCACCACCGCATCGACATCCTGGGCGGATGGCCCTCCCGTGTGGATGTGTCGAGGTCGCCTGCATCCGGCGGGCGGTCGAGCGGACTCATCCGCCGGCATGCGCGAGAAATCGAGAGACTCTCGCTCGAACCGCTGTGGGGCGACCATCAGATCACCACTGCGACCCAGACGGCGCTCGATCTCGCGCGGATTCTCCCCTTCACGAACGGTGTGGCGGTGATCGACCAGGCGATCTGGATCGACCGCCCGGGCGGCGCGCTCACGACGCGCGACGAGATTCTCCAGCTCCTCGATTCCGGCCCGCCCCACCGAGGGGACGCACGCGCACGGCGGGCGATCGCCTTCGCGCAGCCGTTGGCAGCGAACGTTCGCGAGTCGCAGAGCCGGGTGCTCATCGCGCAGCTCGGCTTCCCCGCGCCTCGACTGCAGGAGCATCGCGTCCTCCGCTCAGGCCGCGTCGTCTACGGCGACTTCTACTTTCCTGCGCACGATCATTGGGCGGAGCTCGACGGGCGCGGCAAGTATCGCAGTCCGGAGTTCGGCCACCATCGGGACCCCGCCGAGATCGTCATCGACGAGAAGAATCGCGAGAACGAGATCCGCCGAGAGGTCCGCGGGTTCTCGCGGTGGGAGCCGTCCGATCTGACGGCTCGGCGACTCTACGACATCCTGACGGGCGACGGACTGCCGAGCCGATTGCCTCGGCCATGAAGCCCCGCGACCGTTCGCGGCCGCGCCGTCACGGCACCGGCACAATCGCGCCAGTTCACAGCATCCGCTCCGCCGAGCGATGGAGCGGATACAGGAAACTGGCGCGGACGCGGAGATTGGTGCGTCGCAGCCTCAGCTGATGCCGGAAAGTGCGCCGAACGCCCGGGCGCGCGGCCCGCCTCACCAGCTGACCGGCAGCGCCTTGCCCTCTTCGTAGCCCGCGGCGGACTGCAGGCCGACCGTGGCGCGCTCGTGGAACTCGGCGACCGTCGCGGCGCCCGCGTAGGTGAACGACGAGCGCACGCCGGAGGTGATCATGTCGAGCAGGTCCTCGAGGCCGGGGCGCAGCGGGTCGAGGTAGATCTTCGACGACGAGATGCCCTCGGCGAACAGCTCCTTGCGGGCGAGCTCGTACGGGTCGAGGCGGCCGAAGCGCTCGTGCACGGCCTTGGTCGAGGCCATGCCCCACGACTCCTTGTACTGCCGCCCCGAGCTGTCGACCTGCAGCTCGCCGGGCGCCTCGATGGTGCCGGCGAACCACGAGCCGATCATGACGGATGCGGCGCCCGCCGCCAGCGCGAGCGCCACGTCGCGGGGGTACCGCACGCCGCCGTCGGCCCACACGTGCGCACCGCGGGCGCGCGCCGCCTCTGCCGTCTCCAGCACCGCGGAGAACTGCGGCCGCCCCACGGCGGTCATCATGCGGGTCGTGCACATCGCGCCAGGTCCCACGCCGACCTTCAGGATCGTGGCCCCTGCATCGACGAGGTCGCCGACGCCGTCCGCGGTGACGATGTTGCCCGCGACGATCGGGATGCCCAGGCCCAGCTCAGACACCGCGGCCAGGGCGCGCAGCATCCCCTCCTGGTGACCGTGCGCCGTGTCGACGACGAGCACGTCCACACCGGCGGCGGCGAGCGCCTGCGCCTTCGCGGCGACGTCGCCGTTGATGCCGACGGCGGCGGCGACGCCCAGCCGGCCGTCCGCGTCGACCGCCGGGCGGTAGAGCGTCGACCGCAGGGCGCTGCGGCGCGAGAGCGTGCCGACCACGAAGCCGTGGTGGAGCACGCACACGGTCTCGGCGGCGGCATCGACGATGAGGTCGAAGGCGTGCCGCGCGGTCTCGACGTCGTCTGCGTCGATCGAGGCGACCCTGCCGCGGGCGAGGTCGCCCAGGCGGGCGTCCGGCAGCGCCGTGCCCAGCCGCGTCGCCGGGACCACGCCGAGCACGTCCTCGATCTTCAGATGAGCGGCGGATGCCGACGCCACCACGATCCCGTAGCCCTCCGTCGAGGGCAGCAGCCGTGCGGCGTCGGCCACGGTCGCCTCGGGCGGCAGCACGATGGGCGTGTCCCACAGGACGGGCTGACCCTTGACCCAGCGGATGGCGGCATCCAACTCCTGCAGCGGCATGTCCTGCGGCAGGACGCCGAGGCCGCCCCGACGGGCGAGCGTGGCCGCGAGGCGCGCCCCCGTCACCGAGTTCATGTTGGCCGACACGAGCGGGATCGTGGCCGGCGTGCCGTCGCCCGGAGCCAGGTCCACGGCCAGTCGACTGCTGATGGCCGAGCGACGAGGGACGAGGAACACGTCCGAATACGTCAGGTCGACCGCGGGCTGCTGTCCGTAGAACTCCATATCCAGCAAGGTTAGTGATCTTTTCCTGTGCGGATAATGATGACGAATCGTTCGCATCCGAGCCGGTTTTCGCCGGAACCGCCCGGGAAGACTGGGTTACTCTTGATAGTCGTGCGTGTGGGCGTCAGCCCCGCACCTTCCCACAGTCTTCAGGAAAGCAGGCGATCGAGCGTGTCGAGCCAGATGACGGGCGTCGGGGTAACGAACGAGGGTGAGTTCGGTGCCAACGAATGGCTCGTCGACGAGCTGTACGAGCAGTACAAAGTCGACAAGAACTCCGTGGACAAGGCGTGGTGGCCGGTCCTGGAGGCCTACCACCCCGTGGAGGGTAACGGCGCGAAGCCCGCCGCCCCTGCCGCGCCCGCTCCTGCGGCGCCGGCCACGGCGCAGACCGCTGCGAGCGAATCGCGTCCGATGACGGCGCCGATCCCTGTGCTCGGCGCACAGCCCGTGGCCCGCACCACCGCCCGTCCGGCCTCGCCGCAGCCGATCCCGGCTCAGGCGCCCAAGGCGCAGCCGTCGGCCGGCGAGGAGAGCACCGAGGAGGACAAGGTCACGCCGCTGCGCGGAATGACCAAGACCCTCGCGGCCAACATGGACGAGTCGCTGACCGTCCCGACCGCGACCAGCGTGCGCACCGTCCCCGCCAAGCTCATGATCGACAACCGCATCGTGATCAACAACCACATGGCGCGGACCCGCGGCGGCAAGGTGAGCTTCACCCACCTCATCGGCTGGGCGATCATCCAGGCGCTGAAGGCCTTCCCCAGCCAGAACGTCTTCTACACCGAGATCGACGGCAAGCCCGCCGTCGTCTCCCCCGCGCACATCAACCTGGGCATCGCGATCGACCTGCCCAAGCCGGACGGCACCCGCGCGCTCATGGTGCCCAGCATCAAGCGCGCCGACACGCTCAGCTTCGGCGAGTACCTCGCCTCCTACGAGGACCTCGTCACCCGCGCCCGCGGCAACAAGCTCACGGCGGCCGACTTCCAGGGCACCACGATCTCGCTGACCAACCCCGGCGGCATCGGCACGGTGCACTCGGTGCCCCGTCTGATGAAGGGCCAGGGCTGCATCGTCGGCGCCGGCGCGCTGGAGTACCCGGCCGAGTTCCAGGGCTCGAGCGAGAAGACGCTGGTCGAGCTCGGCATCGGCAAGACCATCACCCTCACCAGCACCTACGACCACCGCGTCATCCAGGGCGCCGGCTCGGGCGAGTTCCTCAAGGTCGTGCACGAGCTGCTGACCGGCGGCCGCGGCTTCTACGAGTCGATCTTCGCCGCGCTGCGCATCCCGTACGCGCCCATCCACTGGGCCAGCGACATCAACGTCGACATCGCCGAGCGCGTCGACAAGACCGCCCGCGTGCAGGAGCTCATCAACTCCTTCCGCGTCCGCGGCCACCTGATGGCCGACGTCGACCCGCTGGAGTACGTCCAGCGCACCCACCCCGACCTCGAGATCGAGCAGCACGGCCTCACGTTCTGGGATCTCGACCGCGAGTTCGTCACCGGCGGCTTCGGCGGCAAGCGCACGATGAAGCTGCGCGAGATCCTCGGTGTGCTGCGCGACTCGTACTGCCGCACGATCGGCATCGAGTACATGCACATCCAGGACCCGGCGCAGCGCGCCTGGTTCCAGGAGCACGTCGAGATCAAGTACCAGAAGCCCGGGCACGACGAGCAGATGCGCGTGCTCGACAAGCTGAACCAGGCCGAGGCGTTCGAGACCTTCCTGCAGACCAAGTACGTCGGCCAGAAGCGCTTCAGCCTCGAGGGCGGCGAGTCGCTGATCCCGATGCTCGACGAGCTGCTGCAGGGCGGCGCGTCCGCCGGTCTCGACGGCGCCGGCATCGCGATGGCCCACCGCGGCCGCCTGAACGTCCTCACGAACATCGCCGGCAAGACCTACGGCCAGGTGTTCCGCGAGTTCGAGGGCTCCGTCGCCATCGGCAGCAAGCGCGGGTCGGGCGACGTGAAGTACCACCTCGGCACCGAGGGCACCTTCGTCGACGACCAGGGCACCGAGCTGCCCGTGTACCTCGCCGCCAACCCGTCGCACCTCGAGACCGTCGACGGCGTCATCGAGGGCATCATCCGCGCCAAGCAGGACCGCAAGCCGATCGGCACGTTCTCGTGGCTGCCCGTCATCGTGCACGGCGACGCCGCGTTCGCCGGCCAGGGCGTCGTGGTCGAGACCCTGCAGATGTCGCAGCTGCGCGGCTACCGCACCGGCGGCACCATCCACATCGTCGTGAACAACCAGGTGGGCTTCACCACCCTCCCCCAGGACGGCCGCAGCTCGGTGTACTCCACCGACGTCGCCAAGACCATCCAGGCTCCGGTGTTCCATGTCAACGGCGATGACCCCGAAGCCGTCGTGCGCGTCTCGCGCCTGGCCTTCGCCTACCGCGAGCGCTTCCACCGCGACGTCGTGATCGACCTGGTCTGCTACCGCCGTCGCGGTCACAACGAGGGCGACGACCCGTCGATGACGCAGCCGCTGATGACGAACCTCGTCGAGGCGAAGCGCTCCGTGCGCCGCCTGTACACCGAGTCGCTCGTCGGCCGCGGTGACATCACCGAGGAGGAGTACGAGCAGGCCAAGGCCGACTTCCAGTCGCGCCTGGAGATCGCCTTCACCGAGACCCACGCCGCCGAGACGGGCACCTCGAAGATCGTCGCGACGCCGGAGGGCGAGGCGGAGGCTGTCGCCCCCGCCGTCGGCGAGCCCGAGACCACGGGCGTCGCGCAGGAGATCGTGCAGCTCATCGGCGACGCGTTCGTGAACAAGCCCGAGGGCTTCACGGTGCACACCAAGCTCCAGCAGCTGCTCGACAAGCGCCTCGACATGAGCCGCAACGGCGGCATCGACTGGGCGTTCGGCGAGCTGCTCGCGTTCGGGTCGCTGCTGGTCGAGGGCACCGCGGTCCGCCTGGCCGGCCAGGACTCGCGCCGCGGCACGTTCGTGCAGCGTCACGCCGTCTTCCACGACCGCGCGAACGGCCAGGAGTGGTTCCCGCTGGCGAACCTGTCGGAGAACCAGGGCCGCTTCTGGGCGTACGACTCGCTGCTCAGCGAGTACGCCACGATGGCGTTCGAGTACGGCTACTCCGTCGAGCGGGCAGATGCGCTCGTGCTGTGGGAGGCCCAGTTCGGCGACTTCGCCGACGGCGCCCAGTCGGTCATCGACACGTTCATCTCCTCGGCCGACCAGAAGTGGGGGCAGCAGTCGAGCGTCGTGCTGCTGCTGCCGCACGGCTTCGAGGGCCAGGGCCCCGACCACTCCTCCGCGCGCATTGAGCGCTACCTGCAGCTGTGCGCACAGGACAACATGACCGTGGCACGTCCCTCGACGCCCGCGTCGTACTTCCACCTGCTGCGCCGTCAGGCCTACGCCCGCCCGCGCCGGCCCATGGTGGTCTTCACGCCGAAGGCGATGCTGCGCCTGCGCGGTGCGACGAGCCCGGTCGAGGACTTCACCCAGGGCAAGTTCGAGCCGGTGCTCGACGACAACCGCGGCATCGACAAGGCGGCCGTCAAGCGCGTGCTGCTGCACTCGGGCAAGATCCACTGGGATCTGCGCGCCGAGCTGGAGAAGAACCCGAACCCGGAGATCGCCCTCGTGCGCCTCGAGCAGTTCTACCCGGCTCCCGTCAAGGAGCTGAACGCGGTCATCGACAGCTACCCCGACGCCGAGCTCGTCTGGGTGCAGGACGAGCCCGAGAACCAGGGCGCGTGGCCGTTCATCGCGCTCGAGGTCGTCAAGCATCTCCACGGCCGGACCATCCGCCGCGTCTCGCGGCCGTCCGCCGCGTCGACCGCGACCGGTTCCTCGAAGGTGCACGCCGTCGAGCAGGCGGCCATCATGCAGAAGGCCCTCACGATCTAGCCCGCGCACCCGCGGAACCGCGCGCCGACCTCCCACCGGGGGTCGGCGCGCGCGTGTCAGAGGCGGGCTCCTGCGGCTGGCAGACTTCTCTGGTGGATGTCACCGTCGTCATCAATCCCGCAGCCCGCAACGGAGCGCACACGCACGCCGCGGTGCGCGCCGCCGACCGGCTGCGCGCCCTCGGCCACACCGCGACACTCGTCAGCGGCGGGAGCGCGGCCGAGTCGTCGGAGCTGATCCGCGCGGCCGTCGGGCACGCGGACGCCGTCGCGGTCGCCGGCGGCGACGGCATCGTGAATCTGGCGCTGCAGGAGCTCGCCGGCACCGGGGTGCCGCTCGGGATCATCCCCGCGGGCACCGGAAACGATCTCGCCGCCGGGCTCGGCATCCCCACGCTCGAACCGGAGGTCGCCGCCGACGTGATCGCCGCCGGGCACGCCAGCGTGCTCGACCTCGCGCGCCTCACTCGCGCCGACGGCTCGACGCAGCTGTACGCCACGGTGCTCGCCAGCGGCTTCGACTCGTACGTCAACGACCGGGCGAACCGGATGCGCTGGCCGCGCGGGCATCAGCGCTACAACATCGCGATCCTGATCGAGTTCCTGTTCCTGAAGGGAACGCCGTACACGATCGAGGTCGACGGGCAGCGCGTGGGCGGGCCCTTCGTGATGGTCAGCGTCGGCAACGGCCGCACGTACGGCGGCGGCATCCCGATCTGCCCCGCGGCCGACCTGCGGGACGGGATGCTGGACGTCACCGTCGTTCGACCGTCGGGGCGGCTGCGCCTCCTGCGCCTGCTGCCCACCCTCTACCGCGGCACCCACGTCGCGTACCCCGAGGTGGAGACGTTCCGCGGCCGCACCGTGCGCCTGGAGGCGACCGGCCTCACCGCATATGCAGACGGCGACCCGATCGCGACCCTTCCGGTCACGGTCGAGGCGGTGCCCGGCGCGATCAGCGTGTTCGCGCCGGTGCCGTGAGAGGGGTCAGTGCGTCGCCTGGACGGCGCGCAGGCGGCTGAGCACCTGGTCGCGCAGCTCCTCGGGCGCCGCCTCCTTGCACGCCCTGGCGAGGACGTCGGTCAGGGTGCGCGCCACCAGAGCCTCGTCCCGGCAGTCCGGGCAGCTCTCCAGGTGGTCCTTGATGTCGGCGTGCTGGGTCTTGCACACCTCGTTGCGCAGATACTCCTCGAGATCGCGTCGCGCCTTCTCGCAGCCGCAGTCCGTCATTTCGTGCTCCTCGTCGCGGCAGTGATGCCGCGCTCCTTTGCGTAGTCGGCGAGCAGGTCACGCAGCATCCGCCTGCCACGGTGCAGGCGGCTCATGACCGTGCCGATGGGGGTTTTCATGATGTCGGCGATCTCCTGGTAGGCGAACCCCTCGACGTCGGCGAGGTACACCGCCAGCCGGAAGTCCTCCGGGATGGCCTGCAGCGCGTCCTTCACGACCGACGCGGGCATCCGGTCGATCGCCTCGGCTTCCGCCGATCGGCTCGAGGTCGCGGTGGTCGACTCGGCGCCGCCGAGCTGCCAGTCCTCGAGCTCGTCGATCGTGCCCTGGTAGGGCTCGCGCTGCTTCTTGCGGTAGGTGTTGATGTAGGTGTTCGTGAGGATCCGGTAGAGCCACGCCTTGAGGTTCGTGCCCTGCGTGAAGGTCTTCCACGAGGCGAACGCCTTGACGAAGGTCTCCTGCACGAGGTCGGCGGCGTCGGCCGGATTGCGGGTCATCCGCATCGCGGCGGCATAGAGCTGGTCCATGAAGGGCAGCGCCTGCTCTTCGAACTGGGTGCGCGCGTCGACCGCAGCGGGTGCCTCGTCAGTCATCACGCGCCAGTCTACGTCGGCGTCCTCAGTCCCATCGGGCTCGACCAGACCGATAGGTGACAGCGTCGCGATCATCCGGCTCCTCTCACGGGTTCAGTAGGGTAGAACTCGATGAGCACCGACGGGTATTCCCCCAGCGCCGCACCTCAGTCGCGCGGCCGGTGGGTCGCGCCGGTCGCGACGGCCCCGCTGCAGTCCCGTTTGACGGTGCCTGGGTCGAAGTCGCTCACCAATCGCGAGCTCATCCTCGCCGCGCTCGCCGACTCCCCCAGCCGGCTCACCGCGCCCCTGCACTCCGACGACTCCGCCCGCATGATCGAGGCGCTGCGCGCCCTCGGAGTGGGGATCGACTTCGAGCACGGACAGGGCGTCTTCGGCGATGACGTCATCGTCACGCCGGTCTGGCCGCTGCAGGGCGACGCGCTGGTGGACTGCGGGCAGGCGGGCACCGTGATGCGCTTCGTCGCACCCCTGGCCGGCTTCGCCCGCGGCGAGGTCACGCTGACCGCGCACGAGAGCGCACTGCACCGCCCGATGGGCGCCATGATCAAGGGCCTGCGCGACGCCGGCGTCGACATCGACGACGGCGGACGATGGATGCTGCCGTTCAGCGTCCGCGGGCACGGGCGCGTCCGCGGCGGCGAGGTCGTGATCGACGCGAGCGCATCCAGTCAGTTCGTCTCCGGCCTCCTGCTGGCCGCTCCGCGGTTCGATGTGGGGCTGCGCCTCATCCACTCCGGTGGCCGCCTGCCGAGCATGCCGCACATCGACATGACGGTGGAGTCCCTCGCCCACCGCGGCGTGCACGTGGAGCGCCCCGCCCCCGGCGAGTGGGTGGTCCCGGCCGGACCGGTGCGGGGCAAGGACGTCGCGATCGAGCCCGACCTGTCCAACGCCGCGCCGTTCCTCGCCGCAGCCATGATCGCCGGCGGCTCGGTCACGATCACCGGCTGGCCGGCGCACTCCACGCAGCCGGGGCACATGCTCTCCGACATCCTCTCCGTGATGGGGGCGCGCGTCTCGCGCCGCGGCGGTGCGCTGACGGTCACCGCCGGCTCGCACATCTCGGGGGTCGACCTCGACCTCTCCGCCGCGGGAGAGCTGACGCCGACGCTGGTCGCCCTGGCGGCCTTCGCCGACGCGCCGAGCGAGTTCTACGGCATCGGCCACATCCGCGGTCACGAGACCGACCGCATCGCCGCGCTCGTCGGCGAGCTGCGCCGGCTCGGAGGCGAGGCGCACGAGCTGGACGACGGCATCCGCATCGTCCCGACCCCGCTGCACGGCGCCACCTGGCACGCGCACCACGACCATCGCCTCGCCACGACGGGTGCGCTCATCGGACTCCGCGTGCCCGAGGTCGTCATCGACGACATCGGCACCACCGCGAAGACCATGCCGCAGTTCCCGCAGCTCTGGCAGCAGATGCTCGACGGCATCGACGTCCCCGACGCGCAGACGCTGGTCCCGTGAGCGCAGGCGACGCACCGTGAGCTGGCTGGAGCCCGACGACGATGACGACGACCTCGGGTTCGACGAGGCCGACATCCGCATGCGGCCCAACCCGAAGGCGAACCGGCCGCGCACGAAGCGCCGGCCCGCGCACGCCGACGCCCGGATCGCCCGTGTGCTGGGCGTCGACCGCGGCCGCTACAGCATCCTGATCGACGAGGACACGCCCGAGGAGCACGAGGTCGTCGCGATGCGCGCCCGCGAGCTGCGCAAGCAGGCGATCGTGACCGGCGACCGCGCCCGCGTGGTCGGCGACACCACCGGAGACGAGGGGACGCTCGCCCGCATCATCGGGATCGAGGAGCGCACCTCGCTGCTGCGGCGCAGCGCCGACGACACCGATCAGGTCGAACGGGTGATCGTCGCCAACGCCGATCAGATGCTGGTGGTCGTCGCGGCCGCCGACCCGGAGCCCCGCGCCCGGCTCGTCGACCGGTACCTCATCGCGGCGCTGGATGCCGGCATCCGTCCCCTCCTGGTGGTGACCAAGACCGACATCGCCGACCCGACCGACTTCCTCGCCCACTTCGAGGGCATCGACCTGGAGGTGTTCACCTCGGCGCGCTCGGAGATGCCGCTCGCGCGTATCGGCGCCGCCCTGGTCGGCCACTCGACCGTCTTCGTCGGGCATTCCGGCGTCGGCAAGTCCACGCTCGTGAACGCGCTGGTGCCCAGCGCCCACCGCGCCACCGGACACGTCAACGAGGTGACCGGGCGCGGCAGGCACACCTCGAGCTCGACCGTCTCGCTGCGCTATCACGGGCGGGGTGGCAGCGGCTGGGTCATCGACACCCCCGGCGTGCGGTCGTTCGGCCTGGGGCACATCGATCCGGCCAACATCCTGGCCGCCTTCACCGATCTCGCCGAGGTGGGCGAGGAGTGCCCGCGGGGCTGCACCCACCTGCCGGACGCACCCGACTGCGCGATCGTGGAGGCCGTCGCGGAGGGCCGCCTCGGCCCCGGGGGTCCTGCGCGACTCGACTCGCTGCAGCGGCTGCTGCTCACCTTCGCGGACAAGGCCGACCGTGAGGCGCGCAGCGGCGGCGCGTAGGCTGGTCGGGTGACCTCCCCTCGCCTCGAACCCGGCACGCTCGCCCCCGCTTTCACCCTCCCCGATCAGAACGGGGATGCGGTGGCCCTGCGCGAGCTGCGCGGCGGCAAGGTGATCCTGTTCTTCTACCCGGAGGCGATGACGCCCGGCTGCACACTCGAGGCGTGCGACTTCCGCGACAGCCTCGAGCCGTTCCGCGCAGCGGGGTACACGATCCTCGGCGTCTCACGCGACGAGCCGGAGAAGCTGCGCACGTTCCGCGAGCGCGACGGTCTGACCTACGACCTGCTCAGCGACCCCGACCACAAGGTGCACGCCCGCTACGGCGTGTGGGGCGACAAGCTGAACTACGGCAAGGTCGTGCAGGGCGTGACCCGGTCGACCTTCGTGCTCGACGAGAAGAACCGCGTGCAGCACGCGCTGTACAACATCAAGGCCACCGGCCATGTGGGCCGGCTCCGGACGCTGCTGGACGTCTGACGCCTACTCGCCGGCAGCGGGCTCCCGGCCGGCTGCCCGCACGCCGAGGATGAGCAGCACGAGCGTCACCACGGCGGGCGCGGCGATCGCGAGCGCGACCACCGGCTCGGCGTACGCGCCGGTCGCGGCACCTCCGGCGACGGCGAGGATGAGCAGCTGGGTCACGATGCCGCCGGAGCGCCCCCACGAGCGCCCACGCCAGATCGCCGCCGCGAACGCGGCGACCGCGACCGTGCCGACCACGCTCAGGACGACCAGCGCGATCGCGCTCTCGAGCGACTCGGTGTCGCCGGTCAGGAGCGCCATGACCTGCCTCGCGACGAGCACGAACAGCGCCGCCGCCTCGAGCCCGACCAGCACTCCGGCGACGCGATCCCAGGCGTTTGTTCGCAAGGCGGACGATCTCCTCGTTCGGTGGGGTGGGGCTTGTGCGAAACCTCCATGCCGTGGAGCGAATGCTCAGGCTGGACGGCAGTTTGCCGCCGTTTACCCTTGATTCACATCCGTGTGCATGGGACGATTGACCAAGCAGTGTGCTCCCACAGCGCCGTGGGGCGAGCGATGCTCGCACTCCCCACCAGGGTATCGGATCCGAACCGGACCCCCACACACCTCACCTCTTACGCAACAAGGAGCACCACCATGGATTGGCGCGACAAGTCCGCCTGCCTCACCGTCGACCCGGAGCTGTTCTTCCCGGTCGGCAACACCGGCCCCGCGGTCGACCAGATCGAGAAGGCCAAGTCGGTCTGCGCCCGTTGCACGGTGACCGAGGTCTGCCTGCAGTACGCCCTCGAGACCGGTCAGGACTCGGGCGTGTGGGGTGGCCTCTCCGAGGACGAGCGCCGCGCGCTCAAGCGCCGCGCCGCCCGCGCGCGCCGCGCTTCCTGAGCCCCAAGGCTCGCCTACTCCGCGTCGACCGCTGTTCCCGGCATCCGACGCGGTAATCGCACCGGCGAACGCCGGAAACTGCGTCGAACGTCGCGCGCGTCTGCGCGCTCAGCGCACCACCGAGATCTGCTCGGTGCGCGGTGAGCGGTCGATGTAGCGCAGCGGGATGTCGATCGTGACCTCGGTGCCGCTGCCCATCACGGTGTGCCAGTCGATCGTGCCGCCGAGCTCGCCCTGGATGAGCGTCCGGACGATCTGCGTGCCGAGGCCGCGACCGACCTGACCCTCGGGGAGGCCGGACCCGCTGTCGCGCACGCGCACCTCGAGCCGGTCGTCGCCGCGCTCCGCGATGATCTCGACGTCGCCCTCCTTGCCGGCGAGGCCGTGCTCGACCGCGTTGGTGACGAGCTCGGTCAGCGCCAGGGCGAGGGGGGTCGCGTACTCGCTCGGCAGGGTGCCGAACGTGCCCGTCGTGTGCGTCCGCGCTCGGGTGCTCGGCGCCGACGCCACTTCGGCGACGAGCTTGAGCACCCGGTGGAACACGTCGTCGAACTCGACGTTCTGCGCGAGCCCCTCCGACAGCGTGTCGTGCACGACCGCGATCGACGACACCCGGCGCATCGCCTGGGTCAGCGCCTCGCGCGCCTCGTCGGTGTGCGAGCGGCGCGCCTGGATCCGCAGCAGCGAGGCCACCGTCTGCAGGTTGTTCTTCACCCGGTGGTGGATCTCGCGGATGGTCGCGTCCTTGGTGATGAGCTCCTGCTCCTGGTGGCGGATCTCGGTCACGTCGCGGCACAGCACGATCGCGCCGATGCGGGTGCCGTGATCGCGCAGCGGGATGGTGCGCAGCGACACCGTCACCCCGCGGGACTCGAGGTCGGCACGCCACGGGGCCCGCCCGGTGACGACGACCGGCAGCGACTCGTCGAACTGCCGCTTGTCGGGGAGGATGCCGGTGACCACCTCGACCAGCGACTCCCCCTCCAGCTCGTCGTCGAAGCCGAGGCGGTTGAACGCCGACAGCGCGTTCGGGCTCGCGAAGGTGGTGACCCCGTCGACGTCGAGGCGGATGAGCCCGTCGGACGCGCGCGGTGCACCCCGGCGCGGCGACGTGGGCGCCGTCAGGTCGGGGAAGTCACCCGAGGCCACCATGCCGAAGACCTCGTCGGCGCAGTCGTTGAACGTGATCTGCTGCCGCGACGGGGTGCGCGCCTCGCCCAGGTTGGTGTGACGGGTGAGCACGCCGATGATCTGCGGCACCCCGCCCGCCTCGACGGTGCGCCCGATCGGCACGGCCCGCACGCGGGTGGGGGTCTCCTCGAACCAGTCGGGCGAGGCGGAGTCGACGATCCGGCCGGCGGCGAAGGCGTCCTTGACCTGGGTGCGCCACTGCGGGCGGACCAGATCGCCGACGATGTCGCGGTAGAACAGGGTGGCGGCGCCAGAGGGGCGGGTGTGCGCGACGGCGATGAACGAGTCGTCGGCGGTCGGCACCCAGATCACGATGTCGGCGAAGGCGAGGTCGGCGAGCAGCTGTCCGTCGCCGGCCAGACGGTGCAGCCACTCGATGTCGGCCTGTGAGGACCGGCCCTGGGCACTGACGAGATCGCTGAGCGTCGACATGAGTCCAGCCTAGAGTTGCCCGGCGCGTCAGCGCGCGACGGCGGTGGCCGGCACCCGCCGCGACCGGCGCACCGCCCGCCTGCGCAGGTCTGCGGCCTCCGGCGCCGCGACCGGCACGACGACGTCGCCGACGAATCTGCGCATCGCCGCCGTGAAGGGCGACTTCGGCGCGACCGAGGCGATCGGCTGCGCCTGCAGCAGCGCGGCGTCCGCCGACCGCGGATCGGTCGGCAGGAACCACACGTCGCCGATGCCGCCGAACCGATCGAGCGTGCGGCGGATCTGACCGCGCGCGTCGATGCCCAGCGTGCCGGGCCGCAGCCGATTGGCGACCACCGCGACCGGCGTGGCGCCGATCGTCGCCCGCAGCTCGGCGTGGGCACGGAGGAAGCGGGACACCCCGACCGGGTCGGCGCCGGCGACGGCGATCACCAGGTCGGCGGCGCGCAGCGCCGCGATCGTGGCGGCGTTGCGCCGAGGGCCGTCGAGGTCGCTGACGATCTCCTCGTCGCGCTCGAGGGAAGCGGCGACGTCGACCACCGTGAAGTCGGCCCAGTCGCGGCAGGTCTCGAGGGCGGCCGCGACGCGCACGGCGCTCAGCTCGGGCCACCGCGACGGGCGGTTGATGCCGGTGAGCACGTCGACCCCCGTCCCCGCAAGGGCGACGGCGATGCGCGTCAGCTCGCGCGCATCGAGCTCGCCCTGCTCGGCCTGGCGACACGCGGCCGCGAAGCCGGGGCCCTCATCCGCGAGCCCGAGCGCCAGCGCGAGCGACGGCGCATGCGTGTCGGCGTCGACGAGCGCGACATGCCGCCCTCCCCTGGCGAGCTCCACGGCCAGCTCGATCGCGATCGTGGAGCGACCGGGCGACCCGGCGGCGCCCCACACCGCGATCACCGTCCGCGGTCCGGCCGCCGGTGTCGGCGCGACCTCGACCTCGGCCGCGCGCAGCGCGTCGGCGATGCGCCACGGCTCGGCATCCGTCGGCCAAGGCTGCGCCAGCCCGTACAGTCCCACCATCCGCGCGTCCGCGCCGGGGGCGGCGACCGGCACGATGCGCAGCCCGCGGCGATCGCACAGATGGACGGCCGCGGGGGTCAGACTGGCACGTCCGACCTCGAGCACGACAGCGTCGGCGCCGGCGAGGGCCTCCGCGCAGATCCGCGCGTCGTCGCCGCGCAGCGCGTCTTCGGCCACCAGCGCGATCGCGTCAGCGGGCACCACCGCCCGCACGATCACCCCCTCGCGCTCGAGCCCGGCGGCGAGCACGTGGCCCGCCGGCGCGTCGACCGCGACGACGACGCTGAGCCCGGTCACGGCGCGCCTCCGACGGCGGGCACCACTGAGAGCGCCGCTTCATCGGCCACGGCGGCGAGCACCGCCGCCACCTCCGCCCGAGGGATCACAAGTTCGAGCGACGCCGCCCCGCCGCCCAGCATCGAATCGTCGCGGGTCACCGACACGACCGTGACGTCGGCGACGAGGATGCGCGGCGCCTCGTACTCCCCGTCCTCCCCCGCCGGCGCGGCCCACACCTCGACAGTCGAGCCCTCGCCGACCGACGCGGGGACGTCGACCGCGCTGCGGATCACCACGCTCGTCGTGGTGGCGGCCTGCGCGGCGCCGACCGCGCTCTGCGGCACGAGTTCGCCGCTCTCGATCGTCCGGGTCGCGACCGCCCCCTCCTGGAAGCCGTCCGGCGACAGGTACGACTCGCCCACCTGCCCGAGCGCGACCTCGACGACCCGCAGATCGGCCGTCGACACCGACTCGCCCGGCACGATCGTGCGCGCCGCGGCGTACACCGGGGCGGTCTGCCTGGCGGCGCTGACCACCAGCCACACACCCGCGATCGACACGATGATCAGCACGATGCCGAGCACGAACCGGATGTCGCCCCAGAACGCCCGCGATCGCGCGGGAACGGGCTCGACGGCGCTCATGTGCCCATGGTGGCGCAGACCCGTCCGCGGGCTCCGCGGTTATCCACAGGTGCGCCGCGCCGGGCCGCCTCGGTGGAGACCGCCGCGATAATGGGGCCATGCCCGAGGAGTCGAACGATGACGTGCGCCTGCTGGCGCCCGCACAGGTCGCCGAGCTGCTGGGCGTGAGCGTCGACGAGGTGCTGGAGCTGGTGCAGCAGCGGCGACTGCGGGGCGCCCGCGTCGGGTCTCCCGCGCGCTGGCGGGTTGAGGAGGCGAGCATCGCCGAGTACCTCGACGAGCAGGCCGAAGAGGCGCGGCGCATCGCGCTCTGGCGTCAGTCGAACGCCGCCAGCTTCCCCGAGCTGTGGGGCACCGGCCGCATCGACCAGCCGGACTGACCCATCACGCGAGGACGGATGCGGCTGCCACCCTGATCCAGGAGACCGCCGCGAAGGGCACCATCCTGTGCCCGGTGACGTCGTTGGAGCGTCGCGCAGCGCCCTCGTCGTGCAGGGCGATGTCGAGATGATCGGCGCCGGCGCGGTCGATCGTGCCGGTGAGCACCCGCCCGTGCGCGAGATGGAGCACGACGCCCGTCCGGCGACGCACCAGGTCGCGCAGCACGAAGCCGAACGTCATCCGGTCGCTCAGCGTGCTCGCCTCCTCCCCTGGCCGCGCGCTGCGGAGCAGATCCGGATGCGGGACGCCCACGCATCCGATCCCGTGCAGCGGCGCCACCACCGCCGCAGCTCTCCGCTCGAGCGGCTGGAGGGCCGCCCAGTCCGCGCCGACGCCGCTCACCTCGGCCGCCAGGATCGTGCCGTCCGTGAACTCGAACGTCGGCGCCGACGAGGCCGGATCGCGGCGCGCGAGCGCCTGCAGCCGCTCCCGCAGCGCCACGCGCGACAGGCGCAGCCGTTCCGCCTCGGTGTCGAGTGCGGCGCGCTCCGCCTCCCACTCCGAGGCGAGCTGGTCCTCGAGGTCGTCGAAGAAGCGATCCCACCGCACGCGATGAGGCTAGGCGATGGATGAGGGGTCGATGAGAAGTTATCCACAGTGGGGCATCCGCAGGGTACGTATGGATCACCCCGGTGGTAGACCCGGTGTCACGACGCAGCCTGCCGAGATTGGCATCCCATGAACGCGAAGAACGAACGCTCGCCCCGCTCCCACCCCCACGCGTCCGCCGAGGCCGTCTCGGAGTTCTTCGCGCCGCAGCACACCTCGACGGCCGCGCTGCCCGACCCGGAGCCGCTGCTGCGCAACCTCACCCTCGGCGTGCTCGAGGTGCTCGCCGGCGCGCGTGAGGCCGATCAGCTGGCCAGATGGCTGTCCGAGGAGCCGTTCCGCAAGCTGGTCGTCCGGGCCAACCTGGCCGCCCGCGCCCGCAGCGCACGCGGCACCCCCGTGATCCGCCCGGCCCACGCGATCCTCTCCGTGCATCACGCCTCCCCCGCCGACGGGGTGGTGGAGGGCACGGTCATCGTCCGCGGGCACGCGCGAACCAGGGCGATCGCCGTGCGCCTCGAGGGCATCGACGGTCGGTGGCGCGCGACGAGCCTCGCCCTGCTCTGACCGGAGTCGCCAGGATCCGAAACTCCGCGGAGCCGGTCCGCGGCTGGCGAGCTACTGCCGGTACGACGCCAGGAAGTTGCCGAGCCGCTCGATCGCCTCGGTGAGCACCCTCGCCTCCGGCAGGGTGACGATCCGCAGATGGTCGGGCGTCGCCCAGTTGAACCCGGTGCCCGGCACCAGGAGGACGTGCTCGGCGACGAGGAAGTCGTAGACCAGCCGGCTGTCGTCGTGGATCTCGTGCACCTCGGGGTCGAGCCGGGGGAAGGCGTAGAGGGCGCCCTGCGGCTTGTGGCACGACACCCCGGGGATCGCCTCGAGCGCCGCCCACGCGGCATCCCGCTGCTCGTGCAGGCGCCCGGTGGGCGCGATGAGCGCATCGATCGACTGCACGCCCGACAGTGCCGCCTGCACCGCGTGCTGTGCGGGCACGTTGGGGCACAGCCTGGTCGAGGCGAGCAGCTGGATGCCCTCGAGGAACCCGCGCGCGTGCTGCTTCGGTCCGGTGATGACCATCCAGCCGGAGCGGTAGCCGGCGACCCGGTACGTCTTGGAGAGCCCGTTGAAGGTCAGGCAGAGCAGGTCGGGTGCGAGCGTGGCCAGCGGAACGTGCCGCGCGTCGTCGAAGAGGATGCGGTCGTAGATCTCGTCGCTCAGCAGCAGCAGTGAGTGCTCCCGCGCGATCTCGACGATGCCCTGCAGCACCTCGCGGCTGTACACGGCGCCGGTCGGGTTGTTCGGGTTGATCACCACGATCGCCTTGGTGCGCGGCGTGATCTTCGCGCGGATGTCCTCGAGGTCGGGCTGCCAGCCGTCCTCGCTGTCGCACACGTAGTGCACCGGCGTCCCGTCGGCGAGGCTCGTCATCGCCGTCCACAGCGGATAGTCCGGCGCCGGGATCAGCACCTCGTCGCCCTCGTCGAGCAGGGCTTGCATGGTCATCGTGATCAGCTCGGACACGCCGTTGCCGAGGTACACGTCGTCTGGGTCGAACTGCGGGAAGCCCGGCTCCTGCTCGTAGCGCGACACGACGGCACGGCGGGCGGGGAGGATGCCGCGGCTGTCGCTGTAGCCGTGCGCGTAGGGCACCGACTCGATCATGTCGCGCACGATCTGGAACGGCGCCTCGAAGCCGAAGATCGCCGGGTTGCCCGTGTTGAGCTTGAGGATCGTGTGCCCCTCGGCCTCGAGCTCGTCGGCGGCTGCGAGCGCCTGTCCACGGATCTCGTAGAGGACGTTCTTCAGCTTGCTCGACTGATCGAGGGTGCGCAGCGGGCTCATCGGTTCAGAATATCCCCGGTGCGACCCGGCCAATGGACGGCGGGTGGCCCGCTCAGGTGAGCGCGATCGCGATCGGCACGAGCGCCGTCACGACGACGGATGCTGCCGCCACCGCGACATTGAGGCGCCGCGAGACCTCTGACACGGGCACCGGCGCGGCCTCGCGCAGCAGCACCTCGATGCGCCGTGCCCACGCGGCCGTCTCCCCCGCGCCGATGCCACGTGCGGAGGGGGAGACGTCCGAGGCGTTCCGCACGAAGTGCCCGCCCTCGGTGTAGGCCTCGACGTTGCGCATGCTCTCCACGACGATGTCGCTGCCGGTGACGGCGGTCACCGGCACCTTCGTCGCGTCCCGCAGGATCAGGGTAAGGCCCCGTCCGGACTGCACACCGGCGATCGCGCCCAACGGCAGTCGCCACGTCCACAGCGCGTTGCGCACCCGCACCGTCTCCGCCTCGATCTCCAGCAGCGGCCAGGCCCAGAGCAGCCACGCGTACCAGGAGAACGCGGCCACGAACGCGGCCATGCGCCACGCGCCCCACTCGGGCGGCGACACCGCCGCGACCACCACCACGGCGAGCACCAGCACGGGCAGACCGATCGACAGCAGCGGCGCGAAGCGCGGACGCGACGAGAGAGCGGATGGGGGCGGCACGGCGCCCATGCTAGCCAGCGGCCGTCACCGTCTGCGCTGTGCGCGCCGCGCCGCGCCGACCTGGAACACCAGCGTCGCCGCGATCGCGAGGAGGAACACCGCCGAGGCGATCACGTTCGCCTGCGGCGGGATGCCGCGCTGCGCGGCCACATAGATGTACACGGGGAAGGTCTGGACCGTGCCGGCGTTGAAGTACGTGATGATGAAGTCGTCGAAGCTGAGGCTGAACGACAGCAGCGCGGCCGCGATGATGCCCGGCAGCAGCAGCGGGAACGTCACCCGCCAGAAGACCGCGGTCGGCGAGCCGTACAGGTCGCGGCCGGCCTCCTCGAGCGCAGGGTCGAGCGAGAGCACGCGTGCGCGCACCGTCACGACCACGAAACTGAGGCAGAACATCGTGTGCGCGACGATGATGGTGCCGAGCCCCTTGCTGACGCCCATCGTGAGGAACTGAGAGGCCAGGCCCGCGCCCATCACGATCTCCGGCGTCGCCATGGGCAGGAACAGCAGCAGGCTGATCACGGTGCGGGCGCGAAACCGGTAGCGCACGAGTGCGATCGCGATCGCGGTGCCGAGCGTCGTGGCCAGCAGGGTGGACACGGCGCCGACGAGCAGGCTGTTGCCGAAGGCGATGCACACGTCCGGCTGGGCGCAGACGTTCTGCCAGTTGTCGAGCGTGAAGCCGTTCCAGGAGATGTTGGAGCGGTTGGCGTCGTTGAACGAGAAGACCAGCGTGTAGACGATGGGGATCAGCAGCACGATGAACGCAGCCGTCACGTACAGCGGCAGCAGCCAGGACCCGACGGAGCGACGCCGCACGGGCCCGTTCGCGGCGCGCAGGGTGGTGGTGTTCACGCTCACAGCAGGTCCTCCGTCCCCGCCCTGCGCACATAGGTGCCGACGATGACGAGGATCACGGCCATCAGGAGGATCGACAGCGCCGCCGCCTGCGGGTAGTTCACCGTGATGAGGAACTTGGACTGGATGACATTGCCGACCATCGCCGTCGACGGCCCGCCGAGGAACGACTGGCTCGCGTTGACGTAGTCGCCCGCCGCCGGAATGAAGGTGAGGAGCGTGCCCGAGATCACCCCGGGCAGCGAGAGCGGGAAGGTGATCTTGACGAAGGTCGTCGCCGGGCCGGCGTAGAGGTCGCTGCCCGCCTCGAGCAGGCGCTTGTCCAGCCGGTCCAGCGAGGCGAACAGCGGCAGGGTCATGAACGGGATGAAGTTGTAGGTGAGGCCGAAGACGACAGCGGCGGCCGTGCCCGTGATGTGGTCCTGCGGGCCCATCAGGCCGACCGCCTGCAGGAAGCCGACCACCGGTCCCTCGTCGGAGAGGATCTGCTTCCATGCCAGGGTGCGCAGCAGGAACGAGATGAAGAACGGTGCGATCACCAGCACCAGGAGCAGATTGCGCAGCAGCGTCCGCTCCCGCAGCCGGACGCCGATGAAATACGCGATCGGGTAGCTGATCAGCAGCGCGAAGATCGTGGCGAGCAGCGCGTACCAGAACGAGCGCACGAACTGCGGCCAGTACTCCGCGAGCACGTCGACGTAGTTCTGCCAGTAGAACCCGTAGCTGAACGCCCCGTACTCGACCGGGTCGTTGATGCCGAACGAGGTGATGAGCAGCGACACGAACGGAACGAGGAAGAACAGCGCGAGGTACGCCAGCCCCGGGGCGAGCAGCGCGAACGCGATCAGCCCGGGCCGCCGGCGCGGCGGCTCGGCCGCCGCCGTCGCCGTCGTCGTCGGCGCGAGCGCGGTCATCGCCATCGTCAGAGCACCTCGGCGTCGAGCTCTTCCGCGGCCGCCGCGGAGGCACGGGCCTGCGCATCGAGGCCAAAGGTGTACTCGCGTCGCCAGGTCACCCAGGCTTCCGCTCCCTCGGCGAGCGTCGCGCCGAAGACCATGTTCTGCGCGAACACCGCGATCCGCCCCACGCCGGGCACCTCGAGGATGTACTGGGTGCTCGCACCGGTGAACGACACGTCGATGATCCGGCCTGGGCCGAGCACGTTCTCGAGCCCGTCGCGCGGCGGCTCCTCCGCGCGCAGCTGCAGCTTCTCCGGGCGGACGCCGACGGTGATCTCGCCCCGCGTGACGACCGCGCGCTCCTCGGGGAGCGCCACGACGCCGCCGGGCGTCCGGGCGGTGATGAGGCCGCCGGCGACCGACTCGACCGTGGCCGGCAGCAGGTTGGACTGGCCGAGGAAGCCGGCGACGAAGCCCGTGCGGGGCAGCTCGTACAGCTCCTCGGGCGACCCCAGCTGCTCGATGCGCCCCTGGTTCATGACGGCGACGGTGTCGGCCATCGTCATGGCCTCCTCCTGGTCGTGGGTCACGTGCAGGAAGGTGAGGCCCACCTCGTTCTGGATCGACTTGAGCTCCAGCTGCATCTGCCGGCGCAGCTTCAGGTCGAGGGCGCCGAGCGGCTCGTCGAGGAGCAGCAGCGCGGGCCGGTTCACGACCGCGCGGGCGAGGGCGACCCGCTGCTGCTGGCCGCCGGAGAGCTGGCTGGGACGGCGACCGGCGACGTGGTCGAGCTCGACGAGCGCGAGCGCCTCGTGCGCGCGGGCGACAGCATCCGTCACCTTGCGGCGCTTGAGCCCGAACGCGACGTTCTCGAGCACGGTCATGTGCGGGAAGAGGGCGTAGCTCTGGAACACCGTGTTGACGGGACGCTGATGCGGCCGGACCGCCGTCACGTCCTTGCCGCCGATGACGATGCGGCCCGCCGTCGGATCCTCGAGCCCGGCGACCAGCCGCAGCGTGGTCGTCTTGCCGCACCCCGACGGGCCGAGGAGCGCGAAGAACGAGCCGGCCGGGATCACGAGGTCGAGCTCCTCGATGGCGGTGAAGCCGGGGAACTCCTTCCGGATGCCCTGCAGCTCGAGATCGGCGCCGGCTTCGCCGAAGGATGCGGTGGCGCTCACGCGCCGAGTCCGACGGCCTCGAAGGCGGAGCTGTACTTCTGCTGCTCGGCGTTGGTGAGCGTGCGGAAGATGTGCGCCTGCGAGAGCGTGTCCTCGTCGGGGAAGATCAGCTGGTTGTCGGCCAGAGCCGGATCGATCGCCGTGATCGCGTCGCGCGCGCCGTTCACCGGGGTGATGTAGTTCACCCATGCGGCCACCTGGGCGGCGACCTCCGGCTCGTAGTAGTAGTCGATGAGCTTCTCGGCGTTCGCCTTCTGCGACGACCCGACCGGGATCATGAAGTTGTCGCTCCAGAGGGTGCCGCCGGAGTCCGGCAGTGCGAAGCCGAACTTGTCGCCCACCTCGGCGTTGATCGCGGTGATGTCGCCCGACCAGACGATCGCGGCCAGCGTGTCCTCGTTCTTGAGGTCGTCTGCGTACGAGTTGCCCTTGATGTTGCGGATCTGGCCGCTCTTGACCTGCTCGTCGAACACGGCCAGCGCGTTGTCGAACTCGGTGTCGCCCCAGCCATCGCCGGAGATGTCGACGCCCTGGCTGAGCATGATGAGCCCCATGGTGTCGCGCATCTCGCTGAGCACGCCCACGCGGCCCTTGAGGTCGGACGCCCACAGGTCGTCGATGCTCGCCAGCCCGTTCGGGAGCTTCTCCTTGTTCCACGCCAGCCCCGCGAAGCCCGACTGCCAGGGCAGCGAGTTCGCCCTCCCCTTGTCGAAGTCCGGGTTCTGCAGGCTCGCGGTGAGGTTGGCCGACGCGTTCGGCAGGTTCGCCTTGTCGAAGGCCTGCGCGTAGCCCTGCTGGATCCAGATGGAGGCCATCCAGTCGGTGAGGCAGACGACGTCGGCGCCGATGTCCTGGCCGAGGGCGAGCTGGTCGCGCACCTTCGCGAAGTAGGTGTTGTTGTCGTCGATGGCGACGTCGTAGGAGACGTCGATGCCCGTGCTGTCGATGAACGACTGCAGCGACGGATAATTGCCGTCGTCGTCCTCGTCGAGGTAGAACGACCAGTTCGCCCAGGTCAGCGCCTTCGTGCTGCCCGACAGGTCGGCCGCTGCAGTGGGCGCGCTGGACGCGGCGGTCGAGCCGCCCACCTTGCCCGAGCAGGCCGCCAGGAAGGCGGCGAGCGAGAGCGCGCCTGCGCCTGCCACGAACCCGCGGCGGCTGAGCTGTGCGGCGCGCGCCTGCTGGATCAGCGCGCGGACGGCGGGGTCTTCGGGCAGGGGTCCTCGGGGCATGGACGCTCCTCCAGATCGGCGGGGTCGGGTTCCCGCGGCGGCGACAGGTGATCCGATGATGCCAGACGCCCGTGCTCGCAGACAACGGAATCCGTGGCGCGAAACAAACAATTCACACGCATCCACATCCGGATTGCCGATCATCCGCGTAATCCGCAGTGCGCGCTTGCCGCTCTGCGTACGCGATGCCAAGATGCCCCCATGTCGTCACACGGCCGGCTCGACGAGACCTCCGAGCGGATCATCGAGCAGCTGCAGCGCAACGGGCGCCTGTCGTACGCCGATCTCGCCAAGGTCGTCGGTCTGAGCGAGGCCGCCGTCCGTCAGCGTGTGCAGCGGCTGACGGAGAGCGGCGTGATCCAGGTGGTCGCCGTCACCGACCCCATGCAGGTCGGCTTCCACCGCCAGGCGATGATCGGCCTGCGCGTGTCGGGCGATGCCCGCGAGGTCGTCGACGCGCTGGAGAAGATCCCCGCGGTCATCTACCTGGTGCTGACCGCAGGGAGCTTCGACATCCTCGCCGAGGTCGTCTGCGAGTCCGACGCCGACCTCATGCAGGTGCTCAACGGACAGATCCGCACCCTGCCGGGTGTGACCTCGTCCGAGACGTTCGTCTACCTGGAGCTGCGCAAGCAGTCCTACGACTGGGGCGTGCGCTGAGGGTCAGCGCTTCTTGTCGGCCGCCCGGCGCTGCGCGCGGTTCTGCGGCGACGCCTGTGCGGGCGCACCGTCGGTCTTCTGGCCGAACGCGCCGCGGGGCGCCTCCTCGGCCGCGGGCTGCGCGGCGGAGGCCGCGGCCTGACGCAGCTTGCTCGTCGCAGCCTGCTGCACCTGCCCGCGCTCGTTGCGCACCTCGACCTCGCCGGCGTCGTTGGCTGCCGTGTATTGCAGCCGCTGCGGCTCGACGGATCCGGCGGCGAGCCCCTTGGCCTCGACCTGCGCGACCTGCTCGGCACCCTCGGCGCGACGCACCTCGACCTCGAGGTTGTAGAGGTAGCCGACCGACTCCTCCTTGATCTGCCCCATCATCGACTGGAACATCTGGTACCCCTCGCGCTGGTACTCGATGAGCGGGTCGCGCTGGGCCATCGCACGCAGGCCGATGCCGTCCTTCAGGTAGTCCATCTCGTAGAGGTGATCGCGCCAGCGGCGGTCGAGCACCTGCAGAACGACGCGACGCTCGAGCTCGCGGGTCGCCGCCTCGCCCAGGGTGTCCTCGCGGGCCTGGTAGGCGATGCGGGCATCGGACAGCAGCTCGCGCTTGAGTCCCTCCGGCGTGATCCGGCCCTTCGAGCCGCCCGCCTCTGCGACGACCTCGTCGATCGTGACGCTCACCGGGTACAGCGTCTTCAGCTCGGTCCAGAGCGCGTCGAAGTCCCAGCTCTCGGTGTGACCCGAGCCGGTGTGGTCCTCGATGACGGCGGCCACAGCATCCTCGATGAAGTGCTGCACGCGGTCGGCGATGTCGTCGCCCTGCAGGATGTGGCGGCGGTCCGAGTAGATCGCCTCACGCTGCCGGTTGAGGACGTCGTCGTACTTGAGGACGTTCTTGCGGATCTCGGCGTTGCGGCCCTCGACCTGCGACTGCGCGCTCTTGATCGCGCGCGAGACCATGCCCGATTCGATCGCGACGTCGTCGGGGAAGTTGGTGCGCGCGAGGATCGCCTCGGCTGCACCGGACTGGAACAGGCGCATCAGGTCGTCGGTCAGCGAGAGGTAGAAGCGGCTCTCGCCCGGGTCACCCTGGCGGCCGGAGCGACCGCGGAGCTGGTTGTCGATGCGGCGGGATTCGTGGCGCTCGGTGCCGAGGACGTACAGACCGCCGGCCTCCACGACCTTCGTCGCCTCCTCGGCGACCACGTCGCGGGTGGAGGTGTAGACCGAGTCCCACTCGGACTCGTACTCCTCGGGCGTCTCGACGGGGTCGAGGCCCTTCGCGCGCATCTCCTGCACGGCGAGGAACTCGGCGTTGCCGCCGAGCATGATGTCGGTGCCACGACCGGCCATGTTGGTGGCGACGGTGACCGCGCCGAGGCGCCCCGCGCGGGCGACGATCTCCGCCTCGCGCGCGTGGTTCTTGGCGTTCAGGACCTCGTGCTTGATGCCCTTCTTGGCGAGCAGGCGCGACAGGTACTCGCTCTTCTCCACGCTGACGGTGCCGACGAGCACCGGCTGGCCGGTCTCGTGGCGGCCGGCGATGTCCTCGACGACCTGCGCGAACTTGGCCTGCTCGTTCTTGTAGACGAGGTCGGACTGGTCCTTGCGGATCATCGGCTTGTTCGTCGGGATGGGCACGACGCCGAGCTTGTACGTCGACATGAACTCGGCGGCCTCGGTCTCGGCGGTTCCGGTCATGCCCGCGAGCTTCTCGTACAGGCGGAAGTAGTTCTGCAGCGTGACGGTGGCGAGGGTCTGGTTCTCGGCCTTGACCGGCACCGCCTCCTTCGCCTCGATGGCCTGGTGGATGCCCTCGTTGTAGCGCCGGCCGACCAGGATGCGCCCGGTGTGCTCGTCGACGATCATGACCTCGTCGTTCATGACGACGTAGTCGGCGTCGCGCTTGAACAGCGCGAGAGCCTTGATCGAGTTGTTCAGGAACGAGATCAGGGGGGTGTTGGCCGACTCGTAGAGGTTGTCGATGCCGAGGTAGTCCTCGACCTTCTCGATGCCTGGTTCGAGCACGCCGATGGTGCGCTTCTTCTCGTCGACCTCGTAGTCGACGCCCGCCTCGAGCGACTTGGCGATCTTCGCGAACTCGACGAACCAGCGGTTCGCCTCGCCCGACGAGGGGCCGGAGATGATGAGCGGCGTGCGGGCCTCGTCGATGAGGATCGAGTCGACCTCGTCGACGATCGCGAAGAAGTGACCGCGCTGGACGAGGTCCTCCTTGCGCCAGGCCATGTTGTCGCGCAGGTAGTCGAAGCCGAACTCGTTGTTCGTGCCGTACGTGATGTCGGCGTTGTACTGCTCGCGGCGGACCTCGGGGGTCTGGCCGGAGACGATGGTCCCCGTCGACATGCCGAGGGCGCGGTAGACGCGGCCCATCAGCTCGGCCTGGTACGAGGCCAGGAAGTCGTTGACGGTGATGACGTGCACGCCTTCGCCGGCGATGGCGTTGAGGTAGACGGCGAAGGTCGCGGTGAGCGTCTTGCCCTCACCGGTCTTCATCTCGGCGATGTTGCCGAGGTGGAGCGCGGCGCCGCCCATGATCTGCACGTCGTAGGGACGCTGGCCGAGGGTGCGCTTGGCGGCCTCGCGGACGGCGGCGAACGCCTCGGGCATCAGCCGGTCGAGGGTCTCGCCTGCCTCGTGGCGGGCCCTCAGCTCGGCGGTCTCGCCGCGCAGCTCCTCGTCGGTGAGCTGCGCGTAGTCCTCTTCGAGGGCGTTGACGGCCTTCACGACCTGCTGGAGCCGGCGGAGGATGCGTCCTTCTCCGGCACGGAGCAGTTTCTCGAGAGCGTTGGCCACGGAGGATCTCCATACTGTCGGGCTGTGGTCGGCTGGTTCGCCGATGCCGCGCACGCCGTCGGGCGCCCCGCGGGCATACGTGCCTATGTTATCCGCCCGTGACCTTGGCGTGCGCTGGGTGCAGGAGCGTCATCGGCATTCCTTCGGGTTGCCGGGTATGTATATACTCGGCAACTACATACTCGGTATGCATTCGAAGGAGTTCTCATGTCGGTACGACAGAGCCTGCTGGCGATCCTCGACCAGGCGCCCTGCTATGGCTACCAGCTGCGGGCGGAGTTCGACCGCCGCACCGGCTCGACCTGGCCGCTCAACGTCGGGCAGATCTACAACACCCTCGAGCGCCTCGAGCGCGACGGTCTCGTCGAGAAGGGCGAGACCGACGACCAGGGCCACGTCTACTGGCAGATCACCGACGCAGGCTCGGACGAGGTGGCGTCATGGCTCTCCTCCCCCGTCGAGCGCAGCGGCGGGACCCGCGACGAGCTCGCGATCAAGCTCGCCGTCGCGGCGACCCTCCCCGGCGTCGACGTCGCCGGGGTCATCCAGACGCAGCGACGCGCCTCGCTCGCGCAGCTGCAGGCGCTCAACCGCGCCAAGTACGCCGGCGCGAATCCGGACGGACCCGAGGAGCTCGCCTGGTCCCTCGTCGTGGATTCGATGATCTTCGCGGCAGAGGCCGAGGTGCGCTGGCTCGACCACACCGAGCAGCGGCTGGCGCTGCACCCGCAGCACGCGATGGCGCTCGAGCTGTCGACCGAACGACCCAAGCGCGGCCGGCCTGCGGCAGGCGCCGCGGTCGTCGAAGGAGCCGAGCGGAACGACGCGCAGGGAGCGCGCGCATGACCGACGCGATCCTGCGCCTCATCGGCGTCACGCAGCAGTACGGCGTCGGCGAGACCGCGGTCTCGGCACTGTCCGGTGTCGACCTCGACGTCGCCCGGGGCGAGCTGGTCGCGATCATGGGCGCGTCCGGCTCGGGGAAATCGACACTGCTGTCCATCGCCGGCGGGCTCGCGACGCCGACCACCGGGGAGGTGGTCATCGAAGGCGCCCACCTGAGCACCCAGTCGCCGAAGCAGCTCGCGCAGCTGCGCCGGCGATCGCTCGGCTTCGTGTTCCAGGACTTCAACCTCATCCCGACCCTGACCGCGCTGGAGAACGTGACGCTGCCGCTCGAGCTCGACGGCTTCCGCGCCAGGGTGGCGCGTCGTGCGGGCCGGGATGCTCTCGCCTCGGTCGGTCTCGACGACAAGCTGGACTCGTACCCCGACGATCTGTCCGGTGGACAGCAGCAGCGGGTCGCGATCGCGCGTGCCGTGGTCGGCGGCAGGCGCCTCATCCTCGCCGACGAGCCGACCGGCGCGCTCGATTCGGTGACCGGCGAGATGGTGCTGAAGGTGCTGCGCGCACGCGTGGATGCGGGTGCCGCCGCCATCCTGGTCACGCACGAGGCCCGCCACGCCGCATGGGCCGATCGGATCGTCTTCCTGCGCGACGGTCGCATCGTCGATGAATCCCGCCGCGACGGCGCCGAGGCGCTGCTGGCGGGTGGCCGCCGATGACGGCGACGCTGGAGACCACGACGGCGTCGCCTCCCGATCATCAGATGGATGGCGCGCGCCCGCGCAGCAGCCGGTGGCCCCGCCTGCGGGCGGACCTGCGTCTGGCACGCCGCCAGGTAGCGCGGGCGAAGGGATCCAGCGCGCTCGTGGCGCTCCTGGTCGCCCTGCCGGTCGCAGGGCTCAGCGGCGCTGCGGTGTTCTGGCAGAGTCATGTGCCGGCGCCCGAGCAGCGGGTGACCCTCGAGCTCGGCGAGAACCAGGCGTGGATCGAGGTCGTCGGCGGGCCGGATCCGAGTCGATGGCAGGCCGTGGACCAGCCGTGGAACAACGAGATCGCCCGCGACGCGGAGACGGGTCTGCCGGAGAATCCGGAGCTTCCCACCGCCACCGGCATCCCGCAGACCATCCCCTCCGGCACGACGGTGTTCGAGACGATGCCGTACGCGTCGGCAGGCGTCGAGACCGAGCGGGGGATCGGCTGGCTGTCCGCGACCGTGGGAGACGTCTGGGATCCCGCGTTCTCCGGTCTGTACGTGCTCATCGACGGCGCACCGCCCACCTCGGCGGATCAGATGCTCGTCTCCCCCGGCGCTCTCGATCGGCTGGGTGCGCGGATCGGCGACGACGTGGTCTTCAGCGACACCGGACGCGCGCTGACGATCACCGGCACCATGCGCGCCGCCAACGCGCAGGAGACGGTCGAGCAGCTCTTCGTGCCGCTCGCCTCAGCCGAACTCGTCGGCGACGGCGCCGCGGTCCGCTGGTACACCGCCGACTGGCAGCCTGACGTCGACGAGCTCGCGGACCTCAACCACGCCGGGTACGTCTCCTACGCACGCGATCTGGTCCTGGATCCCCCTGCCGATGCGCGCGTATCGGAATGGGGCAACGGGGAGACGCCCCTGTGGACCGTGCTGCTGGTCGGCGGGATCATCGCCGCGATCTGCGGCTACATCGTCGTGATGCTCGCGGGAGCCGCGTTCTCGGTGGCGGCGCGTCGCCAGCAGCGGGCGCTCGCCGTGGCGGCGAGCGTCGGCGCCTCCCGCTCGGATGTCTTCCGCGTGGTGCTGCTGCAGGGCACCGTGCTCGGGTCGATCGGCGGTGCCATCGGCGCCGTGCTCGGGGTCGCGGGGGCCTGGCTGCTGATGCTCCTCACCGACCGCGGAGCCGTCGGGACGTTCTGGGGCAACTTCGGACTCCAGATCCCGTGGGCGCTGGTGCTTCCGATCCTCGTGTTCGCCGTGCTCGTCGGCACGATCGCCGCGATCGCTCCGGCACGCGCGGCCACGAAGGGCGACACGCTCTCCGCGCTCCGCGGCGCACGCCGTCCCGCTCGCCTCCGCGCGAACCGTCCGCTCTGGGGACTGCTCGTCATGCTCACCGGGCTGGGCGCCCTGATCGCCGGCGCGCTCATCATCGCCGGCACGCTCGCCCTCGGCGATGAGGGCGACCAGCGCAGTCCGCTGTTCACCGCTGCCCTGTACGGCGTGATCCTCGGTCCGCTCCTGTTCCAGATCGGCATGCTCATCCCGTCGCACTGGATCCTGGTGCAGATCTCGCGGGTGCTGACCCCGCTCGGGCTCGCCCCGCGCATCGCCGGACGGGATGCTGCGGCGACGCCGTCGCGCGTCGTCCCCGCGTTCGCCGTGATCGGAGCCTGCGTGTTCGCCGCATCCTTCGCCGTATCGACCACCGCCCTCACCGCCGCGCAGAATGCCCGCCATCACTGGTACCAGGCTCCGGAGGACGCCCTCGTCGTCCAGATGTGGCAGAACGGGACGGACGATTCGGCCCGGCTGATCGCCGCGGCCGACGGCGTCGTCGCGCCGACCGCACCGCAGGCGACCGCGCTCGTGTCGTCGCCGGCATGGCCCGAGACGGATACGGCCGGACAAGCCGTCGCCGACAGTCCGCCGTACTTCGCCGTGGCCCATCAGCGCTATGACGACTGCGCGGACTGCGAGCTGCAGGCATGGGACCTCGCGGCGGGCGCCCTGTCGATCGTCGACGCCGACGATGTGGGCACCGTCCTCGGCGCCGACGTGAGCGCCGCAGCGATCCGCACCCTCCGTGCCGGCGGCGCGATCGTCACCGATGAGGAGTACCTCGCCGACGACGGCAGCATCATGGTCACCGAGTGGACGGCGGAGAACTACGAGACGCTCATGGCGACGAACGGGGGCGGAGGCGAGGCGGTGTCGATCACCGCGGACGTCGACCATCCCCTCGACGCCGCCGTCGTCGACGTCGGTCACCAGCAGCCGTTCATCATCATCGTCACGCCGGAGACCGCCGCATCGCTCGGCGTCGTCGCGGTGCCGTCTCAGCTGATCGCCGTATACGCGCAGCCGCTCGATCAGGGGACGATCGACGAGCTGGCGGCCAGCACGCAGGACATGCGGGTCGGCGCCAACGCCGGGCTGTTCGCCCAGGTCGAGTCGGGTCCGCAGCCGATCGATCCCTGGCTGTGGCTGATCGTCGGCGTCACGGTGGTGCTCGTGTTCGGTGCGAGCGCCGTGACCCTCGGGCTCGCGCGGTTCGAGCGGCGACCCGACGACGCCACTCTGACCGCGATCGGCGGCGGCAGCGTCCTGCGTCGGAACGTGAACGCGTGGCAGGCGGCCGTCATCGTGGGCATCGGCACCGTGATCGGGACCGTCGCGGGGACGCTGTCGACCTGGGGCCTGGCGACCGCCAACCCTGACTCGTTCGCGTTCGCGGATCTGCCCTGGCTCTGGCTCGCCGTGCTCGGAATCGGCCTGCCCGTCGTCGTCACGGCTGCCGCCTGGCTGGCACCGCCGCGGCAGCCTGACCTGACGCGTCGCACGGCGATCACCTGAGACGTTCCGCCCCCGTCCGACACATACACAGTGAGCCATCAGAGAGGACGAGCCATGACCCCGAACGCACCCGCGATCGATCCGGCCGCGATCAGCCTGCCGCCGACCGAGCCCATCGACATCACCGAGCTCGCGCTGCAGAGCACGCGCCCCCGCTGACGACGGCCTGGCGCCGTCTGGCGGCGTCCTGTCGTCTCACAGGCGCGACGCACTACCCTGAATTGTGACCGAAACCGACGCGCCCACCGAGGCAGAGGCTCCGAGCGAGCCCGCCGCCCTCACATTCTCCGACCTCGGATTGGGCGACGCGGTGCTGAAGGCGCTCCGCGACGTCGGGTACGAGACGCCGTCGGCCATCCAGGCCGCGACGATCCCCACCCTCCTCGCCGGCCGCGACGTCGTGGGCCTCGCGCAGACGGGCACGGGCAAGACCGCCGCGTTCGCACTGCCCGTCCTCGACCGGCTCGACCTGTCGCAGAAGACCCCGCAGGCGCTGGTGCTGGCGCCGACGCGCGAGCTGGCGCTCCAGGTCTGCGAGGCCTTCGAGAAGTACGCCGCCCACCTGCGCGGCGTGCACATCCTCCCCGTCTACGGCGGGCAGGGCTACGGCGTGCAGCTGTCGGCTCTCCGTCGCGGCGTGCACATCATCGTGGGCACGCCCGGCCGCATCATGGACCACCTCGACAAGGGCACGCTCGACCTGTCGGAGCTGAAGTACCTCGTGCTCGACGAGGCCGACGAGATGCTCAAGATGGGCTTCGCGGAAGACGTCGAGACGATCCTCGCCGACACCCCCGACACCAAGCAGGTCGCCCTCTTCTCGGCGACCATGCCCGCGACGATCCGCCGCATGTCGAAGCAGTACCTGAACGACCCGGAAGAGATCACGGTCAAGACCAAGACCACGACCTCCGCGTCGATCTCGCAGCGTTACCTCGTCGTGCAGTGGCAGCAGAAGATCGACGCGCTCACCCGCATCCTCGAGGTGGAGAACTTCGAGGGCATGATCGTGTTCGCCCGCACGAAGAGCGCCACCGAGGAAGTGGCCGAGAAGCTCCGCGCTCGCGGCTACTCGGCCGCCGCCATCAACGGCGACATCGCCCAGGTGCAGCGCGAGCGCACGGTCAACCAGCTCAAGTCGGGCAAGCTCGACATCCTGGTCGCGACCGACGTCGCCGCCCGCGGTCTCGACGTCGAGCGCATCTCGCACGTGGTCAACTTCGACATCCCGACCGACACCGAGTCGTATGTGCACCGTATCGGCCGCACCGGCCGGGCCGGCCGCACCGGCGACGCGATCAGCTTCGTGACCCCACGCGAGCGCAACCTCGTCTCGTCGATCGAGCGGGCGACCCGCCAGCCCCTCACCCAGATGCAGCTCCCGAGCGTCGACGAGGTCAACGTCACCCGTCTGGCCCGCTTCGACGACCGGATCACCGCGGCGCTCGGCGAATCCGCGCGCATCGACCGGTTCCGCGACATCGTCGCGCACTACGTCCGCAACCACGACGTGCCGGAGGTCGATGTGGCCGCAGCGCTCGCCGTGGTCGCCCAGGGCGAGTCGCCGCTGCTGCTCGACGCCGAGCCCGACCGTCCGAAGCGCGAGTTCGCCGACCGGCCCGACCGGGGCGACCGCCCCGGCCGCTTCGACCGTGACGACCGCGACGGGCAGCGCGAGCGACGCCAGCGCCCCAGCAACCCGAACATGGCGACGTACCGCATCGCCGTCGGCAAGCGCCACCGCGTCGAGCCGCGCCAGATCGTCGGCGCACTCGCGAACGAGGGTGGACTCAGCCGCGGCGACTTCGGCGCGATCCAGATCCGACCGGACTTCTCGCTCGTCGAGCTGCCGTCGAACCTGTCGAGCGACACCCTCGCCCGGCTGTCCGACACCCGCATCTCCGGTCAGCTCATCGAGATCCGACTGGACACCGGCGGCCCGTCCCGCCGCCCGCGCGACGACGACCG
The DNA here is from genome assembly GCF_027943945.1 of Microbacterium terricola. Classification (NCBI taxonomy): domain Bacteria; kingdom Bacillati; phylum Actinomycetota; class Actinomycetes; order Micrococcales; family Microbacteriaceae; genus Microbacterium; species Microbacterium terricola. The sequence goes on along the minus strand of NZ_AP027141.1, from coordinate 795,620 downwards.
CCCGCCCCGCAAGCCCCGCCACCGCGACTGACGAGGTCGCCGGGGCAGCGCACAGCTCGCTCCGGTGAGGCCCACGTAGGATCGGACCATGGCGGGATTCTGGGGTAAGCGCAAGCGCGACGAGGAACAGCTGCAGGCGCAGGACGAGGACCTCGCGCGCCGCGCGAAGACCTCGCTCGTCGCGGCGGACGAGCGCATCCGCGTGACGACCGACGAGCTGGCCTTCGCGGATGCGGAGCTCGGCACCGGCGCGACGAAAGAGCTGCGCGTCGCGCTCACCGCCGTGCGCCATCACCTCGGCGAGGCCTTCCAGCTGCACCAGCTGAACCACGACGAGATCCCCGACACCCCGGAAGAGCTGCGCACCCGCAACGCCCGCATCGTGCAGCTCTGCGAGTGGGCGGAGAGCCTGCTCGACGACCGCACGGAGGCGCTCGCCGCGGACATCGCACGGGTGCGGCGCGCCCCTGAGGTGCTGGCGCAGGTGCGCGCGGACGCCGTCCGGCTGCGCGCGCGGATCCCCGAGGCCCGAGAGGCGGTGGCGCGCATCGCGTCGCGCTACGCCGAGTCGGCCGTGCAGAAGGTCTCCGCGGGCGCCGACGAGGTCGAGCAGCTGCTCGGCTTCGCGGAGCACTCCGCGGACGTCTCCGAGCGCCGCAGGGCCGGAGAGCGGCCCGAGGAGGCGAATCTCGCGCTCGAGACCGCCACCGAGGCGGTGCGGCGCGCCGAGACCGTGCTCGACGGCATCGAGGACTTCGAGATCGAGGCTCTGCGCGCCGAGTCCACGCTCGCCGCCGTGGTCGACGACTCCCGCGGCGACCTCGTCGCCGCGAAGGACGCACCGGCGTCCGAGGCGGTGGCCACGGCCATCGGAGCTCTCTCCGCCGCGCTGGCCGCACTGCCGGCCGCGGGTGCGCGGATCGACCCGTTCGCGGAGCTCTCGCGCCTGCGCGAGGCGAACTCGGGCCTGGACGCGGCGATCGCCAAGGCGCGCGACCGCGCCGCACGACCGCTGCCGACCGCCGAGCAGATCCGCCACGCGATCGACGACGCCGACCGCCAGATCGCCCTGGCCCGCAACGTCATCAACGGCCACCGCGGCTGGATCGGCGCCGACGCGCGCACCCGCCTGGCGGAGGCCGAGCGCACCCGCGCCGAGGTCGACCGCCTCCCCCGCGACGAGGACGCACTCGAGCCCGCCTTCCACGGCGCCCGACGTGCCGCGGAGCTGGCCAGCGAGGCGCTCCAGCTGGCTCAGCGCGACATCGACTCCTCGCGTCCGCAGGGGCCGGGCTGGGGCGGACAGGGCGGCGGCTGGGGCGGCGGCCGCGGTGGCGGCGACGCGCTCACCGGCATCCTCGGCGGCGTCGTGCTGGGCGGTCTGCTCGGCGACATGTTCGACTGACGCCGGCCAGGACAGACGAAGGGACGGATGCCGCAGCATCCGTCCCTCCGAAACGCATCGTCTACGAGGCCAGCTCCTCCGGCGGCGTCTGGGTCGTGAGCGAGATGACGCCGTAGTCCCAGCCCTTGCGCCGGTAGACGACGCTGGGGTGGTCGGTGCTCGCGTCGACGAAGAGGAAGAAGTCGTGGCCGACCAGCTCCATGCGGTCGACGGCCTCTTCGACCGTCATCCATTCGGCGTCGAACCGCTTCGTGCGGATGACGACCGGCGTGTAGTCGGCCTCCTCCTCGTTGCCTGTGACGATCGGGATCTCGCCGGTCGCGACGGCGCGGAGCACCTCGACGGACGCGGGCTGCAGATCGATCCCCTGGATCGCTCCGCTGCCCTTCTCGAACTTGGCCCCCCTCGGGTGGTTGCGGGCGTCGACGCGCTTGTCCTTCGCGCGCCGCAGCTGCTCGGCCATCTTGTCGAGAGCGAGGTCGAGTGCCGCGAACTTGTCGCCGTCCACCGCCTCGGCCCTGACCACAGGGCCCTTCCCCATGAGCGTGAGCTCGACCGTGTCGTCCTCCATGCGACCGTTGTGATACGCGCGGTGCGTCACCTTGACCTCGAGGGTCTGGGCGCGCGGTGCGAGGTGCTCGATGCGGGGACTCTTCTCATCCACCACAGAGCGGAAGCGATCCGTGATGCTCACTCCCACGCCGACGATGCTGGTATCCATCCCTGACCTCCTTGTTCCGGTCCACCCGGCCAAGGGCGGACCATCAGTCGCCTTGTGACCCCCCACGCTACCCCGGCAGGTTCGCCCCGTCACCCCTGAGTTCCAGATGTTTCGCCGCGGTCTCCCTGTGGCGTCGACGCAGCGGCGTCGCAGCCACGACAGCGGCCCCGCGCACCTCCGCGCCGGCGGCGCGCAGGGCGCGCACCGCCTCCAGGAGGGTGGCGCCGGTCGTGATGACGTCGTCGACGATGACGACCGTCGCGCCGGCCGCACCGCGGGCGCTCAGAGTGCCTGCGACGTTGCGGCGCCGCTGTTCGCGGCCGAGACCGCGCTGGTCCGCCGACGCGCGACCGACCCGCAGCACGCGGGAGACGGGCAGGCCCGCGCGACGGGCGATGAGGTCGACGACCCGGTATCCGCGCCGACGGTACGCGGCCCGCGACGTGGGCACGGGCACGATCAGCACGCCCGGCTCCCAGCCCGCCGCGAGCGCGGCGGACCGCAGCGCCGGCGCGACCTCGACCGCCACACCGGTGCGCCCGTCCGCCTTCAGCGCCCTGATCGCCCTGGCCGCGACCCCCTCGAACCGCAGGCCGCTGCTGACCCGCAGGCCGCCTGCGATCGTGCGGGTGTCGACCGCGGGGGCGAGCAGCGCACGACAGGGTTCGCACAGCGCGATGTCTGGTTCGTCGCAGCCGGCGCAGGAGATCGGCAGCAGCAGGGCCAGGGTCTCGGTCGCGATCGCGCGCAGCTGCCGGGCGAGCTCGACCCGGGCAGGGTGGCGGGCGACTTCCATCGCCCCACCCTGTCGTCCGCAGTGCCGGTGAGGGCAGCCCTGCGATGACCGGTGGACAGCCGACCCCGGACGGTCCGCGGTGGAGGACTACTCGGGCGAACCCTGCTGCGTGGCGAGCACCTCGACCTCGTCGACTGGTTCCTGCCAGGTCGCGCCCCGTTTGACCGACACGACGCCGTCCGCGCCGAGCAGGCGCAGGGTCGCCGCAGAGGTCGATCCGGAGATCGACACCGCCCCCGCGGGTGCCGCCGTGGTGGCCTGCGCCCCTCCGACGGTCTGCTCCACGACCTCACGGTCGTCGCCGGATGCGGTGAGCACCCCGACCGTCACGTCATCGAGCCAGGCGACGCCGCGGCCGACGCCGGCGAGCGTGCCGAGTGCGAGCGGCTCCCCCACCCGGACCGGTGCGCCTGAGTCGTCGCGGATGATGCCGGCGATCGAGAGCAGCTCGCGATCGCCCGACCTCGTCACCGCGACCAGGCGCGTGCCGTCGCGCGAGACAGCCATGGCGGTGATGTCGGTGGCCCCGGGCCAGGCGTCGGACACGGCGACCGCGACACTCCCCGGCGAGGAGGCCGTGAGCCCGGTCGGGTCGCGCTCCGGCACGCTCCAGATGTAGCCGAACGGGTCGATGCTCGGGTCGACGAGACCTGCGCGCTCGTCGAGGAGCGCGATCGTGCCGTCCGCCCCCACGCGGGCCACCGTGCCGTCGGCGAGCCGCGCCGCGGCCGCGTCGCGCTCCGCGGAGACCTGGATCGACACGGCCGCGGGGTTCAGCTGCGCCACGGCGTCGGTGAGGCCGGGGATCGGGGTCAGCTGCTCGCCGGTCGCGAAGCCCAGCTCGCCGTCGACGACGACGAGCGGCGGGCCGGTGATGCGGGTGGAGCGCGTCTCCACGACCGACGCCTCGAGCGGGGCCGTCCCGACCGTCATCTCCACGCTCTGGGCGCTCGCGGCCTCGAGGCTCGCCGACAGCTGGGTCTGCATGCGGTCGAGGGTGGTCTGCTCGAGTCCGATCGCGCCCGGGCCGAGATTCACCTGCGCCACACCGCCCGACACCGGAACCGTCGGGCTGCGCAGGCTGACCGCATCCGGGAAGGAGTTCTCCACCGACTCGGCGAGCCAGGGGCTCGGCTCGCCGTCGATGAGGGCGAGCGAGATGCGGGCGGCGGCGTTCGTGGTGGGGAACCAGCGCACGTCCGGCACCAGGTACTGCCACGTGGGGTCGAAGAACATCAACGGGTAGCGGTGGAAGACGGTCGGGAACAGGCTGCGGTCGAGCACGATGCCGTCGGCGGCATCCGAGATCCGCCACTCGCCGTCCTCCTGCTCGAGCGCGAACGACAGCGTCGTCGAGTCCGTGGCGAGCGGCTCGTAGGCGCCGCTCTCGTCGACGGTCGCCTCGCCGAGGATCGTGACCGACACGGCATCGTCGGCGCCGGACTGGAACACCCGGCTGCCCGGCGCATCGATCGTGACACCCGCCTCGGGGTCCCATTCGTCGCGGAACGCCGTGGTGAGGAAGAGCTTGGCCGTCTCCCAGCCGTCGAACGTGCCCGAGCCGGCGCGCAGGAATCCATCCACGATCTGCTCAGGGGTCGCGCCCGGCTGCGGGCGGTCGGGCAGGAACGCGAAGTCGGGATCGCCGGTCTCCTCGCCGACCTCGAGGCCCGGGTAGACCGGCCCGGCGGTCGGCAGGCCGGCGCACGCCGACATCAGCACGACGGCGACGCCGGAGACGAGGGCGGCGAGGATGCTGCGGCCCCGCCGCGTCCGCCGCGCGCTCACGAGGTCCCCCCGCGCGGGGCAGGTGCGCGATCGTGGTCGGGCAGCACGATCGGCTGGGTGAGTCCGAGCGCCTCGCTCCCCGACGCGCCGTCGTCGCCCGGATCGACCGGGATCGGCGACGGACCCGACAGCCGTCCGTCATGACGCGGCAGGGTGAGGACGAAGTTGGAGCCGCCGCCGAGCTGCGACCAGACGGCCAGCTCGCCGCCGTGCAGCCGCGCGTCGCCGAGCGCGATGGAGAGTCCGAGGCCGGTGCCGCCCAGGGTGCGCTTGCGGGAGGGGTCCGCGCGCCAGAACCGGTCGAACACCCGCTCGGCGTCGACGGGGTCCATGCCGAGGCCGTAGTCGCGCACGGCGAGTGCGACGGCGTGCTGGTTGCTGTCGACGGTGACCACGATGGGCCGCCCCTCGCCGTGCTCGATGGCGTTGCCGAGCAGGTTGCGCACGATCCGGCGGATGCGGCGCGGGTCCATCTCGACCGGCGAGTAGCCACCCGGCGCCACCAGCCGGACGTCGGTGTCGTGCTGCTCGGCCACCTGCTGCATCGAGCCGATGACGTCCTCCGCCAGGTGGGCGAGGCTGGTGGCCTCCAGCTCGAGCTGCACGGACCCCGCGTCGTAGCGGCTGATCTCGAGGAGGTCGGTCAGCAGGGTCTCGAAGCGCTGCACCTGGGCGTTCAGCAGCTCTGCGGCCCGGGCGGTGGAGGGATCGAAGTCGTCGCGCTGGTCGTTGATCATGTCGGCCGCGAGCCGGATCGTCGTGAGCGGCGTGCGCAGCTCGTGCGAGACGTCGGAGACGAAGCGCTGCTGCACGAGCGAGAGATCGGCGAGCTCCTTGATCTGCGACTCCAGGCTGTCGGCCATGGCGTTGAACGAGCGGCCCAGCGTCGCCAGCTCGTCCTCGCCGTGCACATCGAGGCGCACCCCGAGCTCACCGGACGCGAGCATCGCGCTGGTCTCCGCCGCCTCGCCGATCGGTGTGGTCACCGAGCGGAGGACGAACCAGGAGATCGCGCCGATGAGCAGCACGAGCGCGATCCCGACGACCCACAGGGTCCCCTGGATGAACCCGAGCGTCTGCGACGCGCTGCTCAGGTCGTAGGCGAAGTAGAGCTCGTACGCGCCGACGTCGGGCACGAGGATCTGCTGCCCGACGATGATGCCCGGCACCTCTCCCCCGCCGGTGGGAGCGGGCACGACGACCGACTGCCACCACTGCTTGCCCGCGTCGGACTGCACCATCTCGCGCAGGCCGTCAGACACGGTGTCCTCGGTCAGGCCGCCCGACGTGAAGTTCTGGGGTGCGATCGCCGAGGCGGCCGTGTCGATGCGGAACGCCGCGATCATGTCGCTGGTCGACTGCTGCGCGAGCTGGTCGGTGACGCTGCGCATGAGGTTCTGCAGCTGCACGGTGTCACCCTGCGGCTCGCTGGCGTCCAGCGTGGTCTGCGCGGCCAGGGTCGCCCGCTGCGCGTCCGAGAGCACCTGGGTCAGACGGGAGCGGAACAGGTCGTCCTGGATGGCCAGCGCCATCCACACGCACGCGATCATGATCGTCAGCGCCGTCAGCGCCAGCGTGATCATGACGGTGCGGAACCGCAGCGAGCGCCGCCACAGCCGGATCAGGTTGTCCGGCCACGCGCGCCAGTCCCGCCAGCCGCGCAGGGGCGGGCGGGCTGCCGTGACCGTCGCCGTGGTCCCGGTCACCGGCGCCTCACACCACGGCGCCGGCGCGGTAGCCGACGCCGCGCACCGTCGTGACGATCTTGGGGTTGTCCGGGTCGAGCTCGACCTTCGCGCGCAGGCGCTGCACGTGCACGTTCACGAGTCGGGTGTCGGCCTTGTAGTGGTAGCCCCACACCTGCTCGAGCAGCATCTCGCGGGAGAAGACCTGCTGCGGCTTGGATGCCAGCGCGACCAGCAGCTCGAACTCGAGCGGAGTCAGTGCGATCACCTCGTCCGCACGCCGCACCTCGTGCGCCGCGACGTCGACCGTGAGGTCGCCGATCCGGAGCGTCTCCTTCTCCGCCTGCGGTGCCGGGCGCAGACGCGTGCGGATGCGGGCGACGAGCTCCTTGGGATTGAACGGCTTGACGATGTAGTCGTCCGCGCCGGACTCGAGCCCCTTGACCAGGTCGGCGGTGTCGGTGCGGGCCGTGAGCATGATGATCGGGATGCCGGACTCGGCCCGGATGCGGGTGCAGATCTCGATGCCGTCCATGCCGGGCAGCATCAGGTCGAGCAGCACGAGATCGGGCCGCTCCGCGCGCCAGATGTCGACCGCCTTGGCTCCATCGGCGCAGAAGACGGTGTCGAACCCTTCCGTACGCAGCACGATGCCGATCATCTCGGCAAGGGCAGTGTCATCGTCGACAACCAGGATGCGTGATGTCATCTCGCGCGTTCGTCCTTCTCTCCGGCACGGCGCAGCCGCGGGCGGCGTCCCCATGCGCTTCCCACAGAGTAGTCGACAGCGGCGAAGATGACGGTTTGCGGCACCGCCGAGGGGCATTGCCTGGGAATCCGCTGAGCCGGGTCTAGGCTCCAGGCACCGGGTGAAAGGAGTCCGCCATGTCGGATAAGGCCATCGATCCGTCCAACGCCACCAAGCTCATCGCCGAGGCGCTCGGCACCTTCCTGCTCCTGTTCGGCGCCGTCGGCACCGCGCTGTTCGCGGCCGACTTCGGGACGGGAGCCAACGGCACATCTCTCGGCGTCGGCTTCGTCGGCGTCGCCCTCGCGTTCGGTCTCACGATCGTCGCGGGCGCCTACACGTGGGGGCCGATCTCTGGTGGCCACTTCAACCCCGCCGTCACCCTCGGCCTCGCCGCGGCCGGCCGCTTCGAGTGGAAGCACGTGCCCGGCTACATCATCGCCCAGATCGTCGGCGGTGCGATCGGCACCACCCTGCTCTTCCTCATCGGCGTCTTCGGCCCTGAGGGCTGGCTCGGCGACGCGCAGGCCGGCGGCTTCGCGAGCAACGGCTACGGCGAGCTCTCGCCGGGCGGCTTCGGCCTCGGCGCGGCGATCGTCGCCGAGATCCTCTTCACCGCGATCTTCGTCCTGGTGATCCTCGGCGTGACCCACGCGCGGCTCGGCACCGGCTTCGCGGGGCTGGTCATCGGCCTCACCCTGACCCTGATCCACCTGGCGTCGATCCCGATCGACAACACCTCCGTGAACCCGGCGCGCTCGATCGCGACGGCGATCTACGGCGGCGGGGGCTACCTCGGACAGGTGTGGGTGTTCATCGTGTTCCCGATCGTCGGCGCGCTGATCGCCGGCTTCGCCTACCGGGCCCTGTTCGAGCAGACGCCCGCCCAGCCCATCCAGGCCGAGGCGCGCACGGAGTAGCCGCACACGCAGCACGGAAGGGCAGGTCCTCGCTCGCGCGAGCACCTGCCCTTCCGTCGTTCCGGGCTCAGACCAGGTCGAACCGGTCGAGCTCGGTGACCTTGCCCCAGGCCGCGGCGAAGTCGCGCACGAACTTCTCGTTCGCGTCATCGCTCGCGTACACCTCGGCCAGGGCGCGCAGCTCGGAGTTCGAGCCGAACAGCAGGTCGACGCGGGTGCCGCGGCCGACGCGGTCGCCCGAGCCGTCCTTGGCGCCCTCGAACGCCTGCGAACCGGGGTCGAGCGGCGTCCACGTGGTGCCCAGGTCGAGCAGGTTCACGAAGAAGTCGTTCGTGAGCACACCGGGGCGCTCGGTGAGCACGCCGTACTCCGAGCCGTCCCAGTTCGCGCCGAGCGCGCGCAGGCCGCCGACGAGCACGGTCGTCTCCGGCGCGCTGAGCGTGAGCAGGTTCGCCTTGTCGATGAGGTGGTGCTCCTGCGGCAGGAACGCGCGCGGACCGTAGTAGTTGCGGAACCCATCGGCGGCCGGCTCCAGGAACCCGAACGACTCGACGTCGGTCTGCTCCTGCGTGGCGTCCGTGCGACCGGGGTGGAAGGCGATCTCCACCTCGACGCCCGCGTCCTTCGCCGCCTTCTCCACCGCCGCGTTGCCGGCGAGCACGAGCAGATCGGCCAACGACACCTTGCGTCCGTCCGCACGGCCGTCGTTGAACTCCGCCTGGATGCCCTCCAGCGCCGACAGCACCACGGCGAGCTCGGCCGGACGGTTCACCTGCCAGTCCTTCTGCGGGGCGAGGCGGATGCGTGCGCCGTTGACGCCGCCGCGCTTGTCGCTGCCGCGGAAGGTGGATGCGGCCGCCCACGTCGTGGACACCAGCTGCGACACGGTGAGGCCGGATGCCAGCACGCGCTCCTTCAGCGCGGCGGCGTCCGCTGCGTCGATCAGCTCGTGGTCGACCGCGGGGACGCGGTCCTGCCAGATGAGCTCCTCCGCCGGGACCTCGGGGCCGAGGTAGCGGTCGATCGGGCCCATGTCGCGGTGCGTGAGCTTGAACCATGCGCGGGCGAACGCGTCGCCGAAGGCGACAGGGTCGTCCTTGAAGCGGCGCGAGATCTCGTCGTAGGCCGCGTCCGTGCGCAGCGCCAGGTCGCTGGTGAGCATGCGGGGCTCGCGGCGCCCGTTCGAGTGCGCCAGCGGGACCATGTCGGCGCCGCCGCCGTTGATGGGGCGCCACTGGTGGCCGCCGCCGGGGCTGCGCATGAGCTCCCACTCGTACGCGTACAGGATGTGGAAGAACTCGTTGTCCCAGCGGGTCGGGTGGTACGTCCAGGTGACCTCGAGACCCGAGGTGATCGTGTCGTCGCCCTTGCCGGTGCCGTGGTTGTTCTTCCAGCCGAGGCCCTGCTGCTCGAGGCCGGCGGCCTCGGGGTTGGCCTCGATGTTCGTGTCGGGTGCCGCGCCGTGCGTCTTGCCGAAGGTGTGCCCGCCGGCGATGAGCGCGACGGTCTCCTCGTCGTTCATGCCCATGCGGCCGAACGTCTCGCGGATGTCGCGCGCCGATGCCAGGGGGTCGGGGTTGCCGTTCGGCCCCTCCGGGTTGACGTAGATGAGGCCCATCTGCACGGCCGCGAGCGGCTTCTCCAGGTCGCGGTCGCCCGAGTAGCGCTCGTCGGCCAGCCAGGTGGTCTCCGGGCCCCAGTACACGTCGTCGTCCGGCTCCCACACGTCGGGGCGACCGCCGCCGAAGCCGAAGGTCGCGAAGCCCATCGACTCGAGGGCGACGTTGCCGGCGAGGATCATGAGGTCCGCCCACGACAGGTTCTGGCCGTACTTCTTCTTGACCGGCCACAGCAGGCGCCGCGCCTTGTCGAGGCTGACGTTGTCGGGCCAGCTGTTCAGCGGGGCGAAGCGCTGCTGCCCCGCGCCGCCGCCGCCGCGGCCGTCCGTCACGCGGTAGGTGCCCGCGCTGTGCCACGCCATGCGGATCATCAGCGGGCCGTAGTTGCCGAAGTCGGCGGGCCACCAGTCCTGCGAGGTCGTCAGCGTCTCGGCGATGTCGGCCTTGACGGCGGCGAGGTCGAGCGCGGCGAACGCCGCCTTGTAGTCGAACTCCTCGCCGAGCGGGTTGCCGACGGCCGGGTTCTTCTTGAGGATGCGCAGGTTCAGCTGGTTCGGCCACCACACGTTGTTCGCCGAGCCGGTCGTCGGATGCGGCTGGCCGCCGTGGATGACGGGGCAGCCGTCCTCGTCGTTGGGGCGGGGGCGGTTCTCGCCGTCCTCCCGGTCCTCCACGGGGGTGTCGATGTCGGTGACGGCCTGATCGGCATCGGTCACGTCTGCGCCGATCGGCGCTGCGCCCTGTTCGGGGTTCGTCATGGTGTTCCTTCCTCTGGCTGGTGGTGGGGGGACGAGGTCGCGCAGGCGGGGCACAGGCCCCAGAACGTGACCTCGGCGGTCTCGACGGTGAAGCCGTGCGCGTCGGACGGCGTGAGGCAGGGGGCCGGCCCGACCGCGCACTCGACGTCATCGATGCGGCCGCATGCGCGGCAGATGACGTGGTGGTGGTTGTCGTCCACGCGCAGCTCGAACAGGCCGGGGCGGCCGGCCGGCTCGATCCGGCGCACGAGGCCCGCATCGACGAAATCGGCGAGGGCGTTGTAGACCGACTGCAGGCTGGTCTGCGGCACCGACTCGGCGACTCGGCGGAACAGCTCGTCCGCGCTCGCGTGCGGATGATCGCGCAGTGCGCTGAGCACGGCGCGACGCGAATCGGTCACGCGCAGACCGGCGGCCCGGAGCTCGCCTGCGGCGTCCGCCACGGAGGCGTGCGCGGGGTGGGACGACATGCCCCCAGCCTACCGTTGTTTTGAATCATGCAAAACAAGCGCGGGCACGCGTCGGGGCGGCCGCGGCTTCCCGACGCGCAGGTCAGTACCGGTAGTGATCGAGCTTGTACGGCCCCTCGACGGGCACGCCGATGTAGGCGGCCTGCACGGGGCTCAGCACGGTCAGCTCGACGCCGAGGGCACCCAGGTGCAGGCGGGCGACCTTCTCGTCGAGGTGCTTCGGCAGCGTGTAGACGCCGATCGGATACTCGGCGGTCTTCGTGAACAGCTCCAGCTGCGCGAGGACCTGGTTCGTGAACGACGCGCTCATCACGAACGACGGGTGGCCGGTCGCGTTGCCGAGGTTCATCAGGCGCCCCTGGCTGAGCACGAGCACGCTGCGGCCGTTCGGGAGGCGCCACTCGTGCACCTGCGGCTTGATCTCGACGGACTCCGCGCCGGCCAGGCTCTCGAGGCCCGCCATGTCGATCTCGTTGTCGAAGTGCCCGACGTTGCCGACGATGGCCAGGTGCTTGAGGGAGAGCAGGTGCTCGACGGTGACGACGTCCTTGTTGCCTGTGCCGGTGATGAGGATGTCGACGCTTCCCGCGACGTCCTCCAGGCGCGCGACCTGGAATCCGTCCATCGCGGCCTGCAGCGCGCAGATCGGGTCGACCTCGCTGACGATCACGCGGGCGCCCTGCCCGCGCAGCGCCTCTGCTGCGCCCTTGCCGACGTCGCCGTAGCCGCACACGAAGGCGACCTTGCCGCCCATCAGCACGTCGGTGGCGCGGTTGAGACCGTCCGGCAGCGAGTGGCGGATGCCGTAGGTGTTGTCGAACTTCGACTTGGTGACCGAGTCGTTGACGTTGATCGCCGGGAAGAGGAGCTCTCCGGCCGCGGCCAGCTCGTAGAGGCGGTGCACACCGGTGGTGGTCTCCTCGGTGACGCCGATGAGACCTGCGGCCAGGCGCGTGAACCGCTGCGGGTCGCGGGCGAGGCTGGCGCGCAGCGTCTCGAGGATGATCCGGTACTCGCCGCTGTCCGCGTGCGTCGCCGCCGGCACCTCACCTGAGCGCTCGAACTCGACGCCCTTGTGCACGAGCAGCGTCGCGTCGCCGCCGTCGTCCAGGATGAGGTTCGGACCGTCGAAGCCCTCCGCCGACCAGTCGAAGATGCGGTCGGTGCAGGCCCAGTACTCGTCGAGCGTCTCGCCCTTCCACGCGAACACGGGCACGCCGGCGGGCGCGTCGACGGTGCCGGTAGGACCGACGACGACGGCCGCCGCGGCCTCATCCTGCGTGGAGAAGATGTTGCAGCTCGCCCAGCGCACCTGCGCGCCGAGGGCGGTCAGGGTCTCGATGAGCACGGCGGTCTGCACGGTCATGTGCAGCGACCCGGCGATGCGTGCGCCGCGCAGCGGCTGCGAGGGGCCGAACTCCTCGCGCAGGGCCATCAGGCCAGGCATCTCGTTCTCGGCGAGCCGCAGCTGGTGACGGCCGGCCTCGGCGAGGGAGAGGTCGGCGACGGCGAAGTCGAACCGGCCGGCGGAGAGGGATGCTGCGGCGAGAGGAGTCTGGGTCGGCATCCGCCCATTCTCCCACGGCGCGGCGGTCAGACGCGGAGGGTCTCGTGCCGGACGACGACCCAGCCCTTGGGCACCGAGAGCCGCTCCGTGTGGATGGCGCAGAGGTCGTGCGCGTGCGGATCGGAGGCCGCGCCGAGAGGGCCGACCGCCGCCATCTGGTCGGTGTAGTCGTAGGTCAGGGTCGACACGGCCTCACGGGCACAGCCGACCTTGGAGCAGAGTCTCTCGCGCATCTGCTCCACGTTATCCGGCCGGGGTGCAGGTCTCCGGGAGCCACGCCCGACCTAGGATGGAGCCATGGCGTGGCGGCGGTCGAAGAGCACTCCGGGGGCGGGCGCGCAGCCCGCACGCCGGCCGACCAGGCACGGCCGCCACGGCCGTCTGGACCGCAGCCCGGTGGTGCGCCCGCCGCTGCCGCCGCTGGACACCCGCATCGAGCGCTTCGACCTCGCCGTCGGCACCGCCGCGGAGTTCCTGCGCTCGGCCTGGCCCGAGCTGCGCGAGGTGCGGTTCGAGATCGCCGACATGCCTGCGGCGAGCGACGACGACGGCATCCCCCGCTGGCGGGTGCTGTCGGCCGAGAAGCGCATCATCCTCTTCCGCATCCCGATCGAGCGCCTCAGTCACCTGCACCGCAACGACGACCTGCACCGGCGCATGACGATCGAGGGCTCGGTCTTCCGCGCCGCCGCCGAGTACCTCGACCGCGACCCGTGGGACCTCGGGCCTGAGCGCTTCCGCTACTTCTGAGCTAGGGGTACACCGTGATCGGCGGGGCGGCAGCATCCGACGACCACACCGGGTACCCGGCGAGTGCGCCGGCGCGGGTGAACGACAGTCCGGCGTGCACGGCCGCACCCCCGGAGTCGAGCACGTAGCCTGCGTCGGCGGCCAGCCGCGTGGAGGTGGTCGCGCCGGCTCCCACGGGCAGGGCGAGATCCGACGAGCCGTCGTCTGCCCGCACGTGCACCGTGATCGGCTCGTCGCCCGTGTTGGTCAGGGTCAGCCACGGCGCAGGCCCGGCGGGGGTGGCGAACATGCTCACTGCGGTCACCTCGGGGGCGGGCGTGAACCACGCGAAGTCCGAGCCCTCGCCCAGCCCGAGCGCCTGCCAGACCGAGGCGACGATCGGCTCGTCCGACTCGGCGATCACCGTGTAGCGGCCGTCGCTGAGCCCGCGCAGCTCGACCTCGGTCGGCACCCCGGCGTTCAGCGGCACGTTCAGCGGCTCGGCGGCCGGCGTCGTCGCGCCGCTCGCGAACACCGTCACCGTGGCGGTGGTCTCGCCGGCCGGCGCGAGCAGCCGCACGAGGGTCGACGCGTCCTCGCCGTCGCCGCCGGTGACGGCGACCCCGGCGATCACCTGCTGCGGCGACGCCGCGGCGACCGCTCCGACCTGGTCGACGCCGCCGGGCTCGAGCGTGCGCGTGATGCTGGCCTGCAGCGCCGCCTGCACCGGGGCGCCGGTGGAGGTCACCCGCACGACGGGGCTCTCCTCGCCGAGCACGAGACCGGCGAGCGGGATGACCCGCTGCGCGCCCGCCGGAAGGATGAGGCCTGATCCCGGTGGGGTCTGCGGACCGCTGCCGCCGTAGACGGTCATGTCGACGGTCGCCGCGACCTCGCCGGGGTTCGCCAGCAGCAGCAGGTCGGCCGCGCCGGTGGAGCCGGAGCCGGCGACCAGCCAGGACTCCATCAGTGCGGGTCGGCACGCCGAGGCGGCGAAGCCGCGCAGGTCGTCCTCATCGACCGTGGCCGATCCCGCCGCCGCCACATCGACCGCCGTCCGGTCCTGGGCGGGCGCGGTGAGCACGAGGGGCCCGTCGACCGGGCCGTCGAGACGATCCTCGGCCACCTCCGGTCCGTCCGGATCGGCCGCCACAGTGACGGCCTGCGGGGCCGCGGTGGTGAGTCGCGCGACGTCGGCGAGGTCGCGTCCGAGGGCGAGGAGGTCGCCGTCGCAGGCGAGGACGCTGTCCTCCGCCGCCGGGACGGCGGTGAGCGAGACGGGTTCACGGGTGATCGTCGGCCAGGGCACCGAGATCGAGGTGACGACCGCCACGGCGAACCCCGCCGAGACCAGCGTGCCCGCGATCAGCCGCGCTCCCGTCGTGGCCCAGCCGAATGTGCTGCGGTCGCTCATCGCTGCTCCTGCCATTGCGGTCCGATGACCCGCGGCGTCCGCCGCGCCGCGCGCCGCGACGCGGCCGTCGGCAGCGACAGCAGCAGCGCCGCCGCCAGGGCGATCAGCTGCACCAGCGCGATCATCCGCGTCGTGGCGGCGACGGCATCCCCCACTCCTGCGCGATTGCCGAGCTCGCCCGACACGCGCCAGAGCGTGCCGCGCGCGGTCTCGCCCACGGCGTCGAGCCCGGACCGCTGATTCAGCGACGTCTCCGCTTCGAGCCGCAGCGTGCTCGCGGCATCGGCGGTGCCCTCGTCGAGCGGAGCGAGCAGCACGAACCCGATGCCCGCGTCGGCGAGCGTGTCGACCACGTCGCCGGAGGTAGGGGAGACGAGGTCCGCCGCGAGCTCGGCGAGCTCGTGGTCGTGCTCGTCCGCGCTCGTGCGGGTGGACATCACGGTCGTCTGCCCGCCCAGGGTCTCGCTCCCACCCCAGACCAGCTGCACGGCGAGTTCGCCTCCCCGCAGCGGCGCCAGCACGACGGTGCCGATGTCCGGGTCGTCGCTGCCCTCGGCGGCGACGTACGCGGGCAGGGTGCTGGACGGCCCGTTGGTGAGGAGGGCGGTGCCGCGGGCCGACGCGGTCAGCGACGGCACCGCCAGGACGGCGAGCGCCAGGAGCGCCACCAGGGCGAGGATGCTGCGCACTCGCGTCATCCGCCGGGCGAGGCCGGTGTCGAGGGCGACCAGTGCGGCGCCCATCACGCCGATCGAGGCAAGACTCAGGCCCGTCCCCGGCCACAGCGGCACGGTCTGCGACTGCGCGGAGGCGACGGAGACGCCCACCTGCGCGAACGCCGTCCCGAGCCCGAGGGCAGCGATCACGAGCAGGACCATCCCGGCCGCCCACCGCGTCGTCAGCGGCGCGATGAGTGCGAAGACGGCGAGGGGCGCGGCCAGCAGCGGCACCCACCAGGTCGGGACGCCCTCGGGGACGAAGCCGACCCAGCCGGCCAGATCGGGCGTCGGCAGCCCCGCGGCGAGCAGGCCGCGGCCGGTCGCATCCGCCGCTACCTGGGGTCCCGCCCACACCACGCCGGGGTCGGCGAGCAGGCCGCCAAGCTCGCCGGCGCGGAGCTGATGCCAGACCAGCGGGGTGAAGAGCACGGTGGCGGGGACGACCAGCCAGATCACCTTGGCGAGCCCACGGCCGGCGCGCGCGGCCAGCACGAGCACCAGCATCCCCGCCCAGATGACGAGGAGCGCCGGTGCGAGCGAGGGCGCGCAGGCGACCACCGCGGCGAACAGCAGCGAGGCCGTGCCTGCGGTGACCCAGGAGCGGTGCGCGGCGGCGCCGGCGAAGAAGAGCCATGGCAGGAGCAGATGCACGAGCAGGGCGGCGGGCCGTCCCTGCGTGAGCGCGGCGAGAAGGGTGGGCGACAGCGCCCAGACGACGCCGCCGGCGATCCGCAGCAGCGGGCGCTCGGTCACGCGGGTGGCGGCGAACCATCCGCCGAGGGCGGCGAGCGGGAGGGCGAGGATCCAGACGATGACGAGGATCTTGGACGGGCTGCCTGGCCAGAGGCTGCCGAGGGCGGCGATGACGACGGCGAACGGGTCGGCCGGCGCGATCGTCTCCAGCCCGAGCGCCCTGCGGCCGTAGGCGGCGTCCAGCCACAGCTGCAGCACCGTGGAGCGCAGCGGCTGCAGACCGCCGCCGCCGAGCACCGGCCACACCAGCAGCGACGTGAAGGACACGGCGGACACCACCAGCGCGGCCAGCACGAGCCACGCGCCGCCGCCGGAGAAGAAGCGCAGGTCGGTGCGGTGCACCGCGCTCACCTCGGCGGCGTCGGGGTCATCCTCGAGACGCTCACGCAGGGTCGCCTGTGAGATCCGCAGCGGCGCGAGGAGGGACCACGGCGCCGAGCGCGTACGCCGGATCGATCCGCGCGCGTGCGCCACGGAGGCGAGGCGGACGATGGCCACGGCCGCCGCCCGCCACTCGGGCCAGACGAGTCCCGGCTGCTTGCCGATGAGGTGGCCGAGGCTGCGCCAGACGGCGAGCGGAAGGATGCTGAGCCAGTGCAGCGCGACGGCCCAGAGCGGCGCGTAGGCGAGGCGGCGGTGCAGCTGCGCCGCCCGCTCGGCATAGGCGGACCGCCGGCGGGCCGCCGCACTCGTGGGTGCGGGCGGGCCGGCGACGCCGTCGCCGGCGACCGCGATGTGGGCGGTGGGGACGAGGGTGACCCTGCCGCCGGCCAGGCGGGCCCGGACGCCGAGGTCGAGGCCTTCGTCCGCGCCGGAGAGTCCGGTGTCGATGCCGTCGAGCGCGCGCCACGCGCCGATGCGGACCAGCACCCCGCGGATGTCCGCGGCGAGCACGTCCTCGCTGCCGTCGTGCTGCCCCTGGTCGAGCTCCCCGTCGGCGAGGCCCATCGCCCGGCCGAACCGGGTCATGCTCACACCGAGGGAGGCGATCTCGTCCGCGTCGTTCCAGCGCACGAGCTTGGGCGCCGCGAACGCCGCGGAGGGCGCGAGCTCCAGCGCGCCGACGAGCTTGGCGAGGGCGTCCTGCTCGGGGGCGGTGTCCTGCGCGAGCAGCCACACGGCGTCGCTCTCGCCGACGCGGCGGGACGCGATCCCCGTGGCGGCGGCGAATCCGGTCCCCGCGGGTGCGGTGATCACCGACTCGGCGCCGGACGCGGCCGCGAACTCGTGGGCGTCGGCATCCTTGCCGCAGATGACGATGGTCAGGGCGTCGACGCGGCGGGTCTGCGCCTCGACCGCGGCGAGGGTGCGCCGAAGATGCAGGGTCGCGAACGTGCGTCCATCTGGGCGGACGACCAGGATCGCGTGGACTCGGGCGGGCATGACCTGGACAGCCTAAGCGCCCCGCGCCACGGCTCCCGCGCGCGTGTGCGGCGCGGCGCCGATCCGTCGTCCGTGCGGAGGATCGGCGTTATGAGGAGGATCTGCACGCGCATCATCCTCGATGCGCCGATCGTCCTCCGAAGCGAGGCCGGCCGAGCGGATGTCGTCAGCTGGCGCGGCGCTTGAGCTTGCGGCGCTCGCGCTCGCTGAGCCCGCCCCAGATGCCGAAGCGCTCGTCGTTCTGCAGCGCGTACTCGAGGCACTGGTCGCGCACGTCGCACGTGGTGCAGACGCGCTTCGCGTCGCGTGTCGAGCCGCCCTTCTCAGGGAAGAACGCCTCAGGGTCGGTCTGCGCGCAGAGCGCGTCCGTCTGCCACGCGAGAGGGTTGTCGTCCACCTCGATGGGCCGGCGAACGCCCGGAACACCGAGGTTCACCGGATCGACGAACCAGTTGTCGGGAACGCCCGCTCGATACTGTGAGCCCGTCATCTCGTTCACCCGCCTTAGTCAAGCCCCCCCACGCGGTGCCGCGTGTTGACCTAATTACAGCGGTGTAGTTCTGGTTTCGTCAAGTCGCAGATCGTAAACCCTCACCTGCTGGTTGAACGTTCCCGACGCGCCGTGGGCGTGTCGCAATCCGCTCACAATGCGCCCAGAGCCGGCTGGGCGATGAACGCCTCCCCGCGACCCTGGACGATCAGCATCCGCTCATCCGCCGTTGCGAACGCCGCGCGGCCAGGGGTGAGCACGATCCCAGCCGCCGTGGAGCCGCCGGAGACGCGCACCTCCCCCGCCGTCGCGAGCACGATCGCGGGGCCGTCGACCTCGACGCTGACGGGCTCCGCGCCGACCCGGGCGACCCGCAGCGCGAAGTCGTCGACGGGCGTCGGATAGACCCAGAGGCCCTCGGCGACGGGGGCGGGCTGGACGAGCGCCGGGGCGGCCGGCCGCGCGTCGAGGATCGCCGTGAGCTCATCGACGGCGATGTGCTTGGGCGTGAGTCCCCCACGGAGCACGTTGTCGCTCGAGGCCATGATCTCCACGCCGAGCCCCGCGAGGTAGGCGTGCAGGACGCCGGCCGGCACGAAGACGCCCTCCCCCCGCTGCAGCTCCACGACGTTCATCAGCAGCGCGACGGCCACGCCGGCATCGCCGGGGCAGCGCTCGGCGACCGCGGCGAGCGTCGCGAGGTCGCGGCCGACCTCGGCGTCGGCGGCATCAGGACCCGCGGCGTGGAGCGCGGCGATCACCGCGTCGACCTCGGGCTGGGCGGAGCCCGACAGCAGCCATCCGATCGTGTCGCGGAGCGCCGCCTCGGCGTCCGGCGCGTCGAGACGGGCGGCGATCGGCGCACCCGCGTCACCGAGAGCCGCCAGGATGCGGCGGGTGCCGGCGAGCGGGCGCAGTCCGGCGAGCGCCGTGAAGGTGTCGCTGATCGCGACGATCAGCTCGGGCTTGTGGTTCGCGTCGCGGTAGATGCGGTCGTCGGCGTCGCGGGCGACGCCCGCCGCCTCCTCCCGTGCGAAGCCGACCTCGGCCTGCTCCTTCGACGGATGCGCCTGGATCGAGAGGGGGGATGCTGCCGCCAGCAGCTTGAGCAGATACGGCAGGCGCGGTGCGGACTCGCCGGCGACTTCCGCACGCCATTCGTCGAGGGTGCGGCCGTCCGGGACCGTGGCCGGGCTGCCGGGGTGGTCGCCGAACCACACCTCGGCCTCGGGCGTGCCGCTCGGGGCACGGTTCTGCAGCGCGGCGATGAGGGTCATGGACCCCCATGCGTAGTCCCGGGGAGCATTTGCGATGGGGGTCAGCACCCTCTCAGCCTACGGGCGGGGCGCGATACCCTGAATGCACCATGGCCGTCCACTCGAAGCATCCTGCCTCGGCGCCCCCGGCCGCCCCGCTTCGCGAGAAGACCAGCCACCTGGCTCTGCGCGCCTGGTGCATCTTCGTCCTGTTCACCGCACTCGCCGGCACCGCGTGGGTGCACGCGTTCGGCGAGGGGGTGACCGCCGCGATCGCCATCGGCAGCGGGATCTTCTCGGTCGTCCTGTGGTTCATCGTGCGCCCGCCCGTCAACTGGCGGCGCCTGCCCTGGTTCCTCGCCGGCTACGTGGCGTGGGCGACGCTGTCGCTGACCTGGTCCGTGTGGATCGGCGCGACCGCGATCACGCTGCTGCTGCTGTGGATCACCACGACCCAGGCGCTGTTCATCGGCAGTGTCCTCACCTGGCGCGAGATCGTGCGGACACTGGCGTCGGCGCTGAAGTGGGTGATGGGCCTGTCGCTCATCTTCGAGCTGTGGGTGGCCGTGTTCGTGCAGGTGCCCGTCCTGCCCGGCTTCGTGCCGCGCGAAGAGCCGGTCGATCCGATCCTGTACTGGTCGCGGGCCAACCTGTTCGACGGCGGCCGGCTCCAGGGCATCATGGGCAACGCGAACCTGCTCGCCCCGGTCGCCCTGCTCGCCGTCATCGTCTTCGCGATCCGGCTCGTCGGCGGGGCACCGCGACGGGTGCTCCTGGGCGGGTGGATCGCGCTGTCCGGCTATCTCTTCATCCGTGCGGGGTCGGCGACCGGGTACATCGCCGCGATCGGCGTCGCGATCGTCCTCGGCACGGTGCTGCTCATGCGCCGCGCCAAGGCGCCCGGTGAGCGCACGAAGTACTACATCGGATACGCCGTCGTCGGCATCGGCGGGACGATCGCGCTGTGGCTCCTCCGCGACCGCCTGTTCACCGCCCTCGGCCGCGCGGCCGACCTGACCGGCCGGGAGGAGATCTGGGCGGCCGTGCGCGAGCGCATCGCCGAACGACCCGTGATCGGCTGGGGCTACTCGACGCCGTGGGTGACCTCCGAGCCCGCCTTCGACGGCTGGGTCAACGACCACGGGCAGTCGGTCATGCAGGCGCACAACATGTGGCTCGACGTGCTGATGCAGCTCGGCATCATCGGCCTGGTGCTGATCGTCCTGACGTATCTCGCCTTCGTCTGGCGCTCCTGGTTCTTCGCGGTGGATCGGCCGAGGTGGGACCTCCGTTCCGACCGGCCGTACTCCCCCATCTCGCTGCTGCCGTCCCTCTTCGGCGCGCTCGTGCTCGTGCAGGGCGTCTCCGAGTCGGCGCCGCTGCTGCTGTGGGGATGGCTGCTGCTGGCCCTCTTCGCGTTCAAGATCAAGCAGTCTCCGCACATCGGCGAAGGCCCGGCCGAGCAGCGCCTCGCGATCGAGCGCGGCGAGCTGACCAGGCAGTCGCCGTGAGCGGGCTCGCCGCCGACCGCCCGTGGCGGGCGCGGCGCCATGCGCTCGCCGAGCTGCTGCGGTCGGCGCCGTTCGCGTGGGCGTACACGGTCACGACGATCGGGGCGCTGTTCGGCAGCCACCTGATCGCGCGGGTGATGGGCGACACCCCCTACGCCACGATCATCATCGGGCTGTGCGTCATCGGCGCCGCCGTGCTCGTCGCGCGGCGCGATGAGCTGTCGCCGCTGCGGTTCATGCCGCTGACCCTGATGGCCTTCCTCGCCTGGCTGCTGCTGGCCGTCTTCTGGACGACGAACGTGCGGCTCACGCTGGTCGGCTGGGCGACGCTCGCGGCGGTGACCTTCCTCGCCATCGTGGTCACGCACATCCGCGACACCCTGCAGACGGTCCGGGCGACCGGCGACGTGCTGCGCGTCTTCCTCATCGGGTCACTCGCGATCGAGGTCTACAGCGGCATCCTGATCGACTCGCCGATCCCGTTCCTCTCCGTCGCGGGCAACCTCGCCGAAGGCGGGCCGATCCAGGGGCTGTTCGGCACGAGGACGCGGCTCGGGCTGGTCATCGTGATCGCGCTGATCACCTTCCTGGTCGAATTGCGCACGCGGTCGGTGCGCCAGGGCACTGCCGTGTTCTCGGTGTCGCTCGGCGTGCTCCTGGCCGTGTTCACCGCATCGCCCATCGTCCTCGTCCTCGCCGTGATCGCGGGCACGGCGACCGGACTGCTCTGGCTGGTGCGCCGCGCCCCTGCACAGGCGCGTCCGGCGCTGCAGCTCGGCATCGGCACGTCGGTGGTCATCATCGCCGTGCTCGTCTACGTGTTCCGCCGACCGCTGGTCTACTGGCTGAACGCCGAACCCGACTTCCTCACGCGCTCGCGGCTGTGGAACGCGCTCCTCGACGTGTCGGAGACCGCCCCCATCCAGGGCTGGGGGTGGTTCGGCACCTGGTCGCCGAGCCAGCTGCCGTTCTTCATCATCGACTTCCGGGTCGGCCACCCGCACACCTCCGCACTGAACGCGTACTTCGATGTGCTGCTGCAGGCCGGCTGGGTCGGCGTCGTGCTCTTCGTCGTGTTCTGCGGCCTGGCGCTCGCGCGCGCCTGGGTGAGTGCCGCCGAGCGGCGCTCGACCGTCTACACGTGGCCTGCGCTGATCCTCATCACCCTGCTGGCCAACGGCGTGGTCGAGAGCACGATCCTGACCGGCTTCGCGTGGTTCCTGCTCGTCGTGTGCGCGGCCAGGTCATCGCACGTCGGCGGATGGCGCGCCGCCCTCGAGCGCGACCACCCCGCCGTCGCGCCCGACCTCCCGCATCAGGACTGACGCAGCGGCTCCAGGTGCAGTGCCGGCGTCAGGGTGATGTCGGTCTCGGTCTCGGTCCAGGAGAACTTGCCGGTGTTTCCGCGCAGGGACCGAGCCCACAGCAGCGCGGAGCGCGCCGGCATCCCCAGGCGCAGCGCGAGCCAGCCCGAGACGGTGCGGTCGTGGACGCCGAGCACGGCCTTGCGATCCCACGCAGTGCGCAGCCGACCGCCGCGGAGCCGTGGCGCCGGCGGCGAGACGAGGGTGCCCGCCCGCCGCGCCTCGACGAGCTCTTCGACGTCGTGCCACCAGGTGGAACGGGCCGGATCGTGGAAGTAGTTGTCGCGGACCCATTCCACGGCGGGATGCCGGAACCGCCGCTCGACGACGTCCTCGACGTCGCCGAGCACGCCGCTGCCGGCGAACACCGTGTTCAGATTGGCCTTGGAGATGCCGAAGGTGTCGACCGCGATCACCGGGACGCCCCGCGCGATCGCCTCGATCGCGGCGGTCGAGCTGACCGTCACGAGGCCCTCCGCCCCGGCGAGCGCCTCGACCATCGGCTCGTGCGAGAACACGAGGTTGCGCGGCAGCTCACCCAGCTCGTGGAACAGCTCGGGATACGGCGCGGCGTCGTAGTGGGTCTCGTTCTCGCCGATCTCCGGGCGCGAGCGCAGCTTCACCACGACCCGCTTGTCGGGATGGGCGACCGCTGCGCGGCGGAGGATGTCCGCGAGTCGCAGCCGGTCCTCGCGCTCCCGCGGCACCACAGCCTGCGCCGCGAAGACGAGATCGTCGCCGCCGTGGCGCACGACCGAGCTCTGCGCGAAGGGCAGTGTGGCGAGCCCGATCCGCAGCGGCACCCCCATCCGCTCGGCGAGATCGCGGAACGCCCGCTTCTCGCGACGGGAGTGCACGACGAACAGGTCGGTCTCGCGGCGGTAGTGCACGGCGCCGCGCTGGGCGGGGATCGACATGCCGGGCAGCCCGGTGACGACGACGGGGCGAGGATGCAGCGTCCGCACCTGCTCCATCACGGTCCGCACGAACGGACCTCGCCCGGCGATCACGACGACCTCGGGCGCGACGTCTCCCAGCCAGCCCCCGAGATCGCGGTACTCGACGCGCTCCACCTGAGTGGAGGACACGCCACTGCCGGCCAGCGCGGCCCGCTCCTGCTCCGCGCTCACCGTGAGCGGGGTGCGCACCAGTGCCATGCGCGACTGCGCGCGGCCGACCGAACCGAGAAGCGCAGCCGCCCACTTGACGTAGGAGTCCGCGTCCGCGATCGCGACGACGCGCGGCGGTGCGGTCGGACGCGCGGTCATGCCGGTACGCGCCGCAGCTTCGCCATCGGGGCCAGCTCGCCGGGGAACACGCGCTTGACGCCGTCCCCCAGGGCCGTCTCGATCACGCGGATGTCGCGCACGAGGTGCTCCAGGCCGGCCGGCTCGAGCGAGGCGGCGTGGTCCGAACCCCACATCGTGCGATCCAGGGTGATGTGACGCTCGACCGCGACGGCACCGAGGGCGACGGCGGCGAGCGAGATCTGCAGGCCGCGCTCGTGGCCCGAGTAGCCGACCGGGATGCCGTGGTAGCGGTCGCGCAGGGTGGCGATGACCTTGAGGTTCGCCTCCTCCGGCTCCATCGGATAGGTCGAGGTGGCGTGCATCAGGACCACGCGGTCTGTGCCGAGGACGTCGAGTGCGGTGTCGATCTGCTCGATCGTCGACATGCCGGTCGACAGGATGATCGGCTTGCCGGTGTCGCGGAGGGCGCGCAGCAGGTCGGTGTCGGTCAGGCTCGCCGAGGCCACCTTGTGGGTGCGCACCTCGAGGTCCTCGAGGAACGCCACGCTGGGCACGTCCCACGGTGAGGCGAACCACTCGAGACCGCGGAGGGTCGCGTGGTCGCCGATCTCGAGGTACTGCTCGCGGTCGAACTCCACGCGGTAGCGGTACTCGAGGTAGCTCATCGTTCCCCACGGCGTCTCGCGCGGGACGTCACGCATGTGCTCGGGCGTCGAGATCTCGGGGGTGCGCTTCTGGAACTTGACGGCGTTCGCGCCGGCATCTGCTGCCACGTCGATGAGCCGCTTCGCGAGCTCCACGTCGCCGTTGTGGTTGAGTCCGATCTCGGCGATCACGTAGACCGGGTTGCCGCCGCCGATGACATTCGATCCGATGGATACGGTCATGTCAGTGTCCTTTCGTCGTTACGACTCCACGGTGAGCCGCGAAGGTAGACGAGAGGTGACGCTGACGTATCGCGGAGGCGGCGACGACGAGAAGGCTTTGCGGAGGCCCCGCCTCAGTCGAGCACGCGATCGATGAGTTCGCGGACGGCGCCGTCGCCGCCTCGACGGGTGAGGACGACGCGCGCGGCGGCCACGACATCCGGATGCGCGTCGGCGACCGCGATCGGCCACCCGACGAGGACCATGGCGGCCAGGTCGTTCACGTCGTTGCCGAGGTAGGCGGTCCGCGCCAGGTCGATCCCCTCCGCAGCGGCCCACGTCGTCAGCGCCGCGGCCTTGTCGTCGATCCCCTGGAGCACGGAGACCTGGAGCTTCTGCGCCCGAGCCCGCACGACGGGGTTGGTCTCGGTGGACAGGATGAGCATCGGGATGCCGGCGCGTCGCAGCATCCCCACTCCCATGCCGTCCGAGCGGCTGACCCGCACGGTCTCACGTCCCTCGGCGTCGACGGTGGCGGTGTCGTCGGTGTGCACGCCGTCGAAGTCGGTGACCACCGCGTCGACGTCGATGCGCTCGGCGGGTGCCAGGAGCGGCGCGAGGGCCGAAGCGATCGAGAACTGCGCGGCGTCGTCGATCTCGACGGCGGAGGCCTCAGGCACCTCGACGATGCCGACCCGTCCGAAGAAGCGATGCCTGGCGGCGCGGAACCCTGCCGCATCGAACGCGTAGAACGCGCCGGTCTCGAGGTAATGCGGCTCGCGGTCCTGCCGCCGAGGTCGCACGTCCGCGGAGTGATTGAGCGCCTCGGCCGCCCCGTCGGCGTCACGCCGCCACAGGAACCCGTACATCTCGTAGGCCGAGAACACCGCGTCGTAGCCGCCGTCCGTCACCATTTCGACGGCCGTGTCGACGGCGGCGGACGGGATGAAGGGCGAGGTCGCCTGCAGGAAGACGACCGTCGCGACGGCGGTGCCCGTTCGTTCCAGCTCGTCGATCGCATGCAGGATGGCGCTCTCCGAACCAGCGGTGTCGACGGCGAGTTCTGCCGGCCGGGCGATGACCTCCGCACCAGCCCGCCTGCTCAGCTCCGCGATCTCCGCATCGTCGGTGGAGACGATGACGCGGTCGACGCGCGTGGCCGACTGCGCCGCCCTGATGGCCCGGACGATCAGCGGGATCCCGCCGACCGGAAGCACATTCTTGCGCGGCACGCCTTTCGATCCGCCTCTGGCGGGGATGACGGCGACGACAGCGCCCGTGTCCGACGTCGATTCCATGCTGCGATTCCTCCCGTGACGGAGGTCACTCTAGCCCGACCGCCCACGGCCTCCGCCGGAGTGCTCCGGCACCCCGGCGGTGTTCACCTTCCGGACCTCGAGCGGACACCTGACGGACAACCCGGCCTGTGTACCATCGCTGAACCCGAGGAGGCGAGCTCAGCCTCGCGGGGCAGCGAATATGAAGAACACACTCAAGAAGATCCCGCTCGTACGCACCCTCGCGCGCCGTCTGCGATCGCTTCGGCGACGGCTGACCGCGCGGCGCACGGGACGCGCCACCCTTCCCCGCGGGACCGCGGATCGCTCCGTCGACCGCGCTTGGGGAGACGACTACGCGCTGACGCGTGTCGAGTGGCGCGACCAGGGGCCGACCCCCGCACTGCTCGCCCGCGCGCGCTCCCTGAGCCGCAACACCGTCGCGTGGGACATCCTCCCCGCCCGCATCTGGCTGGTCTTCTGCGCGGCGCTGCTCGAGGCGGGCGACCGGGAGACAGCCGAGCGCGTGCTGCGCACCTGGGTCGCGAAGAAGCCGAACGCCTTCGAGGCGCTGGCCACCTGCCTGCCGGTGGCCCGCTTCGCCCGTGACATCGGCGTCCGCTCGGGGCCCGTCGAACGCGCGGCCGCCGCGGCCGACGTGCTCGCCGCCAACCGCGACGCCGACATCTTCGGCGCATACGTCGCCGGGAAGACCATCGCCGTCGTCGGCAACGGACCGGGCAACCTCCACTCCGGGCTCGGCGCGACCATCGACGCGCACGACATCGTCATCCGCTTCAACAACTTCCCGAAGGGCTACGAAGCCGACTACGGGTCCCGGACCGACATCTGGGTGCGCGGCGCGCATCGGGAGGTCGCGGATCGCTACGTCATCGAGCATTTCGGGCTCGTCGTGTGGGAGATGGACCTGTTCCGCAACCTCCTCGAGGTGCCGTCCCACGGCGACATCCTGTCGCGCGACACCCGATTCTCACCCGACCGGGTCACGCACATCGACACGGCCACCAAGCTCAGCCTGTGGGAGAGCTCGGGCCTGCTGCTCCCGACCAGCGGGGCGCAGATCCTCTGGATGCTCAAGGAGCGGCTCGGCTCGCTGCAGAACGTCGATGTCTACGGATTCTCCACGCTCGACGACACGGACGACTACGGCCACTTCTTCGACGGGCTCGGCGACATGCAGCGCCGGCACGATGTGAGCGGCGAGGGCGCGTTCCTCCGAACGCTGTTCGCCGACCCGGTGACGGGGAGCGCGGGCGACCCCCTCCACCGGTGGGAGCGCAGCGCCCGCGAGCAGGTCGCCGCAGCGGACGTCGCGTCCGAGGGCGGCGCGCACTCCGACGTCGCGGCCCCCGCACCGGCGAGGGTCACGATCGTCGGGTCCGCCTACCGCGAATACGACCCTGCGGCCGGCAAGACCGGCGGGCCCGGCGGCGTGCTGGCCACCCAGCGCGTCGCGCTCGGCGACGAGTACCGCGGGCACCCGATCGAGTACCGCTTCCAGGGCACCGACAAGGCGGAGCTGCGCGAACGGCTCGGCGTGCAGATCGCCGGTCTCAGCGGCAAGATCGCCGACATCATCATCGGTGCGGAGCACATCCGCACGGACCCCGGCATCCTCCGCATGATCGACGACGGGCGCACCCCCCTGTTCGTCTGCCACGAACTCGGCAGCGCGTACGGCGCCTATCTGCTCGGAGCGCCCTACGTGCTCGTCTACCACCAGCAGGGCAGCACCCTCCAGGAGATGCGCTCCATCGGGCGCACGCCGACCCCGCACGAGACGAACGTCGTGACCCGCCTCGAGCGCCTCATCTGCGACAACGCGCAGAAGGTCTTCTTCCCGAGCCTGGGCGCCCGCGACACCTATCGCGCGACGTCCCGCGACGGGCTCGACGGGCATGCGAACTTCGCCGACTGGGCGCTGTACAACACGGTGTCCGCCGTCGACCACGACGACGACGCATCCGATCGCCGGCACCTGATCGCGTCGCTGCGTCGGGAGCTCAGGCTGCCGGCGAAGGACGAGCAGACCGACGTGTTCCTCAGCGTCGGCGACTTCAACCATGACAAGGGGCTCGATCGCGTGCCTGCGCTCCTGGAGCGTCACGCGGCGCTCTCCGGGCGCCGGGTGGTCTGGATCGCCGTCGGCGCGGCATCCGACAAGGAGCGGTTCGCCGAGCTCGAGGCGCAGTCGAAGCACTGGAACTTCACCGCCCGGCTGATCGGGGAGCGGATGACCCACGACCGGCTGCTGGCACTGCTCGACGACGCCGACTACTACGTCATGCTCCACCGGAACTCGATCTTCGACCTCGCGACGCTCGAGGCGATGCGGGCGGGCAAGGCGCTCATCCTCTCGCCCGTCGGCGGTAACACGGAGGTCGACCTCGACGGGAACGTGCTCTTCGTCACCGAGGAGACCATCGACGACGCCTGCCGGGTGCTCGAGACACGGGATCCGGTCGAGTGGGGGCAGCGCAATCGTCGTGTCTTCGAGGACGAGTTCTCGCTGGAGCGGTTTGCCGGTCGCTATCGCCGGATGCTGGACGAGCAGCTGGACGCGCTGGCGGCAGAGGATGCCGCACCCGCCGTGGCCGGCAGGAGCGTCGCGTGAAACGCGCACTCTGGGTCACCCTCGGCGTGCGCGGGAACGCGGGAGACGCCCTCCTCTACGAAGTCACCGAGCAGCTGTTCGACGGAGTCATCGACCTCGACTTCCGCAGCGTGAGCGAACCCGTCTACCTGCGCAAGGGCGATGCCGATCACGACAACGTGATCATCGGCCCTGGGGGCATGTTCGTCCAGACGAACTCCTCCCGTCATCTGCACGCGAAGCTCGCCAAGCAGTGGGACCGTTTCGAGAGCAAGCGGTTCCATCTCTGGTCGACGGGCGTGCTGCAGACGCCGACCGACGACGAGATCGCCGCCGTCCGCCGGGTCACCGCGCGCTCGCGCCAGATCATCGTGCGCGCGACCAAGGAGGCGGAGTTCATCCGCAGGATCGGCCCCGTGACGAGCCCCGAGTGGGCCCCGTGCACGTCGCTGTTCACCGACCGGCTCCTCGGCACACCGAACACCACCAAGGACGTCGTCGTCGTCAACGTCGACTCGTTCCTGTTCACGGCCGAGAACATCGCCGACCATCCGCTCCGGCGGTTCATCGCGTTCGCGAACGCGGAGGGGCTCGACGTGCGCTCGATGGTCAACGCCTCCGGCGACTCCAACCGGTTCTCGCTCGACCTGTTCCCGCTGATCGACATCGACCAGCCGCACTTCGACCGCCTGCTGCGCACGGAGCCGACCGGGAAGGAATTCAACGACGGCTTCAACAAGGCCCTCGAGAACCACCCGTCGTTCGGCGCACGCTACACCGACTGCCGGTTCGCCTTCGGGAAGCGACTGCACGGATGGCTGCCGTTCCTCGCATTCGACAAGCCCGCGGCGTTCATCGGGATGTCGGCGCGACGCGGCATGCCGAAGGACTACTTCGGATCGGACGAGCTCCTGTGCGACGTGCCGCGCAGCACGACGATGACGCGCCAGCAGCTCGACCGCATGGCCGATGGCATGATCGCGAAGCTCCAGCACTTCATCACCCATGAGGATGCACTCTCGGCCCGCATCTCCGAGCGCCGCGAGGAGCTGTGGCAGCAGCTGCAGCGCCAGGCCGGCGGGTTCGCTGACGCGCTCGGCTGAGCGGTGAGCGCCTCCCCGCGGTCGTCGGGGGCCTCGCGAGCCGGGTGGACGCGATCCTCGGACGGTGAGGCTACGCCGCGCCGTCGCCCGCGCAGAGCACGTTGCGCCACATCGACAGCGCGGACCCGATCGCCATGTGCATGTCGAGGTACTGGTAGGTGCCCAGACGCCCGCCGAAATGCACGCCCTGCTCGCCCGCGGCCAGGTCGCGGTACGCCAGCAGACCCGCCCGATCCGCCGGGGTGCCCACCGGGTAGTACGGCTCGTCGTCGCGCCCGGCGAAGCGGGAGAATTCGCGCATGACCACGGTGCGGTCGGACGGATACCGGTCGGCCCGCTCCGGGTGGAAGTGCCGGAACTCGTGGATCCGGGTGTAGGGCACGTCGGCGTCGGCGTAGTTCATGACGCTCGTGCCCTGGAAGTCGCCCACCGGCAGGACCTCCCGCTCGAAGTCGAGGGTGCGCCAGCCCAGTTCGCCGGCCGCATAGTCGAAGTAGCGGTCGATCGCCCCGGTGTAGACGATCGGCACCTGGCCGACCGTGGCGCGCCGGTTGGCGGGCTGACGGTCGTCGAAGAAGTCCGTGGACAGGCGCACCTCGATGCGGGGATGGTCGGCCATCCGCTCGAGCCACGCGGTGTAGCCGTCGGTGGGCAGCCCCTCCCACGTGTCGTTGAAGTAGCGGTTGTCGTAGGTGTAGCGCACGGGCAGCCGGCTGATCACCTCCGCGGGCAGCTCACGCGGGTCGGTCTGCCACTGCTTGGCGGTGTAGTCGCGGATGAACGCCTCGTACAGCGGCCGGCCGATCAGCCCGATCGCGCGCTCCTCGAGATTGCGGGCGGCCTTCTGGTCGAACTCCCCCGCGAGCTCCTGAACGAGCGACCTGGCCTGGTCGGGAGTGTGGGCGGCGGAGAAGAACTGGTTGATGGTGCCGAGGTTGATCGGCAGGGGGTACACGACGCCGCGGTGGTTCGTGTAGACCCTGTGCACGTAGGCGGTGAAGGTCGTGAACCGGTTGACGTACTCCCACACGGTCGGGTTCGACGTGTGGAACAGGTGCGCGCCGTACCGGTGGACCTCGATGCCGGTGTCCGGGTCGGCCTCGCTGTAGGCGTTGCCGCCGAGGTGGTCGCGTCGGTCGATGATCACGACTCTGCGGCCCGCATCAGCTGCCCGCTCGGCGACGGTGAGCCCGAACAGGCCGGAGCCCACCACGAGAAGATCCATGGCGAGGAGTCTGCCCAGGGCGGGTGAACAGAAGGTGTCCAGAAAGGCGCCGGGTAGAATCGACCGTTCGGGAACGGCCCGGGGTTTTCTGAGAGGGAGTCGTGGCAGAGACCAGCCTCCGCAGCATCCTGCGGCGCAGCGCGCTGCTGCAGCGATGGCGGTTCTTCCCCTACACCGCGACGTATGCTCTCGCCCGCATGGTGCGCCCCGTGCGCGCCGACCGTGTGCTGTTCCTCTCCGACTCCCGCGCGGGGTTCAGCGGCAACTTCGCCTTCCTCCGCGACGAGATCCTCCGTCAGGAACCGGATGCCGACGTCATCGGCGTGTTCAAGCCGCGCCTGCGGGCCCGTCGACCCCTGTCGGACCTCGTGCGGCTGCCGTGGCTGATGGCCTCGGCGCACACGATCGTGCTCGACGATCTGTATCCGCTGATCTATCCCTCCCGCATCCGTCGCGGCACGCGGCTGCTGCAGGTGTGGCACGCCGCCGGCGCGTTCAAGCGGGTCGGGTACAGCCGCGC
The DNA here is from genome assembly GCF_027943945.1 of Microbacterium terricola. Classification (NCBI taxonomy): domain Bacteria; kingdom Bacillati; phylum Actinomycetota; class Actinomycetes; order Micrococcales; family Microbacteriaceae; genus Microbacterium; species Microbacterium terricola. The sequence goes on along the minus strand of NZ_AP027141.1, from coordinate 764,669 downwards.
GGGCCTGCCGGGCGGCCCTGCCGCCGGAACGCTCGCGCACCGCAACTACACGGACGCGACGGTGAGCGCCGAGTCGATCCGCGGCGACTACGCGGAGGCGTTCGACATCCCCGTCGAGCGCGTGCACGCGCTGGGGGTGCCCCGCACCGACGCGTTCTTCGATGCGGCGACGATCGCCGCGTCGGCCGCCGCCGTGCGCGAGCGTTACGGCATCCCGGACGCGTCGAAGATCGCCCTGTTCGCCCCGACCTTCCGCGGGAACGGACAGCTGACGGCGCACTTCGACTACGACAGCGTCGACTGGGACGACCTGGGCACTCGCCTCGGGCCGGGCTGGACACTGCTCGTGAAGATGCACCCGTTCGTGCCGTCGCTGCGATCGGCCCGGCCTGACGTGACCAAGGTCGTCGACGTCACGGACGACCGTGAGATCACCGAGCTGATGATGGCCGCGGATGTGCTGGTGACGGACTACTCGTCGGCCATCTTCGAGTTCGCCCTGCTGGGGCGCCCGATCGTGTTCTTCTGCCCCGATCTCGAGCAGTACACCGCGGACCGGGACTTCTACTATCCGTTCCCGCAGTACGTCACCGGCCCTGTCGTGCGCCGCTCCGGCGAGCTGGCCGATGCGATCACCACAGCGGCGGTGGACCAGGCGGCCGCCGCGTTCGTCGAACGGTTCATGGGCGCGTGCGACGGGCGCTCGAGCGAGCGCATCGTGCGCGAGATCATCCTGCGCAGACCCGCGCCGCACGCAGAGGTCGCACCGGTCGCGCCCGGCGGCAGCACCCCCGCACCCACTCGGGCGAACTCCCGGATGTGGGTGTGGCTCACCGCCGCCGCCCTCGCACGCCTCGGGGTGCGCGCCGTCTACGCCCCGCTGAAGCTCCTCCCCCTCCAGCGCAAGGTGGTGATGATCAGCCGCGAGCACCCCACCGTGCCCGCGGATTTCGCCGACATCGCCGACGCGCTGCAGCGTCTGGACCCGTCCGTCCGTGTGGTCATGCTGGTGAAGATGATGCCGCCGGGGATCATCGCCAAGGTCGGCTACGCCTTCCACATGCTGCGTCAGCTCTACCACGTGGCCACCGCTCGCGTGCTGGTCGTCGACACCTACGCGATCGTCGCCAGCGTGCCGCGGCACCGCCGCGAGCTCACGGTCGTGCAGATCTGGCATGCTCTGGGGGCGTTCAAGAAGTTCGGCCTCAGCATCCTGGGTCAGGACGAGGGCCGCGACGAGCGCCTCGCCCGCGCCATGCGGATGCACGAGGGGTACGACGTCGTGCTCACCAGCGCAGAGGAGTGCCGTCCCGCCTACGCGGAGGCCTTCGGAACGCCGATCGAGAAGGTCGTGGTGGCGCCCCTCCCCCGGGTCGACCATCTGCGGGACGACGTCGAGGCCGCGGCCCTGCGGGAGCGCATCTACGCGGCGCACCCGCAGCTGCGCGACGCCCGCGTCGCCGTGTTCGCCCCCACCTTCCGTCTCGACGGCACGGTCACGGCCGACCCGGCGGAGCTGACCAGGGCACTGGCCGCCATCGGCCTGCACACCGTGGTCAAGCTGCATCCGCTGATGTCGGCGGACTTCGGTCCCGACGTCGACCTGGCAGCGGGATTCTCGACGCAGGATCTGCTGCACGTCGCCGATGTGCTCATCACCGACTACTCGTCCGTGCTCTACGAGGCGGCCGTCGTGGGGGTGCCCAGCTACTTCCTCACCCCCGACCTCGACGACTACCTCGACTCGCGCGATTTCTACCTCGACTACCGTCTCGACCTGCCTGGGCCCATCGTCCGCGACGTTCCCGCGCTCGCCCGTGCCGTCTCCGCCGCTGAGGCGACGACGGCGGATGCTGCCGCCTTCGCCGCGAGATGGGTGCAGGTGCCCGCCGACGCCACCGAGCCCGACGCGTGCGCCCGGAGCATCGCGCGGCGCCTCCTGGCAGCGGTCGACGACCGCGTCGGCGCATAGGATCGGACGGTGAGGAGAACAATAGGCGTCGTCGGTCTGCTGACCAACGAGAACGTCGGCGACTACCTCCTGGTCGAGGCATCGAAGTTCCTGCTGCGCACCCACGATCCCGACACGATGCTCGTCGACATCGACGTCGATCCGAGCGATGAGGGCGTCCGCTCGGGGATGCGCCGCGTGAACTTCCGTGCCGCGGCGGTGATGAAGGTCTTCCAGCGGCCGATCCTGTCGGTCTTCCGTGGTCAGCGCATCGCCTATCGCTACAACTACCTCTACTGGAAGACCAAGCTCGGCTGGTACTTCGAGGAGCGGATCAAGGACCTCGATGCGGTCGTCTTCACCGGGGGCGGGTTCATCAAGTTCAAGACGCAGGGCCTGAACTACATCGACGAGCTCATCCTCAAGACCGCCCGCAAGCGCGGTATCCCGGTGATGATGAACGCGGTCGGCGTCGAAGGCTACAGCGAGACGGACATCAGGTGCCAGCGGCTGAAGAAGGCGCTGAACTTCGACAATGTGAAGGTCATCACCACGCGTGACGACATCGACACACTGAACGACCACTACGTCACCAAGACGAGCACCGTCACGGAGCGCGTCGGCGATCCGGTGTTCTGGCTGAAGGACATGGGGATCGTCGATGAGAGCGCCGGCATGGCGGCCGGCCGGACCGGCACCCGGATCGGCATCAACCTCATCAACCCCAAGAACTTCTCCGTGTACGGCGGAGACATCTCGCCGGACGCCGTCGTCAACTTCTACCGGAGCCTCATCGCGGAGCTCCAGCGCCTCGACGCCGACTTCTTCCTGTTCTCGAACGGGATGACGGTCGACCAGACGTTCGGCAGGTCACTGGTCTCGAGCATGAATCTGCGCAGCGAGCAGCTGGTGGAGAGGCCGACGACCTCAGCGCAGTTCGTCAATCTCGTGGCCGGCTTCGACATCATCCTGAGCGCGCGCATGCACGCCGGGATCACGGCGTACGCGATCGACGTGCCCGTCGTGGGACTCATCTGGGGTGAGAAGCTCCAGTTCCTGACGGAGATCACCGGCCTGCGCGACAGATACTTCGATGAGCACGAACTCGACGTCGCGAAGATCGCGCGCCTGCTCGTGAGCAACGACCTCCCCGAGCCCGACCGGGAACGGCGCGAGGAGCTGCGGGAACGAACGCGTCGTCAGCTCGCCGGTTTCGTCGAGAGCGTGCCACAGAGGAAGCCATGATCAACACACTGATCGAGGGGAAGCTCGTCACCCTGATCGTCGGCAGCGTCTTCCGCATCGTCGAGATCCTCGTGCGGGCCGTCCATCTCGCCGTGCGCGCACTGAGGATCCTCATCCAGGAGGGCGTCACCTCGCGGATCGACAGGTGGCTGTCGAGGTTCGGGAAGCGCATGGTGGCGACCAGGACCCGCGTCGACCCGACGTCGATCGTCCTCATCGAGCGGCACGGCGAGTACACCGGCGACCCGAAGTACATCGCAGAGGAGCTCCTCCGCCGGGGCGCGCCCTACAAGATCACATGGGTGCTCCGCGATCACTCGGTCGGACCGTTCCCGCGCGAGTTCCGATTCGTCCGGCACGCCACGGCGGGCTTCTTCCGGGCGGTCGCGGGCGCCACGGTCGTGATCCAGGACGGACGTTCGCTGCAGGAGAGCGGCGCGGTGAAGGGGCCCGCTCAGCGCTGGCTGGAGATCGGGCACGGCACCATCGGGACGACGCTCGGCCACGCGCGCAACGACATCCTCCTCGACACGTCTCAGGAGACGGCGGATCGGCTGCGGAAGAAGGTGCTCGCCCGGCTCGGCATCGCCGACCGTGGTCAGAAGTTCCTGCTGTACGACCCGGCGAGCGGCGACGACACCAGGGCGGCGCCGCTCAGCGGGATCGACATCGTCGCGGTGCGTGCGGCGCTCTCCACGACGTTCGGCGGCACCTGGGACGTCGTGATCCGCACGCACGCCACCAGCAGGACGCAGTCGGACCTCTGGCTGGCCGGGCTGCCGTCGTTCTGCCACGACGCCTCCTTCTATCCGGATCTGCAGGAGCTGCTCGTCGTCGCCGACGCGGGCATGACCGATCACTCCCGCTGGATTCCCGACTACCTCCTCACGCGCAAGCCGGCATTCCTGTTCTCCCCGCACGCCGCGGGGCCCGCTCCTGCGGGCGTCCCGCTCCCCACCGCGACCTCGAACCAGGAGCTGCTCAGCAGCATCGCGCAGTTCGACCAGGCTGCCCACACCCGCGCCGTCGAGCAGTTCCTGCAGACGAGCAGCAGCATCGACGACGGCAGCGCGGCGTCCCGCATCGTCGACCGCATCGAAGAGCTGATGCCGTGAACACCGAGCAGCAGGGCCGCGGCGGCGTGCTCGAAGTGACCGGCATCGCCTGGGAGCGCATCCACATGACGATCCGGCTGCGGCTCGCCCCTCCTGCCGGCGCAGCGGGCGCGGGAGCACCTGCCGTCTCGTTCGCCTTCGCCGACGGCGAGCGCGTGTACGACGCGCCCGCCACCGACGAAGGCAGCGGCTCGTTCGCCATCCGCGTCAACGTCACGACCTTCGAGGGCCGCGAAGCCATCCCCAACGGCACCTGGCGCATCCAGTCGCGCCTCGGTGGGGCGCCCGGCCCCGTCGCGTCCTACGACGGCGGCGAACTCGAGTATCTCGATCAGGCATCGCGGGTCTTCCTCTACGACGGGAACCGCTCGGCCCTGACGGTCTCCTACAGTGTCGACGAGAACCCCGACGACGCCTCCCGCCTCGACTTCCTGATCCACACGAATCACCTGCACCGTTCCCCGGCGAAGACGCGCTCGGTCCTCAGACGCACGGCGGCGAAGGTCCTCGGCACTCATGCCCGGCGGAGGTACACGCGTACGGTCTACGACGTCATCGCCCGCGTCATCGGGCCGAAGCCGGGGAGGATCCTCTTCGCCTCCGACCAGCAGCCGTCGATGGAGGGCAACCTCCTCCGCGTCCACGAGCGCATGATCGAACGCGGACTCGACACGCAGTTCGACATCCGCTCCTCCTTCCGGCTTCCCGGCACGACGGGATGGCGGACGACCGCGCGCATCCTGTACCTCCTGGCCACGAGCGAGATCATCCTGCTCGACGACTACTTCGGACTGCTCAACAGCGTCACCATCGACCGGCGCAGCCGTGTCATCCAGCTGTGGCATGCCGGGAGCGGCTTCAAATCGGTCGGCTACAGCCGCTTCGGCAGCACCGATTCACCGAAGCTCAGGCAGCCGCACCGCCAGTACACCTACGCGATCAGCGGCTCCGAGCACCTGCGGGACGTGTACGCGGAGGCCTTCGGCATCGAAGCGGATGCCGTGATCCCGACCGGGCTGCCACGGATCGACTGGTTCCTCGACGAGGAGCGCACGGCGTCGTCCACGGAGGCGTTCTACGCACAGTACCCGCAGCTGCGCGGCAAGCGCATCATCCTCTTCGCGCCGACATTCCGAGGAAGCTCCTACCACACGGCGTTCTACGACTACGACCTCATCGACCTCGACGCCCTGTACGCGGCATGCCCGCCCGACACCGTCGTGCTGTTCCGGATGCACCACTTCGTCAAGGACCTGATCGCGATCCCCGAGCAGTACCGCGACCGCTTCTTCGACGTCACACGGTACCCCGACGGGCTCGGTCTGCTGCACGTCACAGACCTCCTGATCACCGACTACTCGTCGATCATCTACGAGTTCGCGCTGCTCGACCGCCCCATGCTGTTCTTCGCGCCGGACAAGGCGCTCTACGCGGCGACCCGCGGCTTCCACCGCCCGTACGAGGAGACCGCTCCCGGCCGTGTGTGCGAGACCTTCGACGAGGTCATCCGCGCGATCCGGGACGGCGACTTCGAGCAGGAGAAGCTCGCTCGCTTCCGGGCGGAGAACTTCGACAGAATCGATACGGACGCTGCGGATCGCGTGATCGACTGGCTCATCCTCGATGAGCGTCACGGGGCAGCGACGGAAACGGGAGAACGATGAACGTTGCGGTGATCTTCGCGGGTGGCATCGGCTCCCGGATGTCTTCGGCCACGCTGCCGAAGCAGTTCCTCGAGATCCACGGGACCCCGCTGATCGTGCACACGATCCAGCACTTCCAGGACCACCCCGACATCGACGGCGTCGCCGTTGCGATCCTTCCGGAGTGGCGGGAGCGCTTCGCGCAGCTCGTCGCACGATACGAGCTCACCAAGGTGAAGTGGATCGTCGATGGCGGCGCGACCGGCCAGGAATCCCGGCACCGGGCCATCCGGGCCGTCGCGGACGAATGCCCCGGAGACAGCGTCGTGCTCGTCCACGACGGCGTGCGCCCGCTGATCGACGCCCAGCTGATCTCCGACAACATCCAGACCGTGCGGGAACGCGGCTCGGCGATCACGTGCACCAAGGGCAACGAGACCATCGTCTCCGCGTCGGGTGAGGAGATCGACGAGGTGCTCCCCCGCGACTTCCTCTACATCGCTCAGGCTCCTCAGAGCCTGCGCCTGAGCACGGCACTCGAGATCTACGACCGTGCGGTGGCAGAGGGTGACGACGACTCGATCGACACCGCCACCCTGCTGCGACGGTTCGGGCACCCGCTGTTCCGCGTGCCCGGACCGCGGTCGAACATCAAGATCACCACCGCCGAGGACTACTACATCTGCCGCGCGTTCTTCGATGTGATCGAGCGCAGGCAGATCGGCGGCTAGCTAGACCGAGAACGGGCCGTCCGGGTCCTTCAGCACCGCCATCATCCGTTCGGCACCGCGCTCGAGGTCGAAGGCGGGCATCCACCCGAGAGCCTCCAGCTTGTCCGAGGACAGCGAGGAGTTCTCCATGAGGTTGTGGACGACCGCACCCGCGCTCTCCGGGATGTCGTAGCGGACGTTCACTCCGCCCGCCTTCGCGATGGCCTCGGCCATGTCGCGGATCGACGAGATCGAGTGCGGATTCGAGATGTTGTAGGCGTTCGCCGGCTCTCCGCGCAGGAGAACGGTGAGGATGGCGGATGCGCAATCGAGCGAGTAGCAGTGCGAGCGGAGCTGGCTTCCCTTGCTCTTCAGGACCACGTCCTCGCCGGCGACGGCCCGCCGGGTCACCTCGGCCGTCACGCGATTGTCCGACGGCCTGATGGAGGGCCCGTAGATGTGGCCCGGCCGGACGATCACCGAATCGATGCCGTATTCCATGCCGTAGGCCACGCACAGCGACTCTCCCGCGCGCTTGGACGACGGGTAGCCGGCACGCTGGTTCAGGATGTCGAGGTATCCGAAGTCGTTCTCCGCGAAGGGATGCGTCCCCTCCTTCTGCCCGTACACCTCGCTCGAGGAGATGTAGAGGAGCCGACGGACCGACGTCGCACGGCCCAGGTTGAACATCGCCGAGAGGCCGACGATGTTCGCGAGCATCGTCTCCACGGGGAGCTGCATGTACATCGCGGGGTTCGCGTTGCTGGCGCCGTGGATGATGTAGTCGAGATCCGTGTCCAGGGCGACCGCCTCGCCCGACGTCGCGTCGTACGGCACGAAGACGAGCTCGTCGTCGTCCGTCGACAGGCTGCGGAAGCGGTCAGCAGCGTCCTGCGCGCTGCGCCCGGCGACGTACACGGTGATGTTCGCGCCCAGCTCGCGGTTCATGAAGAGCAGCACATCGACGATCGATGAGCAGATCATCCCGGTCGCGCCGGTCACGAGGATGCGGGTGTTGAAGAGGTCGCGCGCGTCGGGAATGCTCTCGAACGCCGTGCGGAGGTCATCCGCGTAGGACCCGCCGCTCATCGTCAGGTCACCGAGCTGCATGCCGCGCGTCGAGAATCGACTCGAAGATGTAGAGGTCGTCCATCGTGGTGATCTTCAGGTTCTGCTCCGAACCCGCCGAGAAGTAGACCGTCTCACCGAGCTCGTGCATGAGCACGCACGATGCCGCCGTGTCTCCGATGCCACGGACCTTCGCCTCGTCGTGGGCCCACATGAGCTTGCCCAGCGTGTAGGAGTGCGGAGTCTGGGTGCGGAACAGCTGCTCGCGCGGGATGGACACGGTCGACGACACTCCTTCGTCGTCGCTGCGGAAGACCGCCTCGACGCAGGGGATCGCCGCGACCGCGCTGCCGTTCGCCTTGAACTCGGCGACGCTGTCCGAGATGATCTCCGACGACACGAGGCACCTGTTGCCGTCGTGGATCATCACCACGTCGTCATCGCCTGCGCCCTCTTCCCGGATCTTCACCAGGCCGTTGTGGATGGACTCCTGGCCCGTCGAGCCGCCTGGGACGATCGCCTGCAGCTTGGTGATGCCGTACTGCTTCGCGTAGGCGGTGACGACATCGATCCAGGACGGAAGCGTCACGACGACGATCGCGTCGATCGAGGGGTGGTCCTGGAACGCCTCCAGCGTGTAGACGATCAGCGGCTTGTTCTTCACATGCATGAACTGCTTGGGGATGTCTTGCTTCATCCGCGAACCGGTGCCCGCCGCCGTCAACAGTGCTGTGATCATCTTTGAAGCTCCAGAGTGAATCGAACGGTGTTCAGTGCCGTGCGGCGAGGATCAGCCCGAGGTAGTCGCTGACGCTTTCCTTGGCCTTGTCCTTCATGGCGGACAGCAGCGCGTCGTCGATCCCCTCGGCCTTGGCCTTCTCCATGCTGTCCACGATGTACTCCGGCCGGAAATCCTTCTGCCGGATCGCGCGCTCGGGGTAGCCGATGATCTCCATCAGCTTCTCGACCTTGTCGTTCCAGGACAGGATGACCGACGGGACGCCCATGGTGAACGCCGCGATGGATGAGTGCATCCGGCACGTGATGATGGCCTCGTAGCCGTTGATCGTGTCGACCAGCACGGTGTCATCGACCGGCCGTTCGACCAGGTAGGAGTCGGGCAGCCGGAGCTTCTTCAGCACCCTCTTGCCGAGGGTGACATCGCCCGGCAGCCCGTTCGTGAAGAACTCGAAGTCGTAGCCGCGCTCGCCGAGGACCGTCGCGATCCCGGCGAAGAGCGCAGTCCACTCCTTGGACCCGAACTCGACGCCGTAGCCCTGGAGCGAGTTGCCGCGGATGAGGCCGATGCCGATCTTCTTCCGCTCGATGCTCGTGTCGATGCCGTAGGCCTCCTTCATCCAGAAGGCCGAATCCGCGAGCAGCTTGACCGTGTGTCCGGGGCCGGCGCAGGCCTGCACCTCGGTCACGTTGTCCCGTGCCGACACGTACTTGACGGCGGACGAGCGGATCGCGCGCTTGAGGATCGTGCTGCCGAAGTCCCGCTCGTCGAAGGCCCCGGCCCGGCCGATCGCGTTGTAGACGACTTCGAGTCCGTGGCGTTCGGCGTACTCGCTGATGAGCAGGAGCGACCAGTGGTACTCGTTGTAGCTGTACTCGAGGAGACCGGCCCCGTCGATCACGATGTAGTCGACGCCCTCGAGCTTCAGATCGAAGTAGCTCGCGAGGCGGTTGCGGTAGTTGCGACCGAACTTCCAGATCAGATGCCGCGCCCGGCTGATCAGGTTCTGCGTCGCCTTGCTCTTGGCCTTGCGTCCGCGCCGCTGGAGGTCGAGGAACACCTTCTCGGTGAACCTGCCCTTGTCGCTGTAGCCGTAATAGTTGCGCAGTCGCCTCTCGCGGGCGTCCGCGATCTCGAAGATCTCGTCGTTGCGGCCGAGGAGGTCGACCTCCACGTACTCGATCTCGATGCCCGGCTCCGCCTGCTCGAGCCCGTCAGAGATCAGATGCTCGAGGCTCCGGGCGATGAACATCTCCCCGAGGTTCTCGCTCTTGACCAGCCCGCAGATGGCGATCTTCACGTTCTTCGTCTTTTCGGTCGTCGTCACCCGTCAGGCCATCTCGTCTAGCATCTCGTCATCATCCGCGACCGGGGAATCGCCCTCGGCCGCTTCCCGCTGCTCTTCGCGGGCCAGCTGCGCTTCGAGGCCTCGCGGCTTCTCGCCCTGCCCGTGGGAGAAGAACGTCACGAAGTCGTGGCGCGGGACCCGCTTGTGCACGGGCAGCCACTCCATGTAGTTGGCCCCGTAGAGCTGGCGGAGGTAGGTGTCGTATCCGGCCGGCGCCGACAGCATGTGGCCCTCGAACTCCATCTTGATGACCGGGGCGTACTCGGACTTGACGACACGTTCTTCCGTCGTGTGCACGTTGGTCATCATCACGCCGACGTGGTCGGCGCTCTCGAAGGGAATCGAGGTCGCGAGCTCGATGACCTTGTCGAACAGCGGCCCCACGCCCATGCGGCGGTAGATGCGCGTTGCGAGCCGGTTGCGGACGAGCCGGTAGGGGTTCAGACCGCGGTATCGGCGCACGTTGCGCGCGTGGCGGACGCGGTCCTTCCTGCGCTTGATCTCGGCGTAGTGCTCGACGTTCTTCTCTTCCGTGTCGGGCAGGCCGTCGATCGGGAAGATGTCCAGGAAGATCGGGTAGACCTTGCTGCCGATCCCGCCCTTGGTGCGCTTGGCGACGAGGATCGCCTCGGAGTAGAGCTTCCAGTGGTAGGCGAAGTACTTCGGCGACGAGTTCGGCGGAACCAGCTCGAAGTCGCCGATCCGGCCTCCGGACAGCTCCATGAGCTTCTCGCAGTCGGCCCTCGGCATGTTGACGTCGACGTCGTCATCCCACGGGATGAACCCCTTGTGCCTCGCCGCACCCAGCAGCGTCCCGCCGGAGAGGTAGTAGGTGAGGTTGTTCTCCTCGCAGAACTTGTCGAACTCGAGCAGCACGGCGAGCATGGCTGCTTTGTGGTCCGGGTCGGCGGCGAGATCCTTGAGGTCGCTGTAGTCGTAGTCCCGCATGCCTCTGATTGTCTCCTTGGTTACTTTTCGCTTCATCCACAACGCTGCGGCGGTCAACCGCAACATCTTACCGCAGGGGCTTCTGCCCGTTATCTGGACGGCCAGGCGTCAGAGTCACCACAGCACGCTGCGCGCCAGGTCCGACTGCCGCAGCTTGGCCTCGAGCGGCTCGGCCAGCGTTCGCGCATACGTCTCGGTGAAGTGCGCAGAGTCCCGCCAGACCACGACGTGCCCGACGACGGCAGCGCACGCGTCGGCGTCCGGGCAGACCCAGTTGCTCATGTCGATGACGTCCGCGTCCGAGAGCCCCTTGACCGTGCGCTTCACGTACCCGCTGCCCGGCCCGAATGCGTCCTCTCGCGGCGTCGCGCACGCGGTCAGGTGGCCCGGGTTCGCCGACATGCACTCGGGGACATCCGTGGTCATCCGCGGTGTCGCGTTCATCACCAACGTCGCGATGCCCGCGTCGTTCATCCGCTGGAGATTGTCGTGGAGATCGTCGGCGTATGCGAGCCGCGCCTTCTCACGCGTGGGTTCCACCGGCCATGCCGCCCGAGTGAACCTGTTCGCCGTGATGAGCAGGTCGGGGCTCTCCTCGAGGATCTGATCGAAGCTCGTCGCGCTCCACTCGTTGCACGTGGTGTACTCACCGCCGTTGGCATCGGCCTGACTCGAGCCGGAGAAGCCGCACGAGGCCTTGGTCGTGATCCGCAGCCTCCAGCCGTACTTCTCTGCGAGCGCGATGTACGGCGGCGCCCAGTTGGCCGCGTGCGAGTCTCCGATCAGCACCACGCTCACATCGCCCTCAGGATCACCGAAGATGCAGCCGTCGATCTTCGGGGTGGCTTCGGGGCTGCCCAGATGGCAGTCGAGCGCGTACACGACCGTGTTGTCCTTGCGCGCGTTGATGGCAGAGGGGGTGAATCCGCCCTCGACCTTGTCGACCGGCTTCCCCGCATCCGTGAAGGTCGCGAGATCGTCGTTCGCGAAGTCGTCGGTCAGCGCCTCCGCGCCGAGCTTCTGCGTGGTGCCTGCGGTGTCGTATTCCGGATTCAGCTTTCCCGGCGTGACGTAGACCAGCGAGGCGCAGACGACGGTCACCGCCATCAGGCTCACTCCGCCCAGCAGCGAACGACGCACCGATCGCTTCAGCCAGGGCCAGTTCTGGAAGGGCTTCTCGATGAACCGGTAGCTCAGCCATGCCGGCAGCACGGCGAATGCCACGATCAGCAGCCCGTATCGGGCGCGCAGCTCGCCGCCGAGCAGGAACGTGCCGACGACGAGGAGCGGCCAATGCCACAGGTAGAGCGAGTAGGAGATGTCGCCGATCCAGCGCATCGGCTTCAGAGTGAGGAGCCGGCCGACCCCGACCTCGGCCCTTCCATTCATGCCCGCGGCGATGATCGCGGCGGCCCCGAGGGTCGGCACGAGAGCGGCATAGCCGGGGAACGGCGTGGAGTGGGAGAACAGCAGGGTCGCGGCCACGATCGCGGCAAGGCCGGCCCAGCCGAGGGTGTGACCCAGCCAGTGCGGAATGCGGGCCACCTGGGCTGCGAAGACGGCGAGCGCTGCGCCGATCGCGAGTTCCCACAGTCTCGTCGTCGTGACGAAGTAGGCGGGCGCAGGGTCGATGGCGGTGTAGGAGATGGAGTACAGCAGCGACGGCACGAGGATCATCAGCACGCCGACGCGGGCCGCGCGGACCGCGCCCGCGCCACGGTCTGAGAGCGTCCCCGACCTCGCCTTGCGCCGAAGCAGCGCGAGCAGCACCACGAGGACCAGCGGCCAGACGATGTAGAACTGCTCCTCGACCGCCAGCGTCCAGAAGTGCTGCAGCGGGCTCGCAGCGACCTCGGCGTTCAGGTAGTCGGTGCCGGCTGCGAACACCCAGTTCACGACATACAAGGCAGACGCGATCGCCTCGATGCCGATCGACTCCCACCGGATCTGCGGGAGGATCAGCACCGTGAGCGCGAGGGTGACGAGCAGGACGACCGTCGCCGCGGGCAGGATGCGGCGCGCACGCTTCGCGTAGAAGTCGCCGAGGCGGATGCGCCCCGTGCTCTGGGCTTCGCGCAGAAGGATTCCCGTGATGAGGAAGCCGGAGATCACGAAGAAGATGTCGACGCCCACGAACCCGCCGCGGAACAGCGAGAGGTTCGCGTGGAAGAGCAGGACCGTGCCGACGGCGACCGCCCGGAGCCCCTGGATGTCGGGCCGGAAGCTCGAGGTCTTCCGCGGCCTGTCCACCCCGGAATGCACCTCATGCCCCCGCCGCAGCTCTGCTCGAGTGCGCTCCAGGGGCGGAGTGGCCGTGTCGGTTGTCACCACACGATTGTGCCATCGATAGGATCGCGAACCCTGAGAGCCCCGGGCGGTGCGCAGAACTCGCGCGCAATAGGATGTATCGAAGCCCTCACGCTCACACCGCTAGGAAACCTCGATGCCCCCGAGCCGCACCGTCGCCGTCATTCTCGCCGGCGGCATCGGCGTCCGCGTCGGCCTCGGCATCCCCAAGCAGCTCATCAAGATCGCGGGCAAGGCGATCGTCGAGCACACGCTCGACGTCGTCAACGCGAGCCCGGTGATCGACGAGATCGTCATCGTGATGAACGCGGGTTCGCTCAGCGAGCTCGACTCCCTCAAGGACCCTGAGCGCTTCCCCAAGCTCACCCGGATCATTCCGGGCGGAGTCAGCCGCAACGACTCCACGCAGGCCGCTCTCGCCGTGCTGGGCGACGACCCTGCCACCAAGGTCATCCTCCACGACGCCGTGCGACCGTTCGTGGGCGAGCGCATCCTGGAGGACTGCGTCGAGGCGCTGGACGACTACGACGCCGTGGACGTGGCGATCCCCTCGGCGGACACGATCATCGAGATCGACGCCGCCTCGCACATCACGAACATCCCGGACCGCTCCACCCTGCGCCGCGGCCAGACGCCGCAGGCGTTCCGGCTCGGCACGATCCGCGAGGCGTATCGGCTCGCCGAGCAGGACAAGACGTTCCACGCGACCGACGACTGCGGCGTGGTGTTCACCTACCTGCCGCACGTCCCGATCTACGTGGTCGAGGGTTCCGCCGAGAACATGAAGATCACCGAGCCGATCGACGTGCACATCGCCGACAAGCTCTTCCAGCTGCAGTCGGAGAGCCTGTCCGCCATCGACGAGCTCCCGGACCTTCGCGGGAAGGTGGTCGTCGTCTTCGGCGGCAGCTACGGCATCGGCAAGAGCATCGTCGATCTCGCGACGCAGGCCGGCGCCGAGGTCCACGAGTTCAGCCGTTCGAGCACGGGCACCGACGTGCGCGCCCACGAGCAGGTGGACGAAGCGCTGCAGGCGGCCCATCAGCGGTCGGGGCGGATCGACCTCGTCGTGATGTCGGCCGGCGTGCTGCAGATGGGCCCGCTGACCGAGACCGACGTGGAGCACATCGAGGCGAGCATCGAGACGAACTTCCTCGCACCGGTGATCGTCTCTCGCGCCGCACACAAATACCTGGCGCAGACCGGTGGGCAGATGCTGCTGTTCACGTCCAGCTCCCACACCCGTGGACGCGCGAACTACGGCGTCTACTCCGCGAGCAAGGCCGCCATCGTCAACCTGACGCAGGCGCTCTCGGAGGAGTGGGCGCCCGACGGCGTGCGCATCAACTGCATCAATCCGCAGCGCACGCGCACCCCGATGCGGGCCAAGGCATTCGGCGAAGAACCCGAGGACTCGCTCCTCGATCCGGACGACGTGGCCTCGGTCAGTCTTCAGGTCCTCGCCAGCGACCTCACCGGTCAGATCGTCACAGTGCAGGTCGAGCAGATGCGCAAGCACTGAACAGACGTAACAAGCGCGAGATCTGCGTTTCCTTGGGAGAACCCCCGGCTATGCCACGATGGGTCTCGTGAAGGGCATCATCCTGGCCGGCGGTTCCGGTACGCGTCTGCATCCGATCACGCTCGGCGTGTCGAAGCAGCTGATCCCGGTCTACGACAAGCCGATGATCTACTACCCGCTGTCCACGCTGATGCTCGCGGGCATCCGCGACGTCCTGGTGATCACGACGCCGCATGATGCGCCGTTCTTCGAGAACCTGCTGGGCGACGGCTCGCAGTTCGGGGTCTCGCTGTCGTTCGCGCGGCAGCCCTCTCCGGACGGCCTGGCGCAGGCGTTCACGATCGGCGCGGAGTTCATCGGCGACGACAAGGTCGCGCTGGTGCTCGGCGACAACCTGCTCTACGGGCCGAGCCTCGGACGACAGCTCAAGCGCTACGCGGAGGTGGACGGCGGCGCGGTGTTCGCGTACTGGGTGGCCGAGCCGCAGGCGTACGGCGTCGTCGAGTTCGATGCGGACGGTCGAGCGGTCTCCCTCGAGGAGAAGCCCACGCATCCGAAGTCGAACTATGCCGTTCCCGGACTGTACTTCTACGACAACGACGTGGTCGAGATCGCCCGCGGTCTGGCGCCCTCCCCGCGCGGGGAGTACGAGATCACCGACGTGAACGCCGAGTACCTGCGCCGGGGCAAGCTCGCCGTCGAGGTCCTGCCGCGCGGCACGGCCTGGCTGGACACCGGGACGTTCGACCAGATGACCGACGCCGCCGACTACGTCCGCACGATGCAGCGCCGCACCGGCATGTCGATCGGCGTACCCGAGGAGGTCGCCTGGCGGCAGGGGTTCCTCACCGACGACCAGCTGCGGGTCCGGGCCGAGAAGCTGACCAAGAGCGGGTACGGGACCTACCTGTTGGAGACCCTGGAGAGAGGACGCTGATGAGCCGACTGCTCGTCACCGGCGGTGCCGGTTTCATCGGATCCAACTTCGTGCACCACGTGATCGAGCACACGGCTCATCACGTGACCGTGCTCGACAAGCTCACCTACGCCGGCAACCTGGCGTCGCTGGACGGGCTGCCCGAAGACCGATTCCGGTTCGTCCAGGGCGACATCTGCGACGCCGAGCTCGTCGACGGGCTGTTCGCCGATGCGGATGCGGTCGTCCACTACGCCGCGGAGTCGCACAACGACAACTCGCTGCACGACCCTCGGCCGTTCCTCGACACCAACATCGTCGGCACCTACACGCTGCTGGAGGCCGCCCGCCGGCACGGCACCCGCTACCACCACATCTCCACCGACGAGGTGTACGGCGACCTCGAGCTGGACGACCCTGCGCGGTTCACCGAATCGACCCCGTACAACCCGTCCTCCCCGTACTCGTCCACCAAGGCGGGCTCGGACCTCCTGGTGCGGGCCTGGGTGCGCTCGTTCGGCGTGCAGGCCACCATCTCGAACTGCTCCAACAACTACGGCCCGTACCAGCACGTCGAGAAGTTCATCCCCCGGCAGATCACCAACGTGATCCGGGGCATCCGCCCCAAGCTCTACGGCGCGGGCGAGAACGTGCGCGACTGGATCCACGCCGACGACCACTCGTCCGCCGTGCTCACCATCCTCGACAAGGGGGTCATCGGTGAGACCTACCTCATCGGCGCCGACGGCGAGAAGGACAACAAGGCTGTCGTCGAGCTCATCCTGACGCTGATGGGCCGGCCCGCAGACGCCTACGACCATGTCACCGACCGCGCCGGCCACGACCTGCGCTACGCCATCGACTCCACCCGCCTGCGCACCGAGCTCGGCTGGACCCCCACCTACCGCGACTTCGAAGCGGGCCTCGCCGCGACGATCGACTGGTACCGCGCGAACGAAGCCTGGTGGGCGCCCGCCAAGGACGGCGTCGAAGCCTTCTACGCCACGAAGGGCCAGTAGGTGACGGAATACGGGAAGCCGCTGCAGCCGAGCCAGACCCCCATCCCCGGGCTGGTCGTGTGGGACCTCCCGGTGCACGGCGACGCCCGCGGCTGGTTCAAGGAGAACTGGCAGCGCGAGAAGATGACCGCGCTGGGTCTTCCCGACTTCGGCCCCGTGCAGAACAACGTCTCGTTCAACGACGCCGTCGGCACGACCCGCGGCATCCACGCCGAGCCGTGGGACAAGTGGGTGTCGGTCGCCACCGGCCGCATCTTCGGGGCGTGGGTCGACCTGCGCGAGGGCCCCAGCTTCGGTGCCGTGTTCACGACGCAGCTCGACCCCTCGCGGGCGATCTTCGTGCCCCGCGGCGTCGGCAACTCGTACCAGACGCTGGAGCCCGACACCGCGTACACCTACCTCGTCAACGACCACTGGTCGCCCGAGGCGGCGTACAGCTTCCTCAACCTCGCCGACGAGACCGCCGCCATCGCGTGGCCCATCCCGCTGTCCGAGGCCGAGGTCTCCGACAAGGACAAGGGCCACCCGGTGCTCGCCGAGGTGACGCCCGTCCCGCCGAGGAAGACCCTGGTGACCGGCGCGACCGGACAGCTCGGCAGAGCGCTGCGCGCCGAGTTCGGCGACGCGCCGCACCTCGAGTACGCCGACCGCTCGACGCTCGACCTCCGCGCCCCCGACCTCGCCGACGCGCGACGCTGGCGCGACTACGGCACGATCATCAACGCCGCCGCCTACACGGCCGTGGATGCCGCCGAGACCCCCGAGGGGCGCGCGGCGGCATGGGCGACGAACGCCACCGCCGTCGCGGCGCTCGCGCGCGTCGCCAGCCAGAACGGCATCACCCTCGTGCACGTGTCGAGCGACTACGTCTTCGACGGCACGAAGCCGCAGCCGTACGCCGAGGACGACCTGCCCGCCCCGCTGGGCGTGTACGGCCAGACGAAGGCGGCCGGCGACCTCGCGGCCGCCACGACGCCGCGGCACTACCTCATCCGCACGAGCTGGGTGATCGGCGAGGGCGGCAACTTCGTCCGGACGATGGCGAGCCTGGCCGAGCGCGGGATCGACCCGAAGGTCGTCGACGACCAGTTCGGACGCCTGACCTTCACCGATGAGATCGCGCGCAGCATCCGTCATCTGCTCGAGAGCGGTTCGCCCTTCGGCGTGTACGACGTCACGAACAGCGGTGACGTCGCCTCGTGGGCCGAGATCGCCGCGGCGGTCTTCACGGCCGGCGGCCACGACCCGGCACGCGTGACGCCCGTATCGACCGAGGAGTACTTCTCCGGCGCGGTCTCCCCCGTCGCCCCGCGCCCGCGCAACAGCGCGCTGGATCTGGCGAAGATCGAGGCTGCGGGATACGCACCGGCCGACTGGCGCACGTCGCTCGCCGAGTACCTGTCCGCTCGAGGGTGAGCATGCCGGTCGCGGTCAGCGTGGTCGTCCCGGTGTACAACCCGGGCGAGTACCTCCGGCCCCTGCTCGACTCGCTCGACCGGCAGATCCTCGACGGCATCCGCGTCGAGGCGATCTTCGTCGACGACGGATCCACCGACGGCACCGCGGAACTCCTGGACGAGTGGTGCAGCGGTCGTCCCGACGCGGCCGTCATCCATCAGGAGAACCACGGCTGGCCTGGGCAGCCGCGCAACGTC
The DNA here is from genome assembly GCF_027943945.1 of Microbacterium terricola. Lineage (NCBI taxonomy): Bacteria > Bacillati > Actinomycetota > Actinomycetes > Micrococcales > Microbacteriaceae > Microbacterium > Microbacterium terricola. The sequence continues at coordinate 746,483 of NZ_AP027141.1, read as the reverse complement.
GGCATCGAGCAGGCCCGCGGCGAGTACATCCAGTTCGTCGACCAGGATGACTGGCTCGGCGACGAGGCGCTGCAGCGCCTGTACGACTACGCGCGGGCGAACCACTCCGACGTGGTGATCGGGAAGATGGTCGGGATCAGGCGCAGCGTGCCGACCGTGCTGTTCCGGCGCTCCGTGCCGCGGGCTCGGATCGGCACGGACTCGGTGCAGAACAGCCAGACGCCGCACAAGATGTTCCGCCGCGCCTTCCTCGACGAGATCGGGCTCCGCTTCCCCGAGGGCAGGCACCGGTTGGAGGATCACGTCTTCGTCACCACCGCGTACCTGCGGGCCGAAGTCATCTCGATCTACGCCGACTACGACTGCTACTTCCACATCAGCCGGGACGACGGCCGCAATGCCGGCTTCAGCCCGTACGACCCCGTCGACTACTACGGGGTGGTCGATCACGTGCTCGACATCGTGGAGAGCCTGCTGCCCGCCGGTCCGGAGCGCGACGCCTTCATGGCCCGATGGCTCCGCGTCGAGCTGATCGGCAGGCTGTACACGCCCCTCTTCCGGGATCAGCCTCGGCCGCGACGTCAGGCCTTCTACGACGAGATCCAGCGCATCGTGCGCACGCACTACGCGGCGCCGGGCCCGCCGGCGACCCGCTCGCGGACGCGGATCGGCGCGGCCATGGTCCGCCACCTGTCGATTGACGAGTTCGCCGCCGCCGATCGGGCACTGGAGAAGGTGACCGTGCGAGCGTGGCTGGACGGTGACGGCGTGGGCGTGCGCCTGCTCAGCGGCGGGCGCGAGCTCGCCCCGTCGTCCACGGTGTCGGAGATCCTGGCCGAGCTCCTGCCCGCGCACCTCCGGGCGGAGGTGCTGGCGGACCTGGGTGACGATGCCGACCGGGCGATCCTGCCGGGAGTCCTCACCCTCGTCGCCGCCGGCGCCGAGACGCACCTGGAGCGCGACGGAGAGATCTACCGCCACCGGGGAACGGCACCGCGAGCGGGCGACCATGTGCGGATCGGACTGCGCATCGGCGTCAGGGACGTGGAGATCGGCACCTCCGCCCGTCCGTCGGTCCGCAGCGTCGCCACCGCGGCCGCGTCCGCCACCGCGCGGGCGCACCGGGTCCTCCGCGTCCGCACGGGCGCGTGGCTGCGACGCCGCAACCGCGGTCGCTGACCTACTTGCCCTCGAGCACGTCCACCGCTTCGGCGACCGGACCGTCGAAGACGACCTGGCCCTTGCGGATGACGATGCCGCGGCTGCACAGCTGCTTGACCTGACTCTTGCTGTGGCTGACGACCATCATCGTCACTCCCCGCTGCGCCAGCTCCTTGAGCTTCGCGTTGCACTTCGCGCGGAACGGGGCGTCTCCCACCGCGAGCACCTCATCGACGAGCAGCACATCGAGCTCGACATGGATGGCGACGCTGAATGCGAGGCGCATGAACATGCCGGAGGAGTAGTGCTTGACCTCCTGGTCGATGAAGTCGCCGATCTCGCTGAAGGCCACGATCTCGTCGAAGCGCGCCTTCGTCTCCTTCTCGGTCATCCCGAGGATGGCGGCATTGAGGAAGACGTTCTCGCGACCGGTCAGGTCCGGGTGGAAGCCGGCGCCGACCTCGATGAGACCGGCGACGCGACCGCGCGTGAGGATGCGTCCCTCATCCGGTTCGAGGACACCTGAGACGAGCTTGAGCGTCGTCGACTTCCCCGACCCGTTGAGGCCCATGACGGCGACCGACTCACCCTCGCCGATCGAGAACGACACGTCGTTGAGGGCCTGGAACTGCTGCGAGCGCACCGGCCGGCGGCGGATCCAGTTGATGAACGCGTCTTTGAAGGAGCGGCTGCTGCGCTTGTTGAACCACTTGGAGACGTGGTCGACGACGATGCGCGGCTGCGGTTCGGTGCTGGTCTTGGGCATCACAGGTCCTGTGCGAACGTGCGCTCGGAGCGACGGAAGACGTACTGGCCGACGATGAGCGCGAACACCGCGATCCCCACCGCCGAGGCGACGTGCCAGACCATGTCGGGCGGCCAGCCATGGCGATCGGTCGCAGACACCGCCGGCTCCCAGAACGCGTGGTGGAACATCTCCACCGCGACGGTGATCGGGTTGGCCATGTAGAGGTTGAAGAGCCACCGCACGTTCTCGGTGATGTCGTAGACCATGATCCACGTGTAGAGGATCGGCGACGACCAGGTCGCGATCGTGCGGATGATCTCGACGACGTTCGAGGCGTCCCGGTACCGCACGTTGATGGCGGAGAAGAACAGCCCGATCCCCATGATGAAGCCGAGGACGAGCGCCAGCGCGCCGATCACGAGTCCGATCGACGCGATCGACGGGATGTAGCCGAAGACCAGCGTCGAGACGACCAGCAGGATGGCCAGCTGCGGCAGGAAGTGGATGAACGCCCCGACGATCGCGGCGATCGGGAACAGCTCGCGCGGCAGATAGATCTTGCGCACGAGCGCCTTGTTGCTCACGATCGAACCCGTGGCCGCCCCGAACGCCTCATTGAAGAGGTTCACGACCACGATGCCGCTGAACAGGTAGAGCGGGAACGACTCGACGTTCCTGTGCATCCCCATCACCTGGCCGACGATGAGGTAGTAGACGAGGAACTGCACGGTCGGGCGCACGTACGACCAGAACCAGCCCAGCGCGGAGTTGCGGTACCGCAGCGACGTGGTCTTTCCGATCAGCAGGCGCAGCAGGTAGCGATACCTGAAGACGTCCAGCAGCCCGCGTCCGCGCCCCGGGGTTTCGAACGCGCTCGTGTCGAGAGTAGTCACAGAGAAGTCCTTGCGGCCGCCGGATTCCCTACCCGTGACAGGCCACGAGCCATCCTAATGGACGGGATGCTGAGAGCCCGCTCACCACGGTGAGCGCCGCCCGTCACTTCAGGTAGGCGGAGTGCACCCACCCGGTGCGTGTGCCGGTCGTGACCTTGCGCCACACCCCGCTCGTACCGGTGACAGTCACCTTCGCGCCCTTGTTCAAGAGCACGACGACCTTCGTCGAGGTCGAGGCGCCGGCGCGCATGTTGACCGTGGCGGTCGTGGTCATCGTCTTCGCTGCGGTGCTCGAGGTCGACGGCTTGGTCCTGGACAGGTAAGCGGAATGCACCCAGCCGACCTGCGAGCCGATGATGACCTTGCGCCACACGCCGCTCGTGCCGATCTGCACCGTCCTGGTGCCCTTCGCGAGCATCTTGTAGGAGGTCGACGATGTCGTCGCCTTCGCCCGGAAGTTCACCTTTGCCGTCGTGTAGCGCACGGTCGCCGCCGTGATCTCGGTCGTCTTGACCCAGCGCGTCGACGAACCGATCTTCAGCCGCGTGAAGTCCTTGTAGATGCCGGTGCGCGTCATCACGGTGGTGGTGGTCGCCTTCAGGGTCCCCGTCGAGCAGGAGGCCGACGGAGCCTTGCGAGCGGTGACCGTGCCGGACCTCACCACGAACGTTCCGCTTGCGCTCTTGATCCCCGACGCGGGGACGGCGCACGGGTTCGCGGTCGCGGTGGGCGTAGGCGTGGGGGACGCGGTCGGCTTCGGCGTCGCCGTCGGCGTCGCGGTCGGCTTCGGCGTCGCCGTCGGCTTCGGCGTCGCCGTGGGCTTCGGCGTCGCCGACGTGGTCGGCTTCGGCGTCGAGGTGGCTGTCGGCGTCGGCGTCGGCGTGGGCGTCGGCGTCTTCACCACGGCGAGGTAGTCGCTGTGACCCCAGTAGGTCTTGTCGGAGACGCTGATCTGCCACCAGACGCCGTACGTGCCCGTGCGGGTCGCCGTCTCCCCCTGCTTGAGCTGGATCTTGCCGGTCTCGCACGACGTCGAGGGCGCTGTGCGCACATTGAGGGTCGAGGTGGTGACCTGCACGGTGCCCGTCGCGGCGGTGATGCTGGCCTTCGCCGGCGCGGTGCAGGGACTCGAGGAGCCTGCCGGCGTGCCGGTCGTCCCCGACGTCTTCAGGTAGCTCGTGGTCAGCCACACGGTGGCACCGGCGGCCGTCTTCGCCTTCGTCCAGGCCCCGTACTTCCCGGTGACCGTGACCTGCGCGCCCTTCTTGAGGCTCGTCATGCCACTCGAGCACACCATCGTCGGCGCCTTGCGCGCGTTGAGCGTGGCCGACGTGACCGTGGCTGTGCCGCTGGAGGACGCGATGTCGGCAGCGGGCGGCTGCTGGCACGCGGGCACCTGGGCGGGGGCGCCGGTGGATGCCGAGGCGGACGGCGCGAACCAGGCCTCGTAGTAGTTGTAGAAGTTGCGGTTGCCGTATGCCGAGCAGCTGTCGCCCGTGGCGTAGCCGGCGGCCAGCGCCGCGACGTTCGGCCGGTACGGCGTGTAGATGTACAGGTTGGCGGTCGCCTGGTTCTGGATGTACACCTTCGAGGTGCCGCACGACGCGGTCGGGCTCCAGCGGATGGTGTTGACCTGACCCGCCCGGTAGTTGAACGACGTCGGGTTCTTCGTGTACACCTGCATCTGCCGCGCGCCGAGATACACCTGGTTGATGAAGCCGGCTGCGGCCGCCGAGCACGGCGCGGTGTCAGGGCAGGACTGCCCCATCGCCGCCCGGTACGCCCACGATGACGGGGCGGTGGAGGTGACGAGGCCCTGCTCCTTCTGGAGCATCACCAGGATGACCTTCGGGTTGATGCTGCAGGCGACGCCGACGGCGGCGATGATCTGGGCAGCGGTGGCGCTGCTCTTCGCGGCCACGGCCTTGCAGTACGAGTCCGCGGCCTTCTTGCCCATCGTCCCCTTGAAGCTCTTCAGGCAGGTGTAGCCGCTCTTGCACGACCCGACCTTGGAGTTGAGGAAGCTCTGGATCTGCGCCGCCGTCATCGCATCGCCGTCGAAGAACTCGGCGTCACTGATGATGTAGCCGCCCTCGAGGATCGATGACGGCAGCGCCGCGGCCTCGGCCCGATCACCCGGCGCGATCAGCGCGATCCCGGCGACCGCGAGGACGGCGACCAGGACGACGGACAGCCAGGAGCGCGCGCGGACGGGAGCTGCTGCCGGGGGACGCATGTGAACAGTGTGGCGGAAGTGACGCATGATTACCACCGGGAATCTTGATTCCGGTCAGACACGCCGAGCTCTGGGTGAACTTCGGTCGTTCTCAGAGTGTCAGAGATCCGCGTGCAGCTGCCAGACCCGCTCGGCCGCCTCGCGCCACGAGAACACCCTGCCCCGGTCGGCCGCGAGGACCCCCAGTCGCTCGACGGCGGTGGTCGATTCGAGCGCCTGCATGAGCGCGAAGGCCAGCCGATCGCGATCGCCGTCGGGGCTCGCATCGTCGCCGCCCGCCAGCATCCCGCCGTCCACGACGATCTCGCGGTGCACGGGCGAATCCGCCGCGATGAGAGGCACCCCGAGCGTCAGGGCGTCGAGCACCCGCCAGGGGAACGACGAGCGGCGCGACGGCGCCACGAACGCGACGGCCCCGGCGAACACGGCGGCGCGGTTCGCGACCTCGAGCGACCCGCGCACGTGCAGGCGGCGCTCCGGCAGCCCCGACGCGGCGGCCAGGTCGGCGATCGCGGGCTCGTCACCCTCCCCCGCGTCGATCACGACCACCGGGATGTCGAGGGCGGATGCGGCGACCGCCCCGAGTCCGGTCGCCAGGGCGTCCGACTCCGCCGTGCCGCCGGCGAGCAGGACGAAGCCGTCGGGAAGACCGAGGTCGCGTCGGCGTCCGACCTCATCCGTCGGCACGTGCAGGTCTGCGGGCGCGGCGCCGGTGACGACGCGGATGCGCTCGCGGAGCGGGGCGATCTCGGCCAGGCGCTCGGCGATGGTGTGCGTCGGCACGACGACGGCGTCCGCGTGCCTGACCGCCCGCTTGAGCATGGCCCTGTGCCAGGCGACGCTCGTCCGCGGCAGCTCCTCCGGCGTCTCCCACGGCCGCAGATCCCACAGCGTCACGACGGTCTGGTCGTTGTCGTGCAGCCTGTCGTGCTTGACGAGCGGGGCGAGGAGGGTCGCGGAGTGGATCATCCCGTCGCCGATCCCCGCCGCGGTGCCCAGCTGCAGCGCTGCGGCCATCTCGCGCCTGGCCAGCGCCGTGCGATGCACCGACGCGAGGCCGGGGAGGGATGCGGCGGCGAACGCCTCCTCGGCGGCGCTCGGGATGATGCCCTCGACCTCGCACCCCTGCGGGGCGCTCTCGATGAGCGCCAGCGCGAGCTGCCGCGACGCGGTGGCCAGGTCGGCGTCAGTGGGAGCGGTGAGCTGGTCGAGCATCACCCGCAGCGTGGCGGTCATCTCAGCCTTCCGGCGACGGGCTCGCGGTCGGCGGATGCAGCGTCTCGTTGAGGTACTGCTGGATGAACGCGAAGTCGGGGTTGTCCGGGTCGACGCCGATGCCGCCCACACTCTCGAGGGTCAGCTCGATCGTGGTGACCTTCTGCTCCTTCGCCTTGATCGCGAGGTCCGAGAGGTACGGGAGGAGCGACTGCGGGATGTCGGTGTTGACGATCTCCGCGCCCGCGGCGGCGACGCTCTGGAATCGGGTCAGCACGTTCGCCGGCGTGAACTGATCGAGGATCGCCACCTGCAGCTGCCGCTGACGCTTCATGCGGTCCCAGTCGCTGGTCGTGTACCGGGATCGGGCGTACCACTGGGCGGTGTCGCCGTCCATGTGCTGCGTGCCCTTCTCGATCCAGCCGGTCACGCCGGACAGGCTGCCGTCGCTGTTCTGGTGGATCGCGCCGGTGGGGAGCCGCTCGCTGACCTTCATGTCGACGCCGCCGAGCGCGTCGATGAGCGCCGCGAAGCCGTCCATGTCGATGAAGACGTAATAGGGGATCTCGATGCCGAGGACGCCCTCTGCGGCATCCTTGGTCGCCTCGATGCCGGGGGTCGATCCGTTGTCGGCCGCGTCGGGGTACATGGCGTCGCCGTCGAGGCACTGCCCGACCTCGGTGTTGAGCTGGTTGATCTTGTTGTCCCAGCCGCAGAAGGCGTCCGAATGACCCGCGTGCCCATCGGGGTACATGTCCTGCATCGGGCCGGCGGAGAACGGCACGTTGCGCGTGTCGCGCGGGATGCCGGTGATGGTCGTCGCGCCCGTCTCCGCGTTGACCGAGACGACCGAGATGCTGTCGAAGAGCATGTGGTCGCGGCCCTTCGCGCTGTCCGCGCCGAGCAGGAGGATGTTGTAGTACCCGTCGGACGGCGGCACGCTCGGGCCGCTCTGGCCGAAGATCGTCGCGATGGTGTCGCGCGCACTGCCGGCGACGCCGGCCGCGTAGGCGGCGCCCCCGCTGGAGAACACCATCAGCACGACCGCGACGAGGGCGATACCGAACCGCGCGAGGCCGCCCGTGCGGACGAGGCGAACCAGCCGCAGGGTGTCGATCGTGAGCACGACCCAGAGGACCGCGTAGGCGAGCAGCAGGCCCTGCGCGATCAGCAGCACGAACCAGTTGGTGGCGAGGGTGACCAGCAGCTGGCGCGAGAGCAGCGCGCCGACGGCGGCCAGCACGACCAGCGCCCACATCACCAGAGTGGCGCCGAGGCCGATCCTCGCGAGGCGGCGGCCGCCCGCGACGGCCTGTGCGCTGCCGGGGATCAGGAAGTTCAGGGCGACGAGCCACCAGCCGCGCCGGGTCATCACCTCACGCGACGACAGGTCCGGGTTGCGCATCGGGCGCTGCTCGATGAGCGTCGGTCTCGGGGCGCGCGCCTGCGTCGCTCGCGGAGGCGCGGCGACCGTCACAGCGATTCCTTGAGCCGGCGGTTCTTCTCCTCGACCTGGGCCTCCAGGTCGGCGGCGTACTGCTCGATCGCGTCGGCGATGGCGTCGTCGGAGGTGCCGAGGATCCGGGCGGCCAGCAGGCCGGCGTTCTTCGCGCCGTTGATCGAGACCGTCGCCACCGGGATGCCCGCGGGCATCTGCACGATGCTCAGCAGCGAGTCCAGTCCGTCGAGGGTCGCGAGCTGCACGGGCACGCCGATGACCGGCACCGCGGTGACCGAGGCGAGCATGCCAGGCAGGTGCGCGGCGCCGCCGGCGCCGGCGATGATCGCGCGCAGGCCGCGGGTCCGCGCCGACCGCCCGTACTGCATGAGCTTGTCGGGGGTCCGGTGGGCTGAGACGACCTCGACCTCGTGGGCGATGCCGAGGTCGCTGAGCGCCTGCGAGGCATCGCTCATCACGCGCCAGTCGGAGTCCGAGCCCATCACGACGCCGACCAGCGGCGCGTCAGAGGAATGCAGCGGCCGAGTCACCCACCCAGGCTAGGGTGCCAGCCTGGAAGTTGCCCGCAACGGCACGCCACCGCGGGCGGTCGTCGCGGGCGGGGCGGCTCGCTGCGCTCAGTCGGCGAAGTGGGATGCTGCGGCCCTGGCCTGGTACATCACGTCGTCGAGCTCGTCGCCGACGACGTTCACGTGCCCCACCTTGCGGCCGGGTCGCGGAGCCTTGCCGTAGGTGTGGACCTTGGCGTCGGGATGGGCGGCCATCACCGCGGCGAATCGCGCATCCAGGGTGTCCGCTGACGGGCCGCCGAGGATGTTGACCATCACGGACCAGGCTGCGCGCGGGGTGGTGTCGCCCAGCGGCAGATCCAGCACGGCCCGCAGATGCTGCTCGAACTGGCCGGTCACTGCACCGTCCTGCGACCAGTGCCCGCTGTTGTGCGGGCGCATCGCGAGCTCGTTCACGAGCAGCCGGTCGTCGGTGGTCTCGAACAGCTCGACCGCCAGCATCCCGGTGACGCCGAGCCCCTCCGCGATGCTCACGCCGATGTCCGCCGCGACAGCGACCAGCCGGTCGCCGGCGTGCGGGGCCGGAGCGACCACCTCGGCGCAGACGCCGTCGCGCTGCACCGTCTCGACCACGGGGTAGGCCAGCACCTCGCCGCTCGGGCGGCGGGCGACCTGCTGTGCCAGCTCCCGCGTGAAGTCGACGAGCTCCTCGACCAGGAGGGCTCCGCCGTTGGCGTCCTCGGCGAGCGCCGCGAACCAGTCCGCCGCCTCGGTCGCGGCCGAGACCACGCGCACGCCCTTGCCGTCGTAGCCGCCGCGCGGTGTCTTCACGACGGCGCGGCCGCCGTGGTCGTCGAGGAATGCCTGCAGCTGATCCGCGTCCGACACCGCCGCCCAGTCCGGCTGCGGCATCCCGAGCTCGGCGAGGCGCGCGCGCATGACGAGCTTGTCCTGTGCGAACTGGAGCGCGTCCGGCCCGGGGTGCACGGCGACGCCGGCATCGACGAGCGCGCGCAGCACCGGCTGCGGCACGTGCTCGTGGTCGAACGTCACGACGTCGACCGCGCGGGCGAACGCCAGCACGGCCTCGGCGTCGCGGTAGTCTCCCACCGCCGTCGCGGCGAGGGATGCGGCCATCCCGGCCTCCTCCGCCAGCACGCTCAGCTCGACGCCGAGCTCCACGGCAGGGGCGATCATCATGCGGGCCAGCTGGCCTCCACCGACGACTCCGACTCGCAGCGCCATGCCGCTCCTTCCCTCGCCTCCATCTTCGCGCACGCCGGCCGCACGCGTGTGCCGTGCGGTGCGAGGCGTCAGGGCAGCGGCGGCGGAAGCAGCTGCGCGTCGCGGTGGGCGAGGATCTGGTTGACCTCGATCTGGTCGACGAGGGCCTCGTGCACGAGCAGGACGCTCGGGATGTTGCGCATCCGGATCGGCTCATCCACCCCGTTCGCGAGCGTGAGGGTGCCGGCCCGCCACAGCCGCTGGAGCGGGCCGCGGCGCACCTGGATCGTGTACCCGCGCACGTGGCTGAGCTCGCGGCGGTGCGCTCCGAACCATCCGCTGCGCTCGATGACCCGGCGGGTGGTGATCGTGTAGGTGTGCGCCCACCAGGCGAGGAACGGCAGCACCACCAGCAGCAGCACGACCGCCCCGGCGGCGGCCAGCAGCATCCAGTCCTCGAACGGATCGGGGAGGTTGCCGTAGAGGTAGCCCGTCGCCCCGGCGACGGCGATGAGCACGAGCGCGCTCCACAGGAGCCGTCGCGCGTGACCGCGGAACCGCGCGACCCGCAGCTCAGGGGTCGGTACGCCGAAGGCCGGCGTCAGGGGGCGCCCACCCACGGTCGGCGGCTGGCTCATGCGTCCATTGTGGGCGGTCGGCCAGGCGTCGAACGCGTGCCGCGCCGATCAGCGCACGTGCACGACGTCGCCCGCGGAGACCGGGATCTCCTCCGGGGCCGCGACGACGAGCCGCCCCTCCGCATCGATCCGCACGGCGGTGCCTTCGAGCGTCGACCCGTCCGGCAGCGACACCCGGACAGCGCCGCCGACGGTCGCGCACAGCGCGGACACGTCCTCGAGGACACCGGAGGCTCCGGCATCCCCGCCGGCATCGGCCAGTGCGGCGAGCTGACCGGAGAGACCGGTGAGCCAGTCCGCGAGCAGGCGGTCCTCGTCGACGGTCACGCCGATGGCCGCGAACGACGTGGCTGTCGCGACGGGCAGGTCGGCGGGGCTCATCGTGGTGTTGATGCCCGCGCCGATGACGACGGCTTCCGGATGCTTCGGCACCACCTCCGCGAGGATGCCGCAGAGCTTCCCGCCGTCGAGGAGCACGTCGTTCGGCCACTTCAGCTCGGCCGAGTGGCCGGTGCCGCGCAGCTGATCGCGCACGGCACGGACCATGGCACCGCCGGCGATGAGCGGGATCCACCCTCGGGCGGATACGGGCAGGTCGCCGACGCGCACGAGCACCGACACGGCGAGCGCGGTGCCCGGCGGGGCCGTCCACGACCGGTCGAGCCGACCGCGGCCGGAGCGCTGGTCGTGGGTCAGCATCACTGACAGGTGCGGATGCGCGCCAGGGTCGTGGGAGACCGCGGCCACGAGGTCGGCGTTGGTCGAGCCGGTCGAGTCGATCACCTGCAGTCGCGGGCTCAGGGCCGCCGCCCGTGGATATCCGTCCATGCCCTCCACCCTAGCCGCGGGCCCCTCGCGTGCGGTCGTCCCGTGGTTGCGGAAGCCCCTGCCCTCGACCCCTGTCGTCTGCCCGCTCGCCCCGCGCCCCCCGTCGTGAGGAGAATCGGCGAATCGAGGGGAACCGGGCGCCCCCGCATCCGCGCCCCGCCGAAAGTACTCACGAAGCCCGGGCGAGAGCGCGGCCCGCGAGTCCTCCCCAGACGCGACTGCGAGCTCGGCCGTCCACGACCCGCCGGATGCCGCACGCACTATGACCGCGGGGACTCCAGCATGCCCCCATGGCTTCGCGCAGAATCCGACCCCTGCTCACGGGCGGCTATATCCACCGCCACGACCTGCGGGATCAGGGATGGCGCCCCGATGCGATCCGCGCCGCGGTGAGCGCTGAGGGACTGGAGATCGTGCGGCGGATGTGGGTGCTGGCCCCGTCGGCGCCACCCCTCCTGCGCACCGCGGCCGGGAGCGGCGGCATCCTCACCTGCGTTTCGGCGGTGGAGCTCTGGGGCGGCTGGCGGCCCGGAGATGATTCAACCCTGCACCTTGCGCTCGATCCACACTCCGGGATCACCGCGCGCGGGGCCCACGTGCACCGGTCGGTCGGACCGGTCCCGCTGCCGCGGCGCCGGCTCGTCGACCGCGTCGAGAACGTGCTCGCGGTGACCGCAACCTGCCTCGGCCACGACGACGCCCTCGCGGTGTGGGAGTCGCTGCTGAATCGGAAGCTCGTGACGCGAGACCGACTGGTCGCGACGAGGTGGCGCGGTGACCGCGCCAGGCAACTGCGGGACGAGGCCCGCGCGACCTCTGACTCCGGCGTCGAAACCCGATTCGTCTACCGGGTGCGGCGCGCCGGCATCCCGGTGCTCCAGCAGGTGGCCATCGCGGGGCACGACGTCGACGCATTGATCGGCTCGTGGCTGGTCGTGCAGACCGACGGCTTCGCGTTCCACTCGGACGCCGCACAGCGGCGGCAGGACATCGCGCACGATCGGACGCTCCGGGCCCTCGGCTACACCGTGTTCCGGTTCGACTACCACCAGGTTGTCAACGAGTGGCCGCGGGTGGAGGCGGAGATCCTTGCGGCGATCGCCCAGGGTCTGCACGTCCAACCCCGCCCCCTGCGGCGGGCACGGCCGTATCGCCTCTTGACGTCGTGAGGATAATCGGCGATCCGAGGAGATCGGGGCGGCCCAGCATCCTCACACTGCAGATTCTCCTCACGAAGCGCGAGGTCCCTCCCGCCCGGGCGGACCGGATGCTGGAACGACAGCACACAGAACAGCCGAAGCCCTTGTGCGAACCCTCCAACCGCTGGCGGAAGCCCGCCGCTAGGGTGGAACGCGTGACCGATCAGCCCGACCTCTTCACGACCGCCGGCAAGATCGCCGACCTCCGCGCGCGCTACCAGGAGGCGGTCGTCGACGCCGAGGCCGTCTCGCACGGCAAGCAGTCCGCGAAGGGCAAGCTGACCGCCCGCGAGCGCATCGAGCTGCTCGTCGACAAGGGCAGCTTCGTCGAGTTGGACGAGTACGTCCGCCACCGCACGACCGCGTTCGGGATGGACCGCGCGCGCCCCTACGGCGACTCGGTCGTCACCGGCATCGGCACCATCCACGGCCGCACCGTCGCGGTGTACTCGCAGGACTTCACCACCTTCGGCGGATCGCTCGGCGAGGTCGCCGGCGAGAAGATCATCAAGGTCATGGAGTTCGCGCTCCGCAGCGGCATCCCGATCATCGGCATCCTCGACTCCGGCGGCGCCCGCATCCAGGAGGGCGTCGTCGCGCTCGGCAAGTACGGCGAGATCTTCCGCCTGAACACTCGCGCCTCCGGTGTCATCCCGCAGATCTCGATCATCATGGGCCCGGCCGCGGGCGGCGCGGTGTACTCCCCCGCCCTCACCGACTTCGTGATCATGGTCGACAAGACCAGCCAGATGTTCGTCACCGGCCCGGACGTCATCAAGACCGTGACCGGCGAGGACGTCGGCATGGAGGAGCTCGGCGGCGCGCACACGCACAACACCCGCTCCGGCGTCGCGCACTACCTCGCCGAGGACGAGGACGACGCGATCGACTACGTGCGCACGCTCGTCGGATTCCTGCCCGACAACAACATGGCCGAGCTGCCGGTGTACGAGACCGGCTTCGAGTTCGAGACGACGGATGCTGACCGCTCCCTCAACACGATCATCCCCGACTCGCCGAACCAGCCGTACGACATCCACCAGGTGATCCGCCACATCGTGGACGCTGAGGACTTCCTCGAGGTGCAGCCGCTGTTCGCGCCGAACATCGTGATCGGCTTCGGCCGCATCGAGGGGCGCACGGTCGGCATCATCGCCAACCAGCCCTCGCAGATGGCCGGCACGCTCAACATCGACGCGGGCGAGAAGGCGAGCCGCTTCGTGCGGTTCTGCGACGCGTTCTCGGTGCCCATCGTCACCCTCGTCGACGTGCCCGGATACCTGCCGGGCACCGACCAGGAGTGGACGGGCGTCATCCGCCGTGGCGCCAAGCTGCTCTACGCCTACGCGGAGGCGACCGTGCCCCTCGTGACCGTGATCCTGCGCAAGGCCTACGGCGGGGCGTACATCGTGATGGGCTCCAAGCAGCTGGGTGCCGACATCAACCTCGCCTGGCCGACCGCGGAGATCGCGGTCATGGGCGGCCAGGGCGCCGTCAACATCCTCTACCGCGGCGAGCTGAAGCGCGCGGCGGAGGCCGGCGAGGACGTCGCAGCCGTGCGCACCAAGCTCGCCAACGAGTACACCTACAACGTCGCCTCGCCGTTCCTGGCCGCCGAGCGCGGTGAGCTGGACGGCATCATCGAGCCCGCCCAGACCCGGGTGTCCATCGCCAAGGCGCTGCGGGCGCTGCGCGGCAAGCGCGCGAGCCTGCCGCCCAAGAAGCACGGGAACATCCCGCTGTGACGGCGCAGGATGCGGGGGACCTGCCGGTGTCGGCGGAGGTGCGCCGTGGCGCTCCGACCGCCGAGGAGCTCGGCGCGCTGATCGCCGTCGTGACCGAGCACTACGCGCGCGAGTCCGCCGATGCCGTCGCGGACGAGCAGCCGACGACCTCCGCGTGGATGCGCACCAGCAGGGCGCTGCGCGCGCCGCTGCGCAGGGACATCGGCTGGGGTCGGTTCAGCGGCTGACGCCCGGCCGGTCGTGTCCCCCGAAATACCTACAGACACACCTCTTGCGCCCGGCGGATACTGGATCTGCTGGAACGCTTCTGCGTTCGGCTGGCCTGTCGTCTCCCCCAAGGACGACGTTCCAGGTTCGGCCACCGCGAACGGTTTTCGGGTAACCGTTCGCAGGCGAGGGGCAGGCGGTATCCGCCGCCCCTCGCCTCTTCTCATCTCACCTCCGCTCCCCGCCCCGAATCACCCCTCCCCCTCCGGGGCGGGGAGCGCGCGGAGGGATCAGTCCTGCGCGGGGTGCTCGATCTCGCGCCAGAGGTCGACGGCATCCTCGTCGGACAGCGCCTGGCCCGCGCCGGAACGGCCCACCACCGTGACGGCCACCGACGCGTGCGGGGAGGTGCGGATGAACAGTCGCTCCGACTGCGCCTCCCGCAGCGTCTCGGCGAGCTCGCCGCGGACGACGGCCAGCGCGGCGTCGTCGAGGTGCTCCAGCCCGCCCTCGTCGAGCATCGTGACGTGGGCGCCGCGGCGGCGGGCGCGCTCGAGCTCCGCGCGCACCTCGTCGTCGAGGAGCCGCGCTCCGCGCAGCTCGTCGCGCAGGCTGCCTTCGGCGAGCCGCGCCTCCGCCCGGTCCTCGTCGCTCAGGCGCCCGCCGGCGGCGACGGTCCGGCTGAGCACAGGGCCGGCCACGGCGAGCGCGCGCTGCACCTGCACCCGCCGTTCGCGCTGCCGGACGGTCTGCGCCGCCTGCCACGCCGACGCGGCACGCTGCAGCTGGGCGAGCCGGGCGGTGTCGCTCGCGGCCCGGTCCATGGAGAGCATCAGCACCTGCGCGACGGCCACCCAGACGGCGGAGCCGACGAGTCCGAGGGCGAGCGCCGACACGATGCCGAGCCACGCCATCGACGCGATCGCCAGCGCGACGATACCCGCCCACGCCACCCAGGGCCGGCGGCGCACCATCACGATGGTCATCAGCGCGCCGATGCCGCCGAGGTACCAGGTGGCGAACCCGGCGGTGCGCGAGGCGGCGCCCACCCCGACGGCGATCGCGCTCGGCACGATCACCGCGTTGGCCAGGGCGAGCACGCACGCCCAGACGGGCAGCGCGCCCGGACCGCGCGGACCGTGCGCGGGGCCTGGATCCCACCAGATGCACAGCCACGTGGTGAACAGGTAGAGGCAGAGCGTCACGATGACGACCGTCGGATTGTTCACGGGCGCGGTCCACCACAGCCCGCGCGCGGCCAGGTACGCGGTGAACGCCACCCCCAGCACGACGAGGATGCGCCGGACGCTGATCACGAGTCCACCTCCCGCCACGACAGCAGCACGTGCGTGCCGTCGGCGTTCGAGCGGATGCGGGTCGTGCCGCCGACGGCCGCGACGCGGGCGATCACCGACGCCCGGATGCCCAGCCGATCCTCCGGCACATCCTCCAGGACGAACCCGCCGCCGGTGTCGGCGATCTCGATGCGCACCCGCACCGGAGCGACACCGCCCTGCACCGAGACCGTGAGGCCGGCGCCGTCCGCGTGCTGCACGGCATTGGCCACGGCCTGCGCGGCCGCCAGGACGAGGGCGCGCGCCACGCGTCCGGGGATGCCCTCCACCTTCGGAGGGATGCTGCGCTCCACGGTCAGCGGCACGCCCAGCTCCTCGGCGGTGTGCTCGATGCCGTCGGCGATGGCGGCGGCGTCCGTCGCCGCGTCGCTGCCCTCCTCGGCGCCCCGCTCGGTGTTCGCGAGTCGGGTGAGTGCCTCCTGTGCCATGCCGGCGGCGAGGGCCCGCTGGCGTGGGCTCTGGGCGCGCTCGGCGGCGATGAGGGCGGCCAGCACGCTGTCGTGCATGAGCGCGGCGACCGCGACGCGCTCCTGCTCGGCCGCGTCCGCGGCGGCCGCGGCGGCGAACGACTCCACCGCGCGCCCGCGGGCCGCGTCGACACCGGCCGCCACGGAGCGGAACATCCAGCCGAGCATCAGCAGCATGCCGCCGAGGATCAGGGCGAACGAGACGTCCAGCAGCACGGTGACCCAGAAGTCGCGGGCGAAGCCGCCCTGGATGAGCCGCACGACCCCGTAGAGCACGGGCACGAAGACCGTCCACACGATCTGCAGGTGCACGGGGAACGCCAGGACGCCGGCGACGGTGGCGATGTTGACGAGGTACCAGATCCACGGCTGGCTGGCGGGGTCGGCCACGGTCCCTGCGGTGGCGAGCGGCCACAGCATGAGGGCGATCGGGTAGGCGATCGCGAAGACGCCCGCGGCGAGCGCGACGAGCCGCCCGACGGCGCACGCGAGCAGCATCAGCGCCAGCGGCACGAACACGATGAGCATCAGCGGCAGGTGCCAGCCGTCGAGCTCCTCGCTCGGGCCGAGGGCCGCCACGAACGCCTGCGTGCCGAGCACGAGGCTGCCCAGACCCACCGCGAGGGTGATCACGCGCTCGATGCGACGGCGGGTGAACGAGCCGAGTGCGGTCGATGCGCCGCGGATGTGCGGGATGTGCCCCCAGGCGTCGTCGAGCGCCGCGGCATCAGCGGCGTCAGCGGCGGCCGCGGATCCGGCGGCCGCGGCCGCCTGCGCCTCAGCGCTCCTGGACACCCGCGCCTCCGGCCTCGGGCTCGGCGAGGATGCCGTCCTCCATCGCGCGGCGCAGCAGGTCGACCTTGGTGGGCGCGGGGCGGCCCACCTCGACGTACTTCACGCGTACGCGGGTGATGTTCTCCTTGGCGGTGGAGTACGCCACGCCGAGGCGCTCGGCCACCACCTTCAGCGGAAGCCCCGCCGCGTACAGCCGGAGGACCTCGCGCTCGCGGGTCGACAGCTGCGCGTCGGCGAAGGCGCGATCGCCCTCGACGGCGCTCGCCCACTCGACGTTGTTGAGCACTTCGCCTGCGGCCACCGTGCGCACCGCGGCGATGACGTCGTCGATCGGCGACGACTTGCTGACGACGCCCGCGGCACCGGCGGCGAGCGCCTCGCGCACGGCGGCCGGCCGATCGGCCACGCTGTGGATGATGACGCTGGACCCGTCGCGCACGAGGTTGTGCACGTTCTCGGTGACCGTCGTCCCGTCGCCGAGGGTGAGATCGAGCACGACGACGTCAGCGGGCGGCGACTTGCTGAACACGCGCCAGTCCAGGTACTCGCCGACCGAGCTGCCGGAGAAGACGACCTCGGCCGAGCCCGCCCGCAGGCAGGCGGCCGTGAGCCCCAGGCGCACGGACTCGTGGTCGTCGATGAGGGCAACCCGGGTCATGGCATCAGGCTAGCGAGGCTGGTGTGAGCACGGCGACGGACTCGACGTGGTGCGAGTGCGGGAAGAGGTCGAGGGCCTGCACGCGGGGGGTCTCGTAGCCCAGCGTGCGGAAGGTCGCGAGGTCGCGCGCGAGGGCCACCGGATCGCAGGCGACGTAGACGACGGCCGCGGGGGCGAGACCGGCGATGCGCTCGACGACCTCACGGCCGGCGCCGGCTCGCGGCGGATCCAGCAGCACGACGCCGCGCGTCAGCCGCTCGCGCTCCGCGGCGGATGCGGTGGCCGCGAGCCCCGTCAGCCAGCGGTCGACGCGGCCGGTCTCGGCGCGCGCGCCGACCCACTCCGCCAGGTTCTCCCCCGCGTGCTCGGTGGCACGCGGGTCGGACTCGACGCTGACGATCCTGGTCGCGCCGAGCTCGGCGAGGGTGGCGGCGAAGAGCCCGACGCCGCCGTAGAGGTCGAGGTGGGCGGCGTCCTGATCGATCGTGGTGTCGCGCAGCGCGTCGGTCACGAGTGTCGTGAGGGCGTGCGCAGCGAGGCGGTGCACCTGCCAGAAGCCACCGGCGTCGACGCGGAAGTCGCGACCGCCGACGCGTTCGATCACCGTCTCGCGGGCCTCGGCCGGCGCGGGCGGGCGACGCGCACCGCGGGTCGTCTCGGGGCGCGGGATCACCCGCACCCTGCCGTCGGCCGGCTGGACGAGGTCGATGCGACCCGGCTTCGCGATGCGCGCGCCGAGACCGGCACGGGCCACCTCCGGCGTGGCCAGTGGCAGCTCGTCGACGGCGATGACGCGGTGGCTGCGGGCGGCGAACGGGCCGATGGCGCCGTCCGCGTCGACGTGCAGGCTGACGCGCGTGCGCCAGCCGGTGCCGTCGGCGCTCTCATCGGCGAGCACCTCGCCGGACGGGGAGACCACGGGCAGCGCGGGGCCGATCGTCGCCGGCACGTCGAGCCGCCCGATGCGGGCCAGCGCGTCGCGCAGCACCTCGAGCTTGAGGTCGCGCTGGTGCGCGAGGTCGATGTGCCCGAAGTCCGCGCCACCGGGGCGGTGCTCGGGCGGCACGTCGATGTCGGCCTGGCGCCAGACGTGCGCGCGGCGATGCGGCGACGCGTCGAGCACCTCGAGCGCCTCGCCGCGCCAGAACGACGACTTGGCCGTGTCGGTGAGCCGCACCCTGGCCCGCTCGCCCGGCAGCACGTCGGGCACGAACACGACCCTGCCCTCGTGGCGGCCGACGAAGACGCCGCCGTGGGCGACGCCGGTGAGCTCCAGGTCGATGATGTCTCCGGGGTTCACCCTCCGAGCTTCCCACACCCGCACGATGCGCACCCGTACGCTGTGGGGATGCGCGTGCTGCTCGCCTCGACCTCGCCCGCCCGGCTCATGCTCCTGCGGCAGGCGGGGATCGATCCGGAGACGCTCGCACCGGACGTCGACGAGGACGCCGTGATCGCCGCCGTCGAGTCCGCCGAGGGCCGCACGCTCAGCCCGGAGGAGCACGTGCTGCTGCTCGCACGGCGCAAGGCCGCGGACGTCGCGGCGAGGGTGGCTGCGGAGGAGCCGGGCTTCGACGGACTCGTCATCGGGGGCGACTCGATGTTCGAGATCGACGGCAAGGTGCTCGGCAAGCCCCACACCGCCGAGGTGGCCACGGCGCGCTGGCGCGCGATGCGCGGCCGCACGGGTGTGCTGCACTCCGGCCATAGCATCTACCGGCTCCGCCCCGGCGCAGACGCGGCCGAGGCGCACGCGGTGGCGGCCGCATCCGTCACGTTCGCGGCCGACGTCGACGACGAGGAGGTCGCGGCGTACGTGGCGTCGGGTGAGCCGCTGCACGTGGCCGGCGCCTTCACGATCGACAGTCTCGGCGGGCCGTTCATCACGCGCGTGGAGGGCGAACCCTCGACCGTCGTCGGGATGTCGCTGTCGACGCTTCGGGTGCTCGTGCGCGAGCTCGGCGTCGCGTGGCCGAGTCTGTGGAACCAGTCGTAGACTCCCCCACACGATTTCGGCGGTTTCTTGTGCGGACCGGTCAAAAGGGTGCCCACTGCCCTGGGTAGGCTGGCATCCATGCCTCAGATCGCCAAGGTCCTCATCGCGAACCGCGGCGAGATCGCCGTCCGCGTCATCCGGGCGGCGCGCGACGCCGGCAAGTCGTCGGTCGCCGTCTACGCCGACCAGGATCGCGATGCCCTCCACGCCCGTCTCGCCGACGAGGCGTACGCCCTCGACGGCTCGACCAGCGCCGACACCTATCTCTCCATCGAGAAGATCCTGTCGGTCGCGCGGCGCTCCGGGGCGGACGCCGTTCACCCCGGCTATGGCTTCCTCGCCGAGAACGCCGACTTCGCCCGCGCCGTCATCGCGGCCGGCCTGGTCTGGATCGGCCCGTCGCCCGAGGCCATCGAGGCGCTCGGCGACAAGGTGACCGCACGGCACGTCGCCGAGAAGGTCGGTGCCCCGCTCGCACCCGGCACACCCGGCCCTGTCTCCGGAGCCGACGAGGTCATCGCCTTCGCCGAGGAGTTCGGTCTGCCCATCGCGATCAAGGCCGCCTACGGCGGCGGCGGGCGTGGCCTCAAGGTCGCCCGCGAGCTCGCCGAGGTGCCGGAGGCGTTCGAGTCCGCCACCCGTGAGGCGGTCGCCGCCTTCGGCCGCGGCGAGTGCTTCGTCGAGAAGTACCTCGACAAGCCGCGCCACGTCGAGACCCAGTGCCTCGCCGACGCGACCGGCACCGTCGTCGTCGTCTCCACGCGCGACTGCTCGCTCCAGCGCCGCCACCAGAAGCTCGTGGAGGAGGCGCCGGCGCCGTTCCTCAGCGACGAGCAGAACGCCACGCTCTATGCGGCGTCCAAGGCGATCCTCGCGGAGGTCGGCTACGTCGGCGCCGGCACGTGCGAGTTCCTGATCGGCGCGGACGGCACCATCTCGTTCCTCGAGGTGAACACCCGCCTCCAGGTCGAGCACCCGGTCTCCGAGGAGGTCACCGGCATCGACCTCGTCCGCGAGCAGTTCCGCCTCGCGGTGGGCGGCACCCTCGACTACGCGGACCCAGAGCCCGTCGGCCACTCCATCGAGTTCCGCGTCAACGGCGAGGATCCCGGCCGCGGGTTCCTCCCCCAGCCGGGCCCGATCCACGTGTTCAAGACCTTCGGCGGCCCCGGCATCCGGCTCGACTCCGGTGTGACCGCGGGCGACGAGGTCAGCGGCGCATTCGACTCGCTCCTCGGCAAGATCATCATCACCGGGCGCGATCGCGACGAAGCACTCGAGCGCGCGCGCCGCGCGCTCGACGAGTTCGAGGTCGCCGGGCTGCCGACCGTGCTGCCCTTCCACCGCAAGGTGGTCCGCGACCCGGCCTTCACCGCCGAGGACGGCGTCTTCGGTGTGTACACGCGCTGGATCGAGACGGAGTTCGTGAACGACATCCCGCCGTGGGACGGCGAGATCGGCGACGCGAAGCCCGCGGACCCGCGCCACACCGTGGTCGTCGAAGTCGGAGGCAAGCGCCTCGAGGTCAGCCTGCCCGACCGCATCGTGAGCGCCCCGTCCGCCGCAGGGCGCCCTGCGGCGGTGCCGCCCTCGCGTCGCTCGCACGCCACCGCCGTCTCGGCGGGAGCATCAGGCGACGCCGTCAAGGCGCCGATGCAGGCCACCATCGTCAAGGTCGCCGTCGAGGACGGCCAGCAGGTCGTCAAGGGCGATCTGGTCGTCGTGCTCGAGGCGATGAAGATGGAGCAGCCCATCCAGGCGCACAAGGACGGCGTCATCGGCGCGATCAACGCCGCCGCGGGCAGCACCGTGTCGGCAGGGCACCAGCTCCTCACCATCTCGTAATGCCTGAGCGGGGCGGGGACGTGCGGCACCGCATCCTCGCGCTCGCGTGCGCAGGCGCTCTCCTGGCGGCACTGGCGTCGTGCGCGCCCTCGCCGACCGGCGGCGACGTGTCGCGCCAGCGATGGCTGGCCCGCGCCCAGGCGGCCTACGACGACGCGAACGACCTGCTCGGGGTCGCGTCGGGCCGCACGACGCCGCTCACGCACGAGACGGATCTGGTGCCGAACGCCGAGCTCGTGCGGATCGACTCCGTCGAGGTGCAGTGCTTCGGAGGGGGGATCGCCGCTTTCGGCTACGGCAGTCCGGGCGACGAGGACACCCGCGAGATGCGACCGGTGACGTGCGACGGCAGCCCCGCCGACCTCGTCTTCGGGCCGACCCACGTCCACGGGCCGCTCACCCTGACCATCGAGCGTCACGGTCGTCCGGTCGCGTATGTCGCCGGCGTCCGCGGCGGGGTGGTGCCCCCCGACACGTGGGTCGACCACTTCTCGGGTGCCGAGACGTCGCCGGACTCGGTGTCATCGATGTGGGGGAGCTTCGGACCGCCCGGTCTGGTCTGGGGCGCATACGTGTCGGCAGTCGTGCCGGGCGAGGGCGAGTACGTCGTCGAGGTTACCTGCGCGGGCGCACCGACCGTCTGGGTCACGCTGGCAGACGGCTCCTCGATCACCGTCGAGGAGGGCGGCGGCGAACGGCAGTCGTGCGATGAGGTGGGTCGCTATCCGATCCACGCGTCGGGTGATCTGTCGGTCATGCTCGACCCGCACGGAGAAGAGGGCGCGTACCTCGTCGAGGTGCTGCCCGCACGGTGACGCGCGGGCTTAGTGTGGGCGCATGCACCGTCGCAGCATCGCCGCCATCGCGCTCGCCGGCGCGCTGAGCGCCGTGCTTGCCGGGTGCGGCGTCGTCCCGACCGGAGGCGACGTCGGCCGTGCACGCTGGCTCGACGCGGCGATGAGCGAGTCGGCCGAGCGCCCTGCGGCTGTGGGGACGGTCGCCGGATACAGCTCGCCGGCCGCCTCGGTGAGCCAGGCGATCGAGTTCGAGACACCCGTGCACGTCTACGCGGCCGAGCTGCGCTGCTTCGGCGGCGGAACCATGACGTTCGATCTGACCCTGACGCAGGGCGGCGTTCCCGAGAGCGAGGACGCCAATGTCGTCTGCTCCGGAGTCGTCGAGACGATCATGTACTCCGACCTGTTCTGGGATGTCGAGATGATCAGCGTGACGGCGAGCCGGCCCGGAGCGCCGGCGGCGTTCATCGCGACCCTGCTCGGAGAGGTGCGGCAGGACGACCCGTGGGCGGGCTACTACACCGAGGAGCTGGCGAGCATCGGGGCGGGGGGCACCAGGATGGCGGGCAGCTTCGGCCCTCCCGGCGACACCAGTCCCACGTTCTTCACCGACGGCACGACCCGCTCAGGGCCGCACATGGCGCGCATCCGCTGCGCCGGCGCGACCCGGATCTGGGTGAGCATCGGCTCGGACAGCGACCCCCTCGACGACAACAGGTCGATCGTGCAGACCTGCGACACCGTCGCGAACTACCCCGTGATCTCCGACGACGGCATCACCGTCATGCTCGACAGCCGCGGCGAGCCCGGCGCGTTCATGATCGAGCTCGACCCGGAGGACTGATCAGGATGCCGCGGCCGCAGCATCCCTGATCACTCGCCGCCCTCGGCGCTCCGGTCGACACTGTGCATCGCGCGGGTCGCGTCGGTGATGCTGCCCGTGAGCGAGGGGTACACCGCGAACACCCGCGAGACCTGGTCGACCGTGAGCCGGCGCTCCACGGCGATCGCGATCGGGTAGATGAGCTCGGAGGCCCGCGGGGCCACGATCACCCCGCCCATGACGCTGCCGCTGCCCTTGCGGGCGATGATCTTCACGAAGCCGTCCTTCGTGCCCATCATCTTCGCGCGGGGGTTCGCCGCGATCGGGAGCTTGTGCACGACGCCGTCGACGAGACCCGCCTCGACATCGCTCTCCGACCAGCCGACCGTGGCGATCTCCGGCGCGGTGAAGATGTTCGACGTGATCCGGCGCCGCTCGAGCGGGATCACGGTGTCGCCGAGCGCGTGGAAGATCGCGATGCGCCCCTGCATGGACGCGACCGATGCCAGCGGCACGAAGGTCGTGCAGTCGCCGGCGGCGTAGATGTTCGGGACGGACGTGCGGGCGACGCGGTTGACCTGGATGTGACCGGACGTCGACATCTGCACGCCCGCCTCCTCGAGGCCGATGCCGTGCGTGTTGGGGATGGAGCCCACCGCCATGAGGCAGTGGCTGCCCTCGACCACGCGCCCGTCGGCGAGGTGGACGGTGACGCCGTCGCCGTTGCGCTCGACGCGGTCGGCCCGCGACTTCGAGAGCACCGTCATGCCTCCGCGCTTGAACACCTTCTCGAGCACGGCGGCCGCGTCGCGGTCCTCGCCTGGCAGCACCCGGTCGCGGCTGGAGACGAGCGTGACCTTGGCGCCGAGGTTCATGTACGCCCCGGCGAACTCGGCGCCGGTGACGCCGGATCCGACCACGATGAGGTGCTCGGGGAGCGAGCGCATGTCGTAGAGCTGCGTCCAGGTGAGGATCCGCTCGCCGTCGGGCTTCGCCTCGGGCAGCTCACGCGGGGATGCGCCGACGGACACCACCAGGGTGTCGGCCTCGATGCGGTCGAAGTCGGTGCCGCCGCTCTCGGTGGACACGACGACCGCGTTGCGGCCCTCGAGCCGGCCCTGCCCGGCGATGATGCGCACGCCCGCGTCGACGAGTGCGCTGCGCATGTCGTCGGACTGCTGCCGCGCGAGCGCGAGCAGACGCCGGTTGACCGCCGAGAGGTTGATCGCGATCTGGGGCTTCAGCGGTGTCCCCGCGGCGCCCTTGGCGAACAGCTGCACGCCCAGATCGCTCGCACCGGCGATCGCGACTGCTGCGTCGGCCGTCGCGATCAGCGACTTCGAGGGGACCACGTCGGTGATGACGGCGGAGCCGCCGACCCCCGCGCGCTCGACGAGCGTGACCTCCGCGCCGAGCTGCGCCGCGGCGAGCGCGGCCTCGTAGCCTCCGGGTCCGCCGCCGAGGATGGCGACACTCTGGGTGCTCTCGAAGCTCGCGGTCATGCCTCCATTGTCCCCTGCCGCGCGCCGCCCGACGAACCCTAGAGTGGGGGGCATGTCAGACAACCCTCTCGATTCCGCCGACGCCGACCCGTTCGAGATCGCTGCTCAGGCAGCGGACGACATCGCCAGGATCACCGGCGTCGAGCGCCACGACATCGCCCTCACCCTCGGCAGCGGATGGGGCAAGGCGGCCGAGCTCATCGGCGAGACGACCGCGACCATCCCCGCCACCGAGGTCACCGGCTTCAGCAAGCCGGCCCTCGAGGGCCACGTCGGCACGCTCCGCAGCGTCCGCACGCCGCGGGGCCGCAACGTGCTCGTCATCGGCGCCCGCACGCACTTCTACGAGGGCCACGGACCGCGTCGCGTCGTGCACAGCGTGCGCACGGCGGCGGCCACGGGTGCGCGGACCATGGTGCTCACCAACGGCGCCGGCGGCATCAAGCCGACCTGGAAGCCCGGCACTCCGGTCCTGATCAGCGACCACATCAACCTCACCGGCTCCACGCCGCTCGAGGGTGCCACGTTCATCGACCTCACCGACCTGTACGCCCTCCGGCTGCGCGACCTGGCCCGCACGATCGACCCGAGCCTCGACGAGGGCGTGTACTGCCAGTTCACCGGTCCCCAGTACGAGACGCCGGCCGAGGTGCGTATGGCGAAGGCGATCGGCGGTCACATCGTCGGCATGTCCACCGCGCTCGAGGCGATCGCCGCACGGCAGGCGGGGATGGAGGTGCTGGGCTTCTCGCTCATCACGAACATGGCCGCCGGGATCCAGACCACCCCGCTCAGCCACCAGGAGGTGATCGAGGCCGGCCGTGAGGCGGAGCCGGTGATCTCGTCGCTGTTGGCGCGCGTGATCGGGGCCCTCTGATGAGCACCGCGGCCGAGCAGGCCCGCGCCTGGCTCGCGCAGGACCCGGATCCGGTCACCCGGAGCGAGCTCGAAGAGCTGCTCGCGGCAGCCGACGACGGCGACTCCGCGGCCGCGGCCGACCTGGACGACCGCTTCGCCGGGCGGCTCGCCTTCGGCACGGCAGGGCTGCGCGGGCGCCTCGGTGCGGGCAGCAACCGGATGAACCGGGTGCTGGTGGCGCAGGCGGCGGCCGGCTTCGCGGCCTATCTGCTCGAGCGCGCGGGCGACGACGTGCCGACGGTCGTCGTCGGCTACGACGGCCGCCGCAACTCCGACGTGTTCGCGCGGGACTCGGCCGAGCTCTTCGCCGGCGCGGGGCTGCGCGCGATCCTACTCCCCCGGCTGCTGCCCACCCCGGTCCTGGCGTTCGCGGTGCGCGAGTTCGGGGCGGATGCCGGCGTCATGGTTACGGCCAGCCACAATCCGCCGGATGACAACGGCTACAAGGTGTACCTCGGGGGCGCCGACGAGGGTTCGCAGATCGTCTCGCCCGCCGACGCGGAGATCGCGGCGCACATCCAGCGCGTCGCCGACGAGCACGACGTCACCCGCCTGCCGCGTTCGGTCGGGTACGAAGTGGCGGGCGAGTCCGTGGTCGACGCGTACGTCGCGGCGACCGCCGCCGTCGCTCCCGCCCCGGCCTCGGCCGAGGGGCTGAGCTGGGTGTACACCGCGATGCACGGGGTGGGCTGGGAGACGTTCTCGCGGATCGTGGATGCTGCCGGCTACCCCGCGCCGATCCCGGTGACGGCCCAGATCGACCCGGACGGCGCCTTCCCCACCGTCGCGTTCCCGAACCCCGAGGAGCCGGGGGCGATGGACCTGGCCTTCGAGGCCGCACGTGACGCGGGAGCCGACCTCATCATCGCCAACGACCCGGACGCCGACCGGCTGGCCGTCGCGATCCCCGACCAGGCCGCCGACGGCGGCTGGCGCCGCCTCACCGGCAACCAGATCGGGCTGCTGCTCGGGTGGCGCGCCGCGCGGGAGGCCGCAGAGCGGGGCGAGGTCGACGGACGCAGCCTCGCGTGCTCGCTCGTCTCCTCGCCGGGACTCGCCGAGATCGCCGCCCACTACGGGCTCGACTTCCGCGCCACCCTCACCGGGTTCAAATGGATCTCGCGCGCGCCCGGCATCGTGTTCGGCTTCGAGGAGGCACTCGGCTATCTCGTCAACCCTGCGACGGTGCGCGACAAGGACGGCATCTCGGCCGCGATCGCGATGCTCGGGATGGCCGCAGAGGCGCGCGGGCGCGGGGCCACCGTCGCCGATCTGCTCGACGAGCTCGGTGCGACGTTCGGCCACTTCGCGAGCGACCAGATCTCGGTGCGCGTCGAGGACGTGTCGCAGATCTCGGACATCATGGCGGCGCTGCGCGCACAGCATCCCACGTCGATCGGCGATGTCGCCGTGGATCGAGTGGACGACCTGCTGGCCGGCGGCGGCGACCTGCCCTCCGGCGACGTCGTGCGCATCTGGCTCACCGACGGCTCGCGCCTGATCGTGCGTCCCAGCGGCACCGAGCCGAAGCTCAAGCTCTACATCGACGTGCGCGGCGACTCATCGGCCGACGCGGACGCGCGACTCGCCGCGACCGCCGACGGCGCGCGCGCACTGCTCGACGCCCTGGGGTGACCGTGGCCGACGCCGCACCCGCCGAGAAGGCCGATCCGCCGCACTGGCTGCGCAACGCCGTGCTGTTCCTGGGCGGGCAGACGGTGAGCCTGCTGGGCTCGATGCTCGTGCAGTACGCGGTCTTCTGGTACCTGACGATCACCTACCAGTCCGGCGTCATCATGATGCTGGCGGCGCTGTTCGGCTTCCTGCCGCAGGCGGTGATCTCGGTCTTCGGCGGCGTCTGGGCCGACCGGCACAATCGCAAGCTCCTCGTCATCGCCGCCGACGCCGCCATCGCGATGACGACGCTCGCCCTGGCGCTGACCATGCTGAGCGGCGTCGATGCCGTGTGGGTGCTGTTCCTCGCCCTCGCGATCCGGTCCGCCGGCGCGGGGATCCAGATGCCCGCGGTCGCCGCCCTGCTCCCGCAGATCGTGCCCGTGCGCGCCCTGATCCGCGTCAACGGCATCAACGGGTCGATCCAGTCCGCGATGGCGCTGCTCGCGCCGGCGGCGGCGGGCGCGATCTACGCATGGGCGTCGGCTGGATTCCCTTCGGCGACGGCCGCACTCGTTCCGATCTTCTTCATCGACGTGGTGACCGCCGCCGTCGGGATCGGGCTGCTGCTGCTGATCCCCGTGGCCGCGGTGCGGCGTGCCGGCGACGTCGAGACCGGCTACTTCGCCGACCTCGTCGACGGCGTCCGCTACGTCACAGGGCACGCGTTCGTGCGGTGGCTGCTCGGGCTGTTCGCGATCATCTTCGTGCTGACCGTCGCGCCGTCCAACCTCACCCCGCTCATGGCGGTCCGCTCCTTCGACGCGGGCGAGGAGCAGAACGTCATCAACCTCGCGGTGCTGGAGATCTCGTTCAGCATCGGCATGATGCTGGGCGGCATCCTGGTCGCGTCGCTGTTCGCGAACCGCAGCAGGATCGGACTCATCGTCACGTCCTCCCTCGTCTTCGGCGGACTGTCGATCGGCATGGGGCTGTCTCCGAACATCTGGGTGTTCTTCGGCTTCATGTTCCTGATCGGGCTCGCGGTGCCCTTCTTCTCGACCTCGTCGATGACGCTCCTGCAGGAGACCGTCGAACCGGAGCGCCAGGGCCGGGTGTTCGGCTTCGTCGGCATCGTGATGGCGGTGGCGATGCCGCTCGGCATGGTCGTGTTCGGCCCGCTCGCCGATGTCGTGCCGATCGAGGTGCTGCTGGTAGCCGCCGGGGTGCTCACCTTCGGGGTGGTGGGCGCGGCGGTGTGGCTGCCGGCCGGGCGCAGGGCGATCGCCGCCGCGCGCGCAGCCGCCCAGGCGCCGGCCGATCCACGCGAGCGCGCCGCGGTCGTGGAGGCGGCGATGCACCCGGACGAGGACTGAGGACGGATGCTGCTCCCCTAGGCTCGTGACGTGCAGCTCGCGACGCCCCTCACCCTCGAGAACTCCTTCGTCCGGCTGGAGCCGCTCGCCCTCGATCACGCCGCCGACCTCGCCGTCGCCGCCGAGGGCCTGGAGTCGGCCTGGTACACCTCCGTGCCCCGACCGGACGAGGTGGAGGCGGAGATCGGTCGGCGGCTCGAGCTGAGCGCGTCCGGCTGGATGAACCCGTTCGCGGTGCGCCGGCTGGACACCGGCCGGGCGGTGGGCATGACCACCTTCTGCGACATCGACCAGCCCAACCGGCACGTCGAGGTCGGCTACACGTGGATCGCCCGCGATGCCCAGGGCACGGCGGTCAACCCGGCTGCGAAGCTGCTGCTGCTCGCGCACGCGTTCGAGGCCTGCGACGCGATCGCGGTGGAGTTGCGCACGCACTTCCACAACCGCCAGTCGCGCGCCGCGATCGAGCGGCTCGGCGCGAAGCAGGACGGCATCCTGCGGAACCAGCGGATCGGGCCGGACGGCTCGCTGCGCGACACCGTCGTCTTCTCGATCCTGCCGCACGAGTGGCCGACCGTGCGGCGCGGCCTGGAAGCCCGGCTGGAGCGCTTCGCCTGAGGCTCAGCCGTCGATGACGGCGACGAGCTCGTCGAGGAAACCGGCGAAGTCGGTCGCCCTGCGCACGATCCGCTGCACACTCTCCCGTTCGCTGAACACCTCGACGAACTGCTCGAACACAGTCTGGAACGCCTCACGGTCGGTCTCGGAAAAGGCGACCATCGCGACGACCTGCACCCGCCCCTCGCCCCACGGGATCGAGGGGTCCGCGATGCCGATGGCGATCGAGGTGCGGGTGGCCGTCATGCCGAGCGCGTGCGGGACCGCGAGCGCGTCGGTGAAGGCGGTGGACGACAGCTGCTCGCGCTGGATCGTGCGCTCGACGTAGTCCTCGTCGATCACGCCCTGGCGCACGAGCAGGGATCCGAGGCTGCGGATCACCCCTTCCTCGTCCGCGTCGGAGCTCCAGCCGTGCACGAAGGCGTCCGCGGAGAAGTAGCGCTCGAGCTCTGCACGCAGCCGCCCGAGCCGCCGCGTCCGTCGCAGACGGCCTGCGGCAGCCTGCACATGCTCGATGTCTGCGTCGGTGAGGAACGGCTGGATGCGCACGAAGCGGTCGCCCGGAACGCCCGGTTCGATCGTGGTCAGCACCAGGTCGGTGTCGATCGCCGCCCATTCGGGGTCGACGCGCGTCTCGACGCCGACGACCTCGATGGCCTGGCCGAGCGAGCGGTCCACGCTCGAGCGCAGCAGCTCGTGCAGCTCGTAGTACCCGGGGCACACGATGGTCGCGGTGAGCAGGTGGTCGGAGCGCCGGCTGCGCTCGAGCCGTCCGCCGACGTGCATCGCGATGTACGCGATCTCGTCGTCCAGCAGGGGGATGCCCAGACGCGTGTGCAGGCCGCTCGCGATCGAGACGGCGACCTCGAAGATCATCGGGTACGCGGATTTCAGCGACCGGGTCAGCGGGTTGCGCGACCACGCCTGCTCGCGGGCGCGCTCGCGCAGGTTCTGCACGTGCAGGGCGAGGCGCACGATGAAGTCCTCGTGGGCGATGTCGACGAGGAACGCCGACGCCGCCTGGGCGACGACCTCCCGGACGGCCTGCTCCACGTCGGGATCGAGTCCGGCGCGGGTCTGCTCGGCCGATGTCTCCGCCCCGGGCGCGACCACCCTGGTCAGCACGAGCGACGCGAGATGCTGCAGGTCGCCCGAGCCCAGGCGCACGTCGAGGTGACGCTCGCCGAGGCGGGCGATGATCTCCACGACCTGCTGCTGCGCGCCGTGCGCCTCGCGCTCCGGGCGCTCGAGCGCCCGGTCGTGGGCGACCCGGTCGGCGGCGATCGCGATGTGCATCAGCACATCGCCGATGCCGAACTCGTTGACGAAGTAGCCGAGCGCGCCGAGCTCGGCGACCAGGTCGCTCTTGAACGGGCCGAACGCCTGCGCGCCGACCGACTCCGCGCCCAGCGTGCGGCGCAGGGCGGCGAGATCGAACGACCCCGACTCCATCTCGTCGTGCGCGAGGCGCGAGAGCAGCCTCCGCTGCGCGACCTCGGTGCCCCGCAGCCGTGCGCGGGCTGCGGAGCGCTCCAGGGTCAGCTCGGTCCCGCCGAGGAGGCCCCTTACCCTGGCGAGGTCGGCGTCGAGGGTCGCCGGGCTGACGTGCAGGCGCTCGGCCGTCTCGAACACGTCGATGCCGTCGGGGGCATCCAGCAGGGCCCGCACCAGCGTGTGCAGCCGGTCGCGGGGCGTCCCCGCCTCGACGGCCCTGAGTGCGGCGGCGGCGTCGGCGCCTGCCCGATATCCCTGCGGGCCGGACTCGATCGCCGCACCCGACGGGATCCGGGCGTTGACGGCGGTGACGTACGAACGGATGCTGCGCGGGGTCACGCCGATCGCGTCGGCGAGCACGGCGGCGGTCGCCCAGTCCGGCTCGCGCAGGAGGAGGCCGAGCAGCCGGTCCTGCCGCGCGCGGGTCACTCTGTCAGTCAATCACGGATGCCTTCCGCCCCGGCGGAAGGAGGGATGGTTGCCGCGGGCTCCCCCGGTCACCAGAATGGGCCGGAAGGAAGGCGGGTCGATGAGGATCCTGGTGGTCTGCGGAGCGGGAGCGTCCAGCACGTTCGTCGCTCAACGCGTCCGGCATGCCGCACACGATCAGGGTCTGGCCTACTCCGCCTTCGCCGGCACGGAGCTGTCGCTGCCGATCGACCTGGACGCCGCCGACGTCGTGCTGGTCGGCCCCCACATGTCGCATGCGCTGGAGCGCATCGAACGGGTGGCCTCGACCAGGGGCACGACCGTCGTCCTGCTGCCCGCCGATGTGTTCGACGACCTCGACGGCACGCGGACGCTGGCCCTCGTCCGCGACGCCCTCGCCGTGGCAGACGGTGCCGCTCAGACGACGAGGGACGCGCCATGATGCCCTCCCCACGAAAGGATCCCCCATGCCGACAGTGACCAGAACCGTGCGGATCGGCTCGGCGAACGGGCTCCATGCGCGACCCGCGAAGCTGTTCGCGCAGGCCGCGAAGGATTCCGGCATCCCCGTCACGATCGCGAAGGACGCCGGGGCTCCGGTGAACGCGGCGAGCATCCTCGGGGTCATCGCGCTGGGGATCGAGCGGGGCGACTACGTGACACTCACCGCCGACGGCGACAGTGCCGAGGCTACGTTGGATGTGCTGAGCGAACTGCTCAGCACTGACCATGACGCGGAGTGATGATGCCTGAACTGCGAGGAGTAGGAATCGGTCTGGGAGTAGCCCAGGGCGCGGTGGCGCGGATGGCGGAGCCGCTGCCGGCGCCGAGCGACGCGCCCAGCGAGATCGGCGCGGACGAGGAGCTCGCCCGCGTGCACGAGGCAGTCGCGGCGGTCGCCCGCGAGCTGGAGGCGCGCGGCGCGCAGGCGGGCGGCAAGGCCCGCGACGTGCTCGAGGCGCAGGCGATGATGGCAGAGGACCCCTCGCTCATCGACGGCGTCGACACCCGCGTGAAGCAGGGGAAGACGGGCGAGTGGGCCGTCGCCGACGCGTTCGCGTCGTTCCGCGACCAGCTCACCGCGATGGGCGGCTACCTCGGCGAGCGCGCGGCCGACCTCGACGACGTCGCGCAGCGCGTGATCGCGCACCTGCGCGGCGTACCGGCACCCGGCGTCCCCGACCCCGGTCATCCGTTCGTGCTCGTCGCGAAGGACCTCGCCCCCGCCGACACGGCGCTGCTCAACCTCGACCAGGTGCTGGCGCTGGTGACCAGCGACGGCGGACCCACCTCGCACACGGCGATCCTCGCCCGAGAGAAGTCGATCGTGGCCATCGTCGGCGTCGCCGACGCCGCCGGCCTCGCCGACGGCGATACCGTGATTGTGGACGCGGCGAAGGGGGTTGTGACGACCCAGCCGAGCGCCGACGAACTCGCTCAAGCCGAGAACCGGGCCGCGGCGCGCGCGGCGGCGACGTCTGCGCCGATCACGCCGGGCGCCCTCGCCGACGGCACGCCGGTGCCCCTGCTGGCGAACCTCGGGAACGCGGCGGGCGCGGCCCAGGCCGTCGAGCTCGGCGCAGAGGGCGTCGGCCTGTTCCGCACCGAGTTCCTCTTCCTCAGCTCCGCCAACGCCCCCACGGTCGAGCAGCAGCGGGCCGCGTACACCGAGCTGCTCCAGGCCTTCCCCGGCAAGAAGGTCGTGGTCCGGGTGCTCGACGCCGGCGCCGACAAGCCCCTCGCGTTCCTCAACGACGCGCACGAGGAGAATCCTGCGCTCGGCCTGCGCGGTATCCGCGCCCTCCGGGCCAGCGAGGACATCCTGCGCGAGCAGCTCACCGCGCTCGCCGAGGCCGACAAAGCCACCGACGCCGACCTCTGGGTGATGGCGCCGATGATCTCCACCGTCGAGGAGACCGAGTACTTCACCACGCTCGCGCGCGAGTACGGCGTGAAGACGGCCGGCGTCATGGTCGAGGTCCCCGCGGCGGCGCTGCTGGCCGACAAGGTGCTCGCGATCGCCGACTTCGCCTCGATCGGCACGAACGACCTCACCCAGTACACGTTCGCCGCCGACCGCCTGCTCGGCTCCGTCGCGGCCTTCCAGGACCCGTGGCACCCGGCGGTGCTGCGCCTCATCCACGAGACGGCTCTGGGCGGCAAGGCCAACGGCAAGCCGGTCGGGATCTGCGGCGAAGCCGCGGCCGATCCGCTCCTCGCGGTCGTGCTGGTCGGTCTCGGCGCCGCAACCCTGTCCATGGCCCCCACCGCTCTCGCGGACGTGAGGGCGACGCTGCTGCAGCACACTCTCGACGACGCCAGGCGCGTGGCAGAGGCTGCACTGTCCGCCGCAGACGCGGCATCCGCGCGAGAAGCGGCCAGAGCCGCCTCCTCGAACACCGACGCGGGATAGCCCGCAGAGAAAGTGAGAATGCAATGACAACGGCGTCAACGCCCACCACGGGCACCAACAGGGCGCGAGTCGGAGTTCAGCGCTTCGGCACGTTCCTGTCCGGCATGATCATGCCGAACATCCCCGCCCTGATCGCGTGGGGCATCGTGACGATGTTCTTCATCGAGGTGGGCTTCACTCCGGTCCCCGCGCTCGCGACGATCGTCGGACCGTTCATCCACTACCTGCTGCCCCTTCTCATCGCCTACACCGGCGGCGCCATCGTCTACGGCGTGCGCGGCGGCGTCGTCGCGTCCATCGGGACGTTCGGCGCGATCGCCGGATCCGACTACCTCATCGCCCAGTTCAACGAGCAGCTCCTCGCGAACGACCCCGACGCCTCGACGCTCGGCCAGGTGCACATGTTCATCGGCGCGATGATCATGGCGCCGCTGTGCGCGTACACCATGAAGTGGCTCGACTCGCTCTGGGACGGCAAGGTCAAGGCCGGCTTCGAGATGCTCGTCAACATGTTCTCGGCGGGCATCTGGGGCTTCGTGATGATGATCGTGGGCTTCTACCCGATCGCCTGGCTGGTCAACGGCATCATGCAGGTCCTCAGCACCGCGGTGAACTGGCTGGTGTCGATGAACCTGCTGCCCCTGACGAGCATCGTCATCGAGCCGGCGAAGGTGTTCTTCCTCAACAACGCGATCAACCACGGCGTGCTGACCCCGCTCGGTCTGCAGCAGGCCTCCGAGGAGGGTTCGTCGATCCTGTTCCTGCTCGAGGCCAACCCCGGCCCCGGTGTCGGACTCCTGCTCGCCTTCACGTTCTTCGGCATCGGCGCCGCGCGGGCGTCGGCTCCGGGCGCGGCCCTCATCCAGTTCGTCGGCGGCATCCACGAGGTGTACTTCCCGTACGCGCTCATGAAGCCGATGCTGATCCTGGCCCTGATCGCGGGCGGCGCCACCGGTGTCACCACGAACATGCTGCTCGGCGGCTCGCTCGCCGCGCCCGCGGCACCGGGGAGCATCATCGCCGTCACCGGGCAGGCGATCAATCCGGCGGCCGGCGGCGTTCCCAACCTGATGGTGGTGTACCTGTCGGTCCTCCTCTCCGCGACGGTGACGTTCCTCGTCTCCGCGGTCATCCTCCGCGCCTCCCGCAGGCGGGACCTCGAGGCGATGGCGGCCACCGACGACGCGTTCGGAGCGGCGATCACCCAGACCGAGGCGGTCAAGGGCAAGTCCTCCGGCCACCTCGAGAACCTGCGCGGCGGCGCGGCGACCCAGGCCGGCGGCGGCATCGGCGCTGCGACCCTGGCGCAGAAGGACATCAAGAACATCGTGTTCGCCTGCGACGCGGGCATGGGCTCGTCGGCGATGGGAGCGAGCGTGCTGCGCAACAAGATCAAGAAGGCGGGCGTCGAAGGCGTCACGGTGGTCAACAAGGCCATCGCGAACCTCGACGGCTCGGCGGACCTGGTCATCACGCAGAACCAACTCACCGATCGCGCAAGGGGTCAGGCGCCGAACGCGGTCCACGTGTCGGTCGACAACTTCATGAACTCGCCGAAGTACGACGAGGTCGTGGAACTGGTGGCCGACCAGCAGAACAGCGGCAAGTAGCCGCGCCCGACCGCTGCGGGGTCGGGCGGCGCGATGCCCCCGGCCCCGCGGCGCTTCATCACGACGGAAGGAAGTTCCATGGCACGCGACGTCTTCAGCATCGGTCAGGTGCGCATCCACTCGGGCAGCGTCGCCAAGGAGGACGCGATGAAGGAGGCGGCCGACATCCTCGAATCCGTCGGCGCGGTCACGAGCGCCTACTTCGACGCCATGCAGCAGCGCGAGATGGCCGTCTCCACCTACATGGGCAACGAGCTGGCCATCCCCCACGGCACCAACGAGACGAAGGCCACGATCCTCGAATCCGCGCTGTCGTTCGTGCGGTACGACGGCGGAGTCGACTGGGACGGCGAGCACGTCACCTTCGTCGTCGGCATCGCCGGCAAGGGCGACGAGCACCTCGAGATCCTCTCCCAGATCGCCATCCTGTTCTCGGAGATCGAGAACGTCGACCGGCTGAAGGCGGCGGACTCGCCCGACGAGCTGTTCGCGCTGGTGGCGGAGGCCGGCGTCTCATGAAGGCCGTCCACTTCGGCGCAGGCAACATCGGACGCGGCTTCGTGGGGCTGCTGCTGCACCAGGGCGGCTACGAGCTCGTGTTCTCGGACGTCGCGGCACCGCTCGTCGACGCGATCAACGCGGTCTCGTCGTACACCGTGCACGAAGTGGGCGAAGGCGGCGCCGATCACGAGGTCACCGGGTTCCGTGCGATCAACAGCGCGACAGACACCCAGGCGGTGGTCGATGAGATCGCCAGCGCGAACGTCGTGACGACGGCGGTGGGCCCCACCATCCTGAAGTTCGTGGCGCCCCACATCATCGCGGGGCTCGCGCTCCGCGAACCCGGTGCGCCGCCGCTGCAGATCATGGCGTGCGAGAACGCCATCAACGCCACCGACCTCCTCCGCGAGGAGATGATCGCGCAGGCGGGCGAGGCGTGGGACGCCCTCGCGGGGGGCGCGGTCTTCGCGAACACCGCGGTCGATCGCATCGTCCCCGCGCAGCCCGAGGGCGGCGGCGTGGACGTGACCGTGGAGCCGTTCTTCGAATGGGCCATCGAACGCCCTGCCTTCGGCGACGATCCGCCCCGCATCCCCGGCGCGCACTTCGTCGACGACCTCGCCCCGTACATCGAGCGGAAGCTCTTCACGGTGAACACCGGCCACGCCACCACGGCGTACTTCGGCGCGCAGGCGGGCGTCGAGAGGATCTCGGACGCCCTCGCCGACGACGCGATCGCGGCACGCGTCGCCGCCGCCCTCGAGGAGACCTCAGCGCTCCTCGCCGTCAAGCACGGGCTCGACCCGGCCGATCTCGCCGCCTACCGCAGCACGATCCTCGGTCGCTTCCGCAACCCGTCACTGCCTGACACCGTCTGGCGGGTGGGGCGTCAGCCGCTGCGCAAGCTCTCGCGTCATGAGCGCTTCGTGGGGCCTGCGGCGGAAGCCGCCGAGCGTGGGCTGCCCGTCGACGCGCTCGTCGCCGCGATGGGAGCCGCACTGGCCTTCGACGACCCGGAGGACCCGCAGTCCGTCGACCTGCAGCGCCTGCTCCGCGAGCAGGATGCGGCCGCATTCACCGCGGAGGTGACCGGCCTCGAGCCGGAGCACCCGCTGTTCGGTCGGATCGAAGCGGTCGTGGCACAGCGCCAGGCGTCGCTCTGAGAGACCATAGACTGCCCAGGTGAGTGAGAAGAGCGAGCGCAGCGAGTCGAAACGTCCCCGTCGCGGTCGCCGGATCCTCTGGTGGGTGCTCGGGTCGATCGGCGCTCTGATCGTCGTCGCGGCGGTCGGCATCGTGATCTGGAGCCAGGTCGGCGTCGCGGCGGCCGAGCCCGAGCCGCTGGCGGCCGTGAAGGCCGACGAGGCGATCACGATCACCGATGACAGCGCGGGCATCGTGCTCGCGCCGTCGAACGGCGCCTCCGAGGTGGGCCTGGTGTTCATCCCGGGCGGCAAGGTCGACGCGTGGGCGTACGCGTCGAAGCTGTCCGGTCTCGTCGCCGACGCCGACGTCACGGTCGTGATCACCAAGCCCTGGCTGAACCTGGCGTTCTTCGACCTCCGCGGTCTCGACACGTTCACCGCGCTCGCGCCGGACGTCGACGAATGGGCGGTCGGGGGGCACTCGCTCGGCGGCGTGCGGGCCTGCATGATGGCCGAGGACGCCGACGCGCTCGTGCTGTTCGCCTCGTACTGCTCGGGAGACATCGCCGAGAGCGGCCTGCCCGTGCTCAGCCTCGCCGGCAGCGAGGACGGCCTGTCCACCCCCGACAAGATCGCGGATGCGCGTCACCTCCTGCCGGAGGATGCCGCACTGGTCGAGATCGAAGGCGCCAGCCACTCGTCGTTCGGCGACTACGGCCTGCAGGCCGGCGACGGCACTCCCCGCATCCCCGACGACGAGATGATCGCGCAGATCACCGAGAACGCCGGCCCGTTCCTGGGCGACATCGCCAGCGGTTAGCATCGAGAGGTTGTCCGGGCAGTGGTGCCCGGCACGGACCATTCGGGAGCGCCGGAAGACATGCACGCACAGCGGTACGCCATCATCGGCGCCGGTCCCTCCGGCCTGTCGGCGGCCAGGGCCCTGCAGAAGGCGGGCATCGAGTTCGACGGGTTCGAGGCGTCGCGCGGCGTCGGCGGCCTCTGGGACATCGAGAACCCCCGCTCCACGATGTACGAGTCCGCGCACCTGATCTCCTCGCGCACCACCACAGAGTTCGCGGAGTTCCCGATGCGCTCGCGCGCCGACTACCCGAGCCATCGCGAGCTCATCCGCTACTTCCGCGAGTTCGCGGACCACTTCGGCCTGACCGAGCGCTTCCGCTTCGACACGAAGGTCACCGGGCTCGAGCCGGCGGAGGACGGGGGATGGATGCTGCGCGCCGCCCCGTCCGGAGGCGCCGGGGCCGCCGTCGAGCAGCGCTACGACGGCGTGATCCTCGCCAACGGGACGCTGGCCGAACCGAACGTTCCCGCGTTCCGCGGCGATTTCACCGGTGAGCTCCTGCACACCAGCGCCTACAAGAGCGCGGCGCAGCTCAGCGGCAAGCGCGTGCTCATCGTCGGCGCGGGCAACTCCGGCTGCGACATCGCCGTGGACGCCGTGCACCACGCCGCGTCGGTCGACATGAGCGTGCGGCGCGGGTACTACTTCGTTCCCCGCTACCTGTTCGGACGCCCGTCCGACACCCTCAACCAGGGCAGGCCGCTGCCGGCGCGGATCAAGCAGTTCATCGACAAGCGGGTGCTGCAGGCGTTCACCGGCGACCCGGTGCGCTTCGGCTTCCCCAAGCCCGACTACAAGATCTACGAGTCGCACCCGATCGTCAACACCCTGATCCTCAACCACCTGGGCCAGGGAGACCTGCGCGTGGTGCCGGATGTCGACCGGTTCGACGGCGACACGGTGCACTTCCGCGACGGCTCGCATGCGCAGTACGACACCGTGCTGCTGGCCACCGGGTACACGCTCGACTACCCCTTCGTGGCCCGCGAGGCGTTGAACTGGACCGGCTGGTCGCCGCGGCTCTACCTCAACGTGTTCCCGCCGTCGTTCAACGGGCTCTACGTGATGGGGATGATCGAGGCCTCCGGCATCGGCTGGCAGGGTCGCTACGAGCAGGCCGAGCTGATCGCCGCCTACCTGACCGCCACCCGGGCCGACCCGGCGGCGGCCGCCGCATTCCGCGCGCGGGTGAGCGGGCAGGAGTGGCCGGATCTGACCGGCGGGTACGACTACCTCGGGCTCGAGCGGATGTCGTACTACGTGAACAAGGACGCCTACCGCCGGTCTGTGCGGCAGGCGACCGCCGCCCTGTCGAAGGGAACGGCCGCGTGAGCGCCGAAGAGCTCGTCATCGACGACATCGTCCTGAACTTCAACCCCGGCTCGCTGGTGCTGCTGAACGTCGTGCTGGGGCTGATCATGCTCGGCATCGCCCTGGACACCTCGCCCGAGGACTTCAAGGTCGTCGCCCGCAAGCCCAAGCCCTTCGTCATCGCGATCCTCGCGCAGCTGCTGGTTCTGCCCGCGGTCACGTTCGCGCTCACGCTGGTCCTTCCCGTCACGCCCTCGATGGCCCTCGGGATGCTGCTGGTCGCGTGCTGTCCTCCCGGCAACATCTCCCAGGTGCTCACGCACCGCTCGGGCGGCAACGTCGCCCTGTCGGTGTCGATGACCGCGGTGAGCAACGTGATCTACATCTTCGCGCTGCCGCTCTCGATCGCGTTCTGGGGCTCGCTGCACCCGACCGCACGGCACCTCCTGGCCGCCGTCGAGCTGAACCCCTGGTCGATGCTGCTCGACATCCTGCTGATCATCGGCATCCCGTTCGCGATCGGGCTGTTCGTGCGCGCCCGGTTCCCGCGCTTCGCCGCGCGGGTCGAGAAGCCGGTCAAGTGGTTCTCGCTGCTCGCCCTCGTCGCCTTCATCGTCATCGCGCTCACGGGCAACTGGACGTACTTCGTCCAGTTCTTCGGCGTGATCATCCTGGTCGTGACCATCCACGACGCCGTCGCCCTCGCGATCGGCTACGGCACCGCCGTGGCCGGCGGCCTGGGCACGCGAGAGCGGAAGGCGATGACGTTCGAGGTCGGCATCCGCAACGCCGGTCTCGGCCTCGGGCTCGTCTTCACCTTCTTCGGCGGCCTCGGCGGCATGGCGATCGTGGCGGGCTGGTGGGGCATCTGGGACATCATCGCCGGCCTCATCGTGGCGTCGCTGTGGGCGGTGCGCACCCGCCGGGTCACCGGATCGGCGAAGGGCGACGCGAGCCGCCACGCGCGGGATGCGGTGGAGCCCGCCTCATGACCCGCGTGCTGGTCACCGGAGGCGCCGGGTTCCTCGGCTCGCACGTGGCGGCGGCGCTCGCGGCCCGGCCGGACGTCGAGCGGGTCGTGGCCGGCGATGTGCGGCGGCCCGAGCATCCCGTCGAGGGCGTCCACTACGACGACTGCGACGTCACCCGGTCGGCTGGTCTGGTCGAGCTGCTCGAGCGCCACGAGATCGACGTCGTCGTGCATCTGGCGGCGATCGTGAACCCCGGCCGCGACCGCGACCTGGAGTACCGGGTGGACGTCGACGGGTCGCGCCACATCCTCGACGCGTGCCTGGCCGCAGGCGTACGGCGGATCGTCGTGTCGTCGTCCGGCGCGGCGTACGGCTACCACCCCGACAACGCGGAGTGGCTGCGCGAGAGCGACCCGGTGCGCGGCAACGACGAGTTCGCGTATGCGCAGCACAAGCGCCTCGTCGAGGAGATGCTCGCGGAGGCGAGGACCCGGCATCCCGCGCTCGAGCAGGTGGTGTTCCGCATCGGGACGATCCTCGGCCCGACGGTGCGCAACCAGATCACGGCACTGTGGGACGGGCGGCGCATCCTCGCCGTCCGCGGCTCGGAATCGCCGTTCGTGTTCGTGTGGGTCGATGATGTGGCGGCGGCGATGGTGCGCGCGGCGACGGACGGTCCTCCCGGCATCTACAACGTCGCCGGCGACGGCCGCCTCACCGTGCAGGAGATCGCGGCACGGCTGGGCAAGCCGCTGCTGACGCTGCCCGCCGGCGTGCTCGGATTCGCCCTGCGGATCGGTCGGATGCTGCGCCTCACGGTGCACGGACCGGAACAGGTGCGGTTCCTCCGCTACCGCCCCGTGCTGGCGAACGATGCCCTGAAGCGCGACTTCGGCTTCACGCCCACCCGCACGAGCGCCGAGGCCTTCGAGGAGTATCTGGCCACGCATCCCGGCGTCGCCCTGCGCTGACCCGCTCCCGGGTCTCCTGCGCCGGGTCAGCGAGGGTCGGCGGGAACCTCGAAGCGCGCGAGCCCGGCGAGCACGACCGAGATGGCACCCTCCGCGCGGAGGACCGTGAGCAGCGTCCGGGTGCACCCGCGGCATCGGACGATCGCGGCGACCCGGTCGTCCTCGACCGTCGCTCCGCCCAGCGGTCCGGCAGCGCCGCAGTGGCCGCAGACGAGCACGATGCCGGATGCATCGACGGCGAACAGCCCGGCGAGCGGTCCGGCCAGCGCATTGCCGTCGACCAGGCGCACCGCGCCGGAGGGGACCCGATTCCTCATGCTCCACCGAACCTCTCCGTGCGCACGCGCTCGGGCGGCCAGCCCGCGCTCACCAGCATGTCCGCGACCGACTCGACGAACCCGGTGGGCCCGCAGACGAAGGCGCGCGGGTTCCGTTCGAGCGGCCAGGTCGCGGCCGCCACACCGGCCGGCGTCAGCCGGCCGGTGGGTCCGGTCCAGCCGGGCGGTCCGGAGCGGGTGTAGACCCACGTGACGTCGAGCCCCGCGTCGGCGAGCCCCTCGACCTCGGAACCGTAGAGGGCGTCGGCGGGACTGCGCACCGAGTACAGCAGGCGGAACGGCGCACCGTCCGGCATCGCTGCCCGCGCACGGGCCATGGCGACGAGGGGGACGACGCCCGAGCCGCCGGCGATCAGCTGCACCGGAGAGGGGTCGTCGGCGTCCCAGACGAAGTACGCGCCCAGCGGACCCTTCACCTCGAGCTGGTCACCTGGTTCGATGACGTCGACGAGGTACGGCGACACCTCTCCGTCCGGCACGCGGTCCACGCCCAGCTCGACGGTCGCGTCCGGCCCCCATGATCCGATCGAGTACGACCGCTCGGCCTGGTAGCCGTCCTCCGCCGTGAGCCGGATGTCCAGGTGCTGCCCCGGCAGGTTCCCCGGCCAGCCGGGCACCTCGAGGCGCAGCAGGCGCGCGTGGGAGGTGCTGGGGACCACGTCGGCGACCCGGGCCGGATGCCAGTCGCCGACGATCACCAGTAGCGCTCTTCGGTCCAGGGGTCGCCGTGCAGGTGGTAGCCGTTCTGCTCCCAGAAGCCCGGGTCGTCGTGCTTCTGCATCACGAGCCCGTTCACCCACTTCGCGGACTTCCAGAAGTAGAGATGCGGCACCAGCAGACGCGCCGGACCCCCGTGCTCGGGCGCGAGCGGAGCCCCGTCGAAGTCGAACGCGATCCACGCCTTCCCGCCGAGGAGGTCGGCCATCGCCAGATTCGTCGTGTATCCGCCGTAGGAATGCACCATCGCGTACGCGAAGTCGGTGTCCACAGCGGCGAACAGGGTGTCCAGCGACACACCCCGCCAGGAGGTGCCGAGCTTGGACCACCGGGTGACGCAGTGGATGTCGGTGCTGACGTCCTCCACCGGGAGGGCGGTGAACTGCTCCCACGTCCAGGTGGTCGTGGTGCCCTTCTCGGTGATGATGCGGAAGGTCCAGTCCGCGGTCGCGATGCGCGGGGTGGGACCGGCCGAGAGCACGGGGAAGTCCTCGGTCAGATACTGCCCTGGTGGCAGATTCGGGTCCGCCTCGCGCCGCCGCCCGCCGAACCCTCTCGAGAACACCGCCATGCCCGCTCCCCTCCGTGCCGATACCGCTCAGAATAGGGGCACCGCGGCCCGCAGGCGACTATCGGGCGAAGCCCTCCGCGATCAGCTCGATGAGCTCCTCGCGCTCCTCCACCGGCAGGAAGGCGCCGGCGGCCGCGTTGAGCTGGAACGTCTGCAGGTCGTCGAGGTCGTAGCCGAACGTCTCCGCCAGCAGCGCGAGCTCGCGCGTCAGCGAGGTGGCGCTCATCGTGCGGTTGTCGACGTTCACGGTGACCGCGAATCCGAGCTGGTACAGCAGGTCGAACGGGTGGTCGACCAGCTCGGTGCCCCACGCCGCGATCGCGCCGGTCTGCAGGTTCGACGACGGCGAGAGCTCGAGCGGGATCTCGCGGTCGCGCACCCAGCGGGCCAGGTCGCCGAACTGCACGAAGACGTCCTCGCCCTCCTGCGAGACGATCTCGAGGTCCTCCGCGATGCGCACGCCGTGCCCGAGCCGCAGTGCACGGCCGTCGATGAGGGCGGAGCGGATCGAATCCAGCCCGGCCGCCTCACCGGCGTGCACGGTGGTGGGGAAGAACTCCGCCGCGAGGAGGTCGAACGCCGCCCGGTGGCGGGCGGGCAGGAAGCCGTCCTCGGGGCCGGCGATGTCGAAGCCGACGGCGCCGCGCTCACGCCAGTCGACGGCGAGCTCGGCGATCTCGAGCGAGCGGTCGGTGTGCCGCATCGCGGTGATCAGCTGACCGACCCGGATGTCGGTGCCGGCCGCATCCTCCCCCTCCTCGATGCCCTCCTGCACCGCCTCGACGGCCTCGTCGAGCGAGAGCCCGCGCGCGAGGTGCTGCTCGGGAGCCCAGCGCACCTCGCCGTAGATCACGCCGTCGGCGGCGAGGTCCTCGACGAACTCCCTGGCGACCCGGCGCAGTCCGTCGGCGGTCTGCATGACGGCCGTGGTGAGGTCGAACGTCTTCAGGTACTCGACCAGCGAACCCGAGTCGCTCTTCTCGGCGAACCAGTCGGCCAGCTCGTCGGAATCGGCCGAGGGGACCTCCAGGTCGATCTCGTCCGCCAGCTCGATGATCGTCTGCGGACGGACGCCTCCATCGAGGTGGTCGTGCAGCGACACCTTTGGCAGGCTCCGCAGCGACACCCCCTGCAGCAGGCTGTCTCCGTGCTGGTCGATGGGCATGTCGATCTCCTTCGTGAGCTTTGGGGGTGCGCGTCTGCGACGCTACTGGATCGGGCGACGCGTGTCAGGCGGTGATGCGCTCGCGCACGAGCGGGGTGCGCTCCGGCGCCTCGGCGCCGATCTCCCATGCGCCGTCCAGCGCTTCGAGGGCGCGCGCGAACCTCGCCGGATCATCGGCGGAGAGGGTGAAGACGGGCTGCCCCGCGACGACCTCGTCGCCCGGCTTGACGAGCAGGTCGATCCCCGCGGCGTGGATGACCGGGTCCTGCGCCCTGGCGCGGCCGGCGCCCAGGCGCCAGGCGGCGATGCCGAAGGGCAGCGCCTCCATGCGCGTGATGACGCCTGACGTGGATGCGGTCACCACCTGCGTCTCGCGCGGCACCGGGAGGGCGGCATCCGGGTCGCCGCCCTGCGCCGCGATCATGCGGCGCCACGCGTCCATCGCGCGTCCGTCGGCCAGCGCCGCCTCGACGTCGGCATCGGGCT
The DNA here is from genome assembly GCF_027943945.1 of Microbacterium terricola. NCBI lineage: Bacteria > Bacillati > Actinomycetota > Actinomycetes > Micrococcales > Microbacteriaceae > Microbacterium > Microbacterium terricola. The sequence goes on along the minus strand of NZ_AP027141.1, from coordinate 702,670 downwards.
GTCCGGCCAGGGCGAGCATCTCGCGGGCCAGGGCGACGGTGAGCTCGACGATGTCGGCGGGGCCGCCGCCGGCGAGAACCTCGACCGACTCGCGCACCTCGTTCGCGTTGCCGATCGCCAGGCCGAGCGGGGTGTTCATGTCGGTGAGCAGGGCGGTCGTGCGCACACCCGAGTCCTCGCCGAGCGCGACCATGGTGCGGGCGAGCTCGCGGGCCTTGTCGAGGTCGCGCATGAAGGCGCCTGAGCCGAACTTCACGTCCAGGACGAGAGCGCCGGTCCCCTCCGCGATCTTCTTCGACATGATGCTCGACGCGATCAGCGGGATGGCCTCCACCGTGCCGGTGACGTCGCGCAGGGCGTAGAGCTTCTTGTCTGCGGGGGCGAGACCCGAGCCCGCCGCGCAGATGACGGCGCCCACGTCGCGCAGCTGGGCGAAGAGCTCGTCGTTGCTCAGCGCCGCGCGCCACCCCGGGATGGACTCGAGCTTGTCGAGCGTGCCGCCGGTGTGGCCGAGGCCCCGGCCGGAGAGCTGCGGCACCGCGACGCCGAACACGGCGACCAGCGGGGCGAGGGGCAGCGTGATCTTGTCGCCCACTCCCCCGGTCGAGTGCTTGTCGGCGGTGGGCTTGCCGAGGCCGGCGAAGCTCATCCGCTCGCCGGACGCGATCATCGCGTCGGTCATCACGCGGATCTCGTCGCGGTCCATGCCGTTGAGCAGCACCGCCATCGCGAACGACGACATCTGCGCGTCCGAGACGTAGCCGCGCGTGTACGCGTCGACCATCCAGCGGAGGGCGTCCTCCGCTACGGTGCCGCCGTCGCGCTTGGCGCGGATGACGTCGACGGCGTCGAAGGCTTCAGTCATCGACTGACCTCTTCGAGATCGCGCGGGCCGAACGCGTCAGGCAGCACCTCGTCGATCGTGCGGATGCCCGAGACGGTCTCCAGCAGCATCCCCGGCAGGGAGAACTCGTACAGCAGCTGACGGCACCGGCCGCACGGCATGATCGTCTGCCCGTCGTTGTTCACGCACACGAACGCGACCAGCTGGCCGCCGCCGGACATGTGCAGGTCGCCGACGAGGGCGCACTCCGCGCACAGACCGACGCCGTATGAGGCGTTCTCCACATTGCAGCCGGCGACGATCCGCCCGTCGGAGACGAGCGCTGCCGCGCCCACCCGGTAGCGCGAGTACGGCGCGTAGGCGCGCTGCATGGCCTCGGTCGCGGCTGCACGGAGCTCGTCCCAGTCGATATCGGTCACTGCCGGCCCTTCTACGCCTTGACGTACGCCACGCCGTCGGCGGCGGGCGCTCTGGATTTGCCGACCACACCGGCCACGACGAAGATCGTGACGAGGTACGGCAGCATGAGCATGAACTCGCTCGGGACCGGCGACCCGATCACGCTCAGCGAGTTCTGCAGGCTCGAGGCGAACCCGAACAGCAGGGCCGCCAGCGTGGCCTTGATCGGATCCCACTGGCCGAAGATCACGGCGGCGAGCGCGATGAAGCCCGCGCCCGCGGTCATCTCCTTGTTGAAGGCGATCCCGTTGCCGATCGTGAAGACCGTGCCGCCGAGCCCGGCGATCGCGCCGGCCATCAGCACGTTCCAGAACCGGGTCGGGTTGACCTTGATGCCGACCGTGTCGGCCGCCTGCGGGTGCTCGCCGACCGCGCGCAGGCGCAGGCCCCAGCGGGTGCGGAACATCGCGAACCACACCGCGAAGACGGCGATGTACATGATGTAGACGAGCAGCGTCTGCCGGAAGAACACGGGCCCGATGATGGGGATGTCGCTCAGCAGCGGGATCGGGATGCGGTCGAGCCGCGGCGGCGCGTTGAGCTCGGCCGCGTTGGACTGCAGCACCTGCGAGTACAGGAAGCTGGTCAGGCCCGTGACGAGCACGTTCAGCACCACGCCGACGATCACCTGGTCGACCACGTACTTGATCGCGAACGCCGCGAGCACGAAGGCCACGAGCGCCCCGGACACCATGGCCGCCAGCATCCCCGCGATCGGAGAGCCGGTGATCGTGCCGACGACGGCCGCCGTGAAGGCGCCGGCGAGCAGCTGACCCTCGATGGCGATGTTGACGATGCCGACCCGTTCGCCGATGACGCCGGTGAGGGCGCCGTAGATGAGCGGGACGGCGAGTCCGAGTGCGCCGGCCAGCAGCCCGGGCACCGGGAGCGCCGCTCCGCTGGCCGCCCAGGTGAGGAACCCGACGATGGCGACGAGGACGTAGAGGACCACGAGCCACAGCGGCGAGTGCGCACGGCTGCGCACGAGGAACGCCGACAATGCGGTGAGCAGCGCGAGGAGCACGAGGCAGACGATCACGGTCGGCATGACCGGGAGGACGAGGTCGGGGAGCTGGATCGCGTCGGTCGAGCTGGACAGGCGGAAGGTCGTCTCGCCTGCGCGCGGCGCAGCGAAGATGAGGATGCCGAACAGCACGGTGAACACGGCGAGCGCGATGGGGGTCTTCCAGCTGCGGATGACCGTCGTCTCGGGCAGGACGTCGTCGGTGGACACGGCGATCGTGGTCACGGTGCCACCCCCTCTGCCTCGGCCTTGACTTCGGCTTTCAGGGCCTTCTGCCTCGCCTTCTCCTGCCGGCGCCGGTCACGCTCTGGCGAGGGCAGGAAGAAGATCGTGCGCACGAGCGGCGGGGCCGCGATGAACAGCACGATCACCGACTGGACGACGGTGACGATCTCGACGGGGATGTTCTCGGCCGCCTGCATGGCGAAGCCGCCGGCCTTGAACGCGCCGAACAGCACGCCGGCCGCGAAGGTGCCCCACGGCGTGGAGCGGCCGAGCAGGGCGACGGTGATCGCGTCGAAGCCGATGCCCGCATCGATGTCGGCCGAGAAGCCGGTCGTGATGGTGCCGAGCACCTGGTTCACGCCGGCGAGACCGACGAGGGCGCCGGAGATGAGCATCGCGTAGACGTACATGTTCTTCACGTCGATGCCGGCCACGCGTGCCGCGTTGGGGTTGATGCCCACGGCCCGGAACTGGAACCCGAGGTTCGAGCGGCTGAGGATCCACCACACGACCACGGTGGCGGCGATCACGAGCACGAAGCCGAAGTGCAGGTTGTACTGCGGACCGAGCAGGTCGGGGAAGACCGCGGTCTCCTTCATCGCCGGCGTCTTGGGGTTGCTGGAGCCCGGCGCCTGCAGGAGGCCGGGGGTGCGCAGCATCCACGAGATCAGGTAGAAGGCCACGTAGTTGAGCATGATCGTCACGATCACCTCGTGCGCGCCGGTGCGGGCCTTGAGGAAGCCCGCGATGCCGGCCCACACGGCGCCGCAGAACATGCCGACGACGGTGGCCAGGATCATGTGCAGCGGGAAGGGCAGGTCGAGCGAGAACGCGATCCAGCCGGCGCCGGCGGCCGCCATCAGCATCTGCCCGCGTCCGCCGATGTTGAACATGCCGACGCGGAAGGCCAGCGCGACACCGAGGCCGGCCGCGATGAGCGGCGTGGCGAAGGTGAGCGTCTCGGTGAAGGGGCGGATGCCGCGCGCGAACGAGTCGGCGCCGAAGTTGTAGATCGATCCCTGGAAGAGCGCGCTGTACGCGCCGAAGACGGCGTCCCATGCTGCCGAGATCGTGTCCATCGGGCGGGCGAAGAAGTAGGCGGATGCCTCCTGCACGTCCTCGTCGGTGAACGCGATCATGATGCCGCCGACGATGAGCGCCAGGACGATCGCGAGCACCGAGATGATCGCGTTGCCCTGCGTGATCCGCACCCAGGTGTCGTGCCACTTCGAGGGCGGCTCGATCTTCTCTTCGACGCTCGCGCCGAGTTCGCTGTCGGTGCTCATGCCGCGGCTCCTTCGCTCGGCGCCTCGCCGGCCATCATCAGGCCGAGTGTCTCTCGCGGGGTGTCGCCCGGAACGATGCCGACGATCCGGCCGCGGTACATCACCATGATCCGATCGGCGAGGGCGGCCACCTCGTCGAGCTCGGTGGAGACGACGACGACGGGGACCCCGGCGTCGCGGGTCTCCACGATGCGCTTGTGGATGAACTCGATCGAGCCGACGTCGACGCCGCGGGTGGGCTGCGCGGCGACGAGGAGCGAGAGGTCCTTGCTCAGCTCGCGGGCGAGCACGACCTTCTGCTGGTTTCCACCGGACAGCCGGCCGACGGGTGTGTCGATGCCGGGGGCGCGGACGTCGAACTCGGCGAACTTGTCCTTCGCGAACTCGGCGAGGTAGCCGCGCTGGACGTTCCCCGCCTTGACGAACGGCGCGCCGTGGGCGCGGTCGAGCATGAGGTTCTCGGCGATCGTGAACTCGCCGACCAGGCCGTCCTCGTTGCGGTCCTCGGGGACGAAGCCGACGCCCGCGTCGAGGATGCGTCGCACGCTGTGGCCGACGAGCTCATCGCCGTCGAGGGTGATGGATCCGCGCACCTGCGGCTGGAGGCCGAGCAGGGCCTCGGTGAGCTCGGTCTGGCCGTTGCCCTGCACGCCGGCGATCGCGAGCACCTCGCCGCCGCGGACCTCGAACGAGACGTCGTTGACGACGAGCTGGCCGCGCGGGTCGATGACGCTGAGCCCCTCGACGACGAGGGAGTTGTCGACCAGCTGCGGCGGGTTCTTGTGGACGGTCAGCTCGACGGCGCGGCCGACCATGAGGGAGGCGAGCTCCGCGTTGGTCGCGGTCGGGGCTGCCTCGCCGACGACTTTGCCGAGGCGGATGACGGTGATCCGGTCGGCGACCTCGCGCACCTCGCGCAGCTTGTGGGTGATGAAGACGATGGAGGCGCCGGATTCCTTGAGCTGGCGCATGATGCCCATCAGCTCGTCGGTCTCCTGCGGGGTGAGCACGGCGGTCGGCTCGTCGAAGACGAGCACCTTCGCATCGCGCGAGAGCGCCTTGATGATCTCGACGCGCTGCTGCACGCCGACCGGGAGGTCCTCGACGAGCGCGTCGGGGTCGATGTCGAAGCCGAACCGCGACGAGATCTCCCGCACGCGCTTGCGGGCGGCGTCGAGGTCGAGCACGCCGAGCGCCTTGGTCGCCTCGTGGCCGAGCATGACGTTCTCGGCGACGGTGAAGACCGGGATGAGCATGAAGTGCTGGTGGACCATGCCGATGCCCGCGCGCATCGCGTCGCCGGGGCCCTGGAAGGCCTGCACGTGGTCGTCGAGGAGGATGGTGCCCTCGTCGGCCCGATACAGGCCGTACAGGACGTTCATCAGCGTCGACTTGCCTGCGCCGTTCTCGCCGAGGAGGCAGTGGATCTCACCGGGCTCCACGACGAGGTCGATGTGATCGTTGGCGACCAGACTGCCGAACCGCTTGGTGATGCCGCGGAGTTCGAGCTTCATGCTCCCTGATCCTAATGACGGCGGTACGCGACCGCACGAGATGGGCAGACAGCAGTGGGGAGGCTGGTGTGCACCAGCCTCCCCACTGCGGCGGGATCAACCAGCCAGGTACGACGTGACGGGGATCGACCCGTCGATGATGCCGGCCGTGATGGCGTCGAGCTCACCCTGCAGGTCGCCCGAGACCTTGTCCTCGAAGTCGTGGAACGGGGCCAGGCCCACGCCCTCGTTCTCGAGCGTGCCCACGAACGGGGTGACGTCGAACTCGCCGACGGCGGCCTGGTTCACGGCGTCCTCGACACCCACGTCGATCAGCTTGCGGATCGAGGTGAGCAGCAGGTCGGCGACCGTCGGGTCGGTCTCGAACACATCGGCGTCGACGCCGATGAGCGCGATCTCACGGTCCGAGGCGCGGATCACCGAAGCGGCGCTCTGGTAGATCGGGCCGCCGACGGGCAGCAGCACGTCGACGCCCTGGTCGACGAGGCCCTGTGCCGCGTTGATGGCGTCCTGGTTGGCGACGAAGCCACCGGTGAAGACACCGTCGGTGCCGTCCCAGCCGAGCACCTCGACGTTGTCGTCCTTCTGCTCGTTCCAGTACTCGACGCCCTGCTTGAAGCCGTCCATGAAGATCGTGACGGTCGGGAAGTTCATGCCGCCGAACGTGCCGACCTTCTTCTCGGTCGAGTACGACGCCGCCGCGTAGCCGGCCAGGAACGCCGCCTGAGCGGTGTCGAAGACGATCGGCTTGATGTTGGGCGAGTCGGTCTCGCCGTCGAAGTCGTTGTCGACCATGTCGTCGATCGAGACGTACTCGATGTCGGGGTTGGCCGCGGCGGACTCGCCCGCGGCGGCGGCCAGCGCGAAGCCGACCGTGACGATGAGCGAGCAGTCCTGCTCGACCAGGTTGGTCAGGTTGGGCGCGAAGTCCGACTCGGAGTCGGACTGGACCGTGGTCGGCTCGTCGAGGCCGAGGCTCTCAGCGGCACGGGTCAGGCCCTCGAAGCCGAGCTGGTTGAACGACTTGTCGTCGAAGCCACCCGCGTCGGACACCATGCACGGCTTGAAGCCGTCGACGACGTCAGCGCCGGCGTCGGCGCTCGGGGCGGTCTCTTCGGGCGCGGATGCGCACCCGGCGAGGGCGACGAACATGCTCGCGGCGATGAGGCCGCCGAGCACGCGCTTGTTGGTAGAGATGGTCAACTCAGCCTCCACAGAGATGGGCCCGCGGATTTCGCGGGGAACCCTTGAAAGTTACCCAATGTGTCGGGCCGCTTGCGGTCGGAAGGCGCGCTGGGCGGCCAATGGTTACAAAGACGCAACAACCCCGATACGGCGCCCCCGCCGCGCGGGGTCAGAGCACGTCGCCGCGGCCGGTCAGCTTGAGCGCGTCGACGACGCCCTTCACGCGCTGCGCGTGCTCGCTGGTGGTCACCAGCAGGGCGTCGGGAGTGTCCACCACGACGATGTCCTTGACCCCGATGAGGCTGATCACGCGCGAGCTCTGGCTCACCACGATGCCGCTGGCCGCGTCGCTGAGGATGCGGGCGTTCTCGCCCAGGATGGCGAGGTCGTTCTTGCGCCCGTTCGACATCAGCTTGGCGAGACTGGCGAAGTCGCCGACGTCGTCCCAGTCGAAGTGGCCGGGGATGACCGCGAGGCGGCCCTTCTCCGCGGCCGGCTCCGCGACGGCGTAGTCGATCGCGATCTTGGTCAGCTGCGGCCAGATCCGGTCGACCGCGGGCCCCCTCCGCTCCCGGTCGTCCCACGCCTCGGCGAGCTCGAGCAGGCCGGCGTGCAGTTCGGGCTGGTTCGCTTCGAGCTCGGCCAGCAGCACGTCGGCGCGGGCGATGAACATGCCCGCGTTCCACAGGAAGGACCGGTCGGCGAAGTAGGCCTTGGCCGTGTCGAGGTCGGGCTTCTCGACGAAGCGCTGCACCCGCGCCGCCTCGGGGGCGCCCTCGACGACGATCTCCTCGGCGCGCTGGATGTAGCCGAAGCCGACCGACGGCTCCCCCGGGGGGATGCCGATCGTGCAGATGTAGCCGGCGCGGGCGACGGCCACCGCCTGCTGCACCGCCCACTGGAACACCTGCGCGCCGCGGATCACATGGTCGGCGGCGAACGAGCCGATGACGACGTCGGGCTCGCGGCGGACGAGCACGGCGGCGGCCAGTCCGATGGCCGCGGCGGAGTCGCGCGGCTCCGATTCGAGGAACACGTTGCGGTCGGGGATGCCCGGCAGCTGCTCCTCCACGGCTGCGCGATGCGCGCGCCCGGTGACGACGGAGATGCGGTCGGGGCCGGTGAGCGGCTCGAGACGGTCCCAGGTGTCGCGCAGCAGCGAGTGGCCGGAGCCGGTCAGGTCGTGCAGGAACTTCGGCGCGTCCGCGCGCGAGAGCGGCCACAGCCGGCTGCCGATGCCGCCGGCGGGGATCACGGCGTAGAAGTCGGGAAGAGGCTGGGGCATGGGTCCAGGCTAGCCGCCGCGGTCCGGCAAGATCGGAGGTTCTTGCCCACGGCGAAGGTGGCTGCGGATCTGCCCGCTGTTAGGTTCGCCTTCGTCGCCGGACTCCGCGAGACGGCAATAAGATACAAGCAGAGCGCCCGTGCGACGCTGGGGACGAAGTCCTCCGAGGGGCATCGACCCGCCCCCGCACCATGTTCGATCCAGGGAGGACGGCCGTGTCGGCTCCAGCACGCCTCACACCATCGGTGTCAGAGACCACTTCACGGGTTCCCCGGGGCACCCTCTACCGAGGCCACGAAGGCATGTGGTCCTGGGTGCTGCACCGCATCACCGGTGTCGCCATCTTCTTCTTCCTGCTGGTGCACGTGCTCGACACGGCGCTCATCCGGCTCTCGCCCGAGGCGTACGACGCCGTCATCGGGACCTACAAGAACCCGATCATGGGCATCGGCGAGGTGTTCCTGGTCGCCGCGATCGCGTACCACGCGTTCAACGGGCTGCGCATCATCATCGTCGACTTCTGGTCGAAGGGCGCCAAGTACCAGCGCCAGCTGTGGTGGGGCGTCCTCGGCATCTGGGCGGTGACGATGCTCGGCTTCGCGCCGCGCCACCTCATGAACGTCTTCGCGAACATCGGAGGGGGTCACTGATGATGAGCTCCGCCGCGATCGCCGATCCCCGCGCCCCGCACACCGCCCCCCGCAAGAAGGGCGCCAACCTCGAGAAGTGGGGCTGGATCTACATGCGCGCCTCCGGCGTGCTGCTGGTCGTCCTGATCTTCGGCCACCTGTTCGTCAACCTGATGGTGGGCGACGGCATCCACGGCATCGACTTCGCGTTCGTGGCCGGCAAGTTCGCGAGCCCGTTCTGGCAGTGGTGGGACGTCCTGATGCTGTGGCTCGCCCTCATCCACGGCGCCAACGGCATGCGCACGATCGTGAACGACTACGTCACCCACGCCGGCACCCGCAGGACGCTCGTCTGGGCGCTGTGGATCGCGGCCGGATTCCTGATCCTGCTCGGCACCCTGGTCGTCTTCACCTTCGACCCGTGCCTGGGCCTCAGCGACGACAGCGTCGCGTGGCTGCAGGAGCTGTGCGCCTGACGGCGTCGAACGAGAGAACCAGAGACGGATATCAGCTGACGTGAGCACCCAGACCACCGAGAGCGTCGTCAAGGACGGCGTGCACTACCACCAGTTCGACATCGTCATCGTGGGCGCCGGCGGCGCCGGCATGCGCGCGGCGATCGAGGCAGGCCCCGGTGCCCGCACCGCCGTCATCAGCAAGCTCTACCCCACCCGGTCGCACACCGGCGCGGCGCAGGGCGGGATGGCCGCGGCCCTCGCCAACGTCGAAGAGGACTCGTGGGAGTGGCACACGTTCGACACCGTCAAGGGCGGCGACTACCTCGTCGACCAGGATGCTGCCGAGATCCTCGCCAGGGAGGCCATCGACGCCGTCATCGACCTCGAGAACATGGGCCTGCCGTTCAACCGCACGCCCGAGGGGAAGATCGACCAGCGCCGCTTCGGCGGCCACACCGCCGATCACGGCAAGACGCCGGTCCGCCGGGCCTGCTACGCCGCCGACCGCACCGGCCACATGATCCTGCAGACGCTGTTCCAGAACTGCGTCAAGCTCGGCATCAACTTCTTCAACGAGTTCTACGTGCTCGATCTGGTCACCGTTCAGGCCGAGGATGGCTCGACCCAGGTCGCCGGCGTGGTCGCGTACGAGCTGGCGACGGGCGATCTGCACGTCTTCCAGTCGAAGGCGGTCATCTTCGCCACCGGCGGCTTCGGCAAGATCTTCAAGACGACCTCCAACGCGCACACCCTCACCGGTGACGGCGTCGGCATCATCTGGCGCAAGGGCCTGCCGCTGGAGGACATGGAGTTCTTCCAGTTCCACCCGACCGGGCTCGCCGGCCTCGGCATCCTCCTCACCGAGGGCGCCCGCGGCGAGGGCGCGATCCTGCGCAACGTCTCGGGCGAGCGCTTCATGGAGCGCTACGCGCCGACGATCAAGGACCTCGCCCCGCGCGACATCGTGAGCCGCTGCATGGTGCAGGAGGTCGCGGAAGGCCGCGGCGCCGGCCCGCACCGCGACTACGTGCTGCTGGACTGCACCCACCTGGGTGCCGAGGTCCTCGAGACGAAGCTTCCGGACATCACCGAGTTCGCGCGCACCTATCTCGGCGTCGACCCCGTGGTCGAGCCGGTGCCGGTCATGCCGACGGCGCACTACGCGATGGGCGGCATTCCGACCAACAACAACGCCGAGGTGCTCAGCGACAACACCACCGTCGTGCCCGGCCTCTACGCCGCCGGCGAGTGCGCGTGCGTCTCGGTGCACGGCTCGAACCGCCTCGGCACCAACTCGCTGCTGGACATCAACGTGTTCGGGAAGCGCGCGGGCCGCAACGCGGTCGAGTACGTCAAGACCGCCGAGTTCGTGCCCCTGCCCGAGAACCCCGCCGCCGAGGTGCGCGGACTCATCGAGGGCCTGCGCAACAACCAGGGCACCGAGCGCATCGCCGTCCTCCGCAAGAAGCTGCAGGACGAGATGGACCGCAACGCCCAGGTCTTCCGCACCGACGAGTCGCTCGCCGAGGTCATGGTGACGATCGCCGACCTGCGCGAGCGCTTCAAGAACGTGCACGTCGACGACAAGGGGAAGCGGTTCAACACCGACCTCCTCGAGGCCGTCGAGCTCGGCTTCCTGCTCGACCTGGCCGAGGTCGTCGTCGTCACCGCCCGCAACCGCAAGGAGAGCCGCGGCGGCCACATGCGCGACGACTACCCCACGCGCGACGACGAGAACTACATGAAGCACACGATGGCGTACCTGTCGGGGGATGCCAGCTCCTCGCACTCGGAGGACCACATCCGCCTGGATTGGAAGCCGGTCGTGTTCACGAAGAACGAGTCAGGCGAGTTGCGCTACCCGCCGTTGGAGAGGAAGTACTGATGGCGACCCTCGTCCCCGTGGACGCGCCCGCAGAGGCCGATCAGACTGTCGCCGCCGAGAGCGTGAACGACACCGGCATCCAGTCGTTCCTGGTCACGTTCATCATCCGGCGCTTCGACCCCGAGGTCGACGAGGAGCCGCGCTGGGTCGACTACGACGTCGAGCTGTACTCCACCGACCGCGTGCTGGACGCCCTGCACAAGATCAAGTGGGAGGTCGACGGCTCGCTCACCTTCCGCCGCTCCTGCGCGCACGGCATCTGCGGATCGGATGCGATGCGCATCAACGGCCGCAACCGCCTCGCCTGCAAGACGCTGATCAAGGACCTCGACATCTCGCAGCCGATCTACGTCGAGGCGATCAAGGGCCTTCCGCTGGAGAAGGACCTCGTCGTCGACATGGAGCCCTTCTTCGCGTCGTACCGCGAGGTGCAGCCGTTCCTCATCTCGAGCTCCGTGCCCGAGAAGGGCAAGGAGCGCATCCAGACGATCGCGAACCGCGAGATCTTCGACGACACCACCAAGTGCATCCTGTGCGCCGCGTGCACCTCGTCGTGCCCGGTGTTCTGGACCGACGGGCAGTACTTCGGCCCCGCCGCGATCGTCAACGCGCACCGCTTCATCTTCGACTCGCGCGACGACGCCGGCGACGTCCGGCTCGACATCCTCAACGACAAGGAGGGCGTGTGGCGCTGCCGCACGACCTTCAACTGCACCGAGGCGTGCCCGCGCGGCATCGAGGTGACCAAGGCGATCGCCGAGGTCAAGCAGGCCGTCCTCCGCGGCGGACGCTGAGCGTTCACCTGACGGCTCGGCACGCCGGTGCGGTCCAGGTCGCGGGACTCCACAGCATCCGCGGCTCGCTAGTCTGACTGCGTGACCGAGTCCCACCCGCCGCACACGCGCGCCGCGGCCGAAGAGGCCGAGCGCGAGGAGCAGCGGCTGCGTGCGCGCTTCGAGGCCACCGAGCGATCACTGCGCGAGCGGTTCGAGGCGCCGATCAGCACCGCGACGCGGCTGACCCAGCGCACGCTGGCCTGGTTCCCAGTGCGGGTGTGGCGGCATTTCCTGCAGCACAACGGCTTCCTGCTCGCCGCGGGCGTCAGCTACCAGGCGCTGTTCGCCATCTTCGCGGCCATCTACGTCGCGTTCGCTGCCGCTGGACTGTGGCTCGGCGGCAGCGAAGAGGCCATCGCGGGGATGATCGAGGTCATCAACAGCTACATCCCCGGCCTCATCGGCGAGAACGGGCTGTTCACGACCGAGCAGGTCACCCAGATCGCCACCGGAAGCAGCGGGGTCCTGGCGGTCACGGGTCTCATCGCCCTCGGCGCTGCACTGTGGACCGCGATCGGATTCGTCACCTTCGCGCGCCGGGCCGTGCGCGACATCTTCGGCATCCCGCCCGACCAGCGCAACTACCTCATCCTGAAGTCCGGAGACCTGGTCGCGGCGCTCATCTTCGGCGTCGCGCTCATCCTCGGGTCGGCGGTCAGCTACGCCGGCACCTGGGCCATCAGCGCCTTCTTCCAGCTGTTCGGCTGGAACACCGGGTCGATCTGGTACCAGCTCGGCGTCGGGATCGCATCGGTGCTGGTGTCGTTCGCGCTGTTCTCGGCCGCCCTCGGCGCGCTGGTGCGCTTCCTCACCGGCACATCGCTGCAGTGGCGGCAGATCTGGCCGGGCGCGCTCCTGGGCGGCGGCGCGATCACCGTGCTCCAGCTCGGCGCCGGCTGGCTGCTGCGCTACACCCCGTCGAACCCGCTGCTCGCGACGTTCGCGATCTTCGTCGGCCTGCTCCTGTGGTTCCGGATCATCGGCATCATCATCCTGGTCGCCGCCGCCTGGATCGCCGTGGGAGCCGCCGACGAGAATCTGCCCCTGCTGCGCCAGAGCGAGGCCGAGCGGCTGGCCGCAGAGCACGCCGCGCTGCTGACTGCCGCGCAGGTGCGGCTGCGCACCGCCCGCGCCGCGCAGGACAACGCCCCATGGCCGCGGCGATGGTCGGCCGCCCGCGCGGTGCGCGCGGCGGAGGAGGAGCTCGCCCATGTGGAGGCGTCAGCGCCGCCGCCGCCCCGGAAGCGGGGCGCCCTGCTCGAATGAGTGTCGCCGGCCGCGGCTAGGCTGGCGGTCGTGTCTCGTCAGGTCCGCATCGCCTCTGTCAACGTCAACGGCATCCGTGCAGCAGTGCGCAACGGCATGCTCGAGTGGCTCGAGACCGCCGAGGTCGACATCATGGCCCTGCAGGAGGTTCGGGCCACCGCCGACGAGCTCGCCTCGGCACTGCCCGGCTGGGAGCTCGTGGGCGACGAGGCGCTGGCGAAGGGGCGCGCGGGCGTGGCGGTCGCCTCGCGGCTGCCCTCGGTCGAGGTGCGCAAGGTGCTCGGCCCCGAGCCGCTCGACTCGGCCGGCCGCTGGATCGAGGCCGACTTCGACATCGACGGCGAGCGCGTCGTGATCGTCAGCGCGTACGTGCACTCCGGCGAGGTCGGCACACCCAAGCAGGACGCCAAGTGGGCCTTCCTCGACGCCATGGAGCAGCGGATGCCGCAGCTGCAGGCGTCCGCGCCGCTCGCGCTCATCATGGGCGACCTCAACGTCGGCCACCGCGAGCTCGACATCCGCAACTGGAAGGGCAACGTGAAGCGGGCAGGGTTCCTCCCGCGCGAGCGGGCATACTTCGACCGCTTCCTCGGTGAGGCGGGCGCTCCCGTCACCGGCGCCGACGGCTCGTCCGGCACCGGTCTCGGGTGGGTCGACGTGGGCCGCCGCTTCCACGGCGATATCGACGGTCCCTACACCTGGTGGTCGAGCCGCGGAAAGGCGTTCGACAACGACACCGGGTGGCGCATCGACTACCACCTCGCGACCCCCGCCCTGGCCGAGCGCGTGGCCGGGTACCGGGTCGTGCGAGCACCCTCCTGGGACACCAGGTGGAGCGACCACGCGCCCGTGGTCGCCGAGTACACGCTCGGCAGCTGAGGCGCCTTTCGCGACGACCGGCGTCGGCTGCCCCGCGGGGCGCGGGGCGGCAGCATCCGCTCCGTAGACTTGCCGTGTGAACAAACCGCGTCTCTACTCCGGCATGCAGCCCTCGGCCGACTCCCTCCAGATCGGCAACTACATCGGGGCGCTCATGCAGTGGCGCGACCTGCAGGACTCGTACCAGGCGTTCTTCTCCGTCGTCGACCTGCACGCCCTCACCCAGCCGAACGACCCGGCCGAGCTGCGCGAGAAGACCCGTCGCACCGCCGCGCAGTACATCGCCGCCGGCATCGAGCCGTCGCGCTCGACGCTGTACGTGCAGTCGCACGTGTCGGCGCACGCCGAGCTGGCCTGGATCCTGTCGACCATGACCGGCTTCGGCGAAGCCGGGCGGATGACCCAGTTCAAGGACAAGTCGCAGCGCTACGGCGCCGACGCGACCAACGTCGGGCTGTTCACCTACCCGGTGCTGATGGCCGCCGACATCCTGCTGTACCAGACCGACATCGTGCCGGTCGGCGACGACCAGAAGCAGCACGTCGAGCTGACGCGCGACCTCGCCGAGCGGTTCAACTCGCGGTACGGGAAGACCTTCCAGGTGCCGATGCCGGTGATCCAGCAGGAGACCGCCCGCATCTTCGACCTGCAGAACCCGACCGCCAAGATGTCGAAGTCGGCGGAGTCCGACGCGGGCGTGCTGTGGCTGCTGGACGACCCGGCGGTGTCGGCGAAGAAGATCATGCGGGCCGTCACCGACTCCGAAGGGGCCGTGCGCTACGACCGTGAGGCCAAGCCGGGCGTCTCGAACCTGCTCGTGATCTACGCCGCCCTCACCGGACGGCAGATCCCGGCCATCGAGGACGAGTACGCGGGCCGCGGCTACGGCGACTTCAAGAAGGGGCTCGCCGAGGTCATCGTGAACGAGTTCGGCCCGGTGCGCCAGCGCGCGCTCGAACTGCTCGACGACCCGGCCGAGCTCGACCGCGTGCTCGCGGTGAACGCCGAGCGGGCCGCGGCCGTCGCCGACACCACCCTCGGCGACGTGTACGACAAGGTCGGCCTGCTCCGCCGCGGCCGCTGACCCGCGGGGCCGCGCGGCGCACGGTTCCGGTTGCGCCACCGGTCGACGCGTTGCTAACTCAGGCAAGAACGACGATGCAGCGGCGCAGCGCGCCACAGCGAGCAGTTCTGCCTGAGTTGTGAACCGCGGGTGCCACGGCGCAGCCCGATCCGGTCAGCGGTGTGCGGCGACGAGCCCGCGGACGGCCTCGACGACGACCTCGCGACGATACAGCAGGTGCTCAGCGAGCGGACGCAGTGACGTATAGCCGAGGGCTGCCGCAGCGAGATCCCGCTCGCGGTCGACTTTCTGCTTCGCCCATCCCTCGTGGTACCCCTTGCTGTCGCATTCGATGATGAGCCACCCTTCGACGACGAAGTCGACCCGTCCGACACCGGGAATGTGCACCTGCGTGCGGTATCGCAGCCCGAGCTGTCGCAGAATGAGCCGCATCAGGCTCTCGGGCCCGGACTCCGCAGACGCATCGACCATGCGGAGGATGGGTCGATATCTGCGCGGCAGATGGTCGAACACGTCGCGCACCTCGTCGTGGCCGAGAAGCGACAGGTGGAGGATGCTGTCCACCGTCGCCACGGAGAATCGCGGGGTCTGGCACCGCACGGCCTGAGCCAACGCGTCGGCGATCCCGACCGATCCGAGGATTGCCGGTCCGGCCAGGCGCCACCAGTGCAGTCGTATGCCATCGCGCGAGCGGAGCGGCCCGCTCCCCTCGGGCGCACGCAGCCGCGACATCGAGTGGTCGAGATGGATGTGCAGCACGCTGGCATCAGCCACGAAGACCCCGAGCGGGGCGAGCAGCGAGACGCAGGCGAGGCGCCCGCCGACACGCACGGCCCGATCGAGGTCGCCGTGCGCGGCCAGCATGTAGCGGTCGCGACGGACGCGCAGCAGATCACCCGTGCGAACGGCTCGGGTGATCTGCCGGGAGGTCATCCCGATTGCGCACAGGTCAGCGCGCTGCAGCACCTGCTGAGCCCCCTCGGCGTCCCCGACCACGTCACGACAGTCGCACCGCCCGCCGCACGCGGCGCGCTCCGGTCCGTTTCTGTGGGCGAGCGGGCGGGCACTCGAGCGTGGGGAGGACCCGCGCGACGGCCACAATTCAGGCAGAGAGCGGACGTTCGGCTCCAGATCGCCGGGTGCGGCCACTCCAGCCTGAATTGTGGACACTACGCCGGCGGCCGGGGGCGGCTGGCTACAGTGGCGGGATGGAACCCGTGACTCTGCAGACCGAGCGGCTCGTGCTGTCGGTGCCTGTCGACGGCGACATCGACGCCATCTACGAGGCCTGCCAGGACGCCGCCATCCAGCGGTACACCACCGTGCCCTCCCCGTACCGGCGGGAGGACGCGGAGCAGTTCATCGTGAAGACCGCCGAGCAGTGGGCGGCTGCCGAGCACCTCACCTGGGCGATGCGCAGGGGGGACGAGCTGGTCGGCATGGTGGGCCTCTACCGACTGAGCGGCAAGGGCGACGGCGAGCTGGGCTACTGGGTGTCGCCGCAGGCGCGCGGCCAGGGCCTCATCACCGAGGCCTCGCGCGCGGTCCTCGACTGGGCCTTCGCGGCCGATGGCTTGTCGCTGGTGCGCGTCGAGTGGCACGCCTCCACGGGCAACATCCCGTCGGCGCGAGCGGCTCGCACCCTCGGATTCCACTACGAGGGGCTGCGTCGGCAGGCGCTGGTGAACTCGTTCGGGCGCGACGACGGCTGGACGGCCGCTCTCCTGGTGACGGATGACCGCTCCCCCCAGCCCTGGCCCGTGCTCGAGTACTGACCCGGCGTCAGCCCCGCGTGGCAGGATGAGCGCATGCCCGAGATGCCGGAGGTGCAGGGACTCGTCGAGTTCCTGCGCGGCCGCACGATCGGCCGCACGGTCACGAAGGTGTCGGTCGCGAACATCGCCGCGCTGAAGACCTACGACCCGCCCGTCGACGCCCTCGTCGGCGCCGAGATCACCGGCGCCGACCGCCACGGCAAGTTCATCGACCTGCGCACGACCGGCCCGCACCTCGTCTTCCACCTCGCCAAGGCCGGCTGGCTGCGCTTCACCGAGACGCTGTCCCCCACGCTGATCCGGCCGGGCAAGACCCCGATCGCGCTGCGCGTCGCCCTCGACGACGGCTCGGGCTTCGACCTCACCGAGGCGGGCACGAAGAAGTCCCTCGCCGTCTACGTCGTCCGCGAGCCCGCCGACGTGCCCGGCATCGCGCGGCTGGGCCCCGACCCCCTCGACTCCGGGTTCACACGCGACGCCTTCGCCGCGCTGCTGGCCGGCCGCCGCACCCAGATCAAGGGTGTGCTGCGCGATCAGTCGATCATCGCCGGGGTCGGCAACGCCTACTCCGATGAGATCCTGCACGCCGCAAAGATGTCGCCGTACGCCCTCGCCGCAGGGCTCGACGACGGCGAGATCGACCGGCTCTTCGCCGCGATGACCGACACGCTGACGGATGCTGTCGCCACCGCATCCGGCAAGCCACCCGCCGACCTCAAGGACGCCAAGCGCCGCGGCATGCAGGTGCACGGCCGGCGCGGCGAGACCTGCCCGGTGTGCGGCGACACGGTGCGCTCGGTGTTCTTCGCCGACAACTCGCTGGAGTACTGCGCGACATGCCAGACCGGCGGCAAGGTCCTCGCCGACCGGCGGCTCTCGCGACTGCTGAAGTGACACGGAATGAAACGCCGTCGGGGGCGTTGAGTAGACTCAGAGCATTGAACGTGCTCCGGGGTCGGTGAGAATCCGAACCGGCGGTGACAGTCCGCGAGCTGGCGCAACAGCATCCGATTCGGATGCCGCGCCGGCCGATCCGGTGGAATTCCGGAACCGACGGTGATGTGACAGGAGACTGTCGCTAGTCCGGATGGGAGGCAGCACGAGCGGCGTCCTGCGCGCCGCCACCGGCGTTGCCTCCGTCGCCCCCGGATCACCCGACGGCAGGAATCCGGATGAGCGAGAACCGCGTGGCAGAGCGCGACGCGATGACGCGCGCCCTCACGCTCGCAGAGCGCGGCCCCCGCGGCATCAACCCGCAGGTCGGCGCCGTGATCCTCTCGCCCTCCGGCGAGGTGCTGGCCGAGGGCTGGCACCGCGGTGCCGGCACCGCCCACGCCGAAGTCGACGCCCTCGCGAAGCTCTCACCGGAGCAGGCTCGCGGCGCGACCGCGGTGGTCACCCTCGAGCCCTGCAACCACACCGGACGCACCGGCCCGTGCGCCATCGCGCTCATCGACGCCGGCATCGCCCGCGTCGTCTACGCGATCGACGACCCGGGCGACCGCTCGTCCGGGGGTGCCGGCGTCCTGCGCGCGGCCGGGGTCGAGGTGGAGTCCGGCGTCCAGACGGAGGATGCTGCCGCCCTCCTGCAGTCATGGCTCACGGTCCAGCGCCTCGGCCGCCCGCACGTCACCGTCAAGTGGGCTCAGAGCCTCGACGGGCGCGCCGCCGCCGCAGACGGCACCAGCCAGTGGATCACCGGCCCCGCGGCGCGCGCCGACGTCCATCGCCGTCGCGCGGACGCGGACGCCATCGTCGTCGGCACCGGCACCCTGCTCGCGGACGACCCCGCCCTCACCGCCCGACGCCCCGACGGCACGCTGTACGACCACCAGCCGATTCCGGTGGTGCTCGGTGCGCGTGCGATCCCCGACGGCGCGGCCGTCCTCGCCCACCCGCATCCGCTCGTGCACCGCGACGGGACCAACCTGTTCGCCGAGCGCCCCGGTGACGACGTGGCCGACTCGCTGCTCGAGGAGCTGCGCCAGCTCGGCGTGCAGCGGGTGCTCGTCGAGGGCGGCCCGACGATCGCGAGCGCCTTCCTGCGCGCGGGGCTCGCCGACGAGGTCCTCACCTACATCGCCCCCACGCTGGTCGGCCAGGGCGCCGACGGCTCGGACTCCCCCGCCCTGCGATCGCTCGGCGTGGAGACCATCGCCGCTCAGCGGCGACTGACCGTCGCATCCGTCGAACGGCTCGGCGACGACCTCCTCGTCGTCGCGCGCCCCGCCGTCCACCCCGAGACAGGAGCTGTCTGATGTTCACCGGGATCATCGAAGAGATCGGCACGGTCACGGCCGTCGAGCCCTCGGGCGACGGCGTGCGGCTGACCGTGCAGGCGCCGAAGGCGGTGACCGACGCGGCGCACGGCGATTCGATCGCCGTCAGCGGCGTGTGCCTCACCGTCGTCGACCAGGGCGCCGACTGGTTCACCGCAGACGTCATGAAGCAGACGCTCGACGTGTCGACCCTCGACGGCGTCGCCGAAGGGCGCGCCGTCAACCTCGAGCGCGCCACCGCCGCGCACGGCCGCCTCGGCGGCCACATCGTGCAGGGCCACATCGACGGCACCGGCGAGGTGCTCGAGGTGCGGCCGGGCGCGCAGTGGCGCGTCCTGCGCATCGGCCTGCCTGCCGACCTCGCGCCGCTCGTCGTCGACAAGGGCTCGATCGCGGTCGAGGGCACCTCGCTGACGGTGAGCGCTGTCAGCCCCGCCGCGGCGGTCGACCACTGGTTCGAGATCTCGCTGATCCCGGAGACCCTCGCCGCGACGACCCTCGGCACCCTCGACGCGGGCGACCGCGTCAACCTCGAGACCGACATCCTGGCCCGGCACGTCCAGCGCCTGCTCGCCTTCACCCCCGCAACGAACGAAGGAGGCTCACGATGAGCCTTTCGACCATCCCCGCCGCCCTCGACGCCCTGCGCGCCGGGCGTCCCGTCATCGTCGCCGACGATGAGAACCGCGAGAACGAGGGTGACGTCGTCCTCTCGGCGGAGCTCGCCACCCCCGAATGGATCGCGTGGACCGTGCGCTGGTCCAGCGGATTCATCTGCGCGCCCATGCCGGCGGACTGGGCCGACCGCCTCGACCTGCCTCCCATGGTCGAGGTGAACGAGGATGCCCGCGGCACCGCGTACACCGTGAGCGTCGACGCGGCCGACGGCATCACCACCGGCATCAGCGCGGCCGACCGTGCCCGGACCCTCAACGTGCTGGCGGACCCCGCGTCGGCCCCCGCCAGCGTGAAGCGCCCAGGGCACATCCTTCCGCTGCGCGCGGTGGACGGCGGCGTGCGCGAACGCGGCGGCCACACCGAGGCCGCCGTCGAGCTGATGACCCTCGCCGGGCTCAAGCCCGTCGGCGCGATCGCCGAGATCGTGGCCGAGGACGGATCGATGATGCGCCTGCCCGGCCTGATGGACCTCGGCGAGCGCGACGGCGTCCCGGTCATCACGATCGAGCAGCTCGTCGCGCACCTCGACGAGACCGACCCTCGTCCCGCCCAGGCGCACGCGGCGCACCGTCGGCGGGTCAGCCTGCGGGCCGAGGCGCAGGTGCCGACGGGCCATGGCAGCTTCCGCTTCCTGGCGTACAAGGACCGCGTCACCGGCACCGACCACCTCGCGATCGTCTCGGGCGAGCTCACCGAGCCGGCACCGCTCGTGCGCGTGCACTCGGAGTGCCTCACCGGTGAGGCCTTCGGCTCGCTCAAGTGCGAGTGCGGCCCGCAGCTGGAGGCCGCGCTCGACGCCATCGAGCGCGACGGCGGCGTCGTCATCTACATGCGCGGCCACGAGGGTCGCGGCATCGGCCTGATCAACAAGCTGCGCGCATACTCGCTGCAGGAGCGCGGGCTCGACACCGTCGACGCCAACCTGGCCCTCGGGCTCCCCGCCGACGCGCGCGACTACGCCGCCGCGGCCGGGATGCTCGCCGACCTCGGCATCGAGCAAGTGCGACTGCTGACCAACAACACCGACAAGGTCGCGCAGCTGCGCGAGCTCGGCCTCGAAGTGGTCGAGCAGGTTCCCCTGCTCGTCGGCGTCGGGCCGAACAACCACCAGTACCTGCAGACCAAGCGCGACCGGATGGGCCACATCATCGACGACGGCGACCTCGCCGACGCGCTCGACCAGATGAAGGAGACGAAGCACGCATGAGCGGCAAGGGAGCGCCGATCGTCGGCGGAACGGATGCGGCGGGCCTGCGCATCGTGATCGTGGCCGGAACGTGGCACGACGTGATCACCGACGGCCTCATCGCCGGCGCTGAGCGCACGCTCGAGGCGGCCGGCGCAGACTGGCAGCTGGTGCGGGTCCCCGGGTCGTTCGAGCTGCCGATCGTCGCGAAGGCAGCCCTCGAGGAGGGCGCGGACGCCGTGGTGGCGCTCGGCGTCATCATCCGCGGCGGCACCCCGCACTTCGAGTACGTGTCGGCCGCCGCGACCGACGGGCTGACGCGTGTCGCGCTCGACACCGGCAAGCCGGTCGGCTTCGGGCTGCTCACCCTCGACGACGAGCAGCAGGGCCTCGACCGCGCCGGGCTGGCGCACTCGCGCGAGGACAAGGGCGCCGAGGCGGCCGACGCGGCGATCCGCACCGCTCGGGTGCTGCAGGCGCTCCGACAGGCTGAGTGAGCGGACTGCATCGAATCCAGACCTTCAGCAAACCTGATGGTTGGGGGTAGACTCGCCCCATGCTCGAAGTCCTGCGCCACATCGTCGTCTTCATCCACCTGGTCGGCTTCGCCGTGCTGTTCGGCGCATGGGTCGTCGAGGCGGTCGCCCGGCGCATCCGCGTCACCCGGCTGATGAACATCGGCCTGGCGATCGCCGGTGTCGCCGGCCTCGCCCTGGCCGCGCCGTGGGGCATCGAGTACGACCTGAACTACGTCAAGATCGGCGTGAAGCTCGTCGTGCTGCTCGCGATCGGCGCACTCCTCGGCATCGGCGCCGCGCGTCAGCGACGCACCGGCAGCCTGCCGCCCGCGATGTTCTGGCTGATCGGCATCCTCACCCTGCTGAACGCCGCGATCGCGGTGATCTGGCGCTGACGCCGACGCCCCGCGCCCCAGGAGGGGCGTAGGCTGGACGCTTGTGCGTCGGCGATCCCGTCGGCGTCCCGGTGATCCAGCGTCGCGTCGCCCGCTGCACCACCCCCGCTCCGGGAGACCGCCACCGGCCCGTTCCACGAGGACGTCAACACCCACGTCGACAGGCCCCCTTCATGTCCTCTGCCTCCGCGGCGACCGCCGCGCCCGCCCCCGCCAACCCGCGCTCGCGCGTCATCACCGCGAGCCTGGTCGGCACCACCATCGAGTTCTACGACTTCTACGCGTACGCGACCGCGGCCGTCCTCGTCTTCCCGATCCTCTTCTTCCCGACCGGCAACGACACCACCGCACTGCTCGCGTCATTCGCCGTCTTCGGCGCGGCGATGGTCGCCCGCCCCCTCGGCGCGGTCGTCTTCGGCCACTTCGGCGACCGCTTCGGCCGCAAGGCCACCCTGGTCGCGTCGCTACTGACGATGGGCATCGCGACCTTCCTGATCGGCTGCCTGCCCACGTTCGCCGACATCGGCTGGTGGGCGGCGCTCCTGCTGCTGATCCTGCGACTGGCCCAGGGCTTCGCGCTCGGCGGCGAGTGGTCGGGCGCGGCGCTCGTCGCCACCGAGAACGCCCCGAAGGGCAAGCGCGCCTGGTACGGGACGTTCCCGCAGTTGGGCGCCCCGATCGGCTTCATCATCGCCAACGCGGTGTTCCTCGCGATCAACTTCGCCCTCCCCCACCCCGACGGCACCGCGCAGCGGTCCACGGAGTTCCTCACCTGGGGCTGGCGCGTGCCGTTCCTCTTCTCCGCCGTCATGGTCATCATCGGGCTGTGGGTCCGACTGCGCCTGGTCGAGTCCGAGACCTTCGCGAAGGCCGAGCAGAAGGGCGCGATCCGCAAGTTCCCGCTCGCCACGGTGCTGCGCCACCATTGGAAGCACCTCATCCTCGGCACGTTCATCATGCTGGCGACCTACGTGCTCTTCTACCTGATGACGAACTTCACGCTCTCCTACGGCACGAAGGCGGCCGACCTCGACACCGCCTCCGCCGTCGCGCAGGCGAGCGCCGAAGCGGCGGGCAAGCCGTTCGACGCGGCGGCATTCGCCGCGCAGTTCTACCCGGGCCTCGGGTTCGGGTACACCGACTTCGTCGTGATGCAGATCATCGGCGTGGTGTTCTTCGGCATCTTCACCCTGCTGTCCGGGCCGATCGCCGATGCGATCGGGCGGCGGAAGCTGCTCATCTGGGTGACCGTCGGGATCATCGTGTTCGGGCTGACGTTCAACCTCTTCCTGCTGCCGCAGGCCGACCCCAAGTTCACCGGCGCTCTGGTGCAGGCGTTCCTCGTGATCGGGTTCATGCTCATGGGTGCGACGTTCGGCCCGATGGGCGCGGTGCTGCCGGAGCTCTTCCCGACCAACGTGCGGTACTCCGGCTCGGCGATCTCGTACAACGTGTCGTCGATCCTCGGGGCGGCGCTCGCCCCTCTGGTCGCGGTGTGGCTGTGGGCGTCCGCTGACGGCAGCCCCTGGCTCGTCGGCGTGTACCTGTCGGCGATGGCCGTGCTGACGCTCATCGCGCTGCTGCTGTCCAAGGAGACGAAGGACATCGACTACGACAGCAACGTCGGCGTCGGCGAGACCGCGTCGGTCTAGTCACAGCGGGGATGGATGCTGCCGCACGGCGCAGCATCCATCCCCTCCGTCATAGAGCGAAACCCACGGAGGGCGGCCTCGCGCCCGAGCCGTAGCCTGAGTCGGTGACCCCGGACCCGACCGAGCTCGCCCCGCTGATCCTGGACTGGTTCCTGCCGCTCACGGGCGACTCCCGCACGAACCTCGCACTCGGCAGCGCGACCAACAACGACCAGGCGCTGCTGGCCGCGACCCGGCCGCCCGGACTGCCGTACATCTCGCAGATCGCACGTGCCGCCGAGCACCTCGGCTTCGCAGCCGTGCTCATTCCGACCGGCGGCGGCAACGAGGAGAGCTGGACGATGGCGACCGCCCTCACCCAGCACACCCGCGACCTCGACTACCTCGTCGCGGTGCGGCCCGGGTTGGTCTCGCCGACGCTGCAGGCGCAGGTGACCGCGACCTTCCAGAACGTCAGCGGCGGCCGACTGCGCATCAACGTCGTCGTCGGCGGCGAGGATGCCGAGCAGCACCGCTTCGGCGATCGGCTCGCCAAAGAGGACCGCTACCGCCGCGCCGACGAATACCTCTCGATCCTGCGGCGGTTGTGGACCGGTGAGCACGTCACCCACCACGGGGAGTTCTACGAGATCGATGACGCGTGGATCGCGCCGCTGGACCACGTGCCCGAGATCTACCTCGGGGGGTCATCGCCCGCCGCGCTCGATGTCGCGGCGGCCCACGCGGACGTCTACCTCACCTGGGGCGAGCCGCCTGCGCAGGCGGGCGCGAAGATCGCCCAGGTGCGTGACCGAGCAGCGGCGCTCGGCCGCACGCTGCGCTACGGGGTGCGCCTGCACGTGATCGCCCGGCCCACCTCGGACGAGGCGTGGCGCGTCGCCGACGAGCTCGTCGCCGGCCTCGATCCGGAGGTCATCGCACGCCAGCGCGCCGCCTTCGCCTCCTCGGGCTCGGAAGGGCAGCGCCGCCAGGCGGCCCTCGCGGGCGCGGGCACGACGCGCGCCGACCTCGAGGTGCA
Source organism: Microbacterium terricola (assembly GCF_027943945.1). NCBI lineage: Bacteria > Bacillati > Actinomycetota > Actinomycetes > Micrococcales > Microbacteriaceae > Microbacterium > Microbacterium terricola. The sequence continues at coordinate 678,310 of NZ_AP027141.1, read as the reverse complement.
CCCGGGCCTCTGGGCCGGTGCGGGTCTCGTGCGCGGCGGCGCAGGGACCGCTCTGGTGGGCAGCTACGACGAGGTGGCCGACCTCATCGCGGAGTATCGCGCCGAGGGCTTCCAGGAGTTCGTGCTGTCGGGGTATCCGCACCTCGAGGAGGCGTACTGGTTCGCCGAGGGCGTGCGCCCCGAGCTCGCGCGGCGCGGGCTGCTGTAGCCGGGCCGCCTCACCCGGCCGGCCGCACCCGGCCGTCGTGCAGCTCGATGACGCGGTCGGCGATGGCGACCAGGGCCGGGTCGTGCGTGGACACCAGGGCCGCGACCCCGTCCGAGTGCACCCGGTCGGCGAGCAGTCGCATCATCTCCTCCGCGGTGGCCGAGTCCAGCTGAGCCGTCGGCTCATCGGCGAGCACGACCGTCGGACGGTGGACGAGCGCGCGGGCGATGGCCACCCGCTGCTGCTGTCCGCCGGAGAGCTCGTCCGGACGCTGGTGGGCGTGCGGGGTGAGCCCGACCAGCTCGAGCAGCTCCGCCACGCGGGCGGCGCGCTCGTCCGCGGCGACCTGGGACAGCCGCAGCGGGAGCTCGATGTTCTCGGCCGCGGTGAGCATCGGGATGAGCGCGAACTCCTGAGCGACGATCCCGAGGGTGCCACGACGCAGATCGGCGAGCTCGGTCTCCGACGCGGCCGTCACCTCGAGATCACCGATCCACGCGCGACCCGTGGTGGGCGCGTCCAGCCCGGCCAGCAGGGAGAGCAGAGTGGTCTTGCCCGCCCCCGAGGTGCCGCGGAGCACGACGAGCTCTCCCGCCGCCACATCCAGCGCAGCATCCCTGAGCGCCACCGTCCGGATCGCCCCGTCCCCGAACACGCGACCCAGGCCTTCGCCCCGCACCACCCGCCGGCCCATCACTCCTCCGTCTCCGCCGGCGACTGCGCGGGGTGCACCTCGATGTGACGTTCCGCGAAGTCCAGGCGCACCCGGTCACGCAGCCCGATGCGATCGAGCTGGTCCTTCGGCAGCTGCAGGCGCCCGACGCGGTCGAGGACCGCGAACTCCTCGGCGACGTGGCTGCGGATCCCGCCCTCATCGACCGATGTGGATCGCAGCACCTCGGTGGAGGTGCGGCCGTCGCGGATCTGCACCGCGCGGCGCACGTGCGCAGCGACACCGGGATCATGGGTGACGATCAAGACCGTCACGCCGAGTTCCTCATTTGCTGTGCGCATCGCACCGAGCACGAGCGCGGAGCTCTCATCGTCGAGCTCTCCGGTGGGCTCGTCCGCGAACAGCACCTCGGGCTCGTTCGCGAGCGCGACCGCAATGGCGGCCCGCTGACGCTCCCCGCCGGTCATCGCGCCCGGCAGCCGACCGCGGACGTGGGAGACGCCCAGCAGGTCGAGGATCTCGTCCACCCGGGTCGCGCGCGCCTTCGACCCCCCGGTGTCGCGCAGCGAGAGTGCGAGCGCGATGTTCTCGGTGATGGTGAGCTCCGGCAGGAAGTTCCGCGACGTCTGCTGCCAGACGAAGCCGGCGACGCGGCGGCGGTACCGCGCCCGTTCGGGAGCAGACAGTGTCAGCAGGTCATGGGTGCCCACCCTGGCGCGCCCCGCGGTGGCGACGTCCAGCGCGGAGAGGATCGCCAGCAGCGTCGACTTGCCGGAGCCCGACGCACCCACGATCGCGGTGAGCTCGCCGCGATCGACGCGGAGGTTGAGGCCCTGGAGAGCCTGCACCTCGACGCCCGCGCCGCGGAAGATGCGCACGAGGTCGACGCACTCGATCTGAGGACTGGCGGACACGCTCATCATGCTCCCATCCGGACGGCGCCGCGGGGCGGAACCCGCACCGTCCACGCAGCGAGGGCGGTGCCGGCCCCCGCGATCACGAGGACGAAGACGACCCCGCCGAGCGCGATCGCGGCGATCGGCGGATCGAGGGCGAGCGCGACGCCCCCGACCGTCGCGCCGAGGTCGGCGGCGGCCACCAGAAGCGCGGCGAGGACGATTCCGAGCCCGGCGCCCGCGGCCGTCGCCGAGATCGCGCCGGGCAGCGTCTCCCAGAGCACCACCACGGCGGCTCGGCCGGCGGGCATGCCGAGCATGCGCAGCGCCCCGAGCGTCCGCGCGCGCTCGGCTGCAGCGCCGAGCACGGCCAGGAGCACCGCGAGCAGAGCCATCACGAGCGAGGCGACCGCACACAGCTGCAGAATGCCGCGCAGGGCGGCGAAGGCGGGCTGCGCAGTCAGCTCGGCGCGGGTCGTCTCCGCGTCGGCGATGTCGAGCTCTGCGCCGAAGGCCTCGTGCAGCCGCGCGGCGACCGTTGCCGTGGACGCGCCAGGCTCGGTGCGCACCAGCATCCACTCCGCTGCGGTGTCGTGCTCGCCGGCGACCGCGGCCGCATCGAGGAGCACCCACGAGGCGCCGTCCGTGGGCAGTTCAGCAGTCCGTGCGGTGGCCGCGCGCTCGAGCGGCGCGCCATCGAGGGTCAGCGCGCCGTGGTCGGCGAGCGTGAGCTCGTCGGAGAGGACGGCCGCGAGAGCGCCGTCGGACGCGGCCGGCAGGTCCAGGTCCGGGCGGGTGCGGTTCCAGCGCTCTGCGTCGGCGACCAGCACGAGGGCTGCGCGCTCGCGCCCCTCCTCCGCGATCACCGCTTCTTCGAGGCGCCGCACCTCGACGGCCGCGGCGACCCCGCCGACCCGGGCGACGCCGTCGACGGACGGCAGCGCGGAGTCGGAGCTGAGGCGGAGGTCCCCACCCACGCTCTGTCGCGCAGCGGCCGTGGCGGCGCCGTCCAGGGTCGCGGAGAGGGTCGCCGACAGTGTCGTGGCGCTCACGGCGATGACGATCGCGAGGGTCGCCGCGACACCGAGCGTGGCACTGCGGGCGACGCGCGCGACGGCCACGAGGCTCACCGCCCCACGCCCTCGGCTCAGCGCCCGCTCGATCGCCCTGAGCACCCACGGCAGCGCCCGCACGAGCAGCACACTCACCGCGAGTGCCGCCAGCAGCGGCGCGACCGCCAGCAGCGGATCGACGCCGGCGTCGGTGAGCGCCAGCCCACGCCGCAGGAGGAGGATGCCCGCGACGACCGCAGCGGAGAGCACGACGAGCTCGCCGATGAGACGGAGCGCCGGGTGCACCGACGCGGTGGCGGCCGCGCGCGCAGCGAGCACCGCGGCCACGACGCACGCGGCGATCGCGACGGCGATCGCGGGGAGGGCAGTCATCGGGCCGAGCTCGCCTGGTACGACCAGCACGGCGGATGCTGCTCCGAGCACGACAGCGGGAACGACGGCGATCGCCGTCTCCACCGCGCCGTCGCGCGCAAGACGGGAGACACCTGCGCCACGGGCGCTCAGCAGCCGGCGGGCGCTGCGGCGGCGCGCGGCGAAGGCCTGGGCTGCCAGCAGCACGGTGGCGGCGAGCCCGCCCAGCGGAGCGGACGCGATGAGCACCGCGGCCGCCGAGAGCGCCGCATCTGCCGCATCCAGCGCATCGAGTGCGACCGCCAACCGCGAGGTGACGTTCAGCGGCGCGGCGTTGCGGAGCAGCAGCCGCGCGCTCGAGGCGGCGCGCAGCGCATCGGTCAGGGCGGGGATGTCGTCGGGCGAGAGTCCCGCTCCGTGGATCGGGTACGACGCGGTGAGCCGCGCGCGGGCGAGCGACGCGCCGAGGGCGCCCGCGCCGCCCTCGTCGATCCACGCCCGGGCCGTGATCTTGGCGCCGCCCGCGGCGAGGGGCTCCTCCGCAGGAGGGGCGAACCGATCCGCGTCACCCGGGGAGGCCGACGCGTCCGCGCGCGGCGCGATGATCCCGCTCACCACGAGCGGCGCAGCGTCGGACTCGAGGCGGTCGCCGACACCCAGCCGCAGCCGATCGGCGACCGCCTGCGATACGGCGACCTCGAGCGGGCCGTCACCCTTCCACGGCGCGGGCGCGGCACCCGCGACGACATCCGCGTGCGCAGCGAGGGTGGGCGAGATGCCGAGCGCGAAACGCACGGCATCGCCTGGCGCCGTGGCGACCCCGATGCTCCATGGCTCCAGCACCAGCTGCCAGTCGGCCTCGCCCATCGCGTCCGCCAAGGGCGCGTCCACGAGCCGTGGATACGGCTCCAGCACACTCTTCAGCGTGCCGATGACGGTCGCAGGGTCGGCGGCTTCGGCGGGTTCGCCGCTGATCGTCACGTTCGCGATCGACTCCTGCGCGAAGACGGCGGCGAAGCGCTCGTCGGCGACCCGGGTGAGCACCCTCGGCAGCGTCGTCAGACCGGCCGTGAGCACACCCGCGGTGACCGCGAGCAGCACCAGAGCGGCCAGATGCGGCCGGAGCTGCCGTCGGAGCAGGCGGGTCATCGCTCGCCCGTCCTTCCCGCAGAACCCTGCGGGCGTGGCGCTGTGAGGAGGAGCGCGGCGGCGAGCGCGAGCAGGAACCCGCCCACCGACACCGCAAGCCACAGCGGATCGGTGGCGGGCGCGATCGATCCGAGGTCGGTGCCGGCCACCGCGCCGCGCGCGACCGCGGGCACCAGCAGCAGCGCGATGCTCGCGCCGGCCGCCACGCCGATCAGCGAACCGGTGCCGCAGGCGATCGCCAGCTCGCTCACTCGTGCACCGGACTGCCGCCGCGCGGTGAGCCCGATCATCCGGAGCGCATCGGATTCGTCGCGCCGTGACCAGGCCTGGGCGCCGGCGACGCCTGCTACGGCGCCGAGCGCGAGGAGCGAGGTGCCGATCGCGCCGATCCACAGCGCGATCGCCGACGCGGTTGCGGCGGTGTCGGCGTGGGAGACCGCCGTGCCGTCGACCGTGTATGCCGTCGGAAGCGCTTCTCGCACCGCGGCGATCACCTCGTCGGTCTGGCCGGTGACCTCGAGCCACGCTCGGTCCGGTGCCGGCGTCTGGCGCTGGTGGATCAGGTGCACGGGCAGGACGGAGCGCAGGTCGACCAGCAGAGCCACGGGGGTGCCGGCTCCGGGAACGGCCTGCACGACCGCGGCGACGCGGACCGACGTCGGGCCGGTGAACGAATCCAGCACCAGCGGCACGAGGTCGCCGACCTCGACCCCTGTGCGCTCCGCGAACAGGGCAGACACCACCACCGGCGGCGGGGCCGGCACGGGCACCGCGACGAGTCGCACCCCGTCGATCCCCGGCGGGACGAGGAGGGCGTTCCCCGTCTCGGGTCGTTCGAGCGGAAGCGGATAGTCGCCGAGGTCGCCGCCGTCCCATCGACCGGGCGCGACGTCGGCCCCGTCGACCTCCAGTCCGGTGACCTCGATCGTGCTGCCCGATGCCGGCGGCGCGGCGGCGACCACATCGACGCCCGCAAGTCGCCAGGTGCCGGTGGCAGCTCCATCCGAGCCGGGGACCTCGACGCGCACGGTGCCCGCGCCGTCATCGAAGCGGATCGCCTCGAACGCCGACGACGCGATGTTGCCCCACTCGTCGGCGAACACCCCCGAGACCGTGGCCTCGGCCGGGCCTCCGGCCCAGTCGAGGGAGACGCCGACGCTGTCGCCGGGCGCCACGAACCCTCCCGTCTGCGCAGGCGTCATCGCCGCGACGGCGTCCGCGAGGTCGGGGATCGCCGGGTCCCCGAGTTCGGCCAGCGCCGGCGCCGACATGGTGACGAGAGCGGTCGACTCCGCCGCGACCGAGATCGACTGCACGCTCACCGGTGCAACCGCACCGACTCCGGGGATCGCTGACACGCGCGCCATGACGTCGGAGGTGAGCGACCCGACGGGGCCGGTGACACCCACGGCGGTCCCCTCGTGGCGGGCGGATGCGGCAGCCGACGCCGCCTGCCATGTGCCCGTGTAGCCGGCCGCGATCACCAGCTGACCGATGGCCAGGGCGCACAGCAGGATGGGAGTCAGCGCGAAGCCGCGCCGCCGGACGAGGCCCCGCACCACCAGGGATCGCGTCGCACGAGTGGTCCGCGCCGCCCACCGTTCGAGCGGACGACGCGCCAGCAGGAGGGCGCTCTCGAGCAGCAGGACGATGCCGATCAGGCACAGGGCGGGGGCGACGACGGCGAGCGGGTCCGCGCTTGCGCGGATGCCCGCATCGCTGCGCGCCGACCCGTAGAGCATCAGCTGCCAGCCCGAGACAGCCGCCGCGAGCACCGCCACGACCACGAGCACTGCACGGCCGGTGGCCGCCAGCCGGGGGTCGCGCCGGCGAACCGGGGCGTCCAGCGCGCGAGCGTCGTTCGCCGTGCGGGCGACGATGATCGCGGCCGCGGCGACGGCCGCGACGAGCGATGCGGTCACGAGCGAGGGCGCTCCGTCACGGAGCATCGACACGCCCCCCACGGCAGCGAGCGCGACCGCGGCCGCGACGGCGCCGCCGAGCGCGCCCAGCACGGTCGCGGGTGCGACCTCGCGGGCGGCGTCGGTGATCAGCCGGCGCCGCGAAGCCCCGCGGGACCAGAGCAGGGTCAGCTCGGACGTGCGGGTGGCGCCGAGCAGCCGCGCAATCTCCACGAGGGCGACAAGAGCGACGATGCCGAAAGTCGACAGCGCCAACGGCGGCGCGGTGGCCATCGCCGCCGCCTGAGCACGCGCGACGAGCACGGTCGGCAGGAGCCTTCCGCTGGTCTCGAGCTCGTCGACATCGACGCCCGCTGAGCGCAGCGCCGCAGGCACCGCGCGCCACGCAGCGACCGCGCCGTCGAGCCCGCTCGCGGTGGCCGTGGCCACGTTCGGGACGACCGTCCAATGGGCTGTGACCTCGACGCCGGCGCCTCGCGCCACCTTCTCGAGGGTCGCCTCGTCGACGACGATGCGCGTGCGGGACTCTCCGTCCACCGGCGACGGCGGCTGAGGGAGGGCGAACCACCGTCCGTCCCGATCGTCGAGAAGCCGCCAGGTGCCGGCCACCGTGAGCGCGACGCCGCCGACTTCGAGCGTCTCGCCGGCATCCGTCGCCCGCGCTCCTGCGCTGTCCGCCTCGATCGCCGCATCTCCCGCGGTCCGCGGCCAGGCACCGGCATCGAGGACCGCTTCGTCATCGAGGTGCGGGATCGATGTGACGATCACCGCGCCGATCGGCGTGGAGATCGTGCCTGCGGCGACCGTCCGATGCACCGAGATCGCCAGTCCTGCGCCTCCGGGCCCGAACTCCGCCTCGATCGCGCCCCGCACTGCCGCGTCCTGCTGCGCGGGGTCGACCGCATCCAGCGGCAGGGCGATGTCGAGCGCGACGTCGCCGCCGTCGCGGCTGCCCAGCAGCTGCCGCGCCCCCTCGTCCGTCGCGTAGGCCAGGTAGGCCGGAAGGAACGCACCGAGGGCGGCGACCACGGCGACGACTCCGGCGGTGGCCAGCAGCAGAGAGCGGCGCGGGCGGTGGGGGGTGGACAACACATCCTCGTCGATCGGGTCTGTGCCCAGGGTAGTGCGCTCAGTCGAGGAAGAGCGCGCGCAGCCGCTTCGTGGTGAAGACGAGCCCGATCGCGATCATCACGACGTAGTACAGGATGTGCCAGCCCATGTCGGGGCTCATGACGCCCGTCGTGAAGCCGCGGATCAGCTCCACCCCGTGCCACAGCGGGAACGCCATGATGATCCCCTGCACCCACTCGGGGTAGACGGTGATCGGGTACAGCGTCGCCGAGAACAGGAACATGGGCAGCAGCACGAGGTTGATCCAGTCCATCTGCTGGAACGTCTTCATGTAGCTGGTGATCGCCATGCCCAGGCTCGCGAACCCGAACGCGATGAGCAGGACCGTGGGGATGGCGAGGATCGCCGTCCAGGCGAGGTTGAGCCCGAGGATCTGCATGATCACCATGAACCCGGTGGCGTACAGCAGTCCGCGCAGCAGGGCGTAGAGGATCTCGCCGAGCGCGACGTCGAGCGGACCGAGGGAGGTCGCCAGCATCCCCTCGTAGAGCTTTCCGTAGTTCATCTTGAAGAAGACGTTCCACGTCGAGTCGTAGATGGCGCCGTTCATGGCGGACACCGCCAGCAGGGCCGGCGCGATGAAGGCCGCGTACGGAACGGAGATGCCGCCGCTGGTCTGCACGTCCCCGATCAGCGCGCCGAGACCGAGTCCCATCGAGGCCAGGTAGAAGACGGGCTCGAAGAACCCGGAGAACACCACGACCCAGCTCGACGAGCGCGCGGCGATCAGCCCGCGCTGCACCACGGCCTGCGGGTTGCCCGCCCACAGCGCGCGGACTCCCCCGCGACGCGTCTGGGTGTCCTCTGCCACGGCGGTCATTTGGCGAGCCTCCTGGTGAACACGCGGCGCGCCACGATGTGGCCGCCGACGGCGAGGACGAGCAGGTAGACGACGTGCACCGCGATCATCACCGGCGCGACCGGCTTGCCGTAGGTGACCACGCGCCCGAGCTCGGAGGCGTGCCACAGCGGCGAGATCCATCCGATCCACTGCAGCCAGATGGGCAGCACCCCGAGCGGGTAGAACGTGCCGGAGAACAGGAACATCGGCATGAAGACGAACCGCTGGACGAGGGCGAACTGGCCGGTGTCGTCCTCGAGCGTGCCGGCGTATGCCATCAGGGGAATGCCGAATGCCAGGCCGCCGAGCAGGCCGATCGGCACCGAGAGCCAGGCGGTCCCGGGCGAGGTGACGCCCGGATACATCCACACGAAGAAGATCGCGATGAAGACGAAGTAGGCGGCCACCGCGAGCAGCATGCGCGCACCCGCACCCAGCACGACGCCGTTGGCCAGCTGCCCCGATGACAGGGGCGACGCGTTGAAGCCGTAGAAGTAGCGGCGCCACTTGAAGCCCTGCATCACGGGATACGTGAACTCCTCTGACGCCACCGCGATCGCCGCGGTGGCCAGCAGCGCCGGCGCGACGAACACCAGATACGGCACTGCCTGCCCTGCGTCGTCGATCGGCTCCGCGATGAGGGCGGCGAGCCCGACGGCGAGGCCGAGCAGGTAGAGGATCGGCTGCCCGAGGGCGCCGACGACGATGGTCCAGCCGTAGGCGCGCATCGCGCGCACGATGTGCTCGGTGACGTACCAGGTGCCGCGGCTGCGCGGCTTGCGCGCCCACTCGATCGCCTCGGCGCGCAGCTCGTCGAGCGAGAGCCCGGTCTCGGCGGCGGTCATTCGATCAGCGACCTTCCGGTCAGCCGGAGGAACACATCCTCCAGGCTCGAACGGCGCACCAGGCTCGTCACCGGCTGGAGCCCGAGCTGCGTGATGCGCTCGAGCGCCGCTTCGCCGTCGGCCGTGTAGATCAGGATGCGGTCGGGCAGAGCCTCGACCCGATCGCCGAGACCCTGGAGCTGCGCGGCGACCTGCTGGTTGCGGTCGGAGCCGAAGCGCACCTCGAGCACCTCACGGGTGGAGTGCTCGCGGATGAGCGCGGCAGGGGTGCCCTCCGCCATGATGCGGCCCTTGTCGACCACGATGAGCCGGTCGCAGAGCTGCTCGGCCTCGTCCATGTAGTGGGTCGTCAGCACGAGCGTCGTGCCGCGCTCCTTCAGACGGAACAGACGGTCCCACAGCACGTGGCGCGCCTGCGGGTCGAGCCCGGTGGTCGGCTCGTCGAGGAGCAGGATGCGCGGGTCGTTGATCAAGCCGCGGGCGATGGTGAGCCGGCGCTTCATGCCGCCGGAGAGCTGGTCGACCTTGCTCTTAGCCTTGTCTTCGAGCTGCGCGAAGGCGAGCAGCTCGTCGGCCTTCTGGTGGCACACTTTGGCCGGCAGGCCGAAGTAGCGGCCGTAGATGTAGAGGTTCTCGCGGGCGTTGAGCTCGCCATCGAGGTTGTCCTGCTGGGGCACGACGCCCAGGCGCGAGCGGATCTCGGGGCCGTACTGATCGGGGTCGAGGCCGAGGATGCTGAGGTCGCCGTCGGTGCGGGTCGAGACCGCGCCGACCATCTTCATCGTCGTGGACTTGCCGGCGCCGTTGGGCCCGAGGAGACCGAACGACTCGCCGGGTGCCACCTCGAAGCTGAGGCCGTCGACGGCCAGGAAGTCGGGCTTGCCCTTGACCTTGTAGGCCTTGACGAGGTTCTGCGCAGAGATCACGGGAGCGGGCACCGGACAAGGTTACCCGGCGGTTCGGACATCCCTGCCCGTCAACCGGAGTTGACTTCCGGTGGCGGTGTCAACTACGGTTGACGATCGGATGCGGTACACCACCGCATCCGATCCAGGAGAAACCGTGAGCGATCAGATCCGCACCGCCATCGGCGCCATCGACGGCGGCGAGCCCCTCGCCCAGCTGCGCGAGCTGACGGAGCTGCGCTCCGTGCTCTCGCGGGCCGAGGCCGAGCAGGTGCGTCGGGCACGCGCGTCGGGCTACTCCTGGGTCGCGATCGCCGCCGCCCTCGGTGTGAGCAAGCAGGCCGTGCACAAGAAGTACGGTCGTAGGTAACCCCCCGACCAGGATGAACGAGGCACCACCATGTCCGCACCCGCCCCTCGCCGCGGCCGCCGCTCCGCACCCCAGGACGGCCCCCGCGCCCGCCTGACGCAGCTACTGCCGTACATCTTCGAGCACAAGCCGGTGCTCGTGGTCATCGTGATCCTCAGCATCGCGGGCTCGATCACGACCCTGGCCCAGCCGCTGCTGGTCGGCCAGGTCATCGAGCGCGTGCAGTCGGGCGAGGCCCTCGGCGTGCTGGTGTGGGGCATCGTCGCGCTGGTCGTGGCGTCCTCCGTCATCAGCGGATACCAGCACTACCTCCTGCAGCGCACCGGCACCGCCGTCGTGTACTCCAGCCGCCGCAAGCTCATCGCGCGCATCCTGCACCTGCCGATCAGCGAGTTCGACTCGCGGCGCACGGGGGATCTCGTCTCGCGGGTGGGAACCGACACCACCCTGCTCTACGCCGTGCTCACCCAGGGCCTGGCCGACTCGGTCGGCAACGCGCTCCTGTTCGTCGGTGCGATCCTCGCGATGGCGTTCATCGACCCCGTGCTGCTGGTCTCCATCGTCGGCGTGCTCGGCATCTCGGTGGTCGGCGTCACGCTGCTCAGCAGCCGCATCCGCACGGCGACGCAGGAGCAGCAGGACAAGGTCGGCGAGCTCGCCTCGGGCGTGGAGCGCGCGGTCGGCTCGATCCGCACCGTGCGCGCGGCCGGCGCGACGGAGCGCGAGGCAGCGGACGTCACGCGCGTCGCGACCGACGTGTACGGCGTCGGCGTGCGGATCGCGAAGGTCTCGGCCCTGGTCGTCCCGATCGCGGGCATCGCGCTGCAGGTGTCACTGCTGGTCGTCCTCGGCCTCGGCGGGTACCGCGTCGCGTCCGGAGCGATCACGGTCGCCGATCTGGTCACGTTCGTGATGTTCCTGTTCCTGCTGATCGCCCCCCTCGGCTCGTTCTTCGGCGCGATCACCTCGGTCAACCAGGCGCTCGGCGCGCTGGGCCGCATCCAGGAGGTGCTCGATCTGCCGATCGAGACGGATCAGGATGTGGCGATCGCCGCGACCGTGCAGCCTGCTGCGACCGCGCCCGGGGCGAACGACTCGCACGCGGCGCTCGAGTTCCGCGACGTGCGGTTCCGCTACCCGGCGTCGGTGGTCGCCGCTCGTCGGACCGCCGAGTCGGCCGCCCTCGCGGCGCTGAGCGACGCTCATGTCGACACCTCCGCGGTCGAGCTGCCGGCCACCGCGGACTCCGACGGCGAGGTGCTCAAGGGCGTCTCGTTCCAGGTGCCGCGTGGGTCACGCGTCGCCCTGGTCGGGCCGTCCGGCGCGGGCAAGTCGACCACGCTCGCGCTGATCGAGCGCTTCTACGACCCCACCGACGGCGCGATCCTCCTCGACGGCGTGGACGTCCGCACGCTCGACCGCACCGACCTACGTGGACAGCTCGGATACGTGGAGCAGGACGCCCCGACCCTGGCAGGCACCATCGCCGAGAACCTGCGACTCGCGTCGCCCACCGCATCCGACGAGGAATGCGAGCGGGTGCTGCGCGCGGTGAACCTCGGCGAGGTGCTCGAGCGCAGCCCGCTCGGCGTCGACGCACCCGTCGGCGAGGCGGGCGTCATGCTCTCGGGCGGCGAGCGCCAGCGCCTCGCGATCGCGCGGGCGCTGCTGGCCGCTCCCCCGATCCTGCTGCTCGACGAGTCGACCTCGTCGCTCGACGGGCTGAACGAGCAGCGCATGCGCGACGCGATCGACGCCGTTGCGACGGGCCGCACGCTCATCGTGATCGCCCACCGCCTCTCGACCGTGGTCGACAGCGATCTGATCGTCGTGCTCGACCACGGACGGGTCGTCGGGCAGGGCACCCACTCCGAGCTCGTCGAATCGACCCCGCTGTACCGGGATCTCGCGCGTCACCAGCTGCTGGTCTGACCCAGGGCCGCGCCGCGCGCCCTCACCCGCCCGAAACAGGGGATCCGGCCGGCACAGGACGCTTCCGGCACGGTTCGTCCTGTCTCCGCCAGATCTCCTGTTCTGGAACGGCCGGCGGGCCGCCCAGGAGCCGCCCAGGACCGACCCAGGAGCGACCCAGGAGGGGCTCAGGCCTGCTGCGAGCGCTTCAGGCGGTAGCGGAGGGCGGCCAGCTCGGCGAACAGCTGCGCCGGGACTCGCCCCTCGAACGTGGAGTAGAACTGCTCGGTGAGGTCGGCTTCGGTGAGCCACGAGTCCTCGTCGACGGCGAACAGCTCGTCGAGGTCGGTCTGCGGCACGTGGATGCCGTCGAGGTTGAGGTCGTCCGTCCGCGGCAGGCGCCCGATCGGGCTGTCGACGGCGGCGACCTGGCCCTCGACGCGGCGGATGATCCAGTCGATCACGCGCGAGTTGTCGCCGAAGCCGGGCCACAGGAACCGGCCGTCCGTGCCCTTGCGGAACCAGTTCACCTGGAACACGCGGGGCGCGCGGTCGAACCGCAGCTTCTGCCCCACCTTGAGCCAGTGGCCGAAGTAGTCGGCCATGTTGTAGCCGCAGAACGGGAGCATCGCGAACGGGTCGCGGCGCAGCTCGCCGACCGTGCCCTCGGCTGCCGCCGTGCGCTCCGACGAGATCGTCGAGCCGAGGAAGACCCCGTGCGCCCAGTCGGTGGCCTCCACGACGAGCGGGACGTTCGTGGCGCGGCGGCCGCCGAAGAGGATGGCGTCCAGCGGCACGCCCTCTGGCGCGTCCCAGTCGTCGGCGATCTGCGGACACTGCGCAGCGCTGACCGTGAAGCGCGAGTTCGGGTGCGCGGCCGGGCGGCCGGATGCGGGCGTCCACGGCTTGCCCTGCCAGTCGGTGAGCTCTGCGGGGGCCTCGTCGGTCAGGCCCTCCCACCACACGTCGCCGTCGGGGCGGAGGGCGACGTTCGTGAAGATCGTGTTGCCCCACAGCGTCTCGACCGCCGTGACGTTGGTCGACTCGCCCGTGCCGGGGGCGACGCCGAAGAACCCCGCCTCGGGGTTGATCGCCCAGAGCCGCCCGTCCTCGCCCGGGCGCAGCCAGGCGATGTCGTCGCCGAGGGTCTCGACGCGCCAGCCGGGGATGGTGGGCCGCAGCATCGCGAGGTTGGTCTTGCCGCAGGCCGAGGGGAAGGCCGCGGCGACGTGGTACGCCTTGCCTGCCGGGCTGATCACCCGGATGAGGAGCATGTGCTCCGCCAGCCAGCCCTCGTCACGGCCGATCACCGAGGCGATGCGCAGCGCGAAGCACTTCTTGGCGAGGATGGCGTTGCCGCCGTAGCCGGAGCCGTAGGAGTAGACCTCGAGCGTGTCGGGGAAGTGCACGATGTACTTCTCCGCGTTGCACGGCCACGCGACGTCCTCCTCGCCGGGAGCGAGCGGGGCTCCGACGCTGTGCACGGTCTTGACCCACGCGGCGCCGGCGGCGATCTCGTGCAGCACGGCGGTGCCGACGCGCGTCATGATGCCGATCGAGGCGACCGCGTAGGGGCTGTCCGTGATCTGGACGCCGATGTGCGAGAGCGGCCCGCCCACCGCGCCCATCGAGAAGGGCACGACGTACATCGTGCGTCCGCGCATGGCGCCGGCGAAGAGCCCGTCCATGGTGGCGCGCATCTCGGCGGGGTCCGCCCAGTTGTTGGTGGGACCGGCATCCTCCTCGCGCTCGGAGGCGATGAAGGTGCGCCCCTCGGTGCGGGCGACGTCGCTCGGGTGGGAGCGGGCCAGGTACGAGCCCGGCCGCCACTCGGGGTTCAGCTTGATGAGCGTGCCGTCCTCGACCATCTGACGCAGGAGCGCCTCGTTCTCACCGCGCGATCCGTCCATCCAGTGCACCCGGTCGGGCTGGGTGAGCGCGGCGATCTCGTCCACCCACGCGAACAGCGCGGCGGCACCATCGCCGTCCAGCGCCGGGCGCGCACCATGTGAGAGCGTCGCGAGCGGGGCAGTCGTGGTGCGGGGCTCGGGTCGGGTGAAGATGTCCGCGATGGCCATGGGGTCTCCTTGGATGCCGTCAGATTCAGGCTTGTGTCCACTATCCGCGGGCGACAGCATCCCTTCTCCGGAAACGCTCGCTAAGAAATCGACTTCTTTCGTTATGCTCAAGGAATGCCCCCCACCGCCCTGGAACTGTCCACCCTGGGTCACCGCATCCGCCATCAGCGGGTCGCCCACGGCTTCACGCTCGACGAGCTCGGCGCAGTGGTCGGCGTCGCGGGCAGTCAGCTCAGCCTCATCGAGAACGGCAAGCGCGAGCCCAAGCTGTCGCTGCTGCAGGCCATCGCCACGGCGACGGGCGTCGGCGTCGCCGACCTGCTCTCGACCGAGCCCCCGAACCGTCGCGCCGCGCTCGAGATCGAGCTGGAGCGCGCCCAGGCCAGCAGCGTGTTCCGCCGGCTGGGGGTCGCCCCGGTGAAGGTGACCAAGGGGATGAGCGATGAGACCCTCGAGTCGATCCTCGGGCTGCACGCCGAGCTGCTGCGCCGCGAGCGCGAGGCCATCGCCACCCCGGAGGAGGCGCGCCGCGCCAACACCGAGCTGCGCCTCATGATGCGCGAGCGCGACAACTACCTCGGCGACATCGAGAAGCTCGCCGAGAAGCAGCTCAAGTCCGCCGGCCATGTCGGCGGCGCGCTCACCCACCGCTCGGTGAGCATCATGGCCGAGCAGCTGGGCTTCGAGCTGATCTACGCGAGCGACCTGCCGCACTCGACCCGCTCGGTCACCGATCTGGAGAACGGCCGCATCTACCTGCCGCCCGCATCGATCCCCGGCGGTCACGGGCTGCGCTCGATGGCCCTGCAGGCGATGGCGCACCGTCTGCTCGGCCACGAGCGGCCGAGCGACTACGCCGACTTCCTGCAGCAGCGGCTCGAGATCAACTACTACGCCGCCTGCTGCCTCATGCCCGAGACCGCTTCGGTCGCCTTCCTCACGCAGGCCAAGAAGGACCGCAACCTCGCCGTCGAGGACTTCCGCGACGCATTCGGCGTCACGCACGAGGCAGCCGGGATGCGGATGACCAACCTGCTGACGCAGCACTTCGGCATCCCGCTGCACTTCCTGCGCGTCGACGGATCGGGGGCGATCGGACGCGTGTACGAGAACGACGATCTGCCGCTGCCGACCGATGTCACCGGCGCGGTCGACGGCCAGATCGCGTGCCGCAAATGGTCGGCGCGGGCAGCGTTCGAGGAGCAGAACCGCACCACCGAGCACTACCAGTACACCGACACCCCCGCCGGCACGTTCTGGTGCTCCAGCCAGACCGGCACCACCGCAGAGGGCGAGTTCTCGATCACGGTCGGCGTGCCGTTCGACGACGCGAAGTGGTTCAGGGGCCGCGAGACCGGCAAGCGCGCCGTCTCGACCTGCCCCGACGACGCCTGCTGCCGCCGCGCGCCGAGCGATGTCACCCAGCGCTGGGCCGGCAAGGCCTGGCCGAGCGCCCGCGTGCACATGCAGATGTTCTCGCCGCTGCCGCGCGGCGCCTTCCCCGGCGTCGACGACAACGAGGTGTACGCGTTCCTCGATCGGCACGCGGCCGGCTGATCAGGCGGTGATGAACGTCCGGTAGCGATCGAGCGCCGCCGCGACCTCCTCGTCGGGGACGACGCCGGGCACGAACAGCTCGGGCACGGGGTCGTTCGCGTGCCGCCCGACCGCGAGCGAGTGCGCCCACACCCCGACGATGGTGCCGTCCGCGACGATGATCGGCCGCACGATGCCGTTGAGCCCCGGCCCGACCGCGCGCAAGAACTCCGGCGCACAGGGCACCGTGCGATCCGCGTACGAGATGAAGTACTCCTCGAACGGCGGCAGTGCCAGGACGGCGGATGCTGTCGCGCTGCGCCGCGGTGCGCTCCCCGCGGCGATCCACACCGGCTCCGGCGTCTCGTCGACGAGCTCGAGCCGGTCCGCCGCCGCCGCAGCCGCGAGGCGCGCCTGACCGAGCGGCAGCCCAGACCACCAGGCGAAGTCGCGGGCGCCGGCGGGCCCGTGCGACGCGATGAACCGGGCGAACATCTCGGCGAGCGGATCGGCGGGGGTGGCGACATCCGACAGCCATTCGTCCGTCCGCACGATGTACTGCTCGCGGGTCGGTCCGCCCTCCCGCGGCACGACCGGTCCCTGGCAGACCAGACCGCGCACGGACAGGCCCACCAGCACGTGGTAGCCGCGCTGACCCGCGGTGGACACCCCGCCCTGCTCGAGAACCTCGAAGAGCTCCCTGCGGGAGAGCCGACCGCCGCCGGCGAGCGCCCCCAGGGCGATCCGCTCGGCCCGGGCGAATTCGCGGGCATCGAGGCCTTCCCGCCGGTGCGTGGCCGCCGCCGAGCGGAACTGCCGGTCACCGGTCACCGAGAGCACCGTGCCGAGGTCGCGGGCCGGCACGATGTGGATCGTGCCCCGCATCGTCCACGAACGCACGATCTCGCCACGGTCGAAGGCGGCGTCGACGTCGCGGACGCTCGGGTTCCCGGCCGTGCGGGCCGCGAGTGCCCACCGGCCGCCCCAGAACTCCTGCCCCTGGGTCGCGAGCATGTGCGCGGCCGCATCCGCGACGGTGGGCGCCGGCGCCGCCAGCCGGTGCGAGCGCAGGCGGCGGGCGATGACGTCGGCGGGATGCACGGCACCATCCTCGCGCACCGGATGTCAACCGTCATCCGCCCGCAACGACGACGTGCCAGGCTGTGCCCATGCAGCGAGACATCACGAGTCGGATCACCCTCGACGTCACCGAGCCCGCGGACCTGGTGTTCGCGGTCGCAGCGGCGAGCTCGTATGCGCCGTCGCGCGAGATCATCACCGCGACGGTCGACGGTTCGCCCGTCGAGGTCAGCGAGGTCGCCGATGCGCACGGCGGCCGGCTGCACCGGGTGCGGGCCGCGGCCGGTCGGTTCGTGTTCGAGTACGCCGCGACCATCTCCGGCTCCGCTGCGCCCGCGGAGGGTGCGGAGGCCGACCTGCTCGTCTACCAGCGCCCCAGCCGCTACGCCGAGTCCGATTCGCTCGCGCCGACCGCGGCCGCCGAGTTCGGCGGCATCACCGACCACGCGCAGCTGCTCACCTCGGTGTCGTCCTGGGTCGGCACCCGCCTGGCCTACGTCTCCGGCTCGTCGCTGCCGACGGACGGAGCGATCCGCACCCTGCTCGGCCGCCGCGGCGTCTGCCGCGACTACGCCCACCTGTGCGTCGCGCTGCTGCGGGCGCTCGGGGTGCCGGCCCGCCTCGTCGCCGTGTACGCGCCGGGGCTGCACCCGATGGACTTCCACGCCGTCGCCGAGGCGTGGGTCGGCGGGCAGTGGCGCGTCGTCGATGCCACGACGCTGGCGCCGCGCTCGACGCTCGTGCGCATCGCGACCGGACGGGATGCTGCCGACACGGCGTTCCTGAACGTCCTCTCCGGCCGCGCCGATCTCGTCGACGTGCAGGTGAGCGCTGTCGCCGACTTCCTCCCGAACGACGACCTGGATCAACTCGTCTCGATCGGCTGATCTCGAGTAAACCTGTTGACACAGTGCGAGTCAACAGGTTTACTCAGTGCATGACCGCACGCATCACCGCGACCCTCCATCATCTGGTGGGCACGCTCGACGGCTTCGCCGACGACTTCCTGCGGCGGCACCACGGCGTCTCCTTCGCGACGTTCCACTTCCTCGCCGCCGCCGCCGACGTCGAGCCGGTCGACATCACCACCCTCGCGCGGTGCCTCGGCGTGACGAAGGCAGCGGTCAGCAAGCGGGTGCCTGGTCTCGTCGCCGACGGCTGGATCACGACGACCACCGGCTCGGGCCAGGGCCGTCGGGTGCTCATCTCCCTCGCCCCCCGCGCCCGCGAGCTCGTGCACGCCGCCGGCGGTGAGCTCGAGGCCGCGTTCACCGAGCTGTTCACCGACCCGCGACTCGCCGCGCAGTCCATCGACGTCGACGCGCTCCGCGCACAGCTCGACCTGCTGATCACCCTCGTCCAGGAGAAAGGCCCCCTGTCATGACCCGCCGCATCCTCGTCATCATCGGCACACCGCTGCCGACGACCCTCACCCACGCGCTCGCCACCGCCTACATCGAGCGCGCCCGCGTCGGCGGCGCCGACGTGCGCGTCATCGACCTCGCCGAAGACCCCATCCCCGGGCACCCCACCAGCCGCGACCAGCTCCGCGCGCCGCGCACTGCCGACGACCGGCAGCTCGATCCGGAGGTGGCCGCCTACCTCGGCGACGTGCAGTGGGCGGAGCATGTCGCGCTCTTCTTCCCGCAATGGTGGGGCACTTACCCCGCTGCCCTGAAGGCGTTCATCGACCGCGTCTTCCTGTCGAACGCCGCTTTCCGGTACCGCGAGCGCTCAGCGATCTCCGACCGGCTGCTCACCGGGCGCACCGCCCGCCTCGTCATGACGATGGACTCCCCGCGGTTCTGGAACCGCCTGGTCTACCGCAATGCCGCCGAGACGAGCCTCACCAAGGCGATCCTGGGCTACTGCGGCATCCGGACGACGGGGATCACCCGGTTCACGCCCGTGCGGTTCTCCGAGACGGAGGCGCGTGCGGGGTGGGTCGCGAAGGCCGCACAGCACGGCGCGACGGATGCGACAGCATCCGGTTCCCGCGTGAAGGAGCCCGCGCCGACCCTCGCGTGACTCCTGGCCGGTGCGTCGCGGCCGTGACACCCTGGAGGAATGAAGGCCTGGATCGTGCGTTTCGCCTCGCTGTATGTGTTCAATGTCGTGGTGCTCTGGCTCATCGGAGCGCTGCTGCCCAGTGTGTCCGTCGGCTGGGCCGCGCTCTGGGCGGCGGTGGTGCTGACCGCCGCGACCCTGTGGCTGAAGCCCCTCGTGGCGAGGCTGCTGTCCGGCCGCGCCGCGAAGAGCGCGCACCAGCGGACGAAGGCGGGCGAGAAGCTCGTGCAGTTCGGCCTCGTGTTCGTCGTCGAGCTCATCGTCTGGGTGCTGGTGGTGCTGCTGTCGGCCGTCGACGTGCGGGGCTTCTTCTGGGGCTACGTGCTTCCGCCGCTCCTGCTGCTGCTCGTCTGGATCGTGTACGACGCGATCGACGACACGCTCGAGGCGCGTGCCGGCTCGCTCTACGACCGCGCCCGCGGCATCTCCCGCGGACGATCGAGCGCTGACCCGGCGCCGAGCTCCGTGGAGAG
This sequence comes from Microbacterium terricola, assembly GCF_027943945.1. Lineage (NCBI taxonomy): Bacteria > Bacillati > Actinomycetota > Actinomycetes > Micrococcales > Microbacteriaceae > Microbacterium > Microbacterium terricola. Next base: position 658,801 of record NZ_AP027141.1, on the reverse strand, counting down.
CCCCGCCGCCCGCGACGAGCTGCGCGACGGCCTCACGGCCGAGCAGCGCCGGATGCTCGACGAGCTGGGCTGACGCACCCCGAGTCCCCCGCGACGTGCCGCGACGTGCTGCGACGTCGCCGCGACGAGCGGCGTAACACGGCGACCCGCACCGGGCGCGGCCCGCGCGATCCGAGCAAGATGGGACACGCCCGCAGGCGCACAGCACGCCGGCGCGCCCCGCACCCGAATCCTGGAGGCCTCCCATGTCGCGTCCCATCCTGCGCATCGCCGCGTTCGCCCCGCTCGCCGCAGCCGCCCTTCTGCTCGGAGCCTGCAGCTCCGGCACCGGCTCCGCCGCGCCGAGCGAATCGGCCGCCGCCGACGAGGGGTGGGTGACCGACGGGAAGTTCACGGTCGCGACCGGCGAGCCGGCCTACTACCCGTGGGTGATCGACGACGCCCCCGAGAGCGGCGAGGGCTTCGAGTCCGCCGTCGCCTACGCCGTCGCGGCCGAGCTCGGGTTCGCCGAAGAGGACGTCGTCTGGGTGCGCACGACGTTCGACGAGGCCATCGCGCCGGGCCCGAAGGACTTCGACGTCAACCTGCAGCAGTTCTCGATCACCGACGAGCGCAAGGAGTCGGTCGACTTCAGCTCGCCGTACTACGAGACCACGCAGGTCGTCATCACGACCGGCTCGTCGCCGGCGGCCGACGCGACGTCGCTCGCCGACCTCAAGGACCTCCTCATCGGGGCTCAGGTCGGCACGACCAGCTTCACCGCGATCGAGCAGGCGATCGCTCCCACCCAGGGTGCGCAGGCGTTCAACAGCAACGACGATGCGAAGCTCGCGCTCGAGAACGGCCAGGTCGACGCGATCGTCACCGATCTGCCCACCGCCTTCTACATCTCCGGGGTGGAGCTCACCGACGGCAAGCTCGTCGGCCAGCTGCCCGCCATCGAGGGGCAGGACGCCGACGCGTTCGGGCTCGTGCTCGCGAAGGACTCCCCGCTGACCGACCAGGTCACCGCCGCCGTCGACGCGCTCCGCGAGGACGGCACCCTCGACGATCTGGCCACCGAGTGGCTGGGCGGCGAGGGCCAGGCGCCGCTGCTGCAGTGAGCCGCCCCTGGGCTAGCCTGGCCGGATGACCCGCGCACCCGCCCCGGTCGTCGGCGCGCGCCGGGAGGTCAGCGCCGTCGAGCTCGAACGACAGGCGTATCGCAAGCGCCAGGGCGGCCGCTCGGTCGTCATCAGCCTGATCTCCACCCTCGTCGTCGCCGCGCTCATCTGGGTCGCCATCATCAACACGCCCGGCTGGGCGCGCGTGCAGCAGCAGTTCTTCAACGGCGAGGTGTTCCTCGCCTCGCTCCCCCGGGTGTGGGACGGCTTCCTGCTCAACCTCCGCGTGCTCGCGATGTCGGCGGTCCTCGTGCTGCTGTTCGGGATGCTGCTGGCCACCGTCCGCACGCTGCGTGGCCCGGTCTGGCTGCCGCTGCGCGCGCTCGCGGCGGGGTACACGGACGTCTTCCGCGGCATCCCGCTCATCATCGTGCTGTACCTCGTCGGCTTCGGGATCCCCGGCCTGCAGATGATTCCGGTGCGGATGCCGACCGAGTTCTGGGGCACCATCGCGATCACTCTGACCTACTCGGCGTACGTCTCCGAGGTCTTCCGTGCGGGCATCGAGGCGGTGCACCCGTCGCAGCGCCACGCGGCGCGGTCGCTCGGCCTGAGCCACGCCAAGACGATGCGGCTGATCGTGGTGCCGCAGGCGGTGCGCAAGGTCACCCCGGCCCTCATGAACGACTTCGTCGCGATGCAGAAGGACGTCGGCCTCATCTCGCTGCTCGGCGCCGTCGACGCGGTGCGCGCCGCGCAGATCGAGACCGCCGCGTACTTCAACTTCACCCCGTACGTCGTGGCCGCGCTGCTGTTCGTGCTGCTGGCGATCCCGACGATCCGGCTGACCGACTGGTACACCGCCCGCGTCCGCGCCAGGGAGCAGATCGGGGGCATCGTATGACCGCGCCGCTGCTGCGTCTCGAGGACGTCTGGAAGTCGTTCGACGGCCACGACGTGCTCCGCGGGATCGACCTCGAGGTCGCCGCGGGCGAGGTCGTCGCCCTGATCGGCGCGAGCGGGTCGGGCAAGTCCACGCTGCTGCGCACGGTGAACCTGCTCGAGCCGATCGACGACGGGCGGATCTGGCTCGACGGCGCGGACATCAGCGACCCGCGCGTGGACCCCGACGCCGTCCGCGCGCGCATCGGGGTCGTCTTCCAGCAGTACAACCTGTTCCCGCACCTCACGGTGCTGGCCAACATCACGCTCGCGCTGCGCCATGTGCACCGCACCTCGAAGCGGGATGCTGCCGCCGCCGCCCTCGCGCTGCTCGAGCGGGTGGGGCTCGCCGACAAGGCGGACGTGCACCCGGACCGGCTCTCCGGCGGTCAGCAGCAGCGGGTGGCGATCGCGCGGGCCGTCGCGACCTCCCCCGCGCTGCTCCTGCTCGACGAGATCACCTCGGCTCTCGACCCGGAGCTCGTCGCGGAGGTCCTGGACCTCGTGCGCAGCCTCGCCGACGACGGCCGGACGATCGTGATGGCCACGCACGAGATGGCGTTCGCCCGCGACGTCGCCGACCGCGTCGTGTTCCTCGACGACGGGCGCATCCTCGAACAGGGTCCGCCCGCCGAGGTCCTCGTCGCCCCGCGGGAGCCGCGCACGCGCGAGTTCCTCGCCCGCTTCACCGCCTGACGCGGGTCGAGCTCCTCGCCCCGCACCGTTTACGGACGGGACACGCCGCGCGAACGGGCGCACAAGCGGCGTGTCGCGTCCGTAAACGGGTTGGGGGCGGAGCCGGGGTCAGGCGGCGGAGCGCTCCGCCGCCTCGACCACGTTGGTGAGGAGCAGGGCCACGGTCATCGGGCCGACGCCGCCGGGGTTCGGCGACACGAATCCGGCGACCTCGGCGACGTCGGGGTGGACGTCGCCGTAGACCCGCGCCTTGCCGGTCTCGGGGTCGGTCTCGCGGGTCACGCCGACATCCAGCACGGCGGCGCCGGGCTTCACGTCGGCGGCCGTGACGAGGTGCTTGACCCCGGCCGCCGCGACGATGACATCCGCCTGCCGCAGGTACTGCGCAGCATCCACGGTTCCGGTGTGGGTGAGGGTCACGGTCGCGTTGATGTCGCGGCGCGTGAGCAGCAGCCCGATCGACCGGCCGATCGTGACGCCGCGGCCGACCACGACCACGTGCTTGCCCCTGAGGTCGTAGTCGTTGCGCAGCAGCAGCTCGATCACGCCCCGCGGCGTGCACGGCAGCGGCGAGGTGATCGGCGCGTTGACGTTGAGCACGAGCCGGCCCAGGTTGGTGGGGTGCAGCCCGTCGGCGTCCTTCGCGGGATCGATGCGCTCGAGGATCGCGTCGGTGTCGATGTGCTTCGGCAGCGGGAGCTGCACGATGTAGCCGTGGCAGTCCGGGTCGGCGTTGAGCTCGTCGATCAGCGCCTCGACCTGCTCCTGCGTCGCGTCCGCGGGCAGTTCGCGCTGGATCGAGTTCATCCCGATCGCCTCGGACTGCCTGTGCTTCATCCCGACGTACAGCTGCGAGGCCGGGTCGGCGCCCACCAGCACGGTCGCGATGCCGGGCGTGATGCCGCGCTCCTTCAGCGCGGCCACCCGCTCGACCAGCTCGTCCTTGATCGCTGCGGCCGCAGCCTTGCCGTCCAGGATCCGAGCGGTCATCACTGCGTCAGACCGGGGTACAGCGGGAAGGCGGCCGTCAGCGCGGCGACGCGCGCGCGCAACGCCTCGACATCGGCACCGGGGAGCAGCGCGAGGGCGATCACGTCGGCCACCTCGGTGAACTCGGCGTCGCCGAATCCGCGCGTGGCGAGAGCCGGCGTGCCGATGCGCAGGCCCGACGTCACCATCGGCGGACGCGGGTCGTTGGGCACCGCGTTGCGGTTGACCGTGATGTGGATCTCGTGCAGCAGGTCCTCTGCCTGCTTGCCGTCGATCTCGGCGTTGCGCAGGTCGACGAGCACGAGGTGCACATCGGTGCCGCCGGAGCGCACCGCGATGCCGGCGTCCTGCACGTCCTGCTGCGAGAGGCGCTCGGCGATGATGTGCGCGCCGCTGAGCACGCGCTCCTGGCGCTCCTTGAACTCGGGGGTCGCGGCGAGCTTGAACGCGGTCGCCTTGGCGGCGATCACGTGCATGAGCGGGCCGCCCTGCTGGCCGGGGAAGACCGCGGTGTTGATCTTCTTCGCGATGTCGGCGTCGTTGGTGAGGATGAAGCCGGAGCGCGGGCCGCCGATGGTCTTGTGCACGGTCGAGGAGACGACGTGGGCGTGCGGCACCGGGTTCGGGTGGAGGCCCGCGGCGACGAGGCCGGCGAAGTGCGCCATGTCGACCCAGAGGAGCGCGCCCACCTCGTCGGCGATCGCGCGGAACGCCGCGAAGTCGAGCTGGCGGGGGTACGCCGACCAGCCGGCGATGATCACCTTGGGCTGGTGCTCGACGGCGAGCCTGCGCACCTCGTCCATGTCGATGACGCTGGTCTCGGGGTCGACGCCGTAGGCGACGATGTTGAACAGCCGGCCGGAGAAGTTGATCTTCATGCCGTGCGTGAGGTGACCGCCCTGATCGAGCGAGAGGCCGAGCAGCGTGTCGCCGGGACGGGCGATCGCGTGCAGCACGGCGGCGTTGGCGGTCGCGCCGGAGTGCGGCTGGACGTTCGCGAACTCGGCGCCGAACAGCGACTTGGCGCGCGCGATCGCGAGCTCCTCCGCGACGTCGACTTCCTCGCAGCCGCCGTAGTAGCGGCGACCCGGGTAGCCCTCGGCGTACTTGTTGGTGAGGACGGAGCCCTGCGACTGCAGCACCGAGACGGGCACGAAGTTCTCGGAGGCGATCATCTCGAGGTAGCCGCGCTGACGCTCGAGCTCCCGCTCGAGCACCTCGGCGATCTCGGGATCGACCTCGGAGAGGGGGGCGTTGAAGTACTGATCGGTCATGGCGATCTCCTGACGACGGCTCGCAAATGGATGGTCCGCATCGGCCCAGGCGTGCGGTCGAATGCCGTGTCGGTCGCTTCCCGATGGTGACCCACCTCAACGCCAGTCGCGACGACCCGAGCATACCGGATGCGCCTGTGCCGCTCGTCTCCGTCGGCGGTGCCGGGAGCGCCCGCGGCGGCAACATCCCAGGAATGTGGGATGGCCCGCCCGCTGGGCCGGGCGGGACGATCGGGAGATCCCCCGTGCCGATCGAACAGAAGGACAGTCATGAGACGACAACTCGCCCTCGCCGTCGGCGCGGCGCTCGCACTGCCGCTGGCGCTCATCGCAGCCCCGGCCACCGCCGCACCGGCACCGCCACCGCCGAAGGTGCTGCACGAAGACCTGTTCAGCCCACTCAAGCTCGCCCACGATCTCGACGGCAGCGTGTACGTGACCGACAACTTCGCCGGCTCGCTGCACAAGATCGCCCGCGGGGGGAAGTTCTCCACCCTGTACACGACGGCGACGCCCGGCAACGAGGTGGGGGCGGTGTCCGCCTTCCTCGGGTCGGTGTACTTCGCCGAGACCACGGCCGACGGCGCGCTGCTGAAGAAGGTGGACCGCAAGGGCAGGATCACCCAGCTCGCGGACCTCGGCGCGCACGAGAAGGCGAAGAACCCGGACGGGAAGTCGTCGTACGGCTTCAGCGATCTGTCCGCCGACTGCCTCGCCCAGGTGCCGGAGGGCATCCCCGCGTCGTACACGGGCGAGGTCTACTCGCACCCCTACGCGACACTGGGCACCCCGCTCGGGACCGTGGTCGCCGATGCCGGCGGCAACGCGCTGCTGACGGTGAGCAGCCGCGGCACGGTGCGCACGCTCGCGGTGCTGCCGCCGCAGCGGGCCATCATCGGCGAGTGGGCGCTCGAGCTCGGCTTGCCGGAGTGCTCCCTGGGGCACCCGTACGATTTCGAGCCGGTGCCCACCGACGTGGAGCTCGGACCGGATGGCTGGCTGTACGTCTCGCTCCTGCCCGGCGGGCCGGAGACACCGGCCGCGGGCGCCCGTGGCTCGGTCGTCAAGGTGAACCCGCTCACCGGCAAGCTCGTCACGGTCGCCACCGGGCTCGTCTCGGCGTCCGACCTCGCGGTGTCTCCCCGCGGTGACATCTACGTCACCGAGCTCTTCAGCGGCCGGATCGCGGTCATCAAGAAGGGCACGAAGACGGCGGTCACGTTCCGCGAGGCTGCACTGCCCGCCGCGGTCGAGTGGGCGCCGAAGGGCCTCTACGCGACCGTCGACGCCGTCCCGGCCTTCGGTCCGCCGGAGACGCCCCCGCCGCCGCCTGCCGGCGACGTGGTCTTCTTCCGGTTCTAGTCCGCCACAGCCCCGAAGGGCGCGGTGCCAGCGCACCGCGCCCTTCGGCGTGCGCGCGCTCGCCTCCCGGCGGGCGGCGCGATAGGCTGGCTCCAGCCTTTTGTTAGGACTCTTTACATGCGTGGTGGCCGACGCCGTTCCTTCGCAGCCGTGCTCGCTCTCGGGTTCGCGCTGACAGCGTGCGCGCCACCTGCCGAGAATGGAGACACCGTGTCGCAGCCCGCCATCGTCCCCGCACCCGCGCACCTCCGGATCGCCGCGGATGCCGAGCCGTTCGGCCTGCCCGGCGCAGAGCGGGACGACGCCATCGCGGCGGCGCTCGACACCGTCGAGGAGACGGTCGACGCCGACGCGGCACTGGGCGCGGAGGGCTACCGCCTCACCGTGGACGCCTTCGGCCTCCGCGCCGAGGCCGCGAGCGAGGCCGGCCTGTTCTACGCGCGCCAGACGCTCACCCAGCTCGTCGCGCCCTCCGGCGACGGCTGGGTCGTCCCCGCGGTCGCCATCACCGACGTTCCGCGCTTCGCCTATCGCGGCGTGATGCTCGACGTCGCGCGGCACTTCTTCCCCGTCGAGACCGTCGAGGCGTACATCGACCGCGCGGCCGCCCTCAAGTTCAACGCGCTGCACCTGCACCTCTCGGACGACCAGGGCTGGCGCATCCAGATCGACTCCCGCCCTGAGCTCACCGCGCGCGCATCGGCCACCGCGGTCGGCGGAGACGCCGGCGGCTTCTTCACGAAGGACGACTACCGCCGGATCGTCGACTACGCCGCGTCACGTCACGTGATCGTGGTGCCCGAGATCGACATGCCCGGCCACACCCACGCGGTCGGCCTCGCCTACCCCGAGCTCGCCGAGGAGCCGGTGCTCTCGGACGAGATCCTCGCCACCGCGCGCGAGTACGGCGGCGGCACCCCCACCTCCGGCACCCCGTACGAAGGCATCGCGGTGGGCTTCTCCTCGCTGAAGATCCACGACGAGGCGACGTACGACTTCGTGTCGGATGTGCTGGGCGAGCTCGCCGAGATGACACCGGGGCCGTACCTGCACATCGGCGGCGACGAGGCCCTCGGCACCGATCCCGCTGACTTCGCGCTGTTCGTCTCGCGCGTGAGCCGGATGGTCTCCGACCTGGGCAAGACCCCGGTGGCGTGGCACGAGGCGGGCACCGCCGCCGACCTGTCCCCCGACACGGTCGGCCAGTACTGGGGGTTCCTCACGCCGACCGACGGGATGGACGACAAGGCCAGGGCGTTCGTGGCGAACGGCTCGCAGGTGATCGTCTCCCCCGCCGACGCCATCTACCTCGACATGAAGTACGCGGACGACGCGCCGCTCGGGCTGACCTGGGCGAACGCGCCCGTCACGGTCGAGCGCGCCTACTCGTGGGATCCGGCCGCCCTCATCGACGGGATCGCCGACGATGGCATCCTCGGGGTGGAGGCGCCGATGTGGGCCGAGACGCTGCGCACCCTCGACGACATCGACCACATGGCCTTCCCCCGCATCGCGGCGGCGGCCGAGGCGGCCTGGTCGCCGGCGCTGGGCTCCACCGACCTGCGCACGTGGGAGTCCTTCCGCAGCCGCGTGGGTGCGCTCGGCCCGCTGTGGACCGACGCGGGCATCGCCTTCCACGCGTCCGACGAGATCCCGTGGGTCTCCGAATGACCGCAGCCGCAGCATCCGTCATCCATTCGGTGCGCCTCGCCGGCGCCGACGGCATCGTCGCCGACGGGTGGGTGCGCTTCGCGGCCGGCCGGGTCGTGGCGACGGGCACCAGCAGGTCGTGGACGGCGGATGCTGACACCGCCGTGCTCGACGGGCGCGCGCTCGCCGGCGAGGGCGCGATCCTCAGTCCTGGCTTCATCGACATCCACGGCCACGGCGGCGCAGGCGTCTCGTACGACGACGGACCCGCCGCGATCCGCGCAGCGCGCGCCCTGCATCGGGAGCACGGCACCACGAGAGCAGTGCTCTCGCTGGTGACGGCGCCGCTCGCCGAACTGGAGCAGCGCGCCGCGATGGTCGCCGACCTCGCGGCGACCGACGCCGACGTCCTGGGCTCTCACCTCGAGGGTCCGTTCCTCGACCCCGGCCACAAGGGCGCCCACGACGCGGCGCTGCTGCGGGCACCCGACGCCGACGGCCTCGACCGCCTGCTCTCGGCGGGGCGCGGAACCATCCGCCAGATCACCCTCGCCCCCGAGCTCCCCGGGGGTCTCGACGCGATCGGGCGCATCGTCGAGGCGGGCGTCGTCGCCGCCGTCGGACACACCGCCGCCGCCTACGACCTCTGCCGCGCGGCCTTCGACGCCGGCGCCACGGTCCTGACGCACGCGTTCAACGCCATGCCCGGCCTGCACCACCGCGATCCGGGCCCCGTCGCCGCTGCAGCGGGCGACCCGCGCGTCACGCTCGAGGTCATCGCCGACGGCGTGCACCTGCACCCCGAGATCGTGCGGCTCGCATTCGCTGCGGCGCCCGGCCGGGTGGCCCTGGTCACCGACGCGATGGCGGCGGCCGGTCACTCCGACGGCCACTACGTGCTCGGCAAACTCGGCGTCGACGTGCAGGGCGGCGTCGCCCGCCTCACCGACGGCGGTGCGATCGCCGGATCGACGCTCACGCAGGACGCCGCGCTGCGCACGGCCGTCGGTGCAGGGGTCGGGATCACCGAGGCGCTCACCGCGCTCACCACGACCCCCGCCAGGGCGATCGGGCGCGGCGACGACCTCGGCCGCCTTGCGCCGGGGTTCCTGGCCGACGCGGTCCTCCTCGACGGCGATCTGACCGTGCGAGGAGTCTGGACGGCGGGCGAGCGCTCGCTCTGACCCCGCGGCAGCCGCGCACGGCTGGTCGTAGACTGGAAGCCATGTCCGACACCCCCCGCGTCGTCCCTCAGGCGCCCGCCGCTCCCGCGCCGGGCACGCGCGCCCCGCTGTCGGCGATCGACGTGCTGGCCTTCGTCTGCGAGCTGTTCGCGTTCGGGTCGCTGCTGCTCTGGGGCTTCGCCGCCTGGCCGTTCCCGTGGAACATCGTCGTCGGCATCGGCGCACCCGTCATCGCCATCCTGGTCTGGGCCCTGTTCGTCTCTCCCCGCGCGGTCTTCGCGGTGCATCCCTTCGTGCGCGCCGTCGTGGAGCTGCTCGTCTACGTGTCGGCGACCATCGCCTGGTGGAGTCTCGGCTTCGCGTGGGTGGGCATCGTCTTCTTCGCCGTCGCCGCCGCCGTCGGCGTCATCGCCGGTCGTCGCCGCTTCACGTGACTTCTGCCGCCGACGTCCTCGCGCAGCTGCGCGATGCGCTCGGCGAGCGGGTCGACACGTCGCCCGCAGCCCTCTCGGCCGCCCGCGCCGACAAGTCCGGCCACGCCGCACCAGGGGCACCGCTCGCCGTCGTCCACGCGGCATCCGTCGCCGACGTGCAGGCCGTGCTGCGGATCGCGCACGAGAGCGCGACTCCCGTCGTCACCCGCGGCGCCGGCACCGGCCTCGCCGGCGGTGCGAACACCGGCTCCGGCGAGATCGCCCTCTCGGTGCGGCGCATGGACCGCATCCTCGAGGTGAGGCCGGACGACCTGCTCGCGGTGGTCGAGCCCGGCATCATCAACGCCGACCTCAACGCCGCCCTCGCCGCGCAGGGGCTCTGGTGGGCGCCTGACCCGGCCAGCCGCGCCATCTCCACCGTCGGCGGCAACATCGCCACCGGCGCGGGCGGACTGCTGTGCGCGAAGTACGGGGTGGTGCGCGACGCCGTGCTCGCCCTGGACGTCGTGCTCGCCGACGGGCGACTGCTGCACCTCGGTCATCGGACCGTGAAGGGCGTCTCCGGCTACGACCTCACCTCGCTGCTGATCGGCTCCGAGGGCACGCTCGGCGTCGTCGTCGGCGCCACCCTGAAGCTGCGCCGCCTCGTGCCGGGGCAGATCTGCACCATCGCGGCGACGTTCGCGGACGTCCGCGCGGCGGCCGTGGCCTCGTCGGCCGTGACGGCGGCGGGCCTGCAGCCATCGATCATGGAGCTGATGGATGCGGCGTCCCTCGCGGCGGTGCACGCCCTGCTCGCCCTCGATCCGCCGACTGCCGGAGCCGCTCAGCTGACGGTGCAGACCGACGGAGCAGCGGCGACGGCCGACGCCGACGCGATCGCCGACGTGCTGCGCGCGGCGGGAGGCGCGGTCGCGGTCACCCACGACAGGGCGGAGGGCGAACGGCTGCTCACCATCCGCCGGTCGATGCACCCGGCGATGGAGACGCTGGGCACCACGCTGATCGAGGACGTCGCCGTGCCGCGCAGCGCGCTGCCGGAGATGTTCGACGAGATCGCCCGCATCGAGCGGGCCTACGGCCTGGTGATCCCGACGGTGGCGCACGCAGGCGACGGCAACCTCCACCCGAACTTCGTGTTCGAGCCGTCTGCCGGTGCAGGGGCGGACGGCGCGGTGCCGGACGAGATCTGGGATGCTGCCGGCGAGCTGTTCCGCGCAGCGCTCCGCCTGGGCGGCACGCTCACCGGCGAGCACGGCGTCGGCGTGCTCAAGCGCCGCTGGCTCGCCGACGAGCTGGGCGACGACCAGTGGGCGCTGCAGCGCGGGATCAAGTCGCTGTTCGACCCGACCGGCGTCCTCAACCCCGGCAAGGTGTTCGCTCCCTGACAGGTCGGGCCGCGGCGCCCACAACTCAGGCAGAACCCACGCCGGAGGAGTCTCTCGGGCCGCGGGCACACCGGTCTGCCTGAGTTGCGCGCAGCCCGGCCCGCCCGCCTGTGCGCCTAGAGCCCCTGCCAGGCCGGCTTGTTCGCGAAGGCGTAGCGGTAGTAGTCGGCGTGGGCGAGCTCGGCGGCGGCCGCCTCGTCTGCGACGACCGTCACGTGCGGGTGCAGCTGGATCGCCGATCCGGGCAGGGCCGCGCTGACCGGGCCCTCGAGGGCCCCGGCGAGTGCCTCGGCCTTGCCCGCGCCGAACGCCAGCAGCACCAGGTGCCGTGCGCGCAGGATGGTGCCCAGGCCCTGCGTGATGCAGTGCATCGGCACGTCGTCGATCGCGTCGAAGAACCGGGCGTTGTCCTGCCGGGTCTGCGCCGTCAGGGTCTTCACCCGCGTCAGGGAGGCGAACGACGAACCAGGCTCGTTGAAGCCGATGTGGCCGTCGGTGCCGATGCCGAGGATCTGGAGATCCACGCCGCCTGCCGCCGTGATGGCCGCTTCGTAGTCGTCGCCGGCGTGCTCGATCCCGTCGAGGGAGCCGTCCGGGGTGCGGATCCGGTCGGGGTCGAGTCTGAGCGGCTCGACGACCTCGCGGCCGATCACGGCGCGGTAACTCTCCGGATGCGCGGGGTCGATGCCCACGTACTCATCCAGCGCGAAGCCGCGCACGCGCGACACGTCGACGCCGGCGAGCCGTGGGCGCAGGGCCTCGTACACCGGCAGCGGGGTCGAGCCGGTGGCGAGCCCCAGCACGGTGTCCGGGCGCGACCGGATGAGCCGGACGATCTCGTCGGCGACGAGCGCGCCGGCCGCCGCGGCGTCCGCGACGATGATGACCTCAGCCATGAGTGAGTGCCTCCTCGGTTTCGGCGGCGGCGCCGATCAGGGCGGCGCCGAGGGCTGCAGCGGGTGATCCGGACGGGAGCAGCTGGACGCGCTCGCCGAGTCGGAGCGAGCGCAGGAAGGGAGATGCCTCCGCGCTGGTGGCGAGCTCCGCCCGCACGCCGTCGATCAGCCGGTCGCCGAGGGCGGTGAGCCCGCCGCCGAGCACGACCGCGTCGACATCGGCGGTGAGCACGAGCACGCGCACCGCAGAGGCGATGCCCAGCGCGATGCCGGCGCGCAGGCGGAGCGCCTGCGGGTCGCCGGCGTCGGCCGCGTCGAACACATCGCGCACCGGCAGCGCGCCGGGGCGGGCCCACCGCTCGGTGACCGCGCCGCCGCCCGCGAAGGCCTCGATGCAGCCGCGCTGGCCGCACCGGCAGACCGGTCCGTGGGGGTCGACCGAGATGTGCCCGACCTCGCCGGCCGTGCCGCGGGCGCCGCGCAGCAGCAGTCCGTCGGTGACGATGCCCGCGGCGACGCCGGTGCCGACGTTCAGGTACGCCATCGCGCCGTCGGCGCCGTGCAGCGTGTACGCGCCGAGCGCCGCCGCCTTGACGTCGTTCTCCACCCCGATCGGCACGCCCAGCCGGTCGCCGGCCGCGGCGCGCAGATCGAGTCGGTCGACGCCCAGGTTCACGGCGTGCGCCACCAGGCCGGAGCCCGGCTCGACCTGGCCGGGGATGCCGATGCCGACGGAGCGGATCGCGGATCGAGGGATGCTGCCGCTCGCGCACAGTTCGTCGACCGCGGCCGCGACGGTGCGCACGACCTCGTCCGGGCCGTACCCGGTGGCCAGGCGCACGCGGGCGACCACATCGCCGGCAGCGTCGACGGCGACGGCATCGGTCTTGGTGCCGCCGACGTCCAGGCCGACCCTCATCGCCCGTCCTCCCAGCGGGAGGCGGTGGTGGTGTCGCCGCGCATCAGCCCTTGACCGCCCCGGAGACGAGTCCGCTCGTCATCCGTCCCTGCACGATCACGAAGAAGATGATGACGGGGATCGCGACGATCGTCGACGCGGCCATCACCTGCCCCCAGTCGATCGCCCGCGTCGCGCTGGCCTGCACGAATCCGCGCAGCCACAGCGGCAGTGTCTCGTTGTCGGCGCTCATGATCACCAGCGCCACGGTGAACTCGTTCCAGCACTGCAGGAACGCGAACACCCCGGAGGCGACGAGCCCGGGCGCCAGGAGCGGCAGGGTCACGCGCATGAAGGCCTGCGTCCGGCTGAGGCCGTCGATCATGGCGGCCTCCTCCAGCTCGGCGGGCACTCCCTGCACGAAGCCGCGCAGCATCCAGACCGTGAACGGCACGACGGCCGCGATGTACAGCAGGCTCAGGCCCAGGATGTTGCTCAGCAGGCCGAGCTCGCTCATCATCTTGTACTGCGCGACGAACAGGCCCTCGGCCGGCAGCATCTGCACGACGAGGATGGCGATGACGAACGTCGTCCGCCCGCGGAAGCGGAACCGGCTGATCGCCACGGCCGCGAGGAAGGCGAACAGCAGGCAGCAGAACACCGCGATCAGGGTCACCGAGACGCTGATCCCCAATGCGCTCCAGAACTGCGGGCCCATCACGGCGGTGTAGTTCGCGAACGAGCCCCCGAACGGGTGGAACGTCGGCGTGAACGACTCGAGGGTCGTCGTCGACAGCATCGACGAGGTGACCATCCAGTAGACGGGGAAGGCCCATGCGGCGGCGAGGACGAGCGCGAGCACGCTCCATCCCCAGGCCGCGGGGCGGAACCGGCGGCGTCGGACCGGCGTGACCGGGTCGAGCCCGACGAGCTCGGCCGAGGCGGCGGTGGCGGTGGATGCGGACATCAGGCCTTGTCCTCCTTGAGCAGGCTCCTGATGTAGAACCAGCTGACGGCGATGGTGAGCGCGAGGACGAAGATCGACATCGCCGCGCCGTGGCCGAAGTCGAGCCCGGCCACACCGTTCTTGTAGATGTAGGTGCCCAGCAGGTCGTAATCGGTGGACTGGGGGCCCGCGTCCTGCAGCATCGTGATCTGGGCGAACACGCGCAGATCCCAGATGAGGTTGAGCAGCAGCACGATCATGATCACCGGCCGGATCATCGGCAGGATGATGTAGCGCAGGCGATCCCAGCCGCCCGCCCCGTCGAGCTGGCTCGCCTCCATGACCTCCTCGGAGACCTGGGTGAGCCCGGCGTAGGCGGAGAACGCGACGAACGGCACGGACATCCAGATGACGATGACCGACGCGACGACGAAGAAGAGGGCGGGGCTGCTGCCGATCCAGTTGAACCCGTGCATGTCGACACCGGGGATCATGCTGAGCAGATAGTTGACGACGCCGCGACGACGGTCGAAGAGCCAGATCCAGACGGTCATCGCCGCGACCACGGGCATGGCCCAGGCGATCAGCAGGGCGAGCTGCAGGATGAGGCGGACGGCGGCGGGAACCTTCGTCATGAGCAGGGCCATCAGCATCCCGATCACGACGGTGACCGCGGCGGTGACGACGCAGAAGGCGAGCGAGCGGACGGCGACCTGCCAGAAGGTCGGGTCGGTGGCGATGTCGATGTAGTTCTGGAGGCCGACCCAATCAGGGGCCTTGCCGCCGAGCTGCTGCATGGCGCCGTACTTCTGGAACGAGGTGACGATCTGCCAGTAGACGGGGTATCCCATGCCGAACAGCAGGATCGCGACGGCTGCGGTCAGCAGCAGGTAGGGGGCGGTCGGGACGCGACGGCGGCGGGCGCCGACGCTCTCGTCGACTCGGGGGCCGCCCTCGAGGGTGGGGGCTGTGGTGAGGGCCATGCCAGGTATTCCTTGGTGGTGGGTGAGGTCCTCCGGGGCCGGACGCGCGGCCCGGCCCCGGAGGCGAGGATCAGCCGTTGATGATGGCGTTGATCTTCTCGTCGTACTCTGCAGCCAGGGCGGCGATGTCGCCACCGGCGGCAACCTTGCCGAAGAACTCCTCGAGGATCTTCTTGCCCTCGACCGCGGCCCAGCCGGGCGCTGCCGGGGTGAGCTTCGAGCCGAGCGCCGAGTCGATCAGAGCCTTGGCGAACTGGTCGTCACCGAGCGAGGACACGAACTTCGTGTTCGCCGGGCCGAGGCCGTTCTTGCCGAGCATCTCCTGGTACTCGTCCGAGAAGACGATGCGCAGGAGCTCCTTGGCGCCGGCCTGGTTCTTGCTCGTGGCCGAGATGCCGATGTTGGAGCCGCCGGCGAAGACCGGAGCGACCGAGCCCTCCTCGACGCCGGGCAGCGGGAAGACGCCGAACGTGTCGTCGTTCCACTCGCGGACCTCGGTCTTGGTGCCGTCGTCGTTGGTCTTCTCCTCGACGAAGTCGCCGATCGACCAGTGCGCCCAGCCGGGTGCGATGATCGTGGCGGCGGTCGGCGGGTTGCCGTCCTTGTCGTTGTTGATGTTGACCCACGGCGTGCTGTCGGCCTCGGTGACCGGAGCGGTCGAGGCGTTCGTGAACAGGTCCTGGAACTGCGTCAGGCCCTTGATCGAGTTCTCCGCGGAGAGCGTCGACTTCCAGGTGTCGCCGTCCTTCTCGGCGAGCTCTCCGCCGTTGGCGAAGATCCACGAGATGCCGTTGCGCCAGTCCTGGCCGCCGATGTAGAAGCCGGCCTGGCCGTCGCTCTTGAGGGTCTTGACGTCCTCGTTGAACTGGTCGAGCGTGGTCGGGACGTCGAGACCCGCGGCCTCCCAGATGTCCTTGCGGTAGGTGATGTAGCGCGAGCCGAAGTAGTACGGCAGCGCGTACTGCGCGCCGTCGACCTCGCCGACCTCGACGAACGACGGGAGCAGGTCAGCGCCGCCCAGGTCCTCGTAGATGCCGCTCAGGTCGCTGAACGCACCCGCCGTGGTGAAGGTCGGCGCCCAGGTGTTGCCGATCTCCGTGACGTCGGGGGTGTTGTTCGCGTCGGGCAGCTGGTTGGCGAGCTTGGTCAGTGCGTCGCCCCAGGACTGCTCCTCGATGGTGAGCGTCCCGCCGGTAGCCTCCTCGTACGCGTCGACGAGGTAGTCGCGCGCTTCCGCAGGAGTGTCGCCGCCCATGACCCAGAACGTGATGTCCTGGCCCTTCGCGCCCTCCGGGTCGAACCCGTCGGTGTCGGAGGGGGCGGCGCTGCCCGAGGGGCTGGCCGAGCAGCCCGCGAGCACGATCGCCGAAGCGGCGAGCAGCCCGAGAGCACCGAGCTTCTTGTTCATTGTGCTTCCTTCGTTTTCTCTTGGTTGTTCCGGATCGGGCCGGGCGGCCCATCCGGGGGGATGAGGGTGCCGTGTTGCTGCTACGACACCCCGAGTTGTCCCGACAGGACCATGACGGCCGCGCCGCGCAGGACGATGTCCTCGCTTTGCTCCGTCAACCGAACCCGCACGCCGTCGTGGAACTCGGCGAGCGTTCGAGCTCGGAGTGTCTCGGCGGTCGCTTGCGCGAGGGGTCCGTCGAGAAGTTCAGGGGGGCCGGAGAGCACGATCTCCGACACGTCGAGCACGCCGACGATGGGGGCCAGGGCGATGCCCAGACGCTCGCCGGCGTCGCGCAGGATGCCCTCGCGCTCCGCATCGGCGGATGCTGCTGCCAGCCGCGCCGTCAGCGCCGGCACCGCCAGCCAGGCCTCGAGGCAGCCGACCTTGCCGCACGCGCAGCGCGGGCCGCCGTCGGTGCCGACCGTGACGTGGCCGATCTCACCCGCGGCGAAGTGGGCGCCGCGCATCGGCTGGCCGCCGGCGAGGAGGCCGGAGCCGACGCCTCGGCCCACCTTGACCAGCAGCACGTCGTCGCCGGCGCCGCCGAAGGTGTACTCGGCGAGCACGGCGGCGTTGGCGTCGTTCGCGACGAGCACCGGCAGCCCGAGGGCGGCGCTGAGCGCGCCCTCGAGGTCGAAGCCGACCCAGCCGAGGTTCGGGGCCGTGAGGATGATGCCGCGCTCCCCCACCACACCCGGCGTGCCGACGCCGATGCCGAGCACCGGCGCGTGGGCGTCGTCGACGAGCTCGCGGGCGAGGGCGATGACGGTGTCGACGATCTCGTCGGTGCTCGCCGGCACCGGCACCTCGCGGCGGACGACGATGTCGCCGTCGAGGGTGAGGATCCCGCCGACGAACGTGTCGCTGCCCGACAGGTCGAGGCCGACGATGCGGTGGCCGTCGCGGTCGAGGTCGACCAGGATCGCCGGCTTGCCCGGCCCGGACACCTCACGCACGCCGAGTTCGGTCACGAAGCCGTCCACGATCAGCTCGGCGACCAGGTCGGAGATGGTGACGCGGGTGAGCCCCGTCTCGCGGGAGAGGTCGGCCCTGCTCATCGCGCCGCCGTGGAAGAGGGTCTGCAGCACGAGCGAGCGGTTGTGGCCGCGGGCGTGCTCCGGCAGCACCTTGCGCCCCTGGCGGAGCGTGCGCCCGAACGAGCGCTCGGCCGGTGCGGACGGTGTCCGGTCGGCCGCGGCGTGGTGCGCTTCGGTGTGAACCATGTTTGTTAGTAGACCTTACGAACAAAATATTCGCAACTCTTCGACCACCGGTGCGACCGCCGGGTTACCGAATCGTTATCGCCGCTCCTTTACCATGGGACGAGACGACATGACGAACCGGGGGGTGGATGACGTGACCGAGCTGGCAACCAGGCACGATGCCGAACAGGCACCGCAGGGCGACGGCACCTCGCCCACCTACGCCTGGGCGCCGGCCGAACCCGAGCCGAAGAAGCGCCACCTCGGCTGGTGGATCGGCGTCCCCGCCGGCATCGCCGTCATCGCGCTCGTCGCGAGCTCTCTCGTCCTGATCGCGCCGGGCACCGCCGTCGCCGGCGTCGCCGTCGGCGGACAGACGGTCGGCGCCGCCACCGAGTCGATCCAGGCCAGGCTCGCCGACACCACCATCGTGCTCACCGGAGACGGGGGCGGCGCGGAGCTCACCGGCGCAGACCTCGGCGCGACCGTCGACGCGCAGGGCCTCGCGGACGCCGCCTTCTCGGGCCACCCGATGTGGAACGTCACCGCATGGAACGCCGAGCCCCTCGACGCCGCGGTGCAGCTCGACGTGGCGGCGGCAGCATCCGCTCTCCGCGCCGCGGCACCGGAACTGTACAGCGACCCCGTCGATGCGTCCGTCGCGTTCGACGCCGAGGCAGCCGAGTACACGGTGACGCCGGCCATCGACGGCGCGGGCGTCGACACCGAAGCCCTCCGCTCCGCGCTGCAGCAGGCCTTCGCCGCCGGCCAGACCCGGGTCGAATTCGACCCCGCACTGGCCCCCGTCGCGCCCGCGATCACGACGGCCATCGCCGAGACCACGGTCGACGAGCTCAACGCCACGATCGCCAAGGCCGGCTTCTACGTCGGCAAGGAGCGCGCCGTCCCACTGAAGGCCGCGACCGTCGCCTCGTGGATGACGGTCACCCCCGCCGAGGCAGGGTTCGACGTCGCCGTCGATCAGGCGGCGATCCAGAAGGTCGTCGACGGTCTCGCGAAGCGGGTGAACCGCAAGGCGGTCACCGCGACGGTCATCACCGACACCGCCGGCGCAGTGCTGCGCACCGACGTCGCGGGCGTCGAGGGCCGCCAGCTGCTCTCGAGCGACAACATCGCCGGACGCTACGCGGAGCAGCTCGCCGCGGGCGACGGCGCGTACAAGCTCGAGGTCGCGAAGACCCCCTTCAAGACCACGGCTTACGCCCGCCGCCTCGAGGTCGACCTGAGCACCCAGACCGCCTACCTGTTCCAGAACGGCAAGGTCTACAACTCGTACGCGATCTCGTCGGGCAAGAGCGGCACACCCACCGACCAGGGTCACTTCCGCATCTACGCGAAGGTCGCCCTGCAGGACATGGGCGGCCCGTCGTTCGGCTACCTCACCGAGAACGTGCCGTGGATCTCGTACTACAACGGCGACGAGGCCTTCCACGGTGCGTACTGGCACAACAACTTCGGCCACCCGATGAGTCACGGGTGCGTGAACATGCCCGTGAGCATCGCCAAGTTCGTCTACGACTGGGCTCCGGTGGGCACCGAGGTCTGGGTGCACGCCTAGGCGGCACCCACTCCTCCACAGGGGTGTGCGACCGCGGGGGAAAGCCGGTTACCCTGTGGACATGGCTGAACTGCGTCTCGTGGAACTGTCGGCATCGACGATCGTCGCGGTCAACAACATGTCGCTCAAACCAGGGCAGGAGCGCTTCCTCGCCCCGGAGAGCTACGCCATCGCCGCGACCGTCGTGAACCCCTCCACGTCGTGGCAGCGGGTCGTGCTGGACGGCGACGAGGTCGTGGGGTTCGTCAGCGCCGGGTTCGACCCCGAAGCGCCGCAGGAGCACTTCCGCTCCGTGCTGTGGCGCATCAACGTCGACGCCGACGACCAGGGCCGCGGCGTCGGCCGGTTCGCCGTCGAGCAGCTCGTCGAAGAGGCCCGCTCCCGCGGGCTCGACCACGTCGACGTCATCTACGAGGCGGGCGAGGAGGGGCCGCAGGCCTTCTTCAGCCGCGTCGGCTTCACGCCGGTGGCCGAGACCGAGTTCGGCGAGGTCGTCGCCGAGATCCGTCTCTGACCCCGGCTCCCCCGCGGGCACCCGCTTCGCCTGTCGCCATCTGCGCGTCGAGCGGCAGAGTGCGACAGGCGAACGAGGGTGAGCCCGGCGGCCGGCCCGGCGACTAGCGCAGGCCGTCGACGATCTGGTTGAGCGTCGTGGACGGACGCATGACCGCCTCGACCTTGGCCTCGTCGGGGCGGTAGTAGCCGCCGATGTCGACCGGCGAGCCCTGTACGGCGTTGAGCTCGGCGACGATCTGCTCCTCCTGCGACGCGAGCGACTCGGCGACCGGCGCGAAGATGCCCGCCAGCTCGGCGTCGGACGTCTGCGCGGCCAGCTCCTTCGCCCAGTACAGGGCGAGGTAGAAGTGGCTCCCGCGGTTGTCGATCGTGCCGAGCGCACGGCCGGGCGACTTGTCCTCCTCCAGGAAGGTGCCGGTGGCGGCGTCCAGCGTGTCCGCGAGCACCTGGGCACGGGCGTTGCCCGTCGTCACCGCGAGGTGCTCGAGCGAGGCGGCCAGGGCGAAGAACTCGCCGAGCGAGTCCCACCGGAGGTAGTCCTCCTCGACGAGCTGCTGCACGTGCTTGGGGGCCGACCCACCTGCGCCCGTCTCGAACAGACCGCCGCCGGCCAGCAGCGGGACGATCGAGAGCATCTTGGCGCTGGTGCCGACCTCGAGGATCGGGAACAGGTCGGTGAGGTAGTCGCGCAGCACGTTGCCGGTGACCGAGATCGTGTCGAGGCCGTGGCGCATGCGCGCGAGCGTGTACCGGGTCGCCTCGGCGGGCGAGAGGATCGAGATCTCGATGCCCTGGGTGTCGATCGTCGCGAGCGCCTGGTACACCTTCGCGATGATCTGCGCGTCGTGCGAGCGGTTCACATCGAGCCAGAAGACCGCGGGCGAGCCGGTCGCGCGTGCGCGGCCGACCGCGAGACGGACCCAGTCGACGACGGCGATGTACTTCGTCTGCGTGGCGCGCCAGATGTCTCCCGCCTGGACGTCGTGCTCGATGACGACCTGTCCGTCGCCGTCGACGATCTGCACGACGCCGTCCGCGGCGATCTCGAACGTCTTGTCGTGGCTGCCGTACTCCTCAGCCGCCTGCGCCATGAGGCCGACGTTCGGCACCGTGCCGATCGTGGCGGGGTCGAGCGGGCCGTTGGCGATGACGTCGTCGATGACGGCCTGGTAGACGCCGGCATAGGACGAGTCGGGGATGACCGCGATCGTGTCGGCCTCGCCGCCGTCGACGCCCCACAGCTTGCCGCCGTTGCGGACGAGCGCGGGCATCGACGCGTCGACGATCACGTCGGAGGGCACGTGCAGGTTCGTGATGCCCTTGTCGGAGTTGACGTACGACAGGCGCGGGCCGGCCGCGAGCGCCGAGGTGAACGCGGCGGCGATCTCGTCGCCGCCCTCGACCTCGCCGAGCCCGGCGAGGATCGAGCCGAGGCCGTTGTTCGGCGTGAGGCCGGCCGCCGCGATGCGGTCGCCGTAGCGGGCGAACACGTCCGCGAAGAACGCCTTCACGACGTGGCCGAAGATGATCGGGTCGCTGACCTTCATCATCGTGGCCTTGAGGTGCACCGAGTAGAGCACGTCGTCGTTCTTCGCCTCGTCGAGCGTGGCGGCGAGGAAGGCGTCGAGAGCGGATGCGGACAGGAACGTCGCATCGATGATCTCGCGCGGGAGGACCTTGAGGCCCTCCTTGAGCACCGTCTCGGTGCCGTCGGCGGTGACGTGACGGATGGTGAGCACGTCGTCGTGGGCAGCGACCCACGACTTCTCGTTGCTCTTGAAGTCGTCGTGACCCATCGTCGCGACGTGCGTCTTCGAGCCGGCGGCGAACGGCTTGTTGCGGTGCGGGTGCTTGCGTGCGTAGTTCTTGACCGAGAGCGGCGCGCGACGGTCGCTGTTGCCCTCGCGGAGCACGGGGTTGACCGCGGAGCCCTTGATGCGGTCGTACCGGGCGCGGATGTCCTTGTCCTCGAGCGTCGTGGCCTCATCCGGGTAGTCCGGGATGTCGTAGCCCTGCGCCTGCAGTTCAGCGATCGCGGCCTTCAGCTGCGGGATGGACGCCGAGATGTTCGGCAGCTTGATGATGTTCGCCTCGGGCAGCGTCGCGAGTCCGCCGAGCTCGGCGAGCGCGTCGCCGACCTGCTGCTCGGGCGTGAGCCGCTGCGGGAACGCCGCGAGCACGCGGCCTGCCAGCGAGATGTCACGGGTCTCGACAGCCAAGCCCGCCTGACCTGTGTAGGCCTGCACGATCGGCAGGAACGAGGCGGTGGCCAGAGCCGGTGCCTCGTCGGTGTGGGTGTAGATGATGGTCGAGTCGGTCACCTGTGTCGTCTCCGTTCAGTCTCTGCCAGCCTAGTGCACGGCTCGAAAAGTATCTTGACGTCAAGACAAATCACCGGAGCGGGCGACCGGGTATCGTGACAGCGTGCCCCGCTTCGACCTGCCGCTACCCGAGCTCCGCGACTACCGCCCCGCCGTGCGCGAGCCCGCGGACTTCGACGACTTCTGGTCGGCGACCCTCGCGGAGTCGCGCGCCGCAGGAGGCGACGTGGTCGTCGAGCCCGTCGCGACCCCGCTCACCCTCGCCGACGCCTACGACGTCACGTTCCCCGGTTTCGGGGGCGAATCCGTGAAGGCATGGCTGCTGGTCCCGGCCGGCGCCGACGGCCCCCTCCCCGCGGTAGTCGAGTTCAACGGCTACGGCGGCGGGCGCGGCCTTCCCTTCGAGCGCCTCGGCTGGGTGGCTTCCGGCTACGCGCACCTGTTCATGGACACGCGCGGCCAGGGCAGCGCGTGGGGAAGCGGCGGGGCCACCGCTGATCCGCACGGCACGGGCCCGTCGTTCCCCGGTTTCATGACCCGCGGCATCGACGCGCCGGAGGAGTACTACTACCGACGCGTGTACACCGACGCGGTGCGCGCCGTCGACGCGGTGCGGTCGCTGCCGATGGTCGACGCGGACCGCGTCGCCGTGTGCGGCGGCAGCCAGGGCGGCGGGATCGCGATCGCCGCCGCGGGTCTGTCGACCGGTCTCGTCGCGGCCCTGCCCGACGTGCCGTTCCTGTGCCATTTCGAGCGGGCCGTGGGCTTCACCGACAGCGATCCGTACCAGGAGGTCGTGCGCTACCTCTCGGTGCATCGTCGCGCGGAGGATCGCGTCTTCGAGACCCTCTCGTACTTCGACGGTGTGAACCACGCGAAGCGCGCCCAGGCGCCCGCGCTGTTCTCGGCCGGCCTGATGGACCCGGTCTGCCCCCCGTCCACGGTCTTCGCGGCGTTCAACCACTACGCCGCAGCCGACCGGTCGATCGAGGTCTACGGCCACAACGAGCACGAGGGCGGCCAGGCGTACCAGTGGGCCGAGCAGGCCGCGTTCCTCGCGGCGCGCGTCGGCTAGACCGCCGTCGCGTGCAGCACGAACGCCTGCGCGGGCCAGAGCGCGGGCAGCTGCAGCCCGACGTCGGCGAGCACGGACCCTGGCAGCTCGATCCCGCCGTCTGAGAACCACTCCGGCGTCACCCACGACGCGCTCCGCGCCGCACCGATCTCGTCGCGGACCCGCACGCGATACCGCCGCGACCTGTCCACGCCGGGCAGCCGCAGCCGCTCGGCGCGGGCGTCCTCGAGACTGCGTACCGTCGCGGCCACGACGACCGCCTCGGCGGCATCCGGCGCGGTGAACATCGTGACGCGCCAGGCGGGGTCGCGCAGCTCCGGATGGGAGACCGCTCCCCTGTGGATGATCGGCCGCAGCTCCCGGTAGAGGGCCGCGAACCGACCTGCGGTCTCGCGCTCGTCGTCGGAGAAGGCCTGGATGTCGCATTCGAACCCCGCGGAGCCCAGCAGGCTCGTGGCCATCCGGTAGGAGAGGTCGGTCGTGCGCCCTGAGCTGTGCGACTCGGCCGGACCGACGTGGGCGCCGACCAGCTCGGGCGGCAGCAGCAGGCCGGTCCAGCGCTGGATGTCCTGACGCTCGACCGGATCGTTCGAGTCGCTCGCCCACACGCGATCGGTGACCTCGAGGATTCCGAGATCGGTGCGTGCGCCGCCGCTCGAGCAGGACTCGATCTCGAGTCCGGGGTGCCCGACCTTGAGCTCGCGGATCAGGCGGTACGTCGCGAGCATCTGCGCGTGCACGCCCGGACGCCCGTCGTGCACGCTGTCGACGAGGTCGCGGTTGTGGTCCCACTTGATGAAGTCGATGCCGAGCGCGGCGATCAGCTCCGACATCTGGTCGCGCACATGGGCGTACGCGTCGGGATGCGCGAGGTTCAGGACGTACTGTCCGCGCCACGACAGCGACGGATCGTGCGAGAGGTGGCCGGCATCGTGCAGGAGCCACTCCGGATGAGCTCGCGCGAGATCGGAGTCGAGGCTCACCATCTCCGGCTCGAACCACAGTCCGAACTGCATGCCGAGCGCGTGCACCCGGTCGGCGAGCGGCTCGAGCCCGTCCGGCCACACGGTGCGGTCCACGACCCAGTCGCCCAGGCTCGTCGAGTCGTCGCGGCGCCCCTGGAACCACCCGTCATCGAGGACGAACCGCTCGATCCCGACCGTCGCAGCGGTATCGGCGAGCGCCAGGAGACGTGCGGGATCGTGATCGAAGTACACGGCCTCCCACGTGTTCAGTGTCAGCGGACGCGGCGACGAGGGATGCTGCGGCCGCACCCGCAGCCAGGCGTGCACGCGCTGCGCGAAGCCGTCCAGGCCCTCGGCGCTCCAGACGAACGCCGCGCGCGGCGCCCGATAGGTCTCGCCGGGCTGGAGGACGATCTCGCCGGGGCGGAGCAGCTCGCCTGCCCCGACGAGGGTCGACGAGTCCGTGACCCGATCGGTGCGGTAGGTCGCGTCCGACGACCAGGCGAGGTGCGTCCCCCAGACCTCGCCGGCGGTCCACCGAGGCTCGCCGATCGTGAGCAGCGCAGCCGTCGGGGCGTCATGGCCCGGACGACCCCGCCGGGACTGACGCGCCACCGCGCCGGCCGGAACCGGCGTCGTGACCGGGCGCTTCTCGCGGGTCCACCGACCGTCGAACGTCGTCAGATGCGTGACGCCGGTGGGAACCGGAAGCGTCGGCTCCAGCCACTCGAGCTCCACCGGCGGGCCGTCGCCGTTGCGGAGCTCGACGTCCACCCACACGACGCCGCCTGTCTCGATCGCCGCCGCCCAGCGGAGCGTGAGGGCGGATGCCGTGTCCACCGCCTCGATGACCACCGTGTCAGCGGCGGCACGCGCAGACGAGGTCTGCCAGCGAGGCCGGTGCAGCCCGTCGGCCGTGCGCACCTGCAGGCCAGGCCGCCCGGTCCAGCCGTCGGACTCGGCAGGCAGGATCGATATCTGCCATGCCGCATCGAGCGTGCCCGGCGCCGCCTGGCGACGGACCCCCGCAGCGAGCAGCGCGAGGTCGTCAGCGGACACCGCACCGAGCGAGGGTCCCCAGTGCAGGATGCACGGGAGACCGGTCGTGGGCACTTCGAGGACGAGCGCGATGCCGTGGGCGTCGATCGCGAGGTGGTCGGCGGTCATGCGTCTCCTTCGACGGGGGGCGGGCGCTCGCCGGTGCCACGTTCGATGATCCACGTGGGCAGGGTGATGAGCTGGACGAATCCGGCAGGGTCGGCGATGCGCTCGATGGCGAGCCGGGCAGCACGTCGGCCGAGCTCGAGCGGGTCGTAGGAGATGACCGAGACGCCCAGGATGTCGGCCGTGTCGAAGTCGTCGAAGCCGATGAGGGCCGTCCGGTCGCCGTCGCCCAGTTCGCGCAGCGCCTGCAGGGCGCCGATCGTCATCCGGTTGTTGCCCGTGACGATCGCGGTCGGCTGCTCGTCGCGCGCCATCAGCTCGCGCATCATGTCGATCGCGGGCAGCGAGAGGTCATCACGCAGCAGCTCCCACGGCGCGGTGTCGGTGATGCCGGCCTCCGCCATGGCCTGCCGGTAGCCGGCGAGCCGCTCGGACTGCGTGTACACCGAGACCGGGTTGCAGACATAGGCGATCCGGCGGTGCCCGAGCCGGACGAGCCGCCGGGTCGCCTCGAGCACCGCGAAGCGGTTGTCGAGCACGATCGAGTCGGCGGCGAGGTTGCGGGCCGGCCGGTCGATCGCGATGATCGGCGTGCCCAGCTGCCGCTCCCCCTCCAGGTACGACTGGTCCTCGCTCACCGGGATGAGCAGCAGCGCGCCGACGCGCTGCGACAGCAGGGCGTCGGCGACCCGGCCTTCGCCCTCCTCGGTGTCGTCGGTGGTCGCGACGACGAGGCTGTACCCGTTCAGGGCCAACTCCTTCTCGAGGCCGGCGGCGACCTTGTAGTAGAAGGGGTTGCTGAGCTCACCCATGATGAAGCCGAGGGTCTTCGTGCCGCCGCCGCGACGCAGGCCCTGGGCGAGCGTGTTGGGGCGGAACCGCAGCCGCTTCGCGGCCGTCAGGACGCGCTCGACCGTGAGCGGCGACACGAGCTCGCGCTGCGTGAACACCCGCGAGACCGTCTTCGAGCTGACCCCGGCGAGTCGTGCCACATCGTCGAGCGTCGCGCGCTGTTGAACCGTCATCGGCCCTCCTGTGGAAGTCACCCTAGCAGGATCCGACCGCAATGACGACGATAGACATTTACCAGACATCCAGCACGTCATACGAGCAGAAGGCGTCTGCTTTATCCCAGATCAGCGCCATTTCTCTCCGCCACGTGCCTCGCTAGACAGACAGAGACAGCGTTGACATCGACCCCTTGCCAATGCCTGCACGGCGGTCTACCGTGGGCCGCGCGGGCCCCCTCGAAGAAGCAGGCCGGGCGCGTGATCGGTTTCAAGGGTGAACCTGACAAGGAGAACGAACATGGCACGCAAACCACTCGCAGCCATCGCGCTGCTGACCGTCGCCGGCGTGGCCCTCGCGGGCTGCTCGAGCGGGGGCGGCGGCGGTGGCGACGCGGACAACGCGATCGACGGCGAGGTGAAGGGCGACATCAAGGTCGTGACGTGGCGCACCGACCTGGTCGAGGACGGGACGTTCGACAAGTACGCAGCGGAATTCAACAAGAAGTACCCCGATGTGAACGTCACGTTCGAGGGCATCACCGACTATGCGGGCGAGATGCTCACCCGCATGTCGACGACGAACTACGGCGACGTCATCGGCATCCCCGCCATCAAGCCCGACCAGTACGAGCAGTTCCTCGAGCCGCTCGGCAAGACGGCCGACTTCGAGGACACCTACCGGTTCCTCCCCGCGGCGAGCTTCGACGGCACGCAGTACGGCATCGCCTTCGGCGGCAACGCGAACGGCGTCGTCTACAACAAGAAGGTCTTCGAAGAGGCCGGCGTCTCGGCCACACCCACGAACGAGGACGAGTGGCTCGATGCCCTCCAGAAGGTGAAGGACAACACCGACGCCATCCCGCTGTACACGAACTACAAGGACGGCTGGCCGCTGACGCAGAGCTTCGGCAACCTCGGCGTCGTCACCGACGACCCCGATGCTCCGATCACCATGGCCGAGGACAAGGCGCCGTGGACCGAGGGCTCGGACGTGTACGCGATCGACTCGCTCCTGTACGACTCCGTCGCCGCCGGCCTCACCGAGGACGACCCGCTGACCACCAACTGGGAGCAGTCGAAGGTCGATCTCGGCACCGGCAAGATCGCCGCGATGACGCTCGGCTCGTGGGCGATCTCGCAGATGCAGGCCGCTGCGGACGACAACGGCGCCTCCGCCGACGACATCGGATACATGGCCTTCCCGGCCAACGTGGACGGCACCCAGTACGCCGTCATCGGCGGCGACTACAACCTCGCGGTGAGCAAGCACTCCAAGGCGAAGGCCGCCGCATGGGCGTGGATCCAGTGGGTCGTGTCCGAATCCGGCTACACCGAGGCGCAGGGCATGATCTCGCCGCTCATCGACAAGGAGCTGCCGCCGAACCTCGCGGGCTTCACCGACGCCGGCGTCGAGCTCATGGAGATCAACCCGGCCCCCGCGGGCAAGGAGGGCCTCATCAACCAGGTCGCCGACGACTCGCAGATCGACCTCTACGGCCCGATCTACCGCCAGAAGCTCGTCGACATCGCCCGCGGCGCCGCCGACGGCGACAAGGACAGCTACTTCGCCGAGCTGAACGAGCGCTGGGGCGCCTCGGTCGACAAGCTCGCAGGCTGACCGGGAAGGATCATCATGATGGCGATCGCAGCACCTGGCTCCGCGCCCGCGGATGCCCCTGCGGTCCTGTCTGCACCCGCTCGGTCCCGGCGGGCGCGTGGCTTCGGCCGCGCGCCCGCCGGCGCCGGCGGCGCACGCGGGACGGCGGGACGCACCCTCCTGCAGAAGCTGACCCCGTGGCTCTTCCTCTCCGGAGCGGTGGCCCTGCTCCTGCTGTTCACGTACTGGCCCGCGCTGAACCTCTTCTACTACAGCGTCACCGACTGGGACGGCATCGACCTGACGAAGCACTTCGTCGGGTTCGAGAACTACGTCCAGGTGTTCACCGATCCGCGCGTCTTCAGCGTGTTCTGGGTGAGCCTGTACTACTTCGTCGCGTCCTTCGTCCAGATGGCGATCGCGCTCTACTTCGCTGCACTGCTGAGCTTCTCGACCCGGTTCTCGAACCTCTTCCGCGGCATCCTCTTCTTCCCGTACCTCATCAACGGGGTCGCGGTCGGCTTCGTCTTCCTCTACCTGTTCCAGCCAGGCGGCACCCTCGACACCGCACTGGCGTGGTTCGGCGTGGCCGACCCGCCGCAGTGGCTGGGCAATCCGGACATCGTGAACTGGTCGCTGGCGAGCACGTCGGTGTGGCGGTACACGGGGCTGAACTTCGTCCTGTTCCTCGGCGCGATCCAGTCGATCCCGCATGAGCTCTACGAAGCCGCCGACCTCGACGGTGCGAACCGGTGGCAGCAGTTCTGGGCGATCATCTTCCCTGGCATCCGCCGCATCATCGGCCTGTCCTTCATCCTCGCCATCGCAGGATCGCTCTCGGTGTTCGAGATCCCGTTCATCATGACCGGCGGCGCCAACGGCTCCGCGACCTTCGTGATCCAGACCCTGCAGACCGCATTCAGCTTCCGGCAGGTCGGCCTCGCCTCGGCGATGGCCGTCGTGCTCCTGGCGATCGTGCTGGTGATCACGTGGATCCAGCGCAAGGTGTTCCCCGACGAGAAGGTCGACCTGACATGACCGCCACCGCACCCGCCCGTCCGGACGCCCGAGGCAGGTCGCTGACCGAGCGCCTCGGCTCGATGACCGCGTCGACCGCCAAGTACGTGAGCCTGATCCTCGCCGCGGTGGTCACGCTCCTGCCGCTGTCCGTCCTGCTGTTCGCGAGCCTGAAGACCGCGCCGGAGTACGCCGAGACCGGCCCGTTCGATCCCCCGTCCGACTGGTTCAACTTCGACAACTTCGTCACCGCGTTCACCAGCGGCAAGATGCTCGAGGGGTTCGTCAACACCACCATCGTGCTCGCGGTGTCGCTGGTCGGCACCATCTTCCTCGGCACGATGGCCGCGTACGCGCTCGACCGCTTCGCGTTCCGCGGCAAGAAGCTCGTCTTCGGCCTCTTCCTCCTCGCGACGCTGATCCCGGGCGTCACGAGCCAGGTCGCGACGTTCCAGCTCATCAACGGCATGGGGCTCTACGACACCAAGGCCGCGCTGATCCTGCTGTTCATGGGAACCGACATCATCGCGATCTACCTGTTCATCCAGTTCATGCAGGGAATCCCGGTGTCGCTCGACGAGGCGGCCATGATCGACGGCGCCAACCGCTGGACGATCTACTGGCGGATCATCCTCCCGCTGCTGCGCCCCGCCATCGCGACCGTCGTGATCATCAAGGGCATCGCGATCTACAACGAGTTCTACACCCCCTTCCTCTACCTGCCGTCCGAGGGGCTCATCTCGACCTCCCTCTTCCGCTTCAAGGGCCCCTTCGGCGCCCAGTGGGAGGTGATCGCAGCGGGCACGATCGTCGTGATCATCCCGACGCTCGTCGCCTTCCTGCTGCTGCAGCGGTGGATCTACAAGGGCCTGACCTCAGGAGCCGTCAAATGACATCCCTCTCCTCCCGCACCATCCACGACGGCTGGACGGCCCGTGCCGCCTCGGGCCCCGCGCCGGCGGAGGTCAGCGCGCAGACGCTCCCGGCAGCGGTTCCCGGCTGCATCCACGTCGACCTGCTCGACGCAGGGCTCATCCCCGATCCGTACCAGGGCGCCAACGAGGCGCTCGTCGCCTGGATCGGACTCGTGGACTGGACCTTCGAGACCACGTTCGCCTGGTCGCCGGACGGCCACACCAGGCAGGACCTCGTGTTCGAGGGCCTCGACACCGTCGCGGCGATCCGGCTGAACGGCCGGCTCCTCGGCGAGACGGCGAATCAGCACCGCTCGTACCGCTTCGACGTGGGCCCGCTGCTCGTCGACGGCGACAACCACCTCGAGGTCGCCTTCCGGGCTCCCGTGCCGTACGCCAACCTGCAGAGCGTCGCACTGGGCGCTCGTCCCCGCCCGTACCCGCTGCCGTACGAGGCGATCCGGAAGTCGGCATGCAACTTCGGCTGGGACTGGGGCATCGCGACCTTCACGACCGGGATCTGGAAGCCCGTGCGGCTCGAATCGTGGTCAGGTGCACGGCTGGCGGAGGTGCGGATCACGGCCGCCCCCGAGGGGGACGGCGGCGCGGTCGAGGCGGACGTCGTGATCGAACGGGACGCCGCCGACCTCCCGGTGTCGGTGTCGCTCCAGGTGACCGGCCCCGGACTCGACGCCGACGCGCCACCGGCCGCCGCGGCGCCGGTCGACGGCGACCGCGTGCACGTGCGCCTCGCGCTCGCCGCGGCCGAGCGCTGGTGGCCGGCGGGATACGGGGAGCAGCCCCGGTACGTCGTGGATGTGCGTCTCGACGGCGACGAGACCGTCGACGCCGCGCAGCGGGTGGTCGGGTTCCGCACCGTGGAGTGGGACACCACGGCGGATGCCGCGGGCAGCGCCTTCACGCTGGTGGTGAACGACCAGCCGATCTTCGTCAAGGGCGTCAACTGGATCCCGGATGACGCGCTCCCCGTGCGGGTCGACCGCGCCCGCGTGGAGCGACGGCTCCGGCAGGCGCTGGACGCGAACCTCAACCTCATCCGGGTCTGGGGCGGCGGCCTCTACGAGTCCGAGGACTTCTACGACCTGGCGGACGAGCTGGGGCTGCTGACGTGGCAGGACTTCCTGTTCGCGTGCGCCGGCTACCCGGAGGAGGAGCCGCTGCGCTCCGAGATCGAGGCGGAGGCGCGCGAGAACGTGGTCCGGCTCGCCTCGCATCCGTCGCTCGTGCTGCTGACCGGCAACAACGAGGCCCTCGAGGGATTCGAGGACTGGGGCTGGAAGCAGCGCCTCGACGGCCGCTCGTGGGGAGCCCACTACTATTACGAGCTGTTCCCTCGCGTGATCGGCGAGCTCGCTCCACATGTGCCGTACATCCCCGGGAGCCCGTTCAGCAGCGGCATGGGCTGGGATCCGGCGCCGACGGCTGATTCGCCCAGCGGCACGCAGACCGGACCCCACCCGCTCGACCCCGGGTCGGGCACCGTGCACCTGTGGCGTCAGTGGAACGATCGCGACTGGACGACGTACCGCGAGCACACCCCTCGCTTCGTGGCGGAGTTCGGGTGGCAGGGGCCGCCGTCGTGGACCACGCTCACCGGATCGCTCGACGACGCACCCCTCACGCCCGAGTCCCCGGGGATGATCGTGCACCAGAAGGCCATGGAGGGGAACGTCAAGCTCACGAACGGGCTGCTTCCGCACTTCCGCGTGCCCGACGACATGGAGACCTGGCACTGGGCGATGCAGCTCAACCAGGCGCTCGCGGTCGGCGCGGCGCTCGATCATTTCCGCTCGTGGGCACCGCACACGATGGGGGCGATCGTCTGGCAGCTCAACGACTGCTGGCCCGTCACCTCGTGGGCCGCGATCGACGGCGGCGAGCGGCCCAAGCCGCTCTTCCATGCCCTGCGGAACTCGTTCGCCGCGCGCGTGGTCACGATCCAACCGCGTGACGGCGCCCTCGCGGTCGTGCTCGGCAACGACACCGATGAGGAGTGGACGGGCCCCGTGCAGGTGCGCAGGCTCTCGTTCGCCGGAGAGGCGCTCGCAGGGATCACCGTCCAGGCGACGGTGCCGGCCCGCGGCTCGCTCGTGGTGCCGATCGATCGCGGCGTGGCCACGAGCACAGGCGACGAGTCCCAGCTCCTCGTCGCGGAGGCACCGGGCGCGCGCGGCCTGTGGTTCTTCGCGGAGCCCCGGGATTCCGCGCTCCCCGCGCAGGACCTCGTGCTCGAGGCACGACGCGTCGACGGGGGCACCGAGGTGACCGTGACGGCGCGCTCGCTCGCCCGCGACGTCACCCTGCTGGTCGACAAGGTGCACCCGTCGGCACACGCGGAGGACGGGCTGATCACTCTGCTCCCCGGAGAGAGCGCCCGCATCCTGGTCCGCCACGACGGGGAGCTGGACGCCCGCGCGCTCGCCGATCCGCGGGTGCTGCGGAGCGCGAACCAGCTGGTGCGCGCGTGAGCGTGCTCGAGGGGCCGGTCTGCGGAATGACCTGGGGCTGGACCGGCGTGCGCGGCACGTGGGCCGTCCCCGAGGCCGCAGCATCCATGCAGGCGATGGCCGAGCACGCGGTCACCTGGACCGCGATCTCGTACGCCGCCCTGCAGGCCACCCCCTTCTCCACCGAGATCGGCTACGACAGTGAGCCGACGGTCACCGACGACGAGATCGTGTGGGCGATCCGCGAGGCGCGCGCCCTCGGCATGAAGGTGTGCCTGAAGCCCGTGGTCAACGTCGCCGACGGCACTTGGCGAGCGCACATCGGCTTCTTCGACTGGGATGTGCCGGGCGAGCCGAGCTGGACGGAGTGGTTCGCGTCGTATCGCGCGTTCCTCCTCCACGCGGCCCGGATCGCCGAGGCCGAGCAGTGCGAGATGCTCTGCATCGGGTGCGAGATGGTGCGCGCCGACGGTCAGGAGCAGCACTGGCGCGCGCTCATCCGCGACATCAGGGAGATCTACTCGGGCCTGATCACCTACAACTGCGACAAGTACCAGGAGGACCGCGTCACGTGGTGGGATGCGGTCGACGTCGTGTCCTCCAGCGGCTACTACCCGATCGACGCCTGGGAGGAGAACCTCGACCGCATCGAGCGGGTGGTGACGGCATCCGGTCGCCCGTTCGTCTTCCTCGAGGCGGGGTGCCCGTCGCGCGTCGGATCGCCCGCGCGCCCGAACGACTGGACGCTCGCCGGCGCACCGTCCGGCGAGGCGCAGCTCGCCTACTACCGGGCGATGTTCGATGCGTGCGCGCGACGCCCGTGGGTGGAAGGCTTCTTCCTGTGGGATTGGCCGCCGCGCCTGTACGACGAGATCGACGCCTTCTCGAACGACGACTACTGCCCCTATGGAAAACCCGCGGGCCGGTACCTGCGTGAGACGTACGCCGCCATGAGCCGGAAGGAACGCGCGTGAGCCCCAGGAGCGTCCTCGCCATCGATGCAGGACAGACGGCCATCAAGGTCCGACTCGACACCCCCGGTCATCGCGACGACCTCCTCTTCCGGGGGATCGACACGCACGAGCCGCTCCTCCCCCAGCTCGCCGACGTCGTGCGCGAGGCCGTCGAGCGCACGCACGGCTCTCCCACGCTCCTGACCGCAGGCATCTCGGGGCTGACCGAGCGCGATTCGGACGCGGGCGCACTCCTGTCGCTCCTGAGCGGCACCGGCATCCGCGGCGCACGGCTCGCGCACGACTCGACCACGTCGTTCCTCG
This sequence comes from Microbacterium terricola, assembly GCF_027943945.1. Taxonomy (NCBI): domain Bacteria; kingdom Bacillati; phylum Actinomycetota; class Actinomycetes; order Micrococcales; family Microbacteriaceae; genus Microbacterium; species Microbacterium terricola. The sequence goes on along the minus strand of NZ_AP027141.1, from coordinate 625,500 downwards.
GGGCGCTCGGCAGCCGCAGCGGCGCCGTCGTCGCCGCCGGAACCGGCGTCGTCACCCTCGCCGTCGGACTCCACTCGGTGGCACGCGTCGACGGGTGGGGCTACATCATGGGCGACGCCGGAAGCGGCTACTGGATCGGCCGCGCGGCACTCGACGCGAGCATGCGGGCGTACGACGGACGCGGCCCCGCCACGGGCCTCGTCGACGTCGTGCGAGAGCGCTGGCCTGACCTCGCCCAGGCCTACATCGCCCTCCAGTCGGACGACGACCGCGTGCGGATCGTCGCGGCCTTCGCCGCCGATGTCGCCGCGCTCGCGAGCGACGGCGACGAGGTCGCCCTGCGGATCACCGCGGAGGCGGCGCACGAGCTCGCGACGAGCGTCAGCACGGCGATCGGCCGCGTGCGCGACCGCGACGAGACGTTCGCGGTGTGCGCCGTCGGCGGAGTGTTCGGCTCCGCACTCCTGCGCGACGCGTTCGCGGAGGAGCTGAGCGGTCCCGGCATCGAGCTCGTCACGCCCCTGGGCACGGCGATCGACGGCGCCGTCGCCCTGGCCGAGCTCGCACCCACCCACCCCCTGACCGCCGACGTCCGGCACGCGGGCACCGTATGACGGCTCGGCGCCTGCTCTTCGGCGGCGACTACAACCCCGAGCAATGGGACGAGGACACCTGGCGGGAGGACATCCGCCTCATGCAGGAGGCCCGCGTCACCACGGTCACCCTCGGCGTCTTCGCGTGGGGGTTCCTGGAGGTCGACGACGACGTCTGGGAGTGGGACTGGTTCGACCACGTCATCGGGATGCTGTCGCACGCCGGCATCGGCATCGCCCTGGCGACCCCCACCGCTGCTCCCCCCACCTGGCTGCACCGGCGGCATCCTGAGATCATCCCCGTGGATCGCCAGGGCGTCCGGTTCCACCAGGGTGGCCGGCTCGGCTGGTGCGCGAGCCATCCGGTCTGGCACGGATACTCGACGCGGGTGGCCCGCAGGCTCGGCGAGCGCTACGGCCGTCACCCCGCGGTGGAGATGTGGCACGTGGGCAACGAGTTCGGCGGAGGCAATCGGCACTGCTACTGCGAGGAGTCCAGCACCGCGTTCCGCGCGTGGCTGCGGGCCCGGTACGGCACGATCGACGCGCTCAACCGCGCATGGGGCACGGCCGTCTGGGGGCTCCGCTACCGCGACTTCGACGATGTCATCGCGCCGCTCGCGAGCGAGTCGGGGCAGAGTCCCTCGCTTCTGCTCGCCTTCGACCGGTTCAGCTCCGATGCGCTCCTCGCGCAGTACCGCCGGGAGCGCGGCACCCTGCGCGACGCCGGCGTCCGCACGCCGATCACCACGAACCTGATGCTCACCGTCGGCGGGAGCGTCGCGGACTACGTCGACTGGGTGCCCGAGCTCGACGTCGTCGCGATCGACCACTACACACAGGCCGCCGACCCGCACAGGGAGCGCGAGCTCGCCTTCGTCGCGTCGCGCGCACGCGGGCTCGACCGCTCGAAGCCCTGGCTGCTGATGGAGCACGCGCCGAGCGCGGTCAACTGGCAGTCGCGCAACCGTCCGAAGGAACCGGGCGAGATGACGCGTCACAGCATCCAGCACATCGCGCACGGCTCGGACGGCGCGCTGTTCTTCCAGTGGCGCGCGTCGCCATCGGGCGTCGAGCAGTACCATTCCGGCCTCGTGCCGCACGCCGGGACCCGCACGCGGCAGTGGGGCGAGGTCGTCGCACTCGGCGGCATCCTCGAGCGGATCTCCGAGACGGCGGGGAGCCTCGTCACGCCGTCGGCGGTGGCGGTCGTCGCCGACATCCCGGCCAAATGGGCATGGGAGGAGGGCCAGAAGCCGCTCAACGGGTATCCGCTGGAGCGCGCGGGCAGGCGCTGGCATGAGGCCCTCGCCGCCCGAGGCCTGGTGCCGGACGTCGTCTCCCCCACCGCCGATCTCTCCGGGTACCGCCTGCTCGTCGTGCCGGGGATGTACGCCGTCGACGACGATGCGGCCGACCGGATCGCGGGCGCCGCCGCCGCCGGCGCGACGATCGTCGTGGGGCATCTGTCCGGCATCGTCGATGCGGAGAACCGCGTGCGCACGGGCGGCTACCCCGGCGCGTTCCGCACGCTGCTCGGCGTGTTCGGCGAGGAGCTGCACCCGCTGCTCGACGGCGAGCGCATGGCTCTGGCGTCCGGCGCGGTCGCCGCCGACTGGGCCGAGCGCCTGCGCGCCGTCGACGCGGACGTGATCGACACCTACCGCGGCGGGCCGCTCGACGGACTGCCCGCGGTGACCAGGCGCCGGGTCGGCGCCGGGTCGGCGTGGTACATCTCCGCAGACCTCGACGCAGGACTCGGCGACCTGGTCGACGCCGTCGTGGCCGACGCCGGCGTGCGCGCCGACGTGCCGGTCGTGCCCGGGGTGGAGGCGGTGCGCCGCGAGCGCGACGGAGCGACCTGGCTGTTCCTCGTCAACCACGGCGGCACCGACGCGACCGTCGATGCCACGGGCGTCGAACTCGTCCACGGCCAGGAGGTGCGCACCTCCCTCACGGTCGCGGCAGGGGGCGTCGCGGTGATCCGCGAGACGGCGGCGGCAGCGCGATGACCGGCCCCCGGACCGGCCGCATCCTGCTCGTCGACTCCGAGGCGCTCCTCACGAGCAGCGTCCGCCGCGCGCAGCCGCTGCGCTCGCTGCTGCGGATGCTGCGCCCGCATCGCGTCGGCATGGTCCTGGCGGTCGGCGCGTTCGTGGTGAAGGACAGCGCGGTGTGGGTGATGCCGCCGGTCACGGCCGCGATCATCGACCTCGTCGTCGCGGGCGGACCCGTCTCGCAGCTGGGATGGTGGGCACTCGTGGCGGTCGCGGTGCTCGCCCTCAACTATCCGTTCAACATGATCGTGGTGCATCTGACGAGCACGGCGAACCGCGCGCTCGCGTACACGGTCCGTGCCGGGCTGGCCGCGCGGCTGCAGCGACTGTCGCTCGGCTTCCACAACCGGCAGAGCGCCTCCGTGGTGCAGACCAAGATCGTCCGCGACGTCGAGAACCTGGAGCTCATGCTGGCCCAGGTCTTCCCGACGGTCGTCTCGGCGTTGTCGACCCTCGTCGGGGCGCTGCTGGTGACGGCGTTCACGGTGCCGCTGTTCGTCGGGGTGTTCGCCGTGGCGATCCCCGTCGCAGCCTCCCTCATCGTCTACATCCGGCGTCGCGCATCGACGCGCAACGAGGTGTTCCGGCTGGAGGTCGAGCGCCTGTCGGCGGGCGTGAGCGAGATGGCGGCGCTGATGCCGATCACCCGTGGCCACGGGCTCGAGGATGTCGCGACCGCACGGGTCGCCGAGCGTGCCGATTCCGTGCGCCGCGCGGGCAGAGACCTCGACGTGCTCAACGGACGGTTCGGCGCGCTGTCGTGGATCTCGTACCAGGTGCTCGGGCTCCTCTGCCTCGTCGGAGCCGCCACCCTGTCGATCACGGGGCTCGTCCCGATCACGCCGGGCGAGGTCGTGCTGCTCAGCACGTACTTCGGCATGCTGACCAACGCGATCGTGATGCTGATGAATGCGGCGCCGATCTTCACGCGCGGGATGGACGCGATGCGGTCGATCGCTGAGGTCGCGGAGGAGCTCGACATCGAGGACAGCCGCGGCAAGGACGAGGTGACGAGGCTCCGGGGCGACGTGAGCCTCGACGGCGTCGTCGTGACGTACGCCGACGATGAGCACCCCGCCCTCGACGGCATCGACCTCGAGATCACGGCAGGGCAGACCGTCGCGTTCGTCGGACCGTCCGGCTCGGGCAAGTCGACGATCCTGAACGCCGTGCTGGGATTCGTCCGACCGGCATCAGGCGTCGTGCGCGTCGACGGGCGCGACCTCGCCGGACTCGATCTGCGGTCGCTGCGCAGATTCGTCTCGATCGTCCCGCAGGAGACCGTGCTGCTGGCTGGATCGGTGCGCGAGAACGTCGCGTACGGCACCACCGACGTCACCGATGTCGACGTCTTCGCGGCCCTCGCCGAGGCGAACGCCCTCGACATCGTCTCGGGTTCGCCTGACGGCCTGGACACCCTGGTCGGGGAGCGCGGGTCGCGGCTCTCCGGCGGACAGCGCCAGCGCCTCGCGATCGCGCGCGCTCTCATCCGCGATCCCCGCATCCTGGTGCTGGACGAGGCCACCAGCGCCCTGGACGCCGAGTCGGAGGCGCGGATCACCGAGGCGCTCGACCGTGCTCGCCGCGGACGCACGACGCTGATCGTCGCGCATCGCCTGTCCACGGTGCGCGGGGCGGATCTCATCGTCGTGGTCGAGCGTGGGCGTGTCGTGCAGACCGGCACGCACGCCGAGCTGATGGCCGCGGGCGGGCTCTACGCGCGTCTCGCGTCTGCCCAGCTCGGAGCGTGACGCCCGCGTGAGACACCCCGCCGACGCGAGACGCGTCGGCGGGGTGTCTCAGGGGTCAGACCAGCGACGCGCGCCAGGCGGCGTGCAGCTGGGCGAACTTGCCCGTACCCGCGATGAGGGCCTCCGGGGTGTCGTCCTCGATGATGCGGCCGTGCTCCATCACCAGCACGCGGTCGGCGATCGCGACCGTCGAGAGGCGGTGCGCGATGATGATCGCCGTGCGGTCGGCCAGCAGCGTCTGCAGGGCGTCCTGGATCTGCCGCTCGCTCGGGATGTCGAGGGAGGCGGTGGCCTCGTCGAGGATCAGCACGGCGGGGTCGGCGAGGAACGCCCGCGCGAAGGAGATCAGCTGGCGCTGACCTGCCGACACCCGGCCGCCGCGCTTGTTCACGTCGGTGCCATAGCCGTCGGGCAGCGCCTCGATGAACTCGTGCGCTCCGACCGCGCGCGCAGCGGCGATGATCTCGTCGAGCGTCGCGTCCGGCTTGCCGAAGGCGATGTTGTCGGCGACCGTGCCGCTGAACAGGTAGGCCTCCTGCGTCACCATCACGATCGCGCGGCGCAGGTCCTTCGGGTGCAGCGAGCGCAGGTCGACGTCGTCGAGGGTGACGCGGCCCTTCGTGGGGTCGTAGAAGCGCGAGACCAGCTTCGCCAGCGTCGACTTCCCGGCGCCCGTGGTGCCGACCAGTGCGATCGTCTGGCCGGCGGGGATGTCGAGCGAGAAGTCCGGCAGGATGATCCGGTCGTCCGAGTACCCGAAGCGCACGTCCTCGAACCTGACGTGACCGCGCGCGGTCCACAGGTCGACCGGCTTCGCGGGGTCGGGAACCGTCAGCTCCTCCTCCAGCACGCCCGACACCTTCTCGAGCGCCGCCGTCGCGGACTGGTACGAGTTCAGGAAGAACGCGACCTCCTGCAGCGGCGAGAAGAAGTTGCGCACGTAGATCACGGCGGCGAGGAGCGTTCCGATGAGCAGCGCTCCGTCCACGACCCGGATCGCGCCCCACAGGAGGACCAGCGAGACGGCCACGGCGGAGATCGCGATGAGCCCCGGTTCGAACGTGCCGAAGAGCCGGATCGTCCGCATGTTGACGTCGCGATAGTCGCTGGCCACACCGCCGAACTCGTCATCGTTGCGGACTTCCTTGCGGAACGCCTTGACCGCGCGGATGCCCGTCATCGTCTCGACGAACTTCACGATGACCTTGGCGCTGATGACCCGCGACTCCCGGTAGGCGACCTGCGAGCGGACGTAGAACCAGCGCATGAGCAGCGCCAGCGGGATGCCCATGAACACGACGATCAGGCCGGACTGCCAGTCGATGAGGAATAGGGCGACGAGCGTGAACGCGCCGTACAGGATGCCGGAGACGAGCTCGTTCAGGCCCCCGTCGAGCAGCTCGCGGATCGTGTCGAGATCGCTCGTCTGGCGCGAGATGATCCGGCCGGACGTGTAGGACTCATGGAACTCGAGGCTCAGCCGCTGCGTGTGCAGGAAGATGCGCTTGCGCAGGTCGAGCATCACCATCTGCGTCAGGCGCGCGGCGACCACGACGTACCAGCCGATGAGCGCCGCGCCGGCGATCCCGGTGATCAGGTAGACGGCCACCACCAGGATGGTCGGCATCCAGTTCATGTCGTCGATGACGGCGGGAAGCGCGGTGTTGAGCCCGTAGGCGATCAGCGCGGGGCCCGCCACCCGGAAGGCCGTCGAGACGACGATGACCACGGCGGCGAGCACCAGCTGGGAGCGCACGGGCGTGATGAGCGAGCCGAGCAGGCGCAGCGAGCGCTTGCGGATGGCCTTGCTCTCGAGGCGCGTGTAGTCGGAGCGGTCTTCTCCGCTGGTTCCGGTGACGGTGGTGGTGCTCACAGGTTCACCTCCCTCTCCCGCAGGCGGGCTTCTTCGACCTCGAGGCTCGAGATCACGTGTCGGTAGTGGTCGCTCTCGTGCAGCAGGTCGGAGTGGCGTCCGACCGCCGTGATGCGGCCCGCTTCGAGCAGCGCCACGCGGTCGGCGAGCATCACGGTCGACGGGCGGTGCGCGACGACGAGGGCCGTCGTCTCGTGCAGCACCTCGCGCAGCGCGTCCTCGACGAGGGCCTCGGTGTCCACGTCGAGCGCGGACAGGGGGTCATCGAGCACCAGCACGGCGGGCCTCGCCGCCACGGCGCGGGCGAGCGCGAGACGCTGGCGCTGGCCGCCGGAGAGGCTGAGCCCCTCCTCGCCGATCACGGTGTCGACGCCGTCGGGCAGCTCGTCCACGAAGGCGGCCTGCGCCACCTGGAGCGCCTCACGGAGGACGGCCTCCGCCTCGGCGCTTCCCGGCTCGAGGTCCTCGCGGCCGAGCAGGACGTTGTCGCGCACCGTCTGGGAGAACAGCGTGGCATCCTCGAACGCCATGCCGACGTGCCTGCGCAGTTCGGACAGCTCCAGATCGCGGATGTCGATGCCGTCCACCGTGACGCGCCCCTCGGTCACGTCGTAGAGGCGTGCGGGGAGCGTGGTGAGCGTGGTCTTGCCCGATCCGGTGAGACCGACGAGCGCCATGGTCTCGCCCGGGCGCAGCACGAGGTCGATGCCGTCGAGCAGATCGCGCTCCTTGGCTGCGGCGTCCGGGTAGCGGAAGTGCACGCCTTCGAAGGCGAGCTCGCCACGGGGCCGGACGATGGTCTCGGGGCTGTCGGGATCGACGATCGTGTTCTCCTCGTCGAACACCTCGAAGATGCGGTCCGTCGCGGTGCGGGCGTCGAGCATGAACGAGAACAGGAAGCCGATCGACTCCATCGGCCAGCGCAGGACCGTGGCCATCGCGAAGAAGGCGATCAGCTCCGCGGTCTGCAGCTGCCCGAGCTGGACGAGGTAGATGCCGGCGCCGAGGCACAGCGCGAACGCGATGTCGGGGAGCAGCACGAGCCAGAACCAGATCAGGCCGACCGCGCCGGCCTTGCGCAGCTCCGTCTGCCGGAGCGTCTCCGCCTGACGGGTGAACTTCTGGAGCGCGTGCTTGCCGCGACCGAACGCCTTGAGGACGCGGATGCCGTGCACGCTCTCCTCGACGGAGGTGGCGAGGTCTCCGGCCTGGTCCTGGCTCTGGCGCGCGAGCGTGCCGTACGTCTTCTCGAAGCGGTAGCCGGCGTACCAGAGCGGAGCGGAGGTCGCCAGGAAGATCGCGCCGAGCAGCCAGTGCCACTGGAAGAGCAGGGCGGAGCCGACGACGATCGTGATCACGTTGACGACGAGCAGCACGATGCCGAAGGCCATCCAGCGGCGCAGCATGCTGATGTCCTGCATCATCCGGCTGAGCAGCTGTCCGGACTGCCACTTGTCGTGGAACGAGACCGGCAGCCTCTGCAGGCGCGCATAGAAGGTCGTGCGCAGGTCGTACTCGACCTTGGTGGCCGGTCCGAGGACGAACCAGCGGCGCAGGTACACCATGAGCGCCTCGCCGAGGCCCAGGGCCAGCACGAGGGCAGAGCCCCAGATGATCTGGCGGATGTCGCCGGAGGCGATCGGGCCCGCGACGATGCCCTCGAGGATCAGCGGGATCGTGAGGGCGAGCAGGCTCGCGAACAGGGCGCTGACCGCGCCGAGGATGAGGCGCGGCAGCACAGGGCGCGCGAACGGCAGCAGCCGCCCCAGCGCGCGGAGGGTCGAGAGGTCGGACCGTGGATGTTCTGCGGTGGAGGTCATGATCCTTGGGGGTGTGTCGAGGCGACGGAGAGCGTGGGGGCGCGCGAACGCGTAGGGGCCTCACGAGAGGGGAACGTGCGAGGCGGCGTGGATATGCCGCGGCGGAGGAGTGCTCCGCGGGTCAGTTCCCTCGGCTCGGCAGGCCGGGTCCGAAAGCGGGGAGGACGGCAGCCTGTTCGGCGATGACGTTGGCCTTGTACATGGCGTCCTCCTCGGATCGGTGAATGGGGTGCCGCCGCGCGGCGGCAGCCCTCCAGAATATGCCTGAGTGTTTGCTGAGTGCAAATGCCCCGTGATCAGACGGCGGCGCGCTCCCGGGCGAGCAGGCTCTGCTTGACCTCGACGCCCCACGCGAACCCGCCGAGCGAGCCGTCGCCGCGCAGGACGCGGTGGCACGGCACGAACAGGGCGGGCGCGTTGCGGGCGCAGATGGATGCTGCGGCCCGCACGGCCCGCGGCTGCCCGAGGGCTGCGGCGAACTCGGAGTAGGTCAGCGGTCGACCGGGTCCGATGCGCCGCAGCGCGGCCCACCCGGCCTGCTGCATCGGCGTCCCGGGCTGCGCGACGGCGACGGCGTCGATGGCGCCGAGGTCTCCGGCGTAGTAGGCGAGGGCGGCGGCGGCAGCATCCGTCTCCCCTTCGCGGACGTCGTCCGGCCGGGTGCGGATGCGGGCCAGGATCGCGTCGGGGTCGGCGGTCCAGCCGGACGCGAGCACGCGTCCCGCGTCGTCGGCGAGGATCGTGAACGGGCCGTCGGGGGTGCCGATGGTCTGGATGGTGGCGGTCATGTCGTGGTCTCCCTCGAATCGGGTGCGAGCGGTCGGTCGGCGGCGCGGCTCGGCCGCACAGGCGCCGCGCGCCACAGGTGGGCGGTGAGGTAGGAGCGCCACGGGGCGGTGCGGGCGGCCCACGCGTCGAACGACCGGGGCTCGGCGGGGATGCCGGCAGCAGCCGCGCCGGCTCGCACGGCGACATCGCCGGGGAGCGTGACGTCGGGGTCGCCGAGCACGCGCATGCGGACGTAGTCGGCGGTCCAGGGGCCGATGCCGGGCATCTGCAGCAGAGCGGCGCGCTGCTCGACGCCGTCGTCGCCGCTGGTGAGGGTCAGCGAGCCGTCGGCGAGCGCGGCGGCGGCGCCGGTGATGGCGCGGATGCGCGCGGCGGGTCCGCGCAGCACCTCGTGCCCGCGTTCGGCGATGGCGGACATGGTCGGGAACAGCCGGGTGTCTCCCCCGAACCCGTCGACCTCGTCGCCGAGGGCGTCGGCCAGCCGCGTGAGCGCCGTGCGCGCGGCGACGACCGTGATCTGCTGCCCGACCATCCCGCGGATGAGCATCTCGTGCGGGTCGGCCGCGCCCGGGACGCGGATGCCGGGCACCACGGCGACGAGCGGAGCGAGCTCGGGCTGCCGCGTCAGCGCCTCGTCGACGGCGATCGGGTCGGCATCCAGGTCGAAGAGCCGGCGGGAACGCGCCACGAGCGAGGGAAGGTCGCCGAGGTGGGTCAGGCGCGCGCGCATGCGCACGCGGCCGGTCACGTCGAGGCGCAGCTCGAACCACGCGGGGCCGCCCGCCAGGCGCAGCGCCCGGGAGAACGAGGTGGGAGTCGCCGTCTCGACGCCGGGCAGGGCTCGGGCGGCCATCCAGGCGAAGAGCCCGTCCGCGTCCAGCGGACCGCGGTGGGGCAGCACGAGGTCGATGAGCCCGGAGGGGGCGCCGACGCCGGCTCCCCCGCTCCCGGCCGCTGCCGACGGGCGTCGTGCGCGCAGCGCGAGCGGCGTCATCCCGAACACCTCGCGGACGGTGTCGTTGAACTGCCGGATGCTGGCGAAGCCGGCCGAGAAGGCGACGTCGGCAGCGGGCAGGTCGGTGCCCACGAGCAGCATCCTGGCGGTGTGCGCGCGCTGCGCCCGGCTGAGGGCGAGCGGTCCTGCACCGAGCTCAGCGGTGAGCAGGCGGGTGAGGTGGCGAGGCGAGTACCCCAGGTGCGCAGCGAGCCCCGGTACGCCCTCGCGCTCGACCACCCCGTCGGCGATCAGCCGCATCGCGCGTCCTGCGGTGTCGCCGCGCATATTCCACTCGGGCGATCCGGGCGCCGCCTCGGGCAGGCAGCGCTTGCACGCGCGGTAGCCCGCCTCGTGCGCCGCTGCCGATGTCGCGTAGAACGTGACGTTGGCCGGCTTGGGCGTGCGCGCGGGGCAGCTCGGGCGGCAGTAGATGCCCGTCGAGCGCACCGCGGTGACGAACTGCCCGTCGAAGCGGGAATCGCGCGAGTCGATCGCGCGGTAGCGCTCGTCGAAGGTCATCGCGGTGGTGCTCATGACCTCAAGCCTGGCACGCGCGACGGCGTGCGGCTCGCGGAAATCGGACACGACCGTGAGCCTCGCCGACACGTGTGTCACCCCGCCGCGCCCTCGTGGGCGCGGCGGGGAGTGGCTCAGCCGGTCGCGATCGCGAATCCTCCGGCCGGAAGCACGATGGTGCCCGCTCCGCGGCGCGGCATTTCGCGGACGAGCGTGCCTTCGACGTCGTAGATGCGGATCGTCGTCGACCGGTCTCCACCCACCCGGACGGAGGTGGGCTTCGCCGATGCGGAGTGCACGAGCTCTGTGCGCGTCTCCCCGCCGAGGACCAGGCGCGAGACCTTCGGGCGGATCAGCAGCGCGTCGAGTTCGAGCGAACCGCGCGTCACGGTCACCGCGACCGTGCGACGGTTCGCCGGGACGAGCCGGTCGAGCTCATGGGGCAGGAGGACCCCCGGGACCGGTGAGATGCCCTGCGGCGGCGCGTCCTCGGCGAGTCGGCCGATCCACCCCCGGTCGGCCGTCCACGTCGATCTGCTCGCCGTTCCGGGCGCCGACCAGACGACCGGCTCGACCGTGCGCGCCGTGCGGGCGCGGCCGATGTCGAACACCGCCCTGTCGCCGGCCTCCAGCAGCAGGCCGCCGCCCGACCACAGCGATTCGCCCGTCCAGGGGGTCGGAGCAGTCACCGTGCCCCTGGTGCGCACCGCGGACTCCGCTTCGACCACCCGGAGCCCGTCGCGGTCGACGACCTCGGTGCTCGCGAGCGTGCGTGCGGCGACAGCCGGGCGCGCGTCGAGCGCGAGCATCGTGAGCAGCGCGTGGATCGTGCTCTCGGCACCGCTGTTCGGGTTGACGTCGCCGTTCGGCTGGAGGCCGTCGAAGGCGATCCCGGTCGCGGGGTCGTACATCGCGGCACCGGCGTGGTTGGCCCCGAAGAACCAGGCAGCCTGCATGGCCGCGAGCTGCGCGAACCCTCTCGAGCCGGTCGCGTCTGCCACCGCCAGCAGCGACTGCACCCGCGCGTCCGCGCCGTAGGCGATCTGCACGCGGTCGGCGGGCGTCGGGAACCAGCCGTTGTCGGGGCCGCCCGCGGTGAGCAGAGTCGGCGTGAAGACGGCCGCATCGCGCACGGCGGGCTCCGCCAGCGACGGATCGTCGAGCACGACGGATGCCTCGGCGAGCGCCGCCGGCATCTGGGAGCCCCAGGCGTGCCACATGCTCCGCGACTCCGCCCACGGCAGCACCGCACCGTAGGGCCAGGAGCCGGGACCGCCGGCGCTCATCGCCGCGATGCCCTCGGCGAGCTGCCGGAGGGCGGCCGTGGCGTCGGCATCGGTCGGAACGGCGCGCACGCGCGCCGCGAGTCCGAGCACTGCCTCGGCCGAGGCATCCGCTCCGTTCACGATGAGCCATGCCGGAACGCGCATGCCGTCGGATTCGGCCCATTCGCCGTAGCGGACGAGCACCTGACGCTCCACGGCGTCGATCGCGAGAGCGAGCCGGTCCTCGAGGAAGGCGGCGAAGGCGGGGTCGTCGTCCTCGAAGGCCGCGTAGCCCTCGCCGAGCGCCCAGATCGTGCGGGCCAGCCAGTAGCTGGGGCCCGAGTCCGACGGATCCGGCAGCTCGGCCGGCACGGCCGAGGGAGTCAGCGTTCCGTCCGGCTGCATCCAGAGGACGACATTGCCGGCGTTGTCACCCTCGGTCGTCTGCAGGTAGGTAATCGACCGCAGCATCTCGTACGCCGAGGCGCGGCTCGAATCCGCCCCCGTCTGGTGCCAGTGCCGCAGATAGACCACGGCGGCGCGTGCGATGTCGTCGGCGTTGTACGCGCCCTGGTTCCAGTAGCCGGTCTCCTCGTTGAACCCTCCCCCGCCCACGCGCTCGAACGTGCCGCCCGGTCGGGCGTCGGCGTACGTCCACGGCATCACGAGAGTCGGCTCGTCGGCCAGGCGATACGTCGTGTGCCCTGCGACATCCTCGGCGGGCGTCGCCTCGTCGAGCAGGAAGTCGAGGTGCGCCAGGTTGGTGAGCGGGTCCGGCGTCGGAGCCTGCACCTGCGTGGCGGCCGGGATCCCCGTGGACGCCTGAGCTGACGCGGGTGCGACCAGCGTCAGGACGAGCGTCGCGGCGGCGCCGAGTGCGGCGGCGGCGCGAACGCCCCGCCGTGCGGAAAGGTTCATCGTCGGTTCTCCGATCGTGCGGTTCAGGTGTCAGGCGGGTCTGTGCGTTCGAGCAGGGCGACGCCGATCTTCGAGTCGGCCATCCCGTAGAAGACGAAGAGCCGGCCTTCGACCTCCTCGATCGCGGTGGGGAAGACGACGTTCGGCACGATGCCGCTGCGCTCGTCGTCGGTTTCCGGTGCCAGCAGGGGCTCGGCGGTGCGTGCGACGACGCGGGAAGGGTCGTCGGCGTCGAGGATGAGGACCCCGGCGGCGTAGTTGACGCGCTGCTGCGGGGCGAACGCATCTTCGAGCACCCCGGTGACCCCGTGATGCATCACGAGCCACCCCTCCGGCACCCGCCGCGGCGGCGGACCGCCGCCGATCTTGAGCTCTTCGAACGCGAACTCCGGGCCGGCGACGAAACGGTGCTGGCCCCAGAGGGTCAGGGCGCCGAGGTCGGACTCGACCGCGTCGAGCGGCACGTAGCTGATCCAGATCGACTGACGCTGGTCGGTGACTCCGGCGGGCACGCGGATGCCCTGCCCTGCCTTGGTCTCGTCGAGGTCCCACATCGGCCGATGCAGCACCGCGAGCGACCGGGTGCCGTCCGGAGCTGTCACCGGCTCGGGGAAGAACGACGTGTCCTTGTTGTGGAAGAGGTTGAGGTCCATGTCGAGGGCGTCGTCGTACCGGAACAGCGCCGGCCCCAGACGCTGCCACTCGCGCAGGTCGGTCGACACCGCGACGGCGGTGCGCGGCCCGAGCGGACCGTAGGCGACGTAGGTCATGACGTGCAGCCCGAGCACGTCGATCCACGTCGTGCGCGGGTCTTCGACGCCGGCATTGCCGACACCGCGCTCCCAGCCGCGGTCGGGCTCGAGCACGACGCCCACGCGTTCGACGCCCACCGGGACGCCGTCGTCGACGAGCACCTTGGCGAGACCGACGCGCGACACGTTGCCGCCGGCGACGAGGCGCGGGAGCAGGTACAGCTCGCCGTCCGGTCCGCGGCCCGAACCAGGGTTGAGCACGCCTTCGGCTTCGTTCGGGTCCTCGGGGTCGGGCGTCATGATGACGCCCATGCGGGTGAGGCGGTAGGGGATGGAGTCGACCATGATCAGCCCTTCACCCCGGATCCGAGGTCGTTCGACTTGAAGTAGCGCTGGAACACGACGAACAGGGTGACCGCGGGGACCGCCAGCACGACAGCGCCCGCCATCATCGCTCCGAACGGGTTCGCCGTGGAGGCGGCCACGTTGGAGATGAAGTTCGCGAGGGAGACAGCCAGGGGCTGCATCGAGGCCTCCTTGGTGATGAGGAACGGCCAGAGGAACTCGTTCCACGGACCGATGAACGTGAGCAGCACCGCGGTCAGCAGCGCCGGTCGCACAAGCGGCAGCGCGACGCTCCACAGCAGCCGGAACTCCCCCGCGCCGTCGATGCGGGCGGCCGAGAAGAGGTCCTTGGGCAGCTGTAGGAAGTACTGCCGGAAGATCAGCACCGCGGTGGAGCTGATCAGGAAGGGCAGGATCATCCCCAGGTAGTTGTCCGAGAGGCCGAAGTCCCGCGCGATCATCACGTAGAGCGGGATCATCAGCATCTGGAACGGCACGATCTGGACGAGCAGGAGGATCGCGAACGTCGTTCCGCGGCCGCGCCATTCCAGCACCGCGAGCGCGTATCCGGCGAGGACGCCGAAGACGACCGTGCCCAGGAGCACACCGCCGGTGAAGATGCCGGAGTTCACGAGCCCCTGAACGAGATTGATCCGCTCATTGATGGCGACGTAGTTCTCGACCGTGATGTTGGCGGGGTTCGGGAACGCGCCCGCGAGCGTCGTGTCGACATCAGTCTGCAGCGAGCCGACGACCATGTAGTAGAAGGGGAAGAGGAAGGCGAGGGCACCGAGGCTCAGCACGACATAGAGCGCGGCGCTGCTTCCGAGTGCGCGCTTCATGACTCATCCCTTCCGACCAGGCGACGCTGGATCCAGGCGAGCAGGAGCACCCCGATGATGAGGATCACTCCGATGGCCGCAGCCACCCCGGGGTTCTGCTGCTCGATCCCCCGCTGGTACATCAGCAGCACGGGCGAGGTGGACGCGCCGTTGGGACCGCCGCCTCCGGTGAGCAGATACGGCTCGGTGAAGAGGTTCGCGCCGGTGATCGTCGACAGCAGCAGGACGAGGAACGTCGCGGTGCGCACACCTGGCACGGTCACGGAGAAGAACTGACGCACGCGCCCGCCGCCGTCCATCGCCGCCGACTCGTAGAGCTCCTTCGGCACGTTCTGAAGTGCGGCCAGGTAGAGCAGGATGTAGAAGCCCAGGCCCTTCCAGGTGACGAAGAAGGCGATCGTCGGCATCGCGAGCAGGGGGTTGACGAGCCAGGACGGATCCGGAGCGAGCGGCCCGAGCACGGTGTTGACCAGCCCGTCCCGTGAGAAGAGGAAGAGCCAGACGGCGACCACGGCGACGGATGCTGTGACGAACGGCACGTAGTAGCTCACCCGGAAGAACGTGCGGGCATGCACCACCCGGTCGAGCGCCGTCGCCAGGACGATCGACAGGACCACCGTCAGCGGCACGTTGATGATGAGGAAGACCGCCACGTTGCGGAACGACTGCCAGACGTCGGAGTCCGTGAGCACGTCGACGTAGTTGTCGAACCCGACGAACGGGCGGTCCACGACCGCTCCCGGGGCCGCGAAGAAGTAGTCGTGGAACGAGATCCACACCGCGAACACGACGGGATACGCGAACACCACGAGCACGAACACGATGTAGGGCGCTGCGAGCAGGAGCCCGAGCGGGTGCCTGCCGAGGAGACGGCGCCGCTTCCTCGCCGGGGGCGCCTCGCCTGCGGGGGGAGCGGGCGTGGGGGCCGGACCGGGGTCGCCCCCGGTCCGCCCCGCCGTGCCCGCGAGATCCGTGGTCATGTCACTCGCCCGCGAGCTCGTCGATCTCGGCGGCGGTGTCGGTGAGGAAGGCGTCGACATCCTTCTCATCGAAGATCACCGACTCGGAGTAGCCGTCGCGGAACTTCTGCCAGATCTCGACCGAGTTCTGGACGTTCGGCACTTCGACGGTGCGCGAGGCCTGATCGCCGAACTGCTCGTAGGCGGGGTTCGCCTCGAAGTAGTCCGGGTAGGTCTCGGTCAGGTTCTGCCGCAGCGGCATCTGTCCGGTCTCTTCGAGCCAGATCCCGTCCTGCTCCTCGCTGGTGGCGAACTTGAGGACGTCCCACGCCGTCGCCTTGTTCTCGCAGGCGGTGAAGAGGCCGACGTTCTTGGCGTCGCTGAAGGTCCAGGTGTCCTCTGCTGCGGTGCCGTCCTGCGTCGGCACGGGAACCGCGCCCCACTCGACGGCGTCGCCGTATACCGAGATCGCCCACGGGCCGACGATCGCCATCGCGGAGTACCCGTCGGCGAAGGCGTCGCCCTGGTACTGCTCCTGGCCCGCGAGCTCTTCGTCGTACAGGGTGCGCCAGAAGTCGGCGACGGCCTTGCCGTCCTCCGAGTCGAAGGTCGCCTTGCCGTCCTCGACGAGCAGCGTCCCACCGGTCTGCGCCGCGTACAGCGGGTAGAAGTCGAACCACGACTGGAAGAACTCGCTCGTCGGCGCCGGGTTGATCGCGAAGGTCGCCGCGCCCGACTCCTTGATCGCCCGAGCGGACTCGAGGAATTCGTCATACGTCGACAGGGACGGGTTCTCCGGGTCGAGGCCGGCTTCCTTGAACATCGCCTTGTTGTAGAAGATCATGACGGGGTTCGACTTCCACGGCATCTGATAGAGGCCGCCGTCTTCCGAGCGGTACTGCTCGGCGAGGTCGCCGCTGCGCTCGGTGATGTAGTCGTCGCCATCCTCGAACTCGGACAGGTTCACCAGTCCGCCCTGCTTCTGGAAGCCGGGTACGGCTGCCGGCGACGTGTTGAAGACGAGGCACGGTGCGTTGCCGGCGGTGATCGCGGCACCGATGACCTCTTCGCTCGATGCGCCGGCCGGGATCTCCTGAGCCTTGATCTGCTCGTCGGGGTTCTCCGCGTTCCAGGCTTCGACCATCTGCTTGCCCCAGGCGATCTCCGCCTCGTTGTTCGAGTACCAGATGGTGATGTCGCCACGCTTGTCCAAGCCGGCGGCGGTGCTTCCGCCCCCGCCGCCCCCGCAGGCGGTGAGGGCCAGGGCGGCAGCGGCCGCTGTCGTCGCGATGAGTATGCGTCGTCGCATGTTCGCTCCTTGTTCAGTCGCGGCTTCCGCCGCGGGGGTGTGGGTGGGGTGCGGGTCCGGTGGACTCGCGGACGATGAGAGCGGGCTCGGAGAGCTCGACATGGATGGGGTCGGCGCCGGCGAGCGCGTCGAGCAGGGTGCGGGCGGTGACCGTTCCCCACTCCCTCGCGTCGGTCGCGACCGAGGTGAGTGCCGGGTGGAGGTGACGGCCCAGTTCGGTGTCGTCGAAGCCGGTGATCGACAGGTCGAGCGGAACGCGGATCCCGAGGCGCTGTGCGACGCCGAGGCCGGCCATCGCCATGTGGTCGTTGGAGTAGACGATCGCCGTCGGCGGCTCGTCGGATGCGAGGAGGGTCCTGGTCGCCTCCGCCCCTTCGGCCGCGCTGAAGTCGGTGGTCACGACGACGTGCTCGACGGACGCGGCGGCGGCGGCCTGCGTGAAGGCGTCGGCGCGGCGGCGCGCATGCAGCATCGTCTGCGGACCGGCGACGTGGGCGATCCGCCGATGCCCGAGCTCCGCGAGGTGCGCGACGGCACTCCGGATGCCCGCTCCGTCCTCGACGGACACCGATGAGAACGGGCTCTCGATGTCGGGATGGCCGAGGGTGACCGCCGTCAGCCGGAGCGACTCCACGAGGGCGATCCGCTCGTCGTCCGCGCGCAGGTCGGTGATGACGAACCCGTCGACCCGCCGGTCCGAGGCGAGTCCGCGATAGGTCTCGGTCTCGTGGCGCCCGGGCGTCGCCGCGGCGAGCACGAGGATCTGCCCCGACGTCGAGAAGACGTCCTCGAGGCCGGCGATGAACGAGTGGAAGAACGGGTCGGCGGCGATGACGTCAGGGCTGCGGCCGATGACCAGACCGCAGGCGAACGATCGTCCTGTGCTCAGCGAACGCCCGCGCAGACTCGGCGTCCAGCCCAGTTCTCGGGCGGCCTCGAGGATGCGCTCCCGGCTGTCCGGCGAGACCCCGGGTCGATCGTTCAGGGCGAACGACACCAGGCCCTTGCTGACGCCCGCTCGCCGAGCGACGTCGGCGATCGTCGGGCGGGGCGCGTCGGACATGGGAGCTCTTTCGTCCCCGGTGGACTAAACCGGTTCAGAATCACCCTGACCCCGATGCGCGCGGATGCCCACCCGCTTGCATCTGCCGCGGAACGGGTGTATTCGCGCACGAGGCGTTCACTCTGCCTCCCGCAGACCGTGCACGGGAGACAGCCGGATCAGCCTCCGGTCAGTGGAAGAAGTGGCGCTCGCCGGTGAAGTACATCGTCACGCCCGCGGCGCGGGCGGCGTCGATGACCTCCTGGTCGCGCACCGATCCACCGGGCTGGATGATCGTGGTGATGCCCGCGTCGAGCAGCACCTGCGGTCCGTCGGCGAACGGGAAGAACGCGTCGGAGGCCGCCACCGAGCCCTTGGCCCGGTCGCCGGCGCGCTCGACCGCGAGGCGGCACGAGTCGACGCGGTTGACCTGGCCCATGCCGATACCGACGGTCGCCGAGCCCTTGGCGAGCACGATCGCGTTCGACTTCACCGCACGGCAGGTCTTCCACGCGAACGACAGGTTCGACAGCTCCTCGTCGGCGGGACGCTCGCCCGTGACCAGCTGCCAGGAGTCGACGAGCGACTCGATCTCGCTCGGGAAACGGTCGGCGTCCTGCAGGAGCAGGCCGCCGGACACGAGGCGCACGTCCATGCCCTCCTGCTGCCAGTCCGTGGGCAGCTTGAGCACGCGGAGGTTCTTCTTCAGCGCGAACACCTCGAGAGCGGCCGGCTCGAAGTCGGGCGCGACGATCACCTCGGTGAAGATGTCGCGCAGGTTCTCGGCCATCTTCAGCGTGACGGTCCGGTTGGCGGCGATCACGCCGCCGAAGGCGGACACCGGGTCGCACTCGTGCGCGCGCAGGTGCGCGGAGGCGATCGGGTCGAGCGCCTGCGGGGCGCCGACCGCGATGCCGCACGGGTTCGCGTGCTTGATGATCGCGACGGCCGGCTTGACCAGGTCGAACGCGGCGCGGAGGGCAGCGTCGGCGTCGACGTAGTTGTTGTACGACATCTCCTTGCCCTGCAGCTGGGTGGCCTGGGCGATGCCGTGCCCGCCGGTGCGCGTGTAGATCGCGGCGCGCTGGTGCGAGTTCTCGCCGTAGCGGAGGGTCGCGAGGCGCTCGGCCTTGATCGTCAGGTGCTGGGGAAGGTCCTCCTGTGAGGCGAGCGTCGCCTCGCTGAACCACTCGGCGACGGCGCGGTCGTACGCGGCGGTGTGCGCGAACGCGCGCGCGGCGAGCTCGCGGCGCTGCGAGAGCGAGGTGCCGCCGGCGGCGACCGCGGCGATCACCGCGGGGTATGACTCGGGCGAGACGACGATCGCGACGTTCGCGTGGTTCTTGGCCGACGCGCGCACCATGGCAGGGCCGCCGATGTCGATCTGCTCGACCACGTCGTCGCCTTCGGCGCCGGAGGCCACGGTCTCGACGAACGGGTAGAGGTTGACGACGACGAGCTCGAACGGCCGGATGTCGAGGGCGGCGAGCTGCCGCTCGTGGTCCTCGAGGCGCAGATCGGCGAGCAGGCCGGCGTGCACCCCGGGGTGCAGGGTCTTCACGCGCCCGTCGAGCGACTCCGGGAACCCGGTGACGGCCGATACGTCGCTGACCGCGTAGCCGGCGTCGCGCAGCAGGGCGGCGGAGCCGCCGGTGGAGACGATCTCGACCCCCGCATCGGCGAGCGCGGCCGCCAGCGTGAGCAGGTCGGTCTTGTCACTGACCGAGACGAGAGCGCGACGGATCGGGACGATGTCGCGTTCGCGGTAGAGGGACGGGTCGTGGCTCGGACCGGCCATGGCGATTCTCCTGTGTGGGATGGGGCGGGATCAGGATGCTGCGGCCGCAGCGAGATCGAGCTCGCCGGTCGCGATGCGGCGGACGACGTCGATCAGCAGACGGCGCTCGACGGGCTTGATGCGCTCGTGCAGGGTGTGCTCGGTGTCGCCGCCGAGCACGGGCACGCGCTCCTGGGCGAGGATCGGACCGGAGTCCACGCCGTTGTCGACGACGATGACGCTCGCGCCGGACTCGGTCGCACCGGCGGCGAGCGCGTCGCGCACGCCGTGTGCGCCGGGGAACTCGGGCAGGTAGGCGGGGTGGGTGTTGATGAGGTGCGGCGCCCACGCATCGACGAGCGCCGACGGCAGGAGCCGCATCAGCCCGCTCAGGACGACGAGGTCGGGCTGCCAGATGCGCAGCTGCGCGGCGAGCTCCTCGCCCCATTCCTCGCGACTGGCGAATCGGGTGAACGGGACCGTGAACGACGGGATGCCGAACTCCTCGGCGTGGGCGAGGCCATCGGCCTCCCGGTCGGCACCGACGACGACGACGCGCGCGGGGAAGTCGGGCGCGGATGCCGCGTCGAGCAGAGCGCGCAGGTTCGACCCCGTGCCCGAGATGAGGACGGCGACCGTGAGCACGCGGCTAGTCTACCGGCGGTCGGGGCGGGTCCCCGCGGGGGCCCAGATCGAGCGTCCGGTCGGGGTCGTCCTCGGGCGGGAAGCCGAGCTCGGCGGACAGGTCGACTGTCGCGTCGGGGTCGGCCGCAGCATCCGTCGAATCCTGCGGGTCGGGCGCCGGAACGCGATCGTCGTCGTCGGCGATGAGGAAGTAGTCCTCGATGCGACGCTCGCCGGCCCCGGTCTCGCCGTCGGCCTCCACCTGGGGCACGGGGTCGGCGGTGAGCGGCACGAGGTCGTCGCCCGAGTGCGAGCGCGGGGACAGCAGCAGGATGCCTGCGCCGATCGCGACCTCGACGCCGACGGCGAGCGCCACCGCGCCGGCGTCGGGGCCGACCTGCGCGAGGTTTCCCGGTCCGATCGACCCGGAGGCCAGCAGCGAGAGCAGGGCTGCGGCAGCGGCGGCGGTGAGCGCGATGCCCGCGGCGATCACGACGCGGGGCGCGACGGCCTCGCCTCCGGCAGCCCGCGCCGTGCGCGACCGGGCGATCCAGCCGGCGAACGCGCCGAGGGCGACCGGCACGAGCGCCAGCAGCAGCAGCCAGGTGGAGGTGGACTCCGGGATGGCGCCCAGCAGCGGCACGCCCGGCACGACGCCGACCTGCGTGCCCGCGGGCGAGACCGCGGTGCCGGGGCCGACGGCGAATCCAGGTCCTGCGGCGAACGCGAGCCCCCAGATCACGAGCGTCGGCAGATAGGCGAGCTGAGCGAGCGTGAGCAGGATCGCTCCGAGCGCGTCCACGTTCCCCGCCTCGAAGAGCGTGACGACCTGGTCGGCGCGCAGCACGAGCCCGATGGCGACGACGGCGGCGCCCAGGCCGATCAGGCCGACGATCGCGACGGCCGCCCCCCGGGCGACGAGACCGGGCAACGCACCCCAGCCCCCGGCCGAGGACTCGATGCGGTCGCGCAGGGCGGCGACGGGTCCGGCGCCGGCCTCACGCCACTCGGTGATGATCGCCGCACCGAGCGAGGGCAGCGCGAACACGAGGGCGGGCAGCAGCACCGCCTGCCAGGGCACCACGGTCGCGAGGTCGTTGGCACTCGTCGCCCCCACGAGCCAGGCGAGCACGGCGAAGACGCCGCCGCCCACGACGACGCCGGTGAGCCACGCCTCCGCGCGCGAGGCCCGCACACCGGAGCGGGCGGCGAAGATCGCGGTGAAGGCCGTGAGCGCGAGCGGCGCCAGCGAGAGGACGAAGGATGCCGCCTTCGCGTCGATGCCTGTCGCCGCCAGGTACGCGTCGGGCAGAGTGACCGTCAGGGGCACGAGGTGGGCGAACTGCCACAGCGTGCCGGCGGTCGGCCAGAGATCCCCCGGGTCGGCGCCGAGGACGAAGACCCACAGCAGGGTGAGCGGCGCGAGGAACACCGCGAGACCGACGGCCGCAGCGATGGCGGCGTCGATGGCGACGAGGAGGGCGACGGTCAGGCGATGCATGCGCCATCGACCCTACCCAGCGCGGCGGCACGATCCTTCCCGGCGCGCGCGCGAGGGCGCGGTTGGCCGCTAACGTCGTCTGCGGAGGAATCATGACCAGCACCGAGACAACCGTCGCCCCGCCGAAGAACGGCCTTGACCGCTTCTTCGAGATCAGCAGGAGAGGATCGACGGTCGGAGCCGAGGTGCGCGGCGGTGTCGTGACCTTCGTCGCGATGGCCTACATCGTGATCCTCAACCCGATCATCCTCTCCAGCGGCACCGACGTCGCGGGGAACACCCTCGGGTTCGCGCAGGTCGCCGCCGTCACGGCGCTCACCGCCGGTGCGATGACGATCCTCTTCGGCGTGGTCACGCGGCTGCCGTTCGCCTTCGCGGCCGGGCTCGGCATCAACTCGTTCCTCGCGGTCTCGGTCGTCGGGCAGGTGACCTGGCCGGAGGCGATGGGCCTCGTCGTCATCAACGGCCTCATCATCGTGCTGCTGGCGGCCACCGGTCTGCGCCGCATGATCTTCGACGCGGTGCCGCTGCAGCTGAAGACCGCGATCACCGTCGGCATCGGCCTGTTCATCGCCTTCATCGGGTTCGTCGACAGCGGCTTCGTCACCGCGACCGGTGCGAGCTCTCCCCCGGTCGGCCTCGGCATCTCCGGCTCGATCGCCACCGTGCCGACCCTGCTGTTCGTGGTCACCCTGCTGCTCACCGGCGTCCTGATGGCCCGCAAGGTCAAGGGCGCGCTGCTGATCGGCCTGGTGACGGGCACGCTCATCGCGATCATCGTCGAGGCGATCTGGCACCTCGGCCCCAAGTTCTCCGGAGACACCGTCAACCCGAACGGCTGGTCGCTCGCCGTGCCCGCGCTGCCGTCGAGCTGGGTCAGCATCCCCGACCTCAGCCTGGTCGGTCAGGTCGATCTGATCGGCAGCTTCGGCCGCATCGGCGCCCTCGCCGCACTGATGCTCATCTTCACCCTCGTGTTCACGAACTTCTTCGACGCCATGGGCACCATGACCGGCCTGTCGCGCGAGGCGGGGCTGGCCGACGCCAAGGGCGACTTCCCGCGACTGCGCTCCGCGCTCATCGTCGAGGGCATCGGCGCCGTCGCAGGCGGCGCGACGTCCTCGTCGTCGAACACCGTCTTCATCGAATCGGGTGCCGGCATCGGCGAGGGCGCTCGCACGGGACTGGCGAACATCGTCACCGGTGGACTGTTCCTGCTCGCGATGTTCTTCACCCCGCTCACCTCGATCGTCCCGACCGAGATCGCTGCGGCCGCGCTCGTGATCGTCGGTGCGCTGATGATGGCGCAGATCCGCCACATCGACCTCACCGAGATGTCGGCGCTGATCCCGGTGTTCCTCACCATCACGGTGATGCCGCTGACCTACTCGATCGCGAACGGCATCGGCGCAGGGTTCATCTCCTGGGCCGTGATCCGCTCACTCTCGGGCAAGGCGCGGCAGATCAGCCCGCTGCTCTGGATCGTGGCCGCGGGCTTCGTGGTCTACTTCGCCCGCGGCCCGATCGAGACGATGCTCGGCTGAGCCTCAGCCGGCGACGGGTTCGAGGAGGAAGACCGCGATGAGACGGTCGGTCTTGGTCTGGTAGTTGGCGTAGTCGGGCCAGACCGCGACGGCGCGCTCCCACCACAGCTCGCGCTCGTCGCCGGACAGCTCGCGCGCCTGGTAGTCGCGCTTGTCGGCGCCGTCCTGCAGCTCGACGTGCGGGTGCCGGCGGATGTTGCCGCCCCAGGCCGGCTCGTCGGGGGCGCCGCCCTTCGACGCGACGACGAGGTAGCTGCCGTCGTGCTCGACCCGCATCAGCGCCGTCTTGCGCAGTGCCCCGCTCTTGGCCCCGACGGTGGTCAGGACGATGATCGGCACGCCGCGGAGCAGATTCGCCTCCGCCCCGCCCGTCGCCTCGTACTTCTCGGCCTGCGTGCGCGCCCACTCCGAGGTGGACGGCTTGTACTCTCCGGTCAATGGCATGAGCCCACGCTACCGCCGCGTCAGGAGGCGAGCTTCGACCGGACCGTGATCACCGGGTTCGCGGGTGCGCTGGACGCGGCGGCCTGCAGGCCCACGTTCACGGTCTGACCGGCGGCGACCAGCGCAGCCCAGTCCGATCCCCTGCACGTCACCACGGACGACGCGATCGAGCACGAGAGTCCCCAGCTGTTCACGATCCCGGTGATGCCGGGCGACCGCCAGCTGACGCTCCACGACTTCGCCGCCTTCTTGACGCCCGTCACGGCGATCTGGGCGACATAGCCGTCGGCCCACGCGCTCTGCGTCACGTACGTCACCCGCAGGCCGGCCGCATTGGCGGAGGATGCGGATGGGGAGGGCGCGGGCGTCGGCGTCGAGCTCTTCGTCGGGGTGGGCTTCGGCGTGGAACTGGCGGTGGGAGCGGGCTTCGGCGTCGCCGACTCTCCGAGGATCGGGGCGAGCACGGCGAGCTTGCTCTTCTGCGGCGTGACCCAGTCGTCCTTGACGAGGCCCCCGGTGTCGCCGCTGTTCGGGTTGAACGACCAGTACATGAATCCCATGCGCCGCGCGTCCAGGTAGCGCACGAGGGTCTTCAGCCACTTCCTGTCGCTGCTGGTCTCGTACTTCGTGCCGAACTCGCCGAGGAGCACCGGCGCGATGCCCTTCGTCTGGATGTAGCCCCAGTTCCTCTCCCAGATCGCGGGCAGATTGGCGGGGTAGTTCGATGCGCTGAACCACGACTGCGGGTAGACGGTGGCCGGGTAGTCGTGCGGTGAGTAGACGACCCGGTTGTTCACCGCGAGGGTGACGGGCTTCGTGCGGACGCCGCGGAGGCCCCCGCCCCACCAGGTGCTCGTGCCGTCGGATTCGCGCTCGACGCCCTCGACGATGATGAGCAGCCTCGGGTTCACGGCGAGCACCGCGTTGCCCGCCCTGGTGGCTGCGGCACGCCAGTCGCGCTTCGCGTCGCCGCAGCCCCAGCAGGCGGCGCCGTGCGGCTCGTTGTGCAGGTCGAACCCGATCACGGTGGAGTTCGTCCGGTAGCGCTTGGCGAGCATGGTCCAGTCGCTGATCCACCGCTTCTCGCTGTACCTGTCGGTGTACCAGAGCTCGGACTGCGAGCCGGAGTCCGGGCGGTGCCGGTCGAGGATGACGTTGAGCCCGTGCGCCTTGGCCCGCGCGATCACCGTATCCATGAGCTTCAGCGGGGTCAGCGACACCAGCTTCGGATTGACCTGCGCGTTGATCGAGTTCGAGCTCTTCGCCGCCAGGCACTCGTTGGAGAACGGGAGCCGGATCGTGTTGAAGCCCATCGCTGCGATCCGGGCGAGCCCCGAATCGAGCGAGATCGACCAGAGCCCGTGCGGGGTGCAGTTCGGGGTCTCCATCCCGAACCAGGCCGTCGCCTTGATCGTGTACGCGGACCCGGACGAGGTGACCACCCGCGACCCCGAGGTCGACAGCCAGCCGGAGGTCGCCGCCTGGGCGGGGGCGGCGGTGCCGACGACCCCCGCCACGACGATCAGGGCCGCCGTGACGGTCGCGGCGAGTGCTCGTCGGAGGCGGGCACGCCGAAGAATCGCAGGGGGCATGGGGACATTCTGGCGGACGATCGGCGGAAGCCGCGGACGCGTCAGAGCTCGGCGATGATCGTCTTCAGCTCCGTGTAGTCCTCGACCCCGAACGAACCGAGCTCGCGACCCCAGCCGGACTCCTTGTAGCCGCCGCGGGGCAGCGTGACATCGTCCGCGTGCCACGAGTTCAGCCACACGGTGCCTGCACGCAGCCGCCCGCCGACCCGGTGGGCGGTGCCGATGTCGCGCGACCACACGCCGGCAGCGAGGCCGTATCGGGTGTTGTTCGCCGCCTGGATCGCCTGCTCCTCGGTGTCGAACGGCACGGCGGTCACCACCGGGCCGAAGATCTCGTCGGTCTGGATCGACATCTGCTCGCTCACGTCGGTGAACACGGTGGGCCGCACGAAGTAGCCGCGGTCTCCGACGCGCACGCCGCCCTCGGCGACCGTCGCGCCCTCGGCGACACCGGCCGCGAGATAGCCGGTCACCTTCTCGAACTGCTCGTCCGAGATGAGCGGGCCCATGTCGGTGCTCTCGTCGAAGGCGCTGCCGACGCGGATGCCCTTGGCGATCTCGGCGATGCCGGCGACGACCTCGTCGAACACGCCGCGCTGCACGTAGAGGCGGGAGCCGTTCACGCAGCACTGGCCCTGGTTGAAGAACGCCGCGTGCGCGGACCCGGGGATGGCCTTGGCGAGATCGGCGTCGTCGAAGACGATGTTCGGCGCCTTGCCGCCGAGCTCGAGCGAGACCTTCTTGAGGTTGCGGCTGGCGGCGGCCGCGATCTTCTTGCCCACCGCCGTGGAGCCGGTGAAGGCCACCTTGTCGACGTCGGGGTGGTCGACCAGCGCCGCGCCCGTGTCGCCGAAGCCGGGGAGCACGTTGACGACTCCGCCGGGCAGGCCGGCCTCCAGCATCAGCTCGCCCAGGCGCAGCGCGCTCAGCGGCGTCTGCTCGGCCGGCTTGAGGACCACGGTGTTGCCGACCGTGATCGCGGGGATGATCTTGAACGCGGCCATGGTCAGGGGGAAGTTCCACGGGACGATGCCCGCCACCACGCCGATCGGCTCGCGGACGGTGTACGCGTGGAACTGCGCCGTCTCGCTGGACATCGGGATCGTCGTGCCCTCGATCTTGTTCGTCCAGCCGGCGAAGTAGCGGAACAGCTCGGCGGCCGTGGCCACGTCGCCGTCACGGGCGCCGGCGAAGGGCTTGCCGCCGTCGAGCGCCTCCAGCTGCGCGAACTCGTCGGCGTTCTCCTCGAGCAGGTCGGCGATCTTCCACAGGAGCCGTCCGCGCTGACGCGGCGTGAACCGGCTCCAGGCCGACCCGTGCTCGAATGCCCGACGGGCCGCGGCGACCGCGCGGTTCACGTCTTCGGCCCCGGCCTGCGCGACCTGGGTGATCGTCTCCTCGGTGGCGGGGTCGATCGTCGCGAACGTGCGCCCGTCGGCGGCATCCCGCCACTCCCCGTCGATGAGGAGCCTCTGGGGCGAGCCGATGAATGCGGCGACGCTGGGCAGGAGGGCGGCGGTGGTCATGGTGGTCCTTTCACGTGAGGGCGTCGTACGACGAGCCTCACTGGCGAGCTTCATTTGACGAACGGGAGTTTCGATCGGTCGATGGTGAGGGCGACCGCGGCGATGACGAGCACGCCGTAGAAGATCTGCTCATACGACGGGTCCACACCTGCGACGGAGAGCCCGACGCGCAGCACGGTGATGATGAGCACTCCTACGACGGTACGGCCGATGCCGCCGAATCCGCCGGTGATCGCCGTTCCACCCACCACGATGGCGGCGACCACCGGCAGAAGAAGGGAATCAGCGAGGCTGGGCGCCCCGCTGAAGGTGCGGCCCACGAG
The DNA here is from genome assembly GCF_027943945.1 of Microbacterium terricola. Taxonomy (NCBI): domain Bacteria; kingdom Bacillati; phylum Actinomycetota; class Actinomycetes; order Micrococcales; family Microbacteriaceae; genus Microbacterium; species Microbacterium terricola. Next base: position 598,341 of record NZ_AP027141.1, on the reverse strand, counting down.
CATGACGCCCGCGAAGCCGGCGCACGCGCCCGAGATCGTGAACACCGCGACCTTGGCCTGCACGGCGGGGACGCCGGCCAGCAGCGCGGCGGGCTCCGAGCTGCCGATCGCGATGAGCCAGCGGCGCGCGGGCGTGAACTGCAGCACGAGAGCGAAGGCGGTGACGAGCACGGCCGCGATGATCACGGCGCTGGGGATGCGCAGGTCGCCGATCCGGGTGAACGTCCAGTCCAGAGTGGTGCCCTGCACGCCGATCGTCGCGGCACCGGACGCCACCAGCGCGATGCCCGACCAGACGGCCAGGCCGCCGAGCGTGACGAGGAACGACGGCACCTGCGCGATCACGTGGATCGCTCCCTGCAGGGCGCCGGCGAGCGCGCAGACCACCACGACGGCGGGCACAGCCCAGCCGCCGAGTCCGGGAATCCACAGCGCGACCAGCACGGACGCCATCGAGGCGAGGGCGGCGATGGACAGGTCGATGCCGCCGCAGAGGATCACCAGCATCGCTCCGGAGGCGAGGATCATCAGCGGCACGGCGGAATCCAGCGCCGTCCACACGCTCGCGGGGCGCAGGAAGTTGGGGTTCGCGATCGAGATGGCAGCCACGAGGGCCGCCAGCACCACGATCGGCATGATGGTCAGCAGCATCCGCCGACGTGTCGCACTCGTGGTGCGAGTGGCGTTCGCGACGAGCGCCCATGACCCGGTCTTCTCGGTAATGGTCATCAGATCATCCGCTCCAGCACTTCGACCGGCGCGGGCTTCGCGCCGAGGGGTGCGTCGAGCACGTCGACCACCCGCCCGTCGCGCATCACCAGCACGCGGTGACTCATCGCGATCAGCTCTTCGAGACTGTCTGCCATCAGGACGACCGCCACACCGGCGGCGGTCAGCTCGCGGATCAGCCGGTAGACCTCGCCCTTCGCGCCGACGTCGAGTCCGCGGGTCGGGTGGTCGAGGATCAGCAGTCGCAGCGAGTCCGAGACCATCCAGCGCGCGAGGACCGCCTTCTGCTGATTGCCGCCGGAGAGCGACCCGAGCGGCGCAGACGAACCGGGGGTGCGGATGCTGAGACGCTCGATCCACTCGTCGGCGATCGCCCGCTCGCGCCCCCGCAGCAGGACAGGGCCGGCGCAGACCTTCTCGATGTGCGGCAGCGTGATGTTCTCGGCGACCGACATGGAGGCGACCATGCCCTCCTTGCGGCGCTCAGCCGGCACGAACCCCACCTCGGCGGCGATCGCCGCCCTGGGCGAGCGCAGCCGGGCCCGCGCGCCGTTGATCGTGACGCGTCCGGTGCGGGTGGCCAGCGCGCCGAAGAGGCTCCGGCAGAGCTCTTCGCGGCCTGACCCCTGCACCCCTGCGATGCCGAGCACCTCGCCCGCGTGCACGTCGAAGCCGACCTGCTCGCAGACTCCGCGCACCGACAGGTCGCGGACCGACAGCAGCACCTCCTCGCGCGCAGGCGCCTGCAGCTCCTCGCTGTAGTGGCTTCCCTCGAGGTCGCGGCCGATCATGAGCCTGCGCAGGGTCTCCTCGTCCACCTCTCCGGGGATGCACTCCGCGACGGTCTGGCCGTTGCGCAGCACGAAGACGCGGTCGGACACCCGCAGCACCTCGTCGAGGCGGTGCGACACGAACACGACGGAGGCCCGTGCGCGCAGTCGCTCGATCTGCGCGAACAGCACCTCGGTCTCGTCGCGGTCGAGCACCGAGGTCGGCTCGTCCAGCAGGACGACGGGCTCGGCGTTCGTGCGCTCCTCGGTGGCCAGCACCTTGGCGATCTCGACCATCTGGCGGTCGGCGAAGCTGAGCTCCTCTGTGATTGTCTCGGGCCGGATCTTGGAGCCGATCTTGTCGAGCTGCACCTGCGCGCGGCGGTTCAGCTCGCGCCACCGGTACAGGCCGCCCACGACCGCAGGTCCCTCGGCAGCGAGCAGGATGTTCTCGGCGACCGTGAGGTTCGGGATGAGCGACTGCTCCTGGAAGACCATGCCGATGCCGGCGGCGCCCGCCTGGGCGATGCCGCGCATCCGAACAGGCTCTCCGCGCATCTCGATCGAGCCGGAGTCCGGCTGCACCAGGCCGATGAGGGTCTTCAGCAGGGTCGACTTGCCTGCACCGTTCTCGCCGATGAGCCCGACGACCTCGTGAGCCCTGACGTCGAAGCTGACGCCGTCGAGGGCGCGGGTCTCGGCGAACCGCTTGCGCAGCTCGCGGACGGCGAGGACGGGGACGGAGGATGCTGTGGTCATTTCACGACTCGCAGACGCTCGCGCAGCGGCCATGCCGTGATGACGACCGCGACGACGACGATCACGCCCTGGACGGCGCGCTGGACATAGGGGCTGACGCCGATGAGCACGAGGCCGTTGGCGAGCACCGTGACGATGAGGACCCCGACGACGGACTGCAGCACACCGCCGCGGCCGCCGGAGAGGAGGGTGCCGCCGACGACGGCCGCGGTGATGGCGGCGAAGTTCAGGCCGACCCCGGCCTGCACGATGCCCGAGCCGAGCTGCACGGTCACCATGACGCCGGCGAGGCCGTAGACGGCGCCCGCGAATGTGAAGGCCAGCGTCTTGTAGCGACGCACCGGCATCCCCGACAGGACCGCGAGCTCTTCGGCCCCGCCGATCGCCCTGGCGTACCGGCCCAGCCGGGTGTACCGCTGGATGAGGAGCCCGATCACGATCACCGCGACGGCGACGAACGTGAGCCGGGTCAGCCCGAACCACTGGCCGGACGCCCACTCCGCCACCACCGGGTCGGTGACGGTCGGCTGCACGCCGGCGAAGAGGACCGTCGCCACGCCGATGCCGATGGCCGAGATGCCCAGGGTGGTCATGAAGGAGGGGATCTTCAGGCCGGTCGAGAGCAGACCGCTGGCGAGCCCGAAGCAGGCGCCGAGGGCCACGGCTGCGACGATCCCCAGGAAGCCGAGATCGATGTCGTTGCGGGTGTTGGCCACCAGAAGCGCTGTACTGATCGCCGCGGTCGCCATCACCCCCTCGATGGAGAGGTCGATCGCACCGAGCAGCAGCACGAACGTGAGACCGACCGCGATGACGGCGAGGACCGCCGCGGAGTCGAGCACGTTGCGGAGGTTGCCCCAGGTGCGGAACTGCGGGCTCAGCACCGAGAAGACGATGCAGAGGAGGACGAGCGCGCTGAGCGGGCCGAAGTCGGCGAGCAGCGTGCTGTGGCGGCGGCGAGGGGTCGCCCGCCCGGTCTCGAGCGGTGCGGGCCCGATCCGGGCGGGCGCACTCATCAGCTCACCGGTCCGGTGACGCGGTCGAAGAGGTTGTCGCAGGCGAAGTCGTCGAGGTTCGCCGTCGGGGTGAGGTTCTCTTCTGCGTTGTCGGCGTTGATGAGCGTCTGCTTCGCGAAGAAGGCGCGCTGCTCGTTGCTGAGCTCGGCGACGTCGAGCTCGCCGGTCAGTGCGCAGTAGCCCATCGCGAGGCCGATGCCGCCCTGCCACGGGCCGTCGACCGAGACCGTCGCGGTCATCGTGCCGTCTGCGACAGCCTGGACCGCCTCGGGAACCGCGTCGATGCCGACCACGGCGACGCCGTCCATGCCGGCCGCCTCCAGAGCCTGGAGCGCTCCGAGCGCCATGTCGTCGTTCGCCGCCCACACGCCCTTGATCGCGTCACCGTGCTTGGTGATCAGCGTCTTGGTGATGTTGAACGCGGTGGTGCGGTCGAAGTCGGCAGCCTGCTCGTCGAGCAGCTCGACGTCCGGGTTCTCGGCGAGCGCGTCCTGCAGACCGATGAAGCGGTCCTTGGCCGCGGCCGTGTCCAGGATGCCCTGCAGCGCGATGATGCCGCCCGAGCCGCCCATCGCCTCGAACATCGCGTCGGCGATCTGGCGCCCGGCATCCTTGCCGTCGAACGTGATGTGGGAGATCCAGGTGTCGTGCCCGTCCCACGGGTTCAGGTCGGCCGGCTTGTTCCAGTGCGTCACGAGGTACGCGCCGGCGTTGTCGACCTCCTTGACGATCGGCGTCGTGTCCGAGTCGCCGTTGGGCAGCACGTTGAGCACCATGCACTCGGGGTTGCCGGTGCTCAGCGCCTGGCGGAGCTGCTCCTGCTGCTTGGGCGACTCGCCGTCGTAGGTGAGGCGGGTCTGGGTGAGGCCGACCGACTCAGCGAACGCGTCGCCGCCGTCGAGCCAGGCCTTCTCGTACGGGTTGGTCTCGTTGCGGACCTGGCCGATGAGCTGGATGTCCTCGGGGGCGCAGGTGCCGCCCTCGGCGGCGGGTGCTTCCCCGGGGGTCTCGCTCTGTCCGGCGCAGCCGGAGAGTGCGAGCGCGGCGATGCCGGCGATGGCGAGCGCGACGATGCGCCCGCGTGCAGCTGTGTTGCTCATGGTGCGGTAACTCCTGTTCTTGGTCGGGATCCGTGGTGGGTGGTCGTGGGTCACCGCGACATCCATCCCCCGTCGACGACGAGGGTGTGTCCGGTGACGTAGTCGGAGGCGGGTGAGGCCAGGAAGATCGCGGCGCCCGCGAGGTCGCTCGGCGTGCCCCAGCGACCCGCCGGGATGCGCGAGAGGATCTCGGCGTCGCGGGTGGGATCGCTGCGGAGCGCGGCGGTGTTGTCGGTGGCGATGTAGCCGGGGGCGATCGCGTTGACCTGGACGCCGCGGCCCGCCCATTCGTTCGCGAGCGCGTGGGTGAGGCCGACGAGCGCGTGCTTGCTCGCCGTGTATCCGGCGACCTCCTTGCCACCCTGGAACGACAGCAGGCTCGCGATGTTGATGATCTTGCCGCGCCCGCGTTCCAGCATCCCGGCGGCGAACGCGCGGCTCAGGATGCGGGGGGCCTCGAGGTTCACGGTGAGGACCTCGTGCCAGTCGGCGTCGGGTGCGTCGAGGAAGGCGCCGCGGCGGATGATGCCGGCGCAGTTGACCAGGATGTCGACGGCGTGCGACCCGGCGACCTCGTCCATCCGGGCCGGCAGCGCAGCGGCGTCGCCGAGATCGGCGGTCACGACGTCGACCCGCCGGCCGGTGGCCGCGAGCTCGTCCGCGGCGGATGCGAGCGACTCCGCCCGCCCCACGAGCACCAGGTCGGCGCCCGCGTCGGCGAGCGCACGCGCGATCTCACGGCCGATGCCGCGCCCGGCGCCCGTGACGAGCGCGGTGCGCCCGCTGAGCGAGAAAAGATCTGCGGCGCTCATCGGAGCTGCTCGACGGGGACGGGAGCGAGGTCGCCGTAGTCGCGGTTGTCGCCGGCCATCGCCCACACGAACGAGTAGCGGCCGGTGCCGGCTCCGGAGTGGATCGACCACCGGGGGGCGATCACGGCCTCCTCGTTGCGGACGATGAGGTGGCGGGTGTGCTCGGGCTCGCCCATCAGGTGCACGACGCGGGCGGCTTCGTCGAGCTCGAAGTACAGGTAGATCTCGGTGCGCCGCTCGTGCAGGTGCGGCGGGAACGTGTTCCACACGGCGCCGGGGTGCAGCACGGTGACGCCGAACTGCAGCTGGCACGACGCCACGTCGCCGTCACCCCAGACGTACCGGTGCAGCGCGCGGCGGCCGCCGCCGTCCTCGGTGCCGAGCTCGAGCGGCGCGGAGGCGGCGAACGGGATGTGCACCGTCGGGTGGGTCGTGTGCGCGAGCGCGGTGACGACGTAGAAGCGCGCGCCGCGGCCGCGGAAGGCGAGGCGGCTGCCGCGGCCGGCGTACAGGCCGTCGCGGTGGTCGAGGGCGTACGGCTCGCCGTCGACGAGCACCTCGCCCGGTGTGCCGAGGTTGATGACGCCGAACTCGCGGCGGTCGAGGCCGCCGTCGCCGAGCGCCGCGATGTCGCCGAGCACCAGGTCGTCGTCGCCCGGCACGACCCCGGCGACCAGCATCCGGTCCTCCGCGGTGTGCACGGTGCGCACCTCGCCGTCGGCGAACAGCTCGTCGATCAGGTAGCGGTCGCGCAGCTCCTGGGTGGTTGCGGTGCGGGCCGAGGCCGGGTCGGTCGCGTGTCGGTCGCGGTTCATCGGGTACTCCTGATCGGTGCGGAAGCGGTGACGGCGGTGGCAGCAGCGGCACGGACGCCGTCGGCGCCGCCCTCCTGCCATGCCGAGGTGAGCGAGCCGGCGATGCCGACGGCGGTCGCCCCGGCGGAGAGCCAGGCGCCGACATCGGCGGGACGGATGCCGCCGGTGGGGATGAGGGGGACGCCGGGGAGGACGTCGCGGACCGCGGAGACGAAACCGGGGCCGAGGGTCGCGGCGGGGAAGATCTTGACGGCCTGGGCTCCCCCGCGCCAGGCGGCGGCGACCTCGGTCGGTGTGGCCGCTCCGGCGATGAAGCGGATGCTGCGGGCCGCGGCCGCGCGCATCACCTCCGCATCGGCGATCGGCGAGACGAGGAAGTCGGCGCCTGCGGCCGTCGCGGCGTCGACATCGGCGGCGGTGAGCACGGTGCCGGCGCCGATCACGATGCCGGGCAGCTCCTGGCGCAGCCGCGCGATGAGCTGCGGCGCCGACGGGACGGTGAAGGTGATCTCGATGATCCCGATGCCCCCGTCGACGGCGGCGCGGGCGATGCGCTCGGCGATCACGTCGTCGCTGTGGCGCACCACGCCGATGATCGGGCTTGCGGCGATCGCGGCATCCCACGCGGTCATCGGGTCACCCCCGCGGTGGTGTGCGCATCGAGGTCCTCGGGGAACGGGAGCCCGTGATAGTCGCCGCGCCGGCCGATGACTTTTGCCGACACCCGGCCGCCCATCTCGAGGGCGTCGCGCAGTGAGCCTCCGTGCAGGAGCGCGTGCAGGTAGCCGACGGCGAACCCGTCGCCCGCTCCGACCGGGTCGACGACGGTCGTCGGCAGAGCCGTCGATTCGACCACCGTGCCGCCGGCGTAGGCGCGTGCGCCGCCCTGACGTCCCTTGACGACGACCGTCTCCACCCCGAGTCCTCGCGCGAACGCCTCGACGGCGGCGTCGTCGTCCGACCCTGCGCACAGGGCGGCCTCGGCGCGGCCGAGGAGCACGTCATCGGCGAGGGCGGCAGCCTCGGCGAACGCGCCGGCGAGTTCGTCGCGCGTCGCGAGCTTGCGGCGGAAGTTGGCGTCGAGGCTGACCCGGCATCCCGCCGCCTGCGCCCGGCGCATCGCCTCGAGCACGGCGGCGCGCGCGGCGGCGCTCAGGTGGAGGGTGATGCCGGTGACGTGCAGCCGACGCACGCCCGCGAAGTCGGCGGGCAGGTCGTCGACGGAGAGCCCGGAGCCTGCGGAGCCGGCCCGGTGGTACGTGATCTCCGTGCGGCCGTTGCGCAGGCGCTCCTTGAGGAGGATGCCGGTGGCCGCGCCGGCGTGCCGGGTGATGTGGGTCACATCGACACCCTCGCCGCGCAGGGTGCGAGCGATCTCGGTGCCCAGCGAATCGCGGCCCACCCGTCCGACGTAGGCGGAGGAGTGCCCGAGGCGGGCGAGGCCGATCGCGACGTTGCTCTCTGCGCCCACGACGTACTTGCGCACGACGCCGGTCGCGTCGAGCGTGTCGTCGCCGCTGTCGAAGCAGATCAGTGCTTCGCCGAGAGTGAGGAGATCCATCTACATCCTTGAACGGTGTTCTCTGACTTGTACGGATGACGCTAGGGTATGGTCAACAGCGAGTCAAGTATGAGAATCTCGTTCGAGTACATGAACGTGAGAGGGGTGCAGATGGTCGAGCCGATTCCAGAGGACGAGGTCGACTTCGTGCCGGTGAAGTCCGCGGACCGCACGCTGGAGATCCTGGAGAGCCTGGCCTCGGGAGGAGCGGGTCTTGCCGAGATGGCGACGCGCCTGGGCATCCCGAAGAGCAGCCTGCACAGCATCCTGCGCACCCTCGAGCATCGCGGCTGGGTGGAGGCCGACGCCAGCCGATCCCACTACCGCCTCGGGATGAGCGCGCTGCTGATCGGCTCGTCCTACGTCGACCAGGACCCGGTGGTGATCCGCACCTCCGACACGATGGACTCCCTCGCCGCGGCGACGGGAGAGACCGTGCACCTCGCGCGGCTCGAGGCGCCTGATGTGGTCTATATGGCCAAGCGCGAGTCGGTGCACCCGCTGCGCATGTTCTCGGCGATCGGCCGCCGACTGCCGGCGCACGCCACCGCGCTCGGCAAGGCGATGCTCGCCGAGCTGCCGGATGACACCGTGCGCAGCCTGCTGCCCGCCACGCTCGCGGGAACCACGCCGTTCACCATCACGACCCGCGACGAGCTGATCGACCATCTCGCCGAGGTGCGCGAGCAGGGGTACGCGATCGACGCGCAGGAGGCCGGGATCGGGATGCGGTGCTTCGCCGTCACGCTGCCGTTCCAGTCGCCCGCGAAGGACGCGATCAGCTGCTCGGTGCCCGTCGCCCGCCTCGACGAGGAGAAGGAGCAGACGATCGTCGACCTGCTGCTCACCGCCCGTGACACCCTGAGCCGCCAGTTCGGCGGCCGACGTTCCCACGCGATCTAGGAGGACCGCCATGCCCAACATCCGAGTCGAACTGCTGCCAGGACGCACCGTCGACCAGCGCCGTGACTTCGCCGCCCAGGTGACGCAGGCCGCCGTCGAGGCGCTCGGCGCCCGTCAGCAGGACGTGCGCATCATGTTCGAGGAGGTCGCGGCCGACTTCGTCGCCAACGGCGGAGTGCTCGCGAGCGAGGACGACTCGCGCTCGGCGGTGGTGTCGCGGTTCGGCGGCGCCTGACGCGTGAAACGACGAAGGGGCGGATGCTGCAGCATCCGCCCCTTCGTTCGTGTCTCCGGCCGCTTACAGCCCGGCGATGATCTCGCGCATCAGGTCGGCGGTCTCGGACGGCGTCTTGCCGACCTTCACGCCTGCGGCCTCGAGGGCCTCCTTCTTCGCCTGAGCCGTGCCCGCCGAGCCGGAGACGATGGCGCCGGCGTGGCCCATGGTCTTGCCCTCGGGCGCGGTGAAGCCCGCGACGTAGCCGACGACCGGCTTGGTGACGTTGGCCTTGATGAAGTCGGCGGCGCGCTCTTCGGCGTCGCCGCCGATCTCGCCGATCATCACGATCGCCTTGGTCTCGGGGTCGGCCTCGAACGCGGCGAGCGCGTCGATGTGCGTGGTCCCGATGATCGGGTCGCCGCCGATGCCGATGGCGGTCGAGAAGCCGATCTCGCGCAGCTCGAACATCATCTGGTACGTGAGGGTGCCCGACTTGGAGACGAGGCCGATCGGGCCCTTGCCCGCGATGTTGGCGGGGGTGATGCCCACGAGCGACTCGCCGGGCGTGATGATGCCGGGGCAGTTCGGCCCGATGATGCGGGTCGTGTTGCCCTTGCTCTGCGCGTATGCCCACGCCTCGGCGGTGTCGCCGACGGGGACGCCCTCGGTGATCACGACGAGCAGCGGGATCTCGGCGTCGATGGCCTCGACCATCGCGTCCTTCGTGAAGGCCGGGGGCACGAACGCGATGGACACGTCGGCGCCGGTCTTCTCGATCGCCTCGGCGACGGATGCGAACACCGGGAGTTCGACGGGGTTGCCCTCGGCGTCGTGGTGCAGCACGGTCGTGCCGGCCTTGCGGGCGTTCACGCCGCCGACGACCTGGGTGCCGGCCTTCAGCATGAGGGCGGTGTGCTTGGTGCCCTCACCGCCGGTGATGCCCTGGACGATGACCTTGGAGTCCTTGTTGAGGAAGATCGACATTTCTCTTGTTCCTTGTCCGGGTGTCTCAGGCGTTCGCGAGCTCGGCGGCCTTGTCGGCGCCTTCGTCCATGGTCGACGCGAGCGTCACGAGGGGGTGGTTCGCGTCGCGGAGGATCGCGCGGCCCTCCTCGACCTTGTTGCCGTCGAGGCGCACGACGAGCGGCTTGGACGCGCTCGAGCCGAGCTCGGCGAGCGCGCCGACGATGCCCTTGGCCACCGCGTCGCACGCGGTGATGCCGCCGAAGACGTTCACGAAGACGCTCTTCACCTGCGGGTCGCCGAGGATGACGTCCAGGCCCGCGGCCATGACCTCGGCCGAGGCGCCGCCGCCGATGTCGAGGAAGTTGGCGGGCTTCACGCCGCCGTGGTTCTCACCGGCGTACGCCACGACGTCGAGGGTCGACATGACCAGGCCCGCGCCGTTGCCGATGACGCCGACCTCGCCGTCGAGCTTGACGTAGTTGAGGTCGTTGGCCTTGGCCTTCGCCTCGAGCGGGTCGGCAGCATCCTTGTCCTCGAGCAGCGCGTGGCCGGAGTGGCGGAAGTCGGCGTTCTCGTCGAGCGACACCTTGCCGTCGAGGGCGATGATCTCACCGTCCTCCGAGAGGATCAGCGGGTTGACTTCGACCAGCGTCGCGTCCTCGCCCTTGTAGACGTTGAAGAGCTTGACGAAGACGTCGCTCACCTTGTCGACGAGGTCGGCGTCGAAGCCCGCGGCCTCGGCGATCTCGACGGCCTTCGCCTTGTCGATGCCCGTGCCGGGGTCGACCTCCACGCGCGCGAGCGCCTCGGGGCGCTCGACGGCGAGCTCTTCGATCTCCATGCCGCCCTCGACGCTCGCGAGCGCCAGGTACGAGCGGTTGGCGCGGTCGAGCAGCACCGAGAAGTAGTACTCCTTGTCGATGCGGGCGCCCTGTGCGACCATCACGCGCTTGACGACGTGGCCCTTGATGTCGAGGCCGAAGATGGCCTTCGACAGCTCGTACGCCTCGTCGGGGGTCTTGGCGACCTTGACGCCGCCGGCCTTGCCGCGGCCGCCGGCCTTCACCTGCGCCTTGACGACGACGACACCGCCGATCTTCTCGGCAGCCGCGCGCACCTCTTCCGGGGTGTCGGCGACGATGCCGGCGAGAACCGGCACCTCGTACTTCTCGAAAAGGTCTCGTGCCTGGTACTCGTACAGATCCACAGTTCGCAGTCCTCCGCTGGGGCGATGAGGTGGGATGACGTGAAAAACGTCTTGATGTCGAGATATCTCGACCAGTCTGAAAGCCTACTACCCGAGTCTGTGAGCCCATGACCGCAGGATGGTTCCGGTCAGGATGCGCGGCCCTCGCCCGCCAGCCACCGCCGACCCCACCCGGAATTGCCGAGCCGGCTGCGTCGGCACCGTGCGCAGGCGGTGGGCTCGGCAGCACAGGGTGTGGTCGGCGATCGGGCTCGACGATGCGCGCTGTCGAACACGGCGGCGGGCGCGGTGACCTGGGCCGACCCGACCACTAGGCTCTCCCCGAGATGTCCGACACCGCTGCCAGCCTCACCTCCCCGGCCGCATCCCGCGCGGCCGTGATCGGTGCCGCCCTCGAGCTGTTCGCGACGCAGGGGTTCGAGGCGACGTCGGTCGATCAGATCGCACGGGCCGCGGGCATCTCGCGCTCGACGTTCTTCCGCCAGTTCGGCGGCAAGGACGACGTGGTGTTCGCCGATCATGAGGTGCAGCTCGAGCGCCTCCGCGACTACCTCGCCCAGTCGCACGCCGACCCGTGGGCCGCCGTGTGCGAGGCGTCCGAGCTGGTCTACACCCACTTCGCCGCCGACCCGGAGCTCGCCCGCCGTCGCTACGCCGTCGTGCGTGAGGTGCCGGTGCTGCGCGAGCGCGAGATCGTCACCGTGTTCCGCTACGAGCGGCTGTTCGACGACTATCTGCGGGGGTCGCTGCCCGGCATCGATCCGCTCGACGCCGTCGGGTTCGCCGCGCTGGTGACCGCGGTGCACAACCACGTGCTGCGCCAGCTGCTCCGCGGTCAGCGGAAGGTGCCGGTCTCGGTGCTCCGCGCCGCCCTCGACGACGTGCGGCGACGCTTCGGCGTCCTGCCCGACGACGGCACCACCGCACCGGACGATGTCGTGGTGGCGGTGTTCCCGCGCCGGATGCCCGTCGCGGAGGTCGCCCGCCGCGTGCAGGCCCGCCTCGACGACTGACGGCACCCTCAGAGCGCGGCGTAGACCGCCTCGGCGTAGGCGCGCGACCGGTCCGACCCGATGATGCCCGACGACATCTTGTTCATGACGTAGGCGATGGTGAGCCCGCGGTCTGCGTCGGCGACGACGAGCGACCCGCCCCATCCGCCCCAGAACGCGACGGCGCCCTCCGGCAGGTACGGTGTGCTGGCCGGGTGCGGGACGGCATAGCCGAGCCCGAACCGCAGGGGCATGCCGAGGACCAGATCGATGCCGTCGGTGTGCTCTGCGAAGACCCGCCCGACGGTGTCCGGAGAGAGCAGACGGACGCCGTCCACCTCGCCGCGACCCGCGATGAGCGCGTTCAGCCGCGCGACCGAGCGGGCGTTGCCCTGGCCGCCCGCCCCGCCGATCCCGGCGGCCCGCCACGGCCTGGTCCAGGTGAGCTCCGCCTCGAGCGGGGGCCCGGTGAACGTCTTGAAGGCGGGCGAATCGGGAGGAAGCGCCGACAGGTCGATCTGCGACGGCGGCGGCGGGACGACATCGCTGACGCGGTGCTCCTCGCTGTCGGGCAGTCCCAGCCAGAAGTCCGCGCCGAGCGGGCCGGTCAGCTCGTCGGCCACGAACGCGCCGAGCGACCTGCCGCTGACCCTGCGCACGATCTCGCCGACGAGGTGGCCGTAGTCGAGGAGGTGATAGCCGGATGCTGCGCCCGCCGGCCACCAGGCGGGCTGCGCCGCGAGGCGGGCCGCGGCACCCTCCACGTCGAGGATGTCGGCGGCGGTCACGGGCTGCGCCCACCCCGACACCCCGGACGTGTGCATCAGGACGTGCTTGACGAGCACGCCCTCCTTGCCGGCGGCGGCGAACTCCGGCCAGTAATCGGCGACCGGTCGCTCAGGATCGAGCTGCCCCCGATCGATCAGCACGAGCGCGGCCAGGGTCGAGACCGTCTTGGAGATCGACCAGACGTTCGTGAGCGTGTCGCGCTCCCATGGGCGCGTCCGATCCTGGTCGCTCCAGCCGCCCCACAGGTCGACCGCCGGCCGGCCGTCGACGAGCACGACGAGCGAGGCGCCGAGCTCCTCCCCTGTGGCGAACCGACGTGCGAACTCCTCGCGCACGCCCGCGAAGCGATCCTCGGCACTGCCGTCGAGGGGGATCTCAGTGGTCGGGATGCTCGTCATCGAGTGCTCCTCTGCGGGGTCGCGCGCCTCATCGTCGAGGCTCGATTCGAGAGCATACCGCACAGTCGGTATGCTGGTCACTGCCGGTGCGACGACGCCCGACGAAGGAGGCCGGATGCGCATCATCGGAGCCGTGCTCGAGCGCACGGGCGCCAGCGCGCCCTACGCGCAGTCGCGTCCGTTCACGGTCGGTCCGCTCGATCTCGACCCGCCGGGCGCCGGCGAAGTGCTGGTCCGGATCGAGTCTGCCGGCGTCTGCCATTCCGACCTCAGCGTCGTCGACGGCAACCGCGAGCGACCCACCCCGATGCTGCTCGGGCATGAGGCGGCCGGGATCGTGGAAGCGGTCGGGCCCGACGTCGCCGACCTCGACGTGGGCACCCGCGTCGTGATGACCTTCCTGCCGCGGTGCGGCACGTGCGACGGGTGCCGCACCGACGGCCGGCTGCCCTGCGTACCCGGGAGCGCGGCCAACGGCGCCGGCACGCTCGTCGGCGGCGGAATCCGCCTGCACCGCGGCGAAGCCGGGCAGGACGTGCACCACCATCTGGGCGTGAGCGCGTTCGCCACCCACGCCGTGGTGAGCCGCACCTCGGTGGTCCCGGTGCCGGCGGATGTGCCCGCGGAGATCGCCGCGCTCCTCGGCTGCGCGGTGCTGACCGGCGGCGGTGCCGTCATCAACGCCGGACGCCCCGCACCCGGTGATCCGGTCGTCGTCGTCGGACTCGGCGGCGTCGGCATGGCGGCGCTGCTCGTCGCCGCAGCGCTCGGGCACGAGGTCGTGGGCGTCGACGCGCTCGACGCCAAGCTCGACCTCGCCCGCAGCCTCGGCGCCGCGGAGGCGCTGAGCCCCGCGGAGGCGGTGGAGCGCAGCATCCGCGCTCCCCTGGTGATCGAGGCGGCGGGTGCCGCCCGCGCCTTCGAGACCGCGCTCGCACTGACCGCGCCGGGGGGCACCACGGTCACGGTCGGGCTGCCCGCGCCCGACGCCCGCGCGGCGGTGTCACCGCTCACCCTCACCGCCGAGGCGCGCACGATCGTCGGCAGCTATCTGGGCTCCGCCGTGCCCAGCCGCGACATCCCCCGCTACGTCGACCTGTGGCGCGCGGGCCGGCTGCCGCTGGAGCGCCTGGTGTCATCGCGCATCCGGCTCGACGACATCGACGCCGCGATGGACCGTCTCGCCGCCGGCGGCGAGCTGCGCCAGCTCATCACCTTCTGACCACCGAGAGGAACCCCATGACCAGGACCGCCATCGTCACCGGAGCGGGCCGCGGCATCGGCGCCGCGACCGCCCGCAGGCTCGCGGCCGACGGCCACGCCGTCGCCGTGCTCGACCTCGACGCCGCGCACTGCGCCGACACCGTCGCCGCGATCGCCGATGCGGGCGGCACCGCGATCGCCGTCGGTGCCGACGTCTCCGACGCGTCGGCCGTCGAGGCCGCCGTCCAGCGCGTCGTGGACGAGCTCGGCGCCCCGACGATCCTCGTCAACAACGCCGGCATCCTCCGCGACAACCTGCTGTTCAAGATGACCGAGGACGACTGGGATGCCGTGATGAACGTGCATCTGCGCGGCGCATTCCTGATGAGCCGCGCGGTGCAGGCGCATCAAGTCGCCGCGGGCTGGGGGCGGATCGTCAACCTCTCCAGCACCTCGGCCCTCGGCAATCGCGGGCAGGCGAACTACTCCGCCGCCAAGGCCGGCATGCAGGGCCTGACGAAGACGCTCGCGATCGAGCTGGGCCGGTACGGCGTCACCGCAAACGCGATCGCCCCTGGTTTCATCGTCACCGACATGACCCGGGCGACGGCAGAGCGCATCGGTGTCGGGTTCGACGACTTCGTCGCCCACGCCGCGAAGGAGATCCCGGTCGCTCGTGCCGGTCAGCCGGACGACATCGCCGCCGCCGCGTCGTTCTTCTGCTCGGAGGAGGCCGGCTTCGTCTCCGGACAGGTGCTCTACGTGGCCGGAGGACCCCGCGCATGAGCATCGTGATCGCCTCTCCTGCCGCCCTCGCCGATGCGATCGGACAGTCTGCGACCGGCGACTGGCTCGAGGTCGGGCAGGAGCGCATCACGGCGTTCGCCGAGACCACCGAGGACCGCCAGTGGATCCACGTCGACGCCGAACGGGCCGCTGCCGGTCCGTTCGGCGCGACCATCGCGCACGGGTACCTCACCCTGTCGCTGCTGCCGCACCTGACGGCGGGGCTGCTCGAGGTCGACGGCACCGCGATGGTGGTCAACTACGGCCTCGACAAGGTCCGGTTCCTCCAGCCCGTGCCCGCCGGCTCGCGCGTGCGGGCGCACACCGAGATCGCGTCGGTCGAGGAGACCGCGCAGGGGTACCGGGTCGGGATGACCACCACGGTCGAGCTCGAGGGCGCCTCGCGACCCGCGCTCGTCGCGGAGACCCTGGCCCTGTTCTTCCCCGCCTGATCCGCAGGTGGGTCAGACCCGCTCCAGCACCATGGCCATCCCCTGGCCGCCCCCCACGCACATCGTCTCCAGGCCGTAGCGGCCCCCGGCCGCATCCAGGCCGTTGATGAGGGTCGAGGTGATGCGCGCGCCGGTCATGCCGAACGGATGCCCGACGGCGATCGCCCCGCCGTGCACGTTGAGTCGGTCGTCGTCGATGCCGAGGTCGCGTGCCGAGGGGATGACCTGCGCCGCGAACGCCTCGTTGATCTCGACCAGGTCGATGTCGTCGATGCCGAGCCCTGCGCGGTGCAGCGCGTCGCGCGACGCGGCGACCGGCCCGAGACCCATCGTCTCGGGCGACAACCCGCTGACCGCGGTCGACACGATGCGCGCGAGCGGGCTGAGCCCGAGCTCGTCCACGACGGCGCCCGACACGATCACCAGCGCGGCGGCGCCGTCGTTCAGCGGGCAGCAGTTGCCGGCCGTGACCGTGCCGTCTGGCCGGAAGACCGGGTCGAGCCCGGCCAGCGCCTCCACCGTCACGCCCGGCCGCGGGCCGTCGTCGGCCGAGACCACCGTGCCGTCGCCGAGCGTCACGGGTGTGATGTCGCGCGCCCAGAATCCGGACGCGATGGCCGCTTCGGCACGCTGCTGCGAGCGGGCGGCGAACGCGTCCTGCTGCTCGCGCGTCACGCCGCGGACAGCCGCGACGTTCTCGGCCGTCTGCCCCATCGCGATGTAGGGGTCGGGGAGCGCTCCGTCCTCGCGGGGGTCGGCCCATCCGGCCGCCCCCTGCTCCGCGCGCCGCGCCGTGCGGGCGATCGCCCCGGCGAAACGGGGGTTCTCGTTCGAGATGCCCGGCATGACGTCCGCCGAGCCCTGCGTGTACCGCGACACCGACTCGACGCCCGCCGACACGAAGATGTCGCCCTCGCCCGCCTTGATCGCGTGGAACGCCATCCGCGTGGTCTGGAGCGAGGACGAGCAGTACCGGTTGACGGTCGTACCCGGCACACCGTCGAGGCCCAGCAGCACCGCGACGATCCGAGCGATGTTCATGCCCTGCTCGCCGGCGGGCTGACCGCATCCCATCAGCAGATCGTCGATGCGCGCCGGGTCGAGCCCCGGCACCCGATCGAGGGCGGCCTGCACCATCTGGGCCGCGAGGTCGTCGGGGCGGATCCCCGCGAGCGTCCCCTTGCGGGCGCGTCCGATCGGCGAGCGGGCGGTGGCGACGATGTACGCCTCGGTCATGGTGGTCCTCCGTCGTATCGAGGGGATGCTGGCGCTCAGACGAACGCCGCGATGCCGGTGATCGCGCGGCCGACGATCAGCGAGTTCATGTCGAAGGTGCCCTCGAACGTGAACACCGCCTCGGCGTCCGCGAAGTAGCGGGCCACGCTGTAGCCGGGCACGATCTGCCCGTCGTACTGCGCTTCGCTGCCGAGCTGGATGCCGTTGCCTCCGCAGATCTCGCGGCACAGCGCCACGGTCTCGCGCATGCGGGCGCTCACGAACGCCTTCGCCATCGCGGAGTGATGGTCGCGCTGCGTGCCCTCGTCCTGCATCTGCGAGACGCGCATGCACAGGGCGATCGAGGCCGTGATGCCGGCCAGCGCGTCGGCGAGCTTCTGCTGCACGAGCTGGAACGACGCGATCGGCTTGCCGAACTGCACCCGCGCTTTCGCGTACGCGAGCGCGGCCTCATACGCGCCGACCCCAACGCCGAGCGCCTGCCAGGCGACGTCCGCCCTGGTCAGGCGGAGCACGACCGCGACATCGCGGAAGCCGTGGATCTTCGGCAGCCGGTCGCTCTCGGGCACCACGACGTCCTGCAGCACGATGTCGGCGTTCTCGACGGCCCGCAGTGACTGCTTGCGCTCGATCTTCGTGCCGACGAACCCGGGCGTCGGCGTACGCACGAGGAAGCCCTTGACCTGGTCATCGGCGACGTCGCGCGCCCAGATCACCACGAGGTCGGCGAAGGCGCCGTTGCCGATCCAGCGCTTCGACCCGTTGAGCACCCATTCGTCCGTGCCGTCTTGGCGGATGCGGCGCTCCGCCGTCGTCTCGAGTCCGCGCGCGGTGTCGGAGCCGTGGCCTGGTTCGGTGAGCCCGAACGCGGCGACCAGCTCGCCGGCAGCGAGCCGCGGCATCCACTCCGCCTTCTGCGCGGGCGACCCGCCCACGGCGATCGAGGTCATCGCGAGTCCGGAGTGCACGCCGATGAAGGTCGCGGTCGACGGGTCCGCACGCGAGATCTCCATCGCCACCCACCCGCGGAAGACGCTGCTGTTCTCGAACAGCGCGGTCTCCGGGAACGCATTGCCGAACAGCCCGAGCTCTGCGAAGCGGGGGAAGAGGTGCCTGGGACTCTCCGCGCGTTCCCAGTGGTCGTCGGCGAACGGCCGCACCTCTGTATCGAGGAAGCGCCGGATGCCGGCGAGCGCACGCTGCTCGGTCGCGGTGAGTTGGTGCTGGAACGCGTAGAAGTCCGCGTCGAGCAGCTCGGCCGGCGCGGTCTCGACCCGGTCGGGGGCACTGAGGGTGAACGTCATCGTCTCTCCTTCGTCGATCCGAGTATGCATCACTTTTCAGAACGTTGCACAACATTCTGCAGAATGTTGCACGATGGCGAACGCCGCCGAGTAGAGTTCCGGCATGACCACCACCGCGGCCCCGCCGCAGTCGATCGCGACCGTCGGCCTGACGACTGCCCCCTCATGGCTGTCCGAGCGACTCGCCGACGGCGCGCACCCCGACGCCGCGCGCGCCTTCGACCTCGCCCGCGAGGCCTTCATCGCGGGCAGGCGCATCGACATGGGGAGCCTGGCCGGCACGCTCGGAGTCGACCGCACGTCGCTCTTCCGCTGGGTCGGCAACCGCGACGCGCTGCTGAGCGAGGTGCTCTGGTCGCTCGCCGTGCCCACGCTGGTGCAGGCCGAGCACGCGACGGCCGACGGCTCGGGCGGCGCGCGGGTCGCCGGCATCCTCACCCACTTCGTCGACGACCTCATCACCGCCGACTACTTCCGACAGTTCCTGCGCCGCGAGCCGGCGCGCGCGCTGCGACTGCTCACGACCAAGGAGAGCCCGATCCAGCGGCGCTACGTCGCGACCGCGGACTGGCTCGTGCGCCGCGAGCTGGGCGCTACGCCCCTCGGCGGGGCGATCGATCCGCCGGGGCTCGCGTACCTGCTCGTGCGGATGTCGGAGTCGTTCACCTACGCCGACCTGATCTCCGGCGACACGCCCAGCGCCGAGCGCGCCCGCGTCGCGTTCCGGCTCCTGCTGCGCGTGGACGGCTGATGACGGCGTATCGGGTGCGGGAGCCGTTCGCGACGCGGTGGAACGACAACGACCAGTACGGCCACCTCAACAACACGGTGTACTACGCGGCCATGGACACCGCGGTGAACGCCTGGATGATCCGCACGGGCGGCCTCGATCCGCTCTCAAGCCCGGCGATCGCGCTGTGCGCGGCGTCATCATGCGAGTTCGCGGCGTCAGCCGGCTTCCCCGAGGCGCTCGAGGTGGGCATCGGCGTGGCGCGGCTCGGGAGCACCAGCGTCACGTGGAGCCTCGGCATCCTGCGCGCCGGCGAGCCTGAGCCGATCGCGACGGGCCGGTTCGTGCATGTGTTCGTGGATGCGGTGACCCGCCGCCCGACGCCCGTGCCGGACGGCATCCGCTCCGCGATCGAGTCCGATCTGCTCTGAGGTCCGCCCCGTCCGCCCCCGCCCCCGCTCCATCCCGTTTACGGACGGGACACGCCGCGTGCGGCGCGGACGAAGCGGCGTGTCGTGACCGTAAACGGGTGGGGCGCGACAAACCGACCATCCGGTATGCTGTCGGGAGAGGCCGCAGTGCAGCGGCCGGGAAGGCGGGGCCATGGCGGATGTGCCGGGACTGGATGTCGCGGGCCTGCAACGGTGGCTGGAGGCGACGCATCCCGATCTCGCCGCGGGACCACTGTCCGCGACCGTGATCGCCGGAGGGCGCAGCAACCTCACCTACGCCGTCGAAGGCGCGCGCCTGCCGCTGATCCTGCGCCGCCCTCCGCTCGGCCACGTGCTCTCGAGCGCACATGACATGCGGCGCGAGCATCGGGTGATCTCCGCCCTCGCCGGCAGTGCCGTGCCCGTGCCCGCCGCCGTCGACGTGGTCGATGACACCGCCGACTCGGCGATCACCGGCACGACCTTCTTCCTGATGGAGCGCGCCCCCGGTCGGGTGCTCGCCCGGCCGGCCCAGAACGCCGCGTACACGCCCGCGGGCCTGCGCGCTCTCGGGTTCGAGCTCGTGCGGCATCTGGCCGAGCTCCACGCGGTCGACCCCGATGCGGTCGGCCTGAGCGACTTCGGGCGGCCGGACGGGTACCTCACCCGGCAGCTGTCGACCTGGCGCCGCCAGCTCGACGCGTCGCGTTCGCGCGAGACGCCCGCCCTCGACGCGCTGCAGGCCTCCCTCTCCGCGGGCACCCCCGACACCGCGCGCACCGGCATCGTGCACGGCGACTATCGGCTCGACAACGCCC
Organism: Microbacterium terricola; assembly: GCF_027943945.1. Taxonomy (NCBI): domain Bacteria; kingdom Bacillati; phylum Actinomycetota; class Actinomycetes; order Micrococcales; family Microbacteriaceae; genus Microbacterium; species Microbacterium terricola. The sequence continues at coordinate 578,347 of NZ_AP027141.1, read as the reverse complement.
TCGTCGTCGGCGACGCCGATGAGCCGCACATCTCGGCGATCCTCGACTGGGAGATGGCGACGCTCGGCGACCCCCTCGTCGACCTGGGGATCTTCGCGCTCTACTGGGACATCGCCGAGCTGCCGGGCGGATTCGCGGGGGCCGTGCCGAGCGCGGTCGATCCCGCCGCGGGCTATCCGCGCTTCGCGGAGCTCGTCGACGCGTACGCCGAGCACGCGCGCATCGCCGTGCCCGACCTGCGCTGGTACCGCGCCTTCGCGGCGTACAAGCTCGCGGTGATCCTCGAGGGGATCCACTTCCGCTTCCAGGCCGGCGACACCGTCGGCGAGGGATTCGACCGGATGGGCGCTCTCGTCGAGCCGCTCGCCCAGAAGGGACTGCAGGTGCACTGATGGACTTCGCCCCCGACGACACCGCCCGTGAGATCACGGCGCGCGCACGCGTATTCCTCGACGAGCATGTACTGCCCGCCGAGCCCGTCCTCGAGGAGCAGCTCGCCGCCGCGCCGGGCGAGTGGAGCCCTCGCCCGATCGTGCGAGAACTGCAGGAGCGGGCCAGAGCGCAGGGCCTGTGGAACCTGTTCCTGCCAGGCGACCAGGGCGCGGGTCTCAGCAACCTGCAGTACGCGCCGGTCGCCGAGGTCACCGGCTGGAGCCCCCGGCTCGCGCCGGCCGCGTTCAACTGCGCCGCCCCCGACACCGGGAACATGGAGGTGCTGAACGATTTCGGCACACCCGAGCAGAAGGAGCAGTGGCTCGGACCCCTGCTGCGCGCCGACATCCGCTCGGCGTTCTGCATGACCGAGCCCGACGCGGCGTCCTCCGACGCCACGAACATCGGCACCCGCATCCGGCGCGACGGCGACGACTACGTCATCACCGGCCGCAAGTGGTGGTCGACCGGAGCGATGAACCCGGATGCGGCGATCTTCATCCTGATGGGCAAGACCGACCCTGACGCCGACCGGCACCGGCAGCAGTCGATGGTCCTGGTGCCGCGCGACACACCCGGCGTCCGGATCGTCCGCCCCCTCACCGTGTTCGGCTACGACGACCGCGACCACGGCGGTCACGCCGAGATCGCGTTCGAGGACGTGCGGGTGCCCGCGACCAACCTCATCGGCGCGGAAGGCGCGGGCTTCGCGATCGCGCAGGCGCGGCTCGGACCCGGCCGCATCCACCACTGCATGCGAGCCATCGGCATGGGCGAGCGCGCCCTCGCGCTGACGGTCGCACGGGCCAACCAGCGGCACGGCTTCGGACGGTCGCTCGCCGAGCAGCCGGTGATCCGCGAGTGGGCGGCCGAAGCGCGCATCCAACTCGAGGCGCTGCGGCTGCTGGTGCTGAAGACCGCCTGGCTGATGGACACCGTCGGCAACCGGCAGGCGATGACCGAGATCCAGGCGATCAAGATCGCCGTGCCGCGCGCGGTGCAGACCATCATCGACCGCGCGATCCAGGTGCACGGCGGAGCCGGGGTCTCGTCGGACACCCCGCTGGCCGAGCTCTACGCCGGCATCCGGTCGCTGCGCATCGCCGACGGTCCCGACGAGGTGCACCTGTCCAGCCTCGGCCGATCGGTCCTGCGCGCCTGACCCGAACGCCCCGCCCGATGTCGAAGGAGACACCGATGCCCCACCAGCCAGACCCCGCCGTCGACGGCGCCGGCTTCGCGACACTTTCGGTCGCCGGCATCCTGAGCGAGGCCGCCACGCGGCACCCCGACCGAGCCGCGCTGCACTTCATGGGCGGCGCGACCAGCTACCGCGACCTCTGGGACCAGACCCGCGCGTATGCCGGCGCGCTGCGCGACCGTGGCATCGGCCGCGGGGACCGGGTCGCGATGCTGGTGCCCAACGTGCCCGACTTCGCCCGCGTGTACTACGCGGCGCTGTCGCTCGGAGCCGTCGTCGTGCCGGTGCACCTGCTGTTCAAGGCCGACGAGATCGCCTACGTGCTGGACGATTCGGGCGCCGACCTGCTCGTCGTCGCGGCTCCCCTCCTCGGCGAGGCCGTTCCCGCGGCCGCGCGCGCGGGCGTCCCGATCGTGACGGTGCTGCTCCCGGCCGATGCCGGCGTCGACCTGCCGCGGCTCGAGGCGGAGGCCGCAGCATCCGTCCCGCTCGTCCGGCACACGCCGGTCGGGCCGCTGGATGCCGCCACGATCCTGTACACGAGCGGCACGACCGGCACGCCGAAGGGCGCGGTCGGCAGCCACCTGTCGATCGTCGAGCAGGTGCACTGCACGCTCATCGACGCGTTCGACCTGCGCTCCGACGACGTCGTGTTCGGCGGGCTTCCGCTGTTCCACACGTTCGGGCAGACCGCGGTGATGAACATCGCGTTCCGGGTGGGCGCCTCCGTGATACTGCTCCCCCGGTTCGACCCGGACGAGGCGCTCGCGCTGATGGTCGCGCAGCGGGCGACGGTGTTCACGGCGGTGCCGACGATGTACGTCGGGATGCTGGAGGCCGCCCGCCGCTCGGAGGCCCGGCCGCCGCTGCGGTACGCGGTGTCGGGCGGCGCCGCGCTGCCGGTCGCGGTGCTCGAGGCGTTCTCGGCCGCCTACGGCGCCGAGGTGCACGAAGGGTACGGGCTGACCGAGACCGCGCCGACGGTGTCGTCGAACCCGCTGGGCGAGCCGATCCGGCCGGGGAGCGTCGGGCGCACCCTCTGGGGCGTCGACGTGGCGATCGCCGATCCCGAGGTCGAGGAGGCGATCGCGCTGATCGAGCCGGGCGACGGGCTCGGCGAGATCGTGGTGCGCGGCCACAACCTCTTCAAGGGGTACCTCGGGCGGCCGGAGGCCTCCGCCGCGGCCGTGGTGGAAGGGTGGTTCCGCACCGGCGACCTCGGCACGTACGTCGACGGCGTGCTGACGATCGTGGACCGCAAGAAGGACATGATCGTCCGCGGCGGCTACAACGTGTACCCGACCGAGGTAGAGGCGGTGCTCGCCCGGCACCCCGGCATCGCGGTGGCCGCGGTCTTCGGCGTACCGGACGAAGTGAAGGGGCAGGAGGTCTGCGCCGCCGTGGTGGCGCACGACGGGGTCGTCCTCGACCCGGACGAGGTGATCGCGTTCGCGAAGGAGCGCATCGCGGCGTACAAGTACCCGCGCGTGGTGCACGTCGTCCCGGATCTGCCGCTCGGCGGCAGCGGCAAGGTGCTCAAGCGCGAGCTGGTAGCTCGTTTCGCGCCCGTTCCCTGACGCCTCGCGCGCCGGTCCCGCGCCCGCGCCCGTTCACAACTCAGGCAGAACGGGCCGTCGGGGCGCTCCGGGCGCGCCGGAGACCGGTTGAGCCTGAGTTGCGAACGGCAAAGAGGGCCGGACCCCCACCAGGGTCCGGCCCTCTCCAAAACCGGCAGCTACGCGCCGGGGACGCCCTCACCCTCGAGCGGCACCGGCGCCGGCTCGACCTCGACGACCGCGCCGTCCTCGACCGCGTAGGTCGGGCCGGTGTAGTCCTGCACGCCCTGGTCGACGACCGTGATGCCGACGCCCGTGTACGCGGCGTGGCTGTCGGCCGAGAACGACAGGGGCAGGATGCCGTTGCCGGCCAGGTCACCCGAGGTCACCGCGTCCAGCAGCGACTCCCTGGTCGGGTCCTCCCCCGCGGCGTAGAGGGCCTCGGCGAACAGGTGCGCCACGCTCATGCCGTAGATGGTGTTGCCGTCGAAGGCCGCGCCCTCGCCGTACTCGTCGTTGATCGCCCGGAACAGCGTCACCCACTCGTCGTCGCCGCCGAGCGCCGGCAGGTAGTTGGTGCCGGTGAAGCCCTGCAGCAGCTGCGGGCCGACCTCCTCGCCGAGGTATCCGACCAGGGTGGGGTAGTCCGCGCCGGACGACGACGAGAACCACTGCGGGAACCACCCGAGCTGCGCGGCGGTGCCGAGGGCGAGCGCCGTGAACCCGTTGATGGTGGCGAGGATGTTGATCTCGCAGCCGGCTGCCTTGAGCGCGCCGATCTGCGCGGTGACGTCCTGGTTGGAGGTCGAGTACCGCTCGATGTGCGCGAGCCCGTCGGCACCGAGCGCCAGCTCGGCGCCCTCGATCATCTCGTCGCCGAAGTCGTCGTCCTGGCCGAGGAGGCATACCGCCTTGCCGGGGTGCTCCGCCTTCGCGTGTGCGGCGAGGGCGGCGCCCTCCACGACGTAGTCGGCGTTGAACCCGAACGTGTACGGGTACTCCTCGGGCTGGTTCCAGCTGGTCGAGCCGGAGGCCACGAACAGGTCGGGCACCTTGTTCTCGTTGAGGAAGTCGAGCACGGCGGTGTGCGTCGGGGTGCCTAGGCCGTTCAGGATCGCGAAGACGTCGTCCTCCTGCACGAGCTCGCGCACCACGGTGAGCGTGTTCGCGGGGTTGTAGCCGTCGTCCTTCACGATGTACTCGATCGAGCGGCCGTGCACGCCGCCCTTGTCGTTGAGGTACGCGAAGTACGCCGACGCGGCGGCTGAGATCGACGAGTACCCCGCCGCTGCAGGTCCGGTCAGCGGCGTGTGCGTGCCGATCGTCACCGTGTCGTCGGTGACTCCGGGCGGCGGCTCCTCGGCGGCAGGTGCCGCGGGCGTGGAGCATCCCGCGAGCGCGACGACGACGGCACCGGCTCCGACCGCCGCGACGATGCGGCGAATGGTGTGTTGCTGTGACATGGTCACCTCTCTGTTTCTGTTGTGGATTGCTGGACGGACGGAATCGGATGCTGCGGCCTCGCCGCGACGGCGGGCGCGCGCCTGCGCACCCCGGCGAGACCCGACGGCCAGGCGAGCATCACCACGATGAGGAGCGCGCCGAACACGAGCACGGAGAGGTTGCCGGACAGGCGCTGGGCGACCTCGGCGGGCACGGGCAGCTCCGCCGCGAGCGTGCCGATCAGCCAGGGCAGCAGCACGATGACCGCGGAGCCGATCGCGGCGCCCCCGATGCTGCCGAGCCCGCCGATGACGACCGCCACCACGAGCAGGAGCGAGAAGGCGAGGGTGTACGCACCGGGGCTGACCGACTGGGTGACGGCGCAGAGCACCGCGCCACCGGCCCCCGCGGACAGCGCAGACACCGTGAACGCGGTGACCTTCACGCGTCCCGCGCGCACGCCGTTCAGGCGCGCGGCCGTGTCATCGTCCCGCACCGCCCGCATGCGCAGCCCGAGCCGGCCGCGTCGCAGCACCGCCAGCGTCGTGACGACGACCCCGGCGACGAGGATCGCCACCCACGCCTGCCACTGCTCGATCGCGATGAGCAGTTCGAGGGCCTCGGGCACGCCTTCGTAGGCGACCTGCAGGCCCTGATCTCCGCCGAGCACACCCGCGAACGCCGCCGTCACAGCGGGCAGCGCGACCACGAGGGCCAAGGTCAGCCCCGCCAGGTACGGGCCGCGCAGGCGCGCCGCCGCGAGCCCGAGCAGCAGTCCGAGCAGACCGGAGACGAGCAGCGCAGCGAGCAGAGCCAGCGCGAACCGCGCCACCCCGTCGACGCCCCACCCGGCGAGCCCGTTCGCCGCGAGGGCGTAGCCGTAGCCTCCGGCGGCCATCAGGGCGGCATGGCCCAGCGAGAGCTGTCCGCTCAGGCCGATCAGCAGGGTCAGTCCGGCGGCCGCGCAGAAGGTCGCCGCGATCGTGGCGAGCTGGAAGTTGCGGTACGGGTCGAGCAGGAACGTCCCGCCGAGGGCGAGCACCGTCAGCACGGCGCCGAAAGTGACGGTGCGCGGCGCACCGGTCAGCGAGGGCAGGATCCGGGTCATGCGCTGCGCGCCTCTCGTATCGCGAAGATGCCGGTGGGCCGCACGAGGAGCACCGCGACGAGCAGCACCAGCACGCCGATGGGGGCGACCGTGGCGCCGAGGTACCCGGTCACGAGGGTCATCACGACGCCGACCACGAGACCGCCGAGCAGCGCACCGACGGGCGAGTCGAGTCCGCCCACGACGGCGACGGCGAACGCGTAGACGAAGAGCACATCGGTCGAGTGCGGGTTCAGGCCGAGCTCCGTCGGCACGAGCAGCAGCGCAGCGAGTGCGGCGACGGCGGCGGACAGCATCCATCCGATCGTCACCATGCGGGTCACGCGCACGCCGAGGATCCGCGAGACCTCGGGGGCGAACGCGGATGCCCGCAGCTGCAGCCCGAGCGAGGTCCGCGTGAACAGCACCGCCAGCCCCGCCATCACGGCGAGCGCGACGACCAGCACGAACAGGTCGTACGGCGAGAGCAGCGGCACGCCGGCGACGACGAGGGGGCTCTCGTCGAACGGCGCGCGCATCGGGCGGTACGCCTGGCCGAACAGGATGCCGAGCAGCGACTGCAGCACCATCACGAGCCCGATCGCGACGATCACGCCGGCGAGCGGGTTCTCGTGCCGCGCGAAGCGCATCACCCCGCGCTCGACGGCGAAGCCGACCACCGCGCCTGCGACGATTCCGGTCGCGAGCCCGGCCGCGTACGAGCCGGTGAATCCCGTCACGGCGAAGGCGATGTAGGTCGCGACGAGCGCCATGGCCCCCTGCGCGAAGTTGATGATGCGGGCGGCGCGCCAGATCAGCACGAGCGACAGCGCGAACAGGGCGAAGATCGCGCCGCGGGCGAGGCCGGTGGCGAGGAGGAAGGCGAGGCGGTCCATCAGAATCCCAGGTAGGCGTGGCGGAGGGCGGCGTCGGCCGCGAGATCGGATGCTGCGGCCGCCGCGACGACACGGCCGAGGTCCAGGACCACCCCGCGATCGGCGATCGACAGCGCGCTGGTGACGTTCTGCTCGGCGAGCAGCACGGTGAGCCCGCGGCGCGCGGCCGCGTCGCGGAGCGTCGCCATCAGCTGGGCCACGACGAGCGGAGCGAGCCCGAGCGACGGCTCGTCGAGGGCGAGGAGCGTCGGCTCGGCGATGAGCGCACGGCCGAGGGCGAGCATCTGCCGCTCGCCGCCCGAGAGCTGGTGGCCCGCGGCCGCGCGGCGGCGCGCGAGCGGCTCGAACAGCTCGTAGACGCCCGCGATGGCCTGTTCGCGGGCCCGGCCGCGGTGCCGCCAGAGGGCGCCGAGGCGCAGGTTCTCGTCGACGGTGAGCTCGGCGACGACGCTCTGCCCGTCCGGGACGAGGGCGAGCCCGCGGCGTGCGCGGTCTTCGGTGCGGGTGCGGGTGAGGTCGGTGCCGTCGAGCCGCACGGTGCCGGATGCGACATGCACCAGCCCGGCGAGCGCACGCAGCAGGGTGGTCTTGCCTGCGCCGTTCGCGCCGAGGAGGGCGACCACCTCGCCCGGGTGCAGGTCGATGGAGACCCCGTGCAGCACCGGAGCCCCGCCGTAGCCGACCGTGAGCCCCTCGATCTGGAGGGCGGCGCCGGTGGCGGTGGGCACGCCCGTGGCGGTGGGCGCGCCGGTCGCGGTCCGGCCGCTCATGCCGACACCGTCACACCGAGGTAGGCCTCTTCGACGCGCGGGTCGGTCCGCACCTGGGCGGGCGTGCCGCGGGCGATCACGCGACCGAAGTCGAGCACGACGATGCGATCGGCCAGGCCCATCACGAAGTCGACGTGGTGCTCGACGAGCAGCACCGCGCAGCCGGCGCCGGCGACGGCGCGGATCACGTCGCCGAGGGCGGAGATGTCGTCAGCGCCGAGGCCGCCGGCCGGCTCGTCCAGCAGCAGCAGGCGGGGCGTGGTGACGAGCGCACGGGCGAGCGCGACGCGCTTGCGGTCGGGATACGGGAGCGCGGCGACCGGCAGGTCGGCGACCGCCGCGAGGCCGCGCTCCTCGAGCTGCCGCTGCACGAGTGCGCCCGCGTCGCGACGCCCCGCCACGGGCACCCGCACGTTCTCGCGGACGGTCATGCCGGCGAACAGCCCGAGTCCCTGGAGTGTGCGCGACACCCCGCGTGCCGTCAGCGCGGAGGGACGGTGGGGAGCGGGTTCGCCGTCGATCAGCACGGATCCCCGCCGGCGGACCAGGGCGCACACCGCGTTGAACACGGTGGTCTTGCCTGCCCCGTTCGGGCCGATCAGCGCGACGATCTCGCCGGAGGCGACGTCGAAGCCGACACCGTCGACCGCCGTGAGGCCGCCGAACGACACCGTGAGATCGGCCACGGCGAGCCGCGGAGTGGACGGAGTGGGAGACATCGGCACCTCTTCGTGTCGGGTGCGCCCACTATACCCAAGAAACCGACCAGGCGGTATGTTTCAGTTGCACGGGTGTCCTCGGCGTCCTCGCCCGCCCCGAGCCGGCCCCCGTTCACCTGTCACGAACGGCGCGCGAACGCGCACTTCGCGACAGGCGAGCAGAACCCCCGAAGGGGGACGAGCGGATGCGGCGGCCGCCGCTACTTGTGGGGAATCCCCGCGATCATGCCGCCGTCGACCACGAACTCGGCGCCGCTCGTGAACGCCGACTCATCGCCGGCGAGGAACACGATGGTGCCCGCGACATCGGCGGGCACTCCGGCTCGCCGGAGCGGGATGTCGAGGTGCGCGGGGTCGATCCGATCGGTCATCTGCGTGCGGATGAAGCCGGGGTGCACCGAGTTGACGCGGATGCCGGACGGCCCGAGTTCGACGGCGAGCGACTGCGAGAGCCCGCGGACGCCGAACTTCGCCGCCGTGTAGCCGTGCAGGCCGGGACTCCCCCGCATCCCCTCCACGGACGAGATGTTGATGATGGAGCCGCTCCCCTGCGCCTTCATGGTCGGCACGACCGCCCGGCACCCGAAGAAGACGCCCGTGAGGTTGACGGCGATCACGGCGTCCCACTTGGCGGTGCTGAGGTGCTCGATCGGCGCGGCGTTGGCGATGCCCGCGTTGTTGACCAGCACGTCCAGACGCCCGAACGCCGCCAGGGACGCCGCGACGGCGGCATCCCACTGCTCCTCGTCCGTCACGTCGAGGTGGACGAACCGCGCACCCTCACCGAGCTCGTCGGCGAGCGCGGCGCCCTCGGCGTCGAGCAGATCGGCCACGACCACCCGCCCGCCCGCAGCGTGCAGCGCGCGGACGTACGCCTCGCCGATGCCGCGAGCCCCGCCGGTGACGAGGCAGACCCGGCCGGCGAGATCGCTCATGACGCCGCGAGCACGATGACGACCCGGCCCACGGTCGCGCCTCCGGCAAGAGCCGTGAGCGCCTCAGGAGCGCGCTCGAACGGGACGACATGGTCGACCACCGGCTGGAGCGCGCCCGCATCGGCGAGCCGAGCGAGCTCACCCCGCGCGACGTCGATCAGGTCGGGCCGGATGCCCGGGTACATCCCCCAGTGCAGTCCGAGCACCGAGTAGTTCTTGACCAGCACGTGACCGGCCGGCAGCTGCTGGATCGTGCCGCCGGCGAAGCCGACCACCACGATGCGCCCCTCGAACGCGATGCACTTGGTCGAGGCGTCGAACGCCGCCCCGCCCACCGGATCGAACACCACGTCGGCGCCGTGACCGCCGGTCGCGGCCTTGACGCCGCCCACGAGATCGTCGGCGCCGCGCACCAGCACGACCTCGCAGCCCGCGGCGCGGGCCACCTCGGCCTTGGCCGCCGAGCCCACGACGCCGATCACGCGGGCACCCGCGGCGACGCCGAGGTGCACGGCCGCCAGCCCGACACCTCCGGCTGCGGCGTGCACGAGCAGCCATTCGCCCTCCTGCAGGGCCGCCCGGCGATGCAGGCCGAACCATGCGGTCTGGTACGCCACGGTCAGCCCGGCGGCCTCGGCATCGCCGAGGCTCTCCGGCGCGGTCCAGACATCGGATGCGGGCAGCACCGCGTACTCCGACAGCACGCCGATCTTCGAGCCGACGACGCGGTCGCCGATCGCCCGATCGGCGACACCCTCGCCGAGCGCGACGACCTCGCCGACGAGCTCGATCCCGGGAGTGAAGGGCAGCTCCGGCTTCACCTGGTACTCGCCGCGGCACAGCAGCACGTCGGGGAAGTTCGCGGCGACGGCGCGCACCGCCACGAGAACCTCACCCGCCGCGGGAGCGGGCAGCGGGACGTCGTCGAGCGAGAGCGCATCGGCGGGCTCGCCGAGCCGGGTCACGCGCCAGGCGCGCATCGTGTCAGGCAGCGGCATCCGGACTCCTCAGACTCACCAGGAACAGCTCGGTCAGCTGGCTCGCGACGAGCGACTTGCTCTCCGGCCCCTCCGGCGAATACCAGTGCGAGAGGTAGTGCACGTCGCTGAAGAAGTGCGCGACGAGCATCGCGACCGGGATGTCGGTGCGGTAGCGCCCCTCGCGCTGGCCGCGCTCGATCAGCGCGGCGAACTCGACGTGGTACTCCCGCCGGCGGCGGGTGACCTCCTGCTGGCGCGGTGCCGAGAGCATGTGCGCGCTCCGGAAGAACACCGTGCCCTCCGGCAGCGAGTCGATCGACGTCTCGAGCACGTCGATGCAGACGGCTCGCAGCACCTCATCTACCTCGCCGCCGCGCCCCACGATCTCGTCGAGCCGGTTCTTCTGCAGCGACAGCAGCGAGTCGTAGATGCCGAAGAGCAGATCGTCCTTCGACTCGAAGTAGTGGTACATCGCGCCCTTGGTGACACCGGCCGCCGCGACGATCTGCTGCACGCTGGTGTTGGCGTAGCCCTGGGTGGCGAACAGGTCGACCGCGGCACGCATGACGTCGTCGGCGACGTGGGAATCCCTCATGCTCTTATCTTTCACCCGGTCAGAGGAACGGGCGGATGCCCGCGCCGCCGTCGATCGGCAGGGTCTGCCCGGTGATCCACGCGGCGTCGTCGGAGAGCAGGAACGCCACCGGCCCCGCGACGTCAGCCGTCTCGCCGAGCCGCGCGAGCGGATAGGCGGCGGAGGCCTCGGCCTCGTGTCCTTCGTAGAGTGCGCGCGCGAACGCCGTCTTGATGACCGCGGGGGCGACCGCGTTGACCCGGATGCCGGGGGCCAGCTCGTACGCGAGCTGCATCGTCAGGTTGATGACCGCCGCCTTCGAGATTCCGTAGAACGCGATGCCGGGGCTGGCGCCGAGACCGGCGACCGAGGCGATGTTGACGACCGAGCGGCGCAGACCCGCGGCGACCGCGGCGCGCGTCCAGTCCAGGGTGGCGACGACGTTCACCTCGAGGATCTTCCGCGCGGCATCGGCGTCGATGTCGACGACCGGGCCGTACACCGGGTTGATCCCGGTGTTGTTGACCAGGTGATCGAGCCGGCCGTGCCGCTCGGCGACGTGAGCGAAGACGGCGGCGCGGTGCTCGGCGTCGTCGGCGCGACCGGCGACAGCGGTCGCCGCATCCCCGAGGCGATCGACCGCCGCATCCAGTGCGTCCTGCTTGCGACCGGTGAGGATGACGGCGCCGCCCTCGGCCACGAGGCGCTCGGCGATGGCGAAGCCGATGCCCCTGCTCGACCCGGTGATGACCGAGACGGTGCCGGCGAAGCGCGCGGGTCCGGACGGCACGGCGGACGGATCGGGAACGGGCATGGGCGCCTCCTTGCGCTGGCACATACCGGACGGTCGGTTTCGGGATCGACAGTAACACGCCGAATCGTGTGACACTCAGTTCCACTGGCGTTGGGATTGAGTTCCGCTAGAATCGCCGTGGCGGACGACGCCGACGATCGAAGGCAGCATCCCATGAGCGATTTCATCCCCGTGCCCGGTCAGCAGGTCGATTCCTACGACACCGCGGCCCCGCTCGACACCGACTACTACGCGGTGTTCGCCGACCTCTCGCCCGTCGAGCGCGACGCCTGGGACCGCGCCCGCATCTTCACCGGCGAGGTCGTTCCCGAGGTCGACGAGTACTGGGACCGCGGCGACTACAACCTCGCCTTCGCCCGCCGGATGGGCGAGCTCGACCTCTTCGCGGACGGCATCCAGCATGAGGGCCTCACCGCCCTGTCGCCCCTCGCGGCCGGGCTGATCAATATGGAGATCTCGCGCGGCGACGGCTCGATGGGCACGATCCTCGCCGTGCAGGGCGGCCTCGCACTGCGCACGCTCGCCCTGTTCGGCAGCGAGGAGCAGAAGGCGCAGCACCTGCTGCCGATCGCGCGCGGCGAGGAGCTCGCCGCCTTCGCCCTCACCGAACCCGACCACGGCTCCGACTCCGTCTCGCTGGAGACGCGCGCCGCGCGCCAGGCTGACGGCTCGTGGGTCGTCGACGGCGCCAAGAAGTGGATCGGCAACGGCTCCTCCGGCGGCGTCACGTTCGTGTGGGCACGGGTCGACTCCCCCGGCGCCGACGACCACGGCGCCGTGCGCTGCTTCCTCGTCCCGCAGGAGACGGAGGGGTACCGCGGCGTCCCGATCCTGGGCAAGGCCTCGCTCCGCGCGATCCACCAGGCGCACATCACGCTCACCGGCGTCCGCCTGCCCGCCGACGCGCTGCTGCCGGGGGCGCACAGCTTCAAGGACGCCTCGACCGTCCTGTACTCGACCCGCTCCGGCGTCGCGTGGTCGGCGCTCGGGCACGCGACCGCCTGCTACGAGGCCGCCCTCTCGTACGCGCAGCAGCGCGTGCAGTTCGGCAAGCCGCTGGCCAAGTTCCAGATGGTGCAGGAGCGCCTCACCCATATGCTCGAGGACCTCACCGCGATGCAGCTGTACTGCCGCTGGATGGCCGACCTCGAAGCCGCCGGCGACCTGCGCCCGACCCAGGCGTCGCTCGCGAAGTTCCACAACACGCGCGCGGCACGCCGCATCGCCGCGACCGCCCGCGACCTGCTGGGCGGCAACGGGATCCTCCTGGAGTACCGGGTCATGCAGCACATGACCGACATCGAGGCGATCCACACGTACGAGGGCACCGAGAGCGTGCAGGCACTGCTTATCGGCCGCGACATCACCGGGATGAGCGCGTTCGTCTGATCCTTCGCGGCCGCCGGCCGCGTATCAGGGACCGCGGCACGGCCTCCTGACAGACATGAGCCACACCATCGATCACCTCGGCATCCGCGCCGCCGACCGCGATCCCGCAGCCCGACCGCAGCGCCTGGAGCGCCCGGCGTCGCCGATCGAGCGCCTCATCGTCGCGATGCCGTCGGCGCGTGAGATGCGCACCCGGATCGCCCACCCGTTCCATCTGCACGGCGCGCACTGATCCGCGACTTCGGGGCCGACCGGATGCCGCCCCGCACCGCGGGCGGTTAGCCTCGGCCTATGGGCCTCTTCCGCAACGATCCCCAGCGCGTGCAGCTGGAATCCACCCAGACCGAGCTGCGCGCCACCGCTCCGCCGTGGAGTCTGTGGGCTGACGGATTCGGCAGGCTCGGCATCCGCTCGATCCAGCTCATCGTCGTCGTCGCGGTCGCCGCGGGGATCATCTTCGTCATACAGTCGCTCACCCTGGTGACCATCCCGCTCGTGATCGCCCTCATCCTCTCGTGCGCGTTCGCGCCGGTCATGCGGTGGATGAGGCGCCGCGGGGCGCCGGCTGCGCTCGCGACAGTCATCACCCTGCTCGCGATCGTCGTCATCCTCAGCCTGCTCGGATGGCTGATCGTCTGGGCGGTCCGCGATCAGTGGGATGACCTCTCCACCCAGGCCGAGGAGGGGTTCGCGCATCTGCTCGCCTGGGTGCGGACGTTGCCGTTCGACTTCGTGCAGCCCGATCAGATCGATGAGTGGGTCGAGACGCTGAAGGACTTCGTCACGAGCTCGCAGTTCGGCTCCGGCGCGCTCGCGGGCGTGAGCGCCGTCGCGAACTTCGTCACCGGACTGGTCCTGATGGTGACGATCCTCTTCTTCTTCCTCAAGGACGGCCCGCAGATGTGGGAGTTCCTGCTGCGGCCGTTCCATGGCGGTCACTATGTGCGGGCCCGGCGGATCGGCGACAAGACGGTCGGAGTGCTGGGCTCGTACGTGCGCGGTACGGCGACGGTCGCGTTCGTGGATGCCGTGGGCATCCTGATCGGTCTGCTCATCCTGCAGGTCCCGCTGGCCGTGCCCCTCTCCGTCCTGGTGTTCCTGCTCGCCTTCATCCCCATCGTCGGCGCGACGCTCGCCGGCATCCTGGCCGCCCTCGTCGCCCTCGTCGCGAACGGCTGGGTCAACGCCTTGTTCGTCGTCGGCGTGGTCGTGCTCGTCAACCAGCTGGAGGGCAACTTCCTGCAGCCGGTGCTGATGGGCCGATCGATGAAGCTGCACGCGTTCGTGATCCTGGTCGCCCTGACCGTCGGCACGGTGCTCGGCGGCATCGTGGGCGCGATCCTCGCCGTTCCCATCGCCGCAGCAGCCTGGGGTGTCATCCAGGTGTGGGACGGCCCCGACCTGCCCGCCCGCTGGGCGCGGCCCAAGTCGCCGATCGAGGCCTAGCCATGTCGTACGAGATCCCCGCACCGATGCTCGCCAAGGCAGTGCCCGCCATTCCCGACCCGGCCAAGACCCCCGGCGGGCTCAGCTTCGAGCCGAAATGGGACGGCTTCCGGGGCCTGGTCTCCTGGGACGGCGAGAACGTCGAGATCGGCAGCCGGGGCGCCAAGCCGCTCACGCGGTACTTCCCCGAGCTGGTCGAGGCGTTCACCCGGCTCCTCCCCGAACCGTGTCTGATCGACGGCGAGATCGTGGTGCCCCGCGGCGAGGTCGGCGCTCAGCGCCTGGACTGGGAAGCGCTGTCGCAGCGCATCCACCCCGCCGCCTCACGCGTCGAGAGGCTGAGCGTCGAGACACCCGCGATGTTCATCGCGTTCGACCTGCTCGCCCGCGGCGACCGCGACCTGCAGGGCGAACCGTTCTCGGTGCGCAGGGCCGAGCTCGTCGACCTGATCGGCGACCTGCCCGACCCCGTGCACGTGACCCGCACCACCGACGACCCCGCGCGCGCCGAGCGCTGGCTCGCCGAGTTCGAGGGTGCGGGGCTGGACGGCGTGGTGGCCAAGCCGCTCGCCCAGCCGTACGCACCCGGCAAGCGCACGATGCTGAAGATCAAGCATGCGCGCACGGCCGACGTCGTCGCGCTCGGGTACCGCATCCACAAATCAGGCCAGGGCGTCGGCTCGCTCCTGGTCGGGCTGTACGCGGCAGACGGCGCGCTCGTCCCGGTCGGCGGGGTCGCCGCATGGAGCGACAAGCGGCGTCTCGAGCTGATCGACGAGCTCGAGCCGCTCGTCGACCGCGACGCCGAGGGCGGGGCGGCGACCGGCGAGACCGAGCGCTCGCGGTTCAGCGGGTCGAAGGACGTGTCGTTCGTCAAGCTGCGCCCCGAGCGCGTGCTCGAGGTGCGCTACGACCAGCTGGAGGGCTGGCGGTTCCGCCACACCGTGCAGTTCGACCGCTGGCGGCCCGACCGAGACCCGGCCTCGTGCACGTACGAGCAGCTCGAGACGGTGTCGGCGTACGACCTGGGCGACGTCCTCGACTGACGTCACTCCGAGGCGGCCGGCCAGTTCTCCGGGTTGATGCGGCTGGGCTGCACGCGCGGCGGCTCACCCGGCATCTTGGGGAACTCGGGCGGGAACGGCAGCTCGCCGAGCCCGTTGTCCAAGTCGCGCTGCCACCACTCCAGGAGCGTGTCGATGCGTCCTGGCGCGCCCTGCAGGTCGGCCCAGGGGTCGCCGATGTCGGCGAGGCGCTGCGGCACGGTCCGCACGGTGAAGACGGTCGGGTCGACGCCGGCGGCCAGTTCGTCCCAGGTGACCGGCGTCGCCACGGTCGCCGTCGGCAGCGCGCGGGGGCTGTAGGCGCCCGCCATCGTGCGGTCACGGTTGGCCTGGTTGAAGTCGATGAAGATGCGCTCGCCCCGCTCTTCCTTCCACCAGTTCGTGGTCACCTTGTCGGGCAGGCGGCGCTCGAGCTCGCGGCCGGCGGCGATCACCGCGTGCCGCACATCCAGGAACTCGTGGGTCGGCTCAATCGGGCAGAACACGTGGATGCCCCGGTTACCGCTCGTCTTCAGCCACGGCTCGAGCCCCGCCTCCTGCAGCACCTCCCGCAGTGCGGGGGCGACGGCGGCCGCGTCGGTGAAGTCGGTGCCCGGCTGTGGGTCGAGGTCGATGCGCAGTTCGACCGGGTTGTCGGTGTTCGCGGCGAGGGAGGCCCAGGGGTGGAACACGACAGTGTTCATCTGCGCGGCCCACACGATCGCGGCCGGCTCGTTGAAGACGATCTGCGGATGCTTTCGCCCGCTGTTGTAGGTGCAGATGACCGAGTCGACGTAGTCGGGCGTGCCCTTCGGGGGGTTCTTCGAGAAGAAGCGCTCGCCCTCGATCGACTCGGGGAACCGCTCGAGCGACACGGGCCGGTGGCCGTTCGCGGAGAGGAAGGGACCGGAGACGGCGAGGAAGTACTCGGCGAGCTCGTGCTTGGTGATGCCGAGCTGGGGCCACAGCACGCGGTTGGGGCTGGACAGCCCGACTTCGCGATCGCCGTCCGCGCCCGGGACGGTCAGGGTGATGCGCTCGCTGGCCATGCTCCGACCCTAGGGGCGGGGCGCAGCATCCGTCACCCCTCGGTGCCCTCCTGCGCGAGGACGGGGCCGAGGTCGGCGCGTTCGATCTGGATCCATGGTCCGGCGGGATCGACGATGACGCCTGTGATCTCCTCGTCGGTGCGCAGCAGATGCGCGAGCTTCTCGACCGGGAGCGCGGCGGACTGGTCGCCACGGGCGGTGCCGGCGATCTCGACCGGGTGCGAGTACAGCTCGAGATAGCGACGACCGTCCGGGAGCCGGGTCTCGGCGATGCCGGTGCGCTGATCCGCGTCGGTGTTCACCGCCACCCAGACCGGCGCGGTGGCGAGGGCCGCGGCGACGACGGCCGCGGTCTCCGGCGTGCGTTCGCCCGCGAGCAGGGTCTTGACGGTCAGCTCGGGGTCGACGCTCGCGAGCAGTCGCTCGATGAACGGTCGAGGCAGGATCGCGCGATGCGGAGCGGACGCGTGGTCGATGATGAGTCCGCCGTAGGTGCCGCCCATGACGTACCTCAGCACGGTCAGGACGGGCTGACCCATCGCGGAGGTGTCGGCGTCGCCGTCGCCCGTGACGCTCGCCTGCAGCGCGGCGCCGCTCGCGTAGGCGAGCACATACTGCTGATCGTTGAGGATCGCGACACCGAGCGGCAGCTCCTTGCCCGCGGCGAGCAGGGCGCGCGCGTCGCCCTTCACCCGGAGGAACAGGTGGCCCTGCAGGAGGGCACGGCCGATGTGGATGAGATCCTGCGGCTTCGACTCCGCAGTGAGCTCCGACAGCGCGTGCCGCAGCAGCACATTGTCCTTGAGCCCGGGCACCGTCTCGGACGGCGCGGGCGCCTCGGCCGGCGGCGGCATGAATGTCGGGCGCGCGGGAGGCTGCTGCACCCCGAGGCCACGGAACGATGACGTCGAGATGCCGACCGCCGGGCTCGCGGGCGCGGGCCCTCTCTCCGTGGCGTGCTCTGCCTCGACTGCCGGATCGGGTGTCGGTGCGGGTGCGGGCTCCGGTTCGCCGGACGGGGTGGGCGCGCTCGTCGTGGCGGGCTCGACCTCAGCCGAGTCATCCTTCTTGCGCCGCGAGAACATTGCCATTCGGCCAGCCTACGTCGCCGCGCCGCACCCCTGAACCCACCGGCATCCCCGCGGGAAACCACTCCTCGTCCGAGACATCACGCGTGGCACGACGTCTCGGTGCAGGAGTGGTTTCCCGCGGACTGGGGGATGCCGGTCAGCCGACCTTGGCGGTGGCCTTCGAGGTCTTCGCCACCTTGGGGTAGCCCGACAGCTTCCCGGTCACCTTCACCGTGATCGTCTTGCCCTTCTGCGCACTCGTGAGCTTGAAGGTCGACTTCGTGGCCTTGCTGATCGCCTTGCCTGACGCGTACCACTGGTACGTGAAGGTCGTCTTCGCCGTCCACGTGCCGGGCTTCGCCGTCAGCGTCTTCCCGACCTTCGCGGTGCCCGAGATCGTCGGCGTCGCGACCACCGCCACCTTCAGCGTCTTCGCGCTCGTCTTCGCCACGACTCCGTACCCCGGCTTGATGCCCGTCACGGTCACGGTGATCTGCTTGCCGCGCTGGGCGGAGCCGAGCGTCAGCGTCGACTTCGTCGCCCCGGAGATCGTCACCCCGTTCGCGTACCACTGGTACGAGAACGTGGTGCCGGTGGACCAGGTGCCCGGCTTGGCGGCCAGCTTCGAGCCCGAGACCGCGGTCCCGGTGATCGTGGGAGTGCCGGCCGAGAGCTTCTTGGTGAGGACGGCGTTGACGCCGGTCTTCGCCTGTCCGGCCGTGAGGGCGAAAGTCTTCGCGGTGGTGAACGAGGTGCCGCCGCCGTAATACACGTCGGAGTAGCCACCGCCCGACGGGCCGACGATGCGGACCGCCCACGTGCCCGCGGGCAGGCCGGACACCGCGTAGACGCCGCTGTCATCGACGGACGTGTTGTAGTACTCCCAGAACGGACTGCCGTCGACCGTGATCTTGCGCGCGACGTACGCGTAGCTGTTCACGAGCGGCTCGCCCGCGGAGTCGGTGACCTTGCCCGAGACGCTCGCGCCCGCGACGAGCGATCCGTTGATGCCCGAGCGGGTCGTACCCTTGCCCACGGTGAAGGAGCCGGCGAGCGTGATGTTGTCGGTGCCGCCGTAGAACGAGTGGCTGAGACCGGATTCCTCGCTGCCGAAGAAGGCGGCGGTGTAGGTGCCGGCGCGCAGCCCGTTGACCGAGAAGTTCCCTGATGCGTCAGTCTGCGCGACCGCTCCGGACACGCCCTTCCACCGGTAGTAGCCCGTGGGCTGGTCGGGCTCGAAGATCTGCACGTACGCGCCCTGGAGGTTCGCGCCGCCCGTCGTCACCTTTCCGGTGACCGTCGCGCCCGTTGCGAGCGCGACATTCGCGCCGATGGCCGTCGAGGTCGCCGAGATCGCCGTCGCACTGTCGCGCGTCGCCTTGTCGTTCCACCACTCGTCGACGTAGTTCTGCCCGCTCGGTGCCGTGATCTCGAGGGTGTAGGAGCCGGCATCCAGCGCGGTGAAGGCGTACGCCCCTGCGCTGTCCGTCCGCACCGACTTCTGGTACGACCAATAGGCAGATGTGCCGGAGCCCGATCGCTTGTAGAGCGTCACGCTCGAGTTCGCGATAGCGGCGCCCCCGGACTCGGCGCTCACCGTCCCGGTGATGCTCGCGGTTCCGGCGGCGTGCGCGGCCTGCGGCAGGACGAAGGTGAACAACGACAGGACAAGCGCTGCGGCGACGGCGAGCGCCGCCGTCCGAGCGCGCGAAACGACACGCATGAAACTCCCCAAGTACCCGCCCCAGCGGGTGACGAACTCCCAGGGCCCGAGCCGTGGCTGCGAGCCGGCGTCACGAGGTCGTGGCGCTGGCTCCTTCCTAGCACGGAGACATCACGCGAACGGTCCACTCTTCGCGCCGACACGCGACGCGCGGCGCGGAGAGGGGATGCCGGTCAGCCGACCTTGGCGGTGGCCTTCGAGGTCTTCGACACCGTCGGATAGCCCGACAGCTTCCCGGTCACCTTCACCGTGATCGTCTTGCCCTTCTGCGCGCTCGTGAGCTTGAAGGTCGACTTCGTGGCCTTGCTGATCGCCTTGCCTGACGCGTACCACTGGTACGTGAAGGTCGTCTTCGCCGTCCACGTCCCCGGCTTCGCCGTCAGCGTCTTCCCGACCTTCGCGGTGCCCGAGATCGTCGGCGTCGCGACCACCGCCACCTTCAGCGTCTTCGCGCTCGTCTTCGCCACCGAGGTGAAGCCCGACTTCTTGCCGGTCACCTTGACGGTGATCTGCTTGCCCTTCTGCGCGGCTGCGAGCTTGAGCGTCGACGCCTTCGCGGCAGTGATCGCGGTGCCGTTCGCGTACCACTGGTAGGTGAAGGCGGTGCCGGGGGTCCAGGCTCCCGGCTTCGCCGTCAGTGTCGCTCCGACGACCGGGGTCCCCGAGATCGTCGGCGTCTTCGACGTCAGCGCCGGGGGCGGGGCAACGCCGAGCCGGAGATCCGTGTCTTTCAGGTCCGCGCCGGCCGCGACGGTCAGTGCCGAACCGCCTGCGGGCGTGCCCGCCAGCGTGGTGCTCGTGATCCGGCAGCCGCCCGCAAGCGGTGTCCCCTTGTATGAGTCGTTCCCCACGCAGATCTTGTAGGTGCCCGGCTTGACGGGCACGGAGTACCGGCCGAGCTCGCCGTCGGTGGCGAAGCCGCTCGCCACCTCGACTCCCGCGGTGGTGTACAGCCGGAGCAGCGCATCGTCCAGCCATACCGTCGTCCCGGCCTCCGGCACCCCGCTGATGTTGCCCGAGATGACGCCGGCGCGCCCCAGCTGACCGGCAGCGACGGCCACGTCCCCACCGGCGGTCACCGTGAAGGTGGTCGCCTCGGCTCGCACGACCTGTCCGCCGAGCCACTCGGGGGCGTAGTACGAGTCACCTCCGGCCGGCCCGTCGAATCCGTGCGCTCCGAAGCGGATGCTGTACGTGCCCGGCGCGAGACCGCCCACCGAGTAGGTGCCGTCCTCGAGGGTCACCCCGACCTCGGTGGGGAAGCTCGACGTCGTCTTGTAGACGAACACGTCCATGTCGGGGATCGGCGTCGACGTGCCGCGCTCGGTGAGCTTGCCGTGCAGGGCGCCGGCCTGCACGAGGGAGATGTTCTTGGTCTGCGTACCTGCGACGGCGGTCAGCGTCACGGACTGCGGCACGAATGACTCATCGAACGTGTCGACGTCGACGCGGTAGTTGCCGCCGGCGCGGAGACGGTTGGTGAAGGCGTACGTCCCACCCGCGCCGGTGTCCACGCTGGTGACGTAGCGGCTCGAGCCGTCCCCGTAGATGCGGGAGAGCATCACGGTCGCGTCGGCGACAGGGCCGCCGCCGCCGGTCACCGTGCCCGTGAGCGTCGCGTTGTTGGGGAGCAGCGTGATGTTCTTCCCGGTGACCGTCGCCGCTGCCACGGTGATCGTCGCCGCGGCCCCGAGCGTCTCGTCGTCGTCGAACCAGCCGTCGGCGAATCCGGGCACTCCGGTGACCTGCACCTTGTAGGTGCCGGCGGGAAGATTCTGGATGGCGTAGCTGCCCGAGGTCACGACGCCGGAGCGCGTGCGGAACGTCGATGTGTTCTGCGCGGTCACGAACACCCCCGACCAGTTCGACACCCCTGCCGCCGCGATCGTGCCGCTGATGCCGCCGGTTGGGCGAGGCAGGAACGTGGTCATCCCGGTGGCCGTCGTGGCGCCGTTCGCCGCGCTCACGTGGGTCGCGCTCGCCGCGGTCGTCGCACCACCCAGCCAGAAGTCCGGGTACGTCGAGTCGGTGGGGTCGAACTGGAGGGTGTACTCCCCCGCGATGAGGCCCGAGAACGCGAACGTTCCGTCTGCGGCAGGCATGCGCGATTGGGTGAAGCCCACCGAGCCGTTCGCCGCCCAGGTGTACGCCGTGACGTAGACGTCATCGGTGGCCGTGCCGTTGGGCAGCTTCACGGATCCGGTGATCTTCCCGCCGGTCACGAGTGCGATCGGCTGCGTCACGTTCGCCGCCGACACCGCGAGTGTCTTCGCCGTCGCCGACTCCGTCCCGCCGCCGAGCCACCACTCGAGGTAGTCGACGGAGGAGCCCGCCGCGACGTGCAGGGTGTACGTGCCGGGGGCGACCCCGGTGAAGGAGTACGCACCGCCGGCGGGGGTGGTGAGGGACCGCACGGCGCCGTCGTTCTTGTCGATGAGCGTCACCGTCTGTCCGGTCAGCGCAGTGCCTCCCGCGGTGACGGTGCCGTTCACGGTGACGCCGGTGTACGCCTGGTTCACCGTCTTGGTGGCGTCGGCGGCCAGCGTGAAGAAGGTGGCGGCGGCGAGCCTCGTCGCGCCGCCGGCGAACACGGTGTCCAAGTCGGCGGGCGCGAACCGCAGGGTGTACGAGCCCGCAGCCAGTCCCTTGATCCGGTAGGTGCCGTTCGAGGCGGTGACGCCTGTCGCGACCTGTCCTGACGGCGACCACACCTCCACCGTCGCTCCGGCTACGGGCGCACCGCCCGGTCGGGTCACCGTGCCGGTCACGGTGGCGCCGGCGGGCAGGACGAAGTCGCGATCCTGGTCGACACCGCTCGCCACCGAGATCGGTACCTGCGTCGGATCGCCGGTGTGCTTGACCCGCAGGAGGTAGTCGCCCGGTCGCACCTGAGTGAGCGAGTAGTCGCCGGTCGCCGAGGTCGTCACCGATCTCGGGTTGCCTGTCGTTCCTTCGGTCGGAGTCAGAGTCACGGTCGCGCCGGACACCGGGTCGCCGGCCGTGTCGGTCACGGTCCCCGAGACGGTCGCCGTCGCGAGCAGCGCCACGTTCCGGGTCAGTGTGGCGTCGGACGCCAGGGCGAACGCGTCGGCGTCAAGCGGGTCGCTGACGTACTTGCTGTCCCAGTACTCGCTCAGCATCGCGCTGCCGGAGGGCGCCTGCGTCTCGAGCGTGTACGTGCCGGGGGCCAGCCCGGTGAAGCTGAACGCGCCGTTGCCGGCGGTCGACGCCGAGTCCGTCCACAGCGCGTCGCCGCCGGTGATCTCATAGAGGGTCACGTTCGCGCCGGCGACGCCGACCGCGCCACCCGCAACCGTGACCGTACCGCTGATGGTCGCGCCGGCCGAGAGCAGCGCGTTTATGCCTGTGCGGTGCTGCCCGGCGGTGAGCGGGATCGGCGTCGCGGCGGCAGCATCCGGTTTGTTGTCCCACCATTCGGTCATCAGGGTGAAGTCGCCGTCGTCGAACTTCGCCTTCCACGTCCCGGCCGGCAGAGCCGGGGAGACATAGGCACCGTCATCTCCGGCATACGCGTAGGCGGCGGGATTCGTCTCGCTGCCGTAGTAGAGGCTCACCGTGCTGTTCGCCCGCGGACCCCCGGGCCCGGTGACGGACCCCGCAATCGTTGCGCCCACGGCCAGCTCTGCGCTGCGCGTGAGGTTCCCCGACACCGGGAAGGATTGCGCGGTCGCCTCGGTGGGCTTGTTCTCCCAGTACTCGGTGGCGAAGGGACCTTCCCACGGCCCCTCGAACTTCACGCCGTAGGTTCCGGTCTCGACCCCGGAGATCGCGTAGAGCCCGTTCTCATCCGTCGGCGCGCTGCCGTAGTAGTTCCAGAAGTCGAACTGGTCATTCCAGATCTGCAGGGTGACATAAGCCCCCTCGATCGGCCCACCACCGCCGGTCACCGTGCCGCTGATCGTCCACGGCCCGTCGCCCTGTTCATCAGGGGCGACGGGAGCCCGGCGAGTCCCTCGGTCGGTCTCGGTAGGCGGTGCCGACGACGTGGGGGACGCCGCCGGCACCGGGTCTGCGGGGGTGGAGGGTTCGCCGGTCGGCTCGGCGGACGCGCCGGCATCCTGCGCTCCGGCGCGAGCCGGGTCGGCCGGCGCATCGTCAGCGAAGGCCGGCGGCGAAACGGCCGTCAGCAAGCCCGCAGCGAGCGCCACGGCTCCCAGCCGCGCCACCCATGTCCTCGCAGCGTGTCCGCGCGCAGCAAGCATCGTCGCCCCCCAGCTCCGGGCGTCAATGCCCGATCCCCATGACGAGTGTCAGTCCCCAAAAATGCACTCGTGGGCATATGAATATCACAGGAATCGGGTCCCGCGACAGAGGGATCTTGCTCAGCCGACCTTTCCGGGCGTCAAACGCCCCGGATCGGGACGAATCAGACCTTCTCGATCGGCGCGATCTTGATCAGCAGCTTCTTCGCGCCGACCTTGTCGAACCGCACATGCGCGACGCGCTTCGCGCCCTCGCCGGTGACAGCATCCACGCGTCCTTCGCCGAAATCGTCATGGCGGATGCGGTCGCCCGCGGCGAGCTCCATGTCGCCGTTGTCGCGCACCTTGGCCGGGATGCGGTTCGCGAACTGCTCGATGGAGCCCGAGCGCTCGCGCCTGGGCAGCGGAACGAGATCGTCGCCGTACCGGGACCCGCCCGAGCCACCTGAGCCGCCGAACCCGCCGCGGCGCGCGTTGAGCGCGCGCGACTGCGTGCCGCCGCGCGAGTTCACGTCGCCCGGCGACTGACGCCAGTGCATGAGCTCGACCGGGATCTCCTGCAGGAACCGGCTCGGCATCGCCACCGATACCTCGCCGAACTGCGCCCGGGTCATCGCCAGCGACAGGTACAGGCGCTTCCGGGCGCGGGTGATGCCCACGTAGAACAGTCGCCGCTCCTCCTGCGGCCCACCGGGCTCGCCCGCCGAGATGCGGTGCGGAATGAGGTCTTCCTCCACCCCGGTGAGGAACACCGCGTCGTACTCGAGGCCCTTCGCGGTGTGCAGCGTCATGAGCGAGACCGAGCCGGACGAATCCTCCAGGTCGTCCGCATCGGAGACCAGTGCGACCTCGGTGAGGAAGTCGAGGACGGTGCCCTCCGGGTTGTTGCGCGCGAACTCGCGGGCGACGGCGACCAGCTCGTCGAGGTTCTCCAGCCGCGCCTCGTCCTGCGCGTCCTTGCTCGCACGCAGAGCGTCGCGGTAGCCCGACTTGTTGAGCAGGAGCGAAAGCCCGTCGGCGACGGCGGTCGGCGGCGCGAGCTCGCCCGACGTGGGCAGCATCAGCGCGGAGGCCTCCGCGAGCACGGCGTCGAGGTGCGCGATCGATGCCTGGATCTTCGGACCGACCCCGAGGGAGGTCGAATTGGCGAGCGCGTCGCGGAATGTGATGCGCTCGTCGACGGCGTAGCGCGCGATCGTCTCGATGGTCACGTCGCCGATTCCCCGCCGCGGCCGGTTGATGATGCGGCGCAGCGCCATCTCATCTGCCGGGTTGGCGACCGCGATGAGGTACGCGAGCGCATCCTTGATCTCGGCGCGCTCGTAGAACTTCGTGCCGCCCATGATCTTGTAGGGCACGGCGGCCCGGATGAAGATCTCTTCGATCGCACGGGACTGCGAGTTGGTGCGGTAGAAGACGGCCATCTCGGAGTAGTCGATGCCGGCGCGTCGCAGCGCGTCGACTTCGTCGGCGATGAACTGCGCCTCGTCGTGCTGCGAGTAGCCGGTGAAGCCGATGATCTTCTCGCCCGCGCCGACGTCGGTCCAGAGCTTCTTGTCCTTGCGGTCGAAGTTGTTGCCGATCACGGCGTTCGCGGCGGTCAGGATGTTCTGCGTGGAGCGGTAGTTCTGCTCGAGCAGCACCACGCGCGCGCCGGGGAAGTCGCGCTCGAACTCGCTGATGTTGCGGATGTCGGCGCCGCGGAACGCGTAGATCGACTGGTCGGAGTCACCGACGACGGTGAGCGATGCACCGTCGGACTCGGACCCGCCACCGCTTGCCGAGCCGCCCCCGCTCACTGAGCCCGTCGAAGTGTCCGGCCCCCAGATCATCATCCCATTCGACGCCTCGACGGGCTCGGCTCCGGATGCGCCGGAAAGCGGCCGGGTCAGCTCATGGATGAGCGCGTACTGCGCGTGGTTCGTGTCCTGATACTCGTCGACCAGGATGTGCCGGAACCGGCGGCGGTAGACGTCAGCCACGTGAGGGAAGGCGCGGAAGAGGAACACGACCTGCCCGATGAGGTCGTCGAAGTCGAACGCGTTCGCCCGCTGCAGCTCGCGCTGGTAGTCGCCGAAGATCTCGACGAACAGCCGCTCGGCAGGGTCGGAGAGATTCGCCGACCGCGCGTACGACTCGGCATCGGCGAGCTCGTTCTTGAGCTTGGAGATCTTGCCCTGCACGGACGCTGGGGTGAGGCCGTACGCGTCGGCCTCATGCTGCTTCACGAGCCGCTTGATGAGGGCGCGTGAATCGCCGGAGTCGTAGATCGTGAACGCCTTGGTGAAGCCGAACTGCTCGGCCTCGCGGCGGAGGATCCGCACGCACGCGGAGTGGAACGTCGAGATCCACATGCCCTGCGACGCGTCGCCGACGAGGTGGGCGACGCGCTCGCGCATCTCGCCTGCGGCCTTGTTGGTGAAGGTGATGGCGAGGATCTGGCTCGGCCACGCCTCACGGCCGCGGAGGAGGGATGCGATGCGCCGCGTCAGCACGCTGGTCTTGCCCGATCCGGCGCCCGCGACGATCAGCAGCGCCGGACCGCGGTAGGTCACTGCTTCGCGCTGCTGGGGGTTGAGCCCCTCGAGAAGGTCTTCGTCGGGGCGTCCGCCGCGCGGGCCCGCATCCCCGCCGACGATGATGGGCGTGGAACCGTCACTCATGTCCCTACGAGTCTAGGCGCGCCCGCCGACAGCCGTTCCCGTCAATAGGCCTCCGGCACGAACCGGTACGGGTAGTCGGGGTCGACGTAGTCGCCCTTCTCCTGACGGGCCGGAAGCACGATCTCCTCCTGCGGGAGGGGCTCGTGCGGGATCTGGGAGAGCAGGTGGGCGATGACGTTCAGCCGCGCCCTCTCCTTGTCGTCCGAGATCGCGACGTGCCACGGCGCATGCTCGGTGTCGGTGACTCGGAACATGTCGTCGCGGGCGCGGGAGTAGTCGTACCAGCGGTTGTACGACTTGAGGTCCATGGGCGAGAGCTTCCAGGTCTTCCTGCCGTCGTTGATGCGGTCCTCGAGCCGGCGCGTCTGCTCCTCCGGGCTCACGTCGAGCCAGTACTTGAGGAGGATGATGCCCGCATCGACCACCGCCTGCTCGAACGCCGGCGTCTGGCGCAGGAACGCGAGCGAGGTCGCCTCGTCGGTGAATCCCATCACGCGCTCGACACCCGCGCGGTTGTACCAGCTGCGGTCGAAGATGACGACCTCGCCAGCGGCCGGGAAGTACTGCAGGTAGCGCTGCATGTACATCTGGGTCTGCTCGCGCTCATTGGGCGCGGACAGCGCGACCACGCGGAACACCCGGGGGCTGACCCGCTCGGTGAGCGCCTTGATGACCCCACCCTTGCCTGCCCCGTCACGGCCCTCGAACACCACGACGACCTTGAGTCCGGCGTGCTTGACCCACTCCTGCAGCTCGACCAACTCGACATGAAGCTTCTTGAGCTCCTTCTCGTACTGCTTCTTCTTCATGCCGCCCTCCCCGTCAACCCGCGACACGGGCGGGCGTGCCCGTCAGCTTAGACCCGGTCTCGACGACCCCACCGCAGTGACAGCAGCACGCCCGTGACCGCGAGCGCGAGGCCGACGCCGAAGGCGACCCACGCGGCGTCGCCGGGGATCTCCAGATAGGTCGTGATGCCGAGGATGCGGGACAGCCCCCACGGAAGCAGCCCCATCTGGTCGTTCCAGACGGTGAGCGCCTGCTCGAGTCCCACGACCGCCACGACGAGGGACGGGACGGCGAGCCCTGCACCGACCGCACCGAGGACGACGCCGGTCGCGCGCCGCCGGCCTATCTGCACGGACATCGCCCAGCCCGCCGCGATGAACACCCACACGAACAGTGAGAACGCGACGGCGATGTAGACCACGCGAAGCACGGGGTCGGTCCAGAAGGCGAACCAGTAGCCGCCGGGCCCTGTGAACGACAGCGCGAACAGCGTGACGATGCAGCGGAGCACCACGACGCCGCCGACGGACGCGATCAGCGGCCACGGCGATCTTCCCGATCCGAGCAGCAGGCGCGCGATGAGCGCGAACACCGCCCACGCGCCGAGGACAACCGCGAGCTGCGTCCACGACAGGAACGACGTCTGCACCGCCCGGGTGGCGATGAGCAGGGCTGCCGGCACGCCGAGGATCAGCACCTGGTCGAGCGTCAGCATCCCGAGTGTCGATTCGCGAGCACGCCACGGCCGGGTCGAGGCCACCCACGATGCCCGCGCGGCCGCCGCCCCCGGCTTGCCGACGAGGCTGGTGCGGGTCGCCAGCATACCGATGAACAGCCACGCCAGCGCGAGCACGAGCAGCACGCGTGCGGTCCATGCCATCGCCAGGTCGCGGTCGGCGCGCTGGACGCCGAGTTCGGCCGCGGTGAGGTTCCACGCGGGGTGGTCCACGTCGCCCTGGTAGGCCGCGAGGTGCTCGTCGGCGAGCGCCATGTAGGCGTCGCGCGCCGTCTCCCACTGGGCGTGCACGTCGGCCGAGCCGGTGTCGTGCCACTGCGCCTGACGGAGGAACATCTCCCGGTAGGACGCGAGCAGTCTCAGGGTGTCGGCCTCGTAGGCGAGGGCGCTCGTGAACGCCTCCCGCAGAGCGGGGTCGTGCCAGGTGTCGGGGTCGGTGCCCTCGACGAGCGCGAGCATGTCCTCCGCGGTGGCGACGGCATCCTTCCCGAGCGCGATCGTCTCGTCGACACGGTCGCCCCCGATGATGGCGTACAGCACGTCGAGCGTCGCCGAGTCTCCGGTGAGGATGTCCCACTCGAACAGCCACATCTGAGGCGGCGGCTCGAGCCCGATCGCGAAGGTGCGCTGCTCGGCGAACGGCTCCAGGTACAGCCCCTGTGTGATCGCCTGCCGCGACAGCGCCATCGCCTCGGCGATCGCCGTCACGGTCCGCGGATCACTCGAGAACCACTCCCGCGCCCAGTCGACCGTGACCTGCCCCACGTCGGTCCCGGGGTCGCGGGCGAGCGCCGCCGACACCTGGGTGTTGAGCGAGTACAGCTGCCAGAAGCCGGCCTTGAGGTACAGCGACATCGGACCCGCCCGCCACGGGCCGCCGTCCTGCGTCCAGGTCCAGATGCCCTCGATCTGCGGGTTGTCGGCGAGCAGCGTCTGGAGCGCCCATTGGTACTCGGGACCGAGGTCGTTCGCGAACGACCCGAACGCTTCGAACTCGCGCCGGCTCTGGAACTCCACGATCCTGCGCTGGTCGCCGGTCGCGAGCGTGTCGTTCAGGGGCAGCCAGCTGTAGAAGTCACCGAGCGTGAACTTCGTCGACACGATCAGCGCGGGCGAATCGAGCCCCTCGAGCACGGCGTGATACGACGCCGCGTCCGTGTGCATGTCGCCGACGTCGCCGATGCCGACGCTCCAGGTGCGGAAGACCACCTCGCGCCCGGTCTGCTCGGCCTGCGCCGTGTACGCGTCCAGCATCGTGCGCACCGCGGCGGTCGTGCGCACCGCGATCGCCGAGTAGTAGTCCCAGCCGGGCTCCTGGTAGACCTCGCCGCCCTCGCCGATGCGGATGAGGATGCCGGACAGCGCGGGCTCGGCCTCGTACAGCTCGTGGAGCCCCGCCGTGTAGACGGACCACAGCTCGGGGTTCTCGGTGTCGAGCGAGCCGAAGCGGTCGACGAGGTAGTCCTCGAGCTCGGGCGTCAGGGTGGGCATGTCCGTGCGCAGGAACACCTTGACCCCGAGGTCCTGGGCGCGATCCCAGAACGGCCCGAACGCCTCACGCAGAGCGAGCGCCCGCGCGACGTGCGGGTCGCCGTCGGGGTAGACGCCGTCGACACCGGCGAAGGTGGTGAATTCGACGAAACCCGGCCAGGCGACGGCGTTGTAGCCGTCGGAGAGGATCGCCCCCAGGAACTCGTCCCAGTCGTCGTACGCCTCGGCGAGCGCGGCCTGGTCGATGTACGGGTCGTCCTCGAGATACACGTCCTCGAAGGCGCGTGACACGTGCGAGTAGTCGGTGCCGTCGACCCACTGGGCCGGATCCGGGTCGACCCCGACGGCGCCGAGGTCGGCCATGCGGAACGACAGAGCGGATGCCGTCGCCTCCCCGACCAGGTCGGTGACCGCCCGGCCGGCCCGGATCGCGGCGGCGAGGTCGTAGATCGCCCGTACCGCGCCGGCTTCCTGCCCCGCGTCGATGACGAGGGATGCGGCGTCCCCGGTGACCCGGTAGTCATCGGCGGCGGCGTCGCCGTCAGCGGGTGGCGGAGTGACGGCGAGGGTCGCCTGGCCGACGCGTGCGGGGGCGTCGGCGACCGCGTCGCGCAGCTCGGCCACGGCGACCTCGTAACGTGCGCCGTCGGGGACGGTGATCGAGGTGAACTCCGGCGGCGCGACGGCCTCGGCGACCGCGGGGACGACCGGGTCGGCCGGTGTCATCTGCGCCGAGGGCTCCGTGCGGATGCCGAGCGCGTCGCCGACGACGACGCCGACCCCGACGCTCACGGCCACCAGGACCATGGCGGTCGCGACAGCGAGGATGCCTCGCCGTCGCGCCGTCGTCATGGGATCACGCTACCTGGTCGCGCCCCGGCAGCCGTGCACGCGACTCTGCCGCACTCAGCTGCTCTTGTGGATCGCGCGGACCCCGGCCCACAACCCGACCGCGGCGAGGGCGAGCGCCGAGATCCAGCCCCACATCACCGCGGATGCCCCGAGGTCGCCGACGAACAGCGCGCGCTCTGCCTGCACGACCCAGTTGACCGGGTTGACGGCCGCGACCGCCTGCATCCAGCCGGGCCCCTCATCAAGGGGCAGCAGCATCCCGGAGAGGATCATCAGCGGGAAGATCAGCGTCTGCTGCACACCCCAGAACAGCCACTCGCGGTCCTTGGTCTTCAGAGCGAGGGTGTACGAGAGCGAGCCGAGCCCCACGCCGAACACCGCGAGGAGTGCGAGCCCGATCACCATGCCCGCGGGGTTCACGGTGAACCCGAACGGCCAGGCGATGAGCACGATGATCAGCGACTGCACCACGATCGGCGCGATCTCCTTCAGGGCGCGGCCGACGAGCAGCGAGGAGCGCGCCAGCGGCGCCACCAGGGTGCGCTCGTGCGAGCCGGTCATCATCTCGTACTGCAGGTTGGAGCCGGTGGCACCCGTGCCGAACAGCACGATCATGACCAGGACTCCCGGCACGAACCACTGCAGCGTCTCGCCGACGGGGGCGCCGGACTGGCCGACCAGCAGGGGCCCGAACAGGCCGAGGAAGATCAGCGGCTGCACCAGGCTGAAGATCAGCGTGAATGGGTCGCGCACGACCGGCTTGAGCTCACGTGTGAGGACATGCCAGGTGTCGCGGGCCGGATTGGCCCGCACGGCGGTGTCGATGGGGGCGGTCATCGGTCTGCTCCTGCCTTCTCGGTCTGTGCGCCTGCATCCGGATCCGGCTCCACAGGATCGGTCGCTGAGCCTGTCTCGCGCAGGGTGCGGCCGGTGAGCGCGAGGAACACGTCGTCGAGCGTCGGGGGCACGCCCGTCGCTGAGCGCACGGTCAGCCCTGCTGCGTCGAGCGCGCGCACGGCGGCGGGCAGCAGGGCGTCGCCGTCGGGGGCCGTGACGGTGACGGATGCCGCAGCATCCCGTCGCACATCGCGATCCGTGAGCGTCCGCACGACGTCGAGCGCCCGATCGGCGTCGGCGGGAGAGTCGAACCCGAAAGTGACGACGTCGCCGGCGAGCTCGGCCTTCAGCGTGCTCGCGGTGTCGTCGGCGATCACGCGGCCCTTGTCCATCACCATCACGCGCTCGGCGTAGCGGTCAGCCTCTTCCAGGTAGTGGGTGGTGAGGAACACGGTGGTGCCGTGCTGTGCCCGCAGATCGATGATGTGCTGCCACAGGTTGGCGCGGCTCTGCGGGTCGAGCCCCGTGGACGGCTCGTCGAGGAACAGCAGCGGCGGGGCGTGCATGAGTCCGAGGGCGACATCGAGCCGGCGCTTCTGCCCGCCGGAGAGCTGCTGCACCGTGCGCGTGGCGAACGAGGCGAGATCGAGCGACTCGATCAGCTCGTCCGCTCGGGCACGGGCGGCCGGCTTGGCCATGCCGTAGAACGCGCCCTGGCTGATCAGCTCGTCGCGCACCCGCTGGGCGAAGCTGCCGCTCGTGAGCTGGCCGACGTAGCCGATGCGCGCGCGGACCTCGGCCGGCTGTCTGAGGATGTCGAAGCCGACGACGGACGCGGTGCCCGAGGTCGGCGGGATCAGTGTGGTCAGCATGCGCAGACTCGTCGACTTTCCTGCGCCGTTAGGGCCCAGGAAGGCCACGAGCTCGCCGCGGGCCACCTGGAAGGTGAGGTCGGTGACGGCCTCGACGGTCTTCTTCTTCACGGTGAAGCGCTTGGTGAGCCCGCGCGCTTCGATGATCGGTTCGGTCATGACGACACGGTAGGACGGTTTGCGGACAGATTCGGTCCGCAATAGATGGGATTATTCGGTCATGTCCGATACGACGTCGCGGGCCCTCTCGCTCCTCAATCTGCTGCAGACGCACCGCCACTGGCCGGGCGCAGAGCTCGCGAGCCGGATGGGGGTGACCGAGCGCACCGTCCGTCGCGATGTCGAGCGGCTGCGCGATCTCGGGTACCGGATCGAGTCCAGCCCCGGCGCGGCCGGCGGTTACCGGCTCGAGGCGGGCAGCGCGGTGCCCCCGCTGCTCCTCACCGATGAAGAGGCCGTGGCGATGGCGATCGGGCTGCGGGTGGCCGCATCCCAGCGCCTGGTGAGCGGGCCGGAGACGACGCTGACCGCGCTCGCGAAGCTCGAGCAGGTGCTGCCGGCGCCCCTGCGCCGGCGCGTGTCGGCCCTCGCCGAGGCCGTGCAGCCGACCGGACTCAACGCCGGCGCGGCCGTCTCGAGTGAGGTGCTCGGCGATCTCGCCCTCGCCTGCCGCGACGGCGAGCGCGTGCGCTTCCGCTACACCGCCGCCTCCGGCGAGGTGACCGTGCGGCGCGTCGAGCCGCACTCGCTGGCACCGGCCGACCGGCACTGGTATCTGCTGTGCTGGGATCTCGACCGCGACGACTGGCGCACGTTCCGGGTGGACCGGCTCGCCGACGTGCAGCACACGCGCGTGCTGTTCCCCCGGCGCGAGCTGACCCCCGATCAGGTGGAGGAGTTCATCACGGTCGCCCGGTCGTGGGTGCGGCAGCCGGTCGAGGCCGATGCCGTCATGGAGCTTCCGCTCGACGAGATGCGCGCATGGTTCGGGCAGTGGGGGCAGGGCGCCGAAGCAGAGGATGCTGCGCACACGCGATGGCCGGTGGGAGGCGCCGACTGGCGCGAGACGATGTACGGGCTGTCGTGGATCCCCGCCGGCGTCGAGTACACCACCGATCTCGCCGAGCCCTCGCGCGGCGAGGTGCGCGAGATGCTGGAGCGGATGCTGCGGGCCCTCGCCGCTCCCCCGCCCCCGCCGCGCGTCGCGGGTCGCTGAGCGCCCTTCGACAGGCTCAGGAACCGCGAGCGAGACGAAGGGCCCCCGGTCGTCACACGGCGTCGCACAGAGCAACCGCCCGTCACGCTCGGGCCGGATGTCGTGGCCGCCGATTAGCGTGGGGTCATCGCGGCGATCCGGGTGGTCCCGGGCTCCGGTTCATACCCGGAAGCGTTGCGGGTTCGACTCCCGCCGTCGCGTCCACTTTTGAAGGGCCGCGATCCCAGTGTTTACAAGGGATCGCGGCCCTTCGTGGTTTCGTCAGAAGTGGTTTTGCCCACACTTTGCCCACACTTTTCGAGGCCGCCAAAGGAAGATCGACACCCCGGTGCGTCAGGACGTCCGTGTCAGTCCTCCCGCCTACGATCAACAAGTGAGCAACTGGACCGTCGAACTCTTCGATGCGAAGCAGTTCGATCGCTTCGTCAAGAAGCTCGGGCGGTACGAGGAAGTTGTTCTGTTCGCGGCCATCGATCATTTCTTGAAGCCTCTGGGCCAGGACATCTGCAATGGCGAGTGGGGCAAGGCGCTCGGCGAGGGACTGTTCGAGTTCCGTGTGCGCCGATCTCTTTCAGCCATCTACAGTGCTGCCGGACTCGACGAGACCGATCTTCCAGACGACATCAAGACCCCGCATCGAGAGGTTCTCCTTCGCGTCTTCTGCACCTTTCACGGCTCCAGGATCGTTCTGATCCTGAGCGGTTACGACAAGAGGAGGGATCCGTCCCCGAGGCGGCAGCAACGTGAGATCACGAAGGCGCGATCCTTGCTGAAGAGGTGGAAGGAACAACAGAAGCGGTCTTGAGGTTCTATGTGCCATGACCCATAATCGGGTGACGGCTTACGCTGAGGCACATCTGGAGACATCATGACCACCTCGTTCGAGGACTACGCCAGCAGGCGCAAGTCTCGTTGGAGCGCCGGCCAGCGGGCGGCGTACGAGGTCGCCGAACAGGTCTTCACCGACGAGCGTGAGAGCCACCTCGCCTTGGGCGCGGACCTCGCGGCCCGGCGCAACGAGCTGAACCTGTCCCAGCCGCGTCTCGCCGAGCTGTCAGGTGTTCAGCAGAGCGAGATCAGCCGGATCGAGCGCGGGGTTGCAAACCCCACCCTCTCGACGATTGATCGCCTCTCACGCGCCTTGGGCTTGCGGGTCGTGCTGACGACGTCCGAAGCACCCGACCGACACCACGTATCCGCCTGAGCTCATTCACTTCGCGGGCTATCGCCGTGGAGCTACTGACCAGAGGCGATCGCCCGGCTCCGCGCCTCGTTCAGCGACGCCGACACGGTATCCAGGTCGTCGTCGAACAGATCCGCGTAGACATCCAGAGTCATCGCCGCCGATGCGTGGCCCAGCATCCGCTGCACCGCCTTCACGTTCGCGCCCGAGCTGATCGCGAGCGACGCGGCGGTGTGGCGCAGGTCGTGCACGGTCATCCGCTCGAGGCCTGCAGCATCCAGTGCCGTCATGAACCATGATCGCGACGCTCCCGACGAGCGCGGACGGCCGAGGTAGCCGACACCATCACCGAAGAGCAGACCGTCGCGCGGCTTGCCCTCGCACAGCCTCGCGATCGGCAGCTCGAGGAACTCCGGGTAGGGCACCGATCGCACCTCGTGCGTCTTCGGCTGGAATACCCCCATGGGGTATCCCGTTATACCCTTCTGCACATCCTTGCAGGGACGGATGCACCGAGGAGGACTTCGCCATGACGGATCCACATGCGGCGCGCGACATAGCCGTCAACCACGATCACACAGCTCAAATGGCTCACGACACCGGGCACAGCGAGCACAGCGCACATGGCGGTCACGGCGCCGACCATGTCGCGCAGTTCCGGCGCCTGTTCTGGATCAACCTGCTCCTCGCGATCCCGGTGGTCGGGTTCTCAAGCATGTTCGCAGTGCTGATCGGCTACTCGCTGCCGGAGCTTCCCGGTGTTCAACTGATATCGCCGATCCTCGGGACGGTCATGTACGTCTGGGGCGGGTGGCCGTTCCTGACCGGGGCGGTCAGTGAACTCCGCGCCCGCAAGCCCGGCATGATGCTGCTGATCGGCCTGGCGATCACCGTCGCCTTCGTCGCCTCGTGGGGCGCCAGCCTCGGTCTGCTGGATCACGAGCTCGAGTTCTGGTGGGAACTCGCGCTGCTGATCGTCATCATGCTCCTCGGCCACTGGATCGAGATGCGGTCGCTGGCACAGACCACGTCGGCATTGGATTCGCTCGCGGCACTGCTTCCGGATGAGGCCGAACGGGTCGAAGGCGACCGCGTCGTGACGGTGGCACCGTCTGCCCTGCGGGTGGGTGATGTGGTCGTGGTCCGCCCAGGCGGCAGCATCCCCGCCGACGGAAGGATCGTCGACGGCCGCGCAGACATGGACGAGTCGATGGTCACCGGCGAGTCCCGCACCGTTGCACGTGGCATCGGCGAACCGGTCACCGCGGGCACGGTCGCCACCGACTCTGGCCTGCGCGTTGAGGTCACCGCGACGGGAGAGGACACGACTCTCGCCGGTATACAGCGGCTCGTCGCCGAGGCGCAGACCTCCACGTCGCGTGCCCAGCGCATCGCGGACCGTGCCGCGGGTTGGCTGTTCTGGTTCGCTCTGAGCGCCGCCGCGCTGACCGCGATCGTCTGGACGCTGCTGGGAAACCCCGATGCGGCGGTTGTCCGTACGATCACCGTTCTCGTGATCGCCTGCCCTCACGCGCTCGGACTCGCGATCCCGCTGGTCGTCGCGATCGCCACCGAACGTGCCGCGCGCGGCGGGGTGCTCATCAAAGATCGGCTCGCACTGGAGAGCATGCGCACGATCGACACAGTGCTCTTCGACAAGACCGGCACACTTACGAAGGGCGAGCCGACCGTGACCGCCGTCGCACCCCAGGGTGACATCGACGCCGACACGGTCCTCGCACTCGCAGCCGCAGCCGAAGCCGACAGCGAGCACCCGCTCGCGAAGGCCATCGTGCGAGCCGCGACCGACCGCGGCCTCGGGATCGCCGCAGCGACCGGATTCTCGTCATCGCCGGCGGTCGGCGTCGTAGCGACCGTCGAGGGCCGGCAGATCCACGTCGGAGGACCGCGTCTGCTCGAGGGCGTCGGCGCCGGCGAGGTCTCGGCCGCGGCCCAGTGGAGCCGCGACGGTGCGATCGTCCTCCACGTCGTGCGTGACGGAGTGGTGATCGGCGGGTTGAAGCTCGCCGACGAGATCCGCCCAGAATCGAGCCAGGCGGTCGACGCGCTGCACAGGCTGGGCATCCAGGTGGTCATGATCACGGGCGACGCGGACGCCGTCGCCCGGTCGGTCGGGCGGGATCTCGGCGTGGACCGCGTCTTCGCCGGCGTACGCCCCGAGGACAAGTCCGCGAAGGTCGCCGAACTCCAGCGCGAGGGCCGTCGGATCGCGATGGTCGGAGACGGCGTCAATGACGCACCCGCCCTCGCGCAAGCCGACGTCGGCATCGCGATCGGCGCCGGCACCGACGTCGCGATAGCCTCCGCCGGCGTGATCCTCGCCAGCGACGACCCTCGTTCAGTGCTGTCGGTCATCGAGCTCTCGAGGGCCAGCTACCGAAAGATGAAGCAGAACCTGTGGTGGGCAGCCGGCTACAACCTGATCGCCGTTCCCCTCGCCGCGGGGGTTCTCGCGCCGTTCGGTTTCGTGCTGCCCATGTCGGTCGGCGCCATCCTGATGTCCTTGTCCACCGTCGTCGTGGCACTCAACGCACAGGTTCTTCGGCGCCTCGACCTGGGACCGGAGGCGAGCGTCCAGGCGATTCTGGATCGGCAAGCCTGACCGCTCGACCGAGGCGCCGCTTCAGCGGAAGCACAACCCGCTACAGATATGGCCGCAGAGCACGCCCGCTACGCTCTCGCTGTGGGAGGGCTCGACGGCAGTCCTGCGAGTTTGAGCACGCCCGCGAGGCCCTCGGGACTTCCCGGCCAGTGACGCTCGACCGCGCCCATGCCAGCATGACGAATCGCGAATCGCAAGACGATCGCAACTACGACAGCATCATCGGCGAACCCGAGCACCGGAATGAAGTCCGGCACGAGATCAAAAGGCAACAGCAAATACGACAGCAGCCCCAGCAACCACCACCGAGTCGCGCGAGGCACCGAACGATCGAACGCAAGGCGCTTCACCAGCCGAATGACGTCGGGGACGACCCGCATCATTGCTCGCCAATCGACGGATGATCCCGTTCGCCGCTGCTACACCCACAGCGACCCGATCAACACCGACCACAACAGCACCAGCCCACCGACCACGCCGAGCACGACAATCAGCCACTCAGGCATCGCACTCCTTTCGCAATCAGTGGCTCAGTCTGGACGATCGACCGCAACTCGCCAAGATCCCTTGACAAACCATAGAAGGGGGTTCGGCCCCGTCTCGCGATCGTTCCCTGGGATCCGACCCGGGACAGCACGAGTTCCTGGGTGGGACACTCGAAGCATGCTCCGCAACGCCTTTTCCAACCGTGGCGTGCAGGCGGCGTTGCTGGCTGCGCTGCTGTTCGGGGCGGGCACCCCGCTAGCGAAGCTGCTGCTCGGCGGAGAGGTCAGCCCGTGGCTGCTGGCCGGGTTGCTCTACTGTGGCTCAGGGATCGGGTTGGGCATCCTCCGCCTGACCACCCGCGCACCACGGGTCCGGCTCGCGCGAGGGGAACTCCTGCCGCTCGCCGGCGCGATTCTCAGCGGCGGCATCATCGCCCCCGTGCTGCTGATGGTCGGCCTCTCGAACATGCCCGCCTCCGGCGCATCCCTGCTGCTGAACGCGGAAGGTGTCTGCACCGCACTGTTGGCATGGTTCGTGTTCCGGGAGAACTTCGACCGTCGCGTCGCGCTCGGCATGGTCGCGATCGTCGCCGGCGCCGTGCTGCTGTCCATCCCCAACGGCGCAGAGCTGGGCAGCCCCTGGCCCGCCCTGGCGATCCTGGGAGCATGCTGCTTCTGGGGACTGGACAACAACCTCACCCGCAAGATCGCGCTCAATGACGCCACCTGGCTCGCCTCCGTCAAGGGACTCGTCGCGGGACCCGTCAACCTGACCCTCGCGTTCGCCCTCGGCGCCACCCTCCCCGCGGCAGCCAGCTTCGCCGCCGCACTCGTCGTCGGTTTCTTCGCCTACGGCGTCAGCCTCGCCCTGTTCATCATCGGCATGCGACACGTCGGCACGGCACGTGCTGGTGCGTACTTCTCTGTCGCCCCATTCTTCGGCGCGGTCCTCGCGATCCTGCTCGGCGACCCCGTCACCTGGCAGCTCATTGCTGCGGGCTTGCTGATGGCGCTAGGCGTGTGGCTGCACCTGACCGAACACCACCGACACGAACACACCCACGAAGCCGTCGTCCACGACCACTGGCACACCCACGACGACGAACACCACACTCACGAGCACGCGGAACCCGTCCCCGCCGGCACGCGCCACAAGCACGAGCACTCACACGAACGCCTCACCCACACCCACGAGCACTACCCCGACACCAATCACCGCCACACCCACTGAGCCGCCCAACCGCATTACAGAGCCCGGAGGAAGATTGGGCCGTCTCGCGTAATTCCGCGGTTCTCGCGCCTCTAGGCCGGATTCCTCCGGAGCCCGAGCGAGTTCGAGTCCCGCTGTCGCGTCCACTTCCTCACCGCACCCGAGGCGCGCTGGGCTGAACGCCTTCCGGTCGGCTCCACCGCGTGCCAGGGTGGCCGCATGGCGCATGTGATCAAGCCGCTCACTCCGGAGACATTCCCGGCGTGGCTGGCGCTCGCGCAGAAGCACAACGGAGTCTGGGGCGGGTGCTACTGCTCCTACTTCCACAGCGACACAGAGCAGACCGTCAAGCGCGAGTACGACGGACCGACCTTCAAGCAGCGACTCGTCGTGGAGGGCGTCGCGCATGCCGCGCTCGTCTTCGACGGCGACGACGCGATCGCGTGGTGCGAGTACGGCAGTCCCCTCGAACTGCCGAACATCTACCACCGCAAGCAGTACGACGCGGGCGAGACCCATCCCGCCCCGTGGCGCATCACCTGCTTCTTCGTCGACCGCGATCACCGCCGTTCGGGCGTGGCGCGAGAGGCACTGGACGGCGCGCTCGACCTGATCGCCCGGGCCGGCGGCGGCGAGGTAGTCTCGTTCCCGAATGAGCTCGCGGAGGGCAAGCGGACCTCGTCCTCGTTCCTCCACAACGGCACGCGGGCGATGTTCGAGAAGGCGGGCTTCACGTTCGAGCGGCACATCGGCAAGAGCAAGACCGTGATGCGCAAGACGATCCCGGCGGCCGCCGGCTGACGACCTGACGGCCGCTGTCGCCCGGAGCGGCCGTGTCGCCGGCTGATGCGATGATCCGCGAGGACGGATGATCGAAGGGAGGCCGGATGCGGGGCGAGGCGACCGTGCTGCACGCCGACCTGGACGCCTTCTACGCCTCGGTCGAGCAGCGCGACAAGCCCACCCTGCGGGGCAGGCCGGTGATCGTCGGCGGCGGCGTGGTCCTGGCGGCGAGCTATGAGGCGAAGGCGCGAGGGGTGCGCACCGCGATGGGCGGACGGCAGGCGCGCGAGCTGTGTCCGGATGCGGTGGTCGTCCCTCCACGGATGGATGCCTACTCGGCGGCGAGCCGAGACGTGTTCGCGATCTTCCGCGACACGACACCGCTGGTCGAGGGACTGTCGATCGATGAGGCGTTCCTGGAGGTCGGCGGACTCCGCCGCATCGCGGGGACACCGGAGCAGGTCGCGGTGCGACTGCGCGAGCGGGTGCGCGCGGAGGTCGGACTCGCGATCTCGGTCGGAGTCGCGCGGACGAAGTTCCTCGCCAAGGTCGCCAGCGCCGTCAGCAAGCCGGATGGGCTGCTCGTGGTCGAACCCGACCGGGAGCAGGCATTCCTGCTGCCGCTGCCGGTCGAACGGCTGTGGGGCGTCGGTCAGGTCACGGCTGAGAAGCTGCACCGCCTCGGCATCAACACCGTCGGGCAGCTGGCGGAGCTCGAAGAGGCGACCGCCGAGAGGCTGCTGGGCCGGGCGACCGGAGCCCATCTGCACGCGCTGGCCCGCCTGCGGGACCCGCGCCCGGTCGACACCACCCGACGTCGCGGGTCCATCGGCTCCCAGCGCGCGCTCGGCAACCGCCCACGTTCAGCCGAGGAACTCGACCTGATCCTCACCCAGATCGTGGATCGGCTCGCCCGTCGTCTCCGGGATGGCGGGCGCGTGTGCCGGACGGTCGTGCTGCGCCTCCGTTTCGGCGACTACGCGAAGGTCACCAGGTCGCGCACCCTCGGCTCCCCGTCCGACCGCACAGCCCTGCTGGTGCAGGTGGCTCGCGGGCTGCTCGCCGCCGCGCAGCCCGAGATCGCGGAGCGCGGCATCACCCTCATCGGCATCTCGCTGTCGCAGCTGGGACGCGCCGACAGCATCCAGCCCGAGCTGCCGATCGACTGGGGCGACGGCACCCGTCTCGACACGGTGCTCGATGCCGTGCGCGACCGATTCGGCGCGACGTCGGTGTCGCGGGCCGCGCAGCTCGGTCGCGACCCCGGCCTTTCGGCGCCGCTCCTGCCGGAGCACGAATGACCGAGCCTGCCGCCGACGCACCGACCTGGAGCGCACAGGAGTGATGTCGGCGGCCGCGCATATTCTGCTCACATGCCGGAGCGTGTCGAACTGTGGTGGGCCCGCCGCCAGTTCTCGAAGAGCACAGACATCCCCTATCCGGTCGGCACGTACCGCGGGGCCTGGGCATCGTTCCCCGCACTGATCCGCCAGTACCACCCCGAGCTCAACGCCGGCATCGTCCTGACTCAGATCCCCCCGGCGGCCGATGTGCTGCTGCGCTGGCAGTGCGAGAGCGGCCACCTGTTCGCGGCCACCCCCGACGAGCAGCGCAATCGGCCCGGGCGGGAACGCCGCCGCTCGGCCTGGTGTCCCGAATGCGCCGCGCTCGCCCGTCCTGCCGCTGCGCTGCCGATGCGCGATGTGGTGACGGTCGCTGGGCGACCAGCATCCACCCCTCCGGCGAGCCCGGCCCGACCCGCGGTGCTGAGACCGCGGAAGCCGAAGCCCCGACTGCAGGTGTGTCCGAAGACGCCGGATCTTCCCGTCGGCGAGCCGTTCCACTCGATCTGCGCGCCGAAGCCGGCGTCGCGCATCGAGGCGCAGCTGCGCGCCGATCTGTTCGCGCGTCTGTCCGTGACGCAGGGCCTCAACGCCGTGCGGGTCGCGCGACCGTTCTTCGAGCACGTGGAGGTGTGGCCCGACATCCTGCTGCCGGAGCTGCGTGTCGCGATCGAGTACGACACCACAGGGCGGCACGGTCTCGAGCACGTCGGCCGGCGTGCCGATGCGGACCGGCGCAAGGACCGGGCGCTGCGTGCGGCGAAGTGGGAGGTCATCCGGATCCGCACCGGCAACCTCACCCCGCTCGGCCCGCATGACCTGGAGATGTCGGCCTGGAGCCGCAAGGGGCTCGAGCGTCTCATCGACACGCTCAGAGACATCCGCGGGCCGCTGCTGGTCGACCCCTACCTCAGCTGAGGGCGCTGCTCCGAGCGTCGGTTCTGCGCAGACTCAGCATGCGCCCCTGGCCTGCATCTCGAGGTTCGCTCGCGCCGCAGCCGACAGCGGTTCGGGATCGTTGAGCGCACCCTCTCCGGGAGATGCGGCTGTCGACACTTGCCCGTGCCAGGACGCCGCCGTGGTGGAGGTCTGGCGCAGGATCGCATCCGCCGCGGGCGGCGCCGGCCACAGTGCCAGCCACTGACGGGCGGTCGCGGGCCCGGCGTCCCTCTGCGATTGCTCCTCGTCCATCCCCGAGACACTCCAGCGGACGCGGTAGCTCGCCTCGGGCAGGGCGAATGCACACTCCTGGATGCCCGTGACCCCACGCAGAACCGCGTCGGGCGTCGCGGGCGCGAGGCTCGCCTCGACGATCTCCTCCCAGTCGCCGAGCTCGGGCGCATGCTCCAGCAGGCTGATGCGAATGGGGGTGCGCCCCGTGTGCAACCCCGTGATCAGGGCAAGCACCCCGTTCTGCTGCGCGCCGCACAGACCGTTGGACTGACCGGCGAATGCGCCGCCGAAGTCGTCGACGAAGAGCTCACCCGTGACCAGGTGCACGTGCCCGTAATCCACATCGAACGGTCCGTCGAAGATCTCGGTCATGGGCGTCACACGATCGTGTCGACGGTCAGGATCTCGGTGCGTGCCACCACGCGGCGATGCACGTCCGCCAGGGCGACACGCTCCGGGTCCGACATGTACGCCTGCAGTGCGGCGTCATCCGGGAGGTGGATGACCTGCACTTCGCGCGGTCCGTCGCCGTCGCTGATGCGGCGGACCCGGCTGACGACCCTGCCACCGTGTTTCGGCACCAGGGCGAGCACGGTGTCCTCGTATTCCGTGAGGGCGTCGTCGAGGTTCTCCGCTGCCCAGAGCAGAACGCACAGTTCGAGTGTCATAGGAGGCCCATTATGCCGCGGCCGTCACGACGCGCACCCGATCCCGTCAGGCCGCAGCTTCCGCGAACACCGCGACGCTCTCGACCGCCGCGCGGTACTCGCCGATCATCCGGTCGCGCCCGAGCCGGGGGCGCGCCTCCAGGGCACGGTCACGCAGCTCGCCGCGCCG
The DNA here is from genome assembly GCF_027943945.1 of Microbacterium terricola. NCBI lineage: Bacteria > Bacillati > Actinomycetota > Actinomycetes > Micrococcales > Microbacteriaceae > Microbacterium > Microbacterium terricola. Next base: position 535,904 of record NZ_AP027141.1, on the reverse strand, counting down.
GTCCAGCACGCGCTGCCAGGTCGCCGCGATGTGCGCGGCGTCGTGCCGTGTGACCACGCCGAACCCGTCCACCATCTGCGCGGCATCGCCCACGCGGGTGGTCACGGGCGTCGCCCCGCACGCCGCGCCCTCGATCAGGCACAGCGGCGACGCCTCACCGAACGCGCTCGTGAGCGCCACGATGTCGGCGAGCTGGTAGATCGCCGGCATGTCATCGCGCACGCCGAGCGCGTGCAGGTGGGCGGAGGAGTCGACCCCTGACTCCGCCACGAGGGCACGGAAGGCGTCGTTCTCGAGGGTCATGCCCGCTCCGCACAGCAGATAGTGCGTCTCCGGGTGGCGCTTCGCGTGGATCGCGACCGCGCTCAGGAACAGGCCGGGGTTCTTCATGGCGTCGAATCGCGCGGCGTATGCGACGACAAGTGCCCCGGAAGGGATGCCCAGCAGCGCACGCGACGCCGCGACCTCGTCGGCCGTTCCCGGCCGGAACCGGTCGGTGTCGATCCCGTTCGGGATGACGTGGCGTCGCGTCGCCGGGGCGAGGAACCGCGCGTACGCGTCGCTCGTCGACTGGGCACACGAGACCGTCGCCGCGACGAGTCCGGTCGCCGCCGCCTCGGCGAGCCAGCCCAGCGCCGGCCCGGAGTGGGTGGGGTCGGAGCGGTGCAGGCACGCGATCACCGGGATGTCGGGCATGAGTCCGTGATCCTGCAGGGCCAGCAGGAGTCCCAGCGGCTGCTCCTTCAGCGAGAGGATCACATCGGCGCGGGCGACAGCATCCGCCGCGATCCGCAGCTCGGCCATCGTGAAGCTCCCCCGCTCCGGCGGGTCGGCGTCCGCCGTGCGTCCGAGGCTCGTCACGCTCACGCCCGCGTTCGTGAGCCGCAGGTAGCGCGGATCGACGTGCATCGGCTGGACGGTCGACTCGCGGCGCGCCTGGGAGGCGATCGAGAGCACGCTGTGCTGCTGGTCGCCGGCGGAATGGAGCCCGGCGATGACATCGGTGTGCAGGATGCGCGCGCCACCGGCGAAGAAGCCTTCGTAGAGCGAGAGCACTCGGATCGGTCGAGTCATCGCGGCACCTCTCGTTGCGTGACACCATGCTCGGGCGTGGGGCGACGGATGTCGATGAATCGCGCGTGTGCAGTGGGTGAACGACGTGCGCGCCACCCGACCGGAACCATGAGCGGCGCGTAAGGCTCGTCGCCGCCGCCGTATGGAAACCGTCAGGATCGGCGTCCGGCGATCCTGCGCCGGGTTGGATCGGCACGTGCCAGATCTCCTCTACGTCGTCCTCACGCTCGCGCTGTTCGCGCTCGTCGGCCTCGCCGCGAAGGGGGTGGGGAGACTGTGATCGTCTTCTCGCTCATCGCGGCCCTCCTCGCTGCGGCGGCGCTCGTGTACCTCGTCGTCGCCCTCGTGAAGCCGGAGCGGTTCTGATGGATGCCTTCACCGTCTGGGCGGGCGTCCTGCAGATCGCCACCGTGCTGCTCGCCCTCGCGCTCCTCTACCGGCCGCTCGGGGACTGGATCGCCCGCACGTACACCTCCGAGCGCGACTGGGCCGTGGAACGCGGCGCCTACCGGCTGATCGGCGTCGACCCGAAGGCCGAGCAGACGTGGCAGTCGTATGGCCGCGGCGTGCTCATGTTCTCGGCCACCGGCGTCCTGTTCGTCTACGCGCTCCAGCGGTTCCAGGCGATGCTCCCCTACTCGCTCGGCCTCCCCGCGGTGCCCGAGGGGCTCGCCTTCAACACCGCCGTGTCGTTCGTCACCAACACGAACTGGCAGTCGTACTCGCCCGAGCTCACGATGGGCTACACCGTGCAGCTCGCCGGGCTCGCCGTGCAGAACTTCGTCTCCGCCGCTGTCGGCATCGCCGTGGCGATCGCGCTGGTGCGCGGTTTCGCGCGCCGCGGCTCCGGCACGATCGGCAACTTCTGGGTCGATCTCGTCCGCGGTGTCACGCGCCTCCTGCTGCCGCTCGCGATCGTGTCCGCGATCGCCCTGCTGGCCGCCGGCGTCGTGCAGAACCTCGCCGGCTTCACCGAGGTCACCACACTGACGGGTGCGACGCAGTCGATCCCGGGCGGCCCCGTGGCTTCGCAGGAGGCGATCAAGCAGCTCGGCACGAATGGCGGCGGCTTCTTCAACGCGAACTCGGCGCACCCGTTCGAGAACCCGGCGCCCTGGACGAGCGTCTTCGAGATCGTGCTCATGCTCGCCATCCCGTTCGCGATGCCGCGCGCGTTCGGACGCATCGTCGGCGACGACCGTCAGGGCTACGCGATCCTCACCGTGATGGGCTCGCTGTTCGTCGCCTCGATCGTGGCGGTCTCCTGGCTCGAGGCCCTGGGCTCCGGCACGGCGCCGCAGCTCGCCGGTGCGCCGATGGAGGGCAAGGAGCAGCGCTTCGGCATCTTCGGGTCCACGCTGTTCGCCGGCGCCACGACGCTCACCTCCACCGGCGCGGTCAACTCGATGCACGACTCATACACCGCGCTCGGCGGCATGGTCCCGCTCATCAACATGATGCTCGGCGAGGTCGCCCCCGGTGGGGTCGGCGCGGGTCTCTACGGGATGCTGGTGCTCGCCGTCATCGCGGTGTTCGTCGGCGGGCTGCTGGTCGGGCGCACGCCGGAGTACCTCGGCAAGAAGATCGGCCCCCGCGAGATCAAGCTGGCGAGCCTGTACATCCTCGTCACCCCCACCCTCGTGCTGGCCGGGACCGCGCTGAGCTTCGCGATCCCGGGCGTCCGGTCGGACGTCGAGTCCACGTCGATCTGGAACCCCGGCGTGCACGGCCTCACCGAGGTGCTCTACGCGTTCACGTCCGCGGCCAACAACAACGGCTCGGCGTTCGCGGGCCTCACGGCCAACACGGTGTGGCTCAACACCGCCCTCGGCATCGCCATGCTGCTGGGCAGGTTCCTGCCGATCGTGCTGGTGCTGGCGCTCGCCGGCTCACTCGCCCGGCAGACGCCCGCACCGTCCACCGCGGGCACGCTCCCCACGCACCGACCGCAGTTCGTCGGCCTGCTCGCTGTCGTGTCCGTCGTCATCACCGCCCTCACCTACTTCCCCGTTCTCACGCTGGGTCCCCTGGCAGAAGGTCTCGTCTGAACCATGTCCACTCACACCGAATCACGCACTACCCCCGTGCTCGTTGAGGAACGGAGCGCGGTCCCCGCGGCGATGCGCGCCGCGTCCCCCCGGTCCTTCAGCGGAGCACAGCTCCTGCACGCCCTCCCCGGAGCCGTGCGCAAGCTCGATCCCATCCAGCTGTGGCGGAGCCCCGTGATGTTCCTCGTCTGGGTCGGCGCCGCCCTCACCACGGCGATCGCGATCGCCGAGCCCTTCCTCGGCGGTCCGGAGGCCTCCGGCGGTACACCGGTGCCTGCGGGCTTCACCTGGGGCATCGCGGTCTGGCTCTGGCTCACCGTGCTGTTCGCGAACCTCGCCGAGTCGGTCGCGGAGGGTCGCGGCAAGGCGCAGGCCGCGACCCTGCGCAAGACCCGCACATCGACGCTCGCGCACCGGATCACCTCAGGCGGCGCAGCCGCGACCGATGACCAGACGGTCGACGTCGCCTCGTCCGACCTCACCCTCGACGATCTGGTCGTCGTGTCTGCGGGCGAGCTGATCCCGGGCGACGGCGACATCGTCGCGGGCATCGCGACGGTCGACGAGTCGGCCATCACCGGCGAGTCGGCCCCCGTGGTGCGCGAGTCGGGCGGCGACCGCTCGGCGGTGACCGGCGGCACCCGCGTCCTCTCCGACCGCATCGTCGTGCGCATCACCTCGAAGCCGGGCGAGACGTTCGTCGATCGGATGATCGCGCTCGTCGAGGGAGCGAGCCGGCAGCGCACCCCGAACGAGATCGCGCTGAACATCCTCCTCGCCAGTCTGTCGATCGTGTTCGTCGTCGTCGTCCTCACCCTCAACCCGATCGCCGGCTATGCCGCGAGCCCGGTCAGCATCCCGGTCCTGGTCGCTCTGCTCGTCTGCCTCATCCCGACCACCATCGGCGCGCTGCTCTCCGCGATCGGCATCGCCGGAATGGACCGCCTGGTGCAGCGCAACGTGCTCGCGATGTCGGGTCGCGCGGTCGAGGCTGCGGGCGACGTGACGACGCTGCTGCTCGACAAGACCGGCACGATCACCTACGGCAACCGCCGGGCGTCGGATTTCGTCGCGGTGGCCTCGACCGGATCGGCTGCCGATCTCCAGGACCTCGCCAGGGCCGCGGCCCTCTCGTCCCTCGCAGACCCGACGCCCGAAGGCGTCTCCGTCGTTGAACTGGCGGCCGCGCGCAGCATCCGCGTGGAAGAGCCGGTCGGATCGGTGTCGGTGCCGTTCACGGCGCAGACGCGCATGAGCGGGATCGATCTGCCCGACGGCACGCAGGTGCGCAAGGGTGCGGGCAGCGCCGTGCTCGCGTGGCTCGGGGCGTCCGGAGCGCCGGTGCCTGCGGCCACGCAGCTGCAGCTCGCCGGCGAGACGGATGCGATCGCCCAGTCGGGCGGCACCCCGCTGGTCGTCGCGACGCTGCGGCCGGCTCCGGGAGGCGCCGAGGCGATCGGCACCGTGCTCGGCGTCGTGCATCTGAAGGACGTCGTCAAGGAAGGACTGCGCGAGCGGTTCGACGAGCTGCGCAGCATGGGCATCCGCACCGTGATGATCACGGGCGACAACCCGCTCACGGCGGCCGCGATCGCGCGGGAAGCCGGGGTCGACGACTTCCTCGCCGAGGCCACACCGGAAGACAAGCTCGCCCTGATCCGGCGCGAGCAGGAGGGCGGCCGGCTGGTCGCGATGACCGGCGACGGCACGAACGACGCGCCGGCCCTCGCGCAGGCGGACGTCGGCGTCGCGATGAACACCGGAACCTCGGCCGCGAAGGAGGCCGGCAACATGGTCGACCTCGACTCGGACCCGACCAAGCTGATCGACATCGTGCGGATCGGGAAGCAGCTGCTCATCACGCGGGGCGCGCTCACGACGTTCTCGCTCGCCAACGACATCGCCAAGTACTTCGCGATCATCCCGGCGATGTTCATGGGGGTCTTCCCCGGACTCGCGGCGCTGAACGTGATGCAGCTGCACTCCCCCGCATCCGCCGTCACGAGCGCGATCGTCTTCAACGCGATCGTCATCGTGTTCCTCATCCCGCTCGCGCTGCGCGGTGTCCGCTATCGGCCGGCGAGCGCGTCGCAGATCCTCAGCCGCAACCTGCTCGTCTACGGTCTCGGCGGGATCGTCGCCCCGTTCGTCGGCATCAAGCTGATCGACCTCGTCGTCAGCCTCATCCCGGGCTTCTGAAGCCCCGCATCGGAGAGAACCCATGTCACTGACACGCACGACCGCCCGCACGACGGGTGTCGCCCTGCGGGCGATGCTCGTGTTCACGCTAGCCCTCGGCATCGGCTACACCGTGCTGATCACCGCAATCGGCCAGCTCGCGCTGCCCTGGCAGGCCAACGGCTCCCTGCTCACCGACTCCGACGGGCAGACCGTCGGCAGCGCTCTGATCGGCCAGCAGGCATCGGATGCTGACGGCCACCCGCTTCCGGAGTACTTCCAGCCGCGACCCTCGGCCGTGGGCTACGACGCGGGCGGGTCGAGCGGCTCGAACCTCGGCCCGGAGAGCGACGACCTCATCGCCGCGATCGGCGAACGACGCGCTGCCGTCGCCGGCTTCGAGGGCGTCGATCCGGCCGCGATCCCCGCGGACGCGCTGACCGCATCGGCCTCCGGCCTCGACCCGCACATCAGCGCGGCCTACGCCCTGCTGCAGGCGCCTCGGGTGGCAGCAGCCCGCGGGCTGGACGCGGCGGAGGTGCGCGAGCTCGTGGAGTCTAGGATCCAATCGAGAGACCTGGGATACCTCGGCGAGCCGCGGGTGAACGTCCTCGAGCTCAACCTGGCGCTCGACGAGTCGCAGGAGTAGGAGGCGTGATGAGACGCGGGCGACTGCGCGTGCTCCTCGGAGCCGCCCCCGGCGTCGGCAAGACCTACGAGATGCTCGAAGAGGGCCGGCGACTGCAGGCCGACGGTCGCGACGTGGTCATCGGCGTGGTCGAGACCCACGGCCGGTCGGCGACCGCGGCTCAGGCCGAGGGCCTTCCCGAGATTCCGCGGCTCCTGGTGCGGCACCGTGGCGTCGAGCTGTCCGAACTCGACGTCGACGCCGTCGCAGCGCGGCGCCCGGACGTCGCCCTCGTCGACGAGCTCGCCCACACGAACGCGCCGGGCTCGCGCAACGAGAAGCGCTGGCAGGACGTGGCCGAGCTGCTCGACGCGGGCATCGACGTGATCACCACGGTGAACGTGCAGCACATCGCGTCGCTGAACGACGTGGTCGAGCAGATCACGGGGGTGTCGCAGCGCGAGACCGTGCCGGATGCTGTGGTCCGCGCGGCGGATCAGGTCGAGGTCGTCGACCTCGCGCCACAGTCGCTGCGCGACCGGCTGTCGGCTGGGCTGGTGTATCCGGCTGAGCGGGTCGACGCGGCGCTGTCGAACTACTTCCGGCTCGGCAACCTCACCGCGCTGCGGGAGCTCGCGCTGCTCTGGCTCGCCGACGAGGTCGACAGCGCCCTGAAGGCCTACCGCGAAGAGCACGGCATCACCGGCAGCTGGAAGGCGCGCGAACGGGTGGTGGTCGCCCTCACCGGCGGCGCGGAGGGCGAGACGCTCATCCGCCGCGGGGCTCGGATCGCCGCGCGGGCCGCCGGCGGCGAGCTGCGGGCGGTGCACGTCTCCACCCAGGACGGCCTGCGCACGACGACGCCGGGGGCGCTCGCGCAGCAGCAGGCGCTCGTCGAGTCGCTCGGCGGCACCTACCACCAGGTGGTGGGTGAGGATGTGCCGCGCGCGCTCGTCGACTATGCGCGCTCGGTCGACGCGACTCAGCTCGTGCTCGGCGTCAGTCGCCGCGGCCGCCTCGCCTCGGCACTCTCGGGACCCGGCATCGGAGCCACCGTGATCCGGGCGTCCGGCGACATCGACGTGCACATGGTGACGCACGCCGCGGCGGGCCGCGGCCTCACCCTCCCCCGCCTGCGCGGCGGGGCCCTCAGCGCCCGGCGCCGCATCCTCGGCTTCGCCGTCGCGATCGTCGGCGGGCCGCTGCTCTCGTGGCTGCTGCTGTCCTTCCCAGGTGACGAGGCGATCACGTCCGACGTACTGGCCTACCAGCTCCTCGTCGTCGTCGTCGCGCTGATCGGCGGCATCTGGCCCGCGCTGTTCGCCGCCGTGCTGTCCGGCCTCACTCTCGACTTCCTCTTCATCGAGCCCCTGTACACGGTCACGATCGCCGACCCGCTGCACGTCCTGTCGCTGGTGCTCTACGTCGTCATCGCGATCCTCGTCAGCGGGGTCGTCGACCAGGCGGCCCGTCGCAGCCGCAGCGCCCAGCGCGCCGCCGCCGAATCCGAGCTACTCGCCACGGTCGCGGGCAGCGTGCTGCGCGGCGAGAGCGCCGTGCCCGCCCTGGTGAGCCGCACCCGCGAGGCGTTCCGCGCGACCGGCGTCCGTCTCGTGGCGGCCGACGGAGCCGTGCTGGCGACCGACGGCGAGCCGGTGCCGGACAACCGAGCGGTGCACCTGCCGGTCGGGGCGCCCCACGCACCGCAGGCGACCCTCGAACTGCACGGCATCGACCCCGACGCGTCCGAGCGGCGACTCCTCGACGTCATCGCCGCCCAGCTGGGGGCGGCCCTGGAGCACGGCGAGCTGGCCCGCTCCGCCCGTGAGGCGGGAATCCTGGCCGAGACGGACCAGGTGCGCTCCGCCCTGCTGCGGGCGCTCAGCCACGATCTGCGGCGCCCGCTCGCCGCCGCCGTCGCCGCGGTGGGCGGGCTGCGCGCGGAGGGGGCCTCGCTGTCCGACGCCGACCGCGCCGAGCTCGTCGCGACCGCCGACGAGAGCATGGGCACCCTGTCCACCCTCGTCACCGATCTGCTCGACGTGAGCCGCGTCGAAGCCGGGGTGCTCGCCGTCGCCCTCTCGCCGGTCGACCCCGCCGAGGTGGTGCTGGCCGCGCTCGACGAGCTCGGTCTCGGCCCAGCCGATGTCGAACTGGCCCTCGATCAGGACCTCGGCCCCGTCGTCGCCGATCCGGTGCTGCTGCAGCGCGTGCTCGTCAACGTCCTCGCGAACGCGCATCGGCACGCTCCGGTCGGTACCCGCGCGCGCCTCACCACGAGCCGGCTGGGCGGAACCGCGGAGCTTCGGATCATCGACCACGGGGCCGGCGTCCCGGCGGACCGGCGGGACGACATGTTCGCGCCGTTCCAGCGGATGGACGACACCGACAACACCGTCGGGCTCGGCCTGGGTCTCGCGCTGTCGAAGGGGTTCACCGAGGGAATGGGCGGTACGCTCACGGCCGAAGACACGCCAGGAGGCGGCCTCACCATGGTGATCGCGCTTCCGACCGCCCCGGAGGTGACGGCATGAAGGTCCTCGTCGCCGACGACGATCCACAGCTCGTCCGCGCGCTGCGGATCACGCTGGCCGCGCACGGCTACGACGTGGTCGCGGCGTCCGACGGCGCCGCGGCGATCGCCCTCGCCGCCCAGGCCCACCCGGACGTCGTTCTGCTCGATCTCGGCATGCCTCATCTCGACGGCGTCTCGGTCATCCACGCCCTCCGAGGCTGGACCGACGTGCCGATCATCGTCGTGTCAGGGCGCACCGGTTCAGCCGACAAGGTCGACGCACTCGACGCAGGCGCCGACGACTACGTCACCAAGCCCTTCCAGATCGACGAGCTGCTCGCACGGCTGCGCGCGCTGGCCCGCCGCAGCGGCGCGACCGCGAAGGAGCCGGTGATCGCGTTCGGCGACGTCGTGATCGACCGCGCCACCACGAGCGTCCTGCGCGACGGAGTGCCCGTGCATCTCACGCCGACGGAGTGGCGGATGCTGGAGTTCCTGGCCAGGAACGCGGGCGCGCTGGTGACGCGCCAGACGCTGCTGAAGGAGATCTGGAGCAGCGAGCAGGTGAGCGACTCCGGGTATCTCCGCCTCTACATGTCGCAGCTGCGGAAGAAGCTCGAGGCGGATCCCGCGCATCCCCGCCATCTGCTCACCGAGCAGGGCATGGGCTACCGCCTCGTGCTCGACGACTGATCGGAGGAGCGCCGACGTGGACCGCACTGAACTCTCCGCCGTCCGCTGGGAGGCGATCGTGGCCGACCTGCGGCGGCGCGACATCGACGGCGAGCCCTTGCTCGTCTCCGTGGAAGCCGTCACCTGGCCGGACGGATCCCTCGGCTGCCCCCGTCCCGGCCGCAGCTACACCCACGCGCTCGTCCCCGGCATGCGCGTCGTGGTGTCGGTAGGCGGAGAGACGTACGACTACCGCTTCGGGCGCTCCGACTCACCCCGGCTCTGCCCGTAGGAGCCGAACGCACCGCGGGGGCGACCACCGGAGTCCGGCGTCGCCCCCGCGGGCTCGAGCGCTCAGCTTCGCTGAGCTCCCGATCACTTCTTGACGAGCAGCGCCTCTCCGGCGCCCGACTTGTTGTCGGTCACCACGACCATGCTGCCAAGCGGCTTCTGCGTCGCGACCTGCGACGAATTCACCGTCACCGGCACCTTCACGCTCTTGCCCTTGGGCACGTTCACGTAGTCGCCGTTGCTGATCGCCGGCTTGGCCAGGTTGTACCCCGCCCAGCTGGTGAAGGCGTCCTCCGTGCCCTCCGACGTCCCGAAGGCCTGCGCAGAGTAGTTGAACGCTCCGGTGATGCCGAGATCCTCGGCGTACACCGGCAGCAGGATCGTGCTGCTGTCGGTCGGCGCCTGCGCGAGGAAACCGGCATCGAAGAGGTCGCCGGTCTTGTAGTTGACGACGAACACCTCGGCGAGGCCGTTGGCCGAGCCGGCGCGCACCGCTCCGGAGTCGTACGAGAGCACGATCCAGTCAGGCTCGCCGTCGCGGTTGGTGTCGATCACGACGTCGTACTCGTTGCTCGCCGCGTTCGACCACCGCTTGTGGGTGCTGAGCGCGAAGACCAGCACGTCGTCGCCGTTGTCGTCCTCCCATGACTGCACGCCCGCCGCCCGCAGGTCGTAGCCGGTGTCAGGCAGCGAGGTCGGTGCGTCCTTGGCGTCGCTCAGACCCCATTGGTACACATCGGCGATCGCCGGGATCGCGCCCTGGGCGTTGCTCAGCGTGAGCGTCTTGGCGTTGCTCTTGAGCGGCGTCGCAGACGCGGTGACCTTGCTGTTCGAGCGGGGCACGAGCAGGTAGGGCACGCGCAGGGTGGAGCCAGACGCGGTGAGCACGATGTCGCCGGAGATCTCGTAGAACGAGAACTGGTCGTCACCGAGCGAGGTGGGCACGTCCTTGGCGGCAGCGGAGACCGTCACGAGCAGCTTGGCGCTCCCGCCGGGCCGCACCGTCACCTTCTTCGAGCTCAGCTTGACCTTGGCCTTGATCGACTCCGCGGACGGCGTCGAGCTGACCTTGTACGTCACCGCCTTGGTGCCGCTGTTCCTGACCGTGATGGTCTTGAACCCGCCGAAGCCGACGTTCGAGTCCTGGAACCCGAAGCTCAGCGCCGACTCGCGCGCCCAGCCGCTCTCGGTACGGAACGCGTCGCCCGTGGCGGTGACGGTGGTACCCACGGCCTGCGCCGTGTCGACCAGTCCCACGCCGCCGAGCGTCAGGCTCTGACCGGCGACCTTCTCGGGGTCGGCGGTCGACACGATCGCCGACGACACCTGCGGAGCGTTCCACTTCGGGTGCGCCTGGACCGTCAGCGCCGCGACGCCCGCGACATGCGGAGCGGCCATCGACGTGCCGGACAGGATGGCTGCCGCGTTGCCCGTGCCGACGCCGGCCGACGCGATCGAGACACCGGGCGCCGCGACGTCCGGGCTGATCGCCGAGTCACCGCTGCGCGGCCCCGACGAGGTGAACGACGCGTAGCCCTTGAACCCGGGGTTGCTGATCTCTGCGGCCGCGAGGGTCGCCGTCTTGCCGGTGGTGAAGGTCGGCCCAGCCGTCGAGGGCACACCGAGGAACGGGATCGTGACCTCATAGGGCTCGCCGGTGTCGGGGTTCGACGTGATCAGGCCCTCGTACGGCGGCAGATCGGCGCTCGTGTTGATCATCAGCGCCGCGGCTGCACCGGCCTGCTGCGCGAAGATCGCCTTCGCCGCCCGCGCACAGGTGCCACGGGTCGACGCGGCGAGCTGGTGCCCGCCGGCCACGACGCCGTTCGCCGTGTAGGCGGCAGCCGAGCAGCCCAGCGACTCGTCCTCCGTCGTGCCGGCGATGTTGGCCAGCCTGACCACGTTCAGGGTGCCGAGCCCGGTCAGCGAGGCGCCGTTCGCGTTGATCGCGGTGACGTCCTGGCCGCCGACCGTGATGGTCGCGCCGGGGAACCGCTCGCTGGAATCGACGGCCGAGACCGCGATGACGCCGTCGCCGGTGCCAGGGGATCCGGTCAGGTACGGGTTGTGGCCCGAGTTGCCTGCCGAGGCCACCACCACGACGCCCGCGCCGACCGCGTTCGACGCGGCGACAGCATCCGGGTCGTCACCGCGGCCGAACGACGAGCCGAGCGACATGTTGATGACGTCCATGCCGTTGGCCACGGCCCAGTCGATGGCGGGGACGACCACGTCGGTCGAGCCCTCGCAGCCGAACACGCGTACGGCGTACAGGTCGACCTCCGGCGCGACGCCGGGGCCGACGCGGAACGACTTCGATGGCGTGGTGCTGTCGTAGGGACCCGTGTAGGTCGAGCCTGCGCTGGTGACGCCGCTGCCGCCGGTGGTGCCGGCGACGTGCGAGCCGTGGCCGTTGCAGTCGAGCGGGTTCGCGTCCGGGTGGGGTGTCAGGGCAGGGTCGCCCTCGTCCGCGCCCGCGTCGTACTCGTCGCCGACGAGGTCGATGCCGCCCTTGATACGCGGTGCACCGGGGCCGAACAGGGCCGGGTCCGCCGGGGTCTCCGACGTGGCCGCCGCCTCATCGAATGCCGCGATCGTGCCGGGGCCGCCGAAGGTGGCGTGCGTGTAGTCGATGCCGGTGTCGATGATGGCGACCTTGACGTCCTCGCCGGTGTAGCCGGTGCTCTGCCAGACCGCCGGAACGCCGAGGTACGGCACCGAGACAGCGTTGTCCAGGGTGTACGTGCGCACGGGGTGGATGGCGACGACGCCGGGCAGCTCTGCCACGGCGTCGAGTTCGGAGGCGGGCACCGAGACCTGGAACCCGTTGTAGGCGGACTGCATCTGGGCCTGGATCTTGCCGCCCTTGTCGGTGAGCGAGCCGCGGATCTTGTCCTGCTTGCTCTTGAGGCCCTTCCGGACCGTCGACCGCTCGGTGTCGGTGAGCGGTCGGCCCTTCTCCGCCTGGACGACGGCGACGGGGTCGCCGGTCATCTCGACGATGACGGTCACGCGTCCGTCGGAGCCGATCGCTCCGGGGACGAACGACGTGTCGATCTTGTCGCGGGAGCCGGTTTCATCGAAACGCGACGATGCGTCCGGTGTTGCGGCGATCGCCGCTGATGCCGGGACCGAGAGGGCGATGACGCCGACCGCGGCCCATATGCGCTTGTGCAAGGGGCACTGCCTTTCTCTGGGGTGGTAGAGACCCTCGGAGACTATGCGGGACCGGGTGTCAGCGGCAATGGCCTTCCGTCCCGTCTCATCTCCCTTTCATAATCACGCGATCCGCGTGCCCGGCGGGAGCGTCCGCGCGGGTGTGCGCGTGCGGACCCAGGCCCACCACAGCAGCCCCGCTGCGAGCAGCAGCTGCAGCCCGAGACCCACGAACCAGCTGGGCAGAGTCGATGCCACGACCTCCGCCGCGTCGGGCGACTCGTAGTCCTCGTTCGCCCCGGGGTTGCAGTCGTCCCAGGTCGATTCGAGATCCGGCTCCAGCTGCAGGGAGCGCACGCCGAACTTGATCTGCGAGAACAGGTTGTCGGGGTTGCCGTGCGCGTCGTAGGTCATCGGGACGGCGTCGGCGAGGATGACGAACGGGTTGAGCGCCAGCATCCACCAGACCTTGTCGTAGCGCGGCACGTCGTAGGTCGACGTCTCCCACTCCAGGCAGTCGTCGACGGCGCCCTGCGCGTCGTAGTTCGCGCCACGGTACGTGCTCGTGTACGGGGAGGTGATCGCAGCGCCGCTCAGCCCGAAGGCGATGAGCGTGCCGATCACCAGCGCCGCGACGACCAGGTAGGTCGAGGCCACCGAGAACAGCGGCCGCGCCAGCACCCCGCTGAAGCCGACGCCGATGGCGGCGACCACGGCGATCTCGACGAGCAGCACGAGCAGCGACACCAGCACGGTCAGCGGAGGAACGCCGCCGTCGAGCGTGCTGATCAGCAGGAACGGGACCGCGACCACGACGAACGACACCCCGGTGAGCCATGCCGCGGCGAACTTGGCCGCGATGATCTCGCCGGTCGTGGCGAGCGTCACCTGCACGGGAGCGAGGGTCGCCGCATCCCGCTCGCCGTTGATCGCGTTGCCGCTGAGGGTGGGCGAGACGAGGACCACGAGCAGCAGCACCATGTAGACGACCGTCGAGTAGACGCCGCCTCCGCCGGTGCCGCCTGCGATGCCGTTCACCCCCCACACGAGGAAGGCGAGCAGGGTCACGAGGAGCAAGATGACCGCGAACACCCCCAGCAGGACGTACCAGGCGACGCTGCGGGTGCGCTGCACCAGGTCGAGGCGGACGAGAGTGCCGATTCGGCCGAGGTTCATGCGGCTCCTCCGCCCAGGTCGAGGAATGTGTGTTCCAGCGTGCCGGTCGCGGCACTGAACTCCGCCACCGGGACCCCGGCCGTCACGAGGGCGCGCAGCGCGCTGACGGCGTCGTCATCGGACGCGAAGGCGACGAGAAGGTCGCGGCGGTCGGCCCCGATCTGATGCGGCTGGATGCTGAGGGCCGCCCCGACCTGCGCGCGCTGGTCGTCGAGGGCCGCCGTGGAGTGCAGCCGCAGTCGCCAGGTGCGGCCGCGCTGGGCGGCCTCGGCGACGCGCTCGGTGCTGACGGTCGCGCCCTGGAACAGGAAGACCGCGTCGTCCACGACCTCTTCGAGCTCGGAGAGGATGTGGCTGGAGATGAGGATCGTCCGGCCGTCGTCGGCGAGCCGGCGCAGCAGCACCCGCAGTTCCACCCTGGCCTGCGGGTCGAGGCCGGATGCGGGCTCGTCGAGCAGAAGGATGCGCGGGTCGTGCACGAGGGCGCGCGCGAGACCGAGTCGCTGCTTCTGGCCCCGGGAGAGGACGCGGGCGGGCGAGTCGGCGAGTGCGGTCAGTCCGACCTCGCGCAGGAGCACCTCGGCGCGGGCGCGCGCGGCCTCTTTCGGCAGATCGTAGAGCCGGCCGGTGACGGTCAGCGTCTCGCGGGCGGTCAGCGCGTTCCACGCCCCGAGGCTGTCGGGCATCCATCCGAGCAGGGCTCGCGCCCGCTGCGGCTCTGTGACGGGATCGATCCCGTCGAGGCGGATCTCACCGGCGTCGGGCGCCAGCAGGGAGGCGAGCATGAGCAGCAGGGTCGTCTTGCCCGACCCATTGGGGCCGACCAGTCCGGTCACCTTCCCGGTGGCCGCCTCGAGGGAGACGTCGCGCACCGCCTGCACCTGCCCGAATGCTCGTCTCACGCCGGAGACGACGATGCCGGGGGTGGTCATGCGGCAACTCTATGGGGTGGCTGTGACGCGGTGGAATAAATCGATTCCGATGTCGGGATGGTCGACGAACACCCCGTCGACGCCGGACCGGCGGATGAGCTCCCACTCGGCCTCGTAGTCACCGAACGCGGCCGGGCCGCCCCTGCTGCGGAACCGGCGGGACAGGAACGTATTCTCCGGACGGCACGTCCAGGTGAACACGCGGAGACCCCGCGTGTGGGCGTCGGCGACGAGGCTCGGGGGCTCGTCCCCGCGCGTGCCGCCGAGGATCATGCTCTTGCTCACGCTGATGCCGTCGACCGTCCCCACGAGCTCGTCGAGCCCGGCAGGAGTGGCCGTGCGCCGGTAGGTGGGCGCCTGGTCGCCGTGCGCCGCCACCAGGTCGAACGGGCGACCGGCCGCCTCGAGCAGGTACACGTACGTCGCCCGGATGCTGTGCGCCCGCAGCTGCGCGAGCACGGTCGATTCGAACGCCTCGATGACCAGCGGGAGCGCGCCGTCGGCCCAGCCCGCCTCTCGCAGCTCGGCCTCGACGAGACCGGCGAGGCCGAGACCCAGACGCTCGAAGTAGGTGGCGTGCTTGAGCTCGAGCACGACCCCGATCTCGCGGCCCTGCTCCAGCGAGGCTGCGCGCACCAGATCGAGCACGTCGCGCAGCCTGAGCACGGGCTGCTGGTCGTCGAAGGTGGCGCTGCCGGGGCGGAGCCGCGGCAGCCGCTCGCGGCAGCCGAGGGTCGACAGCTCGTCCCAGGTGAAGTCCTCGGTGAACCAGCCGGTCAGCTCAGTGCCGTCCACCGTCTTGGTGGTGCGGCGGTCGGCGAACTCGCGGCGCTCGGCGACGTCGGTGGTCCCGGAGATCTCGTTCTCGTGCCGCACGACCAGCACACCGTCGCGGGAGACCACGACGTCGGGCTCGACGGCATCCACTCCGTACCGCAGCGCGAGGTCGTACGACGACCGCGAGTGCTCCGGGCGATACCCGGGCGCGCCCCGATGGCCGATCACCAGGGGGCGCGTGCGAGGCATCTGGCCAGGCTACCCGCGGCCTCGCGCGGGGCGGCGGGCCCAGCATCCGTTCAAAGGCCTCTCACAGACGAGATACTGCCGCGGGCGCGGGGGTTGCCGTTATCGTGGATCAACAGCACCGCGCTGTGACCTCTCAACCCCCTTGGAGTGTGTTCGAAGCCATGGCCTCGTCAAACCCCGCATTCAACAACCCGGCGTTCCAGGACCCGCGTGCCGTGCAGACCTACCCGGGCGGCGCGCAGGCGGCCGGACTCGGGTCCGCCACGCACTACTCGACCGCGTCCCACCAGGGTGTGGATGCGGCCTCCCAGGCACACCTCGAGGGCGCGTTCGCC
Source organism: Microbacterium terricola (assembly GCF_027943945.1). Lineage (NCBI taxonomy): Bacteria > Bacillati > Actinomycetota > Actinomycetes > Micrococcales > Microbacteriaceae > Microbacterium > Microbacterium terricola. The sequence goes on along the minus strand of NZ_AP027141.1, from coordinate 519,873 downwards.
GCCCCCGCGGCCGGTGCCATCGAGACCAACCGCATGACCGTCGAGGACACCGTCCTCAAGACGATCGGCCTGTTCGCGATCCTCCTCGTCACCGCCGTCGTCGGCTGGGTGTGGACGATGGCCCCCGTCACCGCCGCGAACCCCGAGCCCACCATGGCGCCGTGGATCATCGGCGCCCTGGGCGGCTTCGTCATGTCTCTGGTCGTCATCTTCGGCTCGCGCAAGAAGGTGCGCCCCGCGCTGATCTTCGGCTACGCCGCCTTCGAGGGCCTCTTCATCGGCGCGATCTCCGCGTTCTTCGAGTTCATCTGGCCCGGCATCGTGGTGCAGGCGACCCTCGCGACCCTCTCGGTCGTCGGCGTCACCCTGGCCCTCTTCGCCAGCGGCAAGGTGCGCGCCTCGAAGAAGGCCACCAAGGTCTTCATGATCGCCATGATCGGCTACCTGGTGTTCTCGCTGATCAACGTCATGCTGATGCTCTTCAACGTGCCGATGGCCGGTGGCGCGTTCGGCCTGCTCAGCCAGGAGATCGCGGGCATCCCGCTCGGCCTGATCATCGGCATCCTCGTGGTCATCATGGGCGCGTACTCGCTCGTGCTCGACTTCGACGCGATCCAGCAGGGCGTGCGCAACGGCGCTCCCCGTCAGCTCGGATGGCTCGGCGCCTTCGGCATCATGGTCACCGTCGTGTGGCTGTACATCGAGATCCTCCGCATCATCGCGATCGTCCGCGGCAGCAACTGACCCGCACCTCGCACGCGAAAGGGCCGCCCGGTGGGCGGCCCTTTCGTCGTCTGCGGGATCACCGCCGCGGTGGACGGCCCAGCACGTCGGTGACGGCGGCGGCGAGCGCCGACATCACGTGATCCGGGTCGAGGGCGCGGGCGGAGACGACGGCCTCGGTGGCCAGGGCCGCCCGGAGCGCGTCATCCGATAGCACGCGCACGAGCGCCTCGACCAGGGCGTCCTCGTCGCCATCGGGCACCAGCAGCCCGCCGCCTCCGGCGAGCGCATCGCGCGGGCCGTACCGGATGTCGTAGCTGACCACCGGCGTGCCGTGCACGAGCGCCTCGGCGATCGCGAGCCCCTGCCCCTCGAACGCCGAGGTCGACAGCAGCACGGCGGCCTCGTCGAGCACGCGGCCGGGCTGGTCGGTCGCTCCGCGCAGGACGACGGATGCGGTGAGCCCGAGCGCGTCGATCAGCTCCTGCAGCGCCGCGCGCGCCGGACCGTCGCCGTACACATCCAGCGTCGCTCCCGGCACGCGCTCAGCCACGCGCGCGAACGCGCGCACGGCGTGCTCGATGCGCTTGCCCGGTGCGAGGCGGTTGAGCATGACCACGCGCCCGCGGTCGCGCTGCTCGGCCGGCACGACGGCCTCGATCCCCGGCACACCGTGCGGCACGACCAGGTGCACGTCCGAGTCACCGAACCGCGCCGCCACGTCGGCCCGCTGCGCCGAGGTCGGCCACAGCACGGCGTCGAACCGCTCGGCGAGCCCGAACCAGCGAGACCACAGCGCGTTGACCGGGGCGTCGGGGGTGTACGGCGGCTCGAGGTGGATGGTGTGGATCGCGTGCACGAGCCGCACGCCGCCGGCATCCCACCCGGCGAGCAGCTCACCGAGCTGCCGCGACTCGCAGATCACGACGACCGGGCGGTCGGGCGCGGATGCCCGCACCCCCGCGACGATGTGGTCGAGCCAGGCCCGGTACAGCGCGCCGAATCCCGCCAGCACCCCGACGACCGCGCCGTGCGCGTCGAGCACGCCCACCGGGGCGGTGGAGATGTGCCAATCAGGGTCGCCGACGATCACGGGAAGCGCGACGACCGGGCGGCCGGCGGCAGCCGGGATCTCCCGGTACTCCAGCGCCGGATCGAGGTCGCCCGGACGGGCGGCCGCGCGCAGCCACGCCGCGGCCCCGCCGTCCGGTGCGCCGGCCTCGTCGAACAGGTTGCGGAAGAGCTCAGCGGATGCGGCGTCCCCGCGCTCGACGAAAGCGCTGCGGTGCGCGGCGTGCGCCTCCGGCGTGCCGGGGTCGACCGTCAGCAGCAGTGGTCCGCGCCCGCCGTCGACGCCGGCCGCGGCGAGCTGCCGTGCGCGGGCGAGGGTCGCGATCGTGTACCCGCCGTCGAGCCCGGGGATGAGCCGGCTCGAGAGGATCAGGTACTCGGCATCGGGGAACTGCGCCATGCCCCCATCCTCCCAGCCGCGACCAGCTCCCACCCGCTCACCTGTCGCAATCTGCGCGCGAAGCCGCACATTGCGACAGGCGAAGGAAAGGGAAAGGGCGAAGGAAGGATGCTGCGGCTCAGGCCGGCTCGATGAGGAACACCGGGAAGCCCGGCGCCACCTGCAGCAGCTCCTCGTCGGACGAGTGCGCGTCGATGCCCTCGAAGAAGCGGCCGACCTCCCACGCCCAGGCCGTGAGGTAGGCGCGCAGGATCGGCGGCTTCACGGCGTCCGCGACCTCCACCGCCGTGAACCGCTCGACGCGGCGTCCCGCACGCAGCTCGCCCGCGCCCGCGGCCCGCAGGTTCTTCGTCCACTGCGCGTGGCCGCGGGGCGCCACGAGATACCGCGCTCCACCGACCCGCAGGGGGTTGACGGGCGTCGTCCGCCACTCGCCGCTCGAGCGTCCGCGCACCGCGAGGACGCGACTGCCCGCGAGCGGCAGACCGATGCGAGTCAGGAATCCGACCGCACGGTTGAAGACCGCATCCATCCCGGTCGGCGTGACGAAGCGCTCACTCATGCGCCCATCATCCACCCGCCGCACGGTCGCGTCAGCACAGGCGGGAGATCATTCCCACTCGATGGTCCCCGGGGGCTTGCTCGTCACGTCGAGCACGACCCGGTTGACCTCGCGCACCTCGTTGGTGATGCGGTTCGAGATCTTCGACAGCACGTCGTACGGCAGGCGCGTCCAGTCCGCGGTCATCGCGTCTTCCGACGAGACCGGGCGCAGCACGATCGGGTGGCCGTAGGTGCGGCCGTCGCCCTGCACGCCCACCGAGCGCACGTCGGCCAGCAGCACGACAGGGCACTGCCAGATCTCGCCGTCGAGCCCCGCCTTCGTCAGCTCCTCGCGGGCGATGGCGTCGGCGTCACGCAGGATCTCGAGGCGGTCAGCGGTGACCTCACCCACGATCCGGATGCCGAGGCCGGGCCCCGGAAACGGCTGGCGGGCCACGATCGCCTCCGGCAGTCCCAGGTCGCGGCCGATCGCGCGCACCTCGTCCTTGAATAGGGTGCGCAGCGGCTCGACGAGCTCGAAGTCGAGGTCTTCCGGCAGGCCGCCCACGTTGTGGTGCGACTTGATGTTCGCGGTGCCGGCTCCCCCGCCGGACTCGACGACGTCGGGGTACAGGGTGCCCTGCACGAGGAAGCGGATGGGCTCGCCCTCGGCGGCCGCCTCGGCGATCAGGTCGCGCTGCACCTTCTCGAACGAGCGGATGAACTCGCGGCCGATGATCTTGCGCTTCTGCTCGGGGTCGCTGACACCGGCGAGCGCGGTGAGGAACTGCTCCCGCGCGTCGACCGTGATCAGGCGGACACCGGTCGAGGCGACGTAGTCCTGCTCGACCTGCTCGCGCTCGCCCTTGCGCAGCAGGCCGTGGTCGACGAACACCGCGGTGAGCTGGTCGCCCACGGCCTCGTGCACGAGTGCGGTCGAGACCGCGGAGTCGACGCCGCCGGACAGCGCCGAGATGACGCGGCCGGTGCCGACCTGCTCGCGGATGCGGCCGATCTGCTCGGCGATGACGTTGCCGCTGTTCCAGTCGTTCGCGAGGCCCGCTGCCTTGTGCAGGAAGTTCTCCAGCACCCGCTGGCCGTGATCGGAGTGCTTCACCTCGGGGTGCCACTGCACGCCGTACAGGCGACGCTCGTCGCTCCCGAACGCGGCGACCGGCGTCGCCGTCGTCGAGGCGAGCACGTCGAAGCCCTCGGGCGCGCGCGAGACCTGGTCGCCGTGGCTCATCCAGACGTTCTGCTCGGCCGGCTGTCCGCCGAGCAGCACTCCGCCGTCGCCGACGAGCGCAGCATCCGTCGCTCCGTACTCCCGCAGCCCGGTGTTGGCGACCTCGCCGCCGAGGGCCTGGGCCATCACCTGGAAGCCGTAGCAGATGCCGAGGGTGGGCACGCCGAGGTCGAAGACGCCGGGGTCCAGGCGCGGTGCGCCCTCCTCGTAGACCGACGAAGGGCCGCCGGAGAGGATGATGCCCACCGGGTCCTTCGCCGCGATCTCCTCCGCCGTGGCGGTGTGCGGCACGAGCTCGCTGTACACGCCGGCCTCGCGCACGCGGCGCGCGATCAACTGGGCGTACTGGGCGCCGAAGTCGACCACGAGCACGGGCCGCTGCGAGGTCTCGGTCTGTTCTGTCACCGCTTGTTCTCCGTCGGGATGGCGTGGGTCAGGGAGGAGTGCTCTGCGCGCGAGTGCAGCTCTGCGTCCTCACGCGAGGCGAGGTAAGCCCGCACGTCGCGGGCGGTGCGGACCTCGAGGAAGAAGGATGCCAGCGGCACCACGCCGCCGGTGGCCAGCAGCAGGAAGCGCCAGAACGGCCACCGCATCAGGCTCCACACACGGAAGCACGCGAACAGGTACACGACGTAGAACCAGCCGTGCAGGATCAGGATGCCCAGCGACAGGTTGATGCCGTCACCGGTGGAGACGAGCCCGTCGGGGCCTTCGACGACCGGGGCGAGCCAGAGGAATCCGCCCGAGCCGCCCAGGAAGACCTCGACCGCGAGGGGCGAGTACTTCAGGATCATCTCGGCGCACAGCAGCAGCAGGCCGACGCCGGTGATGATCGAGCAGATCTGGTAGAACTTCAGGGCTCCGCGGATCGCCGGAAACGTGGCGAGTTTGGGGGCGGGCATGCGTCCAGTCTAGTTGCCCAGGACGGCGCCCTCTTCGGGCTCCGCGGCCTCCTCCAGCTCCTCGACCTCGCGCTCCCAGGCGTCCTTCGCCAGGCGGTACCAGATGTAGAACGCGAGCCCGGCGAAGATCGCCCACTCGATCGCGTAGAAGATGTTGAGCCAGTTGACGCCCGAACCCTCGTCGGGAGCCGGCGACGAGATGTCGATGAGGCCGGCTTCGGCCTGCTCCGACGCGAGGTACGGCCGGTACACGTCGAGGCCGTCGATGTCGTGCCACTGCGCGAGCAGCGCGGCGGGCGACATCGAGGTCATCGTCCAGGGGTCCGCACCGGCCGGCGGCAGGGCGGCGCCCTCGTCGGAGATCAGGCGGCCGGTGACGACGTGGGATGCGTTCGCCCCATCGTTCAGGCGGTCGACCGCGTCTTCGGCGTCCGCCTCGGTGGCGGCCCACCCGATCGCGACGGCGACCGATGTCTTGGCTCCCGAGTCATCCGGCGACGGGAGCCGCAGCTGACCGGTCACCCAGAAGCCCTCGACATCGTCGTTGAACCGCGACTGCACGATGAGGAAGTCGCCGGGCACCCACGTCCCTGTCGCCTCGACCCGCTGACCCACGAGGGGCTCGGGCAGATACTCACCCGGCGCGGCGACGTCGGCGAGGGGCTCGACGCTCTCCGTGGTGCCAGGCGGCAGCGGGTCGCCGTCGATCGCGCTGGACAGCTGCCACTGGCCGAGCCACGCGAACACGCCGGCGACGATGAGGCACAGCCCCAGCATCCCGATCCACCACGGGCGCAGCATCACCTCGCGCAGGGTGGGAGGGAACACCTCGACCGGATCGGACTCGCTCATCCGCCGCTGTACGGCGCAAGCACCACCTCGACGCGCTGGAACTCCTTGAGGTCGGAGTACCCGGTCGTGGCCATCGACTTGCGCAGCGCGCCGATGAGGTTCGCGGTGCCGTCGGCGACCGGCGCGGGCCCGTACAGCACCGACTCGAGCGTGGTGACCTGGTCGACCTTCACCCGGTGTCCGCGGGGAAGCTTCACGTGGTGCGCCTCCGGACCCCAGTGGTAGCCGAGGCCGGGCGCGTCGGTGGCGCGGGCGAGCGCGACGCCGAGCATGACGGCATCCGCTCCCATCGCGAGCGCCTTGACGATGTCGCCCGAGGTGCCCACACCGCCGTCGGCGATGACGTGCACGTAGCGGCCGCCCGACTCGTCGAGGTAATCGCGGCGGGCGCCGGCGACGTCGGCGACCGCGGTCGCCATCGGCGCGTGGATGCCCAGCGTGGCCCGGGTGGTCGAGGCCGCTCCCCCGCCGAAGCCGACGAGCACGCCCGCCGCGCCGGTGCGCATGAGGTGCAGGGCCGCGGTGTACGTGGAGGCGCCGCCGACGATGACGGGCACGTCGAGGTCGTAGATGAACTTCTTGAGGTTCAGCGGGGCGTCGACGCTCGAGACGTGCTCGGCCGAGACGGTCGTGCCGCGGATGACGAACAGGTCGACGCCGGCGGCGACGACGGTCTCGTACAGGTCCTGGGTGCGCTGAGGGGTCAGCGCGCCGGCCACCGTGACGCCGGCTTCGCGGATCTCGGCCAGGCGGTCGCGCACGAGCTCCGGCTTGATCGGCACGGAGTAGAGCTCCTGCATGCGGCGGGTGGCCTCGGCATCCGGCATCGACGCGATCTCGGCGAGCAGCGGCGCCGGGTCGTCGTAGCGCGTCCACAGGCCCTCGAGGTCGAGCACGCCCAGGCCGCCGAGCTGGCCCAGCATGATCGCCGTCTGCGGGCTCATGACCGAGTCCATCGGGGCGCCGAGCACCGGGATGTCGAACTGGAACGCGTCGATCGACCAGCCCGTCGAGACGTCCTCGGGATTGCGGGTGCGGCGCGACGGCACCACTGCGATGTCATCGAACGCGTAGGCGCGGCGGGCGCGCTTGGCGCGGCCGAGCTCGATCTCCATGGTCACCCGCTCAGCCTACCGCGCCGCATGTTTCCGGCCTGCGGCGAGCGCGCGGCGGCGCGGATGCGCGCGGGAGAATGGATGCTGTCGCCACCCGCCGAGAGGACACCCATGGTCGAGCACACCAGGATCGCCGTCGTGGGCGGCGGCGTCATGGGCCTGTCCGCCGCCTGGGCGCTCACCCGGCGGGGCGAGCGCCCCCTCGTGCTCGAGCGGTTCGGCCGCGGCCATTCCCGCGGGGCGTCGCACGGCGAGACCCGCAACTTCAACAACGCGTACGCGGAGGAGCACTACCTCGATCTGCTCGCACTCGCCCGCGAAGGGTGGGATGCCCTCGGCGAGGTCGACGGCGAACCGCTCCTGCGACTGCACGGGCTCGTGTCGCACGGCGCGGGCGCAGCGCTCGGCAGCGCCGCGGGCGTCGGGCTGGCCGACGTCGAGCGGCGGCTGCACGAGCGCGGCCTCCCCGCCGAGCTGCTCGACGGCGCCGAGGCCGCCCGCCGCTGGCCGGGGATGCGCTTCGAGGACACCGTGCTCTACTCGCCGGATGCGGGCGTCGCGCGGGCCGCGGCGGCGCTGCGCGAGGTGGAGCGCCGGATCGCCGAGGGCGGCGGCGAGGTGCGCTGGCAGACGCCCGTCGATCGCATCGAGGAGGACGCAGACGGCGTCACCCTGCACACCGCCGGCGGCCCCGTGCGCGCCGACACGGTGATCGTCACGGTCGGGGCGTGGACGGCGGGGCTGCTCGCCAGCATCCCGCTCCCGCGCCTGCGCGTCACGGAGGAGAGCCCCGCGCACTTCGCTCCGCGCGACCCCGCGACGCCGTGGCCGTCGTTCAACCACTTCGTGACGCCCGGCACCTGGCCGGCGAACGTCTACGGCATGCCGACGCCGGGCGAGGGCGTCAAGGTCGGGTTCCACTGCGTGGGCGACGAGGTCGATCCGGATGCGCGGCCGTTCCGCACCGACGCGCACGCCGAGACGCTCGCCGCGTACGTGCGGGAGTGGTTCCCCGGACTGGATGCGGCGACCGCCGCCCCGATCAGCTGCACGTACACGTCGACCGCCGACGAGGCGTTCGTGCTCGACCGCGTCGGACGGGTCGTGGTGGGTGCGGGGTTCTCCGGTCAGGGCTTCAAGTTCGCCCCGGGCGTCGGGTCGACCCTCGCGGGCCTCGCGCTGGATCCGGCGGCTCTCGCCGCCCCCGCCTTCCGCCTGCGGCCCTGAGGCCGCACGCGGCGCACCGCGGAGCTCAGCGCTTGTAGTTGGGCGCCTCGACGACGATCTGCACGTCGTGCGGGTGCGACTCCTTCAGGCCCGCGGCGGTGATCCGCACGAACTTGCCCTTGGCCTTGAGCTCGTCGATCGTGCGCGCGCCGACGTAGAACATCGACTGCCGGAGGCCGCCGATCAGCTGATAGGCGACTGCGGAGACCGGCCCGCGGTAGGCGACCTGTCCCTCGATGCCCTCGGGGATCAGCTTGTCGTCCGACGGCACATCGGCCTGGAAGTAGCGGTCCTTGGAGTACGACGTCTTCTTGCCGCGGGTCTGCAGCGCGCCGAGCGATCCCATGCCGCGGTACAGCTTGAACTGCTTGCCGCCCTGGAACACGACCTCGCCGGGCGACTCGTCGGTGCCCGCCAGAAGCGAGCCGAGCATGACCGTGTCGGCACCCGCGACGAGCGCCTTGGCGATGTCGCCGGAGTACTGCAGTCCGCCGTCGGCGATGATCGGGATGCCGGCCTCGCGGGCGGCCTGGTACGACTCCCAGATGGCCGTGATCTGCGGCACTCCGACACCGGCGACGATGCGGGTGGTGCAGATCGATCCGGGGCCGACCCCGACCTTCACGGCGTCGACACCCGCATCGATGAGGGCCTGAGCCCCCTCACGGGTCGCGGCCTGACCGCCGATGACGTCGATGTGGTCGAACGTGGGGTCGGCCTTGATGCGCCGCACCATGTCGATCACGCCGCTGGAGTGCCCGTTCGCGGTGTCGACGACGAGCACGTCGACGCCCGCGTCGCGGAGCGCCTCTGCCCGCTCCCACGCGTCGCCGAAGAAGCCGATCGCCGCGCCCACACGAAGGCGGCCCTGCTCGTCCTTCGTCGCCAGCGGGTACTTCTCGCTCTTGTCGAAGTCCTTGATGGTGATGAGGCCGGCCAGCTTGCCGTCCGCGTCGAGCAGCGGCAGCTTCTCGACGCGGTGCTGCGCGAACAGGGCGATGACCTCGTTGGCGCCGATGCCGACCTTGCCGGTCACCAGACCCTCGGTCGTCATCACGTCGCGCACGTGGGTGGACTGGCGCTCGAAGGTCGAGACGAACCGCATGTCGCGGTTGGTGATGATGCCGACGAGAAGCCCGTCCTCATCGACGACGGGCAGGCCCGAGATGCGGTACTGCGCGCACAGCGCATCGACCTCGTCGATCGTGGCATCGGGCGTCGTCGTGATCGGGTCGGTGATCATGCCCGACTCACTGCGCTTCACGCGATCGACCATCGAGGCCTGCTCCGCGATGGAGAGGTTGCGATGGATGATGCCCAGACCGCCCTCGCGGGCGATGGCGATCGCCAGACGCGCCTCGGTGACGGTGTCCATCGCCGCCGACAGCAGCGGCGTCGCGACGGTGATGCGCCGGGTGACGCGCGAGGACGTGTCGGCCTCGCTGGGGATGACGTCGGTCGGCCCGGGCAGGAGCAGGACGTCGTCGTAAGTCAAACCGACGAAACCGAACGGGTCGTTGTACTCGCTCATCGCGCGCGCTCCTCTTGATGTCTTGATGATTCTAATCGGCGCGCGGCTCCCCCCATTCCCGCGTCGCAAGTTGCGGTTGCGAAACACAGAGGCAACAATCGCTGGATACGGTCAGGTGTCGCTGAGGCCACCAACGGGTGATTCTTGGCGCCGACCGATCTATAGAGGAGGTGCCAGTGGCGATCACCCGAACATCGCGCGCTGACCGTCGCCCGAGACGAACGCTCGCGGGCATGATCGCGGGTCTGTTCGCCATCGGCCTGGTCATGGGCCTCGCGGCGCCCGCCGCGGCCGACACGGACGACTCCGGCGACACGGCGGAGACGCCGTACACGATCGTCGTCAACGTCCGCTCGGGCGGCGAGCCCGTCGCGGGTGCGACGGTCACCGCCACCGGCGGCTCGTTCGAGACCGAGGGCGTCACCGACGAGGACGGACGCGCCCGCATCGGCGTGCCCGACAAGGAGACCACCTGGACGCTGGTGCTCGTCGAGACGAGCCTCCCGTCCGGAGTGGAGGCGCCTGAGGGCTTCGAGTTCACCCAGGAAGCCACGTTCGGCGCCGGCAGCACGGTCACGAAGAACTTCACGCTGGCCGCGGCGGAACGCTCCACGACGAGCTTCTGGGATCAGTTCCTGTCCCGCGCGGTCAACGGCCTCAACTTCGGCCTCATGCTCGCCCTGGCGGCGATCGGCCTCTCCCTCGTGTTCGGCACGACCGGCCTGTCGAACTTCGCCCACGGCGAGATGGTGACCTTCGGCGCCCTGATGGCGCTGCTGTTCACCGGCTTCGGCTGGTCGATCTGGCTGGCCATCCCGCTGGCGGTGATCGTGTCGGCGGGCTTCGGGCTCACGATGGACGCGGGCCTGTGGCGGCCGCTGCGGCGCCGGGGCATCGGGACCGTGCAGCTGATGATCGTCTCGATCGGCCTCTCGCTCGCGCTGCGGTACATCTACCAGATGTTCATCGGCGGCGGCACCGAGCAGCTCCCGGGCGCCGTGACGGCGCAGATCGCCGGGCTCGGCCCGATCCGCCTCACGATCACCGACGTGATCAGCATGGGCATCTCGATCGTCGTGATCGGCATCTTCGCCTGGTGGCTCATGCGCACCCGCATCGGCCGCGCCACGCGCGCCGTCTCCGACAACCCGTCGCTGGCCGCGGCGAGCGGCATCGACGTCGACGGGGTGGTGCGCATCGTCTGGGTCGTCGCCGCGGCCCTCGCCGGCCTGTCGGGCATCCTGTGGGCCTACTTCCGGCCGGGCATCAAGTGGGACATGGGCACCAGCATCCTGCTGCTCATCTTCGCCGCGGTGACGCTCGGCGGTCTGGGCACGGCGTTCGGCGCCCTGGTCGGATCGATCATCGTCGGACTGCTCGTCGAGGTCTCGACGCTGTGGATCCCCTCCGACCTCAAGTACGTCGGCGCGCTGGTCGTGCTGATCGTCATCCTCCTGTTCCGTCCGCAGGGCATCCTCGGACGCCGAGAGCGAATCGGGTAGGCGCCGTGAACTTCGTACAGATCCTCTCCAACACCTTCGCGCAGATCCTCGCTCCGGCGACGCTGGGCTACGTGCTGGCCGCCATCGGGCTCTCCGTGCACTTCGGCTTCGCCGGACTCCTCAACATGGGTGTCGCCGGCTTCATGGCCATCGGCGCCTACGGCTTCGCGATCTCGATCCTCACCTTCGGGATCGCCTGGCCGCTCGCTGCGGTGATCGGTCTGATCGCCGCCGTGATCTTCGCGCTCATCATGGGCATCCCGACCCTGCGTCTGCGTGGCGACTACCTCGCCATCGTGACGATCGCGGCGGCCGAGGTGCTCCGACTGCTCTTCCTCACCTCGGAGTACCGCAACTACACGGGCTCGGCCGACGGCCTCTCCGGCTTCCAGGCCGGGTTCCGCGCGAGCAACCCGCTGCCCGACGGCAAGTGGGGCTTCGGACCGTGGACGTACCAGTCCGACCAGTGGTGGGTCATCATCATCGGCGTGATCACGATCGCGATCGTGATGCTGGTCGTCTGGCTGCTGATGAGCAGCCCGTGGGGCCGGGTCATCCGCGGCATCCGCGAGGACGAGGATGCTGTCCGCTCGCTCGGCAAGAACGTGTTCGCGTTCAAGATGCAGGCGCTGATCTTTGGCGGCATCATCATCGCCGCCGGCGGCATCATCACCGCGATGGGCACCAACGTGAACCCCAACGTCTACGTCACCTCGCAGACGTTCTATGTCTGGACCGCACTGCTGCTCGGCGGCGCCGCGACCATCTTCGGCCCCGTGCTCGGCGCGGTGCTCTTCTGGATGGTCAGGGCGTTCCTCTCGAACCTGCTGCCGGCCCTCGTCAACATCGGGTGGCTGCCGTTCCTCACCGCCGAGCAGAGCCAGATGCTCGTGTTCGTGCTCGTCGGCGTGGCCCTGATGCTCCTGGTGATCTTCCGACCGCAGGGCATCCTCGGAAACAAGAAGGAGCTGACCTTTGTCCGCTGAGGTAGTTCCCCCGACCCCGCGCGCCAAGACGACGGGGCTGCACAAGGGCGAGATCCGGCCCGGTGTCGCCAAGGTCGACCCGATCATCGTGATCGACGGCGTGCGCCGCGTCTTCGGCGGTCTCACCGCCGTCGACGTGGAGCACCTCGAGATCCCGCGCAACGCCATCACCGCCCTCATCGGCCCGAACGGCGCGGGCAAGACCACGCTGTTCAACCTGCTCACGGGCTTCGACAAGCCCAACGAGGGCAACTGGTCGTTCGACGGGATGAACCTCGCGGGCATCCCCGCCTTCAAGACCGCCCGCATGGGTCAGGTCCGCACCTTCCAGCTGACCAAGTCGCTCGGCCTGCTCACCGTGCTCGAGAACATGAAGCTCGGCGCCACCAAGCAGACCGGCGAGCGCATCTGGGCGGGCATCCTGCCGTTCATCTGGCGCAAGCAGGAGGCCGAGATCGAGGTGAAGGCGCGCGACCTGCTCACGCGCTTCAAGCTCGACGCCAAGGAGAAGGACTTCGCCGCCTCGCTCTCGGGCGGTCAGCGCAAGCTCCTCGAGATGGCGCGCGCGCTCATGAGCGACCCGACCCTCGTCATGCTCGATGAGCCCATGGCCGGAGTGAACCCGGCGCTCACCCAGTCGCTGCTCGACCACATCCTCGATCTGAAGGATCTCGGCATGACCGTGCTGTTCGTCGAGCACGACATGCACATGGTCCGCCACATCGCCGACTGGGTCGTCGTGATGGCGGAGGGCAAGGTCGTGGCCGAGGGCCCGCCGGACAGCGTGATGCGCGAGCAGGCGGTCATCGACGCCTACCTCGGCGCCCACCAGGACGTCGACCTCGGCGTCGTGACCGGCCGCTACGAGGGTGAGCTGACCGCCGAGGCGCAGGCGCTGGTGGAAACGGCCCGCGAGCTCGACCAGGCCATCGAGGCCGACTCGACGCGTGCCGACGAGCAGACGGAGGACGACAAGTGAGCGACACGGTTTCGAGCACCGCCGAGGCGCCGGCCCCGGCTCCCTCGGATGTCGTGGTCGCGGTGAACAGCATCACCGCCGGCTACCTCCCCGGAGTGAACATCCTCACCCACGCGAGCCTGGTGGCCGCGAAGGGCGAGCTCATCGGCATCATCGGGCCGAACGGCGCGGGCAAGTCGACCATGCTGAAGGCGATCTTCGGCCAGGTGAAGATCCGCGAGGGCTCCGTCGTGCTCAACGGCGAGGACATCACGGGCCTGAAGGCCAACAAGCTCGTCGCCAAGGGCGTCGGCTTCGTACCGCAGACCAACAACGTGTTCCCGAGCCTCACGATCGCCGAGAACCTGCAGATGGGCTCGTACCAGCGCCCGAAGGGGCTCGCCGAGCGCATCGACTTCGTGACCTCGATCTTCCCCGACCTGGGCAAGCGACTGAACCAGCGGGCCGGGTCGCTCTCGGGCGGCGAGCGCCAGATGGTCGCGATGGGCCGGGCCCTCATGATGGACCCGCACGTGCTGCTGCTCGATGAGCCGTCGGCGGGACTCTCGCCCTCACGTCAGGACGAGGCCTTCCTGCGGGTGTCGGAGATCAACAAGGCCGGTGTGACGACCATCATGGTCGAGCAGAACGCCCGCCGCTGCCTGCAGATCTGCGACCGCGGCTACGTCCTCGACCAGGGCCGCGACGCCTACACCGGCTCCGGCCGCGACCTGCTGAACGACCCCAAGGTCATCGGCCTGTACCTGGGCACCCTCGGCGCCTGAGTCCTTCGAGAGAGCCCCCTGCCGTCCGGCAGGGGGCTCTCTCGTGCACGGGGCACCCGCATCCCGCTCCTCCCTCTCCCCTCGCCCCCTGCGCCGCGAGATCACGTGATCTCGGCGAGATCACCCGCTGTCGGTGACAACGACGTGTGGGCTCATCGAGATCACGTGATCTCGCGCAGGGTGATGGCAGCGGCAGCGGCAGCGGCAGCGGGCGCCGGCATCCCGGACACAGAGAAGCGGCCCCGGTCCGAAGACCGGGGCCGCTCCACCTCAGCTGAAGATCAGCCGAGGTTCAGGAACTCGTAGTTGTTGTCGTCCCCGTACTGGAAGACGCCGATCGTCGCCTCGGTCGGGTCGCCGACCTCGTTGAACGTGACCGGGCCCGACACGCCGTCGTAGTCCGCGACGCCACCATCGATGATGATGTCGGCGCACTCCTCGAACGTCGTGCACTTCGTGCCGTCACCGGTACCGCCCGACACCTGCTGGAGGTGCGCTGCGACGTCGGGGCCGGCCGTGGAGCCCGCCTCGAGAGCAGCGAGGGCGAGCAGGATCACGGCGTCGTACGACTCGGGAGCGTACGTGAAGTCCGCCAGCTCCTCGTTGCCCTCGCCCGTCCAGAACGCCTGCAGGTCGTCACGGTAGTCCGAGATCGCAGCCGGGTCGACAGCCGGGTAGGTGCCCTTGGCGCCCGCCAGCGTGCCCTCGTCGAACTCGTCGCCGAAGTTGGCCAGGTTGCCGTCCACGAAGTACAGCTTGTCGGCCGGGTACTCCGCGCCGATCAGCTCGGGGATGATCGTCTTGACCTCTTCGAACGTGACCAGTGCGATCGCGTCCGGGTCGGCCGCGAGGACATCCTCGACCTGCGACGAGAAGTTCGTGTCACCGGTGTTGTACAGCGACGCCGCGACGACCTCGCCGCCGGCAGCCTCGAACGCCTTCTTGGTGAAGCAGGCGAGGCCGGTGCCGTAGGAGTCGTTGAGGACGATCAGGCCGAGGGTCTCGTTGCCGTCTCCGGCGATGAGGTTGCCCAGGACTTCACCCTGCAGGACGTCCGACGGAGCGGTGCGCCAGTAGAGGCCGTTGTCCTCGTAGCCCGTGAAGGCAGCCGAGGTGTTGGCCGGCGAGAACTGGATCGCGTCGGCCGCGATGACCTGGTCGATGAACTGCAGCGACGTGCCCGAGGAGGCGGCGCCGATGACGGCGGTCGCACCCTCGCCCAGGAGGCGGGGGATCTCGGTCTCGTACGCCTTGTTGTCGGTGTCGCCCGAGTCGCCCTGGATGAGGTCGACGGTGATGCCCTTGTCCGCCGCGTTGACGACGGAGGCGGCGAACTCGGTGCCGCCGATCTCGGGCGGGCCGAGGAAGGCCAGGTTGCCCGTGACGGGCAGCGCGGTGCCGATCTTGTAGGTGAGGTCGGTGCCCGGTCCCTCCGACGTCGACTCGTAGGTCGGCGTGTACGACGCGGGCTCAGCCGCGTCGCAGTCGATCGGGAACTCGAACGCGCTGGCGTCGTCCGTCTCGGTGGGGGTGCTCGTACCGGAACAGCCGGCCAGGACGAGTGCGCTCGCGCCGACCAGGGCGATGCCGCCGAGGACCTTCGCGGTGCGCGAACGTGTCAGAACGCTCATATTGCTCCTTGTTATGGATGGACACAGAAACGGCTCGGGCGCCGCCTCGGGTTGGTCTCAACCTAGTAGGGACGGGGTCTCACGGATGTTGCCATTCGTTAACGATGCGAAACAAGGTCATCTCGTTTCTATAACGACGCATGCACCGAGCAGGAGGCGGGATACGTCGCCCCGGCCCGGGAATACCCCCACCGGGTATATCGTTGGTTCCGGAGAACCCCCGAGACGCAAGGAGAAGACATGACCGCGAACGAGTACCAGGTGACCGGCATGAGCTGTGGGCACTGCGAGGCCGCGGTGCGCCGCGAGGTCGGACAGCTCCCCGGCATCGAGACCGTCGAGGTCAGCGCGACGGACGGACGCCTCGTCGTCACCGCCGCCGGCGCGCTGGATGACGCCGCCGTCATCGCGGCGGTCGACGAGGCGGGCTACGCCGCCGTCCGCGCCTGATGTCAGCACCGACCGCCACCCGCATCGATCTCGAGATCGGCGGGATGACCTGCGCCTCCTGCGCCGCGCGCATCGAGAAGCGGCTCGATCGCATCGACGGGGTCACGGCATCCGTCAACTATGCGACCGAGAAGGCGGTCGTCACCGGCCCGGCCGGCCTCGACCCCGGCCTGCTCATCGCCGAGATCGAGAAGACGGGGTACACCGCCCAGGTGCCGGTGGCTGAGGAGCCGGTCGAGGACCGCGAGCTCACCGGTCTGCGCCGTCGCCTGATCGGGGCGATCGTGCTGAGTGTGCCGGTGATAGTCCTCGCGATGGTGCCCGCGCTGCAGTTCACCTACTGGCAGTGGGTCTCGCTCGCCCTGGCGACGCCGGTGGTCGTGTGGGGCGCCTGGCCGTTCCACCGCGCCGCGGCCGTCAATCTGCGCCACGGCGCCGCGACGATGGACACCCTGATCTCGATCGGCGTCTCGGCCGCGTACCTGTGGTCGCTCGTGGCCCTGTTCTTCGGCCACGCCGGCATGCCCGGGATGACGCACGGCTTCGAATGGACGGTGTCACCGGGCGACGGGCTCGGCAACGTGTACTTCGAGGTCGCGGCGGGCGTGACCATGTTCGTGCTGGCCGGGCGCTACTTCGAGGTCCGCTCGAAGCGCCGCGCCGGGCACGCGCTGCACGCGCTGCTGCGCCTCGGTGCGAAGGATGTCGCCGTGCTCCGCCCGCTTCGCGAGGAGAATCGGCGTTCTGAGGACGCGCGGCACGCAGATTCTCCTCGATTCGCCGATTCTCCTCACAAGACCGGCGAGAGCGCGCGGGCCGAGATGCGGATCCCGATCGCCGAGCTCCGCGTCGGCGACGAGTTCATCGTTCGCCCGGGCGAGAAGATCGCCACCGACGGCGTCGTCGTCGACGGCTCGTCCGCGGTCGACGCATCCCTCGTCACGGGCGAGTCGATGCCGGTCGAGGTCACCCCCGGCGATGCGGTGATCGGCGCGACCGTGAATGCCGGCGGTCGCCTCGTCGTGCGCGCGACGCGGGTCGGCGCCGACACCCAGCTGGCCCAGATCGCGCGGATGGTGGAGCAGGCCCAGTCGGGCAAGGCCGACGTGCAGCGACTCGCCGACCGCATCGCGGGCGTCTTCGTGCCGATCGTGCTCGTCATCGCCGCCGTGACCCTGGTGGCCTGGCTCCTCACCGGCGCCGACCCCGCCATGGCCTTCACCGCCGCAGTGGCCGTGCTCATCATCGCGTGCCCGTGCGCGCTGGGCCTCGCCACCCCGACCGCGCTCCTCGTCGGCACCGGCCGCGGCGCGCAGCTCGGCATCCTCATCACCGGCCCGGAGGTGCTCGAGTCCACCCGCCGGGTCGACACCGTCGTGCTCGACAAGACCGGCACCGTCACCACCGGCCGCATGGAGCTCGCCGGCGTGACCGCCACGGACGGTGACACCGCCGCACTGCTGCGTCTGGCCGGTGCGGTCGAGGATGCCTCCGAGCACCCGATCGCCCAGGCCATCGCGCGCGCCGCGGGCAAGGCCGGTCCGCTGCCCGCGGTCGAGTCGTTCCAGAGCACGCCCGGCCAGGGCGTCGTGGGCACCGTCGAGGGGCACGCGGTGCTCGTCGGCACGGAGCGCCTGCTCGCGGCGTGGTCGCAGCATCCGTCCCCTGCTCTGCTCACGACCGCTGCCGACGCCGCCCGTTCCGGCCGCACCGCCGTCTTCGTCGCCGTCGACGGAGAGGTGCGCGGCGTGCTCACCGTCGCCGACGGGGTCAAGCCCACGAGCGGCGAGGCGATCGCCCGGCTGCGCGGGCTGGGCCTCGATCCGGTTCTGCTGACCGGCGACCGCGAAGAGGTGGCCCGGCAGGTCGCGGCCGAGGTCGGGATCGACCGGGTCGTCGCGGGCGTGCTGCCGGCGGACAAGGTCGCCGTCATCCGGCAGCTGCAGGACGACGGCCGGATCGTCGCGATGGTCGGCGACGGTGTCAATGACGCCGCCGCCCTCGCGCAGGCCGACCTGGGCATCGCGATGGGCACGGGAGCGGATGCTGCCATCCAGGCATCCGACATCACTCTCGTCCGCGGCGACCTCCGTGGCGCGGCCGACGCGATCCGCCTCTCGCGCGCGACGCTCGGCACGATCAAGGTCAACCTGTTCTGGGCCTTCGCCTACAACGTCGCCGCGATCCCCCTCGCCGCTCTCGGCCTGCTCAATCCCATGATCGCCGGCGCGGCGATGGCCTTCTCGTCGGTGTTCGTCGTGGGCAACAGCCTGCGGCTGCGCCGCTTCCGTCCCCTGTCCGAGGAGCACTCATGACCGACACGACCACTCACGCGCACCACGGCTACATCACCGATCGCGACAAGTACCTCAACCGGCTCAAGCGCATCGAGGGCCAGGCGAGGGGCATCCGCGGCATGGTCGAGGACGAGAAGTACTGCATCGACATCCTCACGCAGATCAGCGCGATGACCTCCGCGCTCGAGGCCGTCGCCCTGGGTCTCCTCGACGACCACCTGCGGCACTGCGTGCTGGATGCCGCTCGCGCCGGCGGCGACGAGGCGGAGGCGAAGATCAGCGAGGCGACCCAGGCGATCGCGCGGCTGGTGCGCTGAGCCCCGGACGCTGAGCCGGGGTGCTGAGCCGGGGTCAGACCACCTCGGCGACAGCCGCCCGCGAGCGGCGCGCGGCGACGAGCGAGTCGACCGTCAGCACGATCAGGGCGACCCAGACCAGCGCGAAGCCGATCCAGCGCTCGAGCGGCATCGGCTCGCCGAGCAGCCACGCGCCGATGATGAACTGCATCACCGGCGTGAGGAACTGCAGCAGCCCCACGAGACTGAGCGGCGCCCGGCGCGTGCCGGCCGCGAAGAACAGCAGCGGCGTGGCGGTGACCACGCCCGCCAGGCAGAGCAGCACCGCGTGGCCGATGCCGGCGCTGCCCATCGTGATGCCCGTCGTCGCGGCGACGAGCGCGAGCTGCACCGCCGCGACCGGCGAGAGCCACAGCGTCTCGAGCGTGAGCCCGCTGACGGCGTCGACCGACGGCCCGATCTGCTTCTTCACCAGTCCGTAGAGGCCGAACGACGCCGCGAGCGAGAGGGCGATCCACGGGAAGGCGCCGTACCCCACGACGATCACCCCGACGGCGAGCGCGGCGATGCCGATCGCGACCCACTGGGTCACGCGCATGCGCTCGCGCAGCACGATGACGCCGAGCAGCACCGTGACGATCGGGTTGATGAAGTAGCCGAGGCTCGTCTCGATGACGTGGCCGGTGAGCGTCCCGATCAGGAACACCTGCCAGTTGACGTAGATCAGGATGCCGGCGACCGCCGTCAGCAGCATCAGCCGCGGCTGCCGCATGATCGCGACGAGCGCTCCCCACGTCCGCGTGACGGTCAGCAGGATGGCGCAGAAGACCAGCGAGAGCAGCACCCGCCAGGCGACGACCTCCCACGGCCCGGTCGGCGCCAGCAGCAGGAAGTAGAGGGGCATGAAGCCCCACAGGAAGTAGGCGATGAAGGCGTAGACCCCGCCCAGGACATGCTGCTGGGACGGATCGGTCTGCTTCACCTCCCCAGCCTAGGCGCACGAAAAAGCCCGGATGCCGCAGCATCCGGGCTCTTTCAGAGCTTTCGTCAGCGGACGACGACCGCCAGGACGTCGCGAGCCGAGAGCACGAGGAACTCGTCTGCACCGAACTTGACCTCGGTGCCGCCGTACTTGCTGTAGATCACGCGGTCGCCCACAGCGACGTCGAGCGGCACGCGGTTGCCGTTGTCGTCGATGCGACCGGGACCCACGGCCACGACCTCGCCCTCCTGGGGCTTCTCCTTGGCGGTGTCGGGGATGACCAGACCGCTGGACGTGGTCTGCTCGGCCTCGACCTGCTTGATGACGATGCGGTCCTCGAGCGGCTTGATGGAAACCGACACGGTCTACCTCTTTCTCAGAACTTCAAGACTCATTCGCACTCACACCGTGAGAGTGCTAACGCCAGTCTAGGCAGTTGCTGGCACTCATGCAACGCGAGTGCCAACCGTGTGACGGTGCCGGTCACCGACGTCGGGCGGCCGGCCGAACCGTAGGCTGGGCCGATGGACATGTCCGAGCTCACCGCGCTCCTCACCCCCGACGGGCTGCGGCTGCTCGACGAGGTCGGCCCGATCGCCTCGACCGACGAGGTGGCGCGGACGGTCTCGCGGCTGCGTGCGGCCGGTCACTCCCCCGACCTCGTGTCGGCCGTCGTGGGGCAGGCACGGCTGCGCGAGAAGGCGAAGGCGAAGTTCGGCGGCTTCGCCGAGCGGATGCTGTTCACCCGCGCCGGCCTGGAGCAGTCCACCCGCCTGTCGGTGGCGGCACGACACGCCGGACGGTTCCGCGATGCGGGGATCGGCTCTGTGGCCGACCTCGGCTGCGGCATCGGCGGCGACGCGCTCGGGTTCGCCGCGCTCGGGCTGCGGGTGCACGCGGTCGACGCCGACCCGGTGACCGCGGCCCTGGCCGCCTACAACCTCGCGCCGTTCGGCGATGCGGTGACCGTCAGCGGAGGGACCGCCGAGGAGTGGGTGGAGGCGACAGCATCCGCTCTCCCGGTCGAGGCGCTGTGGCTCGACCCGGCCCGTCGCACCTCGGGACACAGCGAGACGGCGCGCACGCGGCCGGAGGACTGGTCGCCGTCGCTGGACTGGGTGTTCGAGCTGATCGGCCGCGTCCCGGCCGGGGTGAAGCTCGGGCCGGGGCTCGACCGCGCGCTGATCCCTGACGGGGTCGAGGCGCAGTGGGTGAGCGCCGACGGCTCGACGATCGAGCTGGTCCTCTGGTCGGGCGCGCTCGCGCGACCGGGCGTGGGACGCGCAGCGCTGGTGACCCGGGGTGAGCAGACGTGGGAGCTGACCGGGGCGGCCGATGCGGAGGACGAGCCGGTGCGGGCGCTCGGGGAGTTCCTGCACGAGCCGGACGGCGCGGTGATCCGGGCGCGCCTGATCGGCGACGTCGCACGGTCGCTGGATGCGGGCATGCTCGACGAGCACATCGCGTACCTCACCTCGGATGCTGCGCTGACGAGCCCGTTCGTGCAGTCGTTCCGGGTGCGCGAGGTCCTGCCCGCGAAGCCGAAGGCGCTCAGCGCGGCCTTGCGCGCCGCCGACATCGGCACCCTCGAGATCAAGAAGCGCGGCGTCGACATCGACCCGGCCGCGTTCCGTCGGCAGCTGCATCTGCGCGGCTCGCAGTCGGCGACCCTGTTCCTCACACGAGTGGGCTCGTCACGCCTGGCAGTGCTCGCCGACCGCGTGTAGCTCGCTCCCGCTCTGCTGCCGAGATCACGTGATCTGGGCGAGACCACCCGTTGTTGACGCCCAGAACGTGTGCGCTCGCCGAGATCACGTGATCTCGCGGGGAATGCGGATGCGGATGCGGGGGGCTCAGCCGAACAGGTTGGTGCGGCTGGCGGCCCAGAGCAGCCAGCCGATGCTGAAGAGGATCGAGACGATCCCCAGCACGAGGGCCCAGATCGCGACGCCGCGCGGCTCCAGCGGGCGACGCAGGGCGATGATCGCCGACACCGCGCCCGCGAGCCCGATCGGGAACCCCCAGCCGACGAAGAACGAGACGACCAGCCCCGCGATCGAGAAGCCCAGCGCCCACGCGGCCATGCCGCGCCGCAGCGGCGCGGGCTCGGGCGCGTACCAGTCCATGTCCAGGTCGGCGGGGATCTCGAACCCCGGCAGGGCGATGTCGACCGGTCCGGTCGGCAGCCGCGAGAACCCGCCGCGGTGCTCCCCCGGCAGCCGCGTGGTGTCGGTCACGGGCTCGACGTCGCTCGACGGCGCCTCGATCTGCGGCGCGGACGCCCCGGCATCCTCTGTTCGCCCGCCGGCCGCGCCCGCGTCATCCGCGCCGGCGCTCATGCCGCGGCCCCCGCATCCGCCTCCGCGATCTGGATCTCCGTGACCGGCAGCGTCGAATCCGCTCCGAACGCGAGGGTCGAGGGTCGGCGGCCCGACATGATCAGCTCCGAGGCCAGCGCGGCGATCATCGCGCCGTTGTCGGTGCACAGCGACAGCGGCGGGATCCGCACTGTCACCCCCGCCGCCGCGGCGCGCTCGATCGCCACCTCGCGCAGGCGGCGATTGGCGATGACACCCCCGCCCAGCAGCAGTCGGGGCACGTCGTGGCGCGCGCAGGCGTCGAGCGCCTTGGTGACCAGCACGTCGACGACCGCTTCTCGGAAGGATGCGGCGACCTCCCCGACGGGCACGGTCCACTCGACATCCGGTTCCTGAGCCTGTCGAAGGGGCTGCTGCTCTATCCACCGCGCCACGGCGGTCTTCAGCCCCGAGAACGAGAAGTCGTAGCGGTGCTTCTCCATGTCGGATGCCCGGGACAGCCCCCGCGGGAACCGGATGGCGGTCGGGTCGGCGCCGACCGCCGCACGGTCGATCTCGGGCCCGCCCGGATACGGCAGCCCGAGGATGCGCGCCACCTTGTCGAACGCCTCGCCGGCGGCGTCGTCCATGGTCTCGCCGAGCAGCTCGACGTCGGTGGTGAGGTCGCGCACGAGCAGGAGCGAGGTGTGCCCGCCGCTGACCAGCAGCGCCACCGTCGGGTACTCGAGCGGACCGGCCTCGGCGTCGAGGATGTCGGCGGCGATGTGGCCGACCAGGTGGTTGACCGCGTAGAGCGGCTTGTCGAGCGAGACGGCCAGTGCCTTCGCGGCGCCGACGCCGACCATCAGCGCTCCGGCGAGGCCCGGGCCGCTGGTGACCGCGATCGCGTCGAGGTCGGTCAGCGCGAGGGGGCCGTCCAGGTCGAGCGCGGATCCGGCCTCGGCGAGCGCCGCCTCGATGCTGGGCTGCAGCGCCTCGAGGTGGGCGCGCGCGGCCACCTCGGGGACGACTCCGCCGTAGCGGGAGTGCTCGTCCATGCTGCTCGCGATGGTGTTGCTGAGCAGCGTGCGGCCGCGGACGATGCCGATGCCGGTCTCGTCGCAGCTGGTCTCGATGCCCAGCACCAGGGGTTCGTGCGCGCTCATGTGCATGCCCCCGCATCCGCCGCGGCGCCGCTCCCGGCCACGGAGCCCATCGACGTGCGCGCGGCCGCCCACGCGACCAGGTCGAGCTGCATGATGACCGCGTCGATGTCGTCCGGCTGGTAGTAGCGGGGGCGCCGGCCGATCTCGGCGAAGCCCTCCGAGGCGTACAGCGCCTGCGCGACCGGGTTGTCGGCCCGCACCTCCAGGAACAGGTCGCGCGCTCCGCGGTCGCGCGCGGTCGCGAGCAGCTCGCGAAGCAGGGTCCGCCCGCGACCCCTGCCTCTCGCGTGCTCGGCGATCGCGATCGTCTGGATGTCGGCGTCGGCAGCTCCCGAGACCGCGCGGACTCCGCCGTATCCGAGCATGCGTCCCGCCTCCTCGTCGACGACGTACCGCCCATGCGGCGAGGCGAGCTCGGCGCGCATCATCGCGTCCGACCAGGCATCGGTCGGGAACGACGCGCGCTCGAGCGCCATGATGGCGTCGAGATCGTCCGGCGTGGCCGTGCGCACCGTCACACGCCCACCTTCTTCGGTCCGGCCGGCATGGTGACATCCGGCGAGCGCAGGTAGAGGGCGTCGGCGGGGCCGGGCTCGCGGCCGGCGGTCAGCGCCCGCGCGGCGACGAGCGCGACCATCGCGGCGGAGATCCGGGTGACGTCACGGCGCTCGGCTCCGAGCTCGGCCAGCCGGGCATCGAGCTCGTCGCGCGGGATCAGCGCGGGCTCGACGGCCCGCACCGGCAGCCCGTCGTCGTCGAGGTCGTCGTACACCGTGTACGCGAACTCGCGGCGACGCGCGTCGGTCACGATCGCGAACCGGCGCAGCGGCTCCCCCGCGACCACCGACTCGATCAGATGCTCGAGCGCCGCCGCGTCGTGGCTCACCACCGGCAGCACCGGGATCCCCCGGCCGAGGGCGAACGCCCGCGCCGCGGCGATGCCGACACGCAGCCCGGTGAACGGGCCCGGCCCCATGCCGGCGGCGACGTACGCGATCTCCGCGCCGGCGTCGGGCGGCGGAGCGCCGTCGACAGCCGGATCGGATGCGGCGGCCACCGCCCGCTGCAGCAGCTCGCCGATCACCTCGGCGTGTCCGAGCGGGTTGTCGCTGCCGAGATCGGCACGCACCACCCCGTCGGCCTCGACGACGGCGACGGCCGTGCCGAGAGAGGTGTCGATGCCGAGAATCACCCCTTCAGGCTACCCGGGCGCGCGGAATCCGATCCGGGCCCCGCGACGAAGAACCGGGGTGAAGCCCTCCCGCTCTGCTCTGCGGCTGCGCACGGACGCCGCGGCCCTCGGGCTGCGACGCGTCGCCGTCACCAGTACGGCCGGCACCGTCGTCGCGCGCGTCGGGCGCGAGCGCGGCGGGCCTGCCACGGTGCTCCTGCACGGGGCTGCCGGAACGTGGACCACCTGGACACCGCTGGTGACCGCATCCGATCTGGCGGGAGAACCGCTCGCCGACGTCGTCGCGATCGACCTGCCCGGCTGGGGCGAGAGCGGCGCGCTCGACCGCGTACAGAGCGTCGCACAGCTCTCCGACGCGGTCGCCGAGGCGGTCCGCGCGCTCGGCTACGACGCCTGGCGGCTCGTCGGGCACTCGCTGGGCGGGTTCGTCGCCCTCGACATCGCCGCCCGGCACCCGGACGAGACCCTCGGCGTCACCGCGGTCTCGGCCAGCGGCGCGGGTGTGCTGGACGCGATCCGGCGCCCGCTGCGCGGCGGGCTCGCGACCCCCGGGTTCGCGGGGATGCTGCTCGTCATGCGGATGCTGTCCGCCCTCGGCCGCGCAGGCACCGGCTTCGTGCGGCTGCTGGGTCGGGTCGGCGCGCTGCGGGTGCTGACCGCTCCGCTGTTCGCGGGTCGCCCGCATCCCTCGGTGGTGGCGGCGTTCGGCGACGAGGTGCGTCTAGCGGCGTTCGCGCGCGCGGCGCGCCTCGCCGCCGAATACAACGAGCGGATCTGGTCCGCGATCACGTGCCCCGTGCGCGCGGTGCGCGGCCGCCGCGACGTGTTCGCCGGTCGGCGCGACACCGCCGCGTTCCGTGCCGCGATCGCCGACTTCCGCGAGATCCGCCTCGCCGACGCGGGCCACTTCGCCCAGGTGGAGCGCCCCGACGCCGTGCTCGCCGCGATGCTCGCCGCCCGCGCGGCCGCGCCGGTCGCCCCCGCGCCCGCCGTTCTCCGCTGAGCCCACCCTGTGCTGCCGAGCCCACCCTCCGTCGACTGTCTGCAAGCGGTGGGGTCGGCACGAAGCGGTGGGGTCGGCAATATCTGAAGCGCGAGGAAGGGGGAGAATGCCGCGGCATCCTCCCCCTCCGATCGCTCCGGGTCAGTCGTTGTCGATGTCGACATCGACCACCGAGAGGTCGTCGGCCAGCGCGACGTCGGCTTCGGCACCGTCGTCCAGGCGGACGGTCACGTCGTAGGCGTGCGAACCGTCGCCCTCGGTCTCGATCGCGGTGACCGTGCCGCCTCCGGCGGCCGTGACGGCGGCCACCACGATGTCGCCGATGCGCGCCGTATCGATGGCCGGGTCGGCGTCGCTGTCGCGGTGGTCGGCGCGCACGGTCTCGGTGCCGTCGGAGCCGACGCGCACATCGATCTCCGACCCGTCGGACAGCACGACATCGACCGACCAGCCGTTCGACTCGACCTCGACCGATGATGCGCCCGTACCCTCGGCGGCAGCGACCGCGCGGTCGATGGCGGCCGTGAACTGCTCGGCGGTGGCAGCGGCGTCGGTCGCGGCGCCAGAGCCCGAGCCAGAGTCCGCGTCCGCGTCCGCGTCGTCTGGCGCCGCGGTCGGCGACGGCGCCGGGGTCTCGACGTTCGTGACGGCGGTGGCGGGCACGTTCTGGAACTGGCCGCTCGACAGGGCGGACACAGCGCCGATGCCGATGCCGCCGATCAGCAGCACGCCGATCCCGGCTGCCGCGCCGATGAGGAGCGGGCGCATGGTGCCCCCGCGCCGCGCCGGCTCAGTAGCGACCGGTGCGGCTGCGGGAGCGTCCGCCGTCGGCTGCGACGCGGGCATCGGGGCCGTCTGGAAGGCGTCCTGATCCGCGGCGGGCGTCACGGCGTCCGACTCGTCGGGGCGGGGGGTCGTGGGGTTCTCGTCGCTGTTCATGACTTCACCTTCCCTTGCGACCGCTGAACCGGAACTGAACCGACCTGAACGGTCGTTCAGCCCTCCTCCGCGGGCAGCTCGATCACGAAGCGCGCGCCGCCGGCCGGGGCGTCGTCGATCCGCACGGTCCCGCCGTGGGCGAGCGCGATCTCGCGCACGAGCGCCAGCCCGAGCCCGGCGCCGCCGGCATCCCGCGACCGCGCCTCGTCGAGACGCACGAACCGCTCGAACACCCGCTCCCGCTCGGCGTGCGGCACGCCCGAGCCGTCGTCGTCGACCCAGAGCAGGGCGCGTCCATCGACGACCCGCACGCCGATCGCGACCCGCTCGCGCGCGTGCCGCAGCGCGTTGTCGACGAGGTTGGTCACGGCCCGGGCCAGGAGCCGCCGATCTCCGTCGACGCGAGCCGGCTCTATCGCGCGGGCGTCGACATGGACAGCGCTCGAGGCGCGCGCCCGTGCCGCGTGCTCGAGGGCGAGATCATCGAGGTCGACCGAGCCGGAGCCCCGCACGGCGTTCTCGTCGAGCCGGGCGAGCAGCAGCAGGCTCTCCAGGATCTGCTGCATCCGCGCACCCTCCTCCACGACGACCTCGGCCAGCTCGCCCGGCTGCGCCGCCTCGGGGTGCGCGCGCGTGAGCTCGGCGTACTGGCGCATGGTCGCCAACGGCGAGCGCAGCTCGTGCGAGGCGTCGCCGACGAAGCGCTGGCGCGCCCGATAGCCCTGCTCGACGCGGTCGAGCATCCGGTTCATCGTGCCGGCGAGCCGGTCGATCTCATCGCCCGAGCCATCGGCGGGCACCCTGCGGTCGAGGCCTTCCGCGTCGATCTCCTCGACCTGTCGGCGGATCCGCTCCACCGGCGCGAGCGCCCGCGTCGCGACCGCCCACACGACGAGCCCGATCAGCACGACCCCGAGCGGAACGCTCACCGCGAGCAGCGTCGTCGCTGTCGCCACCGCCGCCTCGGCCCCGGCGAGCGAGGCCCCGAGCAGCAGCATCCCATCGTCGACCTGCTCGGCGACGACGAGCATCGACTGCCCGTCGATCTCCGTCCGCACCGGCTCCTCGCCGGGAGGCGTCGGCAGCGCGAGGGCGTTCTCGTCATTCACGACAGTCGTCGTGCCGGATCGCCACGCGATGAGCACGTCGTCGTCGCGCTCCGCGATCCACGCCGACGCGACGAGGCCCTGCTCCAGCCCCTCCGCGATGCTCGTCAGCTCGGACTCCATGCGGGTCGCGACACCCGACTCGAGGCTGCGCGCCAGCAGGCCGACCACGACGACGGCTCCGATGCCGAGCACGGCCGCGACCACGAGGGTCGCCCAGATCGTGATGCGGACGCGGATCGAGGCACCGCCCCTTCGCCTCGTCGTCGACCCGCGCTCGCGCGCGCCCGGGCCCGGGCCCGACCGCACGTCAGACACCATCAGCCGCCAGTCGATACCCGGCGCCACGCACGGTCGCGATGGCGTCGTGCCCGAACGGCCGGTCGATCTTGCGGCGCAGACGTCCGATGTACACCTCGACGATGTTGGGGTCGCCCTCGAAGTCATCCGCCCACACGTTGTCGAGCACCTCGAGCTTCGTCACGACCTCGCCTCGGCGCCGCAGGAGGAACTCGAGCACGGCGATCTCGCGCGCCGTCAGGTCGATCTCGGTCTCCCCGCGCCACACCGTGCGGGCGGCGGGGTCGAGGCGCAGGTCGCCGGCCGAGAGCACAGCCGGGCGTTCGCGAGCCCCGCGCCGCACCAGGGCACGGAGGCGGGCGACGAGCACGGGGTACGAGAACGGCTTCGTGAGCCAGTCGTCGCCACCCGTGTCGAGGCCCTCGACCTCGTCCCACTCGCCGTCCTTCGCGGTGAGGAACAGAACGGGCGTCCAGATCCCCTCGGCGCGTAGCGTCGCGCACACCCGGTAGCCGCTCATGCCGGGCATCATGACGTCGAGCACGATGGCGTCGTAATCCTGCTCGCGCGCGCGCCATAGGCCGTCGACGCCGTTGTGGGCGACATCGACGGTCATCCCCTCGGCCTCGAGACCGCGCCGCACGCCCTCGGCAAGGCGCACTTCGTCGTCCACGAGCAGCACACGCATGCTCCGAGTCTGCCCTGCCCGCCCTGACTCCGCGCTGAACAGGGCCGCCCGGCGGCGCCCGGCCTTCCCGCGCTGCGTCGAGCCCACCCCGTGCTGCCGAGCCCACCTGATACGCGCCGTGCGTAGGCGGTGGGTTCGGCACGAAGCGGTGGGGTCGACGCCGGGGTGAGGGCCAGCGCGGGCAGGGCAGCACCCCGCTGCGTGGGCCCTACGGGCGGCGCGTGATCGTCACAGTGCGGGGAGTGTCGGCGTCGAGCTCCTCGGCCGCGCGCTCGTCCGTGCCGCAGGCCGTGTCGATGCCGCGGCCGTGCCACTGCCGGTCGAGCTCGACCTCCCACCACTGCTCGCGCAGCCCGTCGACCATGCCGCGGCCCCACTCGACGACGACGACCGAGCCGTCCAGGTCGACGTCGAGGTCGTCGAGCTCGGCAGCCGAGCCCAGGCGGTAGGCGTCCACGTGCACGAGCGGCGCACCGCCCACGAGCGACGGATGCGTCCGCGCGATCACGAACGTCGGGCTCTGCACGGGCCCGCGCACCCCGAGACCCTCGCCGATGCCGCGGGTGAGGGTGGTCTTGCCCGCGCCCAGCGGGCCGGTGAGCACGACCATGTCGCCGGCGCGCAGCATCCCGCCGATCCGACGGCCGAGGTCTTCCATGGCCTCGGGCGTCTCGATGACCCGCTCTCCGGCGAGCGGGTCGAGCCCGCTCACGACGACACCTGCCGGCGCGGCACCCGTGGCCCGATCCGGGTCACGATCTCGTAGTTGATGGTGCCCGCGGCGTCGCCCCACTCCGCCGCGGAGGGCACGCCAAGCGTGGGGTCGCCGAACAGCGTCACCTCGTCGCCGACCCGCACTTCGGCGTCGCCGACATCCACGACGAACTGGTCCATCGCGATGCGCCCGGCGACGGTGAACCGCCGGCCGCCGATCGACACCGGTCCCCGCCCCGACGCCTGCCGCGGCACCCCGTCGGCGTAGCCGAGCGGCACGAGCGCGAGGGTGGTGTCGGCCGAGGTGCGGTGGTCGTAGCCGTACGAGACGCCCTGCCCCGCGGGCACCCGGCGCACCGCGGCGACGGGGGCGCGGAGCGTCATCGCCGGTCGCAGTCCGAGGTCGGCCGAGGTGCGGTCGTCGAACGGCGACAGCCCGTAGATGCCGATGCCGAGCCGCACGCAGTCCAGCCGCGACTCGGGCAGCGCGATGGCGGCGTGGGTCGCGGCGATGTGGCGCAGCTGCGGGGCCAGGCCGAGCGCGGCGGCGACGCCGAGTCCCTCCTGGAACCGTGCGAGCGCCGCACGGTCCTCGTCGGCCGAGGCGTTGGAGAGGTGGCTGAACAGCCCGATCACCCGCACCTTGCCGATGCGCTCGAGCCGCGCCGCCTCGGCGAGCACGACCCGCCAGTCGCCGGGGGCGATGCCGTTGCGGCCGAGTCCGGTCTCGAGCTTGAGGTGCACGCCGACCGGGCGATCCATGGATGCTGCGGCCCCCGCGGCCAGCAGCTGGTCGAAGTTCGAGATCCCGAGCTCGATGCCGTGGCCCGCGGCCTCGGTGAAGTCGGTGCCCGGCGCGTGCAGCCAGGCGAGGATCGGGGCGTCGATGCCGGCGCGGCGGAGCGCGAGGGCCTCCCCGATGTCGGCGACGCCCAGGCGGCTCGCCCCGCCCTCGAGGGCGGCCGCGGCAGCGCGGCCCGCGCCGTGCCCGTATCCGTCGGCCTTGACGACGGCGAGCACCTCGGTGCCGGTCAGCCGGCGCAGGTGTCGCACGTTGTCGGCGATGGCGCCGACGTCGATGGTGGCCTCGCGCAGCGCGCCGTGGAAGCCGCTCACGCGTCGGCCTCCGCGGGGGGCACGACCAGGGCCTCGGAGTCGGCGACGACGTACGCGGTCGCGAAACCGCCGTCGTGCGACATCGAGAGGTGCACCGTGGCGATGCCCTTGGCGGCGACGGCCTCGGCGGTCGACCCGGCCAGGGTGAACCAGGGCCGGCCGGACGGCTCCGACGTGATCTCGATCTCGGTCCAGTGCAGGCCGTCGGATCCGCCGAGCGCCTTGATGAGCGCCTCCTTGGCGGCGTAGCGCGCGGCCAGCGAGCGCGCCGGAAGGACCCGCTCGGCCGGCGCGAAGAGGCGCTCCACCAGTCGCGGCGTGCGCTCGAGGGTGCGCTCGAAGCGGGCGATGTCGACGAGGTCGACGCCGATTCCGACGATCACGGGGGCTCCCTGCCTGCTGCGGGCGCAGCATCCGACAGACTACCGGGCGCGGTCACGTCAGGTCCGGGACGCCGTCCATAACTCAGGCTGAATGGGCGGCTGAGCGTGTGAACAGCCCTCGCTACCCCGCACAGCCTGAATACTGAACCCGCGGCGCCGAAGACACTCGGCTACAGCGCGCCGAACCGCTCCTGGTACTCGGGCTTCAGCTCGGCGAACCGGCGCTGCCACGCATCCTCGCCGCCGAGGTCGGCGGCCGGATCCACCACATACCCGGCCAGCCGCTCCAGGTAGGTCTGCCAGCCTGCGCCGTAGAAGATCGACTGCACGCCGGCGTGCTCGAGCACCAGCCGCGTCCCGCCCTCGACCGGCTCGAGGCGCACGACGAGCTCGGTCGGCTCCTCGCCGGTGGCCTGCCAGGTCGTGGTGAACTCGTGCGGCGGGTCGCAGGCGGTCACGGTGCCGCGGCCCCACGGGCCGTCGTCGTCGCTCGCCACCTCCCACTGGCCGCCGAGGCGCAGGTCGCCGGAGTAGTCGGCCATCCACCGCGCGAGCCGCTCCGGCTGCGTCACCGCGGCCCACAGGTCGTCGATGTCGGTGGTGTAGACCTCCTCGTACACCAGCCGGTAGCGGCCGTCGCGCTTCTCGATGACGGGGCTGTCGATGCTCATGATGCCTCCACTGCGTCGGATGAGGGATGCGGTGCCGCACGCCGGCCGCGCGCGATCTCGGTGTGCAGCGCGTCGAGCCGCTGACGGAACGGTGCGCGCAGTCGCGCCAGCGCGGCGTCGGCCGCATCCAGCCCAGAGGAGTCGAGCGCGTAGATGCGCCGGGGACCGTCCGCGCGCACGGTCGCGAAGCCCTCGTCCCGCAGCACGCGCAGGTGCTGCGACACGGCGGGCTGCGAGATGCCGAACTCCTCGCCGATGACGGCGGCGAGCTCGCCGGCCGGCCGCTCGCCGTGAGCGAGCACTTCCAGGATGCGGCGCCTCACCGCATCCGCCACCACCTCGAGCGCGTGCACCCGGCCACTGTATAAGTGAAAACTTATACAGTCAAGGCCCCGGCTCGCGCCCGACCCGCCGAACCCCTACTCGACCGTGACCGACTTCGCGAGGTTGCGCGGCTGGTCGACGTCGAGCCCCTTCGCGGTCGACAGGCCCATCGCGAAGATGTGCAGCGGCACCACCGCGAGCAGCGGCTCGAACATCGGACCGGCGAGCGGGATCCGCAGCACCTCATCGGCGAAGGGCAGCACGGCGGCATCCCCCTCCTCCGCGACCACGATCACGCGCGCACCGCGTGCGCGGATCTCCTGGATGTTCGACACGACCTTCGCGTGCAGGAGCGCCGACTCGCGGGGCGAGGGCACGATCACGAACACGGGCTGACCTGGCTCGATCAGCGCGATGGGGCCGTGCTTCAGCTCGCCCGCCGCGAAGCCCTCCGCGTGGATGTAGGCGAGCTCCTTGAGCTTGAGCGCACCCTCGAGCGCGATCGGGTAGCCGACGTGGCGGCCGAGGAACAGCACGGAGCGGGTGTCGGCCATCCAGTGCGCGAACTGCTCGATGCGCGACTGCTCGGTCTCGAGGATGCGCGAGATCTTCGCCGGCACCGACTCGAGCTCACGCGCGAGCTCCTCCGCGGTCGCCGCCGACACCGTGCCGCGGACGCGCCCGACGTGCAGCGCGAGCAGGTACAGCGCCGTGATCTGCGCGACGAACGCCTTGGTCGACGCGACCGCGACCTCGGGGCCGGCGTGCGTGTAGACGATCGCATCCGACTCGCGCGGGATGGTGGCGCCCTGCGTGTTGCAGATCGACACCGTCTTCGCACCCTGCTCGCGGGCGTACTTGACGGCCATGAGCGTGTCCATCGTCTCGCCGGACTGCGAGATCGAGACAACCAGCGTCGACGCGCCGATCACCGGGTCGCGGTAGCGGAACTCGTGCGCCAGCTCGACGTCGACGGGCAGCCGCGTCCACTGCTCGAGCGCGTACTTGCCGACCATGCCGGCGTACGCCGCGGTGCCGCAGGCGATGACGATGACCCGGTCGATGCCGAGGAACAGCTCGTCGAGCCCGTCCAGCTCGGGGATCCGGATGACGCCGTCGTGGATGCGGCCGCGCAGCGTGTTGGCGACAGCCTCTGGCTCTTCCGAGACCTCCTTGGCCATGAACGAGGGCCAGCCGCCCTTGTCGGCGGCAGCGGCATCCCACAGCACTTCGAACGGCTCGACCTCGACGGCGTTGCCCTCGAAGTCGGTGACCGAGACGCCCGACGGCGTGATGGCGACGATCTGGTCCTGCCCGATCGCGAGGGCGCTGCGGGTGTGCTCGACGAATGCGGCGACGTCCGACCCGAGGAAGTTCTCGCCCTCGCCGAGCCCGATCACGAGCGGCGAGTTGCGGCGGGCGCCGACGACGAGGCCGGGGTGCTCCTCGTGCATCGCCAGGAGGGTGAAGGCCCCCTCGAGGCGGTCGGCGACGGCACGGAACGCGGCGACCAGGTCGGCGTCGTGCGTGCGGTACTCGCGGCCGAGCAGCACGGCGGCGACCTCGGTGTCGGTCTCGCTGCGGAAGGTGTAGCCCTCAGCCACGAGCTCGGCCTTGATGTCCGCGAAGTTCTCGATGATGCCGTTGTGGATGACGGCGAGCTTGTCGTCGTCGGCCAGGTGCGGGTGGGCGTTGACGTCGGTCGGGCCGCCGTGGGTGGCCCAGCGCGTGTGGCCGATGCCGGTGGTGCCGTCGCGCAGCGGATGGGCGACGAGGTCGTCGCGCAGGACGCTGAGCTTTCCGGCCCGCTTCCGCATGCCGAGGTCGCCGTCACCATCGATCACCGCGACGCCCGCCGAGTCGTACCCGCGGTACTCCAGACGTGCGAGTCCGGCGAGAAGAATGGCCTGGCTGTCGCGAGGGCCTACGTATCCGACGATTCCACACATGCCGTCAATGGTAGGCGCGGGGGTTTGAGAGATGCCCGAACAAACGTGGGAGCGGATGCTGCCCCTCACCGTTTACGGTCGCGACGCGCCGCTTCGGTCGGAGCCGCCACGGCGTGTCCCGTCCGTAATCGGGCCGGGGCCGAGACGCCAGCCACCTCAGAGCTTGCGCAGCAGCACCCTGTCGACGGCGTGGTCGGCGGCCTTGCGCAGCACGAGCGTCGCGCGGTGCTTGGTGGGCTGCACGTTCTCGATGAGGTTCGGCAGGTTGATGTCGTTCCAGAAGCCGAGGGCCATCTGCACGGCCTCCTCGTCGGTGATGTCGGCGAACACCCGGAAGAACGAGTTCGGGTTCGTGAACGCCCCCTGGCGCAGCGCCAGGAACCGGTCCACGAACCACTGGGCGATGTGCTCCGGGTCGGCGTCGACGTAGATGGAGAAGTCGATCAGGTCGCTGACGGCCACGTCGTGCGGCACCGGCGGCGGGTGCAGCACGTTGAGGCCCTCGACGATCACGACATCCGGCCGCCGGACCGTGATCTGCGCGTCGGGCACGATGTCGTACCGCATGTGCGAGTAGTAGGGAGCGCGCACCTCGGGGGCCCCGCTCTTCACGTCGGAGAGGAACTGTACGAGCGCCCGCCGGTCGTACGACTCCGGGAAGCCCTTGCGCTCCATGAGCCCCCGGCGCTCGAGCTCGGCGTTCGGGTAGAGGAACCCGTCGGTGGTCACCAGCTCCACCCGGGGCGTGCCGGGCCAGCGCGACACGAGCTCGCGCAGCAGGCGGGCGATCGTCGACTTGCCGACCGCCACCGACCCGGCCACCGCGATCACGAAGGGCGTGGTCGTGTCCGGCTCCCCGAGGAACTCGGCCGTCTCGGCACCGAGTCGCTTGGTCGCGGTGGCGTAGCGGCTGAGGAGCTGGCTCAGCGGCAGGTACACATCGCGCACCTCGGCGATGTCGAGCCGGTCGCCGAGTCCGCGCAGCTGCACAATCTCGGTCTCGGTCAGCGGCTGGGCAGACCCCGCAGCCAGCCGCGCCCAGTCGTCACGGTCGATCCGGCGATACAGCTCGGCATCGAGCGGGGTCTCATCTGCGGACATCCCGCCCATCGTATCTGGGCAGTCGCGCTCGTCCCGCACGTCTTTCCCTGACGGATGCGGTCGCCGGCACGATAGCCTCGACCCGTGCGCCTGGGAGTCCTCGACATCGGGTCGAACACCGTCCACCTGCTTGTCGCCGACATGAGGCCGGGAGGTCGCCCGCTCGCGCAGTCCAGCCAGCGCAGCGTTCTGCGCCTGATGCGCTACCTCGAGCCGGACGGCTCGATCAGCGAGGAGGGCGTGCAGGCGCTCGAGCAGGCCGTGACGACGGCCCGCGAGGTCGTCGCCAAGGAGAACGTCGACGAGCTTCTGGCGACCGCGACCAGCGCAGTGCGCGAGGCGAAGAACGGCGCCGAGGTGATCGCGCGCATCGAAGCGGCCCTCGGGCAGAGCCTGCAGGTGCTCGGCGGCGAGACCGAGGCACGGTTCACGTTCCTCGCGGTGCGCCGCTGGTTCGGCTGGTCGGCCGGCCAGATCCTGTTGTTCGACATCGGCGGAGGGTCGCTCGAGATCGCGGCCGGTGCCGACGAGCTGCCGGAGGCCGCAGCATCCGTCCCGCTCGGCGCGGGCCGCTCGACGATCGAGTACCTGCCGGACGACCCGCCCGGCGAGGAAGCCGTGGGGCGACTCCGTGAGCACGCGCGCGAAGTGCTGGCCCCGGTCGCCGCGTCGTTCGGCGCGCTGGCCCGGCCCGACCATGTGGCCGGCTCCAGCAAGGCGATCCGCTCGCTCGCGAAGCTCGTCGGCTACAACGCCCCCGGCTGGTCCGGATCGGACCGGATGCTGCTGCCGCGCGCGGCGCTCGGCTCGTGGATTCCGCGGCTCGCCCGCCTGCCCGCCTCAGCGCGGCAGGAGCTGCCGGGGATCACCGCCGACCGGACCTTCCAGATCGTCGCCGCGGCCGTCGTGCTGCACACCGCGATGGAGACGCTGGAGGTCGAGGAGCTCGAGGTGAGCCCGTGGGCGCTGCGTGAAGGCGTCCTGCTGCGCTACAGCGAATCGCTCGCCTGGCAGGCGGACGCCTGAGGACTCAGACCCGGCGCAGCTGACCCGCGGCGGGGCAGTCGAACGGGTCGCGCGCGGCCAGGCCGACGCGGTTCAGGTACCTGATCACGATGCCGTACGACTGCACGAGCGTGGTCTCGGTGTAAGGAACGTTCAGGGTGCGGCAGTGCTCGCGCACGATCTCGCGGGCCTTGGCCAGGTGCGGTCGCGGCATGTTCGGGAACAGGTGGTGCTCGACCTGGTAGTTGAGCCCGCCCATGAGCCACGTGGCCCACCAGCCGCCGGAGATGTTGCGCGAGGTGCGCACCTGCTTGGTGAAGAAGTCGAGCTTGGCGTCGTGCGCGATGATCGGCATGCCCTTGTGGTTTGGGGCGAACGATGCACCCATGTAGACGCCGAAGACGGCCATCTGCACGCCGATGAATGCGAAGGCCATGCCCAGGGGCAGCAGCCAGAACACCGCGCCGAACAGCACGGTGAAGTGGAGGGCGATGAGTCCGAGCTCGAGCCAGCGGCCCTTGACCTTGCCGCGCGAGAACAGGTGCTTGAGACCGAGTGCGTGCAGGTTGAGGCCCTCGAGGGTGAGCAGGGGGAAGAACAGCCAGCCCTGACGCTCGGTGATCAGCCGCATCGGCCCCTTCACCTTCGCGGCGTCCTCTTCGAGGAAGCGGATCGTGTCGACCTCGATGTCGGGGTCCTTGCCGACCGCGTTCGGGTTCGCGTGGTGTCGGGAGTGCTTCGCGTTCCACCACGACAGGCTGATGCCCACCACGCCGGCGGCGAGGATGCGACCCAGCCGCTCGTTCGCGGGCCCGGTGGAGAGGATCTGCTTGTGGGCCGCCTCATGGGCGAGGAACGCCGCCTGCGTGAGGATCAGTCCGAGAGCGCCGGCCATCAGCAGCTGGTACCAGGTGTCGCCCAGCAGGATGAACCCGGTGACCGCGCCGCCGAACGCGAGTGCCAGCGCGATGCCGACGAAGACGTAGAACATCCGCGCGCGGTTCAGCAGCCCGGACTCCTTCACCACCTGCGACACCTCGGTGTACGCCTTGGTCATGTGCGGGAAGCTGTCGGTCCGCGCATACGTCTGGCGCACGGCGCCGAGGGTGGAAGTGGCTGTCGACATCCGAACACCAGGCCGTTCCATCACGCCCGTCAGGGCGGAGGTGAAGCCAAAGGCGGATGCCGATCGCTGTTGTCGTCAGCGTATGCCCTACCCCATGCCCGGCACGGAATGCACCGGGTTCTCCCTGACACCTCCCAGCCGATGCCGGGTTCCGGCGCGCTACAGCGCGAGGCGCTCCCGCACGACGGCGGCGAGTTCGTCGGCGACACGCTGCGCCTCCGCGGACGACACCGCCTCGACCATCACGCGCACGACCGGCTCGGTGCCCGAGGGGCGCAGCAGCACCCGACCGGAGTCGCCGAGGGCGGCCTCGGCCGCAGCCACGGCCGCGAGCACACCCTCATCGGTCGACGCGCGGTCGCGGTCGACATCGGGCACGTTCAGGAGCACCTGCGGATACACGGTCATGACCGACGCGAGCTCGGCCAGCGTCTTGCGCCGGCGGGCCATCTCTGCGGCCAGGTGCAGTCCGGTGAGCACGCCGTCGCCTGTGGTGGCGAAGCGTGACATGATGACGTGGCCCGACTGCTCACCGCCGAGCGAGTAGCCGCCCTCGTTCATCGCCTCGAGCACGTACCGGTCGCCGACGGCGGTCTGCAGCAGGCGGATGCCGGCAGCATCCATCGCCCTGTGCAGGCCGAGGTTGCTCATCACAGTCGCGACGAGCGTGTCGTCGACGAGCTCTCCGCGCGACTTCATCGCGATCGCGAGGATGGCCATGATCTGGTCGCCGTCGACGACGGTGCCGGACGCATCCACCGCGAGGCAGCGGTCGGCGTCGCCGTCGTGGGCGATGCCGAGGTCGGCCCCGACCGCCACGACCGTGGCCGCGAGCGTGTCGAGGTGCGTCGAGCCGACGCCGTCGTTGATGTTGAGTCCGTCCGGGTCGGCGCCGATGACGGTGACCTTGGCCCCGGCGTCCTTGAACGTCTCCGGCGAGACGCCGGATGCTGCGCCGTTCGCGCAGTCGAGCACCACATGCAGCCCGTCGAGACGGTGGGGCAGGGAGCCCAGCAGGTGCACGACGTACCGGTCTTCGGCATCCGCGAAACGGCGGATGCGTCCCACGTCGCCGCCGGTGGGCTGGAGCTTGGGCCGGTCGAGCGCCGCTTCGATGCGCTGCTCGACCACGTCGGGGAGCTTGACGCCGCCCCGGGCGAAGATCTTGATGCCGTTGTCGGGCGCCGGGTTGTGCGAGGCCGAGATCATCACGCCGAAGTCGGCGTCGACGTCGGCCACGAGGAACGCGGCTGCGGGCGTCGGGATGGTGCCGGCATCGAGCACGTCGACGCCGGAGGAGGCCAGGCCCGCCTCGACCGCGGCCGAGAGGAAGTGCCCCGAGATGCGGGGGTCGCGGGCGACGACGGCGGTGAGCCGCCTGCCTGCGGCGCGACGAGCCTCCGCAGTACGGCCCTGGCCCAGGACGACAGCAGTCGCCTGGGCCAGGGTGAGCGCGAGATCGGCGGTGAGTGAGCCATTTGCGAGGCCCCGCACACCGTCCGTTCCGAACAGCGCCATTGAAGCGTTTAGCGCTTCGAGTACTGAGGAGCCTTGCGGGCCTTCTTGAGACCGGCCTTCTTGCGCTCCTTGATGCGCGCGTCGCGCGAGAGGAAGCCGGCCTTCTTCAGGGTCGGACGGTTGTTCTCCTCGTCGATGCCGTTCAGCGAGCGGGCGATGCCCAGACGCAGTGCACCGGCCTGGCCCGAGGGGCCACCGCCCGAGATGCGCGCGATCACGTCGTACGCACCGGTCAGGTTGAGGATGGTGAAGGGGTCGGTCACGAGCTGCTGGTGCAGCTTGTTCGGGAAGTAGTCCTCGAACGTGCGGCCGTTGATGGTGATGACGCCGGTGCCGGGGACGAGGCGCACGCGGGCGATCGCCTCCTTGCGGCGGCCGACAGCTGCACCGGGAACCGAGAGCACGGGGCGCTCGGCGGCCACGGCGGTCTCAGCGGCCGGGGTCTCGGTGGAGTAGTTCTGGGGAGCGGTTTCTTCGATGTTCGCCACGAGTATGTCCTTAAGTCAGTCCGGCGCTTACTGGGCGACCTGGTCGAGGGTGTACGTCTTGGGCTGCTGCGCGGCGTGCGGGTGCTCGGCACCGGCGTACACCTTGAGCTTCGTCAGCTGCTGGCGGCCCAGGCTGTTCTTGGGGAGCATGCCGCGGACGGCCTTCTCGACGGCGCGAGCCGGGTTCTTGTCGAGGAACTCGGAGTAGGTGACCGACTTGAGGCCGCCCGGGTAACCCGAGTGGCGGTAGGCCTTCTTCTGCTCGAGCTTCTGGCCCGTCAGCGCGACCTTGCCGGCGTTGACGATGATGACGAAGTCACCGCTGTCGAGGTGGTTCGCGAAGGTGGCCTTGTGCTTGCCGCGGAGGAGTGCTGCCGCGTGCGAGGCGAGACGGCCCAGGACGACGTCGGTCGCGTCGATGATGAGCCACTCGCGCTGGGCTTCGCCAGCCTTGGGGGAGTAAGTGCGCGTCACAGTAGTGCTGCTTTCTTGATCGAACGGAGAGGTTCGTGAATCCCACTCCGGGGTGGTTGTCTTCGATCACGCCGTCTCCCGCCGCTCGTTGAGCGAGCGAAGCGAGACGAAACGGATCGAGCCAACACGCCAGTGGAGGGCTCACGTTCGCGGTGCCGGGTCAGCTGAGCCGGACACCAAAGATCAAGTCTACGTCATCGGGATGCTGCGGCCAAACCGCTCGGGACGGCATCCGCTCACCAGATGAGCAGCGCGATGCCGGCCGCGTTGAAGAGGACGTGCGCGACGATCGCTCCGCCGAGGCGTCCGGTGACGGCGGTGAGCACCCCGCAGCCGATGCCGACGGCCAGCGTCGCGGCGATCACGCCGAGGCCCGCTCCCCCGGCGAGCACGTGCAGGAGCACGAATGCACCGGTCGAGACCGCGATCGCGACGGCGGATGCTGCCACCCGCCCCGCCCGGCCCAGCCCGTCCGCGAGCGCCCGCTGCACGAGCCCGCGGAAGAACAGCTCCTCGACGACCGGAGAGACGACGACCGCCGCGACGGCGGCGATCACGACAGGGGCCGTCGGCGCAAACCCGCCGCCGAGCGACCCGCTCGTGGGCGCGATGAGCTCGACCAGCGCCCGCGCGATCAGTGCGACGGCGATGCCGAGCAGCAGGTCGCTTCCGCGCCAGGCGCGCAGACCGACGGCGCGCACCCAGTCGTGGACGCGCTCCGGTCCCCTGGGCTCGCCGCCGCCGGCGATGACCCCGGCTGCGATGACCGCGACCAGCAGCGGCACGGTCATGATGACGAGGTCGATGAGCACGGTCGCCAGGGGAGCGAGGCCCCACGACGCCATGACGCCCTCAAGGCCGCCGACCAGGAGGAGTACGCCCACGAGCGCCGACCCGGCGATTCCGAGGGCGACCCAGGGTCGTGAGTACGCGG
This sequence comes from Microbacterium terricola, assembly GCF_027943945.1. Taxonomy (NCBI): domain Bacteria; kingdom Bacillati; phylum Actinomycetota; class Actinomycetes; order Micrococcales; family Microbacteriaceae; genus Microbacterium; species Microbacterium terricola. Next base: position 479,882 of record NZ_AP027141.1, on the reverse strand, counting down.
TCACTCCCCGAGAGCAGACGTCAGCGGTGAGAGCGACGGCGGCGGGCGACAGCGGCGTAGACCGCGATCGCGCCGAGGCCGACCGCACCGACGCCGATCCAGAGCGCCTCGGTCGGCACGGTGCCACCGGTGCTGGGCAGCGCGGCCCCGGCGTCCGGGCCGGCATCTGCGGCCTGGGTCACGGTGATCGGGACTTCGAGCAGGACTTCGGTCTCGTCGCTCCAGGACACGCTGATCGGGTACACCCGCTCGGCGGGACCGGTGAACGTCACGGCCGCCGTCCGGCCCGCGATGGGTGCGGTGGCGCTCGAGCTGCCCTTTTCCGAAGCGAACACGAGCGACGAGAGGGTGTCGTCGCGCACGGCGGGGCCCTGCGTCGAGAACGTCACGGTGCGTCCGTCGAGTTCGTCGTCCACCCACACGCACGTGATGGTCGAGGTCTCGCCCACCGCGATCGTGGTCGGCACCGCCTCGCACACGGGCGGTGCGGCCGGATAGCCGGATGCGGCGGTCGCCGCACTCGCCCCGGTCAGCGTCAGCGCAGCCGCGACGGCGGCCGCGGCGAAGGCCTTCTTCAGCATGTCCATCCCCAAGTCCCCAAGAGTGCCGGGTCGGGGTGCATTTCGGGTGCGGCCCCTGCCGGCATCGCTCATCATATCGGCGCGGGAACCCGGCATCCGGGAACGTCCGCGAGGCGTCCGCAAAAGCGGCGCAAGACCTGCGCAAGCCGGCCGCAAGACGGCCGTCGGGCTATCCGGCGAACGTGCCGACCAGGCCCAGCAGGAGATACATCGAGTTGTAGACGACGTGGACGATGACAGCGGCCCAGATGCGCCCGGTGAGCAGCACGAGCGCCGCGCAGGTGAGGCCCACGGCGCCCAGCGAGACCACCGCGTCGATGCCGAGGGTTCCGCTGACGGTGTGCAGCACGACGAAGAGGGCGGTGGAGACCAGCGCCGCCGCGAGACCGGCGGTCATCTTGCCGAATCCGCGTCGCAGCACGGTGTACATCGCCACCAGGATCACCGCGCGGAAGAAGAACTCCTCGATCACCGGGGCGATCACGCCGGCGGGCAGGGCCTCGCGCCAGAACCACGAGCTCGGCAGTGCGCCGTCCATCGTGGCGAACGTGGGGAAGGGCGCTCCGCCGTCGGCCATCGTCGCGACCCATCCCTGGAACAGGCGCAGGAACACGCCGAGCGCGACGCCATAGAGAAGGTCGAGCGGCCGCAGGCGCAGGAGGCCGACCGGGCGCGACCGGCTGAACGCCATCACGATGGGGACCAGCATCCCGATCCAGAGGGCGAGCGTGCTCGCCAGAGACGACCAGGATGCTGCCGGCCACAGCCAGCGGATCGTGAACCCGGCGAGCACTCCGGCTCCGAGGCTGAACAGCGCCCAGGCGATCAGCAGCTCGCGCCACCCGCGCACCGTGCGTCCGCCGAGCCGCCAGTCCGTCCGCCCCGCCCCACGGACCGTTGAGCGAGCGAAGCGAGACGAAACGCCGCGAGCCTCCTTGTCAGCAGACCGCCCCGCACGCAGCCCTGCGCGAGACGAAACGTCCTGAGCCCCCGTACCGGAGGCATCGCTAGGCTGATCTGGCACGGCCCCACGTTACCCGGCCGTGCGCGCTCCGATCCCCGCCCTGATCCCCCGCCCCGAGGTGCGCTGTGCTCGAGATCCTGACCGTCTGCACCGGCAACATCTGCCGGTCGCCGCTGGCCGCGGTCATCCTGCGTGCGCGCCTGGCCGACCTCGGCGTCGACGTCCGGAGCGCGGGAACCCGGGGGCTCCCGTCGGCCCCGATGACTCCGGAGGCTGTCGATCTCGCGCTCGCCCGCGGCATCGATCCCGCCGAGACCGGAGCGCACCTCTCCCGGTACCTGACCGAGGCGCACCTCTCCACCCCCGACCTGATCCTCGCGATGACGCGCGAGCACCGCCGCGCCATCGCCGAGCTCGCGCCGTCGCGGCTGCGGTCGACCTTCACGATCCGCGAGTTCGCGCGGCTCTCGCGCGCGACCAGCGACGACGAGATCGTCGCCGCTGCCCGCCCGCACGACACCGACGAAGAACGGGTGCGCGCAGCATCCGCTCTCCTGGCGGGCAAGCGCGGCCTCGTCGAGCCGGCCGCCGACCCGGCGGACGACGACGTGATCGACCCGTACGGCCGTTCGTGGAAGACGTATCAGGTGTCGGCATCGCAGCTGGATCCGGCGCTCGATGAGGTCGTGCGCGTGGTGCGCCTGGCCGTGGCGGCCAACCCCGCTGTGGCAGACTGATCGCGACCCCGTCACGCCACGCCCCCGGGCGCCCGATGCACCGAGAGAGAGCATGGAGCTCAGCGATTACATCCGCATCCTGCGCAAGAACTGGGTGATCATCCTCGTGGTGACTCTCCTGGGTCTCGGAGCCTCTGCGGCGTACTCTCTCACCCGCACGCCGATCTACGAATCGTCGAGCACGGTGTTCGTCTCGACTCAGACGAGCGGCTCGGTCGCCGAGCTGCAGCAGGGCTCGAGCTTCACCCAGGCACGCATCAACACGTATGTCGGGCTGGTGACCACGCCCATCGTGATGAACCCGGTGATCGCCGAGCTCGGCCTCGGCACCACCGCGAGCGAGCTGGCCGAGTCGGTCACCGCGTCGGCCGCGCTCAACACGACGCTCATCACGATCACGGTGTCCGACCCCGACCCGGTGCTCGCGGCCGACATCGCGAACGCGCTGGCGGCGAGTCTCACCGACACCGTCGAGGCAATCGAGCCGACCAGCGACAACGGCATCAGCCCGGTCAAGCTGTCGCGGGTGAAGGACGCGCAGCCGGCGCTCGCGCCCTCCAGCCCCAACGTGCCGCTCAACCTCGCGCTCGGCGGTCTCATCGGCCTCGCGCTCGGCATCGGCATCGCGGTGCTGCGCACCGTGCTCGACACCCGCGTGCGCAACGGCCGCGACGTCGAGCAGGTCACCAAGGCGCCGCTCATCGGCGCGATCGCGTTCGACCCGAAGGCCAAAGAGCGCCCGCTCATCGTGCACGCCGATCCGCTCAGCCCGCGTGCCGAGTCGTTCCGCGCGCTGCGCACGAACCTGCAGTTCCTCGACATGGGCGGCCGGTCGAGCTTCGTGATCACGAGCTCGGTCCCGAGCGAGGGCAAGTCGACCACGACCATCAACCTGGCGATCGCGCTGGCCGACGCGGGCAAGCGCGTCGCCCTGCTCGACTGCGATCTGCGCAAGCCCAAGGTGGCCGAGTACCTCGGCATCGAGGGCGGCGCCGGTCTCACCGACGTGCTGATCGGCCGTGCGCGCGTGGGCGACGTGATGCTGCCGTGGGGCGGCCGCAGCCTGTACGTGCTGCCCGCGGGCAAGATCCCGCCGAACCCGAGCGAGCTGCTCGGCTCGAAGCAGATGCAGACGCTGCTCGACGTGCTCGAGCGCGACTTCGACATGGTGCTGTGCGACGCTCCCCCGCTTCTTCCCGTGACGGATGGCGCGATCCTCGCCCGTGCGACCAGTGGCGCCATCCTGGCGGTCTCGGCCGGCCGCACCACCCGTCACCAGCTGACCGGTGCGGTTGACGCACTCGCGACGGTGGGCGCGAAGCTCGCCGGCATCGCGCTCACGATGGTGCCCACCCGCGGCCCGGATTCGTACTACGGCGGCTACGGCTACGGCGGGTACGGCGGCTACGGGTACATCCAGAAGGAGACCGCGCAGAAGGCCGCGTCCGGCCGCAAGCGCAAGGCGCCGGTCGCGACGCCGCCCGTAGCGCCCACGCTCGAGCAACTGGGCTTCCGCACGAACCGCCCCACCTCCGGCGCCGAGTAACGCCGGTGGCACGCCTTTCGGGTGGGCCCTCGCGCGCCGGCCGCGTGATCGCGGTCATCGCGGTGATCGCTCTCGCCGCGCTCGTCGTCGTGCTCTGCGTCCTCGCCCTCCAGCGCACCGCGGTCGTTGAGCGAGCGCAGCGAGACGAAACGCCCGCACCCATCACGACCCCGGTGGGCGGTGACGAGACCCCGAGTCCCGCGCCCGTGAAGACGTCGCCGACCGCCACTCCGTCTGCTGACCCTTCGACCTCGCTCCCCGAGCCCGTCGCCGCGTCCGCCGAGCGCTACCTCTCCATCGGATCCGGAGGCATGTGGCGCGCCACCGCCGGCGAGTGCGAAGGTGACTCCCCGACCGTCGAGAAGTCGACCGACGGCGGTTCCACCTGGGTCGACGTCACACCCACATACAAGGGCATCCAGCAGGTGCGCGGCATCGAGACGTTCGCGCAGACAGAGGCCGAACTGCTCGCCGACATGGGCGACGACTGCGAGACGCAGCTCCTGCGCACCTTCACCCAGGGCCGCTTCTGGGACTCATACCCCGAGATCCTCGCGTACTGGACCTACCCGTCGTCGGCCGACGCCACCGTGATCGTCACGCCGGACGGCGAGGTCGACGCCCCGTGCGACGACCCGCGCTCCGTCCGCGCGTCGAACGGCGCAGTCGCCCTCGTCTGCGACGGCACCGCCTACGTTCTGAGCGACGGCGAATGGGATCCGCTGAAGGCCTCGGATGCAGTCGCGCTCGCGATCTCCGACGGGATCGTCGTCGCGCACACCGATGAGTCGTGCCCCGAGGGGCTCGCCGTCACGCGCTTCGCGGATGGCGGCGACCCTGCGTCCCTGGGCTGCGTCGAAGGAGCGGATGCTGCCCGCCCGACCGCGATCGCCGCCAGCGGCGACACGGTCCTGGTCTGGTCCGGCAAGAAGCTCCTCTCCCCCGCCGCCTGAGCCCCACCCGCTCCCTGAGCCTGTCGAAGGGTTGAGCGAGCCGAGCGAGACGAAACGCCGGCCGCTGCTCCCACCGCCGGTCGTTGAGCGAGCGAAGCGAGACGAAACGCCCACTGCGCGCGGGTTGGGGAGCGAGCGAAGCGAGACGAAACGCGCCCCCTCCAAAGCCCCTAAACTGTCCAAGGCGTCCCGTCCCCCTGCTGGCGTCACAGTCCCGACACATTCGACTGATACTGTCGCGCCTGGGGGGCAATCAAGACCCGTGGAGTAGATAAACGTGACGTCGAACCAAACACTCGACGCGGCGAACATGACGCACCAGAACCCAGTCCAAGAGCAGGCGACGCCCGTCCCGGGCGTCATCGTGACGCCCGGCGCGACCGGTTCGCCCCCCACCCCCGTGAAGCCTGACCGCTGGCGCGAGCGGTACGCCCGCCGGCTATGGGTCAGCGATCTGCTCGTGCTCGTCTGGGTGGTGTTCGGCGCTCAGATCGCGTGGTTCGGGCTCGGCAACGCCCAGGTCGTTATGCGCGAAGACACGCGCATCTCGGACGTCTCGTATTGGGCCTTCTCGATCGTCCTGATCCTGCTCTGGATGTGGGCGCTCGGTCTTATCGATTCCCGTGATTATCGGGTGATCGGTTCGGGAAACACCGAGTACGTTCGGGTCACGCGGGCAAGCTTCACACTCTTCGGCGCCATCGCGATCGTCGCGTTCCTCGCCCGAGTCGATGTCGCGCGCGGCTTCCTCGTCCTCAGCCTCCCCCTCGGCATTCTCGTGCTCGTCTTCGAGCGGTGGCTCTGGCGTCAGTGGCTCGTCGCCCAGCGGTCGTCTGGAGAGTATTCGGCGCGGGTCCTCCTGGTCGGCTCTCGCGAGTCGGTGAGCCAGATCGCTCGCGAACTGGAACGGAACCGCAGCACGGGGTACAAGGTGGTGGGTGCCTGTGTGCCCTCCGGGGCTGTCGCCGACGTGATCGAGGGCACCAGCGTCCCGATCATGGGCAACGTCAACGCCGTGGAGAGGGCGATCACGGCAACACGCGCCGACACCGTCGCTGTCACCAGCACGGACGACCTTCCCCCTTACAAGGTCAAGCAGATCTCGTGGGCACTCGAGGCCGGGCGCCAGCATCTCGTCCTGGCGCCCAGCATCCTCGACGTCGCCGGCCCCCGTATCCACACGCGGCCGGTCAACGGGCTGCCGCTTATTCATGTCGAGACGCCGAAGTTCAGTCGTGGTCAGCGAGTGGTCAAGCGGACTATGGATCTCACCCTCGCGGGCATCGGCGGAATCCTGATCAGCCCGTTCTTGCTGCTCCTTGCCTTCATCGTGAAGGTCTCGAGCCCAGGGCCGGTGCTCTACAAGCAGGTGCGGGTGGGTCGCAGCGGTCGCGAGTTCGAGATGCTCAAGTTCCGCTCGATGGTCGTGAACGCAGAGTCGATGCTCGACGATTTGCGCTCCCAACAGGATGCAGGCAACGAAGTCCTCTTCAAGATGACCAATGATCCGCGTGTGACGCCAGTGGGCCGGTTCATGCGCCGCTTCAGCCTCGACGAGCTGCCGCAGATCGCCAACGTGATCTCCGGCTCGATGTCCCTCGTCGGCCCTCGTCCACCCCTGCCTTCTGAAGTCGAGCACTACGCGGAGCACGTCCATCGGCGTTTCCTGGCGAAGCCGGGGATCACGGGGCTCTGGCAGGTGAGCGGCCGCTCAGCGCTGTCATGGGATGAGTCGGTTCGACTCGACCTTTCGTACGTCGAGAACTGGTCACTGGTCGCCGACTTCGTCATCCTGCTCCGCACTGCGCGAGCCGCATTGGCACCTCACGGCACGGCGCACTAGGTCGAGCTCTGTCACCCGGAGCGGATCCGAGCCGTGGAGCGAGTCAGATCCTGAACTTCTGCTGCAAAGCGGTCGAGCGTCCTTCCAAGAGCTTCCCTTGGCCGAGGTCTGTGGGTGCCTCGGAACACAAAGTCTCGACTCCGGCCCAGAGCGATCCCAACGGTCCGGTGCGCTACCTCAGGACGTACACGAGGCGGGCCAACAGCGCCTTCGCCATGTAGAACGGAAACAATACTCGAGTCCCGTGTCGCCAGACGAAATGCGCATACGGCCGGATTCCAAATATGGGGCCGAATGATTGCGCCCAGCGTTCTCGTCGCGGGCGGGCCGCGAGTCGCTCGGTCAGAGTTGGGCCCTTGGCGCAGACTCCAAGGGGATCGGAAAAGACTTCGACGCTGGCGCCGAGATCGCGTGCACGCAAACCAAGATCGAGGTCTCCGAGCGCATGCGTGTACACCGGGTCGAGGCCACCGAGCCGTTCCATCAGTTCCCCCGGGACCAGTACAAAGTTGCCGTTGACGGTGTCAACCTGAGTCGAAATGCCGGTGAGAGATGCCGTATCGAGACGTAATGGGCGCAGGCGAGTTGGCCGATTGAATCCGGAGTACGTAATGTGAGCGTGGTCCTCGGACGTGAATGCCCCCGCCAGAAGCGTCTCGCGATTGCGGCGGAAGTACTCGAAGAATGGTCGGATGTCGCCGCTCAACTGAATGTCGTCATTCATTAGAAGGTAGGCGTCGTAGGGGCCTGCTTTTCTTGCCTCGGCGAATGCGAGACACATTCCTCTATTCCAGTACAGCGAGCCGCTCCCAAGAATCACGTGCATCGCCGGGTAGGCGCGCGCCACTGCCGCTCCTGTACCGTCGGTCGAACCGTCGTCGACCAGAAAAACGTCGGCCACCACTTCCGGTACATCAGTGAGCGCCGAGTGGAGGCCATCCAGCCCCCGGAGCGTCGTCTGAACGCGGTTGAAGGTTGTGATCAATACTGCGACACGCAATTTATTCATCCTTTCGCCGGGCCTTCCATAGGGAGTGCGTAGCCGCTGCTACGAGGGCGAGAGCCGCGACACAACCCACAACAACGATCGGGCCCTCGGCTAGGCCGCCGCTCAGAGCCGCACGAATCGCCGTGTAGATCGCCGCACCCCCGGCAATCGGGGCGAGCCAAACGAGCCCAATTTCGACCGCGGAAAGTGGCACTGGAAGAAGCAGCCGACATGCGAAGCCGCCTATCGCAAATGCCAGCGCATATGCACCCACTACTGTTGGCGGACTGGTTATCATCACGCCTACCGCGCCTGCGCCGCCGTTGACGGCCGCCATCGAAGCTTGAATGGCGAGTAGGGGGGCAATTGCTCCACTGGTCAACTGGAACGTGTAGCCCGACAATCCAGCGATATTCAGCGATCCGCCGATCGCGAGAAGTATGAAGAACATCACGAAGTCTTCATCGAGGCCGCCGAGCCCAGCCAAGCTAATCGCAGGCGCCGCAAGAAATTGCGCCAGTGCGAGGATCAGGCTAGCGGGGGCGATTAGGTTGTGGCTCTTACGAAATGTTCGTTGCGCCGCCTCGTCGGCCTCGCCGGGCCGCCGAGCCCCGAGCGCGACGAGGGGCTGCATTGCAGCCTGCACCGTAACGCGAATCTGAGTGCTCACGCGCAGGGCAAGCTCAAAGGAGGCAATCGCCGGGAGGGGGGCCACGAGACTCAGCAGCACCTTGGTCAGCGGCTCGAAAGTCAGCCGAATTATCGCGACCAGGCTCAACTGTGCGTTCTCACGCCACAGGGCGCGTATATGGTCGCGAATACGGATCGTGTCGCGAAAACGCCGTCGAGCGCTTTCCCTGATCAGAACCGTCAACGCCCCCACAAGCTGGGCCCCAGCCATGAGGACATACACAAGTCCAATCGCTGCTGGGCCGATCGGCCACAGGAGCGGAACTCCGACGCACGTCGCGATGATGTTCGCGACGATTATCACGCGACTCTTGGCGTTCAAAAGGAATGCGCCCTCAACTACCGCTAAGAGCACCGAAGCAAAACTCGAAAGCACTGCAGCGACAACTGCTAACAGAATCAACGTGTGAAGTGACGAGACATTTAGGGCGCCCCCGTACATCTCGGTCATGAACAGACCGACGGGAACCGCGATGATCCCCGCAAGAATGGACGCCGGGAGCGAGGCGATGATTGATGCCGCCAGGCCGATACGAAGGATCGGCGCTCTGCCCGCCGTCCGATACCTTCTCGCGACCTCCCGGGTGATGTTGGCTGCCGCGCCTGAGTCGGCTATCCGAGCAATCAGCATCATGCCCTGAATCAGCGACCAGGCCCCGAGCCATTCGAATCCGACGACCTCACCGGCGATGCGAAAGACAGCAAAAAGTGATACTGCGGAAAGAAGGGAAGCGACTACGCTCAGCCCGACGTTGCGCCGGAAATACCCTCTGGTGGCTGTCGAGTTCATTGAAGCGCACGGATTGCCCGCGCAGGTACACCTGCCACCAGGGTGCCGGGGGGGACATCTTTGAGCACAACGGAGCCGGCGCCGATGACTGCGTTGTCTCCAACTGTGACCCCAGGGCCGATGACAACGTTGGATGCAATCCAAACGTTCCGACCAATCACCACGCGAGCGTTCGCCGCTGTTTCTCGATAAAGCGAGCCAGCCGCCAATGCGTCGATGTCGTGTGATTGCGAGGAAATGACGGAATGCGCCGCAATCAACGTATCGTCACCGATCTCCACGCCGCCCGCACCCCAGATGTGGACAAAGTCATTCAGAACACATCGAGCTCCGATCGAGACGTAGCGCGGAGCCCGGATTCTCACCGTGGACGCGAGGCGTGACCCCGTCCCGACTCCGTCCGTGCGCAGTCGCCAGTACGAGCGGCGAATCCCGTCCACGAGACGATCCATAAGGAGCAATGCCTTGCCTATCGCTGCCCTCATGAGTCACTCCTACCGGAAACGAGATCGAGTCGCCGTGCCCGACGAGGGATCGCAGCGACCGCTGCCACACCGAATGCCAAGAGAAGGCCATACTGCTGCACGATCGAGACGATGAACGTCCATGCCAGCGTGCCCTGTCTGAAGAAATGGAAAGCGATCACGACCGCCACCGCATAGAACATCGTGCGCGCGATGGACCACTCGGCGACATGCAGGGAGCGATCTACGCGGGCCGTCACCATTCCGAACACGAACATCACGGCGATCACTCCGAGCACCCCTCCCACGATGTAGGAAGTGCCGATCGCCGTCGACGCGTACCCGACCGTTGGGTCCTCGAAGGGCGTCGCGCCTAACGCTGCACTCACGCCGTATGAGACGTCATAGAAAACGGCTGGCTTGCCTGGCCAGATCGAACGCGGGATCGAGTAGAGAAACGGCACGAGATTCGTCGTAATGAACGCGGATGCCGATCCACCGAACAGGCTCGCAATGTTCGTCGCGTCGCGGATCGCAACTGAGATCATTTCGACTGTCGAAAACTCCAGCGAGTAGAAGTAGAAGGCCAGAGCAGATCCATCAGCATATTTAATCTGGTTCAGATCGATAGCCACCCCCGCGGCGGCGGCGGGAAGGAAGATCCTCGCGAAGAGGGTCGAAAGACCAGCGACAAGAATTAGTCCGAAGGCAAGCGGAAGTAGCCGGACAGTGATCGGGCGCACATAGTTGTGAACGGCAACGGCGACGCAGACCAGGGGCAGGATCAGCAGCAGTCGTTTGCCGATGGTGAAGTAACTCATCGCGAGGACTGCGACGAAGACGATCGTCCAGGGAAAGACTCTGCGTCTGTCGCGGAGGCCTTGCACCAGCCCCCAGGTCGCCGCGCCATCAGCGACTCCTGAGAGCGTTCGCAGTCCAATCTCGTCGGCACCGAACTCTTCAACGTTGGCTGCGACGCTGGCGAAGGACGACAACCGAATGAGGGCGTTCTCGACCCCACCCCCGCCCAACACGAGGGCGACCTTCATGGCCACGCCCACCAGGACCATCAGTACAAGCAAAACTTCGGAGGTGTGAGCAGTTAGTCGGCTCTCAGGAGTCTCGGTCAGTCGGTTGCGTCCTCGAGCAAGAACGTTGCCCACAATGAACGCCACCAACGCAATCAGCGAGACGCCGAGAGTCGCCGCGAGCAACTGCTCCGAGTAGTAACCGGTTGCCCACGTATAGTCGCCGGCGATGAGTATCAACGTCGCTGGAAACGGAATGTAGATGGCGAACGCGAGCAGGACCGTTGAATACGCCGAGAACAGTGGCCTGGTGCCCCGCGAGTCGGATGGCGCCCAACTGTACCCGAGGAGCAGGACCACGATGATGATGACCAGCAACAAGAGCGCCAACCGTCACCTGCTTCACATTTCCTGGGTGGTCGGCACACTGCGCGCCAAGCCAAATCCTACTAAGCGCTGAGACCGCGGACGAACGGACGAACTCTCAGGTGTCGAGCATTCGACAGACTCCCGTCGCGAAGTTCCGAACCATCTCGTCGAGGGTCGGAAACGCCCACCGGGCCGCCTTTGGATCGCTTCGCCCCCAGTCCCATGACATGGCTTGGGCAAACGCGTCAACGTCGTTCGCGAGTACATGCACAGACTCGCCGGGGGTTAAGTACTCGAACTCAGGTGCGTGATAGGGCCAGTCCACAGTGAGAATGGGTAGCCCCATGGCGAGCGCGTGGACCGCGACGAGGCCGATCCTTCCCGGCATGACGATTGCCGAAGCGGCCGCCGCCAGCTGGGCGAGCAGCCGGTCATCGGCGTACCCCACCATGATTACCTGACCACGCTCAATCGCCCTTCGAAGAAGAGATTCCTGGTCACCACGGCCAGCGACGAGGAGCACGACTGATCGGTCACGCGTCCAAAGGCGATCGAGCGACTGGGCGAGAAAATCGATCCGTTTGCTCTGGTCCAGGCCGCCGATATAGGCAAGGTAGCGGCGCCCCGGGACCACCCCGCCGAGTGCGAGCGCACCGCCCTCGCTCAGCCGCTGGATTTCGACCAGTAGACCGGAAGTGTCCACCGAGTTCATTACCGTGGTGACCCGACCCGCCTCAGCGCCCTGTTCGCGCGCGAACTCCGCGCCGCTCGGCGTATAAGCGAAGACCTGATCCGCTGTTCGGAGCATCATCCGCTCGAGGTGCATGTCAAGCGCGTTCGGTGGCGCGACATATGAAGCGACGTGACCCCAGACCCCAAGGCGTGCGCCGCCCAGGCGGCGCCGCAGCATAGCCATATAGGGGTGCAGCTGGGATCCAACGAGCCCAACAATTACGCCGTTCGAATCGAAGAAGTCTGCTGGGACCCGGGGAGCTGAAATGACGCGGCCAAACAGCGACAGCTCCCGCGAGTCGATGCGTCGTTCCCACGGGTTGGTTGAACTGGCATCCTTTCGGGCCGCCTGCGACGAAGGCGGCCCGCCAGCAAATACGCGCAACTCGATCTCGTCCCCCCGAAGCCGCTCGACGAGGCCGTCGAAGAACGGCACGCGATAGTTGGGGACGTACGGCTGGAGAACACTTACCCGCCTCACATCGCCACCGCCTGACCGTATATCTGCTCGAGGTTCTCGCCCAAGCGGTCGAGTCCCCACCCGGCGGCAACAATGCGAGCGCCGTGAGCTTTCGCGCGTTCCCGCAGTGCTCGGTCATCGACTGCACTGCGGATCGTCGCTGACAGATCCTCGGCAGAACCATCGAACAGGCGCGCGACACCCGCGTTTTGAAGTTCGCGTCCGAGCGGCGAGCTCGTGTCCGCCACGACCGGGGTGCCCTGCGCCACTGCCTCTAGGAGCGTGAGCCCAAACGGCTCATCGCGCGCAGGCAAGACATAGAGCGCTGCCGAAGCCATTGCCCGACCTACGTCTCCACTCGTAGCGGGTCCCAGCCAGTGGAGATCGACATCGGGGTTTGCCTCCGCCATCGCGCGGATCCGTGCCGCCTCCCCCTCGTCGGGGCCGATTAGCAAATACCTGGCGACAAGACCCTCTCGACGCGAGATGATCGCCGCCCGCGCAAACACTTCGGGGCGCTTGCGCTCGTGGAGCCGTGCCAAGTAAAGGATGGTCGGTGGGTCGTCGTCCTTCCTGACCTCGGGTTTGACGGCCACAGCATTGGTCACTACGCAGGCGGCGATTCCAATGAAGTCGTTGCGCAACTGGGAGAGTTCCAGCGGATTCAGCGCCATCACCATCCGCGCGCGGGCGACGAGTCGCCGGGTGACCAGCTTGTCAAAAGCGGCATGGGATAGCGACCGTCGGGTGAGCATCCCGTGAGGCTGCACAACCATTGGAGCCTTGAGGGCCGCCGCCGCGCGAGTCGTGACGAAGTCTCGCGCAAGGTGAACATGGGATATATCGAAAGCTTGCGAGTTCCGCCTGACCCACGTCCGAAGCCCTGGCGCAGTTCGATGGGCGAAAGACCGAGTCACGGTCGGCACGGAGGGGAAGAGAACCGCGGAGATACCATCAATTTCCGTTCGGCCGAGCTCGTACCCTTCCGAGCCCGCGACGATCGTTACTTCATGTCCTCGGGAGCGCAGGGCCGTTGCCTGCGCGATCGCCACCGAGTTCGGCCCGCCATACCTTCGCGCGGGAGAGACGTGCCCCACGATGTGCAATATGCGCAGTGGGCGACCGTCATTCACCATCTGGGTCCCCGTTGCAGGAATGGATCGCCGCCCCATCGCTCGCCCGCGCCGACTACACCTCGCACCACTGACATCGGCTCGACGACCGCCGATCTGCCAACGACCGCGCCCCCCAGCACCATGCACCGCGCCGTGATCCACGCGCCCGACTCGACACGAATTGGCCGGGTAATCAGCGCCATGTCACGCCGATGCGCGTGACTCCCCGTCGTCAAGAACGTTTCCTGCGAGATCACGACATCGTGCCCCACATAGATGTGGTCCTGGTTGTGGAACCAGACGCCCTCGCCGATCCAGGAGCGATCGCCGATGTGCAGCTTCCACGGGAACTTCACCCGCGTGCGCGGCCGGAAGATCACGCCGCGACCGATCTCGGCGCCAAATGCGCGAAGCACGCGTATCCGCAGTCCGGAGCTGATCTGCCAGGGGTTCGTGACGAACAACAGCTCGCAGATCCCCCAGAGATACACCTGCCACGACGGACGATCCCACGCGGCGCGCTCACCGGGTGCCTTCGAGAGATCGATGATCGGCACGTCGTCCACGTCGTCTCCTCAGGTAATTCGGCCCAACCACCCAGGGTAGCCTTGGGCTGTGTCGCGTCAGTCACGCCGAGTGCTCGTGCTCGGGCTCAACTATCCCCCGGAACAGACCGGTATTTCGCCGTACACCGGCGCGATGGCCCGGGGGATCGTCGGTCGCGGCTATGAGACTCGGGCGCTGACTGCGCACCCCCATTATCCGGAATGGGAGGTGAGACAAGGCTACGGGCAATGGGCGCGCACGGAGGGCGTCGACGGTGTGCGCGTCACCCGCCTTCGTCACTATGTACCCTCCCGCCCATCGGGCCTTCGCCGCGCCTTCTCCGAACTCACTTTCGGCGTGCGTCAGGCGACACGCCGCTGGGGAGGTCCGGACGCTGTCGTCGCGGTGTCACCGGCACTGATCTCCACGTTGGTCGCACAAGTGCGCGCGCGCCTGCTCCATCGCAATACTCCCTTCGTCGTGTGGGTGCAGGATCTTTACAGCCTCGGCCTCAAGGAGACTGGTCAGCCCGATGGGCTGACCGTGCGGATGATGGTGCGACTCGAGGGTCTGGTCTTGCGCCGGGCAACGCGTGTGGTCGTCATTCACGACCGCTTCGCTCGCCGGGTTCACGAGGACTTCGGTGTGCCGCTCGATCGGATCGACGTCGTCCGCAACTGGACGCATCTGCCCTCGACGGCACCCGTCGAACGCATCGAGGCGCGTGCCGCGCTCGGGTGGTCGGTCGACGAGACGATCGTCCTCCACGCGGGCAACATGGGCGTGAAGCAGGGGCTCGGCAACGTCGTCGAGGCTGCCAGGCTCGCTCACGAGCAGAAACACGCGATGCGATTCGTGTTCCTCGGCGGCGGTTCAGAGCGCGAGCATCTCATCGCTCAGGCGGGGGACCTCGGCACCGTAACGTTCCTCGACGCGCTGTCCGACACCGAGTTCGCGTCGGCGCTGCAGGCCGCGGACGTCCTGCTCGTGAACGAAAAGCCGGGCGTCGCCGAGATGGCAGTGCCCAGCAAGCTCACCTCCTACTTCGCCGCCGGCCGGCCCGTGCTGGCGGCCACCGACCGGTCCGGGATTACCGCCGAAGAGATCGGGCGCTCCTGTGCCGGAGTGGTGGTGCCTGCCGGAGACCCGCAGGCTCTTCTGGACGGTGCCCTCCAAATCGCGTTCGACTCCGCCGCCGCAGACGCCATGGGCGCGGCCGGCCGTCGTTTCCGCGATACGGTACTGGACGAGGAAACGGCGATCGATGCATTCGACGCGCTGCTGACTCGCGTCATCGATGGCGATGATCTGCTCAGCCGAGTTCCCGAACCGGCCAATCGCGACCACGCTCACTGAACACGGAGACTCGATGACCAAGCGCGCTCTCATCACCGGAATCACCGGACAGGACGGCTCCTATCTCGCAGAGCTGCTGCTCGCGAAGGGATATGAAGTGCACGGCCTGATCCGCCGCGCCTCGACGTTCAACACCGCGCGCATCGATCACCTCTATGTCGACCCGCATGACCCTGAGGCCAAGCTCTTCCTGCACTACGGCGACCTGAGTGACGGCGCACGTATGGTCACGATGCTGTCTGAGATCAACCCCGACGAGGTCTACAACCTCGCTGCACAGTCGCACGTGCGCGTCTCGTTCGACGAGCCTGAGCACACGGCCGACACGACCGGAACCGGCACGATCCGCCTGCTCGAGGCCGTGCGCCTGTCCGGCATCCACACGCGCTTCTATCAGGCGTCGACCTCCGAGCTCTACGGAGCGACCCCACCCCCACAGAACGAGGAGACGCCGTTCTACCCGCGGTCGCCGTACGCCGCGGCGAAGCTGTACAGCTACTGGATCACGAAGAACTACCGCGAGGCGTACGACATGTTCGCGGTCAACGGCATCCTCTTCAATCACGAGTCCCCGCGCCGCGGCGAGACCTTCGTGACGCGCAAGATCACGCGCGCTGTGGCGCGCATCAAGGCGGGTACCCAGAAGGACCTGTATCTCGGCAACCTCGACTCGATCCGCGACTGGGGCTACGCCGCAGAGTACGTCGAGGGCATGTGGAAGATGCTGCAGGTCGACGAGCCGGAAGACTTTGTGCTCGCGACGGGTGTCGGCTACACGATCAGAGACTTCCTCGAGACCTCGTTCGGGCATGTCGGACTCGACTGGCAGGAGTTCGTGAAGTTCGACGAGCGCTACCTGCGGCCGACCGAGGTCGACGCGCTGATCGGCGACCCGGCGAAGGCCGCAGACAAGCTCGGGTGGGTGCCGACCATCCACGGCGACGAGCTTGCCCGACTCATGGTCGACGCTGACATCACCGCTCTGGCCGAAGGTCACCAGTGGATCGACACGGTGAAGCTCCCCTCGTGGGGAACGGTATGACCGCGAGCGACGGCCTCGACTACACGCCGGACGAACTCGACCGCGACGCCACCTTCTACGTCGCGGGGCACCGAGGACTCGTCGGCTCGGCAATCGTGCGCAAGCTCGAGGCTTCGGGGTTCGAGAACATCGTCGGCAAGAGCTCGGCGGAACTCGACCTGAAGGATCGCGATGCGGTCTTCGCGTACCTGTCCGAGATCAAGCCGAAGTACGTGGTGCTCGCCGCGGCAAAGGTCGGCGGCATCCTCGCCAACAGCACGTTCCCGGTGGACTTCCTGAGCGACAACATCCGCATCCAGACGAATGTGCTCGACGCGGCGCTCGCGAACGACGTGGAGCGCGTCGCGTTCCTCGGTTCGTCGTGCATCTACCCGAAGTTCGCCGAGCAGCCGATCCGCGAGGACTCGCTGCTGACCGGACATCTCGAGCCCACAAACGATGCCTATGCGATTGCGAAGATCGCCGGCATCCTGCAGACGCAGGCCGTGCGTCGCCAGTATGGGCTGCCCTGGATCTCGGCGATGCCGACGAACCTATACGGGCCGAACGACAACTTCTCACCGAAGGGCTCGCACGTGCTACCGGCGCTGATCCGGCGCTACGACGAGGCCGCAGCATCCGACGCCCCATCTGTCACGAACTGGGGAACCGGGACGCCGCGACGTGAGTTCCTTCACTCCGACGACATGGCCGATGCTGTGCTGCACCTGATGGAGCACTACGACGGACCGGAGCAGGTGAACGTCGGCACGGGGTCTGATGTGACTATCCGGGAGATTGCCGAGACCATCGCGGATGTCGTCGGCTTCGACGGCAAGACCGAGTGGGACACCACAAAGCCCGACGGCACGCCGCAGAAGCTGCTCGATGTCTCCAAGCTCGCGGCTGCCGGCTGGACGGCGCAGATCAGCCTCGAAGAGGGCCTCGACCGCACAGTCGCCTGGTACCGCGACCACGTCGGCACTATCCGGGAGTAGACCCGTTCCGATCGCCTAAGCCAAGGCCAGTTGCCCGTCCGAGTCCTGCATCTCGTGCAGCGGCGAACAGTACGGATGCGTCCCTCGCCAGACGGCGGCGTGCGCAGGAAGTGCGGCGCCGCACTCCTCACATGTCACGTGACCGGCCCCCCAGACGGCACGGTCGAAACGCTCGAAAATACTCATGAGCATCGTTCTCCCCAGAACAGTAGCTCTCCGCCTCGCGGCGGACCCCCGGACGATGAACGTCCTTTGGGTGAACGCTACGTGATGGGTCGATCATGGTCAAGCAACCGCGCCCGTCTCACGGGCTGTGGGCAGGAGCCGTTCTGATAGGAATAGAGGCGAGCCTGCGCCGATGGCCCGACGGCGCGAGCCGGACCCGACCACCAACCCCTGGGAGCGCCATGCGTCTGTCTGTCATCGGCTGCGGCTACCTCGGAGCAGTTCACGCGGCCGCGATGGCCTCGATCGGCCACGACGTGGTCGGCATCGACGTCGATGAGCGCAAGATCGAGTCGCTGTCGAAGGGCGAGGCGCCCTTCTTCGAGCCGGGCCTCCCCGAGATCCTGGCCGAGGGCATCGCGTCGGGGCGTCTGCGCTTCACGACCGACATGGCCGAGGCGCGGGGCGCCAAGGTCCACTTCGTCGGGGTGGGCACACCTCAGCAGCGGGACAGCTACGCGGCGGACCTCACGTACGTGAACGCGGCCATCGACGGGCTGCTCCCGTACCTCGAGCCGGGCGACCTCGTCGCCGGCAAGTCGACGGTGCCGGTGGGTACCGCAGCAGACCTCGCCGAGCGCGTCGCGCCGACCGGAGCGACGTTGGTCTGGAACCCGGAGTTCCTGCGCGAAGGCTTCGCCGTGAAGGACACCGTCGACCCCGACCGTCTCGTGGTCGGAGTGCCCACTTCGACAGGCTCAGTGAGCGGGAGCGGCTCAACGACCGACAGCGTCGACGAAGGCGAGCGCGCGGCTCAGATCCTCCGCGAGGTGTATCACCCGTCGGTGGCCAAGGGCACGCCTTTCATCGTGACCGACTACGCCACCGCCGAGCTCGTGAAGGTCTCGGCCAACGCGTTCCTGGCGACCAAGATCAGCTTCATCAACGCGATGGCCGAGATCGCCGAGGTCACCGGCGCCGACGTCACCACCCTGGCCGACGCCATCGGTCACGATGTTCGTATCGGCCGCCGCTTCCTCGGCGCCGGCATCGGCTTTGGGGGCGGCTGCCTGCCGAAGGACATCCGCGCCTTCTCGGCACGCGCCGAAGAGCTCGGGCGCGGCGAGTCCGTCGCGTTCCTGCGCGAGGTCGACGCGATCAACCTCCGTCGTCGCGACCGCGCCGTCGACCTCGTCGTCGCCGGCCTCGGCGGCGCGGTGTTCAAGAAGAACATCACCGTGCTCGGAGCCGCCTTCAAGCCGCACTCCGACGACATCCGCGACTCCCCTGCCCTGGATGTCGCGGTGCGCCTGCACGGCCTCGGCGCCTGGGTGACGATCACGGATCCGGCCGCGATCGAGAACGCCCAGCGCCTGCACCCTCAGCTGAACTACGTCGCCGATCGCGACGAGGCGCTGCGTGGCGCGGATGCTGTCATCGTCGTCACCGAATGGGACGAGTACCGTCGCGAACTCTCGCCGGAGCACGCAGCATCCCTCGCGACCGGCCGAGTCGTGGTCGACGGCCGCAACTGCCTCGATGCCGCGGCCTGGCGCGCCGCCGGCTGGGAGTACTACGGGATGGGTCGGCCGTAGACCTCGGCGCCGAAAATCGCGTGACCAAGGCGCATTCGCGCTGCTATCTTGCACGCATGCTCAACCCGAAGCAGTCCCTCCTTCGTCGCGCCCTGCCTGCGATGCTCGCGGCAGCACTCGTGCTGGCCGGCGCCGTGTCGCCCGCGAGCGCCTTGGTGCCCTCCGTCACCGCACCGATCGCGGCGAGCTTCAAGTCCGGCATCAAGGTCGGCTCGTTCACCTACGAGATCGACACGGTCGCGCGCACCGCGACACTCACCGGCTGGAACGGCAAGCGCAAGACGACGATCACCGTCCCGGCGACGATCAAGGCGGGCGACAAGACCTACAAGGTGACCAGGATCGGATATGGCGCGTTCGCCGGTCCGGTCTGGTATGTGCTGCCAGGCCCGTCCCCTGTCCCCGCCACCAAGGCGGTGATTCCATCCGGCGTCAAGTGGATCGACGACTACGCGTTCTATGGGAACCACATCACGTCATTCTCGATTCCGGGGAGCGTGGACTACATCGGCACGAGCGCCCTGGATCAGGACGAGATCGGACACTCCGGCTGGCTGCGAAAAGTGACGTTCCGCGGCGATGCGCCGACCATGTCCGAGCTCGGCGAGCACATCTGCTCACCAGGAGGCTGCGAGTACAACGGCGCGGCGCCGCTGGGCATCGGCAACGGCCTCATCGTCTACTACAAGACGGGGGCCGAGGGGTTCACGACACCGATCTGGGCGGGCTACCTGACCGCCCGTGGAGGCACCAAGGCGGTTCCGACCGGCTACGGACCTCGCGCCCAGGAGCTCATGGTTTCCCTCGATCGCGATGCCGTCAGTGGTGCACAGCTGACCGCAAGACTGCGGGCCTGGGCCGTGGGCGGCAAGCTCGCACCGCAGCCCACGAAGCTCACGTTCCTGTGGCAGTTGCGACAGGACGACGGAACATGGAAGAAAATCGGCAGCGGCAAGACGGCAACGGTGCCGACGGGCAGTGCCGGCAAGCCGCTGCGCATCCTGACGATCGCGAAGGGCCCGGGAACGCGCGAGTCGGTTCTCCAACTCGGCCTCTATAGCGTGCGCTTCACCTTCACCACGAAGCCGAAACCGAAGATCACGCTGCCGACTGGAGTGACGACCGCGAAGGTCGGCACGAAGCTGACCGCAACCGGCGCAAGCGCCAAGAGCTGGTCGCCCGACGCAGACAACGTCAGCTATCGCTGGTACCGCAATGGCACGGCGATCACGAAGGGCGGCGGATCGAAGACCTACACGGTGACGTCCGCCGACCTCGGCAAGAAGCTCACCGTCCGCGCGACGGCCACCAAGGACGGCTACGCCAAGTCGACACGACTCTCAGACGCGCTCACTGCGCCGAAGTAGGTCGAGGACCACGAGCTTCAGGGCGCGCGAAACCGCTCGATCACCAGAACGAGCCCGAGCCCTATCGCCGCGCCTGCCGTGTTCGCGACGACATCGAGCAGGCTCGGCGTGCGCTCGCTCAGCAGCACGGCCTGACCGAGCTCGATCACGACGGATGCGGCAAGGCCGATCGGCACGACGAACGCACGCAGGCGCGGCGCGGCGAGCGCAAGAAGCACTCCGAAGGGCACGAAGAGCAGGACGTTCGCGCTGAACTCGATCACCTCGTAGCTCAGCCATGGCAGCGCGCGCGTCACCGCCTGGAGCACATCCGACAGATCGCGGTCGACGGGCTGCGGCCAGAACGCGATGAGCGCAAGGGCCAGCAGGTACACGGCGATGAGCACCCGTGCGACTCGGCGCCGCGTCGGGCGGGCAGCATCCCTCGTCCGCAGGGTCGGCACGGTGGACGTCTCCGTCGACACAGACGGCTGCGTGCGGGTATCGGTCATGTCGCTCCCGGTGGTCGGGGCGGCGACGGTGCCGCGAGGGTTCCGCCGATTCTACTGCCGGGGCGTCCACCTGCACGGGGTGGGGTGAGGCGGCGACGGCGACGCCACCGCGCCGTCCGCGGGGCGTAGCATGCTGGGCACCGCACACGGCCGCGCGCACCCGGGGAGATCAGATGACCGAAGACCTGGTCGCCGCCGCCACCACCGGCCATCGCACTCATCGCTACCTGCGGCTCTCGCTCGCGCTCGTCGTCTTCGCATTGCTCGCGGCGGTGTTCATCGAGTCGATCCGCATCGGCGACGTGCTCCCTTCGATCAGCCACTACTTCTACACGCCCGCGCGCAACGTGTTCGTGGGAGCGCTGGTCGCAGTATCCCTCGCGCTCCTCGCCCTGTCCGGCCGCGACCGTGCGACCGTCCTGCTCGACATCGCCGCCGTGTTCGCGCCGCTCATCGCGCTCGTGCCCACCAGCGCGCTCCCGGCCGGACCGCTGATCGGCGGACTGGAGGGCCCACAGCCCTCCGAGGGCGTGCCGCCCGCGTACATGCCGGACATCTACAACGGCATCATCACGTACGCGGTCGTCGTGGCGGCGATCATCCTCGTCACGGTGGTCATCCACAGCGAGAACCTGTGGACATGGGGCATCGTCCTGCCCAGTGCGATCGCGGTGGTCACGGCCGTGCTCCTCCTGCTGCTCGCGTTCCTTCCTGCGTGGAACGACGGCTTCCCCTTCAATGCGTGGCCGATCCCCAGCATCCACTACACCGCCGCGCTGCTGTTCTTCGGGGCGTTCGCCGCCGTCGCGATCCTGAACGCCTTCTGGCGCGAGACCGACGACGGCCCGGAGCCGACGCCGGGGCAACGCCTCACATACGCGGTCATCGGCGTGCTGATGATCCTCGACATGGTGCTGCTGATCGTCGCGGGGATGCTGCGCCCCGACCCCGAGGGCTTCCCCTGGATCTTCGTGGGCGAAGCCATCGCACTCATGCTGTTCGCCGTCTTCTGGGTGGTGCAGACGGTGCAGCGCTGGGATGACCCGGATCAGCCCTCTGTTGCGGAGCCTCTTGCAGCATCTGACTCGCCTACGCCATGATCTGAGCCAGCAGCGCTCTCAGTGGGGAGAGAGCACGCGCTCTCATTTGGGGCAGAGCGCACGCTCGCTGCTCTGGGTCTGGGGAGGCTCCGGTGGGGAAGAGCATGCGTGCGTTCGTGGCGTTCGCCGTCACATGGGCAGTGGTCGTCGCAGGGGTCGCACCAGCAGCGATGGCCTCGACACCCGAACCGATCTCGTCGGCCGAGTCCACACCGGCCCCGACGCCGAGTCCCGATCCCACACGGGATGCGTCGACACCGCCGAAGCCGGCCGCGAGCGCGTCGAGCGCCGCCCCGACGCCCGCTCCGTCCCGGACGCCCGCCGCGCGCGACCGCTCCCGCACCACGTCGCCCTCGACCACCGACGAAGTCGCCGAGTGCGTGCCGACCACACTCGCCACCTGGAACGCCGCTCTGCCGGCCCAGGGCAGCCTCTCCGACGACGGCCCGGGTCACTGCTACGACCTGGCGATCACCCAGACCGACGACTACCTCGTGCGGCTCGGGGCGCCGGAGACCGTCGCGATGACCCTCAACATCGCCGACGGCGGCACGGCCGTCGGCACGATCTACTCGAGCTCGCCGGAGCCGCTCACGCGCACGCTGGCTGCCGGTCACACATACCGACTCACCCTCACGGGCGACTCCGGCGACTACGCCATCGGGGTGTTCCGGCTGTCGAGCACGGCCGGCTGCACGACTGCCCTTCCGACGGCGTGGGATGCTGCCGCCACCACGATCACGTTCGCCCAGCCCGCCACCGTCGCGTGCCGATCGATCCCGGCCGCCGCGAACAATGTCGTCCGCGTCACCGCCACCACTGAGGCGAGCGCGACGACCGCGCGAGTGGTCAACGGAAACGGCAATGCGCTGTGCAACACGCGTGCGACCCTCAGTTCCTCGCCGGCGCCCGTCGACTGCACGCTCAGCGGCGGGAGCCCGTGGCGCGTCCTCGTCTACAACGACCGCTACAGCAGCCCGGACGATCCGCTGACGGCAGACCTCTGGGCGGCGACGTACAACAGCACCGCGGGCTGCGTCGCCGGCGCCCTCGGCGCCTGGGGCGATCAGCTCCCGATCTCCGCCGAGCGGAACACCGCTCATGGCGCGGAGTGCTTCCTCGTGACCACTGCGCAGGCCGGCGCCTACGCCCTGCGCATCGTCGACCAGAGCGATCGGTGGACGGCATCGGTGCAGCTGTACGACGCGACCGGGGTTCCGGCCGCGACCGTTTCGGCCGACTTCTCCGGGGTGAGCACCGCCACCGACCTCAAGCCCAATCACGTCTACCGGCTGATCGTCACAGGCGACCCCGATGGTTGGGACGGCGCATACACGGCCGGGATGCTTCGCATCGCCGCCACGGCCGGCTGCACGACTCTGCCCTCCACGGCGTGGAATGCGGCTGCCGCCACGACGGACTTCACCACCGGCGACGAACTCAACTGCACCATGTTCACCGCGTCATCGTCGGCCGCCGTGCGGGTCACGCACGACGCGTCCGCCGATCACGTCATCGAAACGGTGCTGAACTCGTCCGGCGCGACCGTCTGCACCCTCAACGCGTGGTGGACGACGTCCGTCGCCCAGGACTGCACGCTGTCCGGAGCGAGCCCGTGGCGCCTGATCACCTCGCTGGGCCCCCAGGCGACCGAGCGGGCGAGCGTGACCGCAGACATCTGGGTGAGCGACTACGCGTCGACGACCGGCTGCACGGCCGGAAGCCTCGCCGCGTGGGGTGCTGACCTGCCCGTGGTCGGCTCGCGCTCGACCACGCGGCCAGCCGACTGCCACCTCCTCACGACGGCCCAGGCGGGCCCCTACCTCCTTCGCGCCGCGAACGATGCCAACGAGCAGTGGACGGCCGAGGCCGGCCTGTACGAGGCGAACGGCAACCTCGCCGTGCAGACCGTGTCGAGCAGCTGGGGCTCCTTCGCGACGGCGAACCTCAAGGCGAATACGACCTACCGGCTGATCGTCCGCGGCGACACCGACGGCTGGCCCGGCGACTATGCGGTCGGCCTCTACCGCCTCGCCGCGACGAGCGGCTGCGCGTCGAGCGTCGACGACACGGTCTCGCTCGTCTCACCGCGCGCCGCCCACCAGCGCACGTCCGAGGAGGCAGTGGACTGTCACGCGTCGAGTCTCGCCCGCAACAGTCACGTGCGGGTGGACGTGCTGCGCGCCACGAACGACCCGCTGGCGTGGCAGATCGTCGACGCCACCGGGGCCTACCAGTGCAGCGGCAGCGCGCCGACGCACGGTGCGGACTGCAACCTGACCGGCCCGACGCCGTACCGCGTGCTCGTGACGGGGCAGGGCACTGACCCGTACGAGATCGGGCTGCGCAGGGTGACCGACGGGGTCGGCTGCCCTCTCATCTCCAATGTGGCCTCCGGCATCCCTCCGCAGAGCGGAACCCTCACCCGCGCACTCGACGTGCGCTGCTACCGCTTCCCCGGCGGCGCCGGCGACGAGATCGGCCTGCAGGCGGTCAACCGCGACCTCGAGAACGTGGACTACCGCGTCGACCTCTACGACCCCGAGGGTGCGGCGCTCGGCCAGGCCCCGTGGGACGGCGCTCAGGGATTTGAGCTGCAGATGTCGGGCGAATACCTCGCCGTCGTCTCACTCGGCTCGCAGACACCCGGCGCGTTCCGATTCAGCACGACTTGCTTCAACCCCGCCTGCGGCACCGACGCGCTGACGGTCGTCTCGACCAGCCCGTCACGAGTAGGCGCGTCCGCGGAGGTCACGGTCAACGTGCGCGGCAAGGCACTGGGCGCCGACACCACCATTGAGCTCACGAGCGGGTCGCAGACGATCGTCGGCACCGTGATGTCGGTCAGCGACGACGGTCGCGAACTCGGGGTGCACTTCGATCTGACCGGACGAGCCGGCTCGTGGGGGCTGCGGGCGACCGCGCCGGACGGGCAGACGTCCTCGGTCGCCAACGCGGTCTCGATCGGCGCGGTTCAGTTGCCGAAGATCACCACCTCGGTGAACGCGCTGGGACGGTTCGTGGCCGGGCGTCCGCAGACGGTGTCGATCACGGTCGAGAACTCCGGCAACGTCGACGCCCTCGGCGTTCCGATCTTCATCGAAGGCCTACCGGCCGGCTCCACCATCAAGCCGCTGTTCGACATCTACGGGGCGGTCGCCCCGGACGCCCCGGTGACCGTGCGGGACTTCGTCGCGGAGAACATGGTCTACTCCGAAGAGGACGGCGTCGCGATGCCGCTCATGGTCTCGCGTCTGCCCGGTGGCGGGAAGGCTCAATTCGCGTTCGAGGTCACGATCGGTCAAGCCGTCGACTACGCGTTCGCCGTGCGAGCGGGCGAGTGCTTCTTCTTCGAGACCGCGACCGTTTCGACCACGAACCGCTCACTCAAGGGCGTCGACGCGTTCGGCATCAGCTTCGGTGGATGGGGTGCCGGCGGGTGCACGGATGCGCTCGTCGATCTCGCCACCGGATTCATTCCGGGCAGCGATTGCCAGGGTCTCGCCATCGACACCGGCCTCGCCATCTCGCGCAACATCGTGCAGGGAGCGCCGCCGTTCTCGGCCGCCTCCACCTCGGACATGTTCTGGTCGGCAGTCGGCACCGCCGCCTGCGTGGGCTCGTTCACCCCTGCGGCGCCGATCCTCAAGGGGATCATGGGGGTGAAGAATCTGTTCAACGCCGGCAAGCAGTGCTGGCCGAAGGACTCCGACAACCCCGTTCAGTCGGTCGCCTCACTCGACCCGAACGAGATCGCCGGCCCGGCCGGCGGTGGGGAGCAGCGCGCGATCCGCGGTGAGGGGACGTTCCGGTACGCGATCTTCTTCGAGAACTCGAAGGATGCGACCGCTCCGGCCCAAGAGGTGCGCATCACGAATCAGCTCGATCCCGCCGTGTTCGACCTGAGCACCGTGCGCTTCGCCGGCATCCACTTCGGCAGCCGCACCTACACGCCGCCGGCCGACTCCCCCGCGCTCGACGACACGATGGATCTCGAACGGGCGGATGGCCTGCAGCTCGATGTCACCGCGTCGGCGACAGCATCCGGTCTCCTCACCTGGCACCTCGCCTCGTCCGATCCCTTCACGGGCGTGCTGCCACAGGATCCCTTCGTCGGATTCCTCCCCCCGAACACGAACGGCACCGAGGGGCAGGGCGTCGTCTACTACGACGTCGCGCTGAAGAGCGCGGTCGGCAACGGCGCGACCGTCACGAACGTCGCCGACATCGTGTTCGACCTCAACGACGCGATACGCACCAACACGTGGTCGAACCTGATCGACCGCGACACCCCGACGGCATCGCTCACGGCGCCAGCCACCTCTTCGACGCCGGCATTCCCGGTCACGTGGACCGTCGCCGACGCGACGTCTGGCGTCGATCACGCCGACATCTACGTGTCGACCGACGGCGGCGCATACGAGTTGTGGAAGACGGCGACCGCGTCGGGATCCGACACCTTCGCCGGTTCGATCGGGCACGTCTACGGCTTCTCGGTGACGGCGCGGGACTTCGCCGGCAACACGAGCCTGCTGCCGCCCACACCGCACGCCACGACGTCTGTGCAGACCCTGAGCGGGCCGACCCCCACGGTCGCAGGCAGCGCTTCGGTGGGGTCGACCCTCACCGCGACAGCGGGCGTCTGGACGACGGGCGCGACGCTGGCCTATCAGTGGCTGCGCGACGGGGCCCCGATCGCGGGCGCGACAAAGGCGACCTACAAGGTGGCGAAGGCCGATCGCGGCACCAGGCTCGTCGTGCGCGTCACCGGCTCGAAGGGCGGCGAGACGCTCGTCAAGACGTCGGCGGCGACCACACGGATTCCGACCGTCGGCGCGGTGACTGTGAGCGGCACGGTGCGGTACGGCGCGACGCTGACGGCGAAGGCCGGCACCTGGACGGCCGGGACGACCTTCACCTACTCGTGGCTGCGCAACGGCAGCGCGATCAAGGGCGCCACGAAGGCGACCTACAAGCTCGGCTCGGCCGACCGCGGCAAGCAGATCTCGGTGAAGGTGACGGGCAAGAAATCGGGCTACACCACTGTCTCGGCCACCTCGGCCAAGACGGCGAAGGTCGCGACCGTCGGCACGGTGAAGATCGCCGGCACCGCCGTCGTCGGCCGGACCCTCGGCGTGTCGAAAGGCACGTGGACGTCGGGAACGACGTTCGCCTACTCCTGGCTGCGCAACGGCGTCGCGATCAAGGGCGCTACGAAGGCGACGTACAAGCTCGTCACCGCCGACCGTGGCAAGCAGATCACGGTCAAGGTGACCGGCAGGAAATCGGGCTACGCGACGGTGACGGTGACCTCGTCCAAGACCGCGAAGGTCCGGTGACGCGCGGCGACACGATGTTCGCCACGTGATGAAGAATCTCTCATCTTGAGTCGTACCTTTCTTCGATTGAATGTCGGTGGCCCCTCGTACATTTGAACTATGACCAATCCGCTCGATGCACTCGGCACGACGGTCGCCGCCGCGGCCGCCCTGTGGTCGGGCGAGCCGATCGAGGGCATGGCGGGTGGCCGGCTCGTGGCGCTCAATGAAGAGCTGGCCAGAGCGCGTCGCCTGCTCGACGGCGCGCACGCGCAGGTCGCGGCCGAGATCCAGCGGCAGTCCCGCCCCGAGCTCGGGCCCGAGGGCTTGGCGAAGATCCAGGGCTATCGCAACCCGACCGCGCTGATCGCCGCGACCAACGGCACGACGGCGGGCGAGGCAGCGCGGCTCGTGCAGGTGGGTGAAGCGACGGCGCCGCGCATGCTGCTCTCCGGCGAGTGCGCACCCGCTCGGCACCCTCACGTCGCCGCAGCGCTCGAGAAGGGCGAGATCAGCACACCCGCGTCTGCCGCGATCATCTCGATGCTCGACAAGGTCGCCATCCGCGCGGGCCGCGAGGCCATCGCACACGCAGAGCAGACGCTCGTCGCCCAGGCACCCGGACTCACGATGGACCAGCTGAGCAAGCTCATCCTCCGCGCCGAGGCTTGGCTCGACCCCGACGGAGTCCTCCCCCGCGAAGACGAACTGCGCGCCGACCGCTCCCTGCGAATCCGCGAAGACCGCAACGGCGCCGTGATCCTCACCGGCACGTTCGACCCCGAGCACGCCGCGCCGATCAAGACCGCTATCGA
Source organism: Microbacterium terricola (assembly GCF_027943945.1). NCBI lineage: Bacteria > Bacillati > Actinomycetota > Actinomycetes > Micrococcales > Microbacteriaceae > Microbacterium > Microbacterium terricola. The sequence continues at coordinate 451,850 of NZ_AP027141.1, read as the reverse complement.
GGCGATCGTGACGGCTCAGCTGCGGGCCGCGCAGGAGCAGCCTGACGATCCGGATGCTGTGCGCCGCACCATTCCGCAGATGCAGGCCGATGCGCTCGCACTGCTCTGCTCTCACGCCCTCGACTGCGACCACACCGATCTTCCGCTCGGCGGGGCGACAGTGATCGTCCGTGTCTCCCTGGATGACCTGGAGAACGGGACGGGCCACGCCACGATCGACGGCCTGGCCGCCCCGGTAACGGTCTCGACCGCTCGTCGGATGGCCGCCTCGGGCGGCATCATCCCGTGCGTGCTCGGCTCGCAGAGCGAGATCCTCGACTGGGGCCGCGAGAAGCGGCTGTTCACCCGGGCTCAGCGTCTCGCCCTCGCCGAACGAGATGACGGATGCGCGATGTGCGGAGCCCCGCCGGGCCATACCAGGGCCCACCACGTGACGTGGTGGTCGAGAGGCGGCGGCACCGACCTCGACGAGGGCCTGCTCGTGTGCGACCCCTGTCACCATCGCATCCACGACAACGGGTGGGAGATCCGCATCGCGGGCAAGGGCGTGATGGCGACTGTCTGGTTCATCCCGCCGGCCTACGTCGACCCTGACCGCACCCCGCGCCGCGGTGTCCGCCGCCGCTTCGACCTCGCGGTCTGACCCGCCCCCGACTCGTTGAGCGACCCACCCCCGGCCCGTTGAGCGAGCGAAGCGAGACGAAACGGCACACCCCCGCCCGGCCCGTTGAGCGAGCGAAGCGAGACGAAACGACCCACCCCCGGCCCGTTGAGCGAGCGAAGCGAGACGAAACGACCCACCCCCCGGCTCGTTGAGCGAGCAACGCGAGACGAAACGACTCGCCCCCCGGCTCGTTGAGCGAGCGAAGCGAGACGAAACGGGTCGAGTGACTACCGTATGAACCGTGTCCGCCCCTCCCTCCACGCTGCGCCTCGACGAGGCCGACGCGCTCGCCTCGGCGTGGGTGCAGCATGTCGCCGATGCGCACGGCATCCGCACGCTGCTCATCAAGGGCGCCGCGCTCGCGCACTACGGGCTGCGCGAGCCCCGCACGTCGGCTGACGTCGACGTGCTGGTCGAGCCCGCGCGCTTCGAGGAGTTCTGCGAGGCGATCTCCGCGGCCGCATGGACTGAGCGCCCCGGCGGCCTCATCGGCGAGCTCACCACCCTGCACTCCCGCACGTTCCTCCGCGAGGGCTGGCCGTGCGACCTCGACGTGCACAGCTTCTTCCCCGGGTTCCTCAACGACCCGGCCGACGTGTTCGACGCGCTCTGGGCGACCCGACGGCGGCTCGACTTCGCGCACCGCCCCTGCAGCATCCCGAGCAAAGCGGGGTGCGCGCTCATCCTGGCGCTGCATTCGGTCCGCAGCACCACGACCCAGGTGCGCCATGCCGACGAGCTCGAGCGACTCCTGCTGACACCCTTCACCGACGAGGACCGAGCCGCCATCGCCCGCCTCGCTCACGACACCGGATGCGTCACCAGCCTCGCGTCCGTGCTACCCCGACTCCATATCGACGTCACGCCCGGTCCCGCCGAGCTGCAGTCCGTCCGCCGCCGCGAGTGGGACGACAAGCTCGCCGCTGCCGCGTCGCCGGCCAATGCCTGGGTGGTCGCACTCGGCCGCGTGCCGTGGCGCCGCAAGCCGCTCGTCGCCTGGCGCGCGATCTGGCCGACCAGCGAGGACCTTCTGATCGCCCACCCGGAGGTACCCGACCGCTTCTTCCCGAAGCTTCTTGCGCGAATCTTGCGCTGGGGTCGCGGGCTGCGATCGCTGCCTCGAGCGGCCGGCGCGATCTGGCACAATCGGTCTCACTGACGGGCCGGCTTGGGGCGGGCCCTCACCTCTCACAAAGGGTTTCCCATGTCGCAGGACACAGCCGCAGCACGCACCGCGGTCGTCATCGATGACGATCCAGACGTGCGGCACCTGCTCGTCGAGATCCTCACCAGCGCCGGCTTCACCGTCGTCGCGGCCGACAACGGCCTCGACGGCGTCGCAGCCGTCAACGAGCACCAGCCCGTGCTCACGACGATCGACGTCAACATGCCGGGCATCGACGGATACGAGGCCACCCGGCGCATCCGCGAGACGAGCGATGCGTACATCGTCATCATCACCGCGCTGAACGAAGAGGCCGACGCGGTCCTCGGCTTCGGCGTCGGCGCCGACGACGTCGTGGTCAAGCCCTTCCGCGCTCGCGAACTGCGCGCCCGTCTGCTCGCGATGCTGCGCCGGCCCCGCTTCCCGGTCCCGGTGCCTACCGAGCCCGCACCGGCCCCCGCGCCGCAGCCCGCAGCATCCGATGTCGACACCGCCGTCCGCCTGGCCGGTCTCACCCTCGACCGCGAGACCCGTGCGGTCACAGTCGACGACAGTGAGGTCGCGCTGACGCGCACCGAGTTCGACCTGCTCGCGACCATCCTCGAGTCGGGTCGCCGCGTGCGCAGCAAGGCCGACCTCGTGCTCACGCTGCACGACGAGACCTACCTCGACCCGGCCCGCGTGAGCGAGGCCGACGAGCGCGCCATCGAGGCCCACATGACCAACCTGCGCCGCAAGCTCGGCGAGAGCGCGGCCAGCCCGCGGTTCATCGAGACGGTGCGCGGCGTCGGCTACCGCACCATCGCGGCCGGAATCGCCCTCGCGGAGTCGTAGCTAAGCTTGCGGCATGGCGGTCGAACGGGTGACAGAGGCGTCACCTCGGGCCGACCAGCCGATGCGCCGCGCCGGCGACGCCCGCACCCGCTCGATCTGGCAGTGGCAGCTGATCCTCGCGGTCAGCGTCATCACGATCCTCGTCACGGTCACCCTGCTCACGCCTGAGTACTTCACACGCCCGCAGTTCATCGTCGGCGCGATCCTCCTCGTCCTCATCTCCTGCGCGACCCTCGCCGTTCCGTGGCACCTGTTCGACAGCCGCATCGTCGTCATCGTGCCCGCCCTCGACATCCTCGCCATCGGCCTGATGGCCTCGGGAAACGAGGGGCGGATGGCGCTGCTCTGGGTCTTCCCGATCGCCTGGCTGGCCACGTACTACTCGCTGCCCTGGCTGCTCGGCGGGCTCGGCGGCGTCGGCGTTGTGCTCGTGATCGACGCGCTCCTCGCCGGGCTCTCGCCGACCTACACGCTGCGGATCATGGTCGTCCTGCTGTCGCTGGGATTCCTCGGCGTCACCATCAACACCGGCTCGCGCCGCACCAGGGCCTTCAGCGGCCTGCTGCGCAGGCAGTACTCGCAGCTTGGCCGCACCCTCGCCCGCGCCGAACTGCAGGAGCGCCGCGCGGCGGTGCTCTTCAACTCGGTCGACACCGCGCTCGCACGCGTCGACCGCCGTGGCGTACTGCTGGGCGCCAACGAGGCGTACCGCCGTCTCTACGCGATCGACCGGCTCGGCTACGCGCGCCCCACCGGCGCCGTCGAGTACAACACCCACCGCGGCACGGCACTGCCGGCCCACGACACCACGATCGCCCGCGCCACGAGGGGCGAGGTGTTCGAGAACGTGCGCGTGTGGCTGTTCGACACCGGAGGCACATGGCATGCGCTCGACGTGTCGACCCGCATCGTGCCGGCGACCCTCGGCGAGTCCGAATCGACGCTGCTGACCCTCCGCGACGTCACGGCCGCGCTCGACGCCGAGGTCGAGAAGAAGACGATGACCAGCATCGTCTCGCACGAGATGCGCAACCCGCTCACCGCGATCGTCGGGCACGTCGACCTGCTCCTGGACCGCGAAGACCTGCCGGCCGATGTGCTCGACAAACTCGCCGTCATCGAGAACGCCGGCCAGCGAATGCAGCGCCTCATCACGACGGCGCTCGAGTCGGACAAGCCCGCGTCCGTCCCGCACCGGACCGTCGACCTGAGGCGGGTGGCGGCAGCATCCGTCGACGCGTTCCGTCCCTCCGCCCACGCGGCGCAGGTGGCGCTCACGGACGACGCCGACGAGCGACTCCTCGTCGAGGGCGACGCGTTCCGGCTGCGGCAGGTCCTCGACAACCTCGTCGGCAACGCGGTGAAGTACACCCCGCGCGGCGGACACGTCGAGGTCACCGGTCGCCGCGTCGGCGACGACGTCGAGCTGGCCATCACCGACAGCGGCATCGGGATGTCCGCCGAAGACCTCGGGCACCTGTTCGAGCCCTACTTCCGCAGCCAGACGGCGCAGGACAGCGGCATCCCCGGCACCGGGCTCGGCCTGGTCATCGCGCACGACATCCTCACGCAGCACGGCGGATCGCTCGAGATCACCAGCACGCTCGGCCGCGGCACCACCGCCACCCTGCGCCTCGCGGCGCGCGCAGAAGGGATCTCCGCATGATCAACTCAGGACTCGGAGTGGTGCTCGTCGCCCTGACGACCCTCTGCACCGCGGTCATCATCGGGCTCGGGTTCCTGCCGCGCCCGAGCCGCGCGAGCGCGATCTGGTCGCTGGCCTTCGCGATCGCGATGATCTCGTCGTACGCCTGGGTGGCCGCGAACGCCGCCGACTCGGCCGTGCTGCGCGCGGCGAGCGCCGGCACCGAGCTGGGCTCCACGGCCTTCGTGTGGGTCGGCCTGCGCGCGCGCCGCAACGCCTCGCGGCTGTACTGGCCCGTGGCGCTGACCTTCACGATCGGAGGCGCCACCCTTCTGGCCGCGACGGCCACCACCGACTACTACGCCTTCGTCTTCCGCGTGGTGTTCGCCCTCGGTGCGGTGTTCGCAGCGCTGATCGTCACCGAGCTCGTCGCCCTCGGCGCCACCCTGCGCGACGAGGCCCTGCCACTCGCCCTCGGCTCGGCCGCCTTCCTCATCTTCGCCGTCGTCGGCATCATCGACGGGGCCATCCAGCTCATCAACACCGGGACGCTCGCGGCGCGCGACGGCCTCACGCTGCTGCGCGACCTCAACCTGATGGGCTCGATCGTCTACCTCGTGGCGGCACTGATCACCCTCCTGCTCCTCACACGACTGGGCGCGGTCGACACCGCGATCCGCCACACCGAAGCCTCGTCGTTCCGTGCGGTGGCGAACGACCGACTGCAGCGCGCCGAGACGGCCGGCGACGAGTGGTGGTGCGTGCTCGACATCCGGCTCGACGACCCCGTCGACCTCCGCGAGGCGTCGAGCACCGCGGCGTTCCTGCGCATCGCCGAGAAGTTCCGCGCCGACGTGCGCTCCGCGCTGCCACCGGACGCCGACATCGAGGCCCGCGGCGACACCGGCTTCGTCGCGCTGCTGCCCCGGCCGGAGGGCGCCGTGCGCCAGTTGCTCTCGCAGCTGCTCGAGCAGGTCGCGAAGGGCGAGCCCGATCAGCCGATCGCCGTCCGGCTGTCGGCGAGCATCGGCTGGGCGGACGTCGACGCCGTCGGCTACGACCTCGACGCCCTGCTGGCCGCCGCCGAAGAGGCCAATACGGACGCGCAGCGTGCCGGCGGAGACCGCTGGGAACGCGCTTCCGTGACCGTGTGAGTCACTGAGGATTCGCGCGATTCACGCGCAAGTTCACCGCAAGACGCGCAAGCAACCGATATACCACACCTACTCTCGCAGTAAGCACCGCTCGACCTATCCGAGAGCGTCACCCGAAGACCTCAGGGACAGCGGTGCGAATGAAAGCGAGCTGGGGAGCACGCGTCAATTGGGGTGAGCCGGGGGGCATCAGGCTCGCTTTTGGGGACCATTGGGGACAACAGCGATGCCCGAGCAACGCGTGGAGCGATTCGTCGCGCCGACAGACGAACGCCGACCGGCGCTGAGTCGACGCCAGATTCTGCAGGCCGGCGTCTGGGCGGCACCCGTTCTGGTGCTGGCCACTGCCGCGCCCGCGGCCGCCGCCTCGCAGAGCATCCCGTGGGAGTTCGCTTCCAGCAGCCTGGCCTGGACCTTCGGCAGCAACGGCCTTCCGAACGGCGTCTCCTCGACCGCAGCGGTGCGGACGTCGCCCACGGCGACCGGGGCGCTGAGCGGCGTCACCCTCACCGCCGTGTTCCGGAAGTCGCAGATCGGCAGCACACCCCCCGACCCGACCTCGCTCACCGGCGCCGGCTGGACCTACGTGTCCAAGTCGGTGGGCACCGACACCGTCACCTACACATTCCTCTACGCGCCGAGCATCGGGAAGGGCGCGACCTCGAACGTGCTGGGCTACCAGCTCGCCGTCGGCTCGTCGATCGTGAGCCAGCCCATCGTCGAGGTCGCGTACACCGCGAACGCGTCGAAGGCGACGCCCGTGAGCGTCAGCACGCGCGCCGTGACTCCGGCCACAGCCTCGGGCGTCTCGTTCTGGTCGTTCAACACGGGGACGCTCGGCGGATCCAGCCGGCAGAACACGTACCTGGCTCTCCAGATGCAGGTCGGCACCCAGTACAGCAACCTCTGGCCCGTCACCCAGATGCCGGTGACGTTCACGACGGAGGTCATCCTCCCGGCCGCGTACATCGTCGACACGGATCCGACGGGCGTCACGCAGAACACGGACTGGAGGTACGTGTCGCGCCGCACCGAGGGCTCGAACATCATCCTCACGTTCGCGTTCGTCAAGTCCGACAAGACCACTCCGCGGCCGCTCCAGGCGACCAATGCCAACGGCGTCGCCCAGGTCGCCGACCGCGTGACCGACACCGGTTCGGTCAACTTCCACGTCCGCCTGAGCTCGGCCGCGAGCGGCAAGCCGGTCTCGGTGAACTTCGTCGCCACGCCGATCCAGCCCTTCCCCGCCGACGGCAAGTCCATCAGCGCCAGCAGGACCTTCAACTAGCGCAGAGCGCCGCTCACCGCGCCTCGACCAGATCCGCCGCGGCGAGCGCGGTCAGGAACGCGGCGACATCGCCCGCGATGCCTGCCACGCTGATCTCCGCGCGCCCGGCGATCCGGACGGCGACCTCATCGAGGCCCGCCTCTCCCTCGGCGAGCGCGAGCCAGATCTCCGCGGCCGAGCCCTCCATCGCCGCCGGCTGCGCGTCCGGCCGCGTGAGCGCGAGCGCCACGACCCGGTCCTCTTCCCCGGTCCACGCGACGTCCTCCCGGATGCGCCAGCGTGCCTCCCGGAATTCGAGGACGGATGCTGTCACCAGCTCGTCGACGGCGGCGGACACCGCCGCGGCGGCGTCCTTATCCTCAGGAGTCCCGTAGGCATCGACAGCCGCCGCCACGAGCTCGTCGAGGGAGGCACCCGTCGCAGCGCGCCACAGCTCCGGGGCGACCCCGGCGAGCACCCGCACCGTCCCGTCGCCGTCCTCGTCGACCTGCAGCACCGCGATGCGGTCGGGGTCGTCGAGCTCCACCCAGTCCCGCACGCGGCCGCGGTAGTAGCCCACCCCCACCCCCGCTGGTTGAGTAGGCCGCGAAGCGGCCGTATCGAAACCACTAGCGGGAACCCGCGCAGCGCCCGTATCGAAACCACCCGCACTCCCCACAACCGCGACGAGCCCCTCCGCCTCGCGATACGACACGCGCCGGACGCCCCCGACCGCGGCGACCACTCCCGCCATCGTCCGCAGCGGCGTCGCCATGTCCGCGAGGTAGCTCGACTGCTCGACGAGCTCAGCGAGCGCGTCGCCGAGGTCGACCTCCTCGATGAGCGGCTCGCCCTCGGCGTCGTCCCGGCGGTCCAGCAGCACGATCGCCGCGAGGCGCAGCTCTCCCGCCGGCAGCGCGCGCATCCCGGCCTCCGACGGCGCTCGCTGCACCTTCGGCTCCCCCGCACGCTCGATGACCGACAGCGGCTTGCGATAGGGCCACACCCGCCCGTCGGCGTCCACCGCCACTGTCTCGTCCGACACGTACCCGAAGCTGCGGCCGAGCATCCGCGCCGCGGTGGTCTTGCCCCGACCGGACGGCCCCACCAGCGCCACCACTGTGCCGTCGTCTCGCGCCAGGCCGGCGGCGTGCAGCATCCACAGCTCGCCGCGGCGCGCCTCGATCGCCGCGAGCGTCACCCGCTGCGAGAGGTCCTCCAGCATCCGCGCCTCGGACACATCCGGAAGCGGGGTGACGACAGCATCCTCCGAGCCCTCGTCGGCGACCGCCGCATCAGCCCATGCGGCCGCCACGAGAGCCCGCTGCGGCTCGGCGAGCGCGCCGATGTCGATCCGCACCGTGGCGCCCAGCGCGGCCACAGCAAGACTCAAGGACACAGGCGGTAGTGTACGGGGGTACTTGGGGAGAGGTTTGCCGTGGAACTGCGGGACTACCTGCGCATTCTGCGCGCGCACTGGCTGGGCATCGTGCTGCTCACCGTGCTGGGCGCGGCGATCGCCTACGGCTGGAGCTCGCTGCAGCCGCGGGTCTACACGGCGTCGGCCAGCGGCTACGTCGCCAGCACGACGGCGGGCACCGACACCGGCTCGTCCCTCGTCGGCGACCAGCTGGCACGCGCGAAGGTGACGTCGTACGTCGACATCGGCTCGTGGCGCTCGGTCGCGGAGTACGCGATCGACGACCTCGGCCTGGACACGACGCCGGAGGCGCTGGTCACCCGCGTCGACGTCAGCAACCCGCTCGACACCGTCATCATCCAGGTGAAGGCGTCCGCCGGCAGCCCGGAGGAGGCCCGTGACCTCGCCGAGTCGTGGACCCGCGGCATGCTCGCGGAGATCGACCAGATCGAGGGCGACGGCTCGGCCGGCTCCGCGGCGATCACGCTCATCCCCGGCGACTCCGCACGTCTGCCGTCGAGCCCCTCCTCGCCGAACACCCGCCTCGACATCGCGCTCGGCGCGCTCATCGGCCTCGCCCTCGGCATCGGCTACGCCGTCATCCGCCACGTGCTCGACCGCCGCGTGCGCAACCCGCGCGACATCGAGCGCGAGACCGGCACGGCCGTCGTCGGCAGCCTGCCCCTGGAGAAGGAGCTCAGCCAGGAGCGCCGGCTGCTCACCTTCGACGGTCCCGCGCAGAACCAGAACTCCTCCGCGGGCACCGAGGCCCTCCGCGAGCTGCGCACCAACCTGCAGTTCATGGACGTCGACAACCCGCCGCGCATCATCGTCGTCTCCAGCCCGCTCCCCGGCGACGGCAAGTCGACGACGTCGGCGAACCTGGCCCTCAGCCTCGCGGCCGCCGGCCAGCGCGTCGTGCTGGTCGACGCCGACCTGCGCCGCCCCGTCGTCTCGAGCCTGTTCGGCCTCCCCGAGGGCGCCGGACTCACGGACGTGCTCGCCGGCCGCGCCAAGCTGGCCGACGTGCTGCAGCCCGTCGGCGCCACCGGCAACCTGTCCGTGCTCAGCGCGGGCCGCATCCCGCCGAACCCGAGCGAGGTGCTCGGCTCGCAGCGCATGCGCGAGCTGCTGCGCACCTTCGGCGCCGGCGCGACCGTGATCATCGATTCGCCGCCCACGATCCCCGTGACGGATGCTGCGGTGCTCTCCACGTCGGCAGACGGCGTGCTGCTGGTGGTCTCGGCCGGACGCACCACCTACGAGATGCTGCAGAAGGCACTGGACAACATCGCCAAGGCCAACGGCCGGGTGCTCGGCGTCGTCCTGAACAAGGTGCCCAAGCGCGGCGCGGGCGCCGCGTACTACGGCTATCAGTACAACGGCCGGTACTACTCCGACCGGCAGCCGCTCACCCGCCGCGCCTGGCGCAAGGAGCAGGAGCGCGAGCAGGAGCGCGAACAGCAGGGCCAGCAGCAGCGCGAGACCGCCGGCTCCGCGCCGGGCGGCCGGTGAGAGAGCGCACAGCAGCCGCGCATAGGGTGGTTCGGTGAGCGAACCCGTCCTCCCGAAGCCGGTGCGCATCGCAGGAATCGTCTTCGCGAGCCTGCTCGGTGCCGCGATCATCGGCAGCATCGCGGCGCTCGCGTGGATCGGCACCCGCGGTGCCGCGGCCTACGGCCACCTCCGCGCCGCGGAGACGACCGTGCACGCCGTGATCGACGATCTCAGCGATCCGACGAGCGCCGCCGGCCTGATCGACGACCTCGCCGCCGACACGGGCGCTGCGCACGACCTGACCTCCGACCCGATCTGGGCTGCCGCCGAGCGCGTGCCGTGGCTGGGTCCGCAGCTCGAGGCCGTCTCGACGATCGCTGCGGCCGCCGACGACATCGCGACGACCGCGCTGCCGCCCCTGGCCGACGTGGCCTCCTCGTTCTCGCTCGACGACTTCCGCCCGGCGGGCGGCGCCATCGACACGGCGCTGTTCGAATCCATCGCGGAACCCGCCCGGATCGGGGCCGACAGCGTCGCGGCGGCGGCAGCATCCGTCGGGCATCTCGACGGCAACCTGCTGCTGGGTCCGGTGCGCGACGCCGTCGACGAGGTGTCCGGCCTCCTCGACTCGTCCGCGACGGCCACCGACGCCCTCGCCCGGGCCACCGAGCTGCTGCCGCCGATGCTCGGGGCCGACGGCCCCCGCGACTACCTGATCATCTTCCAGAACAACGCCGAGTGGCGCTCGCTCGGCGGGCTGGTTGGCGCGATGGCACTGATCCACACGTCCGACGGCACCATGGAGATGACGGCGCAGGCATCCGCGTCCGGCGACTTCCCCAAATACTCCGAGGCCGTCATCCCGCTCAGCGACGAGGTGACGAAGATCTACGGCACGCGCCCGGCACAGTGGATGCACAATGTGACCCAGCTGCCTGACTTCTCACTGTCGGGCCAGATCGCGCGCGAGATGTGGCTCCGCGAGATGGGCACCGAGGTGGACGGCGTCATTGCGATGGACCCGGTGGCGCTCTCCTATCTGCTCGAGGCCACGGGTCCGATCACCCTGACCTCCGGCGACGTACTCACCGCCGACAACGCGGTGCAGCTGCTGCTCAATGACGTGTACAAGCGCTACCCGGAGCCGGCCGACCAGGACGAGTTCTTCGCGCTCGCCGCCGCCAGCGTGTTCGACGCGCTCTCGACCGGGGCAGCCGATCCCGCGACACTCGTGCAGGCCCTCGGCCGTGCCGGCGACGAGCGGCGCCTGCTCATCTGGAGCGCGATCGCCGACGACCAGGACGTCCTCACCGGCACGACCCTCGCCGGCGGACTGCCGGAGACCACCCGCCAGACCGCGCGCATGGGCGTCTACCTCAACGACGGCACCGGCTCGAAGATGGACTACTACGTCACGGCCGACACGACCCTCGGCTGGGAGAGCTGCACGCTCGACGCGGACGGCCGCGCCACCGGCCAGACCACGCTCACCCTGACGCTGACGAACACGGCACCGGAGGATGCGGCGACCTCCCTGCCCGACTACATCACCGGCGCCGGTGCCTACGTGCAGCCGGAGGGCACCGCCCGCACCGTCGCGTACATCTACCTCCCTGAGGGATACGACCTGACCACCGCGACGGTCACCGGCTCGAACGGCTTCGGCGGCGGCTTCCACGACGGACGCCAGGTGCTGACCTTCAGCTCCGACCTCCCGCCCGGCGAATCCGTCACCGCCGTCATCGGGGTGCAGGCCCCCGAGCCCGCTGCGGCCGCCGTGATCGCCGAGATCACCCCCACGATCGACGCCGAGGTTCCCAGCACGGTGAAATCCTCGTGCGACCCGGGGTAAACTGGCGTGTTGCAGGCCTCCGCCCGGAGTCCGCGGGGGGTCACACCATGAATCGTCAGCTCGCCAGAGCCGTCGTCATCGGCACGGTCGTCGGCCTTGCCGCGGTGTCCGCACCCGCCGCCGCGAACGCCTCGCTGCGCTACCCGCCGTCGGGCTCCTGCTCGGTCGACACGACCACGACCACCGCCGGCGGCTCCGTCGAGTTCAGCTGCGTCGGCGACACGTTCGGCCCGGACGACACCGTCACCGTCACGCTGACGGGCGAGAACGGCGAGGACGCGAGCTTCGCCTTCGTGCACTTCGCCGTGTCCACCGGCAGCACCACGCGCACCGCCACCGCCGACGGCGCCCTCGAGCCGGTCACCGTGACGCTGCCCGCCGAGGCCAGCGGCGTCTACAACATCGAGGCCATCTCGTCGTCGTCCGCGGGCGGCACCGCCAGCGTCACCGTCGGCACGTCCGACGACCCCCTCGCCGGCACCGGCGGCGACAGCGCCGCCCTCCTCGGCGTCTGGATCGGCGGCGGAGCGCTCGTGCTGGCCGGCGTCGCCATCATCGCGCTGACGGCAGCACGCCGCGCGCGCCGCGATCGCAGCTGACCAGCCTGACCCACGCAGGACGACTCAGCCCACCGGGCGATAGAGTCCCCCTGTGTCCTCGTCGAGCGCGTCCGTCCCTCCCGGCCGGGGCGCTCCGCGCCGCAGACTCCCCCGGGGCGCCGTCATCGCTCTCGTCATCGTCGGAGTCGTCGTGGTCGTCGCCGGCCTCACCGTCGCGGCTGTGGCCGCGGTGAGCTCGTTCCACCGCCTCTTCGCGCAGGCGCCGGGAGTGGGCACGAAGATCGTCGTCGTCGAGGGCTCACGAGCGGCGATCGCCGCGGCCGACGAGTCCGCCACGGCGGAGGAGCGCGACGCCGCCGCCTACCTGGCGGCACAGCCGACCGCAGCCTGGCTCACCCCCGAGCGCGATCCGATCGGCGAGGTGGGCGACACCGTCGGCGACCTCGCCGCGCAGGCCCGCGCGCAGAACGCCGCGCTCGCGATCGTCATCTACGGCCTCCCCGGCCGCGACTGCGGCAACCACTCCGCCGGCGGCCTCGACGAGGACGACTACGGCACGTGGACCGCCGAGATCGGCGAGGCGCTCACCCTCGCCCGCGACCTGCAGCGCATCGTCGTGCTCGAGCCGGACAGCCTCGCGCTCGCACCCGAGTGCGGCAACCTCGACGACCGCACCCGCCAGCTCACCGCCGCCGTCGCCGCGCTCTCGCCCAGCGAGCCGTGGATCTACCTCGACGGGGGCCACTCCACCTGGCACAGCGCCGCCGACATGGCCGACATCATCGCCCAGACGGGCTTGATCGACCAGGTGCGCGGCTTCGCCACCAACGTCTCGAACTACAACAGCGCCGGCGACGAGTTCGTCTACGCGCACGCGCTCGCCGCGGCGCTCGGTGCGGGGCATGCGCTCATCGACACGTCACGCAGCGGCGCCGGCAGCGACGGAGAGTGGTGCAACCCGCCTGGACGCCTCGTCGGCGAGCCGGGCGGCACGTTCGGCGACGACGTCGTCGACACCAACCTGTGGATCAAGGCGCCGGGCGAGAGCGACGGCCCCTGCAACGGCGGCCCCGCCGCCGGCCGATGGTGGCCCGACGCGGCTGTGGACCTGACGCGTGACGCACGGTGACCGCACCATGCCCTGTGTAGCATGGGCACCGATATACCAGCCCCTTCGGAGACCCACCCTATGACTGACTTCACTGCGCAGCTCAGGACGGCGGTGATCGTCGAGGACGACCCCGACATCCGGCACCTGCTCGTGGAAGTGCTCGAGGCGATGGGGTTCTCCACGGTGTCCGTCGGCAACGGCATCGACGGCGTACGCGCCGTCGCGCAGTACCAGCCGCTGATCACGACCCTCGACGTCAACATGCCCGGCATCGACGGCTTCGAGGCGGCCCGCCGCATCCGTGCGCAGAGCGACACCTACATCATCATGCTCACCGGGCTCGAGGATGAGGCCGACGTCGTGCTGGGCCTCGGCGCCGGCGCCGACGAGTACATCAACAAGCCGTTCCGCCCGCGCGAGCTGCGCGCGCGGATCGACGCTCTGCTCCGGCGCCCCCGCCTCGGCGCGGCGGCTGCCCCCGCGGCACCCCGTCAGGACCAGGTCGGCCCGTCGTTCCCCGGCGTCCGCACCGCCACCGCCGGCATCCCGCTCGTGCGCGCCCCCGAGCCGCTCGCTCCGGAGCCGCTCCCGATGCCCGACGCGGCCGATGTCGCCGCGCCCGCCGCGGCGGGTACGACCGCACCGGATGCCGCCGCCGCCGGCGGCAACGGCTCGGCCATCACCCTCGGCCCGCACACGCTGACGCACCGCGACCTCGTGCTCGACCCCGAGAGCCGTGTCGTGCTCATGGCGCGCGCCGAGCTCGATCTCACCCGCACGGAGTTCGACCTGCTCGCGACGCTGATGGAGTCCAAGCGCCGGGTGCGCAGCAAGGCCGACCTCACGCTCGTGCTGCGGGGCGAGTCGTACGTGACCAGCTACTTCGTCGGCGAGGCCGACAAGCGCGCCATCGAGGCGCACATGACGAACCTGCGCCGCAAGCTCGGCGACAACCCGGCGAACCCGCGCTACATCGAGACCGTCCGCGGCGTCGGGTACCGGCTCACCTCGGAGTTCGTCCAGAGCGCCTGACGATCAGCATCCGTCCGTCTGCCTGCGCGCAGACAGACGAATGCCTCGGCCGTCCCCCAAGATACGGCCGAGGCATTCTCTGACGCGGTTCCCCCCGAGCGTCAGACCTTGTAGCCCTGGTAGCGGCGCAGCAGACGGAAGAGCATCGCGATCGTCTGCAGGATGGTGACCGCACCGACGATCGGCCAGCCGATCCACAGGATCGTCGACTGCACCACGGGGCCGAGCAGCGACCAGACGAACGCCACCGCGGCGATGACGACCGCGAGGATGACGAACGGCATCCAGTGCGCCGATCCGCCGCCCTTCTCCGCCTTCGCCTGCAGCGCCCAGTTGTCGACCTTCTTGCGCGAGAGGAATCGGGTCCACGAGCGCACGAAGTGGCTGAGCCGGATCCACATGAACACCTCGGCGGGCACGATGGTGGCCGCGAACAGCACGTCGCGCGTCTGGCGGTTCTTCATCGTGAACGCGATGCGCAGGTTCAGCAGCACGGCGGCGATCGACGGGATGAGCCACCACGGCGAGAACACGAACGCGTTGATCGACAGCGAGCCGGCGAGCAGGGTGATGAACGCGAACCGCACGAAGAGGTTGACGAGCATGTCGAGATTCTCGAGCCAGCGCAGCCGCAGGTTCGGGTGGAACGGCTGGCCCTTCGTGTCGCCGCGCTGGCCGGGCCACATCAGCTCGATGGCGCCGTAGGTCCACTTGACCTGCTGCGCGTCGTAGCCGCGGAAGGTCGTCATGCCGCCGACGTCGGCGCGGGCGAACGGGCTGATCTTCGTGAGATAGCCGGCGCTCTTGATCTGGAGCGACAGGAGGGAGTCCTCGACCTCGCTGTCCTTCACCCACGGCGTCGACTGGTGGTTCGCGGTCATGACCTCGCGCAGGGCGGTGGTCGAGAAGATCGAGAACTGCCCGCCGAGCACCGCCATGTTGCGGCCGCGGAGGAGGTTCTGCATGTTGAACGCCGCGAACTGCGTGCGCTGGCCGGCGATGAGGAACTTGCCGATGAAGCCCTTGATGGGGCGGTCATCGATCGAGTAGATCGCCGAGATGCCGCCGATGCGGGTGTCGGAGACCGCCTCGGACTCGAGGTACTCGACGGCCCGCGGGCCGGCGATGGTGTCGCCGTCGACGCCGAGCAGGTAGTCGTAGCCCTCGACGAGCGCGTAGCCGTAGTTGAGCGCGCCGACCTTCTTGTCGGGGTTCTTGCCGATGTCGTGGACGAACACCTCGGTGAACTGCTCGCCCAGCTCGGTGGAGATCTCGTGCGGGCCGCTGAAGTCCGAGGCGATCCGCACGGTGGCGTCGGAGGTGTTGTTGACGACGACGTGGATCACGTCGGGCACGCGGGTCTGGTCGAGCAGCGACTGGATGACCGCCGCGATCGACTCCTCCTCGTTGTAGGCCGGGATGACGCAGCCGATCGTGGAGCGGTGGCCTGTCGTGTTCTCGAGCACCGACGAGAAGTCGTCGGCGAAGCCGGGGACGGCCGGCTCGAGCTGGTCGGCCGATTCGGAGGCGGGAGGCGTTGACACGGGGAGGGATCCTGACTTCGGGTAGTGCTGCGGTGTGTTCCGCTGAGACCATCCTGCGACGCCGACCTGCGGGAAGGCTCCGGTTCGCGTCAGGGGAACCTCAAGGAACGGTGAAGGATCAGCCTTCGTTCTCGGGCGCGAAGATCGCGATCGGCAGGTCCTGGTAGATCGTGATCTGCTCGAAGGACGCGTCGTCGTCCGCCGCCTGCTCGACCCACACCGTCAGGGCGAACTGCAGGGTGATGCCGACGGTGTCGTCCGGCAGCTCGCGGATCGCGGTCTCAGGCACGAGGAGGCCGCCCTGGTAGCTGTTGAGGAGCAGGCCGCGCTTCGAGCGCAGCGTGTCGGTGGGGACCAGGGTGCGCGGGTCGGCCGTGAACCGGAACGGCGTGGACACCTGGCCTGAGGTCTGCGCGGTCTGCGACGTGATCGCGATCTGCGAGATGTAGACGCGGCGCTTCTGGGTGAGGACGGCCTTCTCGTCGACGCGGTGGTCGTAGACGTTGACCGCGAAGCCGAGCGTCTTCTCCGCGGTGGGAGTCCACTCGTGGGTCCGCTTCGGGTCGGCGGCCCACGCGTCCAGCCGCAGCTCGAGCCCGTCGGCGACGTCGGACGACAGCGCGACCGAGCCGTCATAGCTGAACTGCGAGTCGAAGGCGATCTCGTCGGACGCGGTGGACGTCGGGGTGGGCGCGGGTTCGGCCGCAGCGGCCTGCACGCCGTCGATGAACTCGCCGACCTGTGCGCAGCCGGCGGTCGGCAGCGCCATCGCCAGGACGAGGGCCGCACCGACGGCGGCGCGCGCACGGCGCGAGGAACGGGAGGAAGAGGATGCGGGGGTCACGGACGGCAGTGTAAGCAGGCCGTCGAAGGCGATTCGGGCCGATCCGGGATGCCTTGACGGTTTCTTCAGACGATCTTGAGACGACCCTGAGGTCAGCCGGCGGCGATCGCCACCGTGAGCGTGTCGGTCGCGGTCTGCTTGGCGTACTCCTTCGACTTCGGCGCGGTCTGCACCAGGAAGTCGTACGTGAACTGGACCGTCACGTAGGTCGCCTCGGCGGGCACCGTGCCGACGTTGAACGTCTGCGAGTAGCTGTACGGATCCAGCACGAGGTACCCGGGATTGACGGTGGCGGAATCCGTCTGGGGCGGCAGCGCGTCGAAGGTCTCGGTCGCGTTGGCCGGCACCGCGACCATGGTCGCCTTCTGCAGGTACACCTTCTGCCCGTCGTCCGGGGTCACGGTCGTGACGAGCGACAGACTGATCGGCTTCACCGCGTTGGCCGTCCACCGGTCCATGGACAGTTCCGACCAGTAGTTGACGGATGCGGCGACCGCTCCCGCGGTCAGCTCGCGCTCCGTGCTGCCGCCGGAGAGGTCGTTCGATACCGGGGGCGCGACGGTCTCGGTCGCACTGGGCGTCGGAGAGCCGGCCGGGTTCGTCCACGGCGCAGGACCGCACCCCGTGAGCGCCGCGGCGCCGACCGCGACGGCCGTCGCGAGCGCGAGAGTGCGGGCGTGACGCTGTCGCATGGTGCCTCCTGGATCCGCTCGCCAGTCTAGAGGGCGGGTCCTGGGAGGTCGCATGACGATCGTTTACAAGATCGCAACGCGCAAGATTTGCGCAACACGTCGCCGAACCCCGATACTGGCAGAGAAGCAGTGTCCCCCCGACGTCGGTTCCGGTCAATCCGGATGCGCCAGGCAGCGGCCGGGCCGCAGCCATGGACTCACCAACGAAAGCAGGATGCCATGAAGAACTCGCTCAAGGCCTTCGCGGCGGCGACTCTGCTCGCAGCCGCCCTCGTCGCCACGCCCATGGTCGCGAACGCCGCCACCGACGAGGGCTACCCGCCGTCCTCCACTGTCAACGGCAGTGTCACCGTCGCTCCCGGCGGAACCGTGACGGTTCCCTTCACCGGCTTCGAGCCGAACGAGGGCGTCTCCTTCACCCTGACCGGCGAGAACGCGTCCGGCGCAACCCTCGCGTTCGTCAAGTTCGCGGTCGTGACCGCCGACCTCGGCACCAAGGACGCAGACGCGAGCGGTGCGGTCAGCGCGACCGTCACGCTCCCCTCGAACGCCTCGGGCGACTACACGCTGCAGGCAACCGGCGAGGTCTCCGGTGCCGCTGACCCGGTCATCCTGAGCACGGGCGTCGCCACGGGCGAGCTCGGCGCAACCGGCGTCGACGGCAACGCGCTCCTCGGCCTGTGGATCGGCGGCGGCGCCCTGGTCCTCGCAGGTGCGAGCATCGCGGTCGCCGGCACGGTGCGCCGCCAGCGCCAGCGAGCCTCGATCTGATCTGATCTGAACTCACCGAAAAGCCCCGGTCGACGACCGGGGCTTTTCGCTGTCTGCGGGGCGCTCCTGGCGAACGCGGGCGTTCAGGCCGCCGGAGCGGCCGCATCCATCGACACGGACGCGCTGACCAGAATGGGCAGGTGATCGCTCAGGCCCTGCGGCAGCGTCGTGATGCCGTCGATCCGGAACCCGTACGAGGTCGCGAAGTCGTAGTGCCCGCGGAAGAAGCGGTAGCGCGTGTACGTGCGGGCGTCGCTGAGGCTCAGCTCGTAGCCGTGCGCGCGCACCTTCTCGCTGAGCTTCTCCTTGAAGACGGGGTAGTTGTAGTCGCCGACCATGAGGGCGGGCAGCCCGTCGCCGAGCGTCGCGAGCTCGTCGAGCGCCGCCCGGATCTGATGCCGGCGGAGTGAGTTGAGCGCGGTGAGCGGCGCCGCGTGGAACGACGCCACGATGACGTCGCGGTTCTCGTCGATGTCGTGCAGGCGCACGCCCAGCAGGCGCTCCTCCGCGGGCTTGAGCACCCGGTCGTGCAGCGACTTCTTCAGCGCGAGCGAACGCACCTCGACGGCGCGGTACAGGTTCTCGCGGTAGTAGACGGCGAGCCCGAGCCTGTTGCGCTGAGTGGCCTCGGCCAGCCGCAGGCCGCCGATGTGCTCGGGGATGTCCGACGTGTCGTACTCCTGCAGGCACAGCACGTCGGCCCCGTGGAGCTCGACGAGATGGGCGAGCTCGCCCGCGGCACGGTGCTTGCGGAGGTTGTAGGAGATGACCTTCATCGTGGCTCCAGCCTAGGACGACGAGCGTGGCCACTCGAGAACTCTCGCCGAATACATAGCGGGCAGGGGCGGATGCGGCGGCTACTCGTCGCCGGTCAGCGCGCGCCGTGCCCTCGTCTGCTCGGCGCGCCCGGCCAGCTGGTCGTCGGCCGGGTAGCCGACCTCGGTGAGGGTCAGTCCGCGCGCCGCGAGGACCTTGATCTCGGGCACCCGATCGAGTCCGTCACGGATGTCGGCGAGATCGTCGACGTCGAGCCTGCCCTCCCCGACCGCGACGCAGCCGCCGACCAGCGCCCTGACCATGCTGTGGCAGAACGCGTCGGCGCGCACGGCCGCGATCAGCACCCCGGTGCTCTCGTCGCGTCGCCACCCGAAATCGAGCAGCGTGCGGATCGTCGTCGCCTCCTCGCGCGGCTTGCAGTAGGCGGCGAAGTCGTGCAGCCCGATGAGGGAGCGGGCGGCAGCATCCATCGCCGTCACGTCGAGCTCGGCGCGCACGTTCGTGGTGCGATGCCGCTCGAGCGGGTCGTAGCCGGCGATGCGATCGGCGACCCGGTACTCGTAGCGGCGCCACACCGCCGAGAAGCGGGCGTCGAACCCCGCGGGCGCGATCGACGAGCGGTGGATCGCGACGTCGGAGTAGGCGCCGAGGACGCCGGTCGCCCGCCGGGCGAGGGCCGCGACCGGGTCGGGCTCAGCGCCGGGCCGGCCCGACCGCTGCATCACCCTGGCCGACTGCTCCTCGTCGAGATCGAGGTGCGCGGTCTGGCCGGCGGCGTGCACGCCCGCGTCGGTGCGCCCGGCGACCACGAGTCTCGGGTCGCCGCCGAGGACGCGGGCCAGCGCGTCCTCGAGGGTGCCCTGCACGGTGCGCAGTCCCGGCTGCCTGGCCCACCCGCGGAAGTGCGTGCCGTCGTAGGCGAGGTCGAGGCGGATGCGCACTCCCCCAGCGTACCCAGCCCCCTGGCGGCGATCAGCCCAGCACGGGCCGCCCGTACGGCAGCCGCGAGCCCACCGAGGTCATCGCGAGCCGCGCCTGCCGCACGCGGTTCTCGCTCTCGCGCACGATCTCGCGGGCGACGACCGGATGCTGACGCACCACGTCGTCGAGCAGCCGCACCGGCAGCGCGACCACGTCGACCTCGCTGGTGGCGACCGCCTGCGACACGGTCTGGGTGCGTGAGAGCGCCGTCAGCCCCACCGCGTCGTCGCGGCCGAGCGCGGCCACCTGGACGAAGCCGTTGTCGTCCGTCGGGATGCCGAGCACCACGGTCCCCTTCAGGATGAACCGGGTCTCGGTGGGCACGCTGCCCGGGAGCAGGAGGGACTCTCCCGAGCAGTACCGCTCGAGCCATGCGGCGCCGCTCAGCGCCTCCACCTCGTCCGGACGCAGGCTGAGCAGCGGGGCGATCTGGCGCAGTGCGGCGGCGAGGTGCTCGTCGGTGCGCCACTCGTCCGTCGCATCGGCATCGAGGTGCAGCTCCGCCCGCCGCGCGGCGTACCAGACGCGGGTGAGGAACGTGTCGACCACCACGTCGTGGTCGCCCGGGTTCGCCAGCGGCAGCGACACCGCGTAGCGGGAACCGGTCAGGCTCGACGCGGTCGGCGTGGCCTTCGGCGACAGCAGCGGGATGTCGCGCGCCACCTGCACGAGCAGCTCGCGCACCCGACCGGGCGGGTCGTCGGTGCCGAACAGCAGCTCGGCGGTCGCGGCGTACGGCTCGGGGCTGCGCGACAGGTTCGTGAACGACGCCCCGGCGAGCTCTGCGGTGGGCATGACCACGATGCCGTTGCCGGTCTCGAGGTGCACGGCGCGCCAGTTCACCTCCACGATCTGCCCGCGGGTGCCGTCGACCTCGAGCCAGTCGCCCAGCTCGAACGGCGCCTCGAAGACGAGGAACAGCCCGGACACGATGGAGCCGACCGCCGACTGCAGCGCGAAGCCGATGACGATCGAGGTCACCCCGAGCGCCGCGAAGACACCGGCGATGTCGGCGTCCCACACCCACCAGAACACCGCGGCGATGCCCACGATGATGAAGACGAACCGGATCAGGTCGCTGAAGATGGTCGGGAACCTGTCGCGCCACGACCCCTTCTCCGCCCGGTGGAAGACGAGGTGGTTGACGGCGTTGATCGTCACGACGATCACGAGGAGCCCGAAGATCGTCCAGATCACCCGGGGCCACGTGCCGGTGCCCTGCCAGGCGCCCGGCTGGCTGATCAGCACCAGGACGCCCGCGACCGGCACGAGGTAGTTGCGCACCGTGAGCACGATCGGGGCTGCTCGGCTGCCGCGGCGGACCATCGCGTTCGAGAGCTCGGTGAGCCCGATGAGCATGAGCGGCAGGCCGACCGACACGATCACGGCCGGCCAGAACCAGGGCTGCGAGACGATGTCGGCCATCACGCCTCCACGGTGGCCGGGGTCTCGACCCGCCAGACCCGCTGGGTGCCGGACTGGGTGTCGATCTCACCCGCCGGCGTCATCGACACCGACTCCGGCAGGCGGTCGGCGACGCGCTGCGTGAGGTAGATCCCCGGTTCATCCGAGTCGCCCTGCACCCGGAACGCGAGGTTCACCGCATCCCCCCACATGTCGTAGACGACCCTGGCGCGTCCGATCAGTCCGCTCGTGACCCGCCCGGAGTCGAGCCCCGCGCGCAGGCCCAGGTCGACCCCCTGCTGGGTCGAGTACCGCTCGAGGATGGTCGACAGCTCGATCGCGAAGTCCACCGCCCTCCGCGCGTTGTCGACCCGCGGAGTCGCGAGGCCGCAGCTGGCCAGGTAGCTCTGCCTGGTGGTGCGCACCCGCTCGACGCCGTGGCGCTCCGCGGCCTCATCGAAGGTGCGGATCAGATCGTTCAGCCGCGCCACCGCGTCTTCGGACGTCAGCGTCAGCGCCAGCTCCTCGAAGCCGACGATGTCCGCGAAGACCACCGTGACGTCCTCGCTGTCCTGCGTGATCGCGTCGTCGCCGTGCCGGTACCTGCTGGCCATCCCCTCCGGCATGAACGACAGGATGAGCTGCTCGTTCGCCTTCTCCTGCTCGAGGATGAGGTCGCTCTTGACCTGCAGACTCCGGCTCATGTCGTTGAACGCCTTGGCGACGTCGGCCAGCTCGTCGCTCGACCCTGCGTCGACCTGGACGCCCTCCTCCCCCGCGCCGATGCGCTGCGCGGCCGCCTTGAGCCGGCGCAGGGGCCGCACGAAGATCTGCGCCAGCACGAGCGAGAGCAGGCAGACGAAGATGATCATGCCGGCGGTCGAGAGGATCAGATTGCGGGTGAAGTCCTCGACCGGCACGAGCGCCTCGGCGCTGGTCTCCTGGGCGACGATCGCCCAGTCCAGCCCGTCCACGCCCAGGGGCGCGTACGCGGCGAGACTGTCGCGGCCGAGGTAGTCGCGGATGAGCACCGTGCCGCTCTTGCCCTTGAAGGCGCCGTCGACGGCCTCGCCGGTCACCGTCTGCTGCAGCAGGGTGCTGCCGTTGCGCACGCCGAGCGCCGCGGCGGCCGGGGCCAGGCCGGCGGCGACGGATGCGGTCGCGTACTGCTCGGGGTCGGCGACCAGCATCCGCGAGATCGAGCGCATGGTGGTGTCCCGGCCGACCAGGAAGGTCTCGCCGGTGGCGCCCAGCCCGTTCAGCTGCCAGTCGCCCCCGACGGTCATGACCTCGTTGATGCGGTCGATCGGGAGCTCGATCGCGAGCGCGCCCACCACCGTGTCGTCCACCGCGATCGGCGTCACCGCCCAGCCGGCGGGCGTGCCGAGGCTGGGGTTGTACGGCGCGAAGTCGGCGAGCACCACGTCGCCGACGATGTTCCGGCTCATCGTGTCGCGGTAGGCCGTCGCGAGGTTCGACATCCGGTACGGGCCGTCGAGCAGGTTGGTGCCCAGGTCGACGCCCTTGTATGCCGTGTAGATGACGTTGCCGTCGGTGTCGAGCATGAGGACGTCCTCGAAGTCCTGCAGCTCTGTCATCGCCCGGTAGTACGGGTGGTAGCGCTCGTGGGCCGCCGACCAGGCGCTGCCGTCGCCCGCGTCATCGGAGAGGATGGCGTCCTCCCACGTCTCATACGGGATGACGTAGTGCGACTGCAGGTACTCCGCCGCCGCGCCGCGCGGCGCGAACGTCCCGCCATCGATGGTCTCGCCGGTCGCCTCGGACAGCTCGCTGGCGAAGGTCTCGCGGTAGTACGCGGCGAGGGCCGACTGGTCGGCGGCGGACAGCGACGACTCGTCCAGGTCGCGGAAGGCCTCGGTGAAGGCGACGACGGCGTGCTGGCTGGTCTCGTTCAGCGCGCCGAGTCGCACGGCGTTCTCGATCGAGGCGAACAGCTGCGCGACCTCGCGGGTGCGGTTCTCGCGGATCTCGACGAGCCGCTCGTACGCGATCGCGCGCAGTGCCTGCGTGCCGTTCACGTAGCCGATGACGCCGACCACGATGCTCGACAGCACACTCACCGACAGCAGCATGATCAGCAGGATCGAGTAGATCGACAGCCCGGCGCGGCGGCGAGGGCGCACGGGACGCACCCCGATCGGCGTGCTCGACTCGGACATCGTCCGCCCCCCACATGCCGGCACCGCCTTCGGCACCGCCCCTGAACCCGGGTCCCCGCCCGAGTGCGCTCAGAATAGACCCGCGACCGGGCTCGCCGGTAGAGGGGCAGGGGCCGCCGGTGGGTCCGCCGGTGGGTCAGAGGTGGCGCACCAGCACCTGGGAGCGCTCGGTGGCGGTGAATCCGAGGCCCTCGTAGAGCGAGTTGGCACCGGTGGGGCTGGCGGTGTCGACGTCGAGCACCGCCCTCTCCAGGCCTGCGGCCGCGATGGCGCGCAGGCTGGCGGAGATGACTGCGGGCGCCCGCCGCAGCCCGCGGTGGTCGCGCACGACGCCGATGAGGTCGATGTACGCGTGCGACGCACCGAGAGCCGCCCAGTCGTCCTCGTTCACCGACGCGAGGCAGAATGCGACCACCCGCTCGCCGTCCAGCGCGAGCATCGACAGGTCAGGGCGCAGGAACGGTCCGTCGACGAACTTCGACCAGCGCTCGCGGTTGGCGTGCAGACTGCCCCAGTGGTCGCGGAAGGCGTCGTTGCGGGCCTCGCGGACGGCTTCCGACCGCTGCGGCGTGTACGCGATGATCGTGACCGACCCCGCATCCACCTCCGGCGCGGGAACGGCGCTGTCGCGCTCCATGCTCGTGAACCACCGTTCGCAGGCGAGGCCCCGGCTCTCCGCGAGCACGACGGCACCGGCATCCGCTTCCTCGACGTGCATGTGGATCTCGCCAGGCAGGTCCGTGGCGGCCTCGGCGTACTGCTGCCGCGCGCGGGCCTCCTCCCAGTCGAGGAGCACCGCGCCGATGCCGCGGCGCCGCCAGTCGGGATGCACGGTGCCCTCGAGGTGGATCTGGATGCGCGACTCGCGCGACGGGTGGGTGACCGCCGCGCCGACGGCGACGGCGCGGCCGTCCGCGGCGAACCCGATGAGGGTGTCGCGCGCCGGGTCGATGTGGCTGAGCTCGAACTGGTCGGCGATGTCCTCGCGGGGCGTCGTCCAGGTCGGGTGGTCGACCTTGTCAGCCGCGGATATGACGCTGAGCAGGGCGTCGATGTCATCTGGGGTGGCTGGCCGCCACAGGGCGACGTCGGGGTGCTCCGGCAGCGGCGGGATCTGGATGTCTGCGCTCACCCGCACCACCCTACCGACGCAGCGAGGCCCGCACCCCCGGAAGGGTGCGGGCCTCGCTGGCACAGAGGATCCGGTGTTACGCGGACTTCTCCTCGGCAGGGGTCTCGACGACTGCGTCCTCGGCAGCAGCCTCGGCCGCGGCGCCCTCCTCGGGCGACTCGGCGCCGGCGGCGCTCTCGTCAGCGGGTGCCTCCTCGACGGGGGCCTCCTCGACGGGGGCCTCCTCGGCCGGAGCGGCCTTCGCAGCGGCGGCCTTCTTGGCCGACGGCTTCTTGGTCACGGGCTCGAGGACGAGCTCGATGACCGCCATGGGGGCGTTGTCGCCCTTGCGGTTGCCGACCTTCGTGATGCGGGTGTAGCCGCCCTCACGGTCGGCGACCAGCGGCGCGATCTCGGTGAACAGAACGTGCACGACGTCCTTGTCACCGATGATCCCGAGCACGCGACGACGCGCGTGCAGGTCGCCGCGCTTGGCGAACGTGATGAGGCGCTCGGCGAGCGGACGCAGGCGCTTGGCCTTGGTCTCGGTCGTCTTGATCGACTTGTGGGTGAACAGCGCTGCGGCGAGGTTCGCAAGCAGCAGGCGCTCGTGGGCCGGGCCGCCTCCGAGGCGGGGACCCTTCGTGGGCTTAGGCATTCTCAGTTACTCCAGGTGGGGAAAGTCGATCGGGGATCAGACGGTCTCGTCGTCGTAGCCGCCGTAGAAGTGCGCGCCGTCGAACCCGGGGACCGAGTCCTTCAGCGACAGACCGAGCGAGACGAGCTTGTCGCGCACCTCGTCGACCGACTTCTGGCCGAAGTTGCGGATGTTCATCAGCTGGGTCTCCGACAGTGCGACGAGCTCGGACACCGTGTTGATGCCCTCGCGCTTGAGGCAGTTGTACGAGCGGACCGAGAGGTCGAGGTCCTCGATGGGCATCGACAGCTCGTTCGAGAGGACGGTCTCGACCGGCGCGGGGCCGATCTCGATGCCCTCGGCCTCGACGTTGAGCTCACGCGCCAGACCGAACAGCTCGGTCAGGGTGCGGCCGGCCGACGCGACGGCGTCGCGCGGGTCGATCGCGGGCTTGGTCTCGACGTCCAGCACCAGCTTGTCGAAGTCGGTGCGCTCACCGGCACGAGTCGCCTCGACGCGGTAGCTGACCTTGAGCACGGGCGAGTAGATCGAGTCGATCGGGATCTGACCGGCCTCGGCGTACTCGTTGCGGTTCTGGGTCGCCGACACGTAGCCGCGGCCGCGCTCGATGGTGAGCTCCAGCTCGAACTTCGCGGTGTCGTTGAGCGTCGCGATGACCAGCTCGGGGTTGTGCACCTCGACACCGGCGGGGGCCGAGATGTCGGCGGCGGTGACCTCACCGGAACCCGTCTTGCGCAGGTATGCGGTGATGGGCTCGTCGCGCTCGCTCGAGACGACGAGCTGCTTGACGTTCAGGATGATCTCGGTGACATCTTCCTTGACACCGGGGATGGTGCTGAACTCGTGCAGCACGCCATCGATGCGGATGCTGGTGACAGCAGCGCCGGGGATCGACGACAGGAGGCTGCGGCGAAGCGCGTTGCCGATCGTGTAACCGAAGCCGGGCTCCAGCGGCTCGATGATGAAACGGCTGCGGAACTCCCCGACCTTTTCCTCGGTCAGAGTGGGACGCTGTGCAATGAGCACTATGTGTTCCTTTCGATCACGTGCCCGCTATATGACACGTGCGGTGGGTGAGGTGTTGAGTTTTCAAAGATGCGGATGCGGGGAGCCCGGCGAAACGGCCGGGTCCCCCGCATCCCGGAAATCAGACGCGACGGCGCTTCGGCGGACGGCAGCCGTTGTGAGCCTGGGGCGTCACGTCGCTGATCGAGCCGACCTCGAGGCCGGCGGCCTGCAGCGAGCGGATCGCGGTCTCGCGACCCGAGCCCGGGCCCTTCACGAAGACGTCGACCTTCTTGACGCCGTGCTCCTGCGCCTGGCGGGCTGCCGACTCGGCGGCCATACCAGCGGCGTAGGGCGTCGACTTGCGCGAGCCCTTGAAGCCCACGCCACCCGACGAGGCCCAGCTGATGACAGCGCCCGTGGGGTCGGTGATCGAAACGATGGTGTTGTTGAACGTCGACTTGATGTGGGCGTGACCCAGCGCGATGTTCTTCTTCTCCTTGCGGCGCGGCTTGCGCGCGGCGGACTTGGCCTGTGCCATGAGTTCTCTCTCCTAAATCGGTGAGCGCAGGCGGCGGCCTAGCGCGCCTTCTTCTTGCCGGCGACGGTGCGCTTGGGACCCTTGCGGGTACGCGCGTTGGTCTTCGTGCGCTGACCGCGCACGGGCAGGCCGCGACGGTGGCGCAGACCCTCGTACGAGCCGATCTCGACCTTGCGGCGGATGTCGGCGGCGACCTCGCGGCGAAGGTCACCCTCCACCTTGTAGTTGCCCTCGATGTAGTCGCGGAGCGCGATGAGCTGGTCATCGGTGAGGTCCTTGACGCGGATGCTCTCGTCGATCTCCGTCGCGGTGAGGATCTCGGTCGAGCGGGTACGGCCAACGCCGTAGATGTAGGTCAGTGCGATCACCACGCGCTTATCGCGCGGGATGTCAACGCCGGCAAGACGTGCCATGCGACTCTCCTGGAGTGTTGTTGGAGGTGTGGTGCAGGATCGGTGCCCGGGCCTCCGCCCCGAGGTGTCCCCCTTGCGGGTTCTGATCCTGCAGTGGACCCGCCAGGTGGCGGGAAGTCTGGTGTCAGCCCTGGCGCTGCTTGTGGCGCGGGTTCGACTTGCAGATGACCATCACGCGGCCGTGGCGGCGGATGACCTTGCAGTGGTCGCAGATGGGCTTGACGGAGGGATTGACCTTCATGATTTTCCTGTTTCGCTGTCTTCGTTCCCGAGCGCGCGAACAGCGCGGGACGTTACTTCTCGACCGGGTGGAGAGAGGGTTAGCGGTAGCGGTAGACGATGCGCCCGCGCGTGAGGTCGTAGGGGCTGAGCTCCACGACGACACGGTCCTCGGGGATGATGCGGATGTAGTTCTGCCGCATCTTGCCCGAGATCGTGGCGAGCACCTTGTGTCCGTTGGTCAGCTCAACGCGGAACATCGCGTTGGGCAGAGCCTCGGCGATCACACCTTCGATCTCGATGACACCGTCTTTTTTCGCCATAGACTCGCTAACACTTCTGCAGATCCGGTCGGTCTGCGGTGGATGGTTTCTCGGTGCCAGACGACACGCCAATATAGGCGCAAGGCACCAAAGATCAATCATACGTGCTATATCGCACCCGGGCAACTCGGCGCCGGCTCGGCCCGCCTTTGAGCCGTGTCCCCAGCGCCGAGTCCATTCCTTTGCGGCCGAATCCACTCACGAGAGCGGCCGAATTCCCTGGGCTGGACCACGACGAGGTGGATTCGTGTGGAGTCGCGCGCACCTCGTCAGAGCGCTGGAGCACGTACTGGGGCGGGGAGCGATCGCTGCCGGATGGGTGGGCGGATTCCGTAGAGCGCGAGCTGCTGACCAAGTGCAGCGACCGAGCTGAGGTGCTTCATCCCCCACCGGGCGAGAATGCGGCCGGTCGCGGCACGGATGCTGTCTTCGCGCTGCTTCTCGGCTCGAAGGACGTCGAGCGCGTCCGCGCCGTGCGTCATCTCCCGATCGAAGTACTTGCCTTCGCCGTCGAATTCGCCCCATGCGCCGACATCGTCCAGGCCGAAGTCCAGGTAGTGCGTAGATGTTTCCAGCGCGATCCGAACCTGCAGCCGAGGCGCAGCGAACCCGAGGAGGTGCAGGTAGAGGCGGCTCACGCTCTCTCCTGGGCCCTGCGCTCGGCCATCCGCGAAGTCGAGCACCCAGCGCGCCTGCACGACCCCGCGTTGCCCTCGTTGGAGGGCCGGCGACGCGCGCACTTGCGCTGTGAAGGCCTGGGCGCCCGTGTCGTCGTACGACAGGCTCCCGTCGTCCCACGCCCATTTCCGAAGCGCGGCGTCAGCCAGCGCGACAGCCGTCTCGGGGCGCACCCGACCGATGAGGTCCCCCACAGTGCGTGGGAGATCGGTGACGGCCACGCCCGCGATGTGCACCACGTCGCCGGCGCCGAGCGCGACCGCGTGGCGCGCGACGAATGGCGTCGTTCGCAGGGGCGTCGACGGCCCGACGGTCGCCCCCGGCGTTGGCGGTGTGAGCGACGGCGGACGTACCCGCCCGTCCGATCGCGGATCGATCACGTGCACCTGGCGTGGAGCTAGACGGAACAGCGGCAGGCCGTGCGCGGCAGCGGCACACGTGTGCGAGAGCACAGCCCCGGAAGTGGCCCCGATGGCCTTCCATGCCGCAAGGGCCTGTGTCAGATGCCGCTGCTCCCGATGCCATGCTCGCCACACATCGCCGGAGACGTACCATCCACGGCGCACCGGAACGAGCAGTCCGGCGTCGACCGCCGATCGACGCCCCGCTCGAGTGAGTCCGCCCTGTTGCAGCGCCGCGACCGACACCACGTGTCCGCTGATCTCCTGGAGGTCCACTCCCCCGACGATGGCGCACTGCGCACGCCGCTGGAGCGACTCGCTCGACCGTCGTCGCATGCCCCCAAGAGCATCCGCCCTGGGGAGGAACGGCGCAGCATCCTCCGCTCCGTCATCCAGCAGCGCGAATCCAGCCGTTCGTCACCGAATCCGGGCCGAATGGACGCCCGAAGCCCTGGAGTCGACGAGTAGCCGATGGATTCGACAGAAGAACGGATGCCGGGGCAACGCCCCGCGGGCGGGCTACTTCAGCGCGTCGACCAGGTCGGCCTGCGGGTCGCCCGTGAGGGTGACGAACTCGCCGTTCAGGAGCACCGTGGGGGTGCCGATGCCCGAGGCGCCCGGCTTCACCGGGGTCTTCTCGGTCATCTCGGCGACGAAGTCCGCGTAGGTCTGGTCGTTGACGCAATCGTCGATGCCGGTGACTCCGGCCTGAGACGCGATGTCGAGGATCTGCTCGTCGGTGAGGCCCTCGGTGGACTCCTCCGGCTGGTTCTCGAACATCAGCTGCGTGAACGCCAGCGCCGACTCCGGCTTCGCCTCGGCCACGCAGTAGGCGGCGTTGGCCGCGCGCGTCGAGAACGCCGTGCCCATGGAGGCGCGGTCGAGGATCGAGATGGGGTGGATGTTCAGGGTGATCGAGCCGTCGTCGACGAGGCCCTCGATGGTCTCGCCGTAAAGGTCCTCGAACTGACCGCAGATCGGGCACATGAAGTCGATGTAGGTGTCGAGCTCGTTCGAGCCGCTGCCGACCGCGATGGCGCCGGTCTCCTGGTTGATGCCCGCGCTGTCCGGCACCTCGCCGGGCGCGGTCGCCTGGTTGTTCATCACGACGACGAGCGCGGCCACGCCCACCAGCACCACCACGACGGCGATGCTGATCCAGATCGCGAACCAGTTCGTCTTGCGCGCAGCCGTTGCCATCTTCATCCTCACGAGATCTGTCGGGGGGTCACACCGAAGGGGGCGAGGCCTGCGGCTCCGCCGTCGGGCGCGGTCAGCACCCAGATACCACCATCATGCACGGCGACACTGTGCTCCCAGTGGGAGCCTGCGGTGCCGTCGACCGTCGAGACGGTCCAGCCGTCGTCCTCGACGAAGGTCTCGTCCGAGCCGATGACGACCATCGGCTCGATCGCGACCGCGAGGCCCGGACGGACCTCGGGGCCCGGGTCGGACACCCGGTAGTTGAACACCGACGGCGACTCGTGCATCTTGCGGCCGATGCCGTGGCCGACGTACTCGCGCAGGATGCCGTAGGGCGCCCCGTCGGGCTGGTTCGCCTCGATGTGGCCCTGGATCGCCGCGCCGATCTCGGCGAGGTGACTGGCGGTCGCGAGCGCGGCGATGCCGGCCCACAGCGACCCCTCCGTCACCTGGGAGAGCCGCTCGCGCTCGGCGACGAGCTCCGGCCGGTCGGGGTCCGGCACGACGATGGTGATCGCCGAGTCGCCGTTCCAGCCGCGGAACTCCGCACCCGCGTCGATCGACACGATGTCGCCCGGCTGCAGCACCCGGTCGGTGGGGATGCCGTGCACGACCTCCTGGTTGACCGAGGTGCAGACCGTGTAGCGGTACCCGCGCACCATCTGGAAGTTCGAGACCGCTCCGCGACCGCGGATGACAGCGGATGCTGCCGCGTCGAGCTCGAGGGTCGTGACACCGGGTGCCACCAGCCCGCGGACCTCGGCGAGGGCCGCAGCCGTGATCAGGCCCGGCTCGACCATCGACCGCAGCTGGGCCGGAGTCTTGTAGATCGAACGGCGCAGCACGGGCTCAGGCGGCGGCCGTGCGGATCAGACCGCGCGCGCCGAGTGCGGCCACGATGCGCTCGGTGATCTCGTCGAGCGAGCCCACGCCGTCGATCACGTCGACGATGCCGCGCTCGCGGTAGACGTCGAGGATCGGGGCGGTCTCGCGCTCGTAGATGGCGAGGCGGTTGGCGATGACGTCCTCGGTGTCGTCGGTGCGACCCTGCTCGAATGCACGGCGGGTGAGCCGGTCGATCGACTCGCCGCGCGGCACCGACAGTTCGATGACCGCGTCGAGCTGCTCGCCCCGACCCGACAGGAATGCGTCGAGGTCGGAGACCTGGGCGAGGTTGCGCGGGTACCCGTCGAGGAGGAAGCCCTCGGCGGCGTCGTCCTGCGACAGGCGCTCGCTGACGACCTCGCTGGTGACGGCATCCGGCACCAGGTCACCGGCCTCGATGATGGCCTTGACCTTCTCGCCGAGCTCGGTGCCCCCGGAGATGGCGGCACGGAACATGTCGCCGGTCGAGATCGCCGGCACGCCGACGACCTCGGCGATGCGCACGCCCTGCGTCCCCTTGCCGGAGCCCTGCGGCCCGACGATCAGGAGACGCGCGCCGTCCTGAGCCTGGGCGCCGTCCTGAGCCTGGCTCATCGGAGCAGCCCCTCGTAGTGACGCTGCTGGAGCTGGGCGTCGATCTGCTTCACCGTCTCGAGGCCGACGCCGACGATGATGAGGATCGATGCGCCACCGAACGGGAAGTTCTGGTTGGCACCGACCGTCGCCAGCGCGATGAGCGGCAGCAGCGCGATCAGACCGAGGTAGAGCGAGCCGGGCAGCGTGATGCGGGTGAGCACGTAGTCGAGGTACTCAGCGGTGGGACGACCGGCGCGGATGCCGGGGATGAACCCGCCGTACTTCTTCATGTTGTCGGCGACCTCGACCGGGTTGAACGTGATCGCGACGTAGAAGTAGGTGAAGCCGACGATGAGCAGGAAGTACACCGCCATGTAGAGCGGGCTGTCGCCCGTCGTGAAGTACTGCGCGATCCACGCGACCCACGCCGAGGCCTCTTCACCGGCCTGCGGCTGGTTGAACTGCGCGATCAGCACCGGGATGTACAGCAGCGACGAGGCGAAGATGACGGGCACGACGCCGGCCATGTTGACCTTGATCGGGATGTACGTGTTGGTGCCGCCGTACGTGCGGCGTCCCACCATCCGCTTCGCGTACTGCACCGGGATGCGGCGCTGCGACTGTTCGACGAACACCACGAGCGCGACGACGATGATGCCGACGGCGAGCACCAGGAGGAAGACCTCGGGGCCCTTGGCGGTCCAGATCGCCCACATCGAGGCGGGGAAGGCCGCGGCGATGGAGGTGAAGATCAGCAGGGACATGCCGTTGCCGATGCCGCGCTCGGTGACGAGCTCGGCGAACCACATGATGAGGCCGGTGCCGGCGGTCATCGTGATGATCATCAGCAGCTGCGCCCACCACACGTCGTTGGTCAGCAGCGCCTCGCACTCGGCGATGCCGGTGGTGCCGAAGAGCTGACCGCTGCGGGCCACCGTCACCAGCGTCGTCGACTGCAGCAGTGCGAGCGCGATCGTCAGGTAGCGGGTGTACTGCGTGAGCCTGGCCTGGCCCGCCTGGCCCTCCTTGTAGAGGGTCTCGAAGTGCGGGATGACCACGCGCAGCAGCTGCACGATGATCGTCGCCGTGATGTACGGCATGACGCCGAGGGCGAAGATCGACAGCTGCAGGAGCGCGCCGCCCGAGAACAGGTTCACGAGCGACAGCAGGCCCTCTGTGCCTGAGCTCTGCCGCAGGCATTCCTGCACGTTGGGGAAGTTCACGAACGGCGCCGGGACGTGCGCGCCGAAGCGATAGATGGCGATGATCGCCAGGGTGAATGCGATCTTCCGACGCAGATCGGGTGTACGGAAGACCCGCGCGATGGCGCTGAACAAGAGGATGCCTCCAGAAGGGATGCCGGTCGCTCGGGGCGAACCAACCTCCAGGGTAGCCCAGTGGGGGCCGGAGCAATGCTCCGGCCCCCACTGATGCCTTTACTTGACGGAACCGCCCGCGGCGACGATCTTCTGCTCAGCAGAGCCGGAGACCTTGTCGACGGCCACGGTGAGCTTCACCGCGATGTCGCCGTTGCCGAGGACCTTGACCTTCTCGTTCTTGCGCACCGCACCCTTGGCGACCAGGTCGCTGACGGTGACGTCTCCACCCTTGGGGTAGAGCTCGGCGAGCTTCTCGAGGTTCACGACCTGGTACTCGACGCGGAACGGGTTCTTGAACCCGCGCAGCTTGGGGGTGCGCATGTGCAGCGGCATCTGCCCACCCTCGAAGCCGGCCTTGACCTGGTAGCGGGCCTTCTGGCCCTTGGTGCCACGGCCGGCCGTCTTGCCCTTCGAGCCCTCACCGCGACCGACACGGGTCTTCGCGGTGTTGGCGCCGGGGACCGGACGCAGGTGGTGGACCTTGAGCACGCCGGGGCGCGTGGCCGCGGCGTCCTTCTTCGGGGCAGCCTTCTTCGCCGGAGCCTTGGCAGCGGCCTTGGCCGGTGCCTTCTTCTCGGCGGCGGGCTTGGCGGCGGCCTTCGCAGGAGCCTTGGCGGCAGCCGGCTTCTTAGCCGGAGCCTTCTTCTCGACGACCTCTGCGGTCGCCTTCTCGGCCTTCTCAGCCATCAGTCGATCTCCTCAACCTTGACGAGGTGCGCGACGGTCTTGACGTAGCCGCGCGTCTGCGCGTCGTCCGGACGGACGACCGAGTCGCCGATCCGCTTCAGACCGAGCGAACGCAGCGTGTCACGCTGGTTCTGCTTCTCGCTCACCTTGGACTTGACCTGGGTCACCTTCAGACGGGCAGCCATCAGGCACCTACCTTCTGTGCACGAGCGGCCTCGGCAGCCTCTGCCTCAGCGCGGACGAGACGAGCAGGGGCGACCTGGTCGAACTCGAGGCCACGGCGCGCGGCGACCGCACGCGGCTCCTCGAGCTGCTTCAGGGCCTCCACCGTCGCGTGGACGATGTTGATCGTGTTCGACGAGCCGAGCGACTTCGACAGGACGTCGTGGATGCCGGCGCACTCGAGCACCGCACGCACCGGACCACCGGCGATGACACCGGTACCGGCTGCGGCGGGGCGCAGGAGCACCACACCGGCAGCGGCCTCACCCTGCACCGGGTGCGGGATGGTCGAGCCGACACGGGGCACGCGGAAGAAATTGCGCTTGGCCTCTTCGACACCCTTCGAGATGGCCAGGGGCACCTCACGGGCCTTGCCGTAGCCGACCCCGACCACACCGTTGCCGTCGCCGACGACGACGAGCGCGGTGAAGCTGAAGCGACGACCACCCTTGACGACCTTCGA
This sequence comes from Microbacterium terricola, assembly GCF_027943945.1. Lineage (NCBI taxonomy): Bacteria > Bacillati > Actinomycetota > Actinomycetes > Micrococcales > Microbacteriaceae > Microbacterium > Microbacterium terricola. The sequence continues at coordinate 417,692 of NZ_AP027141.1, read as the reverse complement.
CACGCGGTTGATCGTCACGACGCGCTCGAGGAACTGGCTCTCGTTGCGGTCGCGCGAGTTGCGCTCGCGGTTCGGGTTGCGCTCGCGGCCACCGCGGCGGGGCTCGCGCTCACGCTCGGCAGGCGCCTCAGCGGCAGCGGCGGTCTGACCCTCGGGAGCGGTCTGCTCGGTGGTCACTTCGTTCTCCTTGATTTCACTCACAGGTTCAGGCCTCCCTCGCGAGCGCCGTCGGCGATCGCCGCGACACGGCCCGCGTAGCGGTTGCCACCGCGGTCGAACACGACGTCCGAGACGCCGGCTGCCTTGGCACGCTCGGCGACGAGCTCGCCGACCTTGCGGGCCTTGGCGGTCTTGTCACCGTCGAACGCACGCAGGTCGTTCTCGAGCGTCGAAGCGGAGGCGACCGTGTGACCCTTGGCGTCGTCGACGACCTGCACGAACACGTGACGTGCCGAGCGGGTGACGACGAGGCGCGGGCGCAGCTCGGTGCCGACGACCTTCTTGCGAAGGCGGGCGTGGCGACGCGAGCGCGCCTGAGACTTTGTCTTGACAGCCATGGTTACTTACCACTCTTTCCGGCCTTGCGACGCACGACCTCGCCGGCGTAACGCACACCCTTGCCCTTGTACGGCTCGGGCTTACGGATCTTGCGGATGTTCGCAGCCGCCTCGCCGACGGCCTGCTTGTCGATGCCGCTGACGGTGACCTTGTTGTTGCCCTCGACCGTGAACGTGATGCCGGCGGGCGGGTCGACCAGGACCGGGTGCGAGAAGCCGAGCGCGAACTCGATCGCGCTGCCCTTCTGCGCGACGCGGTAGCCCGTGCCGACGACCTCGAGGCCCTTGGTGTAGCCCTGGGTCACGCCGATGATGTTGTTGCTGATCAGGGTGCGGGTCAGACCGTGGAGCGAGCGCGACTCGCGCTCGTCGTCGGGACGGGTCACGACGACCTGGCCCTCTTCGATCTTGACCTCGATGGGGCTGGCGACGGTGAGCGCGAGCTCGCCCTTCGGGCCCTTGACGGCGACATCCTGGCCGTCGACCGAAACGGTCACGTCCGCGGGGATGCCGATGGGAAGACGTCCAATACGCGACATGTCAGATCACCACACGTAGGCGAGGACTTCCCCACCCACGCCCTTCGCGTCGGCCTGGCGGTCCGTGAGGAGACCAGACGAGGTGGACAGGATGGCGACGCCGAGGCCACCGAGGACGGTGGGGAGCTCGGTCGACTTGGCGTAGACACGCAGGCCGGGCTTGGAGACGCGCTTGATGCCGGCGATCGAACGCTCACGGTTGGGACCGTACTTGAGCGTCAGGGTGAGGGTCTGGCCGACACGGGCGTCGGAGACCTCCCACGCGGCGATGTAGCCCTCCTGCTTGAGGATCTCGGCGATGTGCGTCTTGAGCTTCGAGTTCGGCAGCGACACGGAGTCGTGGTGTGCCGAGTTCGCGTTGCGCAGACGGGTCAGCATGTCTGCGACCGGGTCTGTCATTGTCATGATCTGTTTCCTTTGTTCATGAGGTTTCGTCTGCCGTTACACGACAGACGACCTTCGATGATGGGTGTTAGGCCTGAGCGTCCGCGTTGCGGAACGGGAAGCCGAGGTGACGCAGCAGCGCACGACCCTCGTCGTCCGTCTTGGCCGTCGTCACCACGGTGATGTCGAAGCCGCGCACGCGATCGATCTTGTCCTGGTCGATCTCGTGGAACACCGACTGCTCCTGGAGACCGAAGGTGTAGTTGCCGTGGCCGTCGAACTGAGCGTCCGACAGACCGCGGAAGTCGCGGATGCGGGGCAGCGCGAGGTTCACGAGACGGTCGACGAACTCCCACGCGCGGTCACCACGGAGGGTGACGTGCGCGCCGATGGCCTGACCCTCGCGCAGCTTGAACTGCGCGATGGACTTGCGGGCCTTCGTGACGATCGGCTTCTGGCCGGTGATCTTGGTGAGGTCGTCGACCGCACCATCGATCACCTTGCTGTCGCGAGCTGCCTCACCGACACCGGTGTTGACGACGATCTTGACCAGTCCGGGGATCTGCATGACGTTCGGGTAGCCGAACTCCTCCTGCAGGGCCTTCTTGATCTCGTTGTTGTACTTCTGCTTGAGGCGGGGCTGGGTCTTGCCAGCCTCCACAGCAGTGGCGTTGCTCATGTTCAGAGGTCCTTGCCGCTCTTCTTCGCGTAGCGCACGCGGACCGTGCGCTTGACGCCGTCCTTCGTCTGCTCCTCGACGCGACGGCCGACACGGGTCGGCTTCTTGGTCGAGGGGTCGACGAGCGCGACGTTCGAGATGTGGATCGGGGCTTCCATCGTCTCGATGCCGCCCGTCTTGGTGCCGCGCTGGGACTGGCCGACGCGGTTGTGCTTGGTGACGTAGTTCACACCTTCGACGATGACGCGGTTCTGCTCGACGAGGACCTCGAGGACCTTGCCCTGCTTACCGCGGTCTCCGCCGCGCTCGGGCTTGGCGCCCGAGATGACCTGAACCAGGTCACCCTTCTTGATCTTCGCCATGATCAGATGACCTCCGGTGCCAGCGAGACGATCTTCATGAACTTCTTGTCGCGAAGCTCACGGCCGACCGGTCCGAAGATGCGGGTGCCGCGGGGCTCCCCGTCGTTCTTCAGGATCACGGCGGCGTTCTCGTCGAACTTGATGTACGAGCCGTCGGGACGACGGGTCTCCTTGACGGTGCGGACGATGACCGCCTTGACGACGTCGCCCTTCTTGACGTTGCCACCGGGGATCGCGTCCTTGACGGTCGCGACGATGACATCGCCCAGGCCGGCGTAACGCCGGTTGGAGCCGCCGAGCACACGGATCGTGAGCAGCTGCTTGGCGCCGGTGTTATCGGCGACCTTCACGCGGGATTCGGTCTGAATCACTTCTTACTCCTTGGGTTCCAAGCAGGCCGAGGCCTACTTGGCCTTCTCGAGGATCTCGACCAGGCGCCAGCGCTTCGTGGCGCTGAGCGGACGGGTCTCGTTGATGAGGACGAGGTCGCCGATGCCGGCAGTGTTGCCCTCGTCGTGCGCCTTGACCTTCGACGTGCGACGGATGACCTTGCCGTAGAGGGGGTGCTTAACGCGGTCCTCGACCTCGACGACGATCGTCTTGTCCATCTTGTCGCTGACCACGTAGCCACGACGGGCCTTGCGGTAGCCACGGGCGTCGGCGTCGCGCACGTCGTGCGCAGCCGACTCGTGACCGGCGGCCTGCGCCGGCGCCTCGACGACGGCCTCGGCCGCCTTCTTGGCGGGCGCCTTCTTGGCGGGCGCCTTCTTCTCAGTGGTCTCAGCCATTACTCGGCCTCTTCCTTCACGGCCTCGTCAGCGGCATCCGCCTTCTTGGCCTTCGTCTTCTTCGCCTTCGTCGCGGTCTCGACGGGCGCGGGCGTGGCACGGATGCCGAGCTCGCGCTCACGGATCACGGTGTAGAGCCGCGCGATGTCGCGCTTGACCGCACGGATGCGGCCGTGGCTCTCGAGCTGACCGGTGGCCGACTGGAAGCGCAGGTTGAACAGCTCTTCCTTGGCCTTGCGGAGCTCCTCGACGAGGCGCTGGTCTTCGAACGTGTCGAGCTCGCTCGGGGCGAGCTGCTTGGTGCCGATCGCCATTATGCGTCGCCCTCCTCGCGCTTGATGATGCGTGCCTTCAGGGGCAGCTTGTGGATGGCACGGGTCAGGGCCTCGCGAGCGAGCTCCTCGTTGACACCGGCGACCTCGAAGAGGACGCGACCCGGCTTGACGTTCGCAACCCACCACTCGGGCGAACCCTTACCGGAACCCATGCGGGTCTCGGCAGGCTTCTTGGTGAGCGGACGGTCGGGGTAGATGTTGATCCACACCTTGCCGCCACGCTTGATGTGACGCGTCATCGCGATACGAGCGGACTCGATCTGACGGTTGGTCACGTAAGCGGGCGTGAGCGCCTGGATGCCGAACTCGCCGAACGACACCTTGGTGCCGCCGGTGGCCTGACCCGAGCGACCGGGGTGGTGCTGCTTGCGGTACTTGACCTTACGGGGGATAAGCATTATGCCGATGCTCCTTCTGCGACGGGGGCCTCGTTGCGGGGGCCACGACGCGGACGGTCGTTGCGGGCGGGCTTCTGGTTGGCCTGCTCGCGAGCGAGCTCCTTGTTGGTCAGGTCGCCCTTGTAGATCCAGACCTTCACGCCGATGCGGCCGAAGGTGGTCTTCGCCTCGTAGAAGCCGTAGTCGATGTTCGCGCGCAGCGTGTGCAGCGGCACACGACCCTCGCGGTAGAACTCCGAGCGGCTCATCTCGGCGCCGCCGAGGCGGCCGGAGACCTGGATGCGGACACCCTTGGCGCCGGCGCGCTGCGCGCCCTGCAGACCCTTGCGCATCGCGCGGCGGAAAGCCACGCGGGCGGAGAGCTGCTCGGCGATGCCCTGGGCGACCAGCTGAGCGTCGGCCTCGGGGTTCTTGACCTCGAGGATGTTCAGCTGGATCTGCTTGCCGGTGAGCTTCTCGAGGTCGGCGCGGATGCGCTCGGCCTCGGCGCCGCGGCGGCCGATGACGATACCGGGGCGAGCAGTGTGGATGTCGACGCGGACGCGGTCACGCGTGCGCTCGATCTCGATGTTGCTCACACCGGCGCGGTCGAGGTTCGACTGCAGCAGCTTGCGGATCTTGATGTCCTCGGCGACGTAGTCGGCGTAACGCTGGCCCGGCTTCGTCGAGTCGGAGAACCAGCGCGACACGTGGTCCGTGGTGATGCCGAGGCGGAAGCCGTACGGGTTTACCTTCTGGCCCATTACTTGCTCGCCTTCTTGGTCTGGACGGGAGCCGCGTCAGCGGCCTCCGGGGTCGACAGCACGACCGTGATGTGGCTCGTGCGCTTCTTGATCTGGAAAGCGCGACCCTGGGCGCGGGGCTGGAAACGCTTGAGCGTCGTCCCCTCGTCCACGTACGCGTTCTTCACGTACAGGTCAGACTCGTCGAGGTACTCGCCGTCCTTGTCTGCAGCGACGCGAGCGTTCGCGATCGCCGAGTGGACGAGCTTGTAGATCGGCTCACTGGCCGACTGCTGCGCGAACTTCAGGATCGCGAGTGCCTCTTCGGCCTGCTTGCCCTTGATGAGCGCAACGACACGACGAGCCTTCTGAGGGGTCACGCGGATGTGTCGCACACGTGCGATGGACTCCACCATTTCTCTCTCCTCCTCAGTCGCCTTAGCGGCGACGGCCCTTCTTGTCGTCCTTCACGTGGCCGCGGAAGGTGCGGGTGGGCGCGAACTCGCCCAGCTTGTGGCCGACCATGGTCTCGGTCACGAACACAGGGATGTGCTTGCGACCGTCGTGCACGGCGATCGTGTGGCCCAGCATGGCCGGGATGATCATCGAGCGACGCGACCAGGTCTTGATGACGTTCTTGGTACCCGCCTCGTTCTGCGAAACAACCTTGCGAAGCAGGTGCTCGTCGACGAAGGGGCCCTTTTTGAGACTGCGTGGCATCTTCTGTTCCTACCTACTTGCGCTTCTTGCCGGCGTTGCGGCGACGGACGATGTACTTGTCACTTTCCTTGTTGGCGTGACGCGTACGGCCTTCCTTCTGGCCCCACGGGCTCACCGGGTGACGTCCACCGGACGTCTTGCCCTCACCACCACCGTGGGGGTGGTCGACCGGGTTCATCGCGACACCGCGGACGGTCGGGCGGATGCCCTTCCAGCGGTTGCGGCCGGCCTTGCCCCAGTTGATGTTGGACTGCTCGGCGTTGCCCACCTCGCCGATGGTCGCGCGGCAGCGCGCATCGACGTTGCGGATCTCGCCCGAAGGCAGACGCAGCTGGGCGTACGGGCCGTCCTTCGCGACCAGACGCACCGAGGCGCCGGCCGAGCGGGCGATCTTGGCGCCGCCACCGGGACGGAGCTCGATCGCGTGGATCACGGTACCGGTCGGGATGTTGCGCAGCGGCAGGTTGTTGCCCGGCTTGATGTCCGCGCCGGCACCCGACTCGACGATGTCACCCTGCGACAGCTTGTTCGGCGCGATGATGTAGCGCTTCTCGCCGTCCGCGTAGTGCAGCAGCGCGATGCGCGCGGTGCGGTTGGGGTCGTACTCGATGTGGGCGACCTTGGCGTTGACGCCGTCCTTGTCATGGCGACGGAAGTCGATGACGCGGTACTGACGCTTGTGGCCACCACCGATGTGGCGGGTGGTGATGCGGCCCTGGTTGTTGCGACCACCGGTCTTGGACAGCGGGCGGAGGAGCGACTTCTCTGGCGTCGATCGGGTGATCTCGGCGAAGTCGGCCACCGACGAGCCGCGGCGACCCGGGGTCGTGGGCTTGTACTTGCGAATAGCCATATCTCTAGTCCTCTATCCCGACCGTCAGCCGACTGCCGTGAAGATGTCGATGGTGCCCGACTTCAGGGTCACGATGGCGCGCTTGGTGTCCTTGCGCTTGCCGGTGCCGAAGCGGGTGCGGCGGGCCTTGCCGACGCGGTTGATCGTGTTGACCGCACCGACCTTGACGCCGAAGATCTTCTCGATGGCGAGCTTGATCTCGGTCTTGGTCGCGCGGGGGTCCACGAGGAACGTGTACTTGCCCTCGTCGATGAGCCCGTAGCTCTTCTCGGAGACGACCGGCTTGAGGATGATGTCGCGCGGGTCCTTGTTCACGGCGGTCATGCCGAGACCTCCTCGGTGGTGGCGGTCTTCGCTGCGACGAACGCGTCGAAGGCGGCCTTGGTGAAGACGATGTCGTCGGAGACGAGCACGTCGTAAGCGTTCAGCTGGCCGAAGGTGAGCACGTGGACGTACGCGAGGTTGCGGACGCTCTTGATCGTGATCTCGTCGTCGCGGTCGATAACGACCAGGACGTTCTTGACGGCGCCGAGGCCCGACAGCACAGCGGCAGCGGCCTTGGTCGAGGGAGCGCCCTCGATGCCGAAGGTCTCGACGACGTGCAGACGCTCGCCCCGAGCGCGGTCGCTGAGCGAGCCCAGGAGGGCCGCGGCGATCATCTTCTTGGGGGTGCGCTGCGCGTAGTCGCGCGGCTTCGGACCGTGGACGATGCCACCGCCGGTCATGTGCGGGGCGCGGATCGAGCCCTGACGGGCGTTACCGGTGCCCTTCTGCTTGAACGGCTTGCGGCCGGCGCCCGAGACCTCACCGCGACGCTTGGTCGAGTGGGTGCCCTGGCGAGCCGCCGCGCGCTGCGCGACGACGACCTGGTGGATCAGCGGGATGTTCGTCTTGACGTCGAACAGGGCGGCGGGCAGGTCGACCGAGCCGGCCTTCTTGCCACCTGCGCTGTGGACGTCGAGCGCGAGAGTCTGGTCAGCCATTGGGACTAGGCCCCCTTCACTGCGTTGCGGACGTAGACGATGCGGCCGCGCGCGCCGGGGACGGCGCCCTTGACGAGCAGCAGACCCTTCTCGGCGTCGACGGCGTGCACCGTGAGGTTGAGGACGGTCACGCGCTCGCCACCCATACGGCCGGCCATGCGCATGCCCTTGAAGACGCGGCTCGGGGTCGACGATGCGCCGATCGAACCGGGCTTGCGGTGGTTGCGGTGTGCACCGTGCGAAGCCGAGACGCCCTTGAAGTTGTGACGCTTCATGACACCGGCGAAGCCCTTGCCCTTGCTCGTGCCGACGACGTCGACGAGCTGGCCGGCCTCGAACGTGGCGTCGACCGTGAGCTCCTGACCGAGTGAGTAGTCAGCAGCATCCGCGGTGCGCACCTCGGTGAGGTGACGACGCGGGGTCACGCCGGCGGCCTCGAAGTGGGCCGTGAGGGGCTGGTTGACCTTGCGCGGGTCGATCTGGCCGTAGCCGATCTGGACGGCGTTGTAGCCGTCCTTCTCCGGCGTGCGCACCTGGGTGACGACGTTCGGAGCGATCTCGATGACGGTGACAGGAACGAGCTTGCCGTTCTCGTTCCACACCTGGGTCATGCCGAGCTTGGTGCCCAGCAGTCCCTTGGAAACCTTGGAGTTGATGTCAGCCATGTCGAACCTCAGAGCTTGATCTCGATGTTGACATCGGCCGGGAGGTCGAGACGCATCAGCGAGTCGACGGCCTTGGGCGTCGGGTCGATGATGTCGATCAGACGCTTGTGGGTGCGCATCTCGAAGTGCTCGCGGCTGTCCTTGTACTTGTGGGGCGACCGGATGACGCACACGACGTTCTTCTCGGTCGGAAGGGGCACGGGGCCCACCACGGTCGCGCCGGCACGGGTCACCGTGTCGACGATCTTGCGCGCCGACGAGTCGAGACCGGCGTGGTCGTACGACTTCAGTCGAATGCGGATCTTCTGTCCCGCCATTGCTCACTCTCTTTCCGCGTCATACCTCGCGGGCATTGGACGCATTCGGCGCTTGCGCGCCTGGGCACTTCTCCGCCAGGGGGCGGGATGCTGCACCACTGTTCTTGTGTCAAACCGGGCGCCTTGCAGCATCCGGCTCCGTCACCGGCCGCACGCGCACGTGCGATCCCTTGCGGGAGATGGTGTTGGAAGTGTGTGTTCTGCTGCCCGCGGCCTAGGTCGTCGCGCTGGTGCGCTGCCTATGCACTGCCCTGGCAGTGATCCGTGATCGGCCGCGTTCGCACGCGAAGCCGCCACAGAATGTGGAACCTGACTAGTCTACGTGTCGCCCGGGCGTGTCGCAAACTCGGGCGTGTCGCTCCCAGGCGGTTCGCAGGCCGCAAGGCGGTGTGAGGGCAGGAGCTTGGGGTCCCCCGCCCTCACCCGCGGTCAGTGGGCCGCCACGCCGTCGCGACGGCGACGGTGGACGGCGAGCACGGCGGCGATGCCGGCCAGCAGCGAGAGGATGCCGAGGGCGGTCGGCCAGGCGGGCGGTACGGCCCCTGTCGCCGACAGCTCGTCCAGCACGACGACCGCGTCGTCGGCGTCACGGCCTGGATCGTCGGGGTGGCCGAACGTGTGATAGTCGACGACGGCGATGTTCGTGATGACACCGGATGCTGCCGCAGGGTGCACCGTCACGCCCAGGGTGATCGTGGGGGCCGCGGACGCGCCGTCCTCCACCGTGGTCGGCTGCAGCGGCCCGGTGAGCACGCATCTGAGCGTGCCACCGTAGCCCGCACCGTCCTGGCCGGTGACCGCGCAGGTGTCCCACGAGGGGAACGTCTCGGGGTCCCCCTGGCCGGCCCACGTGACCGAGGTCACCCGCAGCTCGGCCGGGATGGCGTCGGTGACGACCACGCCCTCCGCGGCGCTGTCGTCACTGACGTTGCGCACGTCGATGTCGTAGGTGAAGCTGTCGCCCGCGCCCGTCTCAGGGACGCTCGCCGTCTTCTCGATCCGCACGTCGGTGTGCCGCGCCCCCGCGCAGTCGGGGGTCGCGTCCGGGTAGGTGACCGCGAAGCTGACCTCGGGGTTCACGGTGAAGGTGACCGTCGACGCGCTGCGCCAGGCGAAGTCGATCTCGCTCGGGTCGAGGATCAGCCCGTTGAAGACGAACAGGCTCTGCTCGGCCGGGGTCATCACCAGCCCGGTCGCCGGGTTGATGTAGCCGCCGCCGGGCGCGAGATCGCCCGCCCGGATCGCGCGCCATCCGGGGTAGTCGATGCTGATGCCCGACGGTGAGTACGCCGTGCCCGGCCACCGGATCTCGTGCGTCCAGGTCGCGGTGCCGCCTGGCTCCTGCTGCGCGACGGATGCGGGCACCGTCGCCGGGGAGGCGTCGTCCGGCGTCCACAGCATGTCGATCGGCTCGTCCACGAGCAGGGCGGACTTCGCGACCGTCCACCCGAGCAGCGGTGCGTCGTTGACGCAGCGGGTGTAGAGGACAGCGGTGATCTCCCTGGTGTCGATCTCGAGCTCGTCGCAGTCGTTGTCGGGGTTGCCATCGCTCGCAGCCGCGACGCAGGCCTCGTTGACGAGCGACTCGAGCGGCGCCGGCGGCGTCGGCGCCGGCTCGTCGCCGATCAGGGCGGGCGGCTCGTCCGCGGCGGCGCGGGGGAGGAACTCGACCGTGATGACGATCTCGACGCTCGCGCCCGCGGCGAGGATCGGGGTGCTCACGCGCACCGTGTTGTCGGCGTCGACCAACTCCGCGTTGTCGTTGACCCACCCGGGCGGAAGTGTCAGCGCGGTGACCTCCAGACGGTCGCTCACCGCGTCGGTGACGACGACATCCGCCACGGGACGAGGCCCGTCGTTGGTCACCGTGAGCACGTAGTCGAACGTGTCGCCCGGCTCGACCGACCCGGAGGCCGGCAGATTCGATGCGGTCTTCTCGATCCCGACGTCGTCCACCTCGACAGTCGTGCACGCGTCGTCGTCGTCGGTGGCGATGCCGTTCGTGACCACGGCCTCGTTGATGATCGCGATGCCGTCCGCTGTGCCCTCGCCGCACGCGTCGGGGGTGAGGACGGCGGTCTCCGTGAGCGTCACCACGGCGGTGACGCGGTAGGTGTGGGTGCGCCCGCTCGCGAGCGACCGCTCGGCGAGCACATCGTCGGCCGGCCACACCGCGCCGTCGATGCGCCAGTCGGTGATCGTGGTGCCGGCAGGGGCGGACGGCCGCGTGTCGGTCAGCGTGTAGAAGACGGTCACGCCGCTGTCGTTGGCCACGACGATGTCGTACGCGATGGTCGAGGTGCCGTCGGGGTTGGTGACGGTCGCGACGGGCGACTTCTGGATCGTCGGCGCACCGGGCTCCGCGCAGCCGGAGTCGTCGTCCTCGCCGCCCGGGAAGGTCACCGTCACGACGTTGTAGAACGCGCCGCCGTCGTCCTCGTCGCAGGTGAGCTCGGCGCCCTCGGTGGGCGCGAAGGCGGCGATGACCCGGTAGACGAACGCGTCGGAGCCGCCAGGCTCGATCGGCGTGTCGTCGACGGGCACCGGCAGCCCTGCCCAGTCCGCGTCGACCACGGTGAACCCGGTGCCGAGGTCGGGGACGTCCTCGAGCGTGTAGACCGTGCCGACCGTGCCGGGGTTGCTGACGGTGACGGTGTAATCGACCTGCCAGGTGCCGTCGGAGAGCTGGACGGCCGTCCCGTCGGTCTTCTCCACCGTGAGCTCGGGGGTGTCGATCTGGGCGCAGTCGTCATCGGTGTCGACGATCCGCCCGCTGGTCACGGTGGCGGCGTTCACCAGTCCGCCACCCTCGTCGCAGGCGCCGATCGGCACGGCGTCGGAGTCCGGCTGGAGCTCACCGGTCACCGTGTACGTGAACGTGGCGCCGGCTGGCAGCACCCCCGACCAGATCTCCCAGGGGGATGCGGTGGCCTCAGCATCCGTCGGATCCTCGGTGGCGTCGTCCGCGGCGGCCGCGGTCCACGATCCGACGAGGGTCCACCCATCGGGCAGCACGGGCAGGGTGTCGACGAGGTCGGCCTGGAGTGCGACCCCCGTCCCCTCGGGCGACGTGTTGGTCACGGCGATCTCGTACGACACCGTCCAGCTGCCGTCGTCCGCGTTCCACACCGGGACGCCCGCGGTCTTGGTCACCTCGGGGAACGCCGGCTCCTCGCACGCGTACACCGTGACGTCGTCGGCATCCGCCGTCGACAGGGTCACCGAGTTGAGGAACCCGCCGGCGGCGGGAGTCGTCGTGTCGCGCTCGCACTCCCACGTGTCACCGGTCTCCGTGCCGGCGAGGATGTCGGCGACCACCGTCACCGTGTAGACGTGCTCACCCTCCGCCGGCGTGACTCCGGCGTCCGTCGCCAGCGTCTCGGTGAGCGTGTCGAAGTCGTGCTCGATGCCGTCGGGGCCCGTCCAGGTAGAGGCGGTCAGGTCCGGGACGAGGCCGCCGCCGAAATCGAGGGTGTCGCTCAGGTCGTAGAAGAACGTCGATGCCGCGGAGCCGTTGGTCACCGTGATGTCGTAGACGATCGTCCACGTGCCGTCCGCGTTCTGGACGGGCTCGCGCGCCTCCTTGCTGATGCTGCCCTCGGCCGGCACGGCGCTGTTGAGGATCGTGCACACAGCGGTGTCCCCCGCCTGGAGGAGCAGGTCGCCCGAGCCCAGCACCACCGTCTGCGACGGGGCGCGGTCGACCGCGCACGAGAACGACGTGCCGTTCACGTAGCCGTCCGCGCCGCCGGTCTCGGACAGGGAGTAGTGGCCGGGCAGCACAGGCGTCGCGGCGAATCCCGCACCCCCGGAGACCGCCGTCTGGGTGCCCGGGTACGGGGTGATGCCGTCGGTCGTCCCGCCCGACTCGAGCGAGGTGAGGGCGGTCCACGAGGCGCCGAGCGTCCAGCGCGGGTCGCCGACGGGGACGGTCGTCGTGACACCGTCGACCAGGACCCGCTTCACGAGCTGCAGCGCGGGCTTCGGGTCGTTGATCGCCTCGCACTTGCTCCAGCCGCCCGTGGCGACGGTGACGCCGCCGTTGCGCCCGTCGTACTGGTTGCTCGCCCAGATCGGCTCGGTCCCGTCGAATCCGGTGGCCTGCACGCATGTCCAGGATCCCGTGGCTCCGGCCGCCTGGTTGGCCGCCCATTGCGCCTGCAGCGACGGCGTCCACCGCTGGACGTAGCCCTGCGCTGCGGCCGTGTCGGCGCTCTCGGCGAGGGGGTAGACGACGCCGGCGGTCACCGGGGCGGTGGCTCCTGTCGTGCCGGACGGCCCCGCCAGCGCCCCGCTCGGGGCGATCGCGTCGAGGGTCCAGTCCGTCGCGGGGGTGCCGCCGCCGGTGACCGACTTCACCAGCGTCAGACGGGTCTCGCAGGTGACGGTGTTCGTGATGGTGACCACGTTGATGCCCTGCTGCGTGGTCAGGGAGAGCGTGGTCCTGCCGTCGGTGAGGGCAGGCGAGTAGGCGGCCGTGTTCGTGCACAGCACGGGGAGCCCGCGCACGGACTCCGAGACGGTGACGGTCGAGCCGACCGCGAGCCCGGGGTAGATCTGCCCGAAGTTCCATGGGCCGATCGGCGAGATGCCCGCGTTTCCGCCGAGCTGCAGATCGGCGGCGACCTGAAGCGCGGTCGGTTCCACGTTCGGCTCGGTGACCTCTTCGAAGGCGCCGTCGCCGTTCGTGTCGATGCGCCAGACCTTGTCGACCTGCAGTCGAGCGGTCTGATCGAGCGCCTGGTTGATCACCGTGCACGAGACGGTGGCCGTGCTGATCGGGTCGACGACGAAGCCGGGGGCCGACCCGCTGACGACGTTGGTGATGTCCAGCGGTGTGTCCGGCGCGGAGCTGGCGGTGCAGCGCGCGTAGTCGCCCGCGGTGTGCGCACCCTCGGCGACGCTCCACGGTCGCAGTGTGTACAGGGGCGACGGGGTCTCCGTCACGCTCAGGCGCCGCTGCGCCTCGGTGGTGCCGGCGAACTGCGAGCGGAAGCCGAGGACGCCGGTCGGGCCGGTCTGCCCGGACGCGGTGGTCGCGAACTCGGTCCCCGCCTGATCGATCCGGACGGTCGCTCCCGGCGCGGTCGCGGTGAACGGCCAGTTGGCGCGCTCCGCCCGATCGGCGAACGTCCCGCCGGCCGGGATGCCCTGCTTGATCACGTTGACCGTGCCCTGGCAGTTCGCCTGGGCGAGTGCCTTCATCTGGGCCGCGAGCTCGGCCCAGCCCACCTGGTAGTAGTCGCTGCCTGCGGCGGGCCCCGAGATGGCCTGCAGGTTGAGGGCCGCGTCGCCGGCGGCGCCGTTGCCGACGCCCACGGTGATCACCTTGACGCTCTGCGCCTTGAGGGCGTTCGCCGAGGCGACGGCGTTCTCGACCTCGATGAAGCGGGTGAACGCCCCGCCGCCGACGGCGCCGCCCGGGGAGTACCGGGTGGGCATGCCGTCCGTGATGACGATCACGCCGTCGAGGTTCGGGGCGAGCCCGATGAGCTTGAACAGGCCGTCATCCCAGTTCGTGTACTGGGTGGAGGGCAGACCGGCGGTGGTGAGGTTCTGCGCCTTGGCGCGGATCAGCGCGGCCGCGTCGGCGGTCGCGACGCTCTGCAGGCCGAGATTGGCGTTCTTGCCGTATGCGGGGAACCCGGGGATCGTCGGGTTCGTGTTCGGGTTCGGCGCGGGCGAGAGCGTGCCGAAGGTGTGCAGCGCGACCTGCGAAGGTGTGCCGGTGAGGGCGTCGATGACCGCCGTCGCCGAGTCGCGGACAGCCTGCTGGCCGCCGGTGACGCCGTTCACCGAACCGGAGAGATCCACCAGCAGCGCGATGTTGAGCCCGCACTGCGGGGGGATGGCCGGGTTGGTGCGGGCATTGACCCATGTGCCGCCGGAGAACCGCAGGTTGTCGGCGCCGGGGGTGTACGTCGGGAAGTTGCCGTCGGGCAGAGCGAACGTGCGCTGCGCGGTCGTCCGGGTCGGCCCGACCTGGCCGGTGTAGAACGAGTACGGCTGGGTCGCACCGACCGTTGTGCCGTTGGTGGAGGTCGTGAACGTGGAGAGGATGCGGTAGCCGCTCGGCGCCGCGATCTCCCGCACGACGTACCCCGCAGTGGACGATCCCGCGCCCGATCCGCGGGTCGGCACCGTGACCCAGCAGCGGCCCTCCGCGTCGAGCGCCGTGTCGGTGGTGCATGTGGCGACGGGAGTGGCGTTCGTGACGTCCGTGAGGCTGGATGCTTCGTACACCCCGAACTGCGCGCCGCCCAGCGCTGCGATCGTGGTGCCCCCGTTGCGGTCGCCGCCCTTGCGGATGGTGATGGTGACCTGACCGGCAGCGGGCGCGGGCCCTGCGCCCGTTCCGTTGGCGCCGACGTCGTTCACAGCGAGCGGGGTGATCCCTCGCGCCCGCGGCGATCGTGGCGCGGTCGTCGGCGCCGGGTCACCGGCATCGGCGGACGGCGACGGCTCGGGCTCGGCGGTGGGCGTGTCGGACGGAAGGGCCGACGGTGCCGGTGAGGCCTCGTCGGCGATCGACGGCGTCGGTGAGGCCGCGGGGTCCTCGTCGGGTTCGGAGGCGGCAGACTCGTCGGAGTCCGCCGCCTCCTCCTCAGCCGATGATGAATCCGAGGTCGGCGCAGTCTCCTCTGCTCTCGCCGGCGAGATGCCGGTGAGGATCAGCGCGCCGCTGAGCAGCGCCACGAGACCGCCGGCGAACCGGCGTCGTGACGCGGCGCTGTGGGCGCGCTGCTGTCGCAGCGACCGACGCATCCCCACGCGCCGGTGACCCTGTGCATCCGAACCGTTCTGCATTCCGCCAACCTCGTCGACATCCGACGGAAGGCCCCCCAAGGGCTCCCCCAAAACGACACCCCTCCGGTACGTATGCCTCCCCAGGCTCCGGTGCGGGTCTCGCTGACTGGACGGTATTCCTCCGGCGGCCCCGGGTCAAGGGACACGGGGAAAAAACGAACGGGGCCGGGCCAGAAGGCCCGACCCCGTCCGGATCGCGTTGAAGCGGGTGTTACTTGAGGATCTTCGTGACCGTGCCGGCGCCGACGGTGCGGCCACCCTCACGGATCGCGTAGCCGAGGCCCTCTTCCATGGCGATGGGCTGGATCAGCTCGACCGTCATGTCGGTGGTGTCGCCGGGCATGACCATCTCGGTGCCCTCGGGCAGCGTGATGACGCCGGTGACGTCGGTGGTGCGGAAGTAGAACTGCGGGCGGTAGTTCGTGAAGAACGGGTTGTGGCGGCCGCCCTCCTCCTTGGACAGGATGTACGCCGTGCCCTCGAAGTTGGTGTGCGGGGTGACCGAACCGGGCTTCACGACGACCTGGCCGCGCTCGACGTCGTCACGCTTGGTGCCGCGCAGGAGCAGACCACAGTTCTCGCCGGCCCATGCCTCGTCGAGCTGCTTGTGGAACATCTCGATACCGGTGACGATCGTCTTCTGCGTCGGGCGCAGACCCACGATCTCGACCTCGGAGTTGATGGCCAGGGTGCCACGCTCGGCGCGGCCCGTGACGACGGTGCCACGACCGGTGATCGTGAAGACGTCCTCGATCGGCATGAGGAACGGCTTGTCCTTGTCACGCACGGGGTCGGGGATGTTCTCGTCCACGGCCTCCATGAGGTCGAGGATCGCCTGGGTCCACTGCGCGTCGCCCTCGAGAGCCTTGAGGCCCGAGACGCGGACGACGGGAGCGTTGTCGCCGTCGAAGTCCTGCGACGCGAGCAGCTCGCGGACCTCGAGCTCGACGAGCTCCAGGATCTCCTCGTCGTCGACCATGTCCGACTTGTTCAGCGCGACCAGCAGGTAGGGGACGCCGACCTGCTTGGCGAGCAGCACGTGCTCACGCGTCTGAGCCATCGGGCCGTCGGTGGCGGCGACCACGAGGATCGCGCCGTCCATCTGAGCGGCACCGGTGATCATGTTCTTGATGTAGTCGGCGTGACCGGGGGCGTCGACGTGCGCGTAGTGACGCTTCGGGGTCTCGTACTCGACGTGCGAGATGTTGATCGTGATGCCGCGCTGGCGCTCCTCGGGAGCGGAGTCGATCGACGCGAAGTCGCGCTGCACGTTGGTGGCCGACGGGTACTTGTCGGCGAGCACCTTCGAGATCGCTGCGGTGAGCGTGGTCTTGCCGTGGTCGACGTGACCGATCGTTCCGATGTTGACGTGCGGCTTGGTCCGCTCGAACTTGGCCTTGGCCACTGGGTCCTCCTCAGGACGAGATGCACCCGGTCGCTGGTTTGCGACCGGATTTCTACAGGGTTGTTTCTAGCTTAGATGTATGAAGTTGTGAGATTCGCGGGATGCCTCCCAGGGAGGCACCCCGCAGAGGGCTACTCGCCCTTGGTCTTCTGGACGATCTCGTCCATGACGTTGCGCGGGACCTCGGCGTAGCTGTCGAACTCCATGGAGTAGACGGCGCGGCCGGAGGTCTTCGAGCGGAGGTCGCCGATGTAGCCGAACATCTCGGACAGCGGCACGTTCGCCCGCACGACCTTGACGCCCGCAGCATCCTCCATGGACTGGATCTGGCCACGACGCGAGTTCAGGTCGCCGATGACGTCGCCCATGTACTCCTCGGGCGTACGCACCTCGACGGCCATGATCGGCTCGAGGATGACCGGGTTCGCGCGGCGGACGGCCTCCTTGAAGCCCATCGAGCCGGCGATCTTGAACGCCATCTCCGAGGAGTCGACGTCGTGCGATGCGCCATCGAGCAGGATCGCCTTGACGCCCACCATGGGGTAGCCGGCGAGCACGCCGACGTTCATGGCGTCCTGGAAGCCCTGGTCGGTCGGGCTGATGTACTCGCGCGGGATGCGGCCACCGGTGACCTTGTTCTCGAACTCGTACGTCTTGTCGGCCGTGACCTCGAGAGGCTCGATCGTGAACTGGATCTTGGCGAACTGACCCGATCCACCGGTCTGCTTCTTGTGCGTGTAGTCGTGCTTCTCGACCGACTTGCGGATCGTCTCGCGGTACGCGACCTGGGGCTTGCCCACGTTGGCCTCGACCTTGAACTCGCGCTTCATGCGGTCCACGAGGATGTCGAGGTGCAGCTCGCCCATGCCCTTGATGACGGTCTGACCGGTCTCGGAGTTCTGCTCGACGCGGAACGTCGGGTCCTCCTCGGCGAGCTTCTGGATCGCGAGACCCAGCTTCTCCTGGTCGGCCTTCGTCTTGGGCTCGATCGCGACCTCGATGACCGGCTCCGGGAACGTCATCGACTCGAGGACGACCTGGTTCTGGCTGTCGGAGAGGGTGTCACCGGTGGTGGTGTCCTTCAGGCCGATGACCGCGTAGATGTGACCGGCGGTGACCGAGTCGACCGGCATCTCCTTGTTGGCGTGCATCTGGAAGATCTTCCCGATGCGCTCCTTCTTGCCCTTGGTCGCGTTGACGACCTGGGCGCCCGAGTCGAGGTGACCCGAGTAGACGCGGATGTAGGTCAGGCGACCGAAGAAGGGGTGCGTGACGATCTTGAACGCGAGCGCCGCGAACGGCTCGTCGCGGTCGGCGTGACGCTCGATGATGGTCTCTTCGTTCTTCGGGTCGCGCGCCTCGATGGCGGGCACGTCGAGCGGCGACGGGAGGTAGTCCACGACCGCGTCGAGCATGGGCTGCACGCCGCGGTTCTTGAACGCCGAGCCGCACAGGACCGGGTAGAGCTCCGAGTTGATCGTGAGCTTGCGGATCGCGCCCTTGATCTCAGCGACTGTGAGGGGCTCGCCGCCGAAGTGCTTCTCGAGAAGCTCCTCGTCGGACTCGGCGACCGTCTCGAGGAGGATCTCGCGGTACTCCGCTGCCTTGTCGGCGAGCTCGGCCGGGATCTCCTGGATCTCGTACTTGGCGCCCATGGTCACGTCGCCCTTGGCGTCGCCGGGCCAGACCAGCGCGCGCATCTCGACGAGGTCGACGACGCCGACGAAGTCGCTCTCGGAGCCGATGGGCAGCTGCAGCACGAGCGGCTTGGCCTTCAGGCGGTTCACGATCGTGTCGACCGTGAAGTAGAAGTCGGCGCCCAGCTTGTCCATCTTGTTGACGAAGCAGATGCGGGGGACGTCGTACTTGTCGGCCTGACGCCACACGGTCTCGGACTGGGGCTCGACGCCCTCCTTGCCGTCGAAGACGGCGACGGCGCCGTCGAGGACGCGGAGCGAGCGCTCGACCTCGACCGTGAAGTCGACGTGACCGGGCGTGTCGATGATGTTGATCTGGTTCTTGTCCCAGAAGCACGTGACAGCGGCAGAGGTGATCGTGATGCCACGCTCCTGCTCCTGCTCCATCCAGTCGGTGGTGGCAGCGCCGTCGTGGGTCTCGCCGATCTTGTGGTTGACGCCCGTGTAGAACAGGATGCGCTCGGTCGTCGTCGTCTTGCCGGCATCGATGTGCGCCATGATGCCGATGTTGCGGACCTTGTTGAGGTCGGTGAGCACTTCTTGTGCCACGGGGTGTCCTTACTTGTGGTGGGGAATGTCGTGGGGTGTCCGGTTCCGGTCTGCGAGGAGACCGGAACCGGACGACCGGATGCTGGTTACCAGCGGTAGTGCGCGAAGGCGCGGTTCGACTCGGCCATCTTGTGGGTGTCTTCGCGGCGCTTCACCGCGGCACCCAGGCCGTTCGAGGCATCCAGGATCTCGTTCTGGAGGCGCTCGGTCATGGTCTTCTCACGACGGCCCTTGGCGTAGCTGACGAGCCAGCGCAGCGCGAGGGTGTTGGCGCGGTGAGGCTTGACCTCGACCGGCACCTGGTAGGTCGAGCCACCGACGCGACGGCTCTTGACCTCGAGGGTCGGACGCACGTTGTCGAGCGCCTTCTTGAGCGTGGCGACGGCGTCCTGGCCGTTCTTGGCCTCGACGCCCTGGAGGGCGGTGTACACGATCGACTCGGCGAGCGACTTCTTGCCGTCGACGAGGATCTTGTTCACGAGCTGGCTGACGATCGGTGCGCCGTAGACCGGGTCGTTGACGACGGGGCGCTTCGGGGCGGGTCCCTTACGAGGCATGGTCCTTAACCCTTCTTCGCGCCGTAGCGGCTGCGAGCCTGCTTGCGGTTCTTGACGGCCTGGGTGTCCAGGGCGCCGCGGACGATCTTGTAGCGGACACCCGGGAGGTCCTTCACACGACCGCCGCGCACGAGCACCAGCGAGTGCTCCTGGAGGTTGTGGCCCTCACCGGGGATGTACGCGGTGACCTCGGTGCCGTTGCGGAGCTTGACACGGGCGACCTTGCGCATCGCCGAGTTCGGCTTCTTGGGGGTGGTCGTGTAGACGCGGGTGCAGACGCCGGCCTGCTGCGGGTTCGCCTTCAGCGCGGGAGCCTTGGTCTTGGTGACCTTCGGCGCACGCCCCTTGCGAACCAACTGCTGAATGGTTGGCACGTTCTCTCCTTGTAGTGCTGCACGGTGACAGCGATGGTGTTTTCACCACAGACCCACCTGCGCGGCGAATGACCGCCGTGCTCGCGTGGTGGATATGCCGTGGGGGCGGCCTGTTCACAGGACCGATCCCTGAGATGTGGCGCGGCACCCCCTGAGCTCCGCCGAGGCACAGCACAGGGCGCGCGTGAGCGCACACCCGATCAATGATACGCGCGCGGGTGGGGGGTGGTCAAACGCGGGCCGTCAGCGCGCGGTCGCCGCCGCCTGCTGCCAGCGCATCGTGCTCATCACGAGGTCGCCGATGTCGAGCAGCTGGCGTGCCGCCTCATCCCCTTCGGCCGTCGGCGGGGTGAGCACGGTGTACTGGAACCTGAGCGCCCGGCGGGCGGGCGCGTCCTCGTGGACGGGCACGAAGTAGGTCGCCTCGCGCACCCTGACCTCGCGCTCGTCGCCGAACCAGTCCTCCCTGCGCCAGACCCACATCGGCGTCTCGGTGAAGTCCGCCTGTTCGACGGGGAGGCCGCGGCTCAGCCGCACGAGCGCGGCGTCCCAGTCCACCCCGACCGGCAGCACGACCGGCGAGATCATCAGCGCGGCGGGCAGCCGGACGCCGTCGGCGACGGGCGGCAGGTAGATCTCGAAGACCCGCAGCTCCCGGATCGCCCGACGGTACTGGGTGAGCAGCGCGCGCATCTGCAGCGCGATGTCCGCGCGGCCGGCGTCGCGGATGGCCCCGAAGACCGCCTGGGTCGCATCCTCCGCGAGCAGCGCCTCCGCCGGGATGCGCTGCCAGCCGGGAGGGCACAGGAGCGTGAACGGCGTCGGGCCAGGACGGACTCCCTCAGCAGCGCCCATCAGCGCGCCCACAGCGTCCACGGGGCGCTGCCGGCCGCGGACGCGGCCTGCTCCTCGGTGATCGCCCCGCGTGCGACCAGCGCGCGCAGGGCGAGCGGGAACGCGCTGCTCAGCCGGGTGCGCTCGTCGGCGCTGAGGCCGCGCTCGGCGGTGCTCCACCAGTCCTCGAGGGCCACGTCGACAGCGCGCTGATCGTCGGGGGCGAGCGAGCCCGCACCGGTCGCCGCGCGCTCGGACCGCCGGAGGCGCAGCCACAGCACCAGCGCGCCGATGCCGGATGCGGCGAGCAGGACGAGTCCGATGACGGGCGCGGCGGGCTCGTCGGCGTTGATCTCGTCGAGTCGGAAGATGAGGATCGAGGCCAGCACGACAAGCCACACGATCCCGATGAACGCGTACAGGCGCGACGTGACGTTGACGATGGAGGCCGGCTCGGTCGGCCGGTGGAACCGCGAGAGGTACCAGAGGATGCCGAGCGAGACCGCCGCGGTCAGGCCCGACAGCAGGGCTCCGTCCTGCACGTCGAAGGCCGCGCCGCGGATGCCGGGCAGCTCGAGCACGAGGGCGGGTGCGATGAAGGCGAGCACGAGCGCGACCACCATCGCCGCGCGGTGGACGCCGGTCGCGATCGGCGCGGGTCCTGCGGCCGTGTGTGCCCGGTCGCGGTGGAGTTCGCCGACGGCCTGGCGCTGCGCGATGGCGTGCGCCCGCTCGGCGTCGGGGACGACCGCCAGGAGGGTGGCGCGCGCCGCCGCGCGCACGGCAGTGCGGGCATCCGCGTATCCGCCCGCGGGCAGCCGGCTCTCGATGCGCGCTGCGGTGTCGTCCACGGTCATGAGATGCGCTCCGGGTCGAGGGTGCGGAAGAGTTCGTCGAGGTCGGCGAGCCGGCTGCTGAGCGCGTTCGCGTCGTGGTCGACGGAGACGAGATACCCGACCCATCCGTCGCGGATCCCCAGCCATTCCGCCTTCGGCAGGAGCGTCGGCTCGGCGTCCTCGTCCGGGAGCACGGCACTCAGCGTGAGCCGCCGGACCGCACGGTCGAAGGCGTCGGCGTGCGCCGGCTCGATGACGGGTTCGACGACGGTGAAGCCCAGCTCGGGGAGCAGCTCGGCCGGGTCGATCCCGTCGTCCGCGCGCGCCTCCACATAGGCATCCGCGAAGCCGGTCGGCACCCCGTCGGCCGGATAGTGCCAGAAGCGGGCGCCGACGTGCTCGGCGGGGAACAGCGCGATCGACCGCGCGTGCTCCTCGATCGCGGCCGCCAGCTCGGCTTCGCCCGGACGGCCTCGGGAGGCCTCGGCCGCGACCCACGACGCCCACTCCCCCGCGTCCGCCCAGTCGGTGCCGAGGTAGTCCAGCGGCACGGGGATCCAGGTGGCCGGGTCGTAGGGGATCCGGATGCGCGTCGCGGTCATCCGTCTAGTATCCGTGGATCTTGTCGGAGACGACGTCGATCCCGGCGTCCACCACGTCGGAGGGTCCTGGCACGCCGAACAGCCCCACCGTGTTGTCGTAGGTGGCCGACCCGAGCGCCCAGACGTTGACGCCCTGCATGAACCGGCCCGGCGCCACGTGCTCGGCGGCGAATCGCGCCGAGCGCTCGCCGATCGTGCCCGCACCCGGCCACACGGCACGCAGCCGCTCGGACATCGTGATGGCCATGCCGTCCATGCGGGAGCCGCCGGAGCGGATCGAGTTCCAGGCCGTCCGGCCCCAGCTGCGCTCCACCCCTGCGAGGAAGTCCGCGGCGAGTCCGGGCGCCGCCGCCTCGCGGGCGGCACGGTTGCCGGCGAAGCGGCCGGCTCCCGTGACGCTGCTCAGATCGCGCACGAGCAGGTTGCGACCGGCGTTGACGGTGCCGCGCGTGGCCGCTCCGGCACCTGCGCCGATGCGCAGCGACGCCCCGATGGTGGCGCCGCCCTTCATCGCCTTCGCGAACGAGCCGGCGAAGGGGATGAGTCCGATCGCATCGAAGGCGATGTCGCCCCAGCTCGCCCGCCGCGAGCCCGCGGCCATCATGGTCAGGTGCGCCACGAGCGCGACGACGGCGGCGACGGTCGCGATGACCAGGAGCACGGCGGCGATCGGGCCGGTGACGATGAGCGCGGCGATCACGACGATGGCGCCGACGATGCCGGCGACGGTGGCGATCGTGTCGAGCGCGTCCTCCCACCAGGAGTCGTTGATCCCCGACGCCGAGATGGCCGACTCGATGCCGTCGACCGCGTCGTCGTACGCGGCATCCCATGCGGCGTAGCCCGACTCGAATTCGTTCCAGAGCCCGTCGAGCTTCGTCTGGGCGCTGGACGCGGTCGACGATGCCGCGTGCAGGGCGCGGTCGGCCTGACGGCGGTCGGCCTCGGTGGGCTCGTCCTCCCAGATCCAGGTGGTGTCGAGGTCGTCGACGTCGCGTTCGGCCGCGCGCTCGGCGGCGCGCGCGTCTTCCAGCTCGTCGTGCGCGGCGTGGATGCGCGGCACGTAGGGGTCGACGGTGGAGGTCTGCGCGCGGCGGAGCGCCTGGGCGTACGCCACCAGGACAGGGCCGGTCCGCGTGTACCGCTTCGCGACCTTCTCGAGGTCGTCCTGCAGCTCGCCGGCCGACTCGCGGATCTTGTCGAGCGCCTGGGCCTTGTACTTCTCCGACCGGGACAGCTTGCCGAGCTCGACGGCCGTGTCGGTCATCTGCTCGCCGATGTCGGAGTAGTGGCGGCCGGCGGCCTCGATGCCCGCGGGGTCGCCGGCGATCGCGTCCAGCCGGTAGTGATCGTCGGGCGAGTACAGCACGCCGTAGGGATTGCTCATCCCTCGCCCCCCTGCGCCATCTCCTGGTCCTTTGCGGTGAACTCGTCGATCACCGAGGTGATGTGGTCGTGGATGTTGTGCAGCGACTCGACGATGACCTCGCGGTTGCCGTCCCAACCGGACTCGAACGAGCCGACCTTGTCGCGGAGTCCCGAACGGTCCATCGGGCGGCCGACGGCGCGCTGCACGTCGTCCGAGGTGTCGCCGAGCGACTCGAACTCGGTGATGAACGTGCCCAGGCTCGTGTTGGTGGTGCGAAGGTCGTCGAGGTCGAGGTCGACTCCGTCTCCTGCCATGTCCGCCTCCTTGAGATCGCGCGAGTCATCGCGGCGGCCTGAGGCCGCCACGGGGAGGAGATGGCGGCGCCGTCAGCGCCGCCACCTCCTCACAGACGTGCTGGTCAGCTGCCGGCGAGCGCCTGGTCGGTGTCCTTGATCGCCTGCATCATCTTGCGCAGCGACTCGCCCATGTCGGAGATGCCCTCGATGGCCTTCTCCAGTCCGGTCGTCAGCTCGTTGTAGCCCTCGCCGAACTTGCCCGACGCGTGCTGCGTCTTGAAGTCGTCACCCAGCAGACGGTCGACATCGCTCTTGAGGCGACGGAGCACATCGCCGATCTCCTCGCGACCGGAGTCGAGCTTGCCGGCCATGGCTTCCATCTCGCCGTAAGACGCCTTGAAATCCGCCATCGATCAGTCCTTTCGTCCGTGAGCCGGCCAGAACGCCGGGGTTCCCAGGCTAACCGGCGGTCCGAACGGCCTCCAACCACCTGGGGATAAATCAATTACCGATCCGTGCGCGGCAGCTGCACGGTGACGATCCGGCCGTTCTCGACGAACAGGCCGCGGCCGACAGGGAACTCGTGGCGCTGCACCTTGGGGAACGGCACCTTGAAGAGGGAGTCGCCGTCGTACGAGTCGGGGCGCAGCGCGATGCCGTGACGGCCCGCCTTCAGCTCGCCGACCAGACCGTAGCCGCCGCTGAGCTGCGACACGTCGCCGTCGGCGATCAGGAGGTGATCGCTGCGGTTGATCGCCTGGAAGAGCTCCTTGAGGGGGCGCTCCGCGTCGGTGTCGCCGAACTCCACGATGTTCTCCACCACGATGACGATCCGCTTGCCGCCCGCCTCGTCGGCGACGATGTCCTTGAGGCTCTTCGCGAGCGCCCGCACGTCCTCGATGCCGGAGGCGGCGACCTGCCACGGACGGAAGTCACGCAGCGCCGCACGCCTGCCGCCCACGTGGAACAGCTCGATCTCGGGATCGAAGCGCTCCATCGCCGCGACGATGCCGCGCAGTGCGGTCGTCTTCCCGCTCTGCGGCGGGCCCGCGACGACGAACGTGCCGATCGGCTCGAAGCCCTTCGGGCCCAGCGTGTCGTCACCGACGCCGAGCACCGGCAGATCGTCGACGCGGTCCGGCAGCTCCGCGGGCACCAGCTCGACGGGCAGCGAGCCGATCTCCCTGGCCTCCACGGCACCCGCGGCACGCAGCGCGGCGGCGAACTGCTCGGTCGCCAGCGTCTGCTCGGCCACGTTGGTCGTGCCGCCGATGACGGCGACCTGCGCCTCGAAGCCGTCGACGATCGCCCTGCCGGGCGCGCTGCGCTCGCTGAGCACATCCTTGGCGACGCCGAGGATCGAGTACGCACCTTCATCGGACATCCGAAGGACGATGCGCTTGGTCACGTTCGCGCTGACCGCGGTGGGCACGGCGCCGTAGCGATCGGCGGTCGCGACGACGTGCACGCCGAGTGGTCGCCCCTCGCCCAGCATCCGCATGAAGATCGCGTAGTACGCGGCCCGCGCGGACGTGGTCTCCCAGTCCTGCTTGAACACGCCGAAGCCGTCGATCAGCACGATGATCCTCGGCTCGGACAGCTCGCCGGTGATCTGCCGGTACTCGCCGAGGGTCGCGGCGCTGACCGCCGAGTAGCGCTTCGAGCGGTCGTCGAGGATGCCGCGGAGCGTGCGCAGGAGCCGCTGGACGCGCTCGACGTCGTCGCCCGAGACCACCGAGCCGACGTGGGGCAGCACTTCGAGCGAGCGCAGCGCGCCCGTGCCGAAGTCGATCGCGTAGACGACGGTGCGGCCGAGGTCGGGGCGTGCTCCCGCGCCGATCGCGATGGTGCGCAGCGCGGCGGACTTGCCCGCACCGCTCGTGCCGTAGACGAGCATGTGCCCGTCGGTGTCCGGCTCGAAGAAGACGGCGTCCTGCAGCTGGCGCTCGGGGATGTCGGCGAGCCCGATCGGGATGCGGCTGTCGCCGCCGTCCAGCGGGAGGGCGCGCAGATCGATCGTGCCGGCGAGGTCGTCGAGCCACGGACGACGCGGCGCGGGGATGCCGGCCTCCGCGGTCGCCCGGACCAGGGTGGCGACGAGCCGCTTCTGATCGTTGGGGCCGAGGTCGTCGTCGTGGGTGTCGGACTCGGACTCCTCCGCCGACTCCCACTGCACGAGCGAGCCGAAGCGCAGCTCGGCGACCCTGACCTGGGCGCGGTCGGGCTCGTCGGCGGTCCATCCGCCGGCATAGCCCGACTGGAAGGGCACCAGCCGGCCGGGTCCGGTCTTGGCGATGCCGCGGCCGGGCAGCGACGGGTCGAAGCCCGCGGCCAGCGGCTCGCCGACGACGTCGGTCGAGTCGGCCTCGTCGGCCATCCGCAGGGCCACCCGCAGGTTGGTGTTCGCGCGCAGGTTGTCCTTGATGACGCCGGCGGGCCGCTGCGTGGCCATGATCAGGTGGATGCCGAGTGAGCGACCGCGCTGGGCGATGTCGACGACACCGTCGACGAACTCGGGGACCTCGCCGACGAGCGCGGCGAACTCGTCGATCACGAGGACGAGCGCGGGCGGCGTCTCGGGATCCTGACGCTTCTCCAGCTCGAGCAGGTCCTTCGCCTTCTTGCGGTGGAACAGGTGCTCACGGTGATGCAGCTCGGCACGCAGGCTGGTCAGCGCGCGGCGCACCAGGTGCGGGCTCAGGTCGGTGACCAGCCCGACGCAGTGCGGCAGCTCGACGCAGTCGGCGAAGGCGGATCCGCCCTTGTAGTCCACGAACAGGAAGGTCACACGGTCCGGGCTGTACTCGGCGGCCATGCCCAGCACCCACGCCTGCAGGAACTCCGACTTGCCCGAGCCGGTGGTCCCGCCGACGAGGGCGTGCGGCCCCTGACCGCGGAGGTCGAGCGACATCGCGTCCGGGCTCCCCTGCCCGACGAATGCCTTGAGCGTGGAGGCGCGCTTCAGCCGGGGGCGGGGGCCGGGGGTGCGGTCGATCACCGAGTTCGTCTGCCGCCAGCGCTCGATCACCGCGCCGGGCTCCTCCGCCATGTCGGTGCCGACCAGGCGCAGCAGCGACACCGAACCAGGCAGATCGGACGAGTCGGCCGCGACCGAGCTGGAGTCCACCACCGGAGCCATCCGCTTCGCGAACAGGTCGGCGTACTCGCGCGAGACGCCCTCCACCACGACGCCCTCTGCGCGCTCGCCCGCGCGCACCCAGCCCACCGTCGCGTCGTCCAGCCCGCCGGTGACGTCGATGAACGTGCGGCAGGCGGCCGGGAGGGACTCGACCGTCGGCGCGACGAAGACCGTGTACACACCGGCATCCGGACCGCGCTCGATGACCTGCGTGAGCCGTGGCCGGTCGACCGGGGCGTCATTGCTGACGAACAGCACGAGCGACACGTCCTCGACGGCGCCCTTGTCGGACGACGCCATCTCGCCCACGCGACGGCCGAGGGCCATCGACGTGTCGCCCTCGCCGAGCGGCCCTCGGCGGGTCGCGGAGGCGGAGAGCCGCGCGAGGATCATCTCCTCGAGCGCGTTCAGCAGGGCCGTGCCGGCGGACTGACTGTCGGCGAGCGCCATCTCGGCGAAGGGCGAGCGGGGGCTGGTCGTGTGCGGCAGCCACTTCATCCACTCGATGTCGCCCGTCCAGCCGGGATCGATGATCGCGGCGGTGACCACCTCGTTGGGTGCGTGCAGGCCGAACAGCTGCACGCCGATGCCGCGGACGACGTCGGCGGCGAGGTCCTTGGGACCCGCGATGCCGATCGCCCCCGCCGAGGGCAGGAGCTCGACGAGGGGCACGCCCTCGATCGTGGCGAACCGGTCGCGCAGCGCGTTCACCCGGTGCGCGTACTCGGCGATGCCGCGCTGATCGGTGGCCTCCTGGATCGTGCCCCGACTCGCACTCGCGCCCACGCCGAGGCGGAGCCCCAGGAAGTTCCAGTGCTCGGGGCGGCGCGTCCACAGGAGCGGGCCGAGCGCCATGGCGTTCTCGTACACCGTCGCGGTCGCCGGCGCCTCTGCCCTGCGTCGGTCGCGCTCGAGGACCTCCTCGCTGAGCAGCCGGTCCTCCAGCTCGTCGATCTGCGTCTCGAAGGTCTCGATCTCGAGCTTGAGCTTCTTGCCCTGCTGCGTGCGCTGGCCGATGAAGTTGCCGAACATCATCAGCGGCGCCATCAGCACGATCAGCAGCGAGCTGGCCCGCTGCGTGAAGCCGAACATCGCGAACCCGAGCAGCACCGGAGCCATGATCATCGGCCACGGGAAGATGCGAGGATCCGCCTCGTTCGGGATGAGCGGATGCCGGTGCTCACGTCCGGGGTAGCGCACCTCGACGCGGGGGGAGCGGTTGAACATCAGCGCCCCGCCGCGCTCGAGCACCCGCGCATCGTCGCCCGCGACGCCGGCGACCATGGCGAACGAGACCTCGGTGGCGCCGATCGTGATGATCTGGCCAGGCAGCACGCGCACGCGCTGCACGAGCCCGCCGTCCACGAGCAGCCCGTTCGCGGAGTTCAGATCGACCAGCTCGATGCCGTTGTCGACGTCGATCCTGGCGTGACGCTTCGAGACCAGGGGGTCATCGAGGACCACGCTCGCCGGGGACACCCGGCCGATCACCGACGCGCCGTGCGGGAGCGGGATCGTGCGCCCGGCTTCAGGGCCGTTGTGGATGCGCAGGAGCGCGGCGGTGGCCGCGCTGCCGCTCTCCGGCGCGGCGACCGCGGGTACGACCGCCGCGTCGAATCCGGAGCCGATCGGCGCCTGGGCGATCAATGCCGTCGGATCCAGCTGCATCGACTGCCCGGTCGGGGTGGTCACCACGAGGGTCGGGACGCTCCCCCGGTCGATGTGCACGCCGTCCGCCAGCGCATGAGCGACGTCCTGCACGGTCGCGGTCGCATCGGCGGTCACGACGACGTCGACGACGGCGTCCGCGCCGCGGCGCAGTCCCAGCTTGAGCTTCACTCGCCGTCACCCTTCGCCGCCGTGAACGAGCGTCCACCCACCTGCACCACCCAGCCCTCCGGCACGCGCACCCGCTCGCCGGGCGTCGCCTCGACGACCTCGCCACCGGGGGACAGCAGCTGCGTGCCGTTGCGCGAGCCGCGATCGATCACCCAGAGCCCTTCCGCGTCCTGCCCGAACGCGAGATGAGTCTTCGACATCAGGCGCTGGGGATCGGCCAGCGGGATCGCGAGCGCGCCCTCTTCGCCGGCACCGGGCACGGGGTCGCGCCCGATCAGACCGAACGCGCCGATGCGGGCCGTCGTGCCGTCGTCGAACCGCAGGACGCCCTTCACCCTGCGGCGCGCGCGGACCGGAGGCACGTCCGCGTCGGGCACCGCGGTCGCGACGTCCGGCGCATCGGCGACAGAGCTCGCGGACCGCGCGACGCCCGGCGAGGACGGGATGGCCGACGTCGGCGCGGACGCGGGCGCCCCGATCAGGTCGGGCTCGGGCAGGTGGTCGATCGGGGGCGCGACGGCGAGCTCCGCCGCCAGGGCCCACTGCGCACCGGTCTCGCCCGCGCCCACCACGCCGGCCCGGGAGCGCTCCGCTGGTACCCGGAGCGACGCGTCGGCGGGAGCGCCCGAGGCCATCGACGCGAGCTGCTCGTCGAGGCCCTCTGGGCGATCGCGCAGGGCGCGCCTGGCGCGGCGGAGCGCGGTGGCGTCGAACGGATCGAGCCCCGCACGCGCGTCGATGAGCCAGCATCCGACCATCCGATCGAGGATGCTGCGACCGCGGCCCTGCGGATCCCACAGGCTCGACGACAGCAGCACCACGGGGCCGACGACGGGGACGAGCCCGCTGGCCGCCAGCGTCAGCGCACGCAGGCAGACCCGCCAGAAGCCAGGCCGTCCGTAGCTGAGGGCGCTCACCGACCGCAGCCGCAGCGCCGCCTTCCCCACCGTCACGCCACGACGACCGTGGGCGAGCAGCTGACCGACCGCGAAGAGCACGAGGGCTGCGGCGCCGCTCGCGACGAGGATCACCGTCAGTGCCGACGACTCCCCCTCGGCGGCGGCGAGCACCGCGCCGATGACGATGGGCGTCGCGAGCACCGCGGCGACGGTGAGGTCGATCGCGAAGGCAAGCGAGCGGATGCCAGGGGCGGCGGCGACGAGCCCGAGATGGCGCGCCTCGTCGACCTCGGTGGCTGGCTCGGTCATCGTCATCCTCAGGTCAGGGTCAGCAGCAGCACGAGCGCCGTCGCAGCGATCAGCGCCACGACCGCGACGGCCACGCCGATCGACACCGCGCGGCGGCGCGAACGGGCACGCCCGGCGCGCTCCACACTCTCATGGTCGGCGCGACCGGCGGAAACCGACGGCTCCGGACGCACCGGCGCCCGGCTCGCGATCACGGGCTCGGCCGTGCGGGGCGGCAGCGGGGCGCGCAGCGCCTCCGCATCGGGCACGTGGCCGGGGCGGGTGGGGGTGACCGCTCCGTCCGTCGCGGGGGCCGACGCGTCCGTCGTGCCGCGGCCCGTCGGCTGCGGCGTGATGGTGGTGACGGGGCTCTGCGACCGTGGCGGCGGCTCTCCGGTGCGGCGGAGCTCGGTCTCGTCGAGCGAGTCCGTCGTCCCCGGCACCCCCACGCCCGCGCGCTGGGCGGGGGCGGTGGTGGCGGCCGCGGGGGGTGCGATGCGGATGCCCTCGCGCAGCGCGGTCAGCTCGAAGTCCTCGTCGGGCGGCGCGGCCGGACCGCTCCGGCGCAGCGCGGTCTTCTCGAGGTCGTCGTCGTCCTCCTCGTCGACGGGCGGCGCAGCGCGACGCCGCGCCGCGTCGGCGGGCGGAGCCGGACGGCGGACCCTGACCGTCTCGTCGGCGGGCGGCGGTGCGCCGCGACGGACGCGGACCGTCTCGTCGTCGGGGTCGCCCTGGTCGCGGGTCATGCCTCGTTCTTGACCAGCTTGACCTCGGCGTCGCCGAGGAGGAACTTCTCCCCCGCCTCGGTCTCGACGCCCGGAGGGGCCTCGACGTCCGTGCCCATGAAGGTGGCGAACAGCACGCCGTTGGTGGAGTCGAGGTCGGTCACGTACCAGCGATCGCCGCGGAGGACGAGACGCGCATGCGTCTTCGAGACGGTGTCGTCGTCGATCGAGACGAGCTGCGCCTGCGGATGCTGGCGGTCGCGCAGGGGCCTGCGGCCCAGGATGACGACGTCGGCGGTGATCGCGATCGCCGGGCCGTTGGGCGGCACGAGGGACCAGGCCGCCGTGCGACGGCGCGCGACGATCGTCTCGTCGTCGTCGCCGTCCTCCGGGATGTGGGGATCGGCGTGCAGGGCGGAGACGGAGCTCTGCGCCGACCGCGGGGCACCGGCCACCGGCGCGCCGGCGATCGCCGAGACGGAGCCGGACGACTCGTCGAAGGCGTCGGGGTCGGCGCGACGCGACCGCGCGGGCGCCCAGGGTTCGACGACCTCGGGCTCGGCCTCCTCGGCTTCGGGGACGGCCGACACCGGCGGGGGCGCGTCAGCGGGCCGCGCGGTCGAGCGGCGCAGGATCGGCACCGCGGCGATCGGCTCCGGCGCGTCGGTCGGCGCGGCAGTGACATCAGAGGTCGCACCGGCGGCGCCCAGGTCGTAGCCCGCCCAGGTCTGCGCCGGGGCGGCCGCGGCGGGCGGCTCCGGTGCGGGGGGCTCCGGTGCCGGGGGCTCCGGTGCGGAAGGCGCCGGCGCGGCGTGCGGGGCGGGGGCGAACGGATCGGGGGCGAACGGATCGGGCCGGTCGGCCAGCTCGGTCGGGCCGTCGTCGGGGATGACCCGCGCGGCGCGGCGTCCGCCCGGGATCGGATCGTCGATCCCCTCGAGGTCGTCGTCCTCGTCGACCGCGCCCGCCGGATAGCCTGCGCGCGACGGAGCCGGCGCCCACACGTCCGCAGCGGGCTGCGGCATCGGCGGCCGCGGCGGGATCACGACGGGGAGGGTCGGGGGCGCTGACGCGGCCGGGGTGCGACTCGCGGACGCACCGGGCGCCGCGGCGCGGGGCACGCCGCGGCGGGGACCAGCTGCCGGCTCGGTGCCGATCCACACCGCGGGTCCGAAGCCGACCACGGAGGCCCAGATCGGGAACAGCAGCGCGGCGAGGACCGTCATGCCCGCGCCGAAGCCGAAGGACAGGTTGATGCGGTGGCACGCGACGATCAGCACGATCCACAGCGCGAGGGCGCCGGCGACGGGGATCAGCGCGAGGAGGACCAGCCAGCCCGAGAAGGCGCCGAGCTGGAGCAGGACGATCGTGTTGAGCACGGGCACCCACGCCTTCCAGCGCTCCTCTCCGGCCTTGGCGAACACGGCGGAGAGAGCCAGGGCTACCCACACGTAGAGGATCACGCCGATGACGATGCTCGTCAGCCACACGGCGACGATCGTCGAGGCGTCGATGGAGGTGCTCATGCGGTGCGCGCCGTCCGTGCGGGACGACGCTTCCCCCTCTCCGAGAGGCGTTTCCTCTGGCCGGACGGCCCGAGGTGTCGGACGAATGACCTCAACGATACGGCCGCCGCGAACCGGCGCCACGGATCGGACGCGCGTCGCAGTGCGCGTCGCTCCTCGTCGACGGTGCGCCAGAACGCGCGTGCCTCCTCCGCGCTGACGGCGTCGCGCGAGAAGACCGCCCGATCGGCGCCGGCGGCGAGCACGTCGCCCGCTGCGGTCGCGAAGGCCGCGGCGAGTTCGCTGCGCGTCGCGGACGGCGGTGCCTCGCGGCCCGCGTCGACGGCCGCATCCACGTACTCGTCCCAGCCGCCGGCGACCCGTGCGGCCGGTGCGGGCTGGCGGCGACGTGAGCGCCGGCGGCCGGCCTTCGCGCCGATGATGATGAGGAAGGGGCCGAACGCGAGCGCCAGCAGCGCGAGGGCGATGCCCGCGATGCGCAGGATCGGCCACAGCCAGGCCAGATCGAGCCCGGCGTCCGCGTCCTGCTCGTCGTTCGGCTGCGGGTCGTCCTGGAGCGGGGCGGGCGGGACGACCTCCTCGATCGCATCCGGCCGCACCTCCGTGGCGTTCTCCGGGTCGCGCTGCTCGGTGCGATCCAGGCTCGGCGACTGGGAGTACTGCGGCGTGACGTCGATCGGCACCCACGATCCGTCGGTGCCGCGCACCTCGGTCCAGGCGGCGAGGTCCTGCGCGCGGCAGACACCGCCCTCGCAGGTGCGCAGTCCGGGATCGTCCGCGCTGAGGCGCACCCCCACCACGACACGTGCGGGGAACCCGAGCGTGCGCGCGATCAGCGCGGTCGCGACGGCGAACTGCTCGTCGTCGCCGATCGCGGCCACGTAGTTGTCGGACGACTGGGCCCGCGGATCGGCCTCGCGGTCGAGGAGGCGCTCGAACATCCGGTCGATGCGTGCGAGCGAGTGACCTGATGCGCTGGGCTGGAATTCGTAGCCGCCGAGGGACTCGGCCCACACCGGCGCCTCCTCGCCCTCGGACAGCGAATGGCTGAGATACCCGCGGGAGCGCAGCAGCGCGACCAGTTCGGCGAGCGCGGCCCCGTCCGTGCCCGTGGCGTGGGCGGCGACCCAGGCGCGCAGGTTCTCCGGCAGCGTCACGTCGTCCGGGATCCCGCCGGGCGCCGTCAAGGACGCGAGGTCCTCCTGCGCGGGCTCGACTCCGGTCAGCCGGAAGGCGTCGCCGCTGCGCAGGCCGCCTGCAGCCGTCTGCACCCCGGCCTGCGCCGTCGCGCTGTAGTAGAAGTCGTCGCGCAGCGACGCGGCCCTGGGCCCGGTGAACGTCGCGGAGGAGAGCCGGCCGACCGACGGCATCCAGATCCCGTCGAGGGTGTCGACCGTGATCTGCACGTCGACCTGCTCGCCCGCGCCCGCGTCGAGCGACGAGGGCACGCGGACGAAGCGGGACTGCTCGATCGCGTCGCTGCCGCCGGCGCGGAAGATCTCCCCGTCGTAGCTGTCGAGGGTCGCCACGCGCACCCGCTCGGGCGGCGTCCCGTTCGCGACGACGGTGAAGAGGATCTCCCCCGCCCGCTCGTCGGTGAACATCCCGCGGTAGGCGCTGAGCGGGCTGACCTCGGCGGACAGATCGATCTCCGGGCCGACGCCGGAGCGCAGCACCTCCCGGTCGGCGCCGCGCGCGGCGTAGGGAACGACGATCGCGGCGATCGCCACCGCCAGCGCGATCATCCCCGCACCCAGGGCCCCGCGCCGGCGGTCGGTGCGCGACGGCCGCCGCGAGATGCGCACGCCGCTGGAGACCGCTGCGCGCTGCAGGGCGCGCACCCGTTCGTCCCGGCTGCGCCAGGCGAGCCAGAGCAGGCACGTGAGCAGCCCGACGATCGCGATCGCGGTCTCGACGGGTGCCCGCAGGGTGATCTGGCCGATCACGAGGGACGCACTCACGGTGGTCCGTCCGAAGAACAGGCCGAAGGCGATCATCGACAGGCCCACGGGGGCGGCGACGTATGCCCACCGGTCGCGGCGCCACGACAGGAGCAGGGCGGCGCACGTGCCGACGAGGAAGATCACCAGGGCGGGGACCAGCAGGTTGCGGTAACTGCCGACCGGCAGGTCGACGGTGAGCATGTCCTTCCAGGCCAGCACGGCGCCCGCGGCGACGTCGCCCAGGCCCTGTACGAGATCGGCCGGGCCGCCGAGCCGCGACGGCACCGCGAGCGGGATGCCGAGCACGAAGAAGGCCACGGTCACGACGAGCAGCACCCGCCAGATCGCCCAGCGGCGCCACCACGCGAAGGCGGCGATCGCGACGGCGACGATCGTCGCGACGCCGACCAGCAGCACGAACCACCACGACCGGTATATCGGCCAGGCGGCGACCGCCGCAGTCAGCACGGTCAGGGCGACGAACAGCGAGCCCGCGACGACGCGGGGCACGAGCAGGACGCGCTCGGGCTCGGGCGCGACGGGTGGCAGGGCGGCGCTCACGAGGTCGCTCCGCGCAGCAGGAGCCCGGCCAGGTCCTCGAGCACGCCGACCGTGAGCACGCTCATGCCCGAGATCGCCTGCATCCGGGGGTGGGCGCGCTCATCGCAGATCACGCCGACCACCGCGGTGTCGGCGGGGAACCCGAGCGCGGCCTGCCGCAGGCGGGTGAGCGTCACCGTCGAACCCACGACGACGAACGCGATGGACAGCCGCTCGTTGGCCTCGGCGGCGAGGCGGCAGATGTCCTCGATGGGCATGGTCGACTCGTACTGCTCGACGCCGCTGAACCCGTCGAGCATGGTCCGGGGGGATGCTGCCGGCACATGCTGGATCGCGCGGAGGCGGCCGCGGACCACACGGGGGATCTCGGAGCCCGTGACGATGTCGATGTCGCGCGCGTCGCGCACGGCCCGCAGCCCGAGCGAGGCGGCGCAGCTGACGGCGAGCTCGAACTCGTCGGCGTCGGCGTACTCGGACTGCGCGGAGCCCAGCACGATCGCCATCCGGGAACGGCGCGACTCCTCGTACTGCCGCACCATGAGCTGGCCGGTCTTGGCCGTGGACTTCCAGTGCACCTGGCGCTGGGAGTCGCCTGGCGCGTACTCGCGGATCGCGTGGAACGACATGTCGGCGTCGACCAGCCGCCTGGTCGGGTTGCCCTCCAGGTCGCGGATGAGCCCTGCGCTGGTGGTGGGCACCGCGACCGTGCGCGGGTGCACGTACAGCTGGTGCACGTCGTCGAAGGCGTGCTCGCGGCGCAGCAGCCCGATCGGGTCGCTGCGGACCGTCGTGGCCGGGCCGACGGTGATGACGCCGCGGCGGAGGTTCGGGATGTCGAGCGGCTGCGCGATGGTGTGGCCGGGGCGCAGCAGCGGCACGCCGAACTCGACCAGCCCCGCGCCCACCGGGATGTCGAGGCGGCCGGGGAGGGCGACCCGGTCGCCGTCGTTGCGGACCACGATCTCGCCGGTCACACCCTCGCCGGCGGTGATGCGCTCGTGCGCGACCGTGAGGTCCACCTCGTACGCGCGTGAGCCGAACAGGAACGGGATGCTCATCAGCAGGAGCAGCACTGCGATGGCACCGCCGACCATCCACTCCACCCAGCCGAACACGATGCCCGTCAGCAGGCCGGCCGTCGCGACGACCGCGATCAGCGCACCGGCCGGGCGCACGGTGTCCGACGCCCACTGCGCGGCCGCCGCGATGGCGGCCCGCACGGCGCGGGAGGCCTGCGTCCACCACACGACCGCACGCACCAGCCGGCGACCTCGCGTGGAGGTCACCTGGGTGCGGGTGGTCGCGCCCGCACCGCTCGAGCCGGCGGCGCCGGTCGATGCGGATGTGCGGGTGAGGCGGGACTCGGTCAGGCTCATTCGGCCTCGCGTCTGCTGGGCGGCGCGACGTCGAGCAGAACCTGGCCGACGACTGCCTCGGGGGTGACGCCGTCGAACTCGGCCTCCGGGTGCAGAATGAGCCGGTGCGAGAGCACGGGCACCGCGAGGGTCTTCACGTCGTCGGGTGTCGCATACGTGCGTCCCTGCGAGGCGGCGCGGGTGCGCGTCGCCCTGGTCAGGGCGAGCGCGCCGCGGATGCTGACGCCCAGCCGCACCTCGTCGGCCGACCGGGTGGCATCGACGAGCCGCGCGATGTAGTCGAGGACGAGCGCGTCGACGTAGACGCCGGCCGCGAGGTCCGCCATGCCGGCGAGCGCCTGGGGGGTGATGATCGGGACGAGATCGGCCGTCGCGACGGCGGCTCCGTCGAGGATGCGGACCGTCGCGGCGTGATCGGGGTACCCGATCGAGGTGCGCAGCATGAACCGGTCGAGCTGCGCCTCGGGCAGGCGGTACGTGCCGGCCTGCTCCACCGGGTTCTGGGTGGCGAGGACCAGGAACGGGTCGCCTGCGGGGCGGGTGACGCCGTCGATGGTGACGCGGCCCTCCTCCATCACCTCGAGCAGCGCGGACTGGGTCTTCGGGCTCGCCCGGTTGATCTCGTCCGCGAGGACGATGTTCGCGAAGATCGGCCCTGCGTGGAACTCGAACGTGCCCGTCTTCTGGTCGTACACGGTGATGCCCGTGATATCGCCGGGCAGCAGGTCGGGCGTGAACTGGATGCGCGTGTTCGTGCCCTGCACCGACTGCCCGAGCGCGCGGGCGAGCGAGGTCTTGCCCGTGCCGGGCACGTCCTCGAGCAGCACGTGCCCGTCGCTGAGCATCGCGGTCAGCACGAGGTCGACGACGTGACGCTTGCCGAGCACGGCGCGCTCGACGTTGTCGGCGATCTGGCCGAACGTCTGCGCGAACCAGGTGGCCTGCTCCTGGGTGATGGTCATGCGATGGTGTCCTCTGCGTGTCGGGGGGCGGTCACGGGGCGGGCTCTGCGGGCGCGGGGTTGTTGGGGTCGCAGTCCGCCGACAGGGTCTGGCGGTCGGTCGCGGCCAGGTTCCAGCCGGTGTTCGCCCAGCTGACCGTGACGCCGATGCCGGTCACGGTCACGGCGCCCACGGGCACGGTCCACGTGCCAGCCTCGTGCGGCACGACGGCACCGGCGGCATCGAGGTACTGGAGGGTCGAGGGGTCGAAGCTCACGGTCGCCTGGTTGCCCGTCGAACTCTGGATCAGCTCGAGCGCGTCGCCACCGCGGCACACTCCGGCCCGCCAGCTGGCCTGCACCTGATAGGGCGCGCTGCCTGCCGCCGGGACGACGGCCGCCCACGGGGTCGCGGTGCCCCAGACGCGGTGGACGTACCGCACGTCGATCCTGGGGTCGCTGCCGAAGACGTTCGACGGGATGCTGCCTTGGAACTCCACGCGGTTGTTGCGGGGCGGGCGCTCGGGCGAGGTGGGCTCGTCGGCGATGACCCACTCGGCCCGGCCGCTGTACACGTTCGGCGTGGGGCGCACCACGAACGTCCAGCCCTGCGGCGCGTCCCTGCTCTGCTCCGCGCGCTGCGAGTCGCGCACCTCGACGTGCCCGAAGGAGCGTCCGTCGACCCACGACTCCGCGCAGGCGACGAAGGCGTACTCCTCGCCGTCCGCGAGCGGCCCGAAGGTGACCGACCGCTCTCCTTCGGCGCCGACGACGCAGGCACGCCCGTCCTGGACGATGCCGAACCGGAGGGTCGACCCGTCTCCGTTGGGGGTGGCGCTCGCCGTCGCGGAGATGGTCGAGGTGCCGTCGCCGTTGGATGACGAGCTCAGCGCCAGTCGCAGGTCGAGCGGCGTGCCGACGCCGTTGCCCCACGCGATGGCCGTCTCGCCGGTCTGGCTGCCGGGCAGGCCGGGCGGGAATTCGAAGCGCGAGGCCGGCGTCACCGCGATGCGGGTCGAGGAGTTGCTGCCGACCCGGAACGACGGCACGTCCACCCTGGTCTGCCCGCGCGACACGGCGACCCGCACGGTCTCGCCGCTCTCGCTCGCGATCTCGAGGCTGCCGGTCTGGCCGGCGTCGACGCCGTCGATGGTCAGCGCGACGACGCCGCCTGCTCCGTCAGCGGTCACCACGGGCGTGACCGTGATCGGGCCGGGCTTGGCGGGCGGGTTGTACGCCCACGCCACGGTGCGGACGCTGCCCTTGGACTCGCCGACGTCGTTGACCGCCACCGCGGTGAACTCGCGCTGCTCGCCGTTGGGCGAGTCGATCGCCGGGCAGACCCCCGCGGCGGTGCATTCGGCGACGACCTCCGCCCCCTCGCGGACGATGAAGCCGGTCAGCCCGGGATAGGCCTGCGACGCCTGACCCGGTGCGACACGCAGGGTCAGCGATCCATCCGCGTAGGCCGTCTGGGCGATGCTCGCCGGAGCCTTCGGGTAGCCCTGCAGGTCGAGCAGGATGCGCCCGTTGCGCTCCGCGTTGGTGCTGCGCCCCTGCGCGTCGCGCACGGAGAAGGTCGCGGAGCAGGTCGCGCCCGGCGCCTCGCCCGTCCAGGATGCCGTCACGGCGGCCGCGGAGGCGACCTCGAAGCTCACCCCGACGCACGCGCCGGACGGCTCGACGCCCACGACCTCGAGCGGGGTGCGCGGCAGCGGATTTATCTCGCCCGATGCCCCGACGACGGTGATCGAGCACGACGAGCCAGACGCCTGCGAGCACTGCTCGGTCACGGAACCGCCCTTGGGGAGGGTCGACGGCGCCGCCCCGACCCGCAGGATGAGCCGCACCGGGCTGACCGCGGTGTGGCTCGTCACCGACACCATCGCGACGTCCTCCGCCCCCGGAACCGCGTCATCGTGCCCGGTGACCGTGAGGACCGAGCCGTCCAGCGTCGCGTCGAAGGACGACTCCCCGCCGTCGACGGCGTAGGCGATGTCATCCCAGTCCTCGCGTCCGAGCTGCCAGGACGTCATCGAGCGCAGGTCGAACGTGGTGGTCTCGCCGGGGCCGACTGTCAGCGACGCCGCTTTCAGCTCCGGCTGCGGGTCGAGGGCGACGACCTCGATCGGAACGGAGAGGTAGGTCCAGTCCTTCTCCCCCACGACCCGTACGGGGACCTGGCAGGCGTCCGCCCACGGCGCACCCTCACCGGCGTCGTAGCGCACGGTGGTGCCGCCGTCCGGCTTGCACACGGCGGCCTCGCGGGCGCCGGATGCGCGCACCGCCGAGCCGACCTGGATGTCGGCGCTGCTCGGGCGGGCGACCAGATCGGCCATGTCGAACGTGACCGACTCGAGCTCGGCGACCTCCACCGGGGTGGTCTGCCGGAGCGAGAGGGTGAGGTCGTCGTCGCCGGGCACCCGCAGGAACGCGTAGGTCGTGACGTCACCGGAGACTCCCGTTCCCGTGACGGCGAACGGGATGATGCGGGTCGTCTCGGGGAGCGCTCCGCTGATGTCCCACCCGGCGACATCGACGCCCGGCGGGTCTCCCCAGAGCGACACCTCGAGG
This sequence comes from Microbacterium terricola, assembly GCF_027943945.1. Classification (NCBI taxonomy): domain Bacteria; kingdom Bacillati; phylum Actinomycetota; class Actinomycetes; order Micrococcales; family Microbacteriaceae; genus Microbacterium; species Microbacterium terricola. The sequence goes on along the minus strand of NZ_AP027141.1, from coordinate 378,254 downwards.
CTGTCGGTCTCACCACCGGACCACGACACCTTGCCCTGGAGGACGTCGACTCCGGAGGGGAAGTCCTCGCGCGACTCGGAGGTCAGCAGCGTGTCGGCGACGATCGGGTAGTCGGGCACGCTCTCGCGCACCACCCGCACGACGATCAGGCCGCGACCGGTGTTGCCCGACCCGGATTCGACGTCGTACAGGAACGACATCGTGGTCGGCTCCGTGCCCGCCGCGATCACCACGGTGTCCTCGCTCGCGGAGACGATCCGGTCATCGAGCCGCTGGTACTCGGGATTGGGCTCGCCCTCGGCGAGCGTCGCGGGCGTGTCGGGGCGGACGCTGGTGAGTCTGAGCTTGTTCTCGGTCGGGTCGACGTCGTTGGCGAGCGGGCTCACCCGCACCTCGTTGTCCTGGCCGGCCTGCACCTGCACGTAGTCGGTGAAGGTCACGGGGCTGGGATTCGAGTCGGCGTCGAGGACGCCGATGCGCACCGTGCCGACGCCGGTCTTGCCGAACGCGTCGACGACCCGGTAGCGGAAGCTCACCTGGCCGCTCTGGCCCGGCACGCTCGTGTAGCTGATCGACTCGCCGTCCGCCGCGATCGTCGCCGCCCCCTGCTCGGGCTGCTTCTCGATGCGCGACAGGCTCACGACGTCGCCGTCCGGGTCCATGCCGAACCCGTCGAACTCGATGACGGTGGACTGGCCGCTGAGCACGCGCCCCTCGAGCGTCTCGGGCAGTGGCGCACGGTTGGCGTCGTCGGCGAGCACCTGCAGCCGTACCGTCGCGGTCGCCGCGAGGGTCGGAGCGCCGATCGTGTAGACCGAGTAGACGACGTCGTAGTCGCCCGGCTCGGTGGGCGCGAGGTACCGCACGACGTCGCCGGAGGCGAACGCCAGGGCATCGGGGCTGGAGGAGGTCACCGCGGCGGGGTTGAGCGCAGGCTTGCCCCCGGAGGGCGCGATGTCGTTGTCGAGCACCGGGATGTCGATCTGCGACCCGGCGCGCACGACGACCCGGTCGTCGACCGCGATCGGGGCGAGCTCCGGAGCCTCCGGCAGGAGGTAGACCGTGGCCTCTCCCGCGACCTGCGACCCCCGGTCGGAGGTGCCGTCGCTGACGGTGTAGCTCACGGTCCCGAGCCGGCCTGATGCACCGGTCTCGGTCGAGCCGGAGACGCGCAGATGGTTCTGGCCGACCGCATCCACCGACAGTGTGGCGCCGTCATCCGCGCGCGCGGTGACGTCGCTGAGCAGCAGCACGCGCCCGGTCGGATTGGACACCGCCGTGAACACGTCGAGGGTCGCGTCCTCCTGCGGGCGCACGAAGGCGATGACCGGCGAGGTGGCCAGCTGCGCCGAGGCGTCGCTCGGCAGCAGGGTGATGCGTGCGGTGCCGGTCTGCTCGTCTGCGACGCCGCGCACCGTGAAGCCGACCCGATACGTGCCGGGCGTCGTCGCACTGAAGTCGAACGAGGTCGTCCCGCTCACCACCGTCGCGGTCGCCTCGGCATCGTCGAGCACACGAGCGGCCTCGAGCGTGACCTGCCCCGCCGTGCCGGTGACATGGTCGGCGACGTCGACAGTGAGCTCCGAGTCGATCGAGTCCACGACGGCGAAGGACTGCACGGTGAGCTCCGGCTCGGCGCTCACGCGGATCGTCAGCATCTTCGTCGTCGTGTCGCCGGTCGTGTCGGCGATCGTGACCGCCAGCTCGATGAGCTCCTCGCCGCCGCTGCCGTCGTCGCTGTGCTGATACACGACCTCGCCGGTGGGCGTCGCGGCGGCCGTGCCGACGTCGGTGGTGTTCTGCACGGACAGGAGCAGCAGCGGGTCGCCGTCCGGGTCGACCCACCCGGGGAGCACGGGCACCGTGACGGTGCCGCCACGCTCGACCTCGGGCTTCGGCCACTCGAGCTGGCACGCTTCGACGCCGCACCACTCGGGGGCGCTGCCTGCCGCATCCGGCGAGACGGTCAGCGTCACCGTCGCCGGCTCGGACAGCAGGCCGTCCGCGGCGGTGCCGTCGGTGACCGTGTACGAGAACGTCGCCGAGCCGGTGGCGCCCGGCTCCACACGCACCGCGAGGCGCTGGCTGTCGTCTGTGAGCGTGACCGTGCCGAAGCCGGGGTCCAGACCGGTCACCGAGGTCGGATCGATGCTCAGCACATCGAGATTCGGATCGTGGTCGTTCATGAGCACCGGCAGGGTCACGAGGCTGCCCTCGCGGACGCCGAAGTCGTCGGCGACCGCGATCGGCGGCTTCGGGTCGATCTGCACGTCGAGCTGCTCCTCGCTCGGCTCCGTGTCGGGGTTCGTCTGGTCGTCCAGCGTCCAGTCCAGGCTGGATTCGACGAGCGCGCCGTCCGGCACGGTCCACACCCAGCCGCTGCGCGTCTCGTTGAGGATGATCGCATCGTCGCTGGCCACGAACGCGGGGCGGCGCTCGTCGCCGAGCGCGCGCCCGCCGTAGCCGAGGTCGATCTGGCCGCCGGACGCGCTCCAGAGCACGCCGTCGCCCTCGCCGGGCGGCAGCCAGGCGGCATAGGTCTCGCCGTCGAAGACGACCGGCTTGGCCGGCTCGCCGATGACCGTCGTCCCCGCCCCCACCACGGTCGTGATGTCCTCGCCGTCGGTGGAGATCCGCACCAGCCCGGTCTCGGTCGCGAAGTACACGACGTCGCCGTCCGGATCGGGCTCCCCCGCCACCACCGTGCCTGCCGTGCCCGCCGTGCCCGCGGCGGCGCCCGCGCCGTCCGATCCGCGCACCCAGACGTCGCCGTCCTCCGCGTCGACGAGCACCCAGTCGTCTCCGGCCGCGCTGATGACGGGCGTCGTCAGCTCGGCGTCGGCCAGCTCGTCACGACCCTTCACCTCACTGGCGGCGATGTCGTAGCGCAGCACCGAGCCGTCAGCGCTGGAGTAGGCGAACAGCATGCCGCGGCGGTCGACGGCGATGGCATCGGCGGTGTACTGAGGAGCATCCTCGCCGTCGGCGTCGGCGAACGGGTCGATCTGCGCGGGGCCAGGGCTCGACAGTCGCCCGACGTGCACGGCGCCGGTGTCGGTGCGGTAGGCGACGAAGTCACCGCTGGTGACCACCTCCGTCGTGCCGCCAGGCGTGCTCTCGGACGCTTTCAGCGCCTCCTGGTCGAGATCCACCGGCAGCGCCTGATCGATCGGGGTGAGCTTGCTGTAGCTGTCGGAGAGCAGGAAGGCGTCGTTCGCCGACTGCACGACACCGGAGGGGTTGCTGATGCTGCGGACGGTGTCGAGTTCGCCGACCGTCGTGTTCACCCGCGCGTAGCGGCTGCCCTCGCCGGTCTGCATCGCCCACACCGAGGTGTCGAGCTTCGGCGTCTCCTGAGCGTCGAGCCCCGGCCACACCACGCTGATGCCGACCACCAGCGCGATCGCCGCGACCCCCGCGCCGAGGCCGATCGCCGTGCGCCTGCGCACTACAGGACCCCCGTCAGCAGCAGCGTCACGACCGTGGCGACCGCGGCGACGGCGACCGCCACCACGGACCCCACGATCCAGGCGACCGTGCGGCTGCCGGTGGGCTCGGGGCCGGTGAGCTGACTGTCTTCGTCACGTGCGAGACCGGCGACGCCGCTGTCATGCGTCTTGCGGCGCGACACCCGGTCGAGCGTGCTGCGCGCCGGTCCGCGAAGGGTGCTGTCGCCGAACTCGACGGGACGGGATGCCGCCGACCACTCGTCCTCCGGCACCTCCAGCGTCGTCGGCGTGATGCCGAGCTCCGTCTGCACCTCGCGCAGCGCCTCGGCGAAGGCGCGCGCGCTCTCGTAGCGCCTCGTGGGGTCGCGGTTCATCGCACGGCCGAGCACGGCCTGCAGCGAGCCCGGCACGTCGGCCCGGGGGATCTCGGTGTAGCTCGCCCGCTCGATCCGCCGTCGCAGCTGCTCCCTGCTGTTCTGACTGCGGTCGCGCTTCTCGAACGGGCTGTGCCCGGCCAGGAGCGAGTAGACCGTCGCGCCGAGGCTCCACACCTCGCTGGCCACGGTGCCGGCGGTCTGCTCGGAGACGACCTCGGGCGCGCTCCACGGGATCGACATGGCGAGCACCCCGTCCGACCCCGCCTGCACGAGCGAGGACGAGATGCCGAAGTCGGCGAGCACCGGGGCGCCGAAGGTGGTGATGAGGATGTTGCTCGGCTTCACGTCGCGGTGCGCGAGTCCTGCGCGGTGCGCCGACTCGAGCGCGCCGGCCATCTTCACGCCGATGGTGAGCACCTCGGCGACGGGGATGCGTTCGATCCGGTAGCGCTGCGCCAGCGAACCGGGGCAGAACTCCATCACTATGTACGGCCGGCCCTCGGCGGAGATGCCGGCCTGGTAGACGGTCACGATCGAGGGGTGCGCGGACAGGTGCGCGAGCACATCGGCCTCGGCGTTGAACATGCGGCGGAGGTCGGGATCGCGCACGTCGCTCGGCAGCACCTTCACCGCGACATTGCGCCGCGGCATGTCCTGCTCATAGAGGAAGACGTCGGCGAAGCCGCCGGAGCCGAGCGGACGGATATAGGCGAGCCCGGGCAGGATGGGGGGAGCAGACGGCAGGCGTGTTGCCACCCGATACCTCCCCAGGAAGTCTCACCGCCGGGTGTCGGCGGGCCCCAGCGCCGTTGGACGGCCAGCCCGGCCATGCTAACAAACCTGTCAGGGATGCGGCGGCGCCGGCGGCTCGTTCGGGTCGAAGGGCGCATCGAGCGAGCGGGTGAGCTCCTCGAGCATCGCCGCGATCTGCGGCTCGACGTACTCGGTGATCGCCGCCTGGATGCGCAGGCGATGGTGCAGCAGGATGGTGCAGACCTCGCGGCCGACCATGTTGGCGTAGTCGTCGGCGAGGCCGACCTCCTGACGCAGGGCGGCCTTCGCGTCGTCGCTCAGCGGCGGCAGCGCGGGGACCGCGGCCTCCGCTTCCTCGGCCAGGCCGGAGATGGTGAACAGGAAGGGCGCTCCCGGCATCGGCTCAGGGTCGAGCGGCAGCCCCTCGAACTCCGGGTCCAGTCCCTCGGCCGGGCGGTAGCTCCTCGCGCGGTTGCGGGCGGACTGCTGGTCGAGCTCGGACTGCAGCATCGGGAGGTTCAGCGCGGTGTACTCGGCGACGGAGTGGTCGACGATCGTCTTGATGCGGGTGGAGAGCCCGTGCTGCACACCGTGCGGGATGTCGGACCCCAGGCCGGCGGCCGAGAGCACGGGCGAGCCGAAGCAGCGGCGGCAGGGGGCGACCCTACCGCGGTGCGTGGCGGGCTCCCAGCGGGGCAGCCAGCGCAGCCAGGCGTCCACCGCCTGGCTGACCTGCGTCTCGAGCGAGCGCTCCACGTGTCAACGGTAGCCGTATCCGCCGGGGAATCAGGGCTTTCGCGCCCTGCCGGGCGACCGAGTCGGTCCGGCCGGAGGGGCGACTCACTCCTCGTCGCGCTCCCAGGGCCAGCGCGGCCGGCGGGCGCGCGTGCGCACGAGAGCGATGCCCGCCCACGCGGCGACGAGAGCGGCACCGGCGATGATCGCGCCGAAACCGGTGGTGGCGATGCGACCGGCGGCAGCCGTCGCTGCGGCGGGATCGGCGCCGACGACCAGCGCCGTGACCCACAGCGCGCCCACGTAGCCGAGCGCGACGGCCAGCGCGACGACGGGCGCTGCCCAGAAGGACGGATGCGGCACCCGCACAGCGCTCCAGAGCCCGCCGGCGAAGACCAGCGCGGCCGTCGTCGTGGCGACGACGCCGGGCAGCTGCCCGAGCCCCGGCACGGAGATGACGTCCTCATCGAGCGCGAGCGACAGCATCCCCAGTCCGAAGATCACGAGCGCCACGAAACCGACCGTCGCGAATGCGACCGCGACGAGCGGGCGGACCCGGCCGCCTGCGGACTCGGGCGCCTCGGACACCTACTGCTGGACGAGCTGCGGGCCCGCCTCGAGCGTGCGCTCGTATTCGCGGCGCGCCTCGATGTTCAGCTCGGTCACGCGCTTGCCGCGTGCGGCGACCCACGCGCCGAACCAGATGGTCAGCTCGCGGCCGATCACGAGCGCAGCGATCGCGAGGGGCGCCAGCAGCTGCTCCTCGACGAGATCGGCGCCCTGCGCGGCGGTCAGCGTCCAGAACGGCGCCTGGAACAGCTGGCCGAGCAGGTGCCCGCCGTAGCTGGCGAACCCGACCAGCAGGCCGAAGATGACCCAAGCGCCCCAGCGACCGCGATTGATGATCGCGCCGAGCAGCCAGAACGCGAGGAAGAACACGACCACCGGCACCCAGAAGGCGGCTGTGCCGAGCACCTCGACGAGGGAGTCGACGGCGTTGGCCTGGTCGACCGAGCCGTCGATCGCGGCGAAGCCGAACCACGCGGCCAGGTACAGCACGCCGAACGCGATCGCGGCGAGCAGGCCGATCGCACCGGCCGCCGCACGGTTGCCGCGGGGACGGGGCGCCTCCGGCGCCTGGACGAAGATCGGCTGCGGGGCGGGTGCGGCATAGGCGGGCGCCTCTGCGTACGCCTCACCGGGCGTCGCGTAGGCGGCCGTGGCCGCGGCGTAGTCGCCCGCGGGGGTCGTCGCGCCGTACGCGACCGTGTCGTCGGCGGCGGGCTCGTAGGCGGGCTCCGTGTAGGCGGGCTCCGTGTAGGCGGGCTCGGCAGAGGCGGGCTCGGCAGCGACCGGCGCTGCGGCTGCCGTCTCGACGGGAGCGGCGGCGGCCGGCTCGTCTGCGACGGGTTCGACGGCGACCGGCTCAGCGGCCGAAGGCTCGGCGACGGCGGGCTCGGCGTCTGCGACGGCGGGCTCGACAGGGGCGTCCGGGGTTGCGGCCTCGTCGGCCGGGGTGTCCACAGCATCGCGACCGGCGGCCTCGGCGTCGGCCAGGCCCTCGTGGGCGCGCCCGACGACGTCGTCCACCTCGGTGGGCTCTTCGACGGGTTCGCCGTACCTCGATGTGGGATCACTCATCGGATGCACTCCTCACGCAGGGCTCGTCCCCGCCACAGCGAGAGTAACGCGAAGAGGGACGCGAACCGGGGAGGCATGCCGCGCTGTTTCGGCGCCGCCTTCCCCTCGCGGCACGGCGTCGCGGTTATCGTGGCGGCATGGCTCAGAGACGGCAGGTGGCGCGACTGATCACGATCGCCGGGGCGGCGGCATCCGCTCTCCTGGTGTTGACGACGCTGACGGCCTGCGCGACGGGAACGCCCACCCCGTCGTCGAGCAGCCCGGCGAGCGCCGCCGCACCGAGCGCCTCGCCGAGCGCCACCGCCGAGTCCCCTGCCCCGAGTGCGACCCCGACGCCGGAGGCGACGTCCGCCGCGCTGCCGACCGACTGCCGCGCGATCCTCAGCGCGGACGTGCTCGACCAGCTCGAGGACGTGCCGCTGAACGACCCCGCGTTCGCCCCGAACGGCGTGCAGCCCGATGGATCGCTGATCTGCGTGTGGGGCGAGCCCAGTGCCGACACGACCCGGATGGCGACCACCATCAGCCGCATGTGGCGCGGACCCGCGCTCGACCTCATGAACGAGCTCGCCGACGACGGCTTCACCTGCTACTCGCCCGATGAGGGCACCCGCTGCGAGAAGACCTGGATGAACGAGGTCTACCCGGTCACCGACGGCAGGACGGTCTACTGGCGCGACGACGTGATGATCGACACGCAGTACTCGAACATGGCGATCACCGGCTACACCGCGGCGATCGCGGAGAGCATCTTCGGCGATTGATGACCCGGGGTCAGCCCCACACGAACGCCGCGAGCCGCGAGCCGTAGTCCTCCGGATGCCACGACGTCTCGACGCTCGAGAGCCACAGGCCGGCGCGGATCGTGTGCTCCTCGATGACGTCGCCCTCGGTGCGTGAGCACTCGAGGCCGCCGTCGGCCTGCGTGCACGCGAAGCCCTGCCCCCGCAGGGCCGCATCCGCGACCGTGATCGCGTCGGCGCCCACCTGGGCGAGGGTGCTGGTGACGGTGCCCTTGTCCGCGTTCCACGTGCAGGTGCGCTCCACGACGGGTGCGAGCGCATCCGTGAGCGCGGCCACCCCGGTCGCCGGCGGGGCCGTGGTCTGCGCGAGCAGCGCCTGAGGGGTCCACACCAGCTCGACCCACAGGTCGTCCGGGTACAAGTCACGGCAGTCGAGGCCGCCGCCGGCGTCGACCACGCCACCCGTGGCCTCGGTCGCGGGCGACGCCTCCGCGCGGGCCGTCGCGCTGCGGAGGGAGTCGCCGACCCAGGCGACCGCGACGGGCATCATCGGCAGCGAGAGCCACAGCAGCGCCGCCACGATGGCAGCGCAGAGCAGGCTGGCGGGGAACGCCAGCCATGTGTTGCGACCGCCGATACGCGCCACGCGACCTCCTGCCATCCACGCTAGGCGCGGTGCGGGCTCCGCGCCGGATGGGCGGCGGGGTGAGTTGCACGACGAAGGGCCCCGGCGTGAACCGGGGCCCTTCATGCGAGCGGATGCGTCAGCATCCGCCTCGACTCAGTTGTAGGTGCTGAAGTCGTCCGTCGAGAAGCTGTCGAAATCGACGTAGCTCAGGTCGGCGTCGCTGTACGCGCCGTCCGAGGCGAAGATGCGGTTGGGGTACCGCTCGCTCTTGGCCTCCTCCGTCGCCTCGACGGCGACGTTGCGGTACTTCGCAAGTCCCGTTCCGGCGGGGATGAGCTTTCCGATGATGACGTTCTCCTTGAGGCCGACGAGCGGGTCGCTCTTGCCCTCCATGGCGGCCTGCGTGAGAACGCGGGTCGTCTCCTGGAACGATGCGGCCGACAGCCACGACTCCGTCGCGAGCGACGCCTTCGTGATACCCATGAGCTCCGGGCGACCCGACGCGGGGCGCTTGCCCTCTGCAACGGCCTCGCGGTTCATGTACTGGTAGCGCTTGAAGTCCACCAGCTCGCCCGGGAGCAGCGTCGTCTCACCGTGATCGACCACGGTGACCTTCCGCAGCATCTGGCGCACGATGACCTCGATGTGCTTGTCGTGGATCGGCACACCCTGCGAGCGGTACACGCCCTGGACGCCGTTCACGAGGTACTTCTGCACCTCGCGGGCACCCATGACACGCATGACCTCCTTGGGGTCGAGCGTGCCCACCAGGATCGGCTGGCCGACCGTGACGTGCTGGCCGTCCTCGACCAGCAGCGTCGCGCGCTTGAGCACGGGGTAGACGTGCGGCTCGTCGCCGTTGTCGGGCGTGAGGATGACCTTCTTCGCCTTGTCGGTCTCGTCGATCGTGATGCGACCGTCCGACTCGGCGATCGGCGACGCACCCTTGGGGGTGCGGGCCTCGAAGAGCTCCTGCACGCGGGGAAGACCCTGCGTGATGTCGTCCGCCGAAGCCGAACCACCGGTGTGGAAGGTGCGCATCGTCAGCTGCGTGCCGGGCTCACCGATCGACTGGGCCGCGATGATGCCGACGGCCTCGCCGATGTCGACGATCTTGCCGGTCGCGAGCGAACGGCCGTAGCACTGCGCGCAGACGCCAACCGCCGAGTCGCAGGTGAGCACGGAGCGCACCTTGATCGACTCGATGCCGTCCTCGACGAGCTTGTTGATGAGCACGTCGCCCACGTCGTCGCCGGCGGAGGCGAGAACCTCGCCCTTGGCGTCGACGACGTCGGCCGCGAGGGTACGGGCGAACACCGAGTTCTCGACGTTGGCGTCCTTGACCAGCACGCCGTCGGCGCCGGGCGCCGAGATCGTGAAGTCGAGGCCCTTGGTCGTGCCGCAGTCCTCCTCGCGGATGATGACATCCTGCGAGACGTCCACGAGACGACGGGTCAGGTAACCCGAGTCCGCGGTGCGGAGAGCGGTGTCGGCCAGACCCTTGCGGGCACCGTGCGTCGCGATGAAGTACTCCGCCACCGACAGACCCTCGCGGTACGAGGAGATGATCGGACGGGGGATGATCTCACCCTTGGGGTTGTTCACCAGGCCGCGCATACCGGCGATGTTGCGGATCTGCAGCCAGTTACCACGAGCACCCGACGACACCATCCGGTTGATGGTGTTGTCCTCGGGGAAGTTGTCGCGCATCGCCTTCTGGACGGCGTCGGTCGCCTCGGTCCAGATCTTGATGAGCTCCTGGCGACGCTCGGCGTCGGTCGTGAGGCCCTTCTCGAACTGGGCCTGGACCTTCGCGGCCTGCTTCTCGTAGCCCGCCACGATCTCGCCCTTGTTGGGGGGCGTGAGGATGTCGGACAGCGCGACGGTCACACCCGAGCGCGTGGCCCAGTAGAAGCCGGCGTCCTTGATGCGGTCCAGCGACGCGGCGACCTCGACCTTGGGGTACTCCTCGGCGAGCTTGTTGACGATCTGCGACAGCTTGCCCTTGTCTGCCTGCTCGCGCACGAACGGGTAGCCCTTGGGGAGCGTGTCGTTGAAGATCGCCTGGCCCAGCGACGAGTCCACGAGGCCGTGGCGCTCGTAGCCCTCGGGCGCTTCGCCCTCGAGGAACGTGAGGCCGGGCACGCGGATGCGGACCTTGGCCTGCAGGTCGAGGGTGCCCTCGTCCTTGGCCAGGATCGCCTCGCCCACCGAGCCGAACACGCGACCCTCACCGGCAGCGCCCACCTTGACCGTGGTCAGGTGGTGCAGGCCGATGATCATGTCCTGCGAGGGCAGGGTGACCGGGCGGCCGTCGGACGGCTTCAGGATGTTGTTCGACGCGAGCATCAGGATGCGGGCCTCGGCCTGAGCCTCGACCGACAGCGGCAGGTGCACGGCCATCTGGTCGCCGTCGAAGTCCGCGTTGAAGGCGGCGCAGACGAGCGGGTGCAGCTGGATGGCCTTGCCCTCGACGAGCTGAGGCTCGAAGGCCTGGATGCCGAGGCGGTGCAGCGTGGGCGCACGGTTGAGCAGCACGGGGCGCTCGCGGATGATCTCCTCGAGCACGTCCCAGACCTCGGGACGCGTGCGCTCGACGGCGCGCTTGGCGGCCTTGATGTTCTGCGAGTGACCGAGGTCGATCAGGCGCTTGATCACGAACGGCTTGAACAGCTCGAGCGCCATCTGCTTGGGCAGACCGCACTGGTGCAGCTTGAGCTGGGGTCCGACGATGATGACCGAACGGCCCGAGTAGTCCACGCGCTTGCCGAGCAGGTTCTGGCGGAACCGGCCCTGCTTGCCCTTGAGCATGTCGGAGAGCGACTTGAGCGCACGGTTGCCCGTGCCCGTGACGGGACGACCGCGGCGGCCGTTGTCGAACAGCGCGTCGACGGCCTCCTGCAGCATGCGCTTCTCGTTGTTGACGATGATCTCGGGGGCACCGAGGTCGATCAGGCGACGGAGGCGGTTGTTGCGGTTGATCACGCGGCGGTACAGGTCGTTCAGGTCGGAGGTCGCGAAGCGGCCACCGTCCAGCTGGACCATCGGACGCAGCTCCGGCGGGATCACCGGGACGACGTCGAGCACCATCGAGGCCGGGCTCATGCCGGTCTGCAGGAACGAGTTGACGACCTTGAGGCGCTTGATCGCGCGGATCTTGCGCTGGCCCTTGCCCTCCGAGATCTGCAGGTGCAGGCTCTCGGCCTCGGCGGCCAGGTCGAACGCCTCCAGGCGACGCTTGATCGACTCGGCGCCCATGTGGGCCTCGAAGTACTGACCGAAGCGGTCCTGCAGCTCGTGGAAGATCTCGTCCTCGCCCTTCAGCGAGCCGACCTCGAGCGTGCGGAACTCCTCCCACACGCGCTCGAGACGGGTGACCTGGTCGTCCGCGTTCTTGCGGATCGAGGCCATCTCCTTCTCGGCGGCGTCCTTGACCTTCTTCTTCTGGTCGGCCTTGGCGCCCTCTTCCTCCAGAGCGGCGAGCTCGTCCTCCAGCTTCTGCAGGCGGGCGGCGATCTTGGAGTCACGACGGTCCGCGAGCGTCTTCAGCTCGAGGCGGATGTTGTTCTCCTGCGTGGCCAGGTCGCGGTGACGCGCATCGTCGTCGACCGAGATGACCATGTAGGCGGCGAAGTAGATGACCTTCTCGAGGTCCTTCGGCGCCATGTCCAGCAGGTACCCGAGGCGCGAGGGCACGCCCTTGAAGTACCAGATGTGGGTGACCGGCGCGGCGAGCTCGATGTGGCCCATGCGCTCACGACGGACGGAGGACTTGGTGACCTCCACGCCGCAGCGCTCGCAGACGATGCCCTTGAAGCGGACGCGCTTGTACTTGCCGCAGGCGCACTCCCAGTCGCGGGAGGGTCCGAAGATCTGCTCGCCGAAGAGGCCGTCCTTCTCGGGCTTGAGCGTGCGGTAGTTGATCGTCTCGGGCTTCTTGACCTCACCGTACGACCAACGACGGATGTCGTCGGCAGTGGCCAGGCCGATGCGAAGCTGATCGAAAGTAGTTGATTCGAGCACTAGTTCTCCTGTGTCGGAATTCTGTTCGTTGCCTGGCGGCTTAGATCTCGTCGATCGACGAGGACTCGAAGCGGCTGGAGATGTTGATGCCCAGCTCTTCCGCAGCGCGGAAGGCGTCATCATCGGTGTCGCGGAGGTTGACCGGCGTGCCGTCTGCCGAGAGGACCTCGACGTTCAGGCAGAGCGACTGCATCTCCTTCATGAGCACCTTGAACGACTCGGGGATGCCCGGCTCCTGGATGTTCTCGCCCTTGACGATCGCCTCGTACACCTTGACGCGGCCGAGGATGTCGTCGGACTTGATCGTGAGGAGCTCCTGGAGCGCGTACGCGGCGCCATAGGCCTCGAGGGCCCACACCTCCATCTCACCGAAGCGCTGACCGCCGAACTGCGCCTTACCACCGAGCGGCTGCTGGGTGATCATCGAGTACGGACCCGTCGAGCGTGCGTGGATCTTGTCGTCCACGAGGTGGTGCAGCTTCAGGATGTACATGTAGCCGACCGAGATCGGGGCGGGGAACGGCTCGCCGGAGCGACCGTCGAACAGCAGCGTCTTGCCGGTGCTGTCGATGAGGCGCTCACCGTCGCGGGTCGGGAGCGTCGAGTCGAGCAGACCCGCGATCTCACTCTCGAACGCGCCGTCGAACACGGGGGTCGCGACCTTCGTGCCCGGGGCGGCCTCGCGGGCGGCGTCGGGCAGGCTCGCGGCCCACTCCGGCGTCCCTTCGACCTTCCAGCCCTGCTGGGCGATCCAGCCGAGGTGCAGCTCGAGCACCTGGCCGAAGTTCATTCGACCGGGGATGCCGAGCGGGTTCAGGATGACCTGGACCGGCGTGCCGTCGGCGAGGAAGGGCATGTCCTCGATCGGGAGGATCTTGGCGATGACACCCTTGTTGCCGTGGCGGCCGGCGAGCTTGTCGCCCTCGGTGATCTTGCGCTTCTGGGCGATGTAGACCACGACGCGGCGGTTGACGCCGGAGCCGAGCTCGTCGTCGCCGTCCTCGGCGTTGAACTCCTTGACCGCGATGATCGTGCCCTGCTCGCCGTGAGGAACCTTGAGCGAGGTGTCGCGGACTTCGCGGCTCTTCTCGTTGAAGATCGCGCGGAGCAGACGCTCCTCGGCCGACAGCTCGGTCTCGCCCTTCGGCGTGACCTTGCCGACCAGGATGTCGCCGGGACGCACCTCGGCGCCGATGCGGATGATGCCGCGCTCGTCGAGGTCCTTCAGCAGGTCGGGCGCGACGTTGGGGAGGTCACGGGTGATCTCCTCCTTGCCGAGCTTCGTGTCGCGGGCGTCGACCTCGTACTCCTCGATGTGGATCGACGAGAGGGTGTCGTCCTTCACCAGGTCCTGGCTCAGGATGATGGCGTCCTCGAAGTTGTGACCCTCCCAGGTCATGAAGGCGACCAGGAGGTTCTTGCCGAGGGCCAGCTCGCCGTTCTCGGTGGCGGGGCCGTCTGCGATGACCTCGCCGACCTCGACACGCTCGCCGGCGGAGACGACGACGCGCTGGTTGTAGCTCGTGCCCTGGTTGGAGCGGTCGAACTTGCGCAGGTAGTACTCCTGCGTGCCGCCCTCGTCGAGCTGCACGGTGACCACGTCTGCGGAGACCTCGGCGACCACACCGGCCTTGTCGGCGGTGACGACGTCACCGGCGTCGACGGCTGCGTAGCCCTCCATGCCGGTGCCGACGACGGGCGACTCGCTGCGCAGCAGCGGGACAGCCTGACGCTGCATGTTCGCACCCATGAGGGCGCGGTTCGCGTCGTCGTGCTCGAGGAACGGGATGAGCGAGGTCGCGACCGACACCATCTGGCGCGGCGAGACGTCCATGTAGCCGATCTCGTCAGCGTGGAAGAGGTCGACCTCGCCACCCTGACCGCGGCGGGCCAGCACGCGCTCCTGCGCGAAGTGGCCGTCGGCCTTCAGCTCGGCGCCGGCCTGGGCGACGATGTAGTCGCTCTCCTCGGATGCCGTGAGGTAGTCGATCTGGTCGGTGACCTTGCCCTTGACGACCTTGCGGTACGGCGTCTCGATGAAGCCGAACGCGTTGATGCGCGCGAACGACGCGAGCGAGCCGATCAGACCGATGTTCGGGCCTTCCGGCGTCTCGATCGGGCACATGCGGCCGTAGTGCGAGGGGTGGACGTCACGGACCTCGACGCCTGCGCGCTCACGCGACAGACCGCCGGGGCCGAGCGCCGACAGGCGGCGCTTGTGGGTCAGACCCGCGAGCGGGTTGTTCTGGTCCATGAACTGCGACAGCTGCGACGTTCCGAAGAACTCCTTGATCGCGGCGACGACGGGACGCACGTTGATCAGGGTCTGCGGCGTGATCGCCTCGATGTCCTGCGTGGTCATGCGCTCGCGGACGACGCGCTCCATGCGCGACAGACCGGTGCGGACCTGGTTCTGGATGAGCTCGCCGACCGCGCGGATGCGACGGTTGCCGAAGTTGTCGATGTCGTCGACGTCGAGACGGATCTCGGCGGGCTTGCCCGCGCGGAGGCCGTCGAACGAGACGTCGCCGCGGTGCAGGCGCACCAGGTACTTGATCGTCGCGACGACGTCCTCGACGGTGAGCACCGAGGCCGACAGCGGGGCGTCGAGGCCGAGCTTCTGGTTGATCTTGTAGCGACCGACCTTCGCCAGGTCGTAGCGCTTGGCGTTGAAGTAGAAGTTGTCCAGCAGCGCGCGGGCAGCCTCAGCGGCGACCTGCTCGCCCGGACGGAGCTTGCGGTAGATGTCGCGGAGCGCGTCCTCCTTGGTGAGGATCGTGTCCTTGGCCAGCGTCTCCTCGATCGAGTCGAAGCCGGCGAACTCGGCGAGGATGTCCTCGCTCGACAGGCCGAGGGCCTTCAGGAAGACCGTGACCGACTGCTTGCGCTTGCGGTCGATGCGCACGCCCACCTGGTCGCGCTTGTCGATCTCGAACTCGAGCCATGCACCACGGCTCGGGATGACGCGAGCGGAGACGATGTCCTTGTCGCTCGTCTTGTCGGGCGTCTTGTCGAAGTAGACGCCGGGCGAGCGGACGAGCTGCGAGACGACGACACGCTCGGTGCCGTTGATGATGAACGTGCCCTTGTCGGTCTGGAGCGGGAAGTCGCCCATGAAGACCGTCTGGGTCTTGATCTCACCGGTCTGGTGGTTCATGAACTCGGCCTCGACGTACAGCGGCGCGGCGTAGGTCTTGCCGCGCTCCTTGCACTCCTCGATCGAGTACTTCTCCGGCTCGAGGTACGGGTTCGTGAACGAGAGCTGCATCGTCTCGCTCAGGTCCTCGATCGGCGAGATCTCCTCGAAGATCTCCTCGAGGCCGCTGATCTCCGGGACGTCGTTGCGGCCGGCGGCCTTGGCGTCGGCGATGCGGGCCTTCCAGGCCTCGTTGCCGACGAGCCAGTCGAACGACTCCGTCTGCAGCGCCAGAAGGTCAGGGACCGTCAGCGTGTCGGAGATCTTGGCGAACGAGAGGCGGGAAGCTCCGCGTCCGTTCTTGGGGGTGGTGGTGGATGCGTTGCGCGCAGCAGCCAAGGGGATTACCTCCGTGGGCCCAGAAGGGCTCGTTTCCTTGTCGTCAGGGGTGGAGTGCTCTCGTCCCCGAAACCTGCAGGCCACACCCGTTCGCACGGGGGCACGCAGACACAGCCGACCACCATATGAGGGCAGGGGGAATCCAAGAGCGCAACCACCAACTATACGCGTCGCGACGCGCCTTGTCCAGCGGATCCTTGACGCTTTTCTGATGCTGCGGTATAACCACGCACATGGGTGGGGATTCTCGACCCGTGATCCGCACACCTGATCAGCGGCTCAGGGTCTTCGTCAGTTCGACCCTGCGCGAGCTCGCCGACGAGCGCAGCGCCGTCCGGCGCGCCATCGAGCGGATGCACCTCGCCCCCGTCATGTTCGAACTCGGCGCGCGACCCCACCCGCCGCGCGCGCTCTACCGCTCGTACCTCGACCAGAGCGACGTGTTCGTCGGCATCTACTGGGAGTCCTACGGGTGGGTCGCACCGGACGAGGAGATCTCGGGCCTCGAGGACGAGTACGACCTCGCGCCCGCGTCCATGCCGAAGCTCATCTACATCAAGCGGTCCCGCAACCGGGAGGAGCGCCTCACCGCGCTCATCGGCCGCATCCAGTCCGACGACACCGCCGCCTACCTCCCCTTCGACGACGCCGAGGAGCTCGAGAGCCGCGTCGCCGACGACCTCGCCAGCCTCCTCGCCGAGCGGTTCGACGAATCCCGTGCCGGCGAGGTGCCCTCCGTCGGGCCGGACGCGGCCGCAGCGCTCATCGCCAGAGTGCCCGCCCCGTACACGACGACGATCGGCCGGGAGGACGACCTGGCCAGGGTGCGGCAGCTGCTCGCCGAGGGGACGGACCGGGTGGTCAGCCTGATCGGCCCCGGCGGGATCGGCAAGAGCCGGCTCGCGATCGAGGTGGCGCACGCATCCGAGGATCTCTTCCCCGACGGCACGTACTTCGTCCTCCTCGAGGGCGTCCTCGAGCCGGGTCTCCTGCTCCCGACGATCGCCTACACGCTGGGCATCCGCGACAACGGCGAGGCGGGGCTCGAGGACCGCATCTCCGTCGCCCTGGCCGGACGGCGCGTGCTCATCGTCCTCGACAACTTCGAGCAGATCGTGGATGCGGCTCCCGTCCTCGTCCGGCTGTTCACCGTCGCGCCGCTCGCGAGCTTCCTGGTGACCAGTCGCGTCGTGCTGCGCATCCGCGGGGAGCGGGTCTACGAGGTCGAGACCCTCCCCGCTCCCGACGACCGCGGACCGGCGAGCGTCGACCTCGTGCGGCGCTCCGCCGCGGTGCGCCTGTTCGTCGATCGCGCGCAGGCGGCCAAGCCGGAGTTCGCCCTCACGGCGGAGAACGCCACGGTCATCGCAGACATCTGCCGGCGGCTCGACGGACTCCCCCTCGCGATCGAGCTCGCCGCAGCGAAGATGCGCCTGCTCACCCCGGCCGGCATCGCCGAGCGCCTCGAGCGCATCCTGCCGATGCTCACGGCATCCGCACGCGATCTGCCCGACCGGCATCGGACCATGCGGGCCACCATCGAGTGGAGCGTGGGCCTGCTCGAGCCGCAGCGTCGCGAGCAGCTCGAGGACCTCGGCGTGTTCGCGACCCGGTTCACGCTCGACGCGGTCGACGCCGTCGGTCGCGGCCGCTCCTGGGAGGGGCAGGGCCTCGACGGGCTCTCCGACCTCATCGACGCATCGCTCGTGCGGCAGGTCGAGGTCGCGGGCCGCCCCACCTTCTCGCTCCTCGCGATCATGCGCGAGTACGCGGTCGAGCGGCTGAAGGAGCGCGGCGAGGCCGACGTCATGCGCGGCGCGCACGCGGACTACTACGTCGAGCTCGTGCAGCGGGTCGCCCCGGCGCTCCGCGGACTCGGGCAGGTCGACGCGGTGTCGCAGCTGGGCCTCGAGCTCTCGAATCTCCGGGCGGCCGCCCGGCATCTCGTGTACACGGACCGGCTCGACGACGCCGGCGACTTCGCGTGGAGCCTGCTGGCCTACTGGTGGATCTCCGGCTTCTTCTCCGAGGTGCGGCTGTGGATGCTGGAGCTCCTCGAGAAGCAGCAGCCCATCTCGCAGCACACCAGGGCCGCGGCCTGGTTCCTCACCCTGTGGGGCGAGATGTGGCAGCGGCCGTCCGAGCAGGTCGTCGCGGGCCTCGGCGAGTGCGCGCGCCTGTTCACCGAGAGCGGCGATGCGCATGCGGCGGCCATGGCACTGGCCGCGCGCGGCTCGACCCGGATGCAGTTCCCCGACCTGGACGCCGCGAAGGCGGAGGCGGAGCTGAGCGAGGCCGCGGCGGTGCTGAAGGATCTCGGCGATGACTGGACGGAATGCATGACGGTGGTGGGTCTCGGCCTCCTGTCGGTGGTGAAGGGCGCCATCCCCGACGCGCTGGAGCGCTTCGCGGAGGCGGCCGCGATCGCGGAGGCGGGCCAGAACATGTTCACGCGGATCGTGGCGGGCAACAACCGGGCCAGGGTGCTGATCCTGCTCGGCGACGTGGACGGGGCCGAGGAGGAGTTCCTGCTGACGCTGGGGCTCTCCACCCGGCTGCACTACATCGAGGGGATCGCGTACAGCCTCGAAGGCATCTGCGGCGTCGCCTCGGCGCGGCAGGACCCCTGGCGGGCCGGCGCCCTGCTGACCGTGGCGGCCACGATCAGGCAGACGACCGGCATCTTCGACGTCTCCGGCTTCGACGTGCACCTCCCGCTGCTCGCGGCGCTGCGCGAGGCCGACCCGGATGGGGTCGCCGCGGGCGAGCTGGACGGCGCGCAGATGAGCGTCCCCGACGCCATCGCCCTCACCCTGCCCACCGTCGATGAAGCCGCGCGAACGGCGTTGGCCACATGGTGACGCCGGACACGCATCAGGTCATCCGCACGCCGGATCAGCGGCTCCGGGTCTTCGTCAGCTCGACCCTGAGGGAGCTCGCCGACGAGCGCGCCGCCGTCCGGCGGGCGGTCGAGCGGATGCATCTCGCACCGGTGATGTTCGAACTGGGCGCGCGTCCGCATCCTCCCCGCGCCCTCTACCGCTCGTACCTGGCGCAGAGCGACGTCTTCGTCGGCATCTACTGGAACAGCTACGGCTGGGTCGCCCCCGACGAGCAGATCTCGGGGCTCGAGGACGAGTACGACCTCGCCCCGGCGTCGATGCCCAAGCTCATCTACATCAAGCGCAGCGACGCCCGCGAGGAGAGGCTCGCCCAGCTGATCGGGCGCATCCAGTCGGACGACGTCGCCGCCTACCTCCCGTTCGACTCGGCGGAGGACCTCGAGGGCCGCATCGCGGACGACCTGGCGACTCTCCTCGCCGAGCGCTTCGACGACTCGCGGCGCAGCGCCGAGCCGGATGAGGCGTCGGGCTCCACCCTGGCCGCGCGGGTGCCCGTCCCGTACACGACCACGATCGGCCGTGAGCACGACATCGCGCGCGTGCGCCAGCTGCTCGCGGCGGGCGAGCACCGCGTGCTGAGCCTGATCGGACCCGGCGGCATCGGCAAGAGCCGGCTGGCCATCGAGGTCGCATACGCGAGCGCGGACCTCTTCCCCGACGGCGTCTACTTCGTGCCGCTGGAGGGGGTCCTCGAGTCCAGCCTGCTGCTGCCCACCGTGGCCTACAGCCTCGGCATCCGCGACAACGGCGAAGCCGCCCTCGAGGAGCGCATCTCGCGGGCACTCGCCGGCCGCCGCGTGCTGCTCGTGCTCGACAACTTCGAGCAGATCGTGGACGCCGCGCCCGTGCTCGTGCGGCTGTACACCGTCGCCCCCGACGCCGTGTTCCTCGTGACCAGCCGCATCGTGCTGCGCATCCGGGGCGAGCAGGTCTACGACGTCGCCGCGCTCACCACGCCCGCCGGCGACGGCCTCGCCGGAAGGGAGCGGGCGGCGCGCTCGTCGGCGGTGGCCCTGTTCGTCGACCGCGCGGAGGCGATCAAGCCAGGCTTCGCGCTCACCGACGACAACGCGGCGGACATCGTCGACATCTGCCGGCGGCTCGAGGGACTGCCGCTGGCGATCGAGCTGGCCGCGGCCAAGGTGCGGCTGCTCGGCACCCGGGGGATCGCGGAGCGCCTGCAGCGCACCCTGCCGCTGCTGACGGCGGCCGTCCGCGACCTGCCGGAGCGGCACCGCACCATGCGCGCGACCATCGAGTGGAGCCTCAGCCTGCTCAGCGCCGAGCATCGCGCCCTGCTGGAGGATCTGGGCGTGTTCGCGCGCCGGTTCACGATCGAGGCGGTCGAGGCCCTCGGCGCGGGCCGGGCCTGGGACGGCGACGCCATCGACGGGATCGCGGCGCTGGTCGACGGCTCCCTGGTCAAGCAGGAGGACATCGGCGGGCGCCCGGTGCTCTCGCTCCTCGCGATCGTCCGCGAGTACGCCGTCGGCCGGCTGAAGGAGGGCGGTGACGCCGACGTCATGCGCGCCGCGCACGCCGACCACTACCTCGCGCTGGTCACCCGGCTGGCTCCCGCCCTGCGCGGTCACGGGCAGGCCGAGGCGGTCGCCGAGCTCGGGCTCGAGCTGCCGAACCTGCGCGCCGCCGCCCGTCACCTCGTCTTCACCGATCGGCTCGACGACGCCGGCGACTTCGCGTGGAGCATGCTCATCTACTGGTGGATCGCCGGCTTCTTCGCCGAGGTGCGTGTGTGGATGCTGGAGCTCCTCGAGAAGGAGGGCCCCATCTCGCAGCACACCAGGGCGGTCGCCTGGTTCTTCACCCTCTGGGGCGAGCTGTGGCAGCATCCGTCGCAGCAGGTGATCGCGGGACTCGGCGAGTGCGTGCGGCTGTTCCGCGAGAGCGGCGACGACGACGCGTCGGCGATGGCGCTGGCGGCGCGGGCGACGGCCAGGGTGCAGTACCCCGACGGCGACGTCGGGCTCGCGGTCGACGAGCTGACCGAGGCGGTCGGGAAGCTGCACGACCTCGGCAACGGGTGGGGCGAGGCGATCACCGAGGTCTCGCGCGGGCGCCTGGCCTGGCTGCGCGGCGACACCGACCAGGCGCTCGCCCACTTCGACCACGCCACGGCGGTCGCCGAGGGCGGCGACGACCTGTTCACCCAGTCGATGGCGGGCAACCAGCGGGCGCGGCTGCAGCTCATGCGCGGAGAGACGGATGCGGCGGCCGACGGCTTCTCACGCACCCTGGTGCTGTCTGTGCGGCTGCATCACGACGAGGGCATCGCCTACGGACTCGAGGGGCTGTCCGCCGTGGCCGCGGCGCGTGCGGAGTCGTGGCGCGCCGGCGCCCTGTCGACGGCGGCCACCACCATCCGGCACCGGATCGGCTTCTTCGACGTCGAGGCCTTCACCGTGCACACCCCGCACCTCGAGACGCTGCGGGAGAGCGACCCGGAGGCGCTCGCCGCCGGCGAGCGCGCGGGAGAGGACATGACCGTG
Organism: Microbacterium terricola; assembly: GCF_027943945.1. Taxonomy (NCBI): domain Bacteria; kingdom Bacillati; phylum Actinomycetota; class Actinomycetes; order Micrococcales; family Microbacteriaceae; genus Microbacterium; species Microbacterium terricola. The sequence goes on along the minus strand of NZ_AP027141.1, from coordinate 356,960 downwards.
GCGGAGGCGATCGCCGTCGCCCTGCCGGAGGACCAGCTCGCCGGGATCGCCGACGCGCTCGCGCACTGGTGAGGTGGCGGCCCGCCGGTACGGTTCGTGGGGCAGTTCGTGCCGCTGCGCGAGCCGCGGGCGACCACGACTGACACCGGAACGGGGTCAGGAGGCTGCCCGGGCGTGCCGGAAGCGGATGCGGGTCCCCGGCCTGGCCTGCGCGATCAGGTCGAGGGCGGATGCGGTGGCCACGGCGATCACCGGGTAGCCGCCGGTGACCGGTCCATCGGCGAGCAGGATCGTCGGGCGCCCGCTCGGCGGCACCTGCAGCGCGCCGGGCACCATGCCCTCGCTGGGGAGCTCGCCGGTGCGGGCACGCGGCAGCTCCGGGCCGTCCAGCCGGACGCCGACTCGATCAGCCTGGGCCGAAACCTGCCAGGTGTGCTCGAACAGCATCCGGGTCGCATCGCCCGCGAACCAGTCCGCGCGGGGACCGGGCAGCAGGTCCAGCTCCAGCTCGTCGTCGTGCGGCGCCCCCCACGGCTCGACCTCGGGGGCGGGGATGGCGGCGACCGCGTCGGCGCGCAGGGTCTGCTCGTCGCCCGCCCTGAGCGGGGCGGGTCCCCGGCCGGCGAGCAGATCGGTGGCGCGCGAGCCGAGCACCGCGCCCGCGTCGAGCCCGCCGCGGACGGCGAGGTAGGCGCGGGCGCCGTGCGCGAACCAGTCCAGGTGCAGCTCGGATCCGGCGGGCCAGCGGTGGGCCGTGTACGGGTCGATCGGGCGACCGCCCAGGCGGATCGGGCCCCACGCGCCGGCGACCGCGATCCACAGGTCGCGGGCGGCGCGGGCGCGGAATCCGCCCAGGGTGACCTCGACCGCGGCGGCCCCCTCGGGGTTGCCGACCAGGCGGTTCGCCGCGCGCAGCGCACTGCGGTCGAGGGCCCCGGAGGGCGCCACGCCGAGCGAGGCCGCACCCGGTCGCCCGAGATCCTGGACCGTGGCGAGCAGCCCGGGCTCGACCACGGTGAACGCGCCCGCGGGTGCGGGGCCAGGGGTCGCGGCGACTGCCGGTGAGCCCGCGGCGGGCGCCGGGGCGGCCGTCCGCTCGACGAACCGCACCCGTGCGCCCGGCCGCAGCAGGGCGGGGGCGTCGGCCGCCGGATCGAACAGCGGCGCGGAGGTCGTGCCGATCAGCCGCCAGCCGCCGGGCGTCGCGCGCGGATACGCCCCGGTGAACGCGCCGGCGAGCCCGACGGCGCCGGCGGGGACCCGCGTCCGCGGGCTGTCGAGCCGGGGCACGTCGAACGCCCATTCCTCGCTCACGAGGTAGCCGAATCCGGGCGCGAACCCCGTGAAGGCGACCGTCCACTCCGCCTCGCGGTGCGCCCTGACGAGCGCTTCGGGCGACACTCCGAGCAGCTCGGCCGTCTCCGCGAGGTCGGGGCCGTCGTAGGTGATGTCGAGCGCGACCGGCTCGGGCTCCGCGTGGCGGGGGGCGGCAGCATCCCCGTCCGCCATCCGCTGCACCCAGGCCCTGGCGGCCGACAGCGGCAGGCGGCGTGGGTCGATGTGCACGAGCACCGTGCGCGCGGCGGGCACGAGGTCGACGACGCCGTCGGGGCGGCTGTCGTCGAGGCGCGTGTGCAGCGCGAGGACGTCGGGGAGTCCGTCGACCTCGGCGAGCAGCGCGCGCTCGCCCATCGGCAGGATGCGCGTCACCACGGCGCGGCGACCCCGATCCCGGCGGACTCGAGCGCGGCGCGCACGGCGCGGGCCATCGCGACGGCGGCGGGAGTGTCGCCGTGCAGGCACAGCGACGTCGCGCCCGCGGCGATCACGCTGCCGTCGGCGGCGGCGACCTCTCCGGTGCGCGCGAGCCGCACCGCGCGATCGGCGACCTCGGCGGGGTCGTGCAGCAGGGCACCCGGCTCGTCGCGGGGCACGAGGGAGCCGTCCGCACGGTAGCCGCGGTCGAGGAACGCCTCGCGGACGAACGGAAGCCCCGCCTGCGCGCAGATCCGGGCGATGGCGCCGTCCATCCCGAGCACCGGCACCGGACGCCCTACCCGGTCGGACAGGGCGACGACCGCGGCCGCCACGGCCCGCGCCGCCTGCGTGTCGGCGATCACCGCGTGGTACAGCGCGCCGTGGGGCTTGACGTAGCGGATGTCGGCGCCCGCGGCGGCGAGCGCCGTGAGCTGCTCGTCCACCTGGGCGCGCAGGGTCTCCGGCTCCACCGCGAGGGCGCGCCGCCCGAAGCCCGGTCGGTCGAGGTACGAGGGGTGCGCGCCGACCGCCACCCCGGACCGCTCGGCGAGGGCGACCGCTGCGCGCATCGCGGCGGCGTCGCCGGCATGCCCGCCGCAGGCGACCGACGCGCTCGAGATCAGCGCGAACATCGCGGCATCGTCGGCCGTCGCCACCCCGTCGACGGTCTCGCCGAGGTCGGCGTTGAGGTCGATGACGGCGGCCATGCCGCGAGGGTACCGCGGCGAACCGCACCGGATACCCTCGAGCCATGGCGCGCGCACGGTACGAGGACGTCCCCGCGCAGACCCGGCTCGGCGACGGGACCATCGCGCAGGTCGTGCGCAGCCAGTTCGCGAACGGCTGGGAGCTCGTCGTCGACGGCACCCCGCAGTCGCACGTCGACCTGGACGATCCGACCCACCTGCACTTCGAGTACGTCGCCCGGATGGGTGCGGTGATCGACCAGCTGCGCCTGCCGGGACAGCCGCTGACGGCCGTTCATCTGGGTGCGGGCGCGATGACGATCCCCCGGTACGTCGAGGCCACCCGGCCGGGCTCGCGCCAGCAGGTCATCGAGCTCGAGCAGCCGCTGGTCGACCTGGTCCGTGCGCACCTGCCGCTGCCGAGGGCGGCGGCGATCCGGGTCCGCAACGGCGACGCCCGCGCGGGTCTCGCACGCCTTCCCGCGGCCATGAGCGGCGCGGTCGACCTGCTCGTCAGCGACGTGTACTCCGGCGCGCAGACTCCCGCCCACCTGACCACCGTGGAGTTCTACCGCGAGGCCGCCGCCCTCCTCGCACCCGAGGGGGTGCTGCTGGTGAACGTCGCCGACGGTGCGGGGCTCGCCTTCGCCCGGCGCCAGGTGGCGACCCTGCAGCGGGTGCTCGCGCACGTGATCGTGCTCGCCGAGGTGCAGACCCTCAAGGGCCGCCGCTTCGGCAACCTCGTCGTGGCCGCGTCGGCCGCTCCGCTGCCGACGCAGTGGCTGCCGCGGCTGATGGCGGCGGGGCCCCACCCCGCGAAGGTCGCCCAGGGCGCCGAGATCGACGACTTCGTGCGGGGCGCGACGGTGGCGACGGATGCCGACGCCACCCCCTCGCCGAAGCCCTCGTCGTCGCTCTTCGAGCGCTGACCCGCGCCGTCCCGACCCGTCACGACCCGCCCCGACCCGTTTACGGACGGGACACGCCGCATCGCCGGGAGGGCACGCGGCGTGTTCCGTCCGTAAACGGATGGGGGCCGATGCACACTGGAAGGGCAGCACGCGGGGAGAGGAGTCGACGCCATGAGCTACATCCACGGGTATGACCCCGACACCCTTCACGAGCAGGTGGACACCCGCCAGTGCAAGGACCGCCTCGACGAGATCGGCGAGGAGCGCAGCCTGCCGGCCCTGCTCGAGCGGGTGTGGCTGCTGAAGGTGCTCGACCGCTCGGAGGACGCCCTGGTGCTGTCCGAGCAGTCGGTACGGGTGGCTCGCATGGCGGGCACGCGCAAGGACCTGCTCCGTGCGCGCATCCTGCACGCGTCGGTGCTGCAGGTGCGCGGAGCCTATGCGGCCGCGGACCAGGAGCTGACCACCTGCGCACTCGAGGCTGAGGGCCAGGGATGGAGCGCGATCGCCGCGTTCGCCTTCCAGCACCGCGGCAAGGTGCACTTCGCCGCGGGCGACTACGACCAGGCCCGCGCCGACTTCAAGCGGGCGCTGTTCCTGCGGCAGGAGGCCGGGGCCGACGACCGGGCGCTCACCGCCACCCTCGAAGCCATCGATGCCGCCGACCGCCGTCGGGCACGGGCCTCCGTCGCCAGCTGAGCGACTGTCGCAGGTTTGTTCTAACGTCGACCCATGTCGGAATTGCAACGGGTGCGCCGCTGGGCCGAGGCGCTGATCACCACCCATCTCGACGCGTCGTGGACCTTCGGGTTCGACAACGCCAAGCGGCGTGCCGGGCTGTGCGACTACACGCGCAAGCGCATCAGCGTCTCGCGCTATCTCGCCGCGCGCTACGACGATGACGCCAACCATCAGACGCTCCTGCACGAGGTCGCGCATGCCCTGGCCGGGGCGAACGCGGGGCACGGGCAGCGCTGGAAGGCGATCGCCCGCGACCTCGGCTACGTCGGCGGCACGACGCACCACGGCGAGACGGCGACCGAGCTGGCGCCATGGGTGGGGGTGTGCCCGGCCGGGCACGTCGCCTACCGCCACCGCAAGGTGTCGCGGCCGACCTCGTGCGCGAAGTGCGCCTCGCGGTTCGACCAGCGCTTCCTGTTCGCCTGGAGTCGCCGCGAGATCAGCACGGCGACCCGCCTCGCGGCGATGACTCCGCGGTAGGCGTCCTCAGCTCGCGACGAACACCCCGTCGCGGAGCACCGGCACGGTGTCGACCGCATCGACGGATGCTGCCGCCAGCACCTCGTCGCGCAGCCCGCGGCCGAGCAGCTCCTGTCCGGAGCCGCTCGCGGTGAGCAGGTGGCGCACCGCGCCGCGCAGCGCACGGAAGCTCTCCGCGGCGGCGGCGGCCTCCGGTGCGGTGTGGTCGATGCCGAGGGCGCCGAGCGCGTCGATGATCGCTCCGGCGCCGAGCTGGTCCTCCACCGCGAACCGCAGGGGCCCCGCGGGGCCGCGCGCCGCGAGCTCGCCGGCCGCGATGACGGCGATGCTGGTGCGCGCGCCGCGGCGCTCCTGCTCGGCCATCACGGCGCGGGCGACGGCGGCGGCATTGCGGAGGCACCCCAGCAGGACGGTCGCCCCGGGGTCGGCGGCCGCGGCGACCGCGGCCCCGTTGAGCGAGACCGCGTGAGCCGCCGCATCGAGGGGCACGTCGCCGCCGGCGGCGACGGCATCCGTCACGGTCGTGGAGAAGCGCAGCACATCGACCACGACCACCACGTCGGCCGGTGCGAGGCGGGCGAGGCCGTCGACGCCCCACTCGAGGCGCACCTGGTAGGTCGACTGGCTGAACGGCCGGCTGGACGGCGGGGCGGTGTCGGGCGACGAAGGCACCGAGCAAGCCTAAGCGCGACAGGGCGGCGCGCACACGCGGGTGCGACACTGGAGCATGCGGATCCTGCTGAAGCTCGTCATCGACTGCGATGCGGACGCCGCATGGCGCGCACTGCACTCCCCCCGCGCCCTCGCCGAGGTCTACGGGCCCCTGCTCGAACTGGCGCCGCTCGACCCGGACGGGCTGCCCACCGCGCTCGAGCCCGGCGCCGACGTGCCCGTGCAGCTCGCCGTCGGGGGGATGCGGGTGGGGCGCCAGCTGATCCACGTGAGCCACCGCTTCGCGGACGAGCAGCACGGCAAGGTGCGCATCCTGCGCGACAGTGGCATCCCGCTGACCGGGCCGCTCGCCGGCCTGGACGTGTGGGACCACCAGATGGCCGTCTCCCCCGCGCCGCGAGACCCGTCGAAGACGCTGTGGCGCGAGCGCCTCGTGATCGGCGGCACCGCCGCTCCCCTGCTCTGGCCGGGGCTCTGGGGTGTCTGGCAGTGGCGCGGCTCACGCATCGCGGCGCTCGCGCCGACCTGGGCGCACGACCCGGAGGCCGGCGCCGGCTCAGCCCCCGACAGCTGACCCGGCGCCGGCGGGCACTACTCGGCGAGCGCCTCCACCGGCGCCACCCGGGTCGCCAGCCTCGTCGGGACGACCGCGGCGACCAGCGTGAGCACGGCCGTCGCGGCGACGACGACGAGCACGGGGACCAGCGGGATCGCGGGGGCGACGAGCGTCGGCGCCATCCAGGCCGGCGGAATGGGCACAGACCCGAGCACGGACTGCGCGGCGATCCAGCCGTAGAGGACGCCGAGCACGAGCCCGAAGGCGAGCGCCGTGACCGTGAGGTGCGCAGCCTCGAGCAGCACCATCCGTCGCACCTGGGCGGACGACAGGCCGAGGGCCCGCAGCATCCCGAGCTCCCTGCGCCGCTGCACGACGCCGATGGTGAGGAGGTTCACCAGGCCCACCGCCGCGATCACCGCGCTCACGGCGACGAGGGCCATCATGACGGCGGAGAACGAGTCGAGCATCTGCGCGAAGGCGGGGTCCACCTCTCCCCCGCTGGACACGGCGGCGAGCGCCTTCACGGATTCCGACGCGACGGCGAACATCGTCACGAGGGCGACGCCCATCACCACGCCGATGGCCATGCGGCTGGAGCGCTCCGGGTACCGGAGGGCGTTCTCGGCGGCGAGCCGGGCGACCGTCGAGCGGCCGAACAGGCGACCCGTGAGCCGCAGCAGCGGGGGCATGACGACGGCGGCCGACATCGTGAGGGCCGTGAAGGAGAAGAGTCCGCCGAAGAACGCCACCACGACGCCGAGCGGGCTGACGAGGCCGAGGGCGAGCCCGCCGGCGAGCAGCGCGAGCCCGATCACCGCGAACACGATGGCGACGGTGTGGCGACCACGACGGCCGGCCACCTCGGTGCGGCTCGGTTCGACGGTGCCCCCGAGCGCCTGCAGCGGCGTCACGGTGAGGACGCGGCGCGAACCGGCCCACGCGGCGGCCCAGGTGGTGAGCACCACGGCGACGGCGGGGAACAGCAGCGCGGGCTGAGCGACCGTGTACGCCACGTCCTGCCCGACCATCCGGTCGACGACCGCCACGAGGGCCATGCCCGCGAGCGTGCCGACGACCAGGCCCGTGAAGGCGCCGATCGCGCCGACCACGAGTCCCTGCCTGGCCACCTCCGCGCGCTGCGACCGGGCCGAGGCGCCGATGAGCCGGAGGAGGGCGATGCGCCTGGTGCGCCCCGCGACGATGGTCGAGAACGTGTTGGCGGTCACGATCGCGGCGACGTAGACGGCGACCGCGAGCAGCAGCATCCCGAGGATCGCGACGATCGCCGCCAGCGTCTCGGACGTGCCGAAGACCGGGATGCCGCGCAGCATCGCGCCGATGTAGCCGGTGACGGTGATGAGGAGCACCCCGAACGCGGTGGAGATGGCGGCGACCAGGATGCTGGCGCCCATGCCGCGCTCGCGCAGCCAGGCGAGCGAGTCCCACGACCGCGTCCCGGATCGGTCGTCCGTGGATGCCCCCGCAGCGGGGAGCGAGACGGCGGTCACGACAGCACCTCGGCGGCGGGCTCGGCGGGCTCGGCGGCAGCCGTGCCCAGCTCGGACGCGAGCATGTACGCGGAGATCTCCTCGGCGCTCTGGCGCGGCTTGTCGGCCACCACCCGCCCGTCGCCCAGGAACACGACCCGGTCGGCGTGGCTGGCCGCGATCGGGTCGTGCGTGACCATCGCGATGGACTGCCCGTGCTCGCGGGTGGCCGCCTGGAGGAGGGCGAGCACCTCGCGGCCGCTGCGGGAGTCGAGGTTGCCCGTGGGCTCGTCGGCGAAGACCAGGTCGGGGCTCGTGGCCAGCGCCCGGGCGATCGCGACGCGCTGCTGCTGTCCGCCGCTGAGCTCGTGCGGGCGGTGCCGCAGCCGGTCGGCGAGGCCGAGCGTGGCGACGAGCCCGTCGATGCGGGCGCGCTCGAGCGCGGAGGGCCGGCGCCCGTCGAGGTCGAACGGCAGCAGGATGTTGCCGATCGCGTCGAGGGTGGGCACCAGGTTGAACGCCTGGAAGACGAAGCCGACGCGGCGGCGGCGCAGGATCGTGAGCTCGAGGTCGCTGAGGTCGGTGATGTCGGTGTCGCCGATCCACGCCCGGCCGGTGGTGGGCGCGTCGAGCCCGGCCATGATGTGCATGAGTGTGGACTTGCCCGAGCCGGACGGCCCCATGATGGCGGTGAACTCGCCGCGGCGGATGCCGACGGACACCTGGTCGAGGGCGCGCACGGCTCCCGTTCCGGTGCCGTAGGTCTTGGTGAGCTGCTGCACCCGGGCGGCGAGCCCCAGGTCTGTCGATGTGAGTTCCATGTCTTCGACGCTACGGACGCGGCGTGCGGCGGTCGTCGGCCGGGCGGACGATCCGCGTACATCGCAGGGATGACACTGCCCTGTCGGACGGGCGACCCCGAGGACTACGCTCGGCGCCAGCATCCCATCGTCGAAGGAGATCCGATGCCCGCGACTCCCCTGCCCGCCAGCGGCGACGCACCCACCGCGAAGACCTGCGACGCCAGCGGCATGGCCATGATCCACCGGGTCTTCCGCCGCGGCTTCGGCGAGGCGCCGGACCTCGTCCGCGGGGTGGCGCCGGGCGACACCGCGCACGCCGCGGTGGTGGCCGATCAGCTTCGGCTGCTGGCGACCGGGCTGCACGCCCATCACGAGGGCGAGGACGAGCGGCTCTGGGCCCCGCTCGAGGAGCGCGCCCCGGGGTGCGCCGCCCACGTCGAGCGCATGAAGGAGCAGCATCAGGCGATCCTCGCGCCGCTCAGCGACCTCGACGCGGCGATCGCCCCGTGGGCGGCGACGGCGACGGACGCCGCCGACGTGCTCGCCGCGCTGGCGGGCATCAACGCCGCGCTCGCCGTGCATCTGCCCGACGAGGAGCAGAACATCGTGCCCGTGATGGAGACGGTCATCACGCAGAAGGAGGCGGAATGGTTCGCCGAGCACGGCCGCAAGGCGACGCCGAAGGGACAGACCTGGAACAGCCTCGGCATGATCCTGGCCGCGCAGCCGGACGGCGGCGAGTCCTTCCTGCACGATGAGCTGCCGGCGCCGGTGCGGATGCTGTGGCGCTGGGTCGGCGCGCCGCGCTACGCCAAGCACCGCGCCGCCCTCGAAGGGCGCTGAGCCTCCCGTCGTCGCGTGCTCAGGCGAGGCCGTGCTCGAACGCGAACACGACCAGCTGCACGCGGTCGCGCAGGCCCAGCTTCGTGAGGATCCGGCTGATGTGCGTCTTCACGGTGGCCTCGGAGAGGAACTCGCGCGCCGCGATCTCGGCGTTGGACAGCCCGCGCGCCGCGAGCGCGAAGATCTCCCGCTCGCGCTCGGTGAGGTCGCCGTAGGCGGGGGGCACGGTGCGCGGCGTCGCCTCCGCGAAGTGGGCGAACAGCTCCCTGGTGGCGGAGGCGGCGATGACCGCGGAGCCGGCATGCACCGTGCGGATGGCCGCGAGGAGGAACTCCGGGTCGGCGTCCTTGAGCAGGAACCCGCTGGCCCCCTGCCGGATCGCCCGGGCGGCCGCTTCGTCGAGGTCGAAGGTCGTGAGCATGACCACGCGCGGCGGCTCGGGGTCGCCCAGGAGCTCGGCAGTCGCCGCCAGCCCGTCCATCACGGGCATGCGGATGTCCATCAGCACGACGTCGGGGCGGGTGGCGCGGATCACGGTGAGCGCCTCGGCGCCGTCCGAGGCCTCGGCCACCACCTCCAGGTCGGGCTGCGAGTCAACGAGCATCCGGATGCCTGCACGGAACAGGGCCTGGTCGTCAACCAGGGCGACCCGGATGGTGCCGCGTGCGGGCGCGCTGTGCGGGCTCGACGCGTCGGCGGCGCTCATCGGATCGCCCCGGCGATCGGGATGGTGGCGCGGACGACGAAGGCGTCGTCGTGGGCGCCGGCCTCCAGCGTCCCGCCGGCCAGCTGAGCGCGCTCGCGCATCCCGATGAGTCCATGACCGCCACGGGGTCCATCGGTCGCCGCGCGGTCCCCGATCCCGTTGCGCACCGACAGCTCGACCCGGTCGGGCAGCCACGACAGCGTCACGTCCACCGCGGCGCCGTCGCCGTGGCGCAGGGCGTTGGTGAGCGCCTCCTGCAGGATCCGGTACGCGGCCAGCTGCACCGCCGCAGGAGGATCGCCGGCGGGCGCCGGATCGACGTCGACGCGCAGGTCGACCCCGGCCGCCCGCACCTGCGCGTAGAGCGCCTCGAGGTCGGCGAGAGTGGGCTGGGGGCCCTCGGACTGCGCGTGGCGCAGCTGCGTGAGCAGCAGTCGCACGTCGGCGAGCGCCGCCCTGGCCGTGGTGGAGATCGTCGCCAGCGCGTCGGCGGCGACGGCGGGATCGGCTGCGGCGGCGTACCGCGCACCATCGGCCTGCGCGATCACCACCGCCAGCGAATGGGCGACGACGTCGTGCATGTCGCGGGCGATCCGCACGCGCTCCTGCTCGGCCACCGTCTCGGCCTCGGCCTGGACCTGCGCCGCGCGCGTCTCGCGGGTGCGCATCCCCGCCCGCACGAGCGCGCCGGCCGTCCACGACAGCAGGAGCGCGAAGAGCGCGGCGATGAGCGTCGCCGCGGCGGCGGGCACGGCGTCCCACGACAAGCCGGTCACCGACACGCGCCAGCGCAGCAGGTAGAGGGTGATCACGATCGCGCCGACGATCGCCGACGCGAAGCCCGCCCAGAACACCGTGCGCGTGCCGTACGCGGCGGTCGCGAACAGCACCGCGAAGATCGCGAGGTTGCTCGCGATCGGGTCGAGGCCGATCAGCATCTGCGCGATCGCCCCGGCCCAGGCGATCCCGAGCGAGAGCGGCGGCGACAGCCGGCGCACGGCGAGCGCCGCCGCCATCATGAGGGCGATCAGCAGGTCGGTCCGCGAGCCCGTGGCCGCGCCGGCGAGCAGCCCGGCCGCGCAGAAGAACACCACGGCCACCACGAGATCGATGACGAGCTGGTACGTCTTCAGGGGGCGGAACACTCCTTCACGCTACGCGGACGCCGCTGCCCACGGCATCCGCCGCGCGATGTATCTCAGCGGGGCGCGGCGCGGGACGCCCTCGCCAGCTCTCTGGCGACGTCCGCCGCGTCGGCGGCGACCATCCCCGAGGTGACCCGCACGTGCGGGGCGACGTGGTCGCCGACCACGAAGGGCGCACCGGCCGCCACGGCGATGCCCGCGGTGGCCAGGTGCACGGCTGCCGCTCGCTCGTCGGCGACCGGCAGCCAGAGGTTCAGTCCGTCAGGGTGGGGCACCTGCACGCCCTCGCGCCGCAGCGCGCTCACCAGCGCCTCCTCCCGATCGCGGTACGCGAGCCGCGCCACGCGGACGGCCGCGACCGCGCCACGGTCGGTGAGCATGTCCAGCAGCACCGTCTGCAGCAGCCGGGAAGTCCAGCCGGGCCCGAGCATCCGGCGCGCCACGATCCGCTCGACGATGCGGGCGGGCCCGCCGAGCGCCGCGATGCGCAGGTCCGGCCCGTGCGATTTCGAGAAGCTGCGCACGTGCACCACCTGGTCGGGCAGCCAGCGCCCCAGGGTGACATCGGGTGCCATCGAGATGAGGCCGGAATGGTCGTCTTCGATCACGACGACGCGGTCGCCGTCGCGCGCAGCCCCGATCACCCCCGCCAGGCGGCGGGCGCGCTCGGCCGACATGGACGCTCCGGTCGGGTTGTGGGCGCGCGGCTGCAGGATCACGGCGGTCGGGCGCTCGCTCAGGGCGTGCGCGAGGGAGCCGGGCAGCACCCCCTCGTCGTCGAGCCTGAGTGGAACGGCCTCGGCCCCGAGCGCATCGATCAGGTCGAAGAAGTAGGGGAAGCCGGGGGACTCCACGGCGACGCGGTCGCCGAAGCGCACCACCTGCTCGAGCGTGCGGGAGATGCCGTCCAGTGCGCCGTCCACCACGGTGATCGCCCCGGCGCGGGAGGGCCAGGTGCGCTCGAGCAGGGCCGCGAGCTCCGGCAGCACAGGGAGGTCGTGGTACCGGCCGGTGTCTGCCCGCAGCGACACGTGCGAGAAGGCCGTCTTCAGCGACGGCAGCAGGGCCGGGTCGGGCGTGCCGAGCGACAGATCGAGGCGCCACTCGCCCGCATGGGCCGACAGGCCGTTCACCCGCCGGGTGAGCCAGTCCCGCCGCATCCCGCGCACGAAGGTGCCCGCCCGCCCGCGCGAGACGATCATGCCGGTCCGAGCCAGCGCCTGCCAGGCGGCGCTCACCGTCGCGGGGCTCACCATCAGCTCCGCCGCCAGGTCGCGGACGGTCGGCAGGCGATCTCCCGAGACGAGCACGCCCTCGGTGATCAGCCGGGCGATGACGCCCGCGATGCCCTGCGGAGAGCGGTCGCGGATCTCGTCGCCGAGCCTCATGCCTCACACCTGCCATCTACCGCCGGGACGGCGAACCATTTACGCTCGCGTCACAGGACGAAACCGAAGAGAAATGTTCAACCCGAAAGATAACAGAACGGGGTCGACCTGCCGGCGCACCCGATGACGCCGGCGATCCCGCCCCGGACGGTTCCCACCAGGAGGCGACGATGACGACGGTACGCGCAGCGATCACGCAGACGACATGGACGGGCGACAAGGCGTCCATGCTCGACAAGCACGAGCAGTTCGCCCGGGATGCGGCGGCGCAGGGCGCGCAGGTGCTCTGCTTCCAGGAGCTGTTCTACGGCCCCTACTTCGGCATCACCCAGGACAAGAAGTACTACCGCTACGCCGAGCCCGCCGACGGCCCGATCGTGCAGCGCTTCGCCGCCCTCGCGAAGGAGCTCGGCACGGTCATGGTGCTGCCGATCTACGAGGAGCAGCAGACCGGCGTGTACTACAACACGTCCGTGCTGGTCGACGCCGACGGGTCCGTGAAGGGCGTGTACCGCAAGAACCACATCCCGCACGTGGAGAAGTTCTGGGAGAAGTTCTACTTCCGCCCGGGCAACCTCGGGTACCCGGTGTTCGAGACGGCGGTCGGCCGGATCGGCATGTACATCTGCTACGACCGCCACTTCCCCGAGGGATGGCGCGAGCTCGGCCTGAACGGCGCGCACATGGTCTTCAACCCCAACGCGACCAAGCCGGGGCTGTCGAACCGGCTGTGGGAGATCGAGCAGCCGGCGGCCGCCGTGGCGAACGGCTACTTCGTCCTCGCGCCCAACCGGGTCGGCCGCGAGGACAACGAGTACGGCGACGAGGCGGTCACCTTCTACGGCAAGAGCCAGGTCGTCGATCCCCGCGGCAACTACGTGGGGGCGCTCGGCTCTGGCGAGCACGAGGAGCTGCTGGTGCGCGACCTCGACATGGACCTGGTGCAGGCGATGCGGGACGACTGGCAGTTCTACCGCGATCGCCGGCCCGACTCGTACGGAGGGATCGTCGCACCATGAGCACCACCCTCATCACCGGCGGGACCGTCGTGTCGGCCACCGGCCGCTCGCTCGCCGACGTCCTCATCGACGGCGAGCGGATCGCCGCCGTGCTCACGCCCGGCTCCGAGCTGCTCGGCACCGATGTCGCGGCATCCGTCGACACCGTCATCGATGCGACGGGCAAGTACGTGATCCCCGGCGGCATCGACGCGCACACGCACATGGAGCTGCCCTTCGGCGGCACCGCCGCGATCGACACGTTCGAGACGGGCACCCGCGCGGCGGCGTGGGGCGGCACCACCTCGATCATCGACTTCGCCGTGCAGCGGTACGGCGAGCGCATCCAGGACGGACTCGCCGCCTGGCACGACAAGGCCGCGAGCAACTGCGCGATCGACTACGGCTTCCATCAGATCATCGGCGGCGTGGATGCCGACGCCCTCGCCGCGATGCCGGGGCTCATCGACGAGGGCATCACGAGCTTCAAGCTCTTCATGGCGTATCCGGGCGTCTTCTACTCCGATGACGCGCAGGTGCTCAAGGCGATGCAGGTGAGCCGGGACACCGGCCTGCTGACGATGATGCATGCCGAGAACGGTCCCGTCATCGACGTGCTCGCCGCGCAGCTGATCGAGGAGGGCAAGACCGACCCGTACTTCCACGGCATCGCCCGCGCCTGGCAGATGGAGGAGGAGGCGACGCACCGCGCGATCATGCTCGCCCATCTGACCGGGGCACCCCTGTACGTCGTGCACGTCAGCGCCAAGCAGGCCGTCGAGCAGCTCGCCTGGGCCCGCGACCGCGGCCAGAACGTGTTCGGCGAGACGTGCCCGCAGTATCTGTACCTCTCCCTGGAGGAGCAGCTGGGCGCGTCGAGCGAGGAGTGGGGAGCGTTCGAGGGCGCCAAGTGGGTCTGCTCGACGCCGCTGCGCTCCCGCGCGGAGGGGCACCAGGACCACATGTGGCAGGCGCTGCGCACCAACGACCTGCAGATGGTCTCGACCGACCACTGCCCCTTCTGCATGAAGGACCAGAAGGAGCTCGGCCGGGGCGACTTCCGGGCCATCCCGAACGGCATCGGCTCGATCGAGCACCGGATGGACCTCATGTACCAGGGTGTCGTGACCGGGAAGATCACGCTGGAGCGCTGGGTGGAGCTGACGTCGACGACCCCCGCGCGGATGTTCGGGCTCTACGGCCGCAAGGGCGTCATCCAGCCGGGCGCCGACGGCGACATCGTGATCTACGACCCGAACGGGCACACCTCGATCGGGTACGGCAAGACCCACCACATGAACATGGACCACTCCGCGTGGGAGGGCTTCGAGATCGACGGCCACGTCGACACGGTCCTGTCGCGCGGGAAGGTCATCGTCGACGACGGCCGGTACCTCGGCTCGAAGGGCGACGGCCGCTACCTCAAGCGCGGCCTGAGCCAGTACCTCGTGTGACCGCCATGGACCGTTTCGTCTCGCTTCGCTCGCTCAACGACCGGGCACTTCCGCTCGATGAGCGAGGAGCGAAGCGACGAGACGAAACGTCGTGAGCTAGGAGAATTATGGACTTCGGCGTCGTCCTGCAGACCAATCCGCCCGCAGCGCGCACGGTGCAGCTCGCCGTGCTCGCCGAGGCCCACGGGTTCAGTCACGTGTGGACCTTCGACTCGCACCTGCTGTGGCAGGAGCCGTACGTCATCCACTCGGCGATCCTGAACGCCACCAGGCGGGTCACGGTCGGCCCCTTCGTGACCAACCCGGCCACCCGCGACTGGACGGTCACGGCGTCGGTGTTCGCGACGCTCAACGAGATGTACGGCAACCGCACGATCTGCGGCATCGGGCGCGGCGACTCGGCGGTGCGCGTCACCAACGGGAAGCCCGTCTCGATGGCCGAGCTGCGTGAGTCGATCCACGTCATCCGCGAGCTCGCCAACTCGCGACCCGTCGACTACAAGGGGGCGACGCTGCAGTTCCCGTGGAGCCGCGGCTCGTCGCTCGACGTCTGGGTCGCCGCGTACGGCCCGCTCGCCCTGAAGCTCGCCGGAGAGGTCGGCGACGGGTTCATCCTGCAGCTGGCCGACGTCGACATCGCGGCCTGGATGATCCGAACCGTGAAGGATGCCGCTGCCGCCGTCGGCCGCGACCCCGAATCCCTGGCGTTCTGCGTGGCGGCGCCGATGTACATCGGCACGGATGTCGCGCACATGCGCGACCAGTGCCGCTGGTTCGGCGGGATGGTGGGCAACCACGTCGCCGACATCGTGGCGAAGTACGGCCCTTCGACGGACCCAGGGGGCGGCGCGGGCGTGCCGCAGGCGCTCACGGACTACATCGCGGGGCGCGAGGGGTACGACTACAACTCGCACGGGCGCGCCGAGAACGACCACGTCGACTTCGTGCCGGACGAGATCGTCGACCGCTTCTGCATCCTGGGCACCGGCGAGGAGCACATCGCCAAGCTCGAGCAGCTGCGCGCGATCGGCGTCACCCAGTTCGCGGGCTACCTCCAGCACGACAACAAGGAGGAGACGCTGCGCGTGTACGGCGAGACCGTCATCCCCGCGCTCTCCGAGCACATCACGGCCAAGTCATGACCCTTCCCCTGGCGCAGGCCGATGTCGCAGAGGCGCTGACACCGCCGCGCCGCCCTCGGCGCGGCGGTGCCGGCTGGATCTCGCTGGCGTGGGGCGTCGTCGGGGTGCTCACCGTCATCGCCCTCTGGGAGCTCTACAAGCTGGTGGGGCCCGCCGAGGGCCTCGTGATCGGCGGCACCGAGGGCGACACCGGCTCGGGCGTCATGATCCTCCCCCGCACCCATGAGCGGGCCATGCCGCACGTGTGGGACATGGGCGCCCGCCTGTTCGCCCCGACCAGCGGCGGCGACACCCCGCCGCTGTGGATGTCGGTCGCGTCGGCCGCCCTGGTCACCCTCGGCATCGCCGCCGTCGGCTGGATCATCGGCGTCGCGGTGGGCGCGGTGCTCGGCGCCGTCATGCAGCGCTGGCGACTGGTCGAGTGGGGGCTGCTCCCCTGGATCGTCGTCAGCCAGATCGTGCCGCTGATCGCCTTCGCGCCGGTGGTCAACGCGATCGGCAATCAGATCGACCGCGACGCCTTCCCGTGGCCGCAGTGGCTCTCGGTCGCCCTCATCGCGTCGTACCTCGCGTTCTTCCCCGTCGCCGTGGGCATGCTGCGCGGGCTCGGGTCGCCCGACAGCATCCATCTCGACCTCATGCGCACCTACGCCGCGGGGTACTGGACCACCCTGCTGCGTCTGCGGCTGCCCGCCGCGGTGCCGCATCTGCTGCCCGCGCTGCGCCTGGCGGCCGCGAACGCGGTCGTCGGGGCGGTCGTCGCTGAGGTGTCCATCGGCATGCGCGGCGGCATCGGACGGATGCTGATCCAGCTCGCCGGACAGGCCTCCAGCGATCCGGCGGCGCCGTGGGGACCGATGTTCGGCTCGATCGTGCTGGGCCTCATCGCCGCGGGCACCGTGGTGCTGCTCGGTGCAGGACTGAAGAACTACCGCAGAGGAGAGGCCACGTGACCCTTCGACAGGCTCAGGGAGCGGATGGCGACGAGCCCATCGGACCCGCGACCGCCGTGCGGGCGAGCGGAGTCGGCAAGGTCTTCGCTACGGAGAAGGGCGACGTCACCGCGCTGACCGAGGTGGACCTCGAGGTCGCCGCGGGTGAGTTCGTCTCCCTGATCGGACCGTCCGGATGCGGGAAGTCGACCCTCCTGCGTCTGATCGCCGATCTCGACACGGCCACGACCGGCGGCCTCGAGATCTTCGGCAAGCCCGCCCGCACCGCGCGGGTCGACCAGGACTACGGGATCGCGTTCCAGCAGGCGGGCCTGCTGCCGTGGCGCACCGTGGAGGCGAACATCGCGCTGCCGCTCGAGCTGCGCAAGACCACGAAGACCGAGCGCGACGCGCGCGTCGCCGAGCTCGTCGAGCTCGTCGGCCTCGCGGACTTCGCCGACCGGTACCCCGACCAGCTCTCCGGAGGGATGCAGCAGCGCGTCGCCATCGCGCGCGCCCTGGCGTCCCGCCCCCGTCTCCTGCTGATGGACGAGCCCTTCGGCGCCCTCGACGAGATGACGCGCGAGTACCTGCAGTCCGAGCTCGCCCGGATCGCCGCCGAGACGGGCGCGGCGGTCGTGTTCGTGACGCACTCGATCCCGGAGGCGGTGTTCCTGTCGGACCGCGTCGTGGTGATGAGCCCTCGTCCTGGCCGCATCACCCGGATCATCCCCACGGACCTCGGACCGGTGCGCGACGAGGCGCTCCGCGAGACGCCCGCATACTTCGAGCGCGTCACCGCGGTGCGCGAGGCGCTGCACGGTGCACCCGTGTCGAGGGCGAGCGAGCGATGAGCGCGGCGGTCGGGCAGACCAGGCGACCACCGGCCTGGCTGCAGGTCGGGGCGCCGGTCATCGTCGGCCTGCTCGGCCTGGTCATCTGGATCATCTACGTCGACGTGCTGGGCGCGGCACCGCGGATGCTCCCCAGCCCCATCGCGATCGCGCAGGAGTTCGTGCTGCGGTGGAACATCATCGCCGAGGACATGGGCGTCACCGCACTCAACGCCCTCATCGGGCTGGTGGTCGGGTCGGTCGCCGCCATCGCGCTGGCCGCACTCGCCGCATCCCTCCGTCCCATCGACGGGATGCTGGCGCCGCTCGTCGCCGCGGTCGCCGTCATCCCGATCGTCGCCGTCACGCCGATCCTCAACACGATGTTCGGCGCGTCGAGCCAGTTCGGCCGCCAGGCCGTCGCGGCGATCGCGGCCTTCATCCCGGTGTTCGTCAACGTGCTCAGGGGCCTCCGCCAGACCCGCGCCGTGCACCGCGACCTGTTCCGCGCATCTGCCGCCACCCGCGGGCAGACCTTCCGCTCGCTGACGCTGCCGACCGCGCTCCCGTACCTGATGACCGGTCTGCGCATCGCCGCGTCGCTCGCGGTCATCTCCGCCCTCGTCGCCGAGTACTTCGGGGGTCCTGCCGACGGCGTGGGGACCGCAATCGCGACCTACGCGAAGTCCGGGCGCGCCGCCCTCGCGTGGGCGTACGTCCTCGGCGGCATCCTCATCGGCCTCACCTTTTTCCTCGTCACCTCGCTCCTCGAGCGGATCGCGACGAGGCGCCACGCCGGCACCTGACCTCGTCGAGCACCGGCACCCTGCACCATCCGCACGACCCGAATGAAAGGAACAGCAATGAGACACAGCATCCGTCGCGGCGTTCTGGCCGCATCCACCGTCGCCATCGCCTCACTCGCCCTCGCGGGCTGCTCGGGTTCCACCCAGCAGGAGGAGCCGCCCTCCCAGGCCGAGTTCGACCCGATCACGTCGATCCGACTGCAGCTGCAGTGGCTGCCGCAGACCCAGTTCGCCGGGTACTACATCGCGCAGGAGAAGGGCTTCTTCGAGGAGGAGGGCTTCGACGATGTCGAGATCATCCCCTCCGGCGGCGACATCGTGCCGCAGGACGCCCTCGTCGCCGGCGATGCGGACTTCGCCGTCGCGTGGGTGCCGAAGGTGCTCGGCACGCTCGAAGGGGCGGGCGTCGAGCTCACCGACATCGCCCAGGTGTTCCAGAAGTCGGGCACCCTGCAGGTGTCGTGGGCCGGCGACGGCATCGAGTCGGTCGCCGACTTCGAGGGCAAGCGCATCGGCTCGTGGGGCTTCGGCAACGAGTGGGAGATCTTCGCCGCGATGGCGGCCGAGGGACTCGACTCGACGACCGTGTCGATCACGACGCAGGGCTTCGACATGAACGCCCTGCTCGACGGCGACGTCGACGCGGCGCAGGCGATGACCTACAACGAGTGGGCGCAGATCCTCGAGGTGGTCAACCCCGACACCGGCGAGCTGTACCAGCCGGACGACTTCGACGTCGTCTCGTACGAGGAGACCGACGGCGCCATGCTGCAGGACGCCATCTGGGCCGACACCGAGCGTCTCTCGGATCCCGCCTACGCCGACGCCGCGGTGCGCTTCCTGAAGGCGATCACCAAGGGCTGGCTGTTCGCCCGCGACAACCCGGAGGAGTCGGCCGAGATCGTCTACGACATCGCGTCCAACGCCGAGGCGGCCTTCCCGGTCGGGCCGACGCACCAGCTGTGGCAGATGAACGAGGTCAACAAGCTCATCTGGACCGGCGCCGACTTCGGCGTCGTCGACGCCGCGGCCTGGGACCAGACGGTCGCCGGGGCGCTGTCGGCGAAGAACCAGGACGGCCTCAACCTCATCACCACCGAGCCGGCCGAGTCCGCGTACTCCAACGCGTACATCCAGCAGGCGCTCACCGAGCTCGCGGACGAGGGCGTCGACGTCGCCGGCGACTACACGCCGATCGACGTGACGCTCACCGAGGGCGGCCAGTAGGCCACCGGTCGCCGGGCGGGCGGGGTCCGACTCGCCCGCCCGGGGACCCCTCACGCACCACCCACGAAAGGACGATGATGACCGACGACCTCGACGCCCGCGCCCGCGAGCTGGACCGCGCGCACGTCTTCCACTCCTGGTCCGCGCAGGCGCACCTCGACCTGCCGGTCATCGCCGGCGGCGAGGGCACCACGGTGTGGGATCACGCAGGCAACCGGATGCTGGACTTCTCCAGCCAGCTGGTCAACGTCAACATCGGGCACCAGCATCCCGCCGTCGTCGCCGCCATCCAGGCGCAGGCCGCCGAGCTCGCCACGATCGGCCCCGCGACGGCCAACCTGGTCCGCGGGGAGGCCGCCGCACGCATCGTGGCGAAGGCGCCGGACGGCTTCAGCCGCGTGTTCTTCACCAACGGCGGAGCCGACGCCAACGAGAACGCGATCCGGCTCGCGCGTCTGCACACCGGCCGCGACAAGATCCTCTCGCGCTACCGGTCGTACCACGGCAACACCGGCGCGGCGATCGTCGCGACCGGCGACTGGCGGCGCATCCCGAACGAGTACGCGCGCGGCCACGTGCACTTCTTCGGCCCGTACCTCTACCGCTCCGAGTTCTGGGCGACGACGCCCGAGGAGGAGTGCGCGCGGGCACTGCACCACCTGGAGCGCATGGTGCAGGCGGAGGGACCGAGCGGCATCGCGGCGATCCTGCTCGAGACGATCCCCGGCACCGCGGGCATCATGATCCCCCCGCCCGGCTACCTCGCCGGCGTGCGCGAGATCTGCGACAGATACGGGATGCTGCTGATCCTCGACGAGGTGATGTCCGGCTTCGGGCGCACCGGACGCTGGTTCGCGTTCGAGGGCCATGACGTGCGGCCCGACCTCATCACCTTCGCCAAGGGCGTCAACTCCGGCTACGTGCCGGTCGGCGGCGTCATCATCTCCGACGAGATCGCCGCGACCTTCGACGACCGGGTGTTCCCCGGTGGCCTGACCTACTCCGGGCACCCGCTTGCCGCCGCATCCATCGTCGCCTCGATCGATGCCATGGAGTCGGAGGGGATCGTCGAGAACGCCCGTCGCATCGGCGCCGAGGCGATCGGTCCGGGGCTCGCCGCGCTGGCCGAGAAGCACCCGCTGATCGGCGAGGTGCGCGGCGAGGGGGTGTTCTGGGCGCTCGAGCTGGTCGCCGATCGGACGACCCGCGAGCCGGTCGGCGCCGCCGTGATGGGGCGACTCAAGGCGGAACTGGTCTCGCGCGGCCTGCTGCCGTTCCTCGCCGACAACCGGCTGCACGTCGTGCCGCCGTGCGTGGTCACCGAAGGGGAGGTCGCACGCGCGATGGCGATCTACGATGAGGCTCTGACGAGCGTCGAAGGAGACGAACGATGACCACGATTCTCGACCACTGGGTCGGCGGCGCACCCTGGACGGGCGCGTCCGAGCGCACCAGCCCGGTCTACAACCCCGCCCTCGGCACCGTGCAGAAGGAGCTGCGGCTCGCCACGGCCGCGGACATCGACGAGGCTGTCGGCGTCGCCTCCGCGGCGTGGGCGCAGTGGCGCGACGCGTCGATCGCGAAGCGGCAGGGCGTGATGTTCGCGTTCCGCGAGCTGCTGAACGCGCGCAAGCAGGAGCTGGCCGAGATCCTGACGTCGGAGCACGGCAAGGTCCTCTCCGATGCGCTGGGCGAGATCGCCCGCGGCATGGAGGTCGTCGAGTTCGCCTGCGGCGTCGGGCATCTCACGAAGGGCGCCTACTCGGAGAACGTCTCCACCGACGTCGACGTGTACACGCTGCGGCAGCCGCTCGGGGTGGTGGGCATCATCAGCCCGTTCAACTTCCCGGCGATGGTGCCGCTGTGGTTCTTCTCCATCGCGCTGGCCGCCGGCAACGCCGTGATCCTCAAGCCCAGCGAGAAGGACCCGTCCGCCGCGAACTGGCTGGCGGCGCTGCTGACCGAAGCCGGGCTCCCCCACGGCGTCCTCAACGTCGTGCACGGCGACAAGGAGGCCGTGGACGCGCTGCTCCATCACCCGGATGTCGCCGCGATCTCGTTCGTCGGGTCCACCCCGATCGCCAAGTACGTCTACGAGACGGCGACGGGTGCCGGCAAGCGGGTGCAGGCGCTCGGCGGGGCGAAGAACCACATGCTGGTGCTGCCCGACGCCGACCTCGACCTCGCCGCCGACGCGGCGGTGAACGCGGGCTTCGGCTCGGCCGGCGAGCGGTGCATGGCGATCTCGGTCGTGCTCGCGGTCGACACCGTGGCCGACGAGCTGGTGGCGAAGATCTCCGAGCGGATGGCGACGCTGCGCACCGGCGACGGCACCCGCGGCTGCGACATGGGCCCGCTCATCACCCGGCAGCATCGCGACAAGGTCGCCTCGTACATCGATGTGGCCGCGGCGGACGGCGCCGCGGTGGTCGTGGACGGGCGCGGGGTCGAGGTCGATGGCGAGGCGGACGGCTTCTGGCTCGGCCCGACCCTCATCGACAAGGTTCCGACTTCGTCGTCGGTGTACCGTGACGAGATCTTCGGCCCTGTGCTGTCGGTCGTGCGGGTCGCCGGCTACGAGGAGGGGCTGGGCATCATCAACGGGAGCCCCTACGGCAACGGCACGGCGATCTTCACGAACGACGGCGGTGCCGCCCGGCGCTTCCAGCGCGAGGCGCGCGTCGGCATGATCGGCATCAACGTGCCGATCCCCGTGCCGGTGGCCTACCACTCGTTCGGCGGGTGGAAGGCGTCGCTGTTCGGCGACGCGAAGGCCTACGGCCCGCACGGGTTCGAGTTCTTCACCGCCGAGAAGGCGATCACCAGCCGCTGGCTCGACCCTTCGCACGGCGGCCTGAACCTGGGCTTCCCCCAGCACACTTGACGCGAGCCGGGTCAATGCGAGCGAAGCCCGCGTTGACGCGGCTCGGGTCAAGGTTGAGCGAGCGAAGCGAGTCGAAACCTGGCGCCCGCGCCACCATCGCGCGCAGTTCCCCGCATCCGACGCAGGTATGACCGCGGGGGATGCCGGGAAGTGCGTCGGAAAAGCGCGTGAGGACCGCGCCGCTGTCAGGCGGGGAGCGCGATCGGGCGGTTCTCGTAGAAGGTCTGCAGCACCACGGTCGTGCGGGTGTTGACCGATGCCGCATGACGGATGTCGCGGATCAGCGTCTCGAGGTGGCGCGGCGTCGCGACCCGCACGAACAGGATGTAACTCGCGTCGCCCGCGATCGAGTGGCACGCCTCGATCTCGGAGAGGTGCTCGAGCAGCTCGGGCGCGTTGTCGGGCTGGCCGGGGTCGAGGGGCGTGATCTCGACGAACGCCGACAGCGGCTTGCCGACGGCCTCCGCGTCGACCACCGCGCGGTATCCCGTGATCACCCCGCGGGTCTCGAGCCGGCGGAGCCGCGCCTGCGTGGCCGAGGTGCCGAGGCCCACCGCCTGCGAGATGTCGGCCAGCGTGGCCCGTCCGTCAGCCGACACGACCTGCACGATCCGTGCGTCGATGTCGTCGTCGATGTGGGCGCGCGGGTCAGTCATACGGCGATCCTATCGGAAACCGGAAACTTTCCGGCAGTACATCGGGAGCCCGTAGGGATTCCGTTAGAATCACGGAATGGCAATGACTCAGGACACCCGCGCCGAGGACGTCACGGTTGATGACACCGCGCTGGAACTCACCGCCGCCTGGCTCGCGCTGAAGGAAGCGACGATCGCCCTGCAGGGGCTGCAGGCCAAGGACGGCTCGGTCGCGGACGCCGCGGACCACGCCGCAGCGCACGAGCTCGTGGCGACGATCACCCGCTCGATCGACGAGCTGCGGCCGCGGTTCCCGCACGATGACGCGTACCTCGCCGCATCCGTCGTCGACTTCGAGCGCTGGGCGTCCGCCGACTTCGGCATCCCCGACTTCCTCGACTCGCTGCTCGCGTTCCAGCCGCAGCAGCACCGGGTCGACGGCATCCGCCACCTCGTGATCTTCCCGATGTACACCCAGAACGGCTCGTCGAACCGCTTCGTCGAGGCGCTGCTCGTGCAGGCGATCTGGCCGGAGTTCATCGCGAGGCTCGAGACCGAGTACACGAACCGCCTCTTCGTGTCGCTCCGCCTGATCGACTTCACGCCGGGCTACGACACCAACAGCGCCGTGCTCTTCCCCGAGACCGTCGCGATGCGTGAGATCCCGCCGTTCACCTGGGGCGCGATCTTCCAGGACCGCGAGGCGGCGCGCTACCGACGCGTGGTGCGGGCAGCATCCGAGATCACGAAGCTCGACCTGCCGGAGGCGGCGGCGCGGATGCTGGACGACCAGGCCCTCGCCGAGAAGACCTTCGTGATGTGGGATCTCATCCACGACCGCACCCACATGCGCGGCGATCTGCCGTTCGACCCCTTCATGATCAAGCAGCGGATGCCGTACTTCCTGTACTCGCTGGAGGAGCTGCGCTGCGACCTGACCGCGTTCCGCGAGTGCGTCGCCATCACCGCCCGTCTGCGGGCCCGGGCCGAGTCCGGACCGGAGCTCGACGCCGCCGAGGCCGAGATGCTCGAGCACGCCGTCCTCGTGCAGTACGCCGTGATCTTCGACCGGATCTTCCGCTTCGCCATCACCGGCTCGCGGGTGCGCAACTACGACGGACTCGGCGGCCAGCTGCTGTTCGCGTGGCTGCACCAGCGCGGCGTCCTGCACTGGACCGACACCGCGCTCGCGTTCGACTGGGAATCCGTCCCCGCCGCGGTCGTCGCGCTCGGCGACGCGATCGACGAGCTCTACTGGCGCTCGATCGACCGCCCCAAGACGGCGCACTGGCTCGCGGCGTACGACCTCGTGCGCGGCACCCTGACGCCGAACCCCGCCTCCCTCTGGGCGCGCGGGCTGCCCGACGACGTGCTCGCCGGCCTGCCCAAGGGCTACACGGATGCCGTCATGGACGACGAGTTCCCGCTGTCGATGTTCTTCGAGGCGCTGGAGAAGAAGATGCGTCCGGTGATCGAGTCGACCGTCGGCATCCGCGGGGACGATGACTGACCTCAGCGGGGCGACCGGGAAGCTGGTCGTCGTCGCGGGCGGCACGAGCGCGGCCGGCCAGGCGGTGACCAGGGCGCTGCTGTCGGCCGGCGCACGCGTCGTGGTCGTCGGCAGCGATGCGGGGCGCCTCGCGACCCTTCGACAGGATGCGGCTCCGGCAGCGGAGCTGCTGAGCACCGAGCTGTGCGATCTCACCGACGAAGCCGCCGTGGCGGAGCTGGCCGGGCGCATCCACGCCGTGCACGGATCCGTCGACGGACTCATCCACCTCGTCGGGGGCTGGCGCGGAGGCGGCGGACTCGCCGGGCAGACCGACGAGGACTTCCGCTTCCTGGAGCGGTCGCTGACCGCCCTCCGCCACGTCAGCCGCGCGTTCCTCGAGGACCTGTCCGCGTCGCCCGCGGGGCGGCTCGCGATCGTCTCGTCGACGGCCGTCGCCCGCCCGCTCGCCGGCGGCGCGAACTACGCCGCGGTGAAGGCGGCGAGCGAGGCGTGGGCGCGCGCGGTCGCCCAGGGCTTCGCCAAGGCGGCTCGTGACGCGGGGACCCCGCTCGCGGCGGCATCCGTGATCTTCCGCGTCACCACCCTCTCGGGCCTCGAGGACACCCTCGCGGGCGCGGTCGTCGACCTGTGGCGGGGCGACCCCGGCGCGCTCAACGACACGGTGATCGACCTCTCCGAGTCAGCTCGCGCTCAGCCCTGACGCTCGACGGATTCCGGCCTCGACCCGACCTCGGCCTCGTCTGCGGCCTCGCTCTCGCCTTCCGCCAGCGCGTCCGGGGCCTCCCGGTACTCGACGGTAAGCCTGCGGTAGCTGCGGGTCGTGAACGCGAGCGAGCCGATCAGGACCATCGCGATGCCGCTGAACAGGAAGATCAGGGCGATGCCGCGGGCCTCGCCCTCACCGAGCAGCCAGCCCCAGGTGTCCTGCCCCGCCGTCGAGTCCACGTACGGGATGATCCAGAACTCGGCCATCGGGGCGATCAGGAAGGCCGTGATGGGCGCGGCCGCCGACTCGAACGCCGCCGCGAAGCCGAATACGCGGCCCTGCGTGCGGAACGGCACGATCTTCTGGATCACCGTCTGCTCGGCCGCCTCGACCGCCGGGACGATGGCCATGTAGACCCAGATGCCGACCGCGTAGAGCCACCCCCACTCGCGGATCGTGAACAGGGCGCCGAGCACGCCCATCCCGATCACGAGGAGCAGCATCGTGCGGATCGGGTTCTTGCCGAGGCCGCGGGCCGAGATGACGATGCCGCCGACGATGAAGCCGGTCGACGTGATGCCGAGGATGATGCCCCACCACTGCACGGAGAACAGCGTCAGCCCGTACGGGTCCATCAGCGCCATGTAGACGCCGCCGATCAGGTTGTTGAAGGTCGAGAAGATGATGAGGGCGAACAGGCCGGGGGCGAGCCGGATCGCTCGGATGCTGCCACGGATGTCGACGACCGGCTGACGCCCGCCCTCGACCCGCGGCTTGTCTTCCGGAATGCGCAGGACGGTCAGGTGCAGGAGCGCCACGAGCGTGAAGGCGATCGCGATGACGAGGGTCCACCCCATCCCGAGGAAGCCGATCGCCAGGCCGCTGAAGACGCTCGTGACCATGAACGCGATGCCCTGCACGGTGCCGACCATGCCGTTCGCGTTGGCGTGCCGGTCGACCGGCACGAGGAGGGTCACCGTCGTCGAGAGGGCGATATTGCGCATGTTCTCGACGACCGCGCCGAACAGGATGATTCCCGCGAACAGCCAGAACCAGGGGCCGCGGATGTCGAGGAGATCGGACTCGGGCCTGGTGAGGTACAGCGCGCCGGCCGCCAGGAACGACACCAGCGTGACGACGCTGGACAGCACCATGACCCGATGCTTGCGGTGGCGGTCGACGAGCGTGCCGAACACCATCGAGAACAGCGCCACGAGCAGCATGTACGCGCCGCCGATGACCCCCGTCGCGAGCACCGACTCGGTCTCGATGTAGACCCAGAACGTCAGCGCGAACCACAGGAAGCTCGTGGTGACGTTCGCGATCATCGTGTTGACGAGGACCTGGACGAACGTGCGCATGCCTCCTGGGGGCGACTCCTGGATGACTGACGCCTCGGTCATCTGAGAACGGTAACCGGGGGCGCCGACATCCGGAAGGCACCCGGAGGGAAACTAGGCTGGAACATCGTGAGCACCCTCCACGACCGCGCCGTGCGCGGCTTCGCCTCAGACAACTACTCCGGCGTGCACCCCGAGGTGCTGGCCGCGATCGCCGCGGCCAACGACGGCCACCAGATCGCCTACGGCGAGGACGCGTACACCGCCCGCCTGCAGGAGGTCTTCGCCGGCCACTTCGGCGAGGGCGTGCAGGCGTTCCCCGTCTTCAACGGCACCGGCGCGAACGTCACGGGACTGCAGTCGATGCTTCCGCGCTGGGGTGCGGTGGTGGCGGCGTCCACGGCCCACATCAACGTGGACGAGGGCGGCGCCCCCGAGCGCGTCGCCGGGATCAAGATCCTGAACGTGCCGACCGACGACGGCAAGCTCACCCCCGAGCTGATCGACCGGGAGGCCTGGGGGTGGGGCGATGAGCACCGCGCGCAGCCGCTGGTCGTCTCGATCACCCAGTCCACCGAGCTCGGCACCCTGTACACGCCGGACGAGATCCGCGCGATCGCCGACCACATCCATCCGCTGGGCATGCGCCTGCACATGGACGGTGCGCGCATCTCCAACGCGGCAGCCGCGCTCGACCTGCCGCTGCGGGCCTTCACCCGGGATGCCGGCGTCGACGTGCTGAGCTTCGGCGGCACGAAGAACGGCGCGATGCTCGGCGAGGCCGTCGTCGTGCTCGACCCTGCCGCCTCCGACGGGCTGCTCTTCCTCCGCAAGCTGAACATGCAGCTGTCCTCGAAGATGCGGTTCGTCTCGGCGCAGCTGATCGCGCTGCTCGAGGGCGACCTGTACCTGCGCAACGCGCGGCACTCCAACGCGATGGCGCAGCGCCTCCGCGGCGAGGTCGAGGCAGGACTCGCCGACCGCAGCATCCGCGGCGTCGCATTCACCCAGCCGACCCAGGCGAACGGCGTGTTCGCGACCGTGCCGGACGGCGTGGCCGACGCGCTGCGCGAGTCGTTCCGCTTCTACGACTGGGATGCGGCGCGCAACGAGGTGCGGTGGATGTGCTCGTTCGACACGCAGCCCGCAGACGTGGACGCGTTCGTCGCCGAGCTGGCCAGGCTCACCACGGCCTGAGGGCACGAGGACCGGCGGCCGTAACCGGGGCCGGTGGTTCTCCCCCAAGAACCACCGGCCCCTCGGACGGGCGACGAACCCCCCGGGACGGCCGTCCTCGTGGAACGACGCGGTGCCGAGCCCCAGTGCGGCAGGCCGCCACGGCTCCGACCGGATGACTCCGGAGGTGTCGTTCCATGGATCAAGAGCAGCCACCGGGGCTCCAGATACATCGCGGGCGGAAAAACCTCAGAATCCGTCGCCGTGGCACTGGAAGGGCGCCAGGATGCCGGTGCGTCCGGCCGCCGCGGCGAGCGCCGTCGCGGGAGACAGGCCCGCGGAGAGCCCTCCGTGCAGCGCGCCGAGCAGCTCGCAGGCGTCGTCGTCCGCGACCACGACGGGGGCCGCGACGACGCAGCGCGCCCCGGCGTGCAGCCAGGCCCTCGTCATGCCCACCGCCTCCTCGCCCCAGCGCACCGCCGAGCGTCCGACCTCGCAGGCCGAGAGCACGACGACGTCCGGCACCCGCGGCATACGGTCGATGTCATAGCCGAACAGCACGCCGTCGGCGAGCTCCAGGCCCGAGAACAGCGGGTTGTCCACCGCATGCCTGCCGTGCGCGGCGACGTGCAGGACGCCGACCTCGCCCCCGAGCGCCGCGACGGCATCGACCGTGACATGCGCGCCGTCGAGGACGCGCGGCGATGTCCAGGCGGATGCTGCCGCCCCGACCTCCTCGTCACCGCGGGCGACCCGTGGCCCTGCCGCGAAGCCCGCGCTCGTCGGCGCCGCCTGCAGCATCGTCCGCCCGCCTGCCCACCGCGAGGCCGATCCCGCGAGCGTGAAGCCACGCCCGGCGAGGCCGGGGAGCATGCCCCACGGGAGCCCGGCGAGCACGCCGGGAACCGTCAGCACGACTCTGGTGGTACCGGATCGGGCGAGAGGCGCGTCGAGCAGCGCAGCCGACAGCCGCGCGAGCCGCGCCGCCAGCCCGCGCCGGACGACCTCGGCCATGGGCCCTGACCGCACGGACGCCGACACGTCGAGGTCGGAGCGCAGCCCCGCGAGGTCGGCACGCGCCGCGGCCCAGCCGGGCAGGTCGACGAGGGTCGCGCCTGCGCGGGTGACGACCAGGCAGCTGAGCCCTTCCGGGCTGAAGACGTACGCCAGCAGCGCGGTGTCCTCGTCGAGTCCGCCGCCGAAGGCCGCGAGGTCCACGCGCTCCGAGACGTCGGCCGTGCCGGTGGCGATCCACTGGCGGCGGCGGAGCCGGTCGCTCAGCTCGATCGCGCGCGGATCCGCCATCCAGTCGGCACCGGCCAGGTCGGCCCGGAGGATGCGCAGCTCGGCGAGGTCCGCCGCCGCCTCGGCGTCGGGCGGCGGGCGCAGGGGCACGACCTGCAGGCTGAGGTGCCTGGCGCGCTCCGACCACTCGAAGACCGCGTCAGGACGCCCCGACCGCACAGCGGCGCCGAGTCCGGCCAGGATGAGGCCGTTGCCGTGCATCGCGAGCGAGGTCTGCATGTCGAGGCTGCCGAACGACGAGCGCCAGTCGGCGAGCTCGTCCAGGCCGGCCGCGGCATGACGCCGGGCCTCCGCGTCCCGCCGGCGGGCGGCGGCGCGCGCCGCGCGCACCTCCTGCGCCAGCAGCCGCACCTCCAGCGACGCGGTCTCGGGGAGCCGCGGCAGCGGGCCGGATGCGACGGCGTGCGTCGCCCGCCACAGCTCGCGCGACAGTCGCAGCGCGACGGCGTCGTTGCGCAGCCCGCCGCGGTGCAGCGCGCGGGCGACGCGGTCGACGTCGGCATCGGCGGGTCGGCGCCGCGGGTCGACGACCTGACGCCCTGCCCGGTCGATCGACCCTCCGGCGAATCCCGCGCGCAGCGCGATCGCCTCCGCGCGCGCTGACCCGAGACGGTTGCCCGCCGCCGCGAACCGCCGCGCCGCCGACCGCGCGGTGCGACCGGACCGCGTGGTGTCGTGGCGCAGCAGCGAGCGCGCGAGCTGGAGTTCCGCCTCGGCGCGGGCGCCCGGCATCCGTGCACGTCCGAACACGAGCGCGGCACCCTGCAGGAGGCGCTCCGCATCGGTGACCAGCCCCGCATCGCGCAGCACCTCGGCCATGTCGACGTCGCCGATGGCGGCGTTCGCCGGGGACGCATGCGCGATCGCGGGGCGCGCCGCGGTCATCTCGCGCATCGCCCGCAGCAGGTCGCCGCCGAGCAGCGACACGTAGCCGAGGTTGTGCTGGGCCTCGGCCATTTCGACGTCGCTGCCTTCCGCGGCGTAGGCCGCCGCGGCGTGCTCGAGGTCGACCGCGCTGCCCGCGAGGTCGCCGCGCTGCATCAGTAGGACCGACCTGTTCATCCGCAGATTGGCGACCGCGACGGGGTCGTCGGGGATGGTGTCGATCGCCCGGCCGAACCACTCGAGCGCCTCGTCGAGCCGGCCGCGGTTCCACAGCAGGCTGCCCAGCTGGCCCGCGACGACGCCGAACGCGTGGGCGCCGAGCGCCGGCTCCTCGAGTGCCCGCCGCACCAGCCGCTCGCCCTCGGCCGCTTCGCCCATCTGGCCGAGCACGTACGCGAGGGTGCCGGCGATCCGGGCCGTGACATCGGGGCTCGCCGAGAGCGCGGCGGCCTGCTCGAGGACGCGGCGCGCCTCGGGGTACCGCCGCTGATTGGTCAGCCGCAGGCCGCGCTGTCGCAGCTCTTCCGCCGGGGAGGTCACCCTCACAGCATGCCGTGTCGTGAGCGCCGCCGCGCGCCGTCGCCCGAGCGGGCCGCCCGATCAGGCCTCGTCGTCGGCGAGGACGGCCGTCACCGCCTTCGCCGCGCGGGTCACCGCCTTCCCCGCCTCCTCCGTCGCCGGCAGCGCCTGCAGACGAGCCGCGACGAGCCCCGCGACGAGCGGTGCGGCGAACGAGGTGCCGCTCCACACGCCGAAGCCGCCGCGGAAGTCCTCCGGGCCGATCGTGAGCCGGTGCCGGTCGTACTCGTCGTCGCGCGCGGAGGCCTGGATGCCGCCGTCGAAGGCCGGCAGCGTGCTGACGATCGACGCGCCACGGGCGTAGCGGCGCACCCACGGACCGACGTTGGAGAACAGCGCGGTCGAGCGGCCGCTCGGATTCAGCGCGCCGACGGAGATGTGCTCGGCGAAGTCGTCGGGCTCGAGCCCGTTGTCCGAGCCCGGCCACGGCCACAGCGACGCCGGGAAGGTCGGGCGGTCGGTGGCGTCGTTGCCCGCGGAGACGACGACCACCGTGCCCTGCTCGCGGATGACCGACAGCAGCCGGTACAGGTCACGGGAGTACAGACCGTCCTCGGGCGTCTCGTGGTAATACCCGAGCGAGAGGTTCAGCACGTCGACGGGGCGCCCGCCCTCCGCTCCGGTGCGGTACCGGTGGACGAGGACGCCCACCTCCTCGACCACGCGGAGCAGATTCGACTCCTCGACGACGCCGAGGGCGTCGGCGACCCGGATGGCGAGGATGTCGGCATCCGGCGCCGCCTGGCGGACGATCCCCGCGATGAACGTGCCGTGACCGGCCACCGGGTCGAGCTCGCCGTCGAGCGGGCCGAACAGGTCGGGGAACACCTCGGGGTTCGCGTCGTCGTGGTGGCCGATCGGCTGGCCGTCGAGCTCGACGTGCCGATCGACGATGTCGTCGGGCAGCCACGTGTGCTCCCCGGCCCCGGTGTCGAGCACGGCCACGACCGCGCGGCGGGTGCGGCCCTCGTCGAGCGCCGCACGCGGCAGCGGGGGCCCGACCCAGGCGACGGGCTGGCGGCCGCCGAGGCCCGCCTCGCCGTACTCGCCGACGGGATTGGACCGGGTGTACGGGTTCGACCGGGTGTACGGGTTCGACCGCGTGTAGGGATTGGACCGCGTGTACGGGTTCGACCGCGTGTAGGGGTTGATGCCGATCGGGTCGACCGTGAGGACGTGGTCGAGCCCGATCCCGTCGACGCCGGCGACCCGCAGGGTGCGGCCCACGTCCACGGCGCCGTTCGCATCGCGCACCGGCTCGCGGACGGCCGCGAGGGCGTCACGACGCACCTGCTGCAGCACCCGCCA
This sequence comes from Microbacterium terricola, assembly GCF_027943945.1. Taxonomy (NCBI): domain Bacteria; kingdom Bacillati; phylum Actinomycetota; class Actinomycetes; order Micrococcales; family Microbacteriaceae; genus Microbacterium; species Microbacterium terricola. The sequence continues at coordinate 325,058 of NZ_AP027141.1, read as the reverse complement.
CGCATCCGGCAGGGCGGGCGAGACGCCTTCGCGGTCGCCGTCCGTGGTCGTCAACTCGATCCGGATCACGACGGGAGCGCCTGGCAGCCGCGCACCGGGCACCTCATCGTCGTCGCCGATCTCAGTGCCGTCCAGGAGGACGCGCGTGACGCCCCAGCCGAACTGGTCGGCAGCCGCGCGGACGCGCCCGACGTTGTCGCCGATCAGCTCGCCCTTCTCGCCGCCGGAGACGAGCAGCCGATGCGGGACGTACACGGTCGGGAAGGCCTCGATCCCCTCGAGCGGCTCGGCTGCGGGGTCGAGCAGCGTGCCCTCCACGATCGATCCGCGCGCCCGGTCCCGCCACGACCAGCCCTTCGGCTGGGGGCTGCCGGGTTCGATTGCGTCCTGCGCCATGTGTGCTCTCCTCCGTCATCGTCGCGCGCGCGACTCTTCCATCCTGTGGTGCAGCGGCCTCGTGCCGTCAGACTTCGAAACGCGGTGTCACGAGCTCGATCGGCCCGTCACCGCCGGATGCCGGCGTCTCGAGGACGACCCGCAGCCGGGAGACGCCCGCAGGCACCTCGTCGAACGCGAACCGGCCGTCGATCGCCTGGACGGCCGACTCCCCGGCATCCTGGATCAGCTGGACGGACGTGGCGACCCCGTCGATCCAGCCGTCGATGCGCCGTGCCCCGGATTCGGCGGGGGTCACGTGGATGAGCACGCTCGTCGTGCCGTCGCTGAACTGCAGGGTCAGCATGTCGGCGTCGCCGCGCACCGCGCCGACGGCATCGCTCTCCACGAGCGTGAGCAGCGCATACTCCCTGGTCAGATCAGCGGTCGCGACCGCGGCGACCATGCGGTCGACGAGGTCGGCCGGCTCAGGGTCGACATTCCGCCAGGTGCGTCGCAGCGCCTGGAACAGGGCGGCATCCGCCGCGGGTTCGTCAGAGATCACGGGTCTCTCCTCTCCATCCGTCCGCCTCCAGGGCGGTGCGCAGCTTGCTGAGGCAGCGCTGTCGGGTCGGGCCGATCGATCCGACCGGCATGGCCAGATCGAGTGCGATGCGCGCGTAGTCGGGACGCTCTTCGAACGCCACGATCCGCAGCAGCCGGCGGCAGCGCTCGTCGAGGACGCCGACCGCGCCCCAGAGGCGCCGATCCCGGTCGCGATGCTGTGCGCGGTCCTCCGCCGAGTCCTCGACCGGCAGGTGCGGCTCGAGGTCGGGCGTCTCGGTGGGACGGACGCGCTGGTGCGCGCGTCCCACCCGCCAGGCCTCCCTGCGGGCGGTGGTCGTCAGCCACCCGGCGACAGCGCGCTCGTCGGCGATCGAGTCGTGCCTGCGCACGAGCGTCAGCCACGTCGACTGGACGACGTCCTCGGCGAGCATGGTGTCCAGGCCGTAGGCCCGCACGACGTGCCACAGCACGGGTGTCATCAGGCGCACCAGGTCGTCCATGGCCCGCGCATCGCCGCCCTGCCAGCGGTGGAAGTCCTCCGCGGCACGCTCCCAGATGCTCGGCGCAGCGTCAGCGACCCCGTCGTCCTCCGAGGGGTCGCGGAGGTGCGGGGAGTCGGGTTCGGTCATAGCGCCCATTCTGGCCACACTGACAGGAGACGGCGAGGGCGTCCCTGATACATCCGGGCCGGGGCCGATCCGAGCTCAGGAGCCGGCGAGCCAGTCGCGGTACGCGTCGAAGGCGTACGGACGCCCCAGGAACGCCTGCACGAGGTCGGCCGCGTCGCGCCGGCCACCCTGCTCGAGGATCTCCCGCCGGTACCGGCGGGCGACCTCGGGGTCCATCAGATCGCCCCCGAAGGCCGACAGCAGATCGCGGGCGATCACGAGGCTCCACTGGTACGTGTAGTAGCAGGCGCCGTAGCCGGTGAGGTGCCCGAACCCGGCGTAGGGATGCAGTCCCGGCAGCGGCCGCACGGGGCTCGACGCGGCATACAGGCGCTCGGTCGCCGCCTGCAGATCGGCGGGACGATCCACGTGCAGGTGGTAGCTGACGTTGGCGTGGCCGAGCTGCCTGCGCACCTCGAGCGCACGGCCGAACCCGTCGGCCACGCGCATGCGCGCGACCAGGTCGGCCGGGATGGGGTCGCCGTCCGCGTTGGCGGTGAACGAGGCGAGGACCCCCGCGTCCCACGCCCACTCCTCGAGCAGCTGGCTGGGCGCCTCGACGAAGTCCCACTCGGTCGCGACACCCGCGAAGCGGACGAAGCGCTGCGCGCCGCCGAGGATGTCGTGGACGAGGTGCCCGAACTCGTGGAAGAACGTGACGACCTCGTCGTGCGTCATGAGACCGCGCGCGAAGTTGCACAGCAGCACGGCCTCGGGGAGGCTCCGACCGACGATGCCGGGCGCGAGCGGGAAGCAGGCGGCGTGGGTGAACTTGCCCTCGCGCGGATGCATGTCGAGATGGATGCGGCCGAGCCGCTCCCCCGCGCGCACCACATCGTACGAGTGCACGTCCTCATGCCAGGTGGGCACCCCGACCGGCACGTACTCGACGTCGAGCAGCCGCCCGGTGGTCTCGAGCACGCCGGGCAGCACCCGGTCGAACGAGAAGTAGGAGCGCACCTCGAGGGCGTCGACATCGTGGTTCTCGGCCTTGAGGGCGCTGGCGAGGTACCAGAAGTCGGCGAGGGTCACCGCCTCCGCGTCGGGGTCGTCGACGCGCAGCCGCTCGAGCAGCAGCGGGTACTCGGCCGCGGCGGCGTCGCGCGAGGCCTCGTCGAGCCGGTCGAGGAACGCGGGGATGGCGGCGCCGGAGCCGATCATGCGCGGCTCGGTCTCGAAGTCGGCCCAGTCGGTGTAGCCGAGCAGGCGCGCCCGCTCCTCCCGGACGGCGAGGAGCTCGGCCAGCACCGGCTCGTTCTCCGGCCACGCGAGATCGTTGTAGGCGGCGACGAGCGCGGTGCGCGTGCCGCGATCGGTGGCGTACTCGCGCACCGGCATGAGGTCCGGGTAGTCGGTGGTCAGCACGACGAGGCCGTCGTCGCCGGCGGGATGCTCGGCGAGGAAGTCGTCGGGGAGCCCGGCGAGCGCGGCAGGCTCGACCCTGATCTCACGGCGTCCGTCGCGGATGCTGCGCGAGAACGCGAGACCGAGCTCCGTGTCGCGGTCGGTCAGCTCGCGCACGCGCTCGCGCGCGGCGTCGTCGAGAGCGACACCGCCCCGCCGGAAATCGCGCTGCACGAAGGCGAGCAGCCGCTGCTCCTCGGCGTCGAGATCGCCGGTGTCGGCGCCGTCGAAGGCCGCCCACAGCCCGCGGTCGAGCAGACGGGCGGCGGCGAGCGCCTCGAGCGCCTGCACCTGGGATTCCGCCGCGCCGCGGACGGACTCGTCGGGGTGCGACTCGCTGAGGACGTACGCCTCGCTGGTGGCCTCGTGCAGGGCGATCTCGGCGTCGTTCCAGAGCGCGAGGCGCTCACGGACGGGCAGCCCGGTCTCCGCGGCGAGCCGTTCGTCCACCCCCCGCACGCGTGCGATGCGCTCGGTCGCGCGGTCGGTGGCGAACGAGAGCCAGCCGTCGAGGTCGGTCGGGAAGGCGAGAGGTTCGAGCGCGGTCACGCCACGAGCATAGGGCTCGGGCCGCGCCGGCGCCTCAGTCCTGCGCGGCCGAATCCTCGGCGTCGTCGGACGGCGCGGTGTCGTCCGCGGCGTCGTCCGCCCCGGTCGCCTCGTCCTCGAGCGGAGCCTCCGGGCGGATCATCTCGCGCACCTCGGCCATGAAGCTCGTGAGCTGCTGCTGCTGCCAGCGGAGCTGGCGCGTGCGGTCCTCCGCGTCGCGCAGCACCGACTGCGAGTGGGCGGTGACGGTGTCGATGATCTTCTGCGCCTTCACGTGCGCACGGTCGAGGTGCTCGCGCGCACGGAGGTTCGCGTCGGCCTCGGTCTGCTGGGCCTGTGCCCGCATGAGCTTCTCGAAGTCCTCCGCCTTCGCCGCGACCCGCTGGGCGTGCTCGAGCGAGGCGGTGACCTGCTCGTTGGCGTCCTGCGTGATGCGCTCCGCGTGCGCGACGGCCTGGTTGTGCAGCACGAGGAACTCCTGCTGGGCGTCGTCCTGGCGGCGCGTCAGCGACTCCTCGAACTCGAGGGCGCGCACGCGCAGCTCGCGGACGGCATCCTCTGCCTCGGAGCGCGCGCGCTCGGTCTCGCGGGCCACCATCGAGCGCAGCGCGGCCGCACCCTTCTCGGCCTCGGTGCGGATGGCCGCCGCCTCCTGCTCGGCCTGCGACACCTTCTCGGCGGCGTGAGCCGCCTCCCGCTCGATCTGGGCCTGGTGCGCCGTCGTCTCGGTGTCGATGCGCAGGCGCGCCTGCTGGGCGTCGTTCTCCGCCTGCGCGATGATCGCCGCGGCCTCGGCCTGCGTCTCCTTGCGACGGTTGAGGATCTCTTCGCGGGCGGCGTCGAGCAGACGCTCGGCCTGAACGGTGGCGTTGCGGATGAGGAGGCTCGCCTGGTCCTCCGCGACGCGGAGGATCTCCTCGAACCGCTCCTTGTTCGCGGACTCGCCGGACGCGCCGACGAGCTCGTCGCTGAGCGCCTGCACCTTCTGGTCGGCGTCCGCGGCGCGCGCGACGGCGGCGGCGAGCTCGGCCTCGAGCCGCTCCACGTTCTCGTTGCCCGCCGATTCGGCCTGCCGGGTGCGCGCCTCCAGGCGCTCGGCCGCCTTGCGGCTGCGGGTGGCGGCCTCCGCGGCGCGGTGGTTCTCGTCCTGCAGCTCCGCGATGCGCTCGGCGTCGGCGCGCTGGCGCTGCTGCAGACCCGCGATCGCCGCGTCCACCTCGTCGCGGTCGTAGCCGCGGAAGGCGGTCGCGAACGAGGTCCCTGCGGCCGCGGCGACTCCCGCGCCGATGAGCTCGTCGAACGGCGAGCGGCCGTCGGATTCGGACGTGCGTGACGGCACCTGCTGATCAGTCATCTGATTCTCCGGAGGGGGATGCGGCGCGGGGGACGCCGAAGGGGATCGTCCTATTATCAGTCCCCGCGACGCCGGATCAAGACGCAGTCGGCGCCGTGATCGCCGGGCGGTCGGGCGCGCCTGTCAGCGCAGCGCTCCGACGCTGGCGAGCGCGAGACGGATGAGCGTGCCCCTGCCGCCTTCCATCTCAGCGGCGAGGGCGTCGGATGCTGCCTCCTCCGGCTTCAGCCAGGTCACCTCGAGCGCGTCCTGACGCGGCTCGCAGGTACCCGTGACGGGGACGACGAAGGCGAGCGAGACCGCGTGCTGACGGTCGTCGTGGAAGGCGCTCACCCCGGGGATCGGGAAGTACTCGGCGACCGTGAACGGCACGGGCGCGGACGGCAGCAGCGGGAACGCCATCGGCCCGAGGTCGTTCTCGAGGTGGCGGAACAGCGCGTCGCGGACGGTCTCGCCGTAGCGGACGCGTCCTGACACGATCGTGCGGCTGATCTCGCCGATGGGGGTGGCCCGCAGCAGGATCCCGACCTCGATCACCTGCCCCATGCCGTCGGTGCGCACCGGCACGGCCTCGACGTACAGGACAGGCAGACGGCGGCGCGCCTCGGCCAGCTCGATGTCGGTGAGCCACCCGGGGTTGGCGGCGTTGCCGGGCGCCGGATGCCCGAACGACCCGTCGCCGACCGGGTGCCCAGACCTGCCGCCGGTCGCGCCGATGCCGCCGAGCGGATCGCGAGGGGTTCCCTCGTCGTCGCGCTCGTTCGGATCGGGATCGGGGGTGCGAACCGGCATGCCTCCTGTATACCCCAGGCGACTTCGCGGGTGTCGGGGCCGCCTGAAAAGATGAACCCTATGACGGACGTCCCCGCCCTCGATCCCGACGCCGTGCTGTGGTCCGAGCCGCTCGACGCGCGCCGCGACGCGCCGCTCCTGGTGCTGCTGCACGGCTACGGCTCCCACGAGCACGACCTCGGCGGCCTCATCCCGCACCTGCCAGATGCGTTCGCGTTCGCCGCCGTGCGCGCGCCGCTCGCCCCGCGCTGGCCGACGCCCGGCTACGCCTGGTACGCCATCGAGAATCTCGACGCGCACGATCCCGACCTGGTCAGCTCGGCAGCATCCCGATTCGTCGAATGGGTGGATGCCGTGGCCCCGGGCCGCACGATCGGCCTGCTCGGCTTCTCGCAGGGCGCGGTCGTCGCCCTGCAGGCCCTGCGCCTGCGACCGGAGCGGTTCGCGTTCGTCGTCAATCTCGCGGGCTACGCCACGCCGGGCGAGCTGGCCGGCGACGAGCAGCTCGCCGTACTGAGGCCGCCGGTGTTCTGGGGGCGAGGGTCGCGCGACGAGGTCATCCCCGCGCAGCTCGTGGTGCACACGACGCACTGGCTGCCTGCGCACAGCGAGCTGAGCGGCCGCGTCTATCCCGAGCTGGCGCACAGCGTCTCCGAGCAGGAGCTCGCCGATGTGCGCACCTTCCTCGAGAAGCAGCTGGCCGCGCTCGGGCAGTGAGAGGCCCCGCTCAGGGTAGGGGTGTATCGTGGCGGGGTTCTCGTCCCCGAGTGTGAGGAATGAAATGACGGAGATCGTCGCGTCCGCGCTGTGACCCCGCGCTGATCCGTCCTTCGTCGCCCCCTCGGGCCGCGTGCGAACTGCGACGCGTCTGCGCATCCATTCCGCGCTGACCCGTCGCCCCCGCCGTCATCCCACCCGGATTCCGGCCTGCCCGGTGTCAGCGCATGCCTGACATCGGGAGGCCTCGTGCCCACGCAGAACCACACCTTCACCCTCGACCGGCTCAGCTTCGCCTGGCCGGACGGATCACCCGCCCTCTCCGACGTGTCCGGCTCGTTCGGCACCGGCAGCACGGGACTCGTCGGCCGCAACGGCTCCGGCAAGTCCACCCTGCTGCGGCTCGTCGCCGGAGAGCTCACCCCGGCATCCGGGCGCATCGATCGCGCAGCCGAGGCGGCGTACCTGCCGCAGCGGCTGACCCTCGACGTCGACCGCCCTGTCGCCGACCTGCTCGGCGTCGCGGGGGCGCTCGCGGCCGTGCGCGCCATCGCCGCCGGCGACGTCGCGGAGCGGCACTTCGACGCGGTCGGCGACGACTGGGACGTCGAGGCGCGCGCGCAGGCGGCCCTCGCCGAGGCCGGTCTCGCGCCCGAGATGCTCGACCGTCGCGTCGGCGAGCTCTCCGGCGGCGAAGCCGTCCTCACGGCGATCGCCGGCATCCGCCTGCGCCGGGCTCCGCTCACCCTGCTCGACGAGCCGACCAACAACCTCGACCGCCCGGCGCGTGCGCGGCTGTACGACATGGTCAGGGGGTGGCCGGGGACGCTCGTCGTCGTCAGCCACGACGTCACCCTGCTCGAGCTCATGGACGACACCGCCGAGCTGTACGCCGGCGGGCTGTCGGTCTTCCGCGGTCCGTACTCGGCGTGGCGCGCGTGGCTCGACGCCGAGCAGGACGCGGCACGGCAGGCCGAGCGCGCAGCCGCCCAGGTCGCGCGGCGCGAGAAGCGCGACCGGATCGCCGCGCAGACCACGCTGGCGCACCGAGCGGCGACGGGCCGCCGGGCGCAGGAGGAGAAGCGCGTGCCGGGGATCGTCGCCGGCAACCGGAAGAGCGCCGCGCAGGTCTCGGCGGGCAAGCTCCGCAGGGAGACCCTCGAGAAGGAGGCGGCGGCCCGAGCCGCCCTTGACGCCGCCGAACGCCGGGTGCGCGACGACGACCGCGTGCTGATCGATCTGCCCGACCCGGCGGTCGCCGCCGGGCGCCGGATCGCCACGATCGGCGACGGCGCCCGCGAGTGGATCGTGCGGGGTCCTGAGCGGGTCGCGCTCGTCGGGGCGAACGGCGTCGGCAAGACGACGCTGCTGCTCCGACTGCTCGGCACGGACCCGGGCACAGCTCTCGCCCGCACCACCTCCGCCCATGCCCACACCGACCAGATCGGCTACCTGTCCCAGCGGATCGACACCCTCGAGGACGGCCGCTCCGCGCTCGAGAACGTGCGAGCTGCCGCACCAGGGGTGGGTGACGTCGAGCTGCGCAACCGGCTCGCCCGGTTCCTCATCCGCGGTGACGCGGCGACCCGGCCGGTTGCCGCCCTCTCCGGCGGAGAGCGCTTCCGGGTCGCGCTCGCCCGGCTCCTGCTCACCGATCCGCCGCCGCAGCTGCTGCTCCTCGACGAGCCGACGAACAACCTCGACCTCGACACGATCGACCAGCTCGTCGATGCGCTGTGGGCCTACCGTGGCGCGGTGCTCGTGGTCAGCCACGACGATGCGTTCCTCGACCGGCTCGGGGTGGATCTCCGCCTCGAGCTGCACCGAGACGGCTCGCTCGCCGATGTTCCCGGCACGTGACCGCCCACGTGTCGGGGGCATCCGGGAGGATGGGGGGATGAGCAGTGTGCTCGATCGGTTCGGTCCCGCGACGCAGGACTGGTTCCGCGGCGCCTTCACCGCACCGACGAGCGCCCAGACCGGCGCCTGGGAGGCGATCTCCGCCGGCCGCCACGCGCTGGTGGTGGCGCCGACCGGGTCGGGCAAGACGCTGTCGGCGTTCCTCTGGGCGATCGACCGGGTCTTCCATGAGAAGGATGCCGCTGTTCCCGCGCTCCCCGCCCGGGGGCGCGGCCGCGCGCCGAAGGCCCCCGCATCCCTCACGCGCGTCCTCTACATCTCACCGCTGAAGGCGCTCGGCGTCGACGTGGAGCGCAACCTGCGCTCGCCCCTGGTCGGCATCGGGCAGTCGGCCAGGCGGCTCGGCGTCGCGCTGCCCGAGGTCACCGTCGGCGTCCGCTCGGGCGACACGACCTCGAGCGACCGGCGCAAGCTCGTGACGGCGCCGCCCGACATCCTCATCACGACGCCAGAGTCGCTGTACCTCATGCTCACCAGCCAGGCGGGCGAGACGCTCCGCGAGGTGAGCACCGTCATCATCGACGAGGTGCACGCCGTCGCCGCGACGAAGCGCGGCGCCCACCTGGCGGTGAGCCTGGAGCGTCTCGACGCCCTGCGACGGTCGCACGACCCCGACGTGGCCCCCGCCCAGCGGATCGGACTCTCGGCGACGGTGCGCCCGATCGACGAGGTCGCGCGGTTCCTGGGCGGTGCGGCCCCCGTCGAGATCGTGGCGCCCAAGGCGTCGAAGACGTTCGACCTGAGCGTCGTCGTCCCTGTCGACGACATGCTCAACCCGCCACCTCCGCCGAGCCCGTACACGAGCGACGCAGCCGACGAGCCGACGGCCGCAGCGGAGGACTGGTTCTCTCCGGACGGCTCGAGCGGGCGCGCGAACGGCATCGGCGAGACCGAGATGACCGGGTCCGTCTGGCCGCACGTCGAAGAGGCGATCGTCGACCGCATCCTGCAGCATCGGTCGACCATCGTGTTCTCGAACTCGCGGCGCCTCGCCGAGCGACTCACGGCGCGACTGAACGAGATCTACAGCGAGCGGCTGGGACTCGATCTGCCCGAGCCGTCGGTCCCGGCGGCGAAGATGGCGCAGGCGGGCGTGACCGCGGGCGCCGACGCCGTGCTCGCCAAGGCCCACCACGGGTCGGTGTCGAAGGAGCAGCGGGCGCAGGTCGAGGAAGAGCTCAAGTCGGGCGTGCTGCGCTGCGTGGTCGCCACCAGCAGTCTCGAGCTCGGCATCGACATGGGCGCGGTCGACCTGGTGATCCAGGTCGAGGCGCCCCCGAGCGCCGCGTCCGGTCTGCAGCGCATCGGCCGTGCGGGCCACCAGGTCGGCGAGGTGAGCAGGGCCGCCCTCTTCCCCAAGCACCGCAGCGACGTGCTGCACACCGCGATCGTGACCGAGCGGATGCTGGGCGGCAAGATCGAGGCGATCTCCGTGCCGCAGAATCCGCTCGACATCCTGGCGCAGCAGACCGTGGCGGCGGCCGCGCTCGCCCCGATCGATGTCGAGGGGTGGTTCGAGACGGTCAAGCGCTCCGCGCCGTTCCGCAGCCTCCCCCGATCGGCCTACGAGGCGACCCTCGATCTGCTCGCCGGCCGGTTCCCCTCCGACGAGTTCGCCGAGCTGCGTCCTCGGCTGGTGTGGGATCGCGATCACGGCACCCTCACCGGGCGTCCGGGCGCGCAGCGCATCGCCGTCACGAGCGGCGGCACGATCCCCGATCGGGGACTGTTCGGCGTCTTCGTCGCCGGCGAGAGCCAGAACGCGCGGGTGGGCGAGCTCGACGAGGAGATGGTCTACGAGTCGCGCGTGAACGACGTGTTCACCCTCGGCACCACCAGCTGGCGGATCGTCGAGATCACCCACGACCGCGTCAACGTGCTCCCGGCGTTCGGGCAGCCGGGCAAGGTGCCGTTCTGGCACGGCGACGGCATCGGCCGCCCGGCCGAGCTCGGTGAGGCACTCGGGCGGTTCTCGCGCGAAGTGTCAGCGGCCTCCGCCGACAAGGCCGAGGAGCGCCTCCGGGAGGCGGGCCTCGACGCGTACGCCAGAGCCAACCTGCTCGCGTACCTGGCCGAGCAGCGCGAGGCCACCGGCACCCTCCCGACCGACAAGACGCTCACCGTCGAGCGCGGTCGGGACGAGGTCGGCGACTGGCGCATCATCCTGCATTCCCCGTACGGCATGAAGGTGCACGGGCCCTGGGCGCTTGCGGTCAACGCGCGCATCAGGGAGCGGCTGGGCGTCGACGGGTCGGCCGTCGCGAGCGACGACGGCATCATCGCCCGCGTGCCGGACGCGACCGCCGAGCCGCCGGGGGCCGAGCTGTTCGTCTTCGATCCGGATGAGCTCGACACGATCGTGACCGCCGAGGTCGGGGGCTCCGCCCTGTTCGCCTCGCGCTTCCGGGAGTGCGCCGCCCGGGCCCTGCTCATGCCGCGCACCAATCCGCAGCGACGCACCCCGCTCTGGCAGCAGCGCCAGCGCTCGGCGCAGCTGCTCGAGGTCGCGCGCCGCTATCCGACGTTCCCGATCATCCTGGAGACCCTGCGCGAGGTGCTGCAGGACGTCTACGACGTGCCCGCCCTGCTGCGCATCGCCCGCGCGATCGGCGAGCGACGCATCCGGCTCGTCGAGACCGAGCCCGCGCAGCCGTCGCCGTACGCCCGCGACCTGCTGTTCGGCTACGTGGGCGCCTTCATGTACGAGGGCGACTCGCCGCTGGCCGAGCGCAGGGCGGCCGCCCTCTCCGTCGATCCCGCGCTGCTGAGCGAGCTGCTCGGCAAGATAGAGATGCGCGAGCTCCTCGACCCCGAGGTCATCGCCCAGTTCGAGCGCGAGGCGCAGCGCCTCGACCCCGACCGGCGTGCGCGCGGGCTCGAGGGCGTCGCCGATCTGCTGCGGATGCTCGGCCCGCTCGACGCCGACGAGGTCGCCGCGCGGCTGCAGCCCGAGGGCGACGCCGCAGGCGAGCTCCCCGCCCTCGGCGAGGCGGCCCGTGCGGCGGAGCTGCTCGACGCCCTGGTCGACGCCCGCCGGGCGATCCCGGTCACCGTCGCGGGCGTCCGCCGCATCGCCGCGATCGAGGACGCCGGGCGCCTGCGCGACGCGCTCGGCGTCGCCCTTCCCGTCGGCATCCCGCACGCGTTCCTCGAGCCGGTCGCCGATCCCCTCGGCGACCTCGTCGCGCGGCATGCCCGCACGCACGGGCCGTTCCGCACCGACGCCGTGGCCGCGCGCCTCGGCGTGGGCGTCGCGGTCGCGCGCCTCACCCTGCAGCGGCTCGAGGCCCAGGGCAGGCTCACGAGCGGCTTCTTCCTCCCGGATGCGGGGCTCGCCGCATCGCCCACCGCCGGGGATGAGCCCGAGTGGTGCGACACCGAGGTGCTGCGGCGGCTGCGGATGCGCTCGCTCGCGGCGATCCGCGGCAGCGTCGAGCCCGTCTCGCAGGAGGCGTTCGCCCGGTTCCTGCCCGCCTGGCAGCACCTCACCCGTCCGCTCGACGGGATCGACGGGGTGGCCGCCGTGATCGAGCAGCTCGCCGGCGTACCCATCCCCGCCAGCGCGTGGGAGTCGCTCGTGCTGCCGTCGCGCGTCCGCGACTACACGCCGGCGATGCTCGACGAGCTCACGGCGACCGGCGAGGTCATCTGGTCCGGCCACGGCACCCTGCCCGGTCGCGACGGCTGGATCGCCCTGCATCCCGCCGACGCCGCCCCCCTCACCCTCAATCCGCCCGACGACGCGCTCGGCCCTGGGTCGCTCGAGGCGCAGCTGCTCGCGGCCCTCGAGGGCGGGGGCGCGTACTTCGCCGCCCAGCTGCGTCAGGCGACCGGGGCCGAGAACGAGCAGTCGGTCATCGAGGCGCTGTGGAACCTCACCTGGGCGGGCCGGATCACGAACGACACGTTCGCGCCGGTGCGGATGCTGCTGGGCGGCGGGTCGCAGGCGCACCGGTCGGCACGCAAGACGCCGCGCGCCCGCATGTACCGTGGGGCGACGCTCCCCCGCACCACGGCGATCGCGCCGCCTCGCCCACCCGCGATCGGGGGTCGCTGGTCGCTGCTGCCCGCTCCGGAGGCCGATCCGGCAGTTCGGGCGACCGCATCCGCGAGCCTGCTGCTCGACCGCTACGGGGTGGTGACCCGCGGCTCGGTGCAGTCGGAGGGGATGCCCGGCGGCTTCGCCCAGGCGTACCGGGTGCTCGCGGGCTTCGAGGAGGCCGGCCATTGCCGCCGTGGCTACGTGATCGAGAAGCTCGGCGCCGCGCAGTTCGCCGCGTCGGCGACCGTCGACCGGCTGCGCGAGTACGCCGGGTCGGCCGACGGGCCGGCCCCGCTCAACGCGCTGACCCTGGCGGCGACCGACCCGGCGAACCCGTACGGCGCCGCCCTCGCCTGGCCGCCGCTCGAGGGCATCACGCACCGGCCGGGTCGCAAGGCCGGTGGGCTGGTGGTGCTGGTCGACGGCATCCTGACCCTCTATCTCGAGCGGGGCGGCAAGACGGTGCTCGCATTCACCGAGGAGGAGACGCGTCTCGCCGCGGCCGCGGCGAGCCTCGCGAGCACGGCGCGCGACCGTCGCCTCGACACCCTCACCATCGAGCAGGTGAACGGCGCGTTCGTCTACGGCACCGGGGTCGGTCGGGCGCTGCGCGACGCCGGCTTCGTGGAGTCTCCGCGCGGACTGACGCTGCGGAAGGCCACCGCGCGTGCCTGAGGGCGACACCGTCTACCGCACCGCCCGCCGGCTCGACGAGGCACTGACCGGTGCCGAGGTCACCCGGTTCGAACTGCGCGTGCCCCGAGCGGCGACGGCCGACCTCACCGGCGAGAGAGTCGGCGGCTCGGTCTCGCGCGGCAAGCACCTGCTGCTGCGCGTGGGCGAGTGGACGCTGCACTCGCACCTCAAGATGGAGGGCGAGTGGCGGGTGTTCGCCCGCGGCGCACGGTGGAGCAAGCCCGCATTCACGGCCAGGGCGATCGTCGGCACCGCGGCGCGCGAGGCCGTGGGGTTCGAGCTGGCCGAGGTGAAGCTCGTGCCCACGCGCGACGAGGAGGAGCTCGTCGGCTATCTCGGCCCAGACCCGCTGGCCGACGACTGGGATCCCGCGCTCGCCGCCGCCCGCCTGCAGGCGGATCCTCGGCCGGTGCATGTCGCGATCCAGGATCAGCGGAACATCGCCGGCTTCGGCAACGAGTACGCGAACGAGATCCTCTTCGTCCGGGGCGTGCTGCCGACGACGCCGGCGACGGAGGTGGATGCCGCGGCCCTCGTCGACCTCGGCGCCCGCATGATCAGGGCCAACCGCGACCGCACGCCGCGCACGTTCACGGGCGACGCGCGGCCCGGGCGCGCGACCTGGGTCTACGGGCGCGAGCACCGGCCCTGCCGTCGCTGCGGCACCCTCGTCCGCCGCAGCGAACTCGGCGCCGACCCGACGAAGCTGCGCAACGTCTTCTGGTGCCCCGCCTGCCAGCGCTGATCGGCCATCTCACCCACGACGGGGGATGCCGGTGCCGCGCCGCGCCTGCCACGATTCCGGTGGTTTCGCGAAAGGGCACCGATGTCACGCACGCGCTGGGTTCCGATCAGGGTGGCCGCGATCGTCCTCACCGGCATCGCGATGGTCTCGGCCGTCGCGGGGTGCAGCCTCATCGACGGAAGCCGCCTGCCGACGGCGTCGCCGACGGCCAGCCCGACGCGCACGTTCGCGTCACCGACGCCGACGCGCACGCTGCCGAGCCTGCCGACGCGGACTCCCCATCCCACGGAGGAGCCCACGGAGGAGCCGACGAGCGAGCCGACGGAGGAGCCCAGTGCAGCGCCCACGGCGGAGCCGACGAGCGGGCCCAGCGCGGAGCCCACAGAGGAGCCCTCGGCAGAGCCGACGCCTGAGCCCACCGAGAGCAGCTCGGCCACCGCCAGCCCGACGCCGACGCCGACTCCGACTCCGACCGCGAGCGCGACGCCGAGCCCCACGCCCACCGAGGCAGCCCCCGCGACGGAGACCGGCACGCCCGGCTGGCTGCCCTGGGTGGTGGGGCTCGGCCTCGCGGGGCTCGTCGCCGGAGTCATCTACCTGATCGCGCGACGCCCGCGCCGCTCCAACCCCCCGCCCGCCTGACCCCGCGCGCTGAACGGGTCAGTGCCCGATGTACCTGCCGGGGCGGTGGTTCATCGCGAGCACCAGGCTGAGCAGCACGGCGCCGGCGGCGCTCATCAGGACGTTGGGCCACGGCACCACGAACAGCGCGCCGGCGATGATCAGCACGTCGAAGACCAGCTGCGTCCACCCCGCCCGGAAGCCGGTGCGCTCCTGCACGACCAGCGCGATGATGTTGACGCCGCCGAGGCTCGCCCGGTGCCGGAAGAGGATGAGCAGCCCGACGCCGGCGAGCAGATTGCCGCCGAGCGTGCCGTAGATCGGGTCGATGGCCGCGATGTCGAAGAGGGCGTGGTTGACCACCGAGAAGCCCGACACCAGGGCGATCGAGATCGCCGTCCGGATCGTGAAGTCCCACCCCTTCTGCCAGATCGCGAGCGCGGCGAACGGCAGGTTCACCAGCGCGAAGATGAGCCAGAACGGCCACGTCGTCGCGTAGTCGACCAGCAGCGCGAGGCCCGCCGTGCCGCCCGTGACCGCCTGGCTCGCCTGCAGCAGATACAGGCCCAGCGAGGCCGCGAACGTGCCGGTCAGGATGCCGAGGATGTCCTCGGGGATGCTGTGCGCCATCGTCTGCGAATCGAACACGAGCGTCGGGCCCGAGGCGGTGTCATCGGGGTCGAAGCCGGGGTCGGGCGCGTGAGTCACATGCGGCACCCTACCTGCCGGTGCGACCGGGAATGAATCCGGCCGCGGCGAGGTTATTGATGTACTCGGCACGGAAAAGTGCCGTTGGAGGGATCCGTGGGCAAGAACTACATCGACATCGAGAACGACCGGGGCGAGACGCTGCGCTACCGCAAGCACGTCAACGGACGCGGTCTCGTCGCGCACGGCGCCAAGGTGCACCCGAGCGCGGTCGTCGAACTGGGCGCCTATGTCGAGCCGGGCGTGCACATCGCCGCCGGCGCACACGTCGGCCGCGGGGTCTGGGTCGAGTCCGATGCGGACATCGGCACCAACGCCGAGATCGCGCCGCACGCCCACATCGGCGCCGGCGCCGCGATCGGCGCGAGCGCGAAGATCGGCATCCGCACCCACGTCGGCAACGGCGCGCGGGTCGCCACCGGCTCCCTGATCGGCGACGACGAGACGATCGCCGACGGCGAGCGCGTCGCGACCGACCGCAGGGGCCTCCGCCTGGCCGCCTGACCGCCCGGGCATCCCCACCTCCTTCGGGCACGTGGCCCGAGCACAACGGCGGAGATCCTCGGCGACACGCCGGAGAGGGATGCAGCGGCACGGCGTGTCCGGCCGCATCCCCGCAGCTGTGCACGCTGGGCGCGGGCGCGCCCGACCTCGCACCGACCGCCGTCGGACCCCGCCGCTAGCCTCGGCGGATGGCGAGGGGCACCGGCGGTCCGAGAGCGGCCCTGGTGCTGCTCATCGTCGCCGCGGTCGCGCTCGGCGCGGGCTGGTGGTCCGGCACGCAGAGCCTGGCTGACCGAGCCACAGGAGCCCCGACGCGGCCGGCCGACGCGTTCGCGCTGACCGTGGCGTCGGTGTGGGACGGCGACACCCTGCGCGCCACGCTCGACCGGCCGAACGCCGTCGTCGAGTCCGCCGGCGAGCTGAAGGTGCGGCTGATCGGCATCGACACCCCCGAGCGCTCGCCCGTGGAGGAATGCGGGGCGCTCGACGCCCGAGACGCCCTCCTCGCCCTGGCGCCCGTGGGCAGTACCGTATGGGCGGCGCCCGACGCCGATCCGCGCGACCGCTACGACCGGTGGCTCTTCTACCTGTGGACCGACGACGGCCGCTTCATCAACGAGCGGCTCACCGCATCCGGTGACGCCGAGCCGCTGTCCTTCGAGCCGAACACCACCTACGCGGGCCTGCTCGCCGCGTCGGCTCGTGGCGCGCGGGAGGCCGGACTCGGCCAGTGGGGCGCGTGCGACTGACCGGGCTCAGGCGAACAGGAAGAGCACGAAGCCGATCAGCGGCAGCGTGCCCTGCACGAGCGCGGGGCGCAGGTAGCGGGTCCCGCCGGAGACCAGCACGAGCGCTGCGGCGGCCATCGAGCCCAGGCTGTAGAGCACGAGCGTGCGCCCCGCCACGTCGGCGATCGTCGACGGCTCCCCCGCCCAGAACAGCGCGATGCCGATGATCGCGCCGATCGCGAGGAAGAGGTTGTAGAACCCCTGGTTGTACGCCATCGGCTTGATCGTGTCGGCGGCAGCCTGATCGGCCACGCCGAAGCGCTTCCACACCCGGGGCTGCGTCCACTGGACGCTCTCCATCAGGAAGATGTACACGTGCAGCAGCGCCGCGAGGGCGCCGGAGACCGTTGCGATGATCGCGACCATGAGCGAACCCTAGCGCCCGGCTACGCTGGCGGCATGGCGAAGAGCGGCGGTTCACGCGGGCGCCCGGCGCGCCAGGCGAACGGGAAGGGGCGGGCGGCAGCATCCCGCACACCCAAGCCGGCGCCGCGCGCGAAGCCGAAGCCTCCGGCGCCGGAGCCCGTCGTCGAGCCGGCGGTCGGCCCGCTCGTCCTCGGCGCGATCCCCGGCGCCACCCCGGGCAAGTGGATCGACACCTGGAAGTCGCGCCACCCGGACGCGCCGCTCGAGCTGCATCCCCTCGAGGTCCAGGAGCAGCGGACCGCCCTCGCCGAGGGCATCGTCGACGCGGCGCTCGTCCGCCTCCCGATCGAGCGCGACGGCCTGCACGTCATCCCCCTCTACGACGAGCTGCCCGTCGTCGTCGTGGGGTCCGAGTCGCACCTGACCGCCGCCGACGAGCTCGATCTCGCCGACCTGGCCGGCGAGATCGTCGTCACGCCACGCGACGACGTGCTCGCCGTGACCGTGCCGGGCGCCCTCGCTCCCCGCTTCGCCGCACCCGCCGACACCGCCGAGGCGATCGCGACCGTCGCCGCCGGCGTGGGAGTGGTACTCGTGCCGATGTCGCTCGCGCGACTGCACCACCGCAAGGACGTCGCCGTGCGTCCGCTGCGCGACGGCCCGACCTCCACGGTCGCGCTGGCCTGGGTGTCCGAGCGCACCACACCCGCGGTCGACGCGTTCGTCGGCATCGTCCGTGGCCGCACCGCGAACTCCTCGCGCGGCTGATCGGCGGTCCGCGCATCGCGCGCGGGCCGGAGCGCCGCCTAGAATCTCGCCATGACGTCCGCACCGCTCCTCTATGTGTGCGTGCGGCCGCAGCAGGGGGCCGCCGCGGCGGAGTACGAGTCGTTCCGGGCGGCCACCCGCCTCGATCCGCAGCGACTGCATCAGCTCGACCTGGTGCGCGATCCGCTTCCCGACGACGTGTTCGACCGCTACGCCGGGTTCGTCGTCGGCGGCAGCCCGTTCAACGCCACGGACCCCGCGTCATCGAAGACCACGGCGCAGCTCGCCCTCGAAGCCGGGCTCGAGCGCATCGCGGCGGCTGCGGCCGGCGGCGAGGGACCCGCGGCGCTGTTCACCTGCTACGGCATCGGCGTCGTCGGACGGATGCTGGGCGGCGACGTGAGCCGCGCCTACCCCGAGGACACCGGGCCCGCCACGATCGAGGTCACGGCCGCGGGGCGCTCCGACCCCCTCTTCGGGGGGCTCGCCGACCGGTTCACCGCCCTGACCGCGCACAAGGAGGGCAGCGTCGCCGTGCCCCCTGGCGGCACGCTGCTCGCCACCAACGCGGACTGCCCCGTGCAGGCCTACCGTGTGGGCGACCGGCTGTACGCGACCCAGTTCCACCCTGAGCCGACGACGCAGGCCTTCACCGAGCGGATGGCGATCTACCGCAACGACGGGTACTTCGCCGCCGAGGACTACGAGGTGATCTCCCAGCGGGTGCTGGCGGCATCCGTCACCGAGCCGGTGCGCCTGCTCCGCGCGTTCGCCCGCCGGTTCGCCGACGCCTGACCCACCGGCGGCAGCGGGCCGCCGTCATTCGGTCGCCGGGCTCACCAGCCGCGCCGCGGCCAGCACGAGCGTCGGCAGCAGGATGATCGAGGCGGCCACGATGGCGGCGACGCCGATCGGGATGCTGGCGGGCTCACCGGTGAGCCGTCCCACCGCGATCCAGCTCAGCCCCCAGGCCATCGCCAGTGCGGGCGCGAGCCGCCAGTGACTGGCCCAGGCGAGGGCGAGCCCGATCAGGGCGACGACGGTCAGCACCAGGCACCCGATGAGGTCGGACTGCGCCCCCCACTCTTCGGGGGCGATCACGGTCAGCCAGGCGGTGGTGTTCGCGACGGTCGCCAGGGCCACCCAGCCCAGGTGGAGCCCGGTGACGCCGTCGATGAGGGCAGCGTCGATGATGCCCTCATCGCCGACGCGGCCGAGCACCACGATCCGGAAGAGGGTGCACAGCGCGACCAGCAGCAGCACGATGCCGACGACCGTCCACGGCAGCGTCGAGAACTGGGCGAGGAGCAGCCACAGCCCATTGAGCAGGCAGGTCACCGCCACCCACCAGCCGACCGCGCGCTGACGGGGACTCGTGCGCTGACCGGGCAGCGCCTGCCAGATCGCATACGCGATGAGGCCGAGGTAGATCACGGTCCAGATCGAGAACGCCGGGCGGGCGGGCGCGAGCACCGTGGCATCCGCGTCGAGCGCCCCGCCCTGCAGGTCCTGCACCGAGGTGCCGCCGAACAGACCGGCCCCGACCATGGCCGCGAGGATCATGGCGCAGGTGGCGACGATCACGGTGACCTGCCGGGCGATGTCGGAGGCTCTCATGCCGCCACCTTACGAAACCGGGGCCGTGCACGTCGGGGGGCTTGACAGCGCGGCTAGGCCCCCGCAGGCGGGTGCACGAGCAGCTCGATCCGCTCGTCCAGGTACGCTGCGAGCGGCACGTGGCCGCCGGCAGCGCTCCACCGCACGCTCGGCACACCGGAGACGACGCGCAGCGGATCGGATTCCCCGTCGACGGCGTCGAGCGACAGCATCCGCCATCCGATGTGCACGGGACGACCCTCCGGGAAGCCACCGCGATGCGCGGCGGCGGCGAGCTCCGCGCGACGCCGCTGCGACTCGGCCGCGAAGCCGCGGCGCACCTCCTCCCGCGCCACCACGATCTCGCCGGTGGCGAGCACGGCATCGTCGGTGAGCAGCAGCACGCCGAGGTGCCAGGCGGTGCCCCGTGGCACGATCCGCGGCGCCCGCGCGAGACCGAGCACCCGCCGCGGCGACACCAGCTCGCCGAGCGCCTCGCGGTGCGCGCCGTCGAGGCGCGCTCTGGCCCCGTCCAGCAGGGCGGCGAGGGGCTCGTTCACCCCGTCAGGCTACCGACCGCGCGCGAGGTATGTTGGTGCCCGTGGGGACCATCTACTACGGCGGCACGGCATCGCCCATCCATGTCGAAGACCGTGCCCTGGCGCACCTCAAGGTCGTCATCGCGACCAAGCTGCGCCGCAACGAGAGCTTCACCGTGTCGTGGCGGCACCTCGACGACGAGCCCCGCGGCCGCAGCACGATCTGGATCCACCCGTCGATCCCGCTGCGCTTCGTCTTCGACGACCCTGAGCCCGCGGATCTCAGCCGCGACTGGATCGAGGAACTGGCGAACTCGGCGAACTCGTCGGGCGGCATCCTTCTGGTCGACGAGCACATCGTGACCGGGCCGATCCCCGTCCTCGACGACGCCGACGCGTAACGCTCAGCCCTCTTCGGGCGCCTTGTCCTCGGCCGGTTCCGGCGTGATGGTCAGCCCGTTCGGACCGCTCGCGGCCTGCATCAGATCCTCGATCCAGGCGCGGTTGATCCACGCCTGACGGCTGCCGAAGAAGTGGAACTGGAGCGGCACCCCCGGGTGCATCCAGAAGCTGCGACGACCGCTGCCGTCGCCCATCTCGACGTCGAACATGAACGGCTCGGCACGGCGCAGCTTGTTCATCACGACGATGCGCAGATGCGCGAGGGTGCGGTCGTCGATGTCGACGGAATTCGACATGGTGTCGTAGATGAATCTCCCCATGGCGCAGATCCTAGTCGGCACCCTGAGGCCGGATGCGGCAGCGCGGCGCTCAGTCGAAGCCCGGGTCGGTGGTGAGCTCGATCGACGGCCACACCTCCAGTCCGAGCCCGTCCAGGCGGGTCAGGATGTCACGGCGGATCTCGTCCTGCTCATCGATCGACCAGCGCCCCGGCTCGACGTGGTAGATGACCTCGAGGTATAGGCGATGGCCGAGCTTGGCCGCCCGGACGACCGGTGCCGACAGGCCACGGGCATCCGTCACCGCGACGACAGCGGCGTCCACCTGCGCGGCGGTGCCTGCGGGCGGGGCGCCCTCCAGGAGCTCGCCGACCCCGTGTCGCACCAGCGAGATCGGCAGGGGCGCGACGAGCACGCACGACGCCAGCACGAGCACCGGGTCGACGTACGGGAGCAGCGAGGTGACCGACGCCGCCGACAGGATCGCCGCAACACCGGCGCCGGCGGCGACGACCGCCGCACGGATCGCGCTGCCGCGCCAGTCCAGCGCCTCCGCGTGCACGAGGTCGCTCGAGGTGCGCCCCAGCCACCACGCCACGATCCCCGAGCCGACGGCGAGCACGACGCCGTAGCCGGCGACGACGCCCACGGCGATGTCCTGGCCGCCGTCCGCGATGACGATCACCGCATCCCCTGCGGCGATCACCAGGGTCGCGAGTGCGGCGACGCCCTGCACCGCGACGACGAGGGGCACGAGCGCGGGCCATCCGAACGGGTTCCTGCGCGTCGGATCCTGAAGCGCTTTGCGCGACGCACCGAGCGCCATCCACGTCGTGACCATGCCGATGATCCCGAAAGCCCCGTCGAACACGAGCACCCGGATCCCCAGGACGAGTCCGAGTGCGAGCGCCCCCAGCGAGAGCACCGCATTCGCGATCAGGGAGACGCGCAGTGCGCGCGCTTCGTCCGCAACGGTCGCCATCGGTCAGCCCGCGAACGGCCAGATGAGCGGCACATACATGACGGCGACCGCGACGAACAGCACCGCGAGGGGAAGGCCGAGCTTCCAGTAGTCGCCGAAGCGGTAGCCGCCCGGCTCCATCACCATGAGGTTCGCGGGCGTCGCGATCGGGGTGAAGAACGCGGCGGCGCCGGCGACGGTCAGCGCCATCATGAACGGCTGGACGGACAGGTCCATGGTCGTGGCGACCGACACCGCGATGGGTGCGATCACCAGCACCGTGGCGGCGTTGCTGATCAGCTGGCCGAGCACGAGGGTGAGCAGCACCAGCACGAGCAGCACGGCGTACGGGTTCGCGTCGCCCATCAGGGCGAGCAGGCGTCCGGCGACAAGGTCGGCCGTGCCGGTCTGGGTGACGGCGGTCGACAGCGGGATCATCCCCGCGATGAGCACGATCGTGGTCCACGAGATCGAGTGGTACGCCTGCGTGGTGGTGACGGTGCGCGTGACGACGAGCGCGCCTGCCGCGAGCAGGGCCGCGACCGCGGGCGGCACCAGCCCGGTGGCGAGCAGGACCACCATCGCGAGGAGGATCCAGAGCGCCCGCCGCGCACCCTTCCCGAGGGGCACCGCGCGGCGCAGCTGCTCCGGCGCATCCACGGCCAGCACGCTGTCGCCCTGGGTGTGCCGCGACAGATCGTCCCACGTGCCCTGCAGCAGCAGCGCGTCGCCCGCCTGCACGACGATGCGCTGCCCCTTGAGCTGATCCTCGCCGCGGCGCGCGGCGAGGACGACGAGCTGGCCGTCCGGCGTGGCCATGCCAGGCGACACGATCGTGCCGATCAGTGGCGAACGAGGCGGGATCACGACCTCGGTGACCCCGTTCACCGGGCCCAGCAGCGTGCCGGTGTCCAGGCTCAGGTCGTATTGCCCTCGCAGCAGCCGGGCGTGACGGACGAGGTCGGTCGGCATGAGCGCGCCGTTGCGGCTCGGCAGCAGCCGCCGCCCGAACAGCACGATGATCAGCAGCGACCCGAGCACCAGGGGCACGCCGACCAGCGCGAACTCCGCGTAGCCGAACGCCCGACCGCCGCTCTGCTCGGCGAACTCCGACACGATGATGTTCACCGGCGTACCCGTCAGCAGCAGCATCGACCCGGCATGCCCGGCGAAGGCGAGCGGCATGAGCAGCTGGGATGTCGGGATCCCGGCGCGCGCGGCCACGACGACCACCAGCGGCAGCAGCGCCGCGACCGCGCCGTTGATGCTGATCACGGCGGTCACGACCGCCGACAGCAGGCAGATCACGATGAGCAGCACGACGCGCTTCGTCCCGGCGCGCGCGATCACCTTCTGCCCTGCCCAGGCCGTCACGCCGGTGGCATCGAGCGACTCGCTCACGACGAACAGCGCCGCGATGAACAGCACGGTCGGATCGCCGAAGCCCGCGAGGGCCTGCGGCAGCGTCAGCACGCCGGTGAAGAAGAGAGCGAGTGAGACGCCGAGCGCGACGATGCCGAGGGGCAGGCGGTTGCTCACGAACGCGATGATCGCCAGGGCGAGGATCGACAGCGTTGCGACGATGGGGTCCACAGGGGTCAGCGTACTCAGCGACGGTCGGTACCCTGGCTGGGGACATTCAGAGGGCAGGACATGGTCGATCGATACACCGTCGCCACCGACGGCGCATGCAAGGGCAACCCGGGTCCGACCGGATGGGCGTGGGTCGGCGAGGACGGCCATTGGGCGGCCGGCTCGCTCGTGCTCGGCACGAACAACATCGGCGAGCTGCTCGGCCTGCTCTACGCGATCCGCGACCACGCCGACGTCGAGCAGCTGCACGTGCAGGCCGACTCGAAGTACGCCATCGACACCTACGAGAAGTGGATGGACGGGCACCGCCGGCGCGGCTGGAAGACCGCCGCGAAGGCGCCGGTGAAGAACCAGGACATCCTCGAGCAGCTCATCGAGGTGCGCGATGCCCGGCGCGCGGCCGGCCTGCCGGACGTCGAGCTCGAGCACGTGCGGGGGCACCGCGGCCACCGGCTCAACGAGTGGGCCGACGAGCGAGCGGTGCGCGCAGCCGTTCATGCCGCCGGAGGGACCGAGAGCGCCTGGTCGTCCCTCGGGGCCCAGGACAAGATCGACGTCAGCGTCGATCCGGTCAAGAAGCGCTGACCACGACGGGCGCGGACGCGCGGGCGGGCATCGCGGCCAGGACGATCCCGGCGAGCGCGAGGGTGCCGCCGGCGACCTTGAGCGGCTCGAGCGGCTCTCCGAGCACGACGGCGAAGGCGTACCCGAGCACGGGAACAGCGGCGGCGGCCGTGCCGGAGAAGGCCGCAGGCACCCGCTCGGCGCCGTAGTTGTACAGCGCCATCGTGGGGCCGGTCACCACGAGGGCGAGGATGAGGATGCTGACCCACCCCGTCGTGCCCGTGGGCCACGCGGCCGTGCCGGCGACCAGCTCGACAGCCACCCAGGGCGTCAGCAGGAGGGCGCCCCAGATCGCCGTGGCGGTCGCGAGGACCAGGGGGTCCGGCGCCGCGCCGCCCGCAGTTCGCTGCGCGCCGCCCTGCGGCGGGGCAAGCCGCCGCAGCAGCACGGTGTACAGGGCGTACGAGGCGAGCCCGGCGACCAGGAGCACCGCGCCGAGCCCGAACTGCGCCGCGCGGGCGGAGGCCAGCACGATGCCGCAGGTGGTGAGCGCCAGCCCTGCCGCGACCCGTCCGGTGACCCTCTCCCGCAGCATCCCCCAGGCGAGCAGGGCCGTGAGCACGGGGAGCGAGGCCGACATCAGCGCCGCCGTGCCCGCGGATGACAGGGCGAGACCCAGGTTGCTGGGCAGGTAGAAGAGCGCGACGCCGGTCAGCGCGAGCAGCACCGTCCGGGGGCGGCGCAGCGCCGCACCGAGGGCACACAGCCCGCGGTCGGGGGCGCGGCGGACGATCACCATCGCCACCAGGAGCGGCACCGCGAGGAGCAGCCGCAGCTCGGAGAGGACCGCAGGAGATGCGGTTACCAGCACGAGCGCGCTCAGGCCGTACGCGGTCGACCACAGCACGACCGAGACCACCACCGCCGCCACCGGCGCACCCGCGCGAGATCGATCCACCTCACGAGTGTGGGGGTGCGGCTGATCGTGACCGGCAGCGGGCGCAACACCGCGCAATGCGACGCTCGCCACCTCGGTGAATTGCATCATTCAACCCAAAGTGCAATACTGCACTCCGTGTCAGATAGTGCATCTTCGTTGCGCGAGCGTCGGGTCGCCGAGACCGCGCAGTCGCTGCGCGCCGAGGCACGTCGCCTGACCGCCGAGCAGGGGTTCTCCGGCTTCACGATCGAGGAGCTCTGCGAGCACGTGGGCGTCTCCCGCCGCACGTTCTTCAACTACTACGCGAGCAAGGAGAACGCCGTCCTCGGGATCGCGGTGCGCACCGACACCGTCGAGCTCGACGAGGCGTTCGTCGCCGGCACGGGGCACCTGCTCGACGACCTGGCCGAGCTCCTGCTCGCCCGCTGGGATCTCTTCGCCCCCACGAGGGCCGAAGGGGCGGAGCTGGGCCGCGTGTTCGACCGCGAGCCCCGCCTGTTCGCCCATTTCGTGGCCCTGGCCGCCGAGAGCGAGCGCGACGACACCGCGCTCGCACTGCGTCGCCCCGACTGCGCAGGCGACGCCCTGCGCGCGGCGACCGCGGTGCACCTGCTCGGCGCACTGCTCCGCCCGACCGTCGCGCAGTACTTCGCCGACGGCGACACCGACATCCACGGCCTGCTGCGACAGCGCCTGACGGTCGCCCGCGACCTCCTCTCCTCCTGACTCTCTCCTCGGGGGACTCTCCCCTGATCTCCCAGCCCGACCCGAACGGACCCGCATGACCACGCTTTCCCCCGCGCCCCTGCTGCTGACCAAGCGGCGAATCTGGATCATCTTCAGCGCCCTCATCGCCGGGATGCTGCTGTCCAGCCTCGACCAGACGATCGTCTCGACCGCGATGCCGACGATCGTCGGCCAGCTCGGCGGCGTCGACCACCAGGTCTGGATCACCACCGCCTACCTCCTGGCCACCACGATCGTCATGCCCATCTACGGCAAGTTCGGCGACGTGCTCGGCCGCCGACGGCTGTTCCTCGTCGCGATCGCGCTGTTCACGCTCGCCTCGGTCGGCTGCGCGTTCGCCGGGGACTTCTGGATGTTCGTCGTGTTCCGCGCCGTCCAGGGCCTGGGCGCCGGTGGCCTGATGATCCTGTCGCAGGCGATCATCGCCGACATCGTGCCCGCGTCGGAGCGCGGCAAGTACCTCGGCCCGCTCGGCGCGATCTTCGGCCTGTCCGCGGTCGCCGGCCCCCTCCTGGGCGGCTTCTTCGTCGATCACCTCACCTGGCAGTGGGCGTTCTACATCAACATCCCCGTGGGCATCGCCGCATTCGTGATCGCCCTGTTCGCCCTGACGCTGCCCGACAAGAAGGCGACCAAGCGGATCGACATCCTCGGCGTCCTGTTCCTCTCGGCCGCGACGACCTGCCTCATCTTCTTCACCGACTTTGGCGGCGACTCCGAGTTCGGGTGGGACTCGCTCGCGACCTGGGCGTGGGGCATCGGCTTCCTCATCGCCGTGGCGGGCTTCATCTTCACCGAGGCGAAGGCGGAGGACCCGATCATCCCGCTGGGCCTGTTCCGCAACCCGGTGTTCGTCAATGCGACCGCCATCGGCCTCACGCTCGGCCTCGGCATGTTCGCCGCGATCGGGTTCGTCCCCACGTTCCTGCAGATGTCCTCCGGCACGTCGGCGGCAGCATCCGGCCTTCTGATGATCCCGATGATGGTGGGCCTGATGGGCACCTCGATCGCCTCGGGACTGCTCATCACCAAGACCGGCCGCTACAAGATCTTCCCGATCATCGGCACCCTCGTCACGGCGGTCGCGATGGTCGCGATGACGACGCTCACCGCGGCGACCCCGATCTGGCTGATCTGCGTGTTCCTGTTCGTGTTCGGCGCGGGCCTCGGCCTCATCATGCAGGTCGTCGTGCTCGTCGTGCAGAACGCGGTACCGGCGTCCGAGATCGGCACCGCCACCAGCACGAACAACTACTTCCGCGAGGTGGGGGCGGCGCTCGGCACCGCCGTATTCGGCACGATCTTCACCACGCGCCTGACGCAGAACCTGCAGGACGTGTTCCTCGGGGCGGGCATCCCGGCGGCGGATGCGGCGAACGCGACGTCGTCGCTGGACCCGCAGACGCTGAGCCAGCTGCCTGATTCGCTGCGCGACGGCGTCGTGAACGCCTACGCCGATGCCCTCGCTCCGGTGTTCTGGTACCTGCTGCCCTTCATCGGGCTCGCGTTCCTGCTCTCGCTCTTCCTCAAGCAGATCCCGCTGTCCGACGTCGCCGGTCTGGTGGCCCGTGGCGAGGCGATCGGCGGCGAGGAGGCGGAGCTGCTCGAGGCGCAGCAGCGCGACGAGGCCCGCACCCTGGCCACCCCACCCGTCCGCTGACCTCGGTTTGCGGCAGGCCCGCCCAGCCTGCTGCCAGTCTGGCCTCGCCGAGATCACGTGATCTCGGCGAGGCCACACGTTGTGGGCGTCAATGACGGGTGTTCTCACCGAGATCACGTGATCTCGGTGCCCGTCAGAGCTTGGCGTCCTGCTTGGGGACGACGACCTCGCGGATGATCAGCAGGATCGTCGCCATCACGGGGAGCGCGATGAGCACGCCGAGGACCCCGAGGAGAGTTCCGCCGACCAGCGCGCCGATCAGGACGAGCGCCGCGGGGATCGCGATGGCCTTGTTCATGACCCTGGGACTGACGACGTACGACTCCAGCTGGATGTACACGAGGTACCCGATGGCGAACCCGAGCGCCTGCGCGGGGCTCGACAGCAGCGCGACCAGGGAGCCGAGCACGAGGAAGATGACCGACCCGAACAGCGGGATGAGGGTGATGACGAACGCGATCGCCGCCATGAGCACCGGGTAAGGGAGCCCGATCAGCAGGTGCAGTCCGAGCACCACGCCGGCGTTGATCGACGACAGCACGACCGATCCGAGCAGTGAGCTGCCCACCGACGCCGTCACGCGCTCGGTCATGTCGGCCAGCCGGACCCGGGAGCGTGCGGGCGCCAGCGCGTAGAGAGCGAGCTTCATCGCCTCGAGCGACGCGAGGAAGTACAGCGTCAGGGCGACCACGACGAACCCGGCCGAGATGCCGCTGATGATGCCCACGCCGACGGCGAGCGCACCGCCGCCGATCGCCGCGATGGTCTCGGGGCGGGCCAGCGCGGCCGTCAGTTCGTCGAGACCGTGCGAGATCGCGGTCTGCGCATCAGCCGACATTGAGGTGAACCAGTCGGCCGACTCGATCCCGGCGATCGCCTCCGGCAGCGAGCCGATGAAGGCGGCGGTCTCGGCGATGACGCGGGGCAGGACGTAGACCGCGAGCAGGAGCACCACGACGGCGAACACGGCGAAGACGAGGCCGATCGCGCCGCCGCGCTTGAGTCCGCGGCGCTCGAGTCTGCGCACCACCGGATCCAGGCCGAGTGCGATGAACAGCGCCATGAAGATGTACGCCAGGATCGTCGTGATCGATGCGATGGCCGAGCCGAGCACGATGCCGCCGAGCACGCCCAGCGTCGCGATGAACGCGATGACGAGCGGGCGCTCGATCGCCGCGAGCACCCCGATCCGCCCGGGCACCGGCTTCCCCTCGGCCAGGCGCCGCAACGCGGCCGGCCGCGCCGGTCGCAGGCGTGCGCGCGGGTGACTCATGCGCCGAAGGTACCGGGGTCCGTCGTCTGCGGGGTCATCCTGCATGGGCGATATCGGCTTCCTTGAGCAGCCCGAGCTCCCGTGCCCGCGCGATCGCGGCGTCGCGGCCGGCGGCATCGAGCTTGCGGTAGATGTGCGCCATATGGGTCTTGACCGTGTTGACCGAGACGAAGCACCGGGCGGCGAGCTCGGCGTTCGTGAGCCGACTCGGCAGGAAGGCGAGCAGCTCGAGCTCGCGCGCCGTGAGCGGGTCGGGCAGGTCGCCGGCCGGCGCGCGCAGCGCACGGTAGCGCGCGACCACCTCGCGGCCGAACCCGGCGGGGTCTTCGGGCAGCCCCTCGACGAGCGCGATGACGGCACGGCCCGCGCGGAGGAACGGCTGCACGAGGTGCTCCGCCGCTGCATGCTCGAGGGCGGCGGCGAGCAGCGATCGCGCCGCGACACGGTCGCCGGCCACGGCGGCAGCCCACGCGCGGAGGACCTCGGTCTCGACCGCGTGGGCGGGTGAGAGCGGGACGGGCGCGGGCGCTGCGTCGAGCACCGCCTCAGCCGCGGCATGGTCGCCCTGCACGAGGAGCCACGCGACGTCCTCGAAGGCGGCGGCCGACCAGAAGGGGTGCGGTGCGGGCGGCGCGCTCCGGCCCGCCTCTCGCCGCCGCCGCTGCTCGACCGCCTGCAGGATGTCGCGGACGAGCGGCGACGGCGGCCCCGCAGGAGGGATCGCCGCGATGTCGGTGCCGTCGGCGTCGATCAGGCGTGACGCGGCGTGCGCGATCCAGAGGAGCTGGGTGCGGTTGTTCGCCGATGCGCGCAGCGCGCCCTCGTGCAGGGCCAGTGCGCCAGATTCGGGCAGCCCCCGTTGGATCGCGACGACCGCCTTGGCGAGAAAGGCGTCGGCCGGTGCGGGATGCGCCAGCAGTCCCGTCTCGCGGGCGAGATCGAGCGCCTCGTCGACGCTCGCTGTCGCGGCATTCAGTCGACCGGCCAGGGCATGGCAGATCGCCAGGCTGCCCAGACCATGGATGCGATACGGCGCGTAGCTCGCCCCCGCGCTGGCGAGTCCGTCGGAAAGCCATCGCTCCGCCTCGATGAGATCGCCGAGGAAGAGGTTCGCGCGGCCGATCGACAGGACTGCGACGGTGCGGATCTGGGCCGGTGATGTGATCTGCAGCAGGTCCGGGACATCGACGTCGCCCGCCGCGTCCGCCGCCGCGAGCATCGCGAGACCGTCGTCGCGGTAGCGCTCCGCGGGGACGTGGAACTGCACACCGGTGGCGCAGTACGCCCGCGCGACGAGCTGGGTGCCGATCGGAACGTCGGGGCGGCCGATGACGCTGCGCAGCAGAGCATCGGCGATCGAGTCGCGGCCGGACATCCCCTCGACCATGCCCCGCAGCACGACAGCATCGGGATGTTGCTCCAGCACGTCCGACGGCACGGTCCCCAGCCAGCGCGCCACCGTGGCGGTCTCGCCTCGTTCGTAGACGTCACGGCCGCGCGCGAGGATCGCGTCGATCGCCTCGGTCCACAGCCGTGCGGCGAGCAGGCACTCGATGGCGTCGCCGATCGCACCCTGATCGCGATGCCAGGCGGCGGCCGCCCGCAGCAGCGTGCCTTCGACCGCAGGTGCCGCCGCGCGCAGCCGGATGCGCAGGACATCGCGGAAGAGGTGGTGGAAGCGGAAGCGGCGCTCGACGCCGTGCACGGGCACGACGAACAGCGACTCGCACTCCAACTCCTCCAGGAAGGCGGCGCCGTCGTCGACCCCGGTCAGGTGCTCGACGAGCTCCGGCGACATCTCCTCCAGCACGGAGAGCTCGAGGAGCGCACGCCGCCGCGCCGGGTCCTCTGCTTCGAGAACCTCCTCACCGAGGTAGTCGATCGCGAGGCGTTCCCCCTCGGCGAGCGCCTCGCCGTCCTCGCCCGCCTGGGGGTGGACCCGGAGGCGGAGGCCGGCGAGCTGGAGACCCGCAGCCCACCCTTCGGTCCGCCGGACGGCGGCAGCCGCGGTCGACGGCTCCACCGCCCTGCGCGACACCCGCTCGAGGAAGTGCACAGCATCCGCATCGTCGAAGGCGAGCTGCGCGGCGCGGATCTCGACGAGGCCGTGCCGGAGGCGGTGCCGGCTCCAGCCGAGCCGCAGGTCGACCCGCGTCGAGAAGACGAAGTGCACGTTGGGCGGCAGCATGTCGACGAGGCGCCACAGGTCGGTGATGATGTCGCGGTTCGTGACCCGGTGGAGGTCATCGAAGATGACGACGATCCGCGACGGCACCTCGGCGAACGCGGCGGCGAGCGCCTCGATCATCGGGGCGCCGAGGCCCGCGCCGGGCGTACCGAGGGGGGCGTCCAGCGCGGCGAAGGCCCCGTCGAGCTCGCCCAGTTCGGAGACGAGCCGACGCGCGAGGTGGACGGCGTCGTTGTCCGCCGACGTGAGTTCGAGCCAGGCGAACTCGGTCGGCGCCAGGTGGGCTGCCCACTGCGCGAGCAGGACCGTCTTGCCCGAGCCGGCCGGGGCGACGACCAGGGTGAGGGGAGCTTCCGCGCCGATGTCCAGGAGCGCCCGCAGCGGGGGCCTGTCCACCGCGTGCGGCGGAATGGCGGGCGTCACCGTCATAGGTCCGGCTTTCTCCAGAAGGCATCCGAATCATCCCACAGGGATGACGGAAGATCGACGGTCGAGGTATTTGGATGACATAGACGCCGCGGTACGCCGCCCCGCGGCGGGGAGGTCGCCGCGTGAGTGCACACACGATCGAGATCATCGTGCGCGACCGTCTCGGGCCGACCATCGTCGCCGCACTGGACGGCTTCGAGGTGACAGGCAACGCCGGCGGCGGATCCCGCATCGTCGGCGTGGTGCCTGATCAGGCGAAGCTGCTGGGGATCCTCGACATGTTCGACGGGCTGCATGTCGAGGTGGTGTCGGTCAACCGCATCGACGAGGGGCAGGTGTCATCCGCAGGGGGTGACGCCACGCATCCGCTCCGCCCTTAGCGTCGTCTCACCGGCGCGGTCTGAGCGCCCTTGAAAGAATGGGAAACGACATGGATCTGTGGTCGTGGGTGGCGTGGTTCTTCTGGGTCTTCGTCTTCATCTCCTACCTGATGGTGCTCTTCTCGATCATCGGCGACATCTTCCGCGACACGTCGCTGAACGGGTGGCTGAAGGCGGTGTGGATCATCTTCCTGATCTTCGTTCCGTTCCTGACGGCGCTGGTCTACCTGATCGCGCGTGGCACGGGCATGTCGCAGCGCTCCGCCGCTCAGGCGCACGACGCACGGCGCGCGCAGGACGAGTACATCCGCGAGACCGCGGGCCGCTCGTCAAGCCCGGTCGACGACATCGCCAAGGCCAAGGCGCTCCTCGACAGCGGCGCCATCGCCCCTGCGGAGTACGAGGCGCTCAAGGCCAAGGCACTCGCCGGATAGGCTCCACCTCATGGAGCCCGTCCTCGGGGCCAACCTGATCTGGGCGGCCGCCTTCCTCGTCGACTTGACGATCAAGGTGGCCGCCCTCATCATCATCCCCCGCCATCGCAAGCCGACCGCGGCGATGTCGTGGCTGCTCGCGATCTTCCTGATCCCGTTCGTCGGCATCCTGCTGTTCCTGCTGATCGGCAACATCACGCTCCCGAAGCGGCGGATGCAGGAGCAGGCCCGCATCGACGGCATCATCAAGGGTCGCGCCGCCGCACTCCCTCCTGCGACGGATGCCGGCTGGCCGCGCTGGCTGGCGCGCACCGTCCAGCAGAACACGCTGCTGACCGGCCTGCCGGCCGCCGAGGGCAACACCGCGACGCTGATCGACGGCTACCAGGACTCGATCTCCGCGATGGCGGACGCGATCGACGGTGCAGCGCGCTTCGTGCACGTCGAGTTCTACATCGTGTCGTGGGACGCCACGACACGCGGCTTCTTCGAGGCGATGGAGCGTGCCGTCGCACGGGGAGTCAGTGTGCGCCTGCTCGCCGACCACATCGCCTCGCGCAAGGTGGCCCGTGCCGACGAGACATTCGCCGAGCTCGACCGCATCGGGGTGCAGTGGTCGTGGATGCTGCCGGTGATGCCGTTCAAGGGCAAGTACCAGCGCCCCGACCTGCGCAACCACCGCAAGATCGTCGTCGTCGACGGCCAGACGGCCTTCCTCGGCTCGCAGAACCTGATCGACCGCTCGTACAACTCGGAGAAGAACATCCGGCGCGGTCTGAAGTGGCAGGAGCTCGTGGCGCGCCTGGAGGGCCCCGTCGTGGCCTCCGTGAACGCGGTCTTCCTGTCGGACTGGCTCATCGAGACGGGCGATGACCTCACCGCCACGGCGCACGTGCCCGCGGCCGAGGTCGCCGTCCCCGCCTCCGGGGCGGATCTCGCCTGCCAGGTGGTGCCGTCGGGTCCGGGGTACACGACCGAGAACAACCTGCGGCTGTTCCTGTCGCTGATCTACGGCGCCACCGAGCGCGTGATCATCACGAGCCCGTACTTCGTCCCTGACGAGGCGATGGTCTACGCCATCACCTCCGCCTGCCAGCGGGGTCTGGAAGTCCAGTTGTTCGTCTCGGAGATCGGCGACCAGGGCCTGGTCTACCACGCCCAGCGCTCGTACTACGACGCGCTCCTCGCGGCGGGAGTGCGGATCTTCCTCTACCCGGCGCCGTTCATCCTGCACGCCAAGCACTTCTCGATCGACGACGACATCGCGGTGATCGGGTCCAGCAACATGGACATCCGCTCCTTCAGCCTCAACATGGAGGTGTCGCTGCTGGTCCGCGGACGCAGCTTCGTCGAGGCGATGCGTGCGGTCGAGCAGGATTACCGCGACGCCGGGCGCGAGCTCACCATCGAGGAATGGCGAAATGAGCCCCGCTCGGCCACCGTTCTCGACGGCCTCGCGAGGCTCACCTCCGCCCTCAATTGATGCGGCTCAGTCCGCGTCCTCGAACTCGGGGCCGTGCACGGTCAGCGCGTAGATCACGAGGATGTCGACGGCGAGGATCGCCAGCGACAGCCACGGCTGCACGGAGAGCAGCGACAGCTGCCCGAGTGCGTTGAGTCCGACGAGGATGATCGCCACGACCCGTGCCCAGGTCGCACCCGCGAAGACGGCGAAGGCCGTCAGCACGAGCAGCGTGCCCGAGATGATGTGCCACCATCCCCAGCCGGCCACGTCGATCCGGAACAGCGTGCCCGCATCCGAGAGCAGGTAGGCGTCGTTCGGTCCGATGACCGCGACGAGCCCGAAGACCAGGTCCAGGATTCCCGCGATCAGCAGCAGAACTCCAGCGAAAACGGCCCACCCGCTCCAACGTCTCCCAGTGGTGTCAGTCATTTAACAGTCCCTCCTCAGCGATGTGCACCGACCACCCGCTGCGCAGCGCGCCCGGGTCGGCGTCGATCTCGACGCTAGAGAGGCGCCGCGCCGAGGTAGTCACTCCACAGGGGTGATTCCGGTCTCCGCGCCGCGCGAGGCACGCCCCCGCCGCACGGCGAACGTGAGCAGCCGGATGCCCGCGCCGAGGAGCACGAGGTTGAGGATCATCTGCCAGGTCACGAACAGTCGCGCGGTCTCGGTGACCGCGCTGATGTCGCCGAATCCGACGGTCGCGAAAATCGTGACCGCGAAGTAGAGGGTGTCGATCCGCGACAGCGACGGCTCGGAGAAGCTCGCCGGAGCTGTCGTCGCCATCAGGAAGTAGCCTGCGGCGAACAGCAGGAGGTACAGCGGCGCGACGATCGCGAGCGCCTCGATCGCGCGCACGCCGGGATAGCGGGCGCGCACGATCGCGCTGATCTGCCAGGCGCTGACGGCGATCAGGATCAGCGGGACGGACACCGCCACGAGCAGCTCGGGGATGCGGAGTCCGTCGAGCGGGAGGAGGAAGTACAGCGCGACCAGCACAAAGGCCGACACGAGCGCCCTGATCAGTCCGCGGACGATGAGCGCGCGGGATGCGGTCGGCTCGGCCATTGCACTCCCTGGGGTCAAGTGATCGTCTCGCGACGCTTCTCACCCTAGATGTCGCCGCTCCCCGTGCGTCACCCATCCGGAGTGATGTCGAACCCGCACCCGGCAGAGCCCTCGCCGTCAACCCCCTGTCGACCCGATCCCCCGCGGGTAGATTCGCGACAGCAACGGCAGAAGAAGGAGAGACCACATGGCCGATCAGCCGCACGACCCCCGCTCGGCACATCCGGAGGGCGGTTTCCCCGATCAGTCGCAGGAGCAGCCGGGCATCACCGACGAGACCACCCCGCGGCCCGATCACGGCGAGGACAGCTATCGGGGCTCCGGGCGGCTGGAGGGCCGGCGCGCCCTCATCACGGGAGGCGACTCGGGCATCGGGCGCGCCGCGGCGATCGCCTTCGCCCGGGAGGGCGCGGACGTCGCGATCGCGCACCTGCCGGACGAGCAGGAGGATGCGGACTCCACCGTCGCGCTCATCGAGGCCGCTGGCCGGAAGGGCCTCCGCCTCCCCGGCGACGTGCGCGACGAGGACTTCGCGACTGGGATCGTCGATCGGACCCGCGCCGCCCTCGGCGGACTCGACATCCTCGTCCTCAACGCGGCCTATCAGAAGGACCGCGAGGGCATCGCGTCGATCTCCACGGAGGAGCTCGACCGGGTGTTCCGCACCAACCTGTACGGCCTCCTCTTCACCGCGCGCGCCGCCGTGCCGCACCTGCAGCCGGGCGCCGCGATCATCGTGACCTCGTCCATCCAGGCCTACAGCCCTTCGCCCGGACTGCTCGACTACGCGATGACGAAGGCCGCGCAGGTCGCCTTCGTGAAGGCGATGGCCGAAGAGCTCGGGCCGAAGGGCATCAGGGTCAACGCGGTGGCACCCGGGCCGATCTGGACCCCGCTCATCCCCGCGACCGGCTGGGATGCCGAGCGCCTCGCGACGTTCGGGACCGACACCCCCATCGGCCGCCCCGGTCAGCCGGCCGAGCTGGCCGGCGCCTACGTGTACCTGGCCTCGGCGGAGTCGTCGTACGTCTCGGGCACGGTGCTCGGAGTGACCGGCGGCAAACCCCTGTGATGCGACCGCCGCGAGCCCGCGCCGTCACCCGCACGACCGCTGCCGCGCTGACCATGCTGCTCGCGGCCGGTCTCACCGGATGCGGCCTGACGATCCCGACCGACCCCGACGGGACACTCGGCCGCATCACGGACGGGATGCTGCGCGCCGGCGCGTCGCCGAGCGCCGGCCTCGTGACGGTGGAGGGCGATGAGGTGTCGGGCCCGCTCGCCGACCTCGTCGAGGGCTTCGCCCGCGAGCACGGCGCCGAGGTGACCTGGATCGTGGACAGCGAGGAGGACCTCGTCGACGACCTCGCCGACGGAGAGCTCGACCTCGCGGTCGGCGGCATGACCGACGCCACCCCGTGGACCACCCTCGTGTCCGTCACGCGCGGATATCCCGGCATCCCCGGCGCGGACGGCGCGCCCGTTGTGATGCTGCTCCCCCTCGGCGAGAACGCGCTGCAGAGCGCACTGGAGACCTACCTCGACCAGGAGGTCGGCGGATGAAGACGCTGGGGCGCACTGATCTGCCGGTCGCGCAGCAGGAGGCTCTGCGCAAGGCCATCCGGTGGGAATGGTTCACGATCGGCTACACCTCCGTCACGATCGTCCTGATCGCGTTCGTGGTCGGCGGATCGCAGGCGATGAAGACCGCCTGGATCGAGGACATGCTCTCCCTCATCCCGCAGGTCGCGTTCCTGGTGTCGCTGCTGTTCATCCGCAAGCGGCCGACGCGCGCGTTCCCCTACGGGCTGCATCGGGCGATGGCCGTGGGTCATCTCGTCGCCGGGGTCGCGCTGCTCGCGGTCGGCGGCAACCTGGCGTTCGAGGCGGTGTCGGGGCTGCTCAGCGGGGATCACCCGGCGATCGGCACCGTGCGGATCTTCGGCCAGACGATCTGGCTCGGCTGGCTCATGGTCGCCGTGATGACCGTCGTCATCATCGGGCCGTTCTTCTACGGGCACGCGAAGGCGAAGCTCGCACCTGTCCTGCACAACAAGGTCCTGTACACCGACGCCGACATGGCGAAAGCCGACTGGACCACCACCGTCGCCTCGATCGTCGGGGTGCTCGGGATCGGCATCGGCTGGTGGTGGCTCGACGGCGCCGCCGCCCTGTTCATCTCGCTGGGGATCGTGTGGGACGGCATCCGCAACTCGGGCTCGGCCGTCCTCGACCTCATCGATCAGCGCGCGCGCACGCACGACGACAAGAAGGTGCAGCCGCTGATCTCCGACATCGTGCGGGCGCTCGAGCGTCAGCCGTGGGTGGCGGAAGCGGCGGTGCGGATGCGCGACATGGGACAGGTGTTCCACGTCGAGGCGTTCGTCGTTCCGCGCCGCCGCAAGGTCTCGGTCGCCCAGATCGAGACCGCACGCGAGGCCATCACCGAGATGGATTGGAAGATGCAGGACGTGGCGGTGATCGCCGTCTCGTCGCTGCCGGACGAGACGGAACGCGGGTGATCTATCGCACTCGCGTCCGGCTCAGGAAGGGTCGAGCTGGCGGGTGTGCAGGGCGGAGCTCAGGTTCACGCCGTTGAGCTCGAGGTAGAGCTGACCCTCGGTGATCGACAGCGTCATCGTGCTCCGCCGCTCCAGCGCGGACACCGCCGCGTCGACGAAGCCGGGGTCGAAGCTGCGGAGGGCGATGGTCTCGGACCGGTGGATGCGCTTGCCCGCCCAGGGAGCCATCACCTTCGCAGGATCCCGGTGCGTGTAGACCACGGTGCGATCGGCCAGCTTGCTGCCATGGTGCAGGCGTGCGGCATCGGGCGCGCCGACCTCGATCCAGGCGGTGAGGCGTCCGGTCAGGTCCCGCACAAGCACCGCGGGCTCGTCGGTCGCCGAGATGCCCTCGCTGAAGGCGATCCCCTCCTCGTACTCGAGGCAGTAGGCGAGGACCCGCGTCATCATGAAGGCGTCGGTCTCCGACGGATGGCGGGCCACGCGGAGCGAGAGCTCGTCGTAGACGCCCCGGTCGACATCGGCGAGCTGCACCGTGAACGTGTGGATCATCGCGCCGATAGCCATAACGTCCGAGCCTACGCCGCTGAAGCGCGCCGGGTAGCACCGCCCATCGAGCACCGTCAACCCCCTCGGGACGCCATGTCCCGGCGCATAGCGTCGGTCACAGCATCCGGTCGGATGCTGGAGAGAGGAACACGATGGCCGACACCACACGTCCGGGCAACAAGCGTCGCGCTGCCCGCGGAGGCAGCGGAGCGAAGCTCACTCAGGAGCAGAACAAGGAGAGCGGCTTCCGCGCCTCCCAGCAGCTCAGCGACAACCTGCAGAGCATCCTGGTCGACCTGCTCGAGCTGCAGCTGCAGGGGAAGCAGGCGCACTGGAACGTCGTCGGCACGAACTTCCGCGACACCCACCGACAGCTCGACGACATCATCGACGCCGCGCGAACCCTCAGCGACGTCATCGCCGAGCGGATGCGGGCGCTGCACGCCCTGCCCGACGGCCGCAGCGACACGATCGCCCAGACCACCACCCTCCCGGAGTTCCCGCAGGGCGAGATCGACACGACCGAGACGATCGACCTCGTCACCGAGCGCCTCGAATCGGTCATCGCGACCACGCGCGAGGTGCACGACGCGGTCGACGAGGAGGATCCGACCTCGGCGGACATCCTGCACGACGTTCTCGAGCAGCTCGAGCAGTTCGCCTGGATGGTGAGCGCGGAGAACCGCACCCCCGCGAAGAAGAAGTGACCGCCGCCGCCCCTGCCGACGTCCCGACCCTGCGTCTGCGTCTGCAGGGCGGCGTCGCCGCGACCACCGAGCACGCGGCCGCCACCGCCGCACAGGTCATCGGCTTCGGAACC
This sequence comes from Microbacterium terricola, assembly GCF_027943945.1. Lineage (NCBI taxonomy): Bacteria > Bacillati > Actinomycetota > Actinomycetes > Micrococcales > Microbacteriaceae > Microbacterium > Microbacterium terricola. The sequence goes on along the minus strand of NZ_AP027141.1, from coordinate 287,066 downwards.
CACGTGGACGCCACGATCGGGTGGGCCGTCAGCATCGGCCATCAGGTGCCGGTCCCCGGCAAGGGGAAGACCACGGCGCTCTGGGAGCTGCTGGCCACGACCGCGGCGCTCGACGTCGCGGCGGCGCGCATCCTGGAGCCCCACCTCGACGCCCTGGCGATCCTGGCGCAGGCCCGCGCGGAGGGTGATGACCCCCGCGACGCCCTGACCGCCATCGGCGCGGACGGGCATGCCTCGTGGGGCGTGTTCGCCGCCGAGGGTCCGGGCGGTCGGGTCGAGGCCGCCCGTGCCCCTGACGGCGGCTGGACGCTCACCGGCGTGAAGCCGTGGTGCTCGCTCGCGACCTACCTCAGCCACGCGCTCGTCACCGCCTGGGACGGCGACCGGCGCCGCCTGTTCGCGGTCGCCCTGCGCCAGCCGGCAGTGGTCGCCCGCAGCGGCCCGTGGCACGCGCGCGGGCTCTCGCACATCGTCAGCGCGCCGGTCGAGTTCGAGGGCGCGGCCGCGGTGCCGATCGGCGGGCCGGACTGGTATCTCACCCGGCCGGGCTTCGCGTGGGGCGGGATGGGCGTCGCGGCGGTCTGGTGGGGCGGCGCGATGCCCCTCGTCGACGCGCTCGCCGCCGCGACGGCGCGGGCCGAACCCGACCAGCTCTCGCTGGCGTTCCTGGGCGAGGCCGACACGCTGATGTGGGCGACGCGGGCGAGCCTCGCCGAGAGCGCCCACGCGGTCGACGGCGGGATGGATGCTGCCGCAGCCAAGGTGCTCGCCGAGCGCGTACGCGCCACGGCGGCCGCGGCGGCGGAGCGGGTGCTCACGATCGCGGAGCACGCCCTCGGCCCCGCTCCCCTGACCGCCGAGGAGAAGCACGCCCGCCGCGTCGCCGACCTGCGGCTGTACCTCCGCCAGCACCACGGCGAGCGCGACCTGGCCCGTCTCGGCCGGCTCCTGGGCAGCCGATGAGCATCGCCTTCGACCACCGTGACCCCGGCACCGACGAGCAGCGCTGGGCGGACGCCGCGCCATGGGCTGCCGCACCCGAGCTCACACTGACTGCCGACCGGCTGGTGGTGCTCGCCGCGCACCCCGACGACGAGACCCTGGGCGCGGGTGGACTCATCACCGTGGCGGCGCAGCGCGGCGTCCCGGTCGAGGTGGTCTGCGCGAGCGACGGCGAGGCGGCGGGAGCGGGCGGCACGAGGGATCCGCAGCTGGCCATGACGCGCCGCGCCGAGACCGCGCGGGCCGTCGCCCTGCTCGCCCCGGACGCACGGGTCACGTTCCTCGGGCTTCCCGACGGCGGGCTGCGGGAGAACGCCGACGCGCTGCGGCGCGCCGTCGCGGCGACGCTGCAGTCCGGCGCCGGCTCGACGCTGGTCGTGGCGCCGTGGGTGGGCGACGGTCATCGCGACCACCGTGTGCTCGGCGACATCGCCGCCGGGTTCCGCAGTGCGGCGGTCGAGGTGCTCGGGTACCCGGTCTGGCTGTGGCACTGGGGCGAGCCGGCCGAGGTCGACACCACCGGCTGGCGCGTCCTGCCGCTGAGCGCGGCCACGGCAGCCGTCAAGGCGAGGGCCATCGCCTGCCACGCCACCCAGCTGACCCCTCCCCCGGCGTCGCCGGGCGAACCGCCGATGCTGTCGTCGTCGATGCTGCGGCACTTCCAGCGGCCGCTCGAGGTGTTCGTGACCTCCGCCGACGAGCGAGCGGATGCTGTCGGCATCGCCTATTTCCACGATCTCTACGCCCGCCACGAAGACCCATGGGGCTACGACTCGCGGTGGTACGAGCAGCGCAAACGCGAGATCGTGATGGCGTCACTGCCGCGGCCGCGGTTCCGTCGCGCGCTCGACGTCGCATGCTCGACGGGTGCGCTGACCGCGGCGCTGCGGGACCGCGCGGATCGTGTCGTCGCGACCGACGCCGTGCCGACCGCGCTGGACCGGGCGCGCGCCCGTATCGGCGACGACCCGCGGGTGTCGTTCCAGAACCTCACCGTCCCCGCCGAGTGGCCCGACGGCTCGTTCGATCTCATCGTGCTCTCGGAGGTCGGCTACTACCTCTCGCGGCCCGAGCTCGAGCGCGTCATCGACCGGATCGACGGCGCTCTCACCGACGATGGCATGCTCGTCGCCTGCCACTGGCGGCACCCCATCTCCGGGGCGCCGCTGGGCGGCGACGAGGTGCACGACGCGATCAGGGCGCGCCGCACATGGGAGACCGCCGCCAGCCACCTCGAACCCGACTTCCGGCTCGACGTGCTCGCCCGCCCCGGGTCGCCGTCGGTCGCCGCGCGGGAGGGCCTCACGCCATGAGATCCGACCGCATCCTGGCCGCGGCCATCGTCATCCCCGCGCACGACGAGGAGGACCTCATCCACGCGTGCCTCACATCGGTGGAGCTCGCCGCGCTGGCGGCCCGTCACGTGACCGGACGCGTGACGACCGTGCTCGTCCTGGACTCCTGCTCCGACGCGACCGCCCAGCTGGCGGCCGACTTCCCGGTGGAGGTGGTCACGATCGACGCGGGCCGGGTCGGTGCAGCACGTGCCGCCGGGGTCGACGCCGCGCTGCGGGCCAATCGCGACGTTCCGCCCTCCCGGCTGTGGATCGCGCACACGGACGCCGACTCCGCGGTGCCGCCGCACTGGCTCACGCATCAGCTGCGACTCGCGAAACGCGGCGCCGACGTGGTGGTGGGGACGGTGCGACCCGACTTCCGCGACCTCGACGAGACCCAGACCGAGGCATGGTGGGCGACGCACACGCCCGGAGTCGCCAACGGGCACGTGCACGGGGCGAACCTCGGCACGCGCGCGAGCACGCTGATCGGCGCGGGCGGCTTCGAGGACGTGCGCGAGCACGAGGACGTCTGGCTCGTCGAGGAGATGCGCGCCCGCGGTGCGAGGCTCGTCGCCTCCGACGCTGCGTGGGTGCGCACCAGCGGTCGCCAGCAGGGCCGCACGGTCGGCGGCTATGCGCGCTATCTCCGCGAGGACCTCATCGCGGCTGCCGCCGCGGCGACTCAGCGCGCGACGGCTCCGGTGTCGGTCGCCTGACGCGTCCTGCGCCGTTCGCTCACGATCAGCACGATGAGCAGGACGGCGCCGGTCGCGATCACGAGGAAGGTGCTCAGCGCGGGGAGGAGGCCGAAGACCCCTCCGGTCGGGAACTCGGCGTGCAGGAACAGCGTCGGGTCGGTGCTCGCGTGCAGGAGGATCGGGCCCCACAGGGTGCCGGTGACGCGCAGCGCGAGGTACATGCACAGGCCGAAGCCGAAGGTGTACACGACTTGGAGCGCGGTGACGCCCTGTCCCTGGTCCGAGGTGAAGCGGTTGCCGGCGTGCAGCGCCGCGAAGATGCCGGCCGAGGCGAGCGCGACGGCGATCTCGCCGTGGCCGGCCTTGCGCATGAGGTTCACCACGAACCCGCGGGTGAGCACCTCCTCGGCGAAGCCGACGAACAGCCCGGTGAGCAGCCAGGTCGCGACCAGCACGAAACCCGCCTCGCCGTAGTCGATGCTCAGAAGGGACGAGACGTTGATCGCCAGCACGACGACGATGGCGATCCACATCCATCGACGCCCGCGCACCGGCTGCGGCCCGAAGAGCTCCTTGACCCAGCCGAGCGAGGCGGCGAACGCCACGAGCACGGCGCTGCCGAACACGATGGGCAGCATCGTGCCGATGAGCACATCCGCCGCGCTCCCCTCGTCGCCGCGCGCAGCACCTCCCTCGGGGAAGGCCAGCCCGAGCAGGAACCCGAACAGCTCATACAGGCCGTAGTAGACGACGGCGAGCAGCAGCGCCCGCCAGATGCCGCCGCGCTCCCAGAACCCCTGCCACCCCGACGCCTGCTCAGCCACGAATGCCCCGTCCGCGGGACGGTCCGAGCGACGTCCCCTCCTGACACGCTAGCGGTGGTGACGCTGCCGCCCGTAGCGACCGCATCCGTCCAGCGCAAGGCCATGGGCGGATCCCCGTAGGCGCGCGAAGATCGGATCATGAGGTCGATCTTCTACGCGGGCGCCGAATTCGTGACAGGTGATGAGATCGCCGCCGCTCTGATCGACTGCGGGAGAGCGCTCGCCGAAGCCCAGCTCGCCGCGAACGTCGAGATCCCTGTGCTCGAGGCCGACGGCAGCCGCAGCGCAGCGACCTTCCTGGTCGGTCCGTCCAGTCAGATCGCCGTCAAGGCGTACAGCCGCTCCTTGGACGAACTCGTCGACAGCGCGGCCGTCGAGCGGATGCGGCTCATCGTGCGCCGGGTCAGACCGACCGCGGCGGCACCGACCACCGAGCGCCTCGGCGAGGACGGCGACACCGACTGGTCATTTCTGTCCTGACTTCTTCGTGGTGGCGGGATCGAGGTGCTCGGGCACGAGCATGATCCCCCCGCTGGAGTTCGCGGAGTTGGCGAGCTCCTCGATCCACTCACGGCTGAGCTGCGGGGGCTCCGGCTCGTCGAAGACGAACCGGAGCGGAATCGACGGGTGCAGCCAGATGGTGCTGCGCCCCCGAGGCTGATCCTCAGGATGCCGCCATGACAGCGTGAACTTCTCCCCCCTGCGCAGCTTCGTCGCGATGACGACCTTGAGATGCGCAAGGGCGCGGTCTTCGATGTGGATCGGCGTGGCGTCGCCGCCGTAGTACATGATGCCCACGGGCGGGATCGTAGACAGATCCGGCGACGGATGTCCAGACCTCGGGTACCTTTCACGTAGCTAGCTCGCGTGTCCGGCGGCGTCAACCCCCATTCCTGTCCGCACCGGCCAGGCGCACCATGGAACGAGGCAGAGGCACTTCGACGTCGAGGAGCACCATGAGAGCGTCATCCGACACGGACGACACCGAGGTCGGCCCCGGCCACGCGCGCCGGGCCGGCAGGGGAACCCGCCCGATTCCGATCCCGCATCTTCCGCCCCCCGGTATCGGCGGACTTCGCTCGGCGTCAGCCAATGCTCCGTCGAGGATCCCGGGCGGCCCCGCGACGGGATCCGAGCGGAACTGAGGGCCGCGACGGCGGCGGCCCGCCGGGCGGGCGCCCCGTCGGCGGGTCATCGGTCGACGTCGACGATGGCACGAGTCAGCTCGGACGGGATGTCCCTGGCGAGGAAGCCGACCCCGACCCGGTCGGTCAGCCGATCGCCCGCGCGGGCGTGAGCCCAGCTTCCCCACACCGCCGCGCGGATCGGATCGAGCCCCCGGGCGAGAAAGCCGGTGATGGCACCCGCGAGCACGTCACCGCTTCCGGAGGTGCCGAGGCCCGCAGCACCCGGCGGCACCCGCCACGATCGGCCGTCGGCGGCGGCGACGATCCCGTAGCAGTGCACGACGGCGTCGTACTGCTGAGCGACCTCGACGAGGTCGTCAGGGGTGTTGGTCGACACGTCGCGGCCGAGCAGGATCGCGGCCTCCTCGAGGTTGGCGTTCAGCACGAGGTGCCGGGGAAGCAGCGCACGGTCGACCGTGGGCAGCACGCCGATGCCGAAGGCATCGAGCACGAGGGGCCCGCGCCGAGCCGCGGCGACCGAGAGCAGGGTGGCCCTGGTGCCGTAGGCATCGTCGAATCCGGGCCCCAACAGCACGGCGTCCGCCTCCGACAGCTCCTCCTCGACGTCGGCCTGCAGCGGTTCTCCCGCACGCGGGGGCAGCGACAGCAACGCGGCCTCGGGCAGCGCCGGTCCCAGCGGCCCGACGAGCGGGTCAGGCACGACGAGGGCGAGGCGGCCGGCGCCCACGCGCAATGTCGCCTCCCCGGCGAGCAGCGCGGCACCCGGCGAGCGCCGCGAGCCGCCGACGACGATCACCCGCCCGCGGGACTTCTTCGAGTCGCCGGGGTCGGGCAGCCCCCACGTCCGCAGCAGCCGGCGGTCGACCGCCTCACTCGGGCTGGACATCGGGGTGACCGGGGTGGACTGTCACGTCGGCGCCTTCCCGCACGAGATGGTCGACCACCGAGAAGTCGACCAGCTCCCAGCCGACACCGCGTCGCACGACGTGCGTGACGGAGGCGTTGAGGACCGTGTTCGCCGCGGCGAAGTCGAGCAGCTCGGCCTCCTCCATCGGCACCATCAGGTAGAGGAAGAGCATCACGATCGCATCATGGGCGACCACCATCGCGGTGCCCTCTGACACGTCCGCGGCGTCGCGCAGGAACGACCTCAGCCGCAGGGCGACGTCGGCCCATGACTCCCCGCCGGGGGGACGGTGGTAGAACTTGCCGAGCTGTCTGCGGCGCTCTGCTTCCTCGGGGTGGAGTCGCGCGACGCCATGGGCCGTCAGCAGATCGAGGATGCCGAGCTCACGGTCGCGCAGTCGCTCGTCCACGATGACGCGCGCGGATCCGGCGCCCTCGCCCAGCGCGCCGGCGAGTGTCTGCCGCGCCCGCAGGTAGGGAGACACCCAGAAGACGTCGATCGCGGAGCGGTGGCCGGCCAGCCACGTGCCGAGGGCTTGAGCCTGCTCGACGCCAGTCGGGGAGAGCTCCACGTCCGCGTCGCGGACATCCAGCGGGATGCGCTCGAGTCCTTCGTGTTCGGCGCGGGTGGCCGCCTCGTTGCCGAGGCTTTCGCCATGCCGCACGAGCCAGAGTTCGTTCACCGCCATGCGAGCAGGCTATGAGCCGCCGACCGCGGCGCGGTAGCGGCTTGACATCGGCCGGGCTCGTCGCGCGGTGCAGCGAAAGGCGCATCTGGTCTTGACACCACTGTCATGGTTATATCGGTGTCATGTCTCTCGAGATGGATGCTGCTCCCCCGTCGATCCGCCTGGTCGCCGCCTTCGTGAACAGTGTGGAGTGGCAGGAGGATGAGGACACCTGGCGCAGCCCCGCCGACCTCGGCCGCTGGTTCGTCGCGCACGCGCAGACGGATGCGGGTCAGCTGACAGCGGACGATCTCCGGCTGGCCCAGCAGATCCGCGAGGGCCTCCGCGAGGTGCTGCTCGCCCACGCCGGACACGAGCCGCTTGCTGCCGCGCTCGACGGCCTGAACGAGGGCCTGCGGTCGGTGCCGGTGCGGCTGTCCTTCGCTCCGGACGGCGCACCCGCGCTGACGGGCATGCCCGGTGCCGCAGCCGGCTTCGGTGTGATCGTCCAGGCCATCGAGACGGCGAGGGCCGACGGCAGCTGGTCGCGACTGAAGGCCTGCGCCCGCGACACCTGCCGCTGGGCGTACTGGGACGACTCGCGCAACGGCTCCGCGCGCTGGTGCTCGATGGCGGGGTGCGGCAACTACGTCAAGATGCGGCGACGCAACAGCCCCGGCTCGGCGCGGGACGAGGCGATCCCCGCGGCCGGTTCGGGAACGCGGGCTCCGCGGCTGCTCGACGTGGCTGCGCGATCCGGCGTGTCGATGAAGACGGTGTCCAACGTCGTCACAGGCAGGATCCGGGTCGCCGAAGCGACCCGGATCCGTGTGCAGGCGGCGATCGATGAGCTCGGCTACCGCCCGAATCAGGCTGCACGCGAGCTGCGCGCCGAGCGGGTCAGCTGATCTTCCGCCGGTAGATCGCCATCGCCCCGAAGTACGCAACAACGAGGATGCCGAGGCACCAGGCCAGTGCCACCCAGATGTCGTCTCCGACCGGCTGCCCTGAGAAGATGTCGCGGATCGAGTTGACGATCGAGGTCACCGGCTGGTTCTCAGCGAACCACTGCACCGGTGCGGGCATCGTCTCGGTCGGCACGAACGCGGAGCTGATGAACGGCAGGAAGATGAGCGGGTATGAGAACGCGCTCGCGCCGTCCACGGTCTTGGCCGACAGTCCGGCGATGACCGCGATCCAGGTCAGCGCCAGGGTGAACAGCACCAGCATGCCGGTGACGGCGAGCCAGCCCCACACGCCGGCTCCCGTGCGGAAACCCATCAGCAGAGCGACGCCCACGACGATCACGATCGAGGCCAGGTTGGCCACGAGCGAGGTCAGCACGTGCGCCCAGAGCGACGCCGACCGTGCGATCGGCATGGACTGGAAGCGCTCGAAGATGCCGCCCTGCAGATCGAGGAACAGCCGGTATGCGGTGTACGCGATGCCCGACGCGATCGTGATGAGCAGGATGCCCGGCAGCATGTAGTCGATGTACGACAGCGCGCCCGTGTCGATCGCGCCGCCGAAGACGAAGACGAACAGCAGCATGAGCGCGACCGGCGTGACGGCCGTCGTGATGATCGTGTCGGGGCTGCGCAGGATGTGACGCAGCGAGCGGCTGGTCAAGACGGCGGTGTCGCCGAAGAAGTGCGTGGTCATCGTCGTTCCTCACTGTCCGTGCCGGCTGGTGCCGCGCTGTCGCCGACGAGCGCGAGGAACACGTCCTCGAGGCTCGGCTGCTTCTCGATGTACTCGACCTTGGCGGCCGGCAGGAGCTTCTTGAGCTCTGCCAGGGTGCCGTTGACGAGGATGCGTCCCTCATGGAGGATCGCGATGCGGTCGGCGAGCTGTTCTGCCTCGTCGAGGTACTGCGTGGTGAGCAGCACGGTCGTGCCGGTCCTCGCGAGCTGCTTCACGGTCTGCCAGACCTCGATGCGCGCCTGCGGGTCGAGGCCCGTCGTCGGCTCGTCGAGGAAGATCACCGGCGGGTTGCCGATGAGGCTCATCGCGATGTCGAGCCGCCGGCGCATGCCACCGGAGTAGGTGGCGGCCTTCCGACCGCCGGCCTCGGTCAGGGCGAACCGCGCGAGCAGGTCGTCCGCGATCTGGCCGGGGTTCTTGAGGTGGCGCAGCTGCGCGACGAGGACCAGATTCTCCCGGCCGCTGAGCACCTCATCGACGGCGGCGAACTGTCCCGTGAGGCTGATCGCCTCCCGCACCTCCTGCGCGTGCGTGGCCACATCGTGGCCGTGCACGGTCGCCGCCCCTGCGTCAGCCTTGAGCAGCGTCGACAGGATCCGCACGACGGTCGTCTTGCCCGCACCGTTCGAGCCGAGCAGGGCGAAGATCGTGCCGGGGGCGACCTCGAAGTCGACCCCGCGCAGCACGTGCAGGTCCTTGAACGACTTCTCGAGTCCTGCCACGCGGATGGCAGCATCCGTGGTGGAAGTCATCGCTCCTCCTCGGTCTTGAGCCCCCGGATGGTGTCCGTGAGGCGCGTGCGCTCCTTGTCGATCCAGCGCTTGCCGGCGTACGCCGCGGCGAACGCCTCGGCGAAGTCGACCGGGTCGTCGCCGACGATCTCGTCGACCGGCGTCTTGTCGGCGGCGGCACGCTCCCACAGGTCGGCGAAGTCGTTCAGCATCGTGATCATGACGCCGGGGTCACCATCGGTGATGCCGCCGTTGTACATGAAGTACCGCTCGAAGGCCGACGCGGCGGTCTTGTACGGTTCGGGCAGCGCCGCGATGCGGGCCTTGTACTGCCGATACGCCTTCTTGTCGTCGAGTGATCCCGTGAGGAATTCGATCCACTTTGCGGCCATGGCTACTTCTCTCCTTCGTCGATGTGATCTGTGTGTTCGTGGTGGAGCTTCTCCATGCGCTCGGCGATGAAGCTCCACGTCTCCCAGAACTCGCCGAGCTGTTCCCGGCCCTGGGCGTTGAGCGAGTACACCTTGCGCGGCGGGCCCTTCTCCGACGGCACCTTCTCGACGTCGACGAACCCGCGCTGCTCGATGCGGACCAGCAGGGCGTAGACGGTGCCCTCGACGATCTCGGCGAAGCCCTCGTCTCGCAGCCGCGCCGTGATCTCGTATCCGTACGCCGGCTCGGCCGCCAGGATCGTGAGGACGATGCCTTCGAGCGTGCCCTTGAGCATCTCGGTCATCTGATTGCCCATGTCCACCTCCCATCTACTCTGTGTTGCTGACTACCAGTAGACGGTAACACTAAGTACCAGTACTTGGCAACACTGATTACCGGGACTTTCAACGAGTGACGAATCGGATGCTGTCAACCCCGGGAGAGATCTCGCCCCGGCCGGTGAGATGGAGGTAACGCATTTCCACCTACCCGAGGAGCAGCACATGGTGCAGATCATCGAGACCATCGACGTCGACGTCCCCGTCCGCGTCGCCTACAACCAGTGGACGCAGTTCGAGAGCTTCCCGAAGTTCCTGGACGAGGTCGAGTCGCTCACCCAGATCGACGACACGCACACCCACTGGAAGGTGAAGGTCGGCGGAGCGGAGCGCGAGTTCGACGCCGAGATCACCGAGCAGCACCCGGATGAGCGCGTCGCCTGGCGGAGCACGCAGGGCGAGGCGGCGCACGCAGGGGTCGTGACGTTCCACAAGCTCGACGAGGACTCGAGCCGCGTCACCGTCCAGCTCGACTGGGAGCCGGAGGGTCTGCTGGAGAAAGCGGGCGCCCTCGTCGGCGCCGGCTCGCACGCGGTCAAGAAGGACCTCAAGAACTTCAAGGAGTTCATCGAGAGCCGCGGCGCCGAGACCGGTGCGTGGCGAGGTGACGTCTCGGCCTGACCGCAAACACCGCACCCGCGCCGATCGGCGCGGGTGCGGTGTGGGGAACGAGACCTCAGGGCCGGAGCACCACCTTGATGCAGCCGTCCTCCTTCTTCTGGAACGTCTCGTAGAGGCCGGGGGCATCGGTGAGCGGTGCGTGATGCGTGACGAGGTCCATCACGCCGAGCGGATCGGCGGGCTCCTCCACGAGGGGCAGCAGGTCGTCGACCCACCGCTTGACGTTGCACTGTCCCATCCGCAGCGAGATCTGCTTGTCGAACATCGTCTTCATCGGGAGGATGTCGGCTTCGCCCGCGTAGACGCCACTCAGCGACACGGTGCCGCCTCGGCGGACGAGGTCGATGGAGGCGTACACGGCGGCGAGCCGGTCGACGCCGGCGGTGTCCATGAGCTTCTGCGCGATCGCATCGGGGAGCAGGCCGATCGCGTCCTGAGCGAGCTTGATGCCGGGGTTGCCGTGTGCCTCGAGGCCGACGGCGTCGATGACCGAGTCGGGTCCGCGACCCTCGGTGAGATCCCGCAGCTCCGCGACGACGGTGTCGGTGAGGTCGAAGGTCTCGATGCCGTGCCGTGCGGCCATCTCACGTCGCGGCGCCTCCGGATCCACCGCCAGCACCCGGTACCCGCGGTGGACGGCGGCGCGCGCCGCGAACTGGCCCACGGGGCCGAGCCCCATCACGGCCACCGTGCCGCCGTCGGGCACGTTCGCGTACTCCACGCCCTGCCACCCCGTCGGCAGGATGTCGCTGAGGAAGAGGTACCGGTCGTCGGGGAGGTCCGAGCCGACCTTGATGTGGTTGTGGTCGGCCAGCGGCACCCGGAGGTACTCGGCCTGACCGCCGGGCACCTGGCCGTACAGCTTGGTGTAGCCGAAGAGCGCCGCCCCACTGCCGTACTCGGTGACCTGCGTCGTCTCGCACTGCGACTGCAGACCGTGCCGGCACATGAAGCAGCTCCCGCACGCGATGTTGAACGGCACCACCACGCGGTCCCCCACTGCCAGCTGCGAAACCGCCGAACCGACCTCCACCACGACGCCCATCGGCTCGTGGCCGAGGATGTCGCCGGCATCGAGGTACGGGCCGAAGATCTCGTACAGATGCAGGTCGGATCCGCAGATCGCGGTCGAGGTGATCTTCACGATCGCGTCGGTCGGCGCCTGGATCACCGGATCCGGCACCTCCTCGACGGTGACCTTCCGCTTGCCCTGCCAGGTGAGGGCCTTCATCGGCTCGCCCCCTCGTCGTCCTGAGGTTCGGCGTACGGGTTACCCGGGCGCACCTCGGCGTCCGGGGCGATGTCGATGCGGGTGACGCCATCGTGCTCCGAGACCTCGATGCGCGGATCCGCATCGCTCTCCACCGCCCCGGGCGCAGCCAGCAGCTGGTCGCGCCGCTTCTCCTCGGGAGTCATCTGCTCAGGGCCGGTCGGATCCGTGGTGTTCTCATCCATGGCCTGAACGTATGCGCGGACGCGGCTCCCGTCGGCCCCGTGGCGTGCAGCCGCGGGATCTGCTAGCGGGCAGCCGTGCCGGGGCGTGCCATGTGGCGCAGGCAGCGACCCCGCCGCCGCGCCCGCGCGCACAATTACAGCCCACGCGAGGGCAATGTCAACCCCCCTGGGCAGACTGGGGGTCAGCTCGAATACGCGGCTATGGTTTCAGAGCCCCACACCCCAGGGGCACTCACCGACAGAAAGCGAGCTCGACATGGGCTTCCTCGGATTCCTTCTTCTCGGCCTGATCGCCGGCGCGATCGCCAAGCTCATCCTCCCCGGCAAGCAGGGCGGCGGCTGGCTGATCACGCTCCTCCTCGGCGTCGTCGGCGCGCTGCTCGGCGGATGGCTCGGCAGCGTCCTCTTCAACGCACCGCTCGAGGAGTTCTTCTCGATCCAGACGTGGCTGCTCGCCATCGGCGGTTCGATCATCGTGCTGCTGATCTACGGCTTCTTCGCCAACCGCAGCTCGCGCAAGGCCTGACCCGCATCATCCGGAATCCCCGCACGCCCTCGGGCGTGCGGGGATTCCGCGTTCTCCGGTTCAGGTCGCGCGATGCCCCGCCGTGCGAGGAAGGCGCCGGTCGATGGTCAGGAGGATGAGCACCACCCCCAGGGCGGCGATCACCCAGCCCTGCCTGTGCAGGCCTGCGTCGGTCGGCACCGCCCCGAAGGTGACCGAGATGACCCCGGCCGACAGCATCGCCCCGATGTAGCCGAAGCTGCGCAGCAGCCCCGCGGCGGTGCCGAGCTGCCCGGCCGGGGTGAGCACGTACGTCGCGACCTGGGTGGCCACGGCGGTCAGGCCCTGCGCCAGGCCGTAGACGACGGCGGTGAGCAGCAGCATCGGCACCAGCCAGGCGGTCGCCGACTGGAGGAGCAGCAGCATCCCTCCCGCCAGGACGACCGCGCAGGCTCCCCCGATGAGGGGGCCGCGCACCCAGCCGCGGACCGACACGAGCCGGGCGACGAGGATGCTGACGAGCGACAGCGGCAGCATGATCACGCCGACGGCTGCGGCATCGAGCCCGGCCGCGTCGCCCATCCACTGGCTCAATCCGTACAGCGCGGTGAACACGGCGACACCCGAGAGCAGCTGGCGTGCGAAGATCCGCGCCAGGGCGGGCTGCGCGGCGAGCAGTCGCACGTCGATGAACGGCGACGACACCCGCCGCTCCCACAGCACGAACAGCAGCCCGCCGAGCACGACCGCGCCGAGCAGCCACCAGCGCGGGTGGGCCAGGTCGCCGAGGAACACGAGCAGCCCGGCCATCACACCGGCGAACACGGCCATGCCGGCCGCATCGAGCGTCACCAGCATCCGCGCGGGGGAGCTGCGCTCGATCGGTCCGTCGCGCTCGATCCAGCGCCCCACCGCGACGAGGGTGACCAGCGCGAGCGGGACGTTCACAGCGAACAGCGACCGCCAGCCCAGCAGGCTGGTGAGCAGGCCGCCGAGAGGCAGCCCGATCACGAGCGACACCTGAGCGGCGATCGACAGCAGGCCGATCACGCGGGTCGGCGTGCCGCCTCCCGCCCTGTCGGCGCGGGCACGGACCAGCGCCATCGAGGTGGGGAAGGCGGCCGAGGTGCCGACGCCGATCAGCGCGCGAGCGAGCAGCAGCCACGCGAACGAGGGGGCGAGTGCGCCCGCGACGCCGCCGGCCACGACCAGCACCAGTCCGGCCGCGAACACCCTGCGCTGACCGAACACGAGTCCGAGGCGACCGACGGCCGGCTGGGCGATCGCGCTGCACAGGTACAGCACCGACACCAGCGTGGCCGCGGCCCCGGGGGAGACCGCGAACTCGCGCGCGATGCCGGTGAGGCCGGTCGCGAGCAGCGAGCTGTTGATCGGGTTGAGCGACGAGGCGAGGAGCAGCGGCGCGGTGAAGCGCCAGCCGAACGGGCCGCCGCCGTCCCCGCTGCGCGCCGTCATCGCCCGGCGGGATGGACCAGGTTGAGGGGGCGGGTCCCCGCGCGCAGGCGACGCACCTGCTCGATGATCACAGCATCCACGCGGTCGTCCATTGCGTCGGTGTCGCCGCCGACGTGCGGCGTGATCAGCACGCCCGGCAGCGTCCAGAGCGGATGCTGCGGCGGAAGCGGTTCGGGATCGGTGACGTCGAGGGCGGCGCGCAGCCGACCGGTCCGCAGCTGCGCGACGAGGGCGTCGGTGTCGACGACCTCTCCGCGGGAGACGTTGACGAGCAGCGCTTCGTCGCGCATCGCCGCGAGGAACGGAGCGTCGACGAGGCGCCGCGTCTCCTCGACGAGCGGCACGGCGACGACCACGATGTCGGCGCGGGGCAGCAGCTCGGGCAGGCTCTCCGTCCCGTGGACGCCGTGGCGCGCGGTGCGGGCCACGAGGTCGAGGTCGACGCCGAACGGCGCGACGCGGGCGATGATCTCGGTCCCCACACCGCCCACGCCGATCAGCAGCATCCGCTTGCCGGCGAGACCCGGGCGGCGTCGGTGGTCCCAGATCCCGCCCGCGGCATCGCGGACGGCATCGGGGATGCCGCGCTGCGCGGCCAGGATCAGGCCGAGCGCGAGCTCGGCGGTCGACCCCTCATGGACGTCGGTGGCGTTGCAGTAGGCGATGCCGGACGGGAGGTGCTCGCCGACGCCGTCGTGCCCGAGCGTCTGGCTCTGCACCACCGCGATCGGCAGGCCGTCGAGCTGCCGGAGCTGTACAGGGGGGATCATGTACGGCAGCACCAGCAGCTCGACGGGGTCCGTCGGCGCCCCTGGGTCGCCCGGCCGCCACACCGAGACGCTCGCATCGCCGAACCTGTCGGCGAGCCGATCGCGCATCTCCGCGGACGGCAGGACGACCGAGATCACTCGGCGCGCTCTGCGTCCACGAACCTCTCCTCGGCCACCTGCGACGGCGCATACTCGCGTCGGACGCCGAAGGTGAGCAGGAGTCCGACGAGCGCCATGGCGGCGAGGTAGAGCATCAGGAAGCTCCAGTCGCTGACGTCGACGAGCGCGCCCAGTGCCGCGGGGCCGATCGACGAGCCGACGGCCTGAGCGACGGCGAAGATCCCGGTGTAGACGCCGATCAGCCGCTGCGACGGGGCCAGGTTCCACAGCATGACCGTCGCGTTGACGGCGAAGCCGGTCCATCCGGCCGCGGCGATCAGCACGCCGACAAGCGTGGCCGTCGGGGAGGTGTTGAAGAAGAACGCGACGAGCGCCCCGAGCGCGAAGATCACGACCCCGATCCGCATCACGAGGCGGCGTCCGATGCGGTCGGACAGGATCGCCACCGGGATGACGAAGATGAGGAACGCGGCGCTCGCGGGCAGCGTGAGGCCGCCGGCGTCGCCGCGCGAGAGGCCGAGCTGCTCCACCCCGTACAGGGTGAGCAGCGCACGGATGGCCGCCCACGCGCCCCACGCCACGATGATCGCCACGATCATGAAGAGCCGGCTGCGGTCGCGGTCGGTGAAGATGTCCTTGAACACGGCGAAGAAGCCGGTGCGCTCGACTCCGAGCTCGGCGTCCTCATCGACGACGGCGCGGTACGCCGCGGTCCGCGGCTCGCGCAGCGAGATCAGCAGGATCGCGAAGCACGCGACCATGACGGCCGCGGCGATGACATAGGCGAGTTCGACGCTCTCGTCGACCACGAACAGGCTGAGCAGAGCCGAGACGACGATGGTCAGGCCGGACGCGAATCGGCCGAAGGCGTTGGCCTTGCTGCGGTGCTCGGGCACCTGCTGGTCGGCGAGGAGCGACTCGGTGATCGGCTTGAAGGAGTTGGCCGTGAGCGAGAAGAGCACGATGACCGCGATGAGGATGGGGAAGCTCGGCGCCAGCGGGATCAGCATGAACAGCGCCGCGGCGACGGGGACGCCGAGCACGATGAACGGCGTGCGGCGGCCCCAGCGGCTGCGGGTGCGGTCGCTGAGGAAGCCCATCAGCGGCTGCACGAAGATGCCGATGATGTTGTCGAGGCCCATGATGAGGCCGATGAGCGCGACACTCGTCGTGTAGCCGGCCAGCGTCACCGGCGTCTGCGAATCGTGGAAGTTCCAGACGGATTCCTGGGCGAACACGCCCAGCGCGACGAGCAGGGCGAGACGCAGCTGGAAGCGCCGGTTGGTGGGCCGTGCGGCACGGGGGGTATTCACATCGACTCCATTGTCGTCAGTGGTGCGCGGGGCGCGGGTGGTGAGTAGCGAGCACGTTACCATTTGATATTGCAAATAGTAAACGGGTGATTCGTCGCCCACCTCACAGAGAAGTGCAGGGACCGATGAGCGATACGCGCGACCTCACCCCATCCGACCTCTCCTACCTTCGCGGAATCGACAGCCCGACCGTCGCCAACGCGCTCGAGCGGCTGCAGCTGCGCGATCGCAGCGACGGGTACATCGGCGGGTCGGTGCAGTGCGCGTTCCCGGAGCTCGGCACCATGGTCGGCACGGCCCTCACCGTCACCGTCGACAACGCCGTGGGCCGGCCCGCGCGGCAGGACGGCTACTGGCAGCTCTGGGAGGCGCTCGAGCAGATCGAGGGACCCGTCGTCATCGTGATGAAGGATGCCAGCGGCACGCCGCATCGGGTCGCCTACGCGGGCGAGATCATGGTCACCCTCGCGAGCCGGCTCGGCGCGATCGGCATCGTCACCGACGGCGCCCTCCGCGACGTGGCGGAGGTGCGCGCGCGGGGCTTCCACTACTTCATGCGGTACCCGGTCGTCTCGCACGCGAACTTCGAGCTGTCCAAGGTGGGCGACCCCGTGCACCTCGACGGTCAGGTCGTGCACACCGGCGATATCCTCCACGGCGACGCGAACGGCATCGTCATCGTTCCGCGCGTGGGCCTGGCCGATCTCCCCGGCGCGGTCGCGGCGATCCAGGCGTCCGAACGACGCGACCTCGACTTCATCGACGGCCCCGACTTCACCCTCGAGGGCTATAAGCAGGTCCGCGGCTACGGCAGGTAGGACCGCTACAGGCTCTGGATCGCCGACCGCGCGTGCCCGCGCATGGTGCGCTCCGCAGCATCCTCGTCGCCGGCGGCGAGCGCGTCGAGGATCGCCCGGTGGTCCGCGATCCGCCGCTCGATCCAGCTCGGATCCTTCGCGTCTTCGGCGGCACGACTGAGCCGGTGATCGGCGCCGTAGATCGCGTAGCTGTCGATGAGGCTGCGCAGCGCGGTGTTCGCCGCCGCCTGCGCGATCTCGGCGTCGAAGCGCTGTGCCATCTCGAACTGCTCCGCCAGCGTGAGCGAGGCGCGCGCGGCCACGAGCTCGTCGATGTATCCGCGCATGCGCTCGATCGCCTCGGGCGTGATCTTGCGGGCGGCGAACCGCGCCTCCGCCCCGCGCAGCATGATCTCCACCTCCATCAGCTCGCGGAGGGTCTCGGTCGGGTGGTCGGCGATCCGCAGCCGGCGGGCACCGACGCGCTCGACGAGACCCTCGTGCTCGAGCTTGCCGAGCGCCTCCCGCACCGGGGTCGGGCTCACGTCCAGCGCCGCGGCCAACTGCCGCTCGGTGACGCGACTGCCCGGCTCCAGCCGCCCGTCGGCGATGCTGGCGCGCACGGACCGGTACACCTGCTCGGACAGCGACCCGGCCCGGGCGACCTGGGGCAGCGCCTCGTGGAGGCTCACGGTCGCTCGTTTCCGCTCAGCATGACCCCACGGTACCGGCCGGAGTGCGGGATCGGCTTCGGGGCGCGCTTGACACAATTTGCTATAGCAAATAGATTCCCGGCAGAGAGGAAGCACCTTTGATGACTTCACACGATGACGTGGCAGCGGATGCTGTGCGCCCGGCGGATCGATCGGTCCGGATCATCTTCCCCATCGGGATGCTGGGCGGCGGCGTGACCCCCGAGGGCGTGGCCCGCGGCATCGCCCTCGGCGCCGATGCGATCGCGGTCGACGGCGGCTCCACCGATTCCGGACCGCACTATCTCGGAGCGGGGATCGCGAAGACCTCGCGCGGCTCGCTGAAGAGCGACCTGCGCACGCTGCTGATCGCCGGCCGGGGTGCCGGCATCCCGGTGGTCGTGACGACATGCGGCACGTCGGGCACCGACGCGGGCGTCGACTGGGTGGCCGGCATCGCGGAGGAGATCGCCGCGGAGGAGCAGCTCTCCTTCCGGGTCGCGAAGATCTACAGCGAGCTGACCCGCGAGAGCGTGCTCGGCGCGCTGGCCGCCGGCCGGGTGTCGCCGCTCGAGCCGGCGGGCACGCTGACCGCGGAGACGGTCGCGCGCTGCGAGCACATCGTGGGCCTGATGGGCCACGAGCCGATCTCCGCAGCACTCGCCGCCGGCGCGGATCTCGTCCTCACCGGCCGCGCGTCCGACACGGCCTCCGTGGCCGGCATCGCGCTCGGCCGCGGCATCGCCGCCGGTCCGACGTGGCATGCCGCGAAGACCGTCGAATGCGGCAGCCAGTGCACCACCGACCCGCTCGGCGGCGGGGTGCTGGTCGAGATCGACGACGGCGGCTTCAGCATCCACCCCCTCGATGACACCTCCGCGGCCACGCCGATGACCGTCGCCGCGCACATGCTCTACGAGAACGCCGACCCGTACCGGCTGCGCGAGCCTGGGGGAACCCTCGACACCAGCACCGCCGTCTACACCGCGGTCGACGAGCGGGTCACCCGCGTCGAGGGCTCGGTCTTCGAGCACGCGGAGCAGACGACGATCAAGCTCGAGGGCGCAGCCATCGGGGGCTACGAGACCGTGTCGCTCGTCGGCATCCGCGACCCGCACGTCCTCGCGCACATGGACGCGTGGCTGCGGCGCTTCTCAGGCGAACTCGCCCGCCGCGTCGGCGCGCACCTCGGGCTCCAGGCGCACGAGTACGACGCTGAGCTGCGGGCCTTCGGCCACAACGCCGTGCTGGGCGCCCTCGAGCCGGGCGGCGAGCCGCCCCGCGAGGTGGGGGTGCTGTTCAAGGCCCGCGCCGCCGATCAGGCGACGGCGACCGCGATCGCGAAGATCGCCAACCCCCTCATGCTGCATCTGCCGCTCGAAGGCATGACGCACCTGCCGAGCTTCGCCTTCGCCACCTCCCCCGCGGAGATCGAGCGCGGCGCGAGCTACGAGTTCGTCCTGCAGCACACCGTCGACGTCGACGACGAGAGCGAACTGTTCCGCACCGAGTACCAGGAGGTGGGCAGCCGTGGCTGACCAGACCCTCGACGAGATCGCCGACCTCGTCCGCGCCAAGAACGCGGGCCCGTTCTGGATGACCCTCGACGTGTTCCTGCCCACGGACGCCGCCTTCGACCGGGTCTGCGCCTCGGACGTCGTCGACCCCGAGGTGGTCGCCGCGCTGTACCGGGCCAACGCGGCCGACGTGCGGGTGTTCCCGATGCGAGCGCTGCGAGCGATCAAGATCTCGTTCCCGCGTCCCGCGACCCAAGGCAGCTTCGCCGACCGCGACATGCACTCGGGCCAGCAGCACGTGCTGCTCGCCCGCATCGCCGTCCCCGGCGACGAGGCGTAGGGAACGGGGCAGCTGCGCGGTCGACGGAGACGGGCCAATGACGATGCACGCTCCCGCACCCGCGGCGTGCGAGGATGAGGAGGATCTGGAGGTCGCGTGGGCAAGCTCATCTATGGTGCACCGATGTGGTACGTCGAGTTCGACGATCGGGCGTTGGCGCATCTGCGCGTCGTGATGCTCGCGAAGCTCCGTCGCTCGGAGAGCTTCTCGTTCTCCTGGAAGTACGAGACGGGCCACGGCAGCGGGCGCAGCTCCTTCTGGGTGCACCCGTCGATTCCGATGCAGTTCGAGTTCTACGGCGGCCGCGAGCCCGTGCTCAACCGGCTGTGGGTCGACGCCCTCATGCTGACGGCGAACAGCCCCGGCGGCCTGGAGCTGGTCCCCGAGCCGACCAGCCGACCCGCGGCAGACGCCTGACCGCGGCCGATTCCCACACGACGAGCAAGGGCGAACGATGGCGAGTATCAACAGACTGACCGTTGACGGCAAGGACTACTTCCTGCCTGATCCCGTCGACGGGCTCCGCGAGCAGATCCTCGAGGCCATCCGCCTGAACGGCGGGTACGTCAACATCCCGCCGCTGCGCTCCGGCCCCGGTATCGACATCCTCTTCTCGCCCGGCACCGCCGTCACGTGGACGCGCATCGACATCGGCGGCGAAGAGCCGGAATCAGACGATGAGGAACCCCTGGGCGACCTCTGACCCTCGCTCCAGCAGACGGTCGATGTCGGCCTTCGGCCGCGGCCGGCAGATGAAGTAGCCCTGCGCCCTGTCGCAGCGGAGTTCCACGACCCGTGCGAGGTGTGCGGGTGTCTCGATGCCCTCGGCGACGATCCGGACACCGCGCTCGCGGGCGACGGTCATGACCTCGCGGACTGCCGCATCCGTATGGGCATCGCCGTCGCGGATGAGCGAGCCGTCCAGCTTCACCTCGCTGAGGGGCAGGCTCTCCAGCTGCTCCAGCGAGGCATGGCCGGTGCCGAAGTCGTCGAGCGACAGCCCGACGCCGTGCGTGCGGATGGCGCGGAGCAGGTCGATGACCGCACGCGAGCCGACCAGCGGCAGCGACTCCGTGATCTCCAGGATGAGCGCGCTCGAGTCCAGCTCGCGCCGGCGCAGCTCGCCCTCGAGGTGGGTCAGGAACGCCGGCTCGGCGATCTGCAGCGGCGAGACGTTGACGGCGACCTGGATGTCGCTGCCCGCGGCACGCCAGCCGGCCGCGGCATCCAGCGCCTCTCCGAGCATGAGGGCGCCGAGCGTGTGGATCTGACCGGTCTGCTCCGCGACGGAGATGAACGTCTCCGGGGAGATCGTGCCGATGACCGGATGCTGCCACCGGCACAGCACCTCGACAGCGACGGGGCGGCCGGTGTCGAGGGAGATCTGCGGCTGGTAGGCCGCGAAGACATCCCGCTCACGGATGGCGTCGGCGAGGTCGGCGGCAAGGTCATCGATGTCTATCACCCGGCCAGTCAGCCCGTTCCGCCTGCTCGACACAACCGTCAGCGGCGCATCCGCAAAAGGAGTAGTGTCCGCTCCCGCGGGAATGCCGCCCCGCGTCCTCTACTATCCAGAGGGGGGCGCCTACCGGGCGCGCATCCCCCACAGCGGCAGGAGCACCCGTGACATCTGTCGGCATACACCCGGCTCTTCAGCGCAACAATGTCACGGTGACCGGCGATGCAGCCGGCCCGACGATCGTGTTCGCCCACGGTTTCGGCTGCAGTCAGCTCTCCTGGCGTCACGTGGCGCCGGCCTTCGAGGCGGACCATCGGGTCGTGCTGTTCGACCACGTCGGCGCCGGAGAATCGGACCTGACCGCGTACGACCGTGGCAAGTACGACTCGCTGCACGGATACGCATCCGATGTCCTCGACATCCTCGACGCACTCGATGCGACGGACGTGATCTTCGTCGGCCACTCGGTCAGCGCGATGATCGGCGTCCTCGCGGCGAACCGTCGCCCCGACCTGTTCTCGCACCTCGTCCTGGTCGGCCCGTCGCCGCGCTACGTCGACGAGGGCGAGTACCGCGGCGGGTTCTCGAAGGCCGACATCGACGGACTCCTCGACGCGCTAGATGCGAATTACCTCGGCTGGTCGACGCAGATGGCGCCGGTCATCATGGGCAACCCGGAGCGGCCCGACCTGGGCGAGGACCTCACGCAGAGCTTCTGCCGCACCGACCCCACGATCGCGCGGCACTTCGCTCACGTCACGTTCCTGTCCGACAACCGCCGCGACCTCGCAGGCGTCTCGGTGCCGACCCATGTCATCCAGTGCACGGAGGACGTGATCGCACCCGACCAGGTGGGTGCATACGTGCACGGGGCCATCGCCGGCAGCACCCTCACCACCATCCCGACCCGCGGCCACATCCCGCTGCTCTCCGGCCCGGACATCCTCATCGAGGCGATCCGCCGTGGACTGCAGTGACCACTGATCCCTACGAGACCCGCTACCACCGGGCCCCGTGCGGACTGCTGACGACCACGACGGAGGGCATCGTGGTCGAGGCCAACGACACACTGCTGGCGTGGCTCGGGCGCACGAAGAGCGATGTGCGCGGGGTCAGCCTCGCCTCGCTGCTCGACCCGAGCAGCCGCATCTTCCTGGAGACCCGGCACAGCCAGGTCCTGCTCCTGCAGGGGCGCGCGGAGCAGGTCGCGCTGACGATGGTCGCCACGGACGGCACCGCCATCCCGATCCTGATGAACTCCGCCGTGGTCGACACCGGCGAGACCCCGCTCGTTCACAGCGCCGTCTTCAACGCGACGGAACGGTTGGCCTATGAGCAGGACCTGCTCAGGGCGCGACGATCGGCGGAGCTGTCCGGCCAGCGCCTGCAGATCATGCACGACATCTCGACGGCGTTCGGCGTGAGCACGAGCGACGTGGAGGTCGGCGACGCCGTCGTGCGCGTCGCCCGCGAGGCGTTCGCCGCCACCGCGGCATCCGTCCTGCTGATCGACGACGACGGGGTGCTCCAGCCCGTCTCCGGAACCAACCCGCTCTGGGGCGTGGTCGCCCCGATCCCGTCCATCCGCGCCACCGACCGCGAGATCGTCATCACCGCCGACGACGCCGACGTCACGTTCCCCGAGCTCGCCGCCGGGCTGCGCGACGCGCGCCTCGAGGCGATGTCGGTCACCCCCCTCTCCGCGGAGGACCGCACGATCGGCCTGCTGGTCTGCTTCTTCGGACGCACACGGGAGTTCGACCGCGGCTTCCTCGAGCTGCAGCAGGCACTCGGCCGGCAGGCGGCACAGACGCTGGTGCGTGTGCGCCTGCAGCGCGATCTCGAGCACATGGCCCGGTACGACCAGCTCACCGGAATCGCGAACCGCTCGTCCATCACCGAGACCTTGGAGGCGTCTCTGGATGCTGCGGCCCAGGCGGGCGAGCCGCTCACGGTCATCTTCGTCGACGTCGACGACTTCAAGAGCGTCAACGACGCCTTCGGTCACGCGACGGGCGACGAGGTGCTCCGCACCCTCGCCGAGCGCTTCCGTGACGGAGTCAGAACGGGCGACTCGGTCGGACGGATCGGCGGGGACGAGTTCGTCGCGATCTGCCCGGCCGCCGACACGGTCGCGGCCACGACGATCGCGCAGCGCATCCTGCAACTTGCCCGCGAGCCGATCGCGACCGCCCACGGTGCGCTCGAACTGTCGATCAGCGTCGGCGCGTCGGTGTACTCGCCCGACGCCGGATCGCCGCCGACGGCAGACGCCCTGCTCAACCGTGCCGACGACGCGATGTACTCGTCCAAAGCGGCCGGCAAGGACCAGGCGCTCGTCCGCTGACGACCCCGGATGCTCGGCCGCAGGGAGGCCTCAGTGCAGCTGGAGAGACCGCTCGGGCGACGCCTCGCGGTCTCGGGTGCACGCCGCCTCCACCGCCTGCAGGGCCTCCCGGAGGGTGTCGTGGACGCTGACGTCGCACCGGTCCCGGACCCACTGCACGCGGACGCGATGCTCCTTGCACTCGATGAACGCGATGACGCGTCGGGGATCGGTCTTGGCGAGGGCGGTGTCGCACGCCACCCAGCCGCCATCACCCACCCAGAGCAACTCGGTTGCCGGACGAAGGGGTCGATCTGCGATCAGGGACACCGGAATCTCCTCGGTCGGTGCTCCGCGCTCGCGGAGGTGCAGAGTCATCATGCGCGCCGACGGCACTCTCACGCATGGGCTTGACGAGACGACCCGAGGTCGCTACTCATCGAGCGCACGGCGCAGGTACTTCGGCGCCTGGACGCGCCAGGCTTCCGTCACGAGCTCGGCGAGGTGGTCGTCGTCGATGCCGGCCATGCGGAACGCGACCTTCGGCTCGTTCCACGCGGTCGTCG
Source organism: Microbacterium terricola (assembly GCF_027943945.1). Classification (NCBI taxonomy): domain Bacteria; kingdom Bacillati; phylum Actinomycetota; class Actinomycetes; order Micrococcales; family Microbacteriaceae; genus Microbacterium; species Microbacterium terricola. The sequence goes on along the minus strand of NZ_AP027141.1, from coordinate 263,318 downwards.
TGCGCAGGAACACGTCGGGCGCCATGTCGACCAGGGCGAGGGCGTCGATGCGCTCGGCGACCTTCACACCGACGACGAGTTCTGCGGCGACGATCGCACGGATGTCGGCAGGGATGCTGGGCCAGGGATGACACTCCCAGGCGTACAGCTTGCCGCGGACGAACCACGCGGCGCCGCCGGTGGTCGAGCGCTCCTCGCTACCGGGAAGCCCGGCCGCGATGCGGCGGAGGTCATCGAGAGTGGCCACGAGGCGAGGCTAATCCTCGCTCCCGACACCGGGTCCCGCGCACGGCACCCTGAGGTGGCAGTTGTGGTCGCTCACCGTGCGGGATGCGGCACGAACTGCCACCACATCCCACTCCGGCGGGCCTACCGTTCCCGGCGCTGGGCGCGCGCCCGTGCCGCGTCGTGGGCGGCGCGGAGGAGCTCGACGACCATGTCGGCCGTCCGGTGCCCCGGGTTGACGACGCAGACCCACCCCGCGGCGCCGTACGCCGGATGCGGGGCGAACGCATCCGCCTCCGCCGGATCGACCGGGGTGGCGGTCAGCTCCGCCGCGCGCCCGCGATCGACCTGGATGTTCACGCGGAAGCGGCCAGGGGGCTCGAGGTCCGAGCGCTCGTCGTCGGGGTAGTCCTTGGTGATGATCGTCCCGTACGGCTGGGTGCGCTCGGGCATCACCCCATCGGGGGCGAAGTAGAAGAAGGCGTCTCCCCACGCCAGCTCGGGGAACACGCTGCCCACCTCCGGAATGACGACCAGTGCCCCGTCGAAACCGCGGACGATCTCGACGATCTCATCCATCTCCATGGCTCGATCGTGGCACTGAAGCGTCGTGTGCGCCTCAGGTCAGGAGAAGAGGCGGGCGATCGCGGTCTGCCATCGGACGAGGACGCGCGGCTGCCCGTGCTCGTGGCCGCGGTGCGTGTGCGCGGCGCGCCGGGTACGACTCTGGAAGGAGCGGTTCGGGTGCCCCTGTCCGTCGTTGCGCTCCGCGGCTTCGCTGTGGTCCGGCATTCCCGGCAGCCGATGCATCCCGTCGTGCAGTCGATCCGCGATGGTGGGCTCGGTCATGGCGTCGTCCTTTCGTATGATGTATCTCTTTTTCGTACGCTGTACGAATAATATAATCGTACGAGATACGACATGGCAGCCCCCCACGAGAACTCGCTGATCTGGCTGCGCCCGGAACCCTCCGGTCGCAAGCCGCGGTACTCGCGCGAGCAGATCGCCCGGACGGCCCTGGCGATCGCCGATGCGGAGGGCTTCGAGGCCGCCACCATGAAGCGGATCGCCGCCGAGCTCGGGTCGGCGACGATGACGCTCTACTACTACGTGCGGACCAAGGGCGACATCATCGCGCTCATGCACGACGCCATCCTCGAGGAGGTCCTCGTGCCCGCCGGCGCGCTCCCCCACGACTGGCGGGAAGCGACGGCCGAGATCTCGCGGCGCAGCCGGAGAGCCCTCATCGCCCACCCGTGGGCGCTGGCATCGCTGAACGATGCGCAGTTCGGCCCGAACGCGATCCGGCACTATGAGCAGTCCCTCGCTGCCCTCCGGCAGACGAATCTCACCGCCCCGCAGAAGGTCACGCTCACGGCCATCGTCGACGACTACGTGGTCGGAAGCGCGCTGCACACCGTCGAGTCCCTGCACCGCGCCCGCGCGGCGCGGGACAACCCCGCGTCCGTCGCGGACGCCATCGCCTTCGGCGGCGCACTTCTGAGCAGCGGGGAGTTCCCCGAGATGGCGGCGCTCTCCGCGGGCATGAGCGCGCCGGCAGACGACGGGCCCGCGGACGATCGCCCCGCGGACGGCCCCGCGATGGATGCGGACTCGCTCAGCATCCAGTTCGAAGCCGGCCTCGCCGCCCTCCTGGACGGACTCAGCCGCAGCATGGAGGTGACGCAGCAGGGCGGGGCGGCCTGACGCCGCGCAGCGAGGGCGGCCTCGACGACGCCCGATAGGCCGACGCTCTCAGCGCCGACGACCGCTCCACCGCGCCGGCTCCGGCGCGGCTGCGGCTGTCCGCTCGTCGCGCTCGGTGATGAGGGCCGCCGCTCGCAGACGAGCGAGCACTTCCCGCCGCACCCTGCGTACGCGCGCGCCGTCCCGCCGCATCGCCTCCGGGCCCGCAGCCCACCACCACCGGTCGAGCTCGTCGAAGACCTCGGCCGCATCCTGCGGGTCCACGAGGTCGCCGGTGAGCCGGGCAAGGCCCGTCTGACGTCCTGAGCGGTCAGCGCGGAGGGCGTGGACCCACAGGATGATCGCTGCGACTCCGGCGCACACGAGCATCGTGAGGCCGGAGGTCGCCGGCAGCGCCCGGTACGGCTCGACCTCGCCCCACCGGAACGTCAGCGCGCCGGCCGCCGCCAGCAGCCACAGCATCCCGAAGATGAAGTGGATGACCGCAGGCACCCGCGACCCCCAGAGGGATCCGTTCGCGCGACGCGGCTCGAGCCACCACAGCAGCGACACCGAGATGACCGCGAGCAGTCCGGCAGGCAGCAGCGCATCCTGCAGGGTGACCGGACTGTTGCGCGGTGTGGCGATCAGCGCCACGGCGACGGCGCCCAGGAAGAGCGCCACACCGAGGAGCGCTCGATGCACCCCGGTCGACGTCTTCACGCTGGCCGCGGTCGGGTCCCGCCGTTCGTTCGCCGAACGCACGGCCGCCGCCCGCACCCGGTCGTGCTCGGCGCGCATCCGCGGATCGGTGGCGAACACAGCGACCCGCCAGGCGTCCTCGATCGCCGATCCGGCATCCCGGTAGTCGGCGTCGAAGAGGATGACGTCGATGCGGCCGAGCGTGCGCTCGTCCAGACCCGTCACCGACCCGTGTCCGGCTCCCGCCATCATGACCTCCGTCCGCACCGCTTCGGCACCGCGCTGTCCGCGCGCCTATGTCGGATCCGCGTTCATCTCCCAGTTCTTCGGCGAGCGCCACAGCGCGCTCGTCGTGAGGGACCGGATCATCTCCATCTCCTTCGGCAGCCGGGTGTACAGCTTCATGAAGAGCTCCTCCACATCCAGCAGCTCGGCCGTCCAGTCGCGGCGATTCACCGCCATGCACGCGAAGAACTCCTCTTCCGAGAAGTCGAGGCCGTCCCAGGTCAGATCCTCGTAGCGCGGCATCCACCCGAGGGGGCTCTCGATGGCGAGCGCGCGTCCGCGTGCACGCGCGACGATCCACTGGAGGATGCGCATGTTCTCGCCGAACCCCGGCCAGAGGAACTGTCCGTCCTCGTCGCGACGGAACCAGTTCACCTGGAAGATGCGCGGCGGGTTCCGCACCTTTCGACCCAGGGCGAGCCAGTGGTTGATGTAGTCGCCCAGGTGATACCCGGAGAACGGCAGCATCGCGAACGGATCGCGGCGCACGACGCCCTGCTTCCCGAAGGCCGCAGCGGTGGTCTCCGATCCCATGGTGGCCGCCATGTAGACGCCGAACGCCCAGTTGAAGCTCTGCGCAACGAGCGGGATGGTGCCGGCGCGGCGGCCTCCGAAGACGAACGCGCGGATGGGCACGCCCTCGGGGTCGTCCCACGCCTCGTCCAGAGCGGGGTTCAGGCGCGCGGGTGAGGTGAACCGCGAGTTGGGGTGCGCGGCCTTCGTCTCGGATTCGGGAGTCCAGTCGTTGCCCTGCCAGTCGACGGCGTGTGCGGGCTTGGGTCCGTCCATTCCCTCCCACCAGACATCGCCGTCATCGGTGAGCGCGACGTTCGTGAAGATCGTGTCGGAGCGGATCGACTCCATCGCGTTCGGGTTCGTCGCATATGACGTACCCGGCGCGACGCCGAAGTATCCCGCCTCCGGGTTGATCGCGTAGAGCGTGCCGTCCGCGCCCGGCTTGATCCAGGCGATGTCGTCGCCGACCGTCGTCACCTTCCAGCCCTCGTCCGCGAAGACCGGAGGCGGGACGAGCATCGCGAAGTTCGTCTTCCCGCAGGCGCTCGGGAAGGCCGCGGCCACGTACGTCTTCTCCCCTTCGGGGTCGGTCACCCCGAGGATGAGCATGTGCTCGGCGAGCCATCCGTCGTCACGGGCCATCGTGGAGGCGATGCGCAGCGCCAGACACTTCTTGCCGAGGAGGGCGTTGCCGCCGTAGCCCGACCCGTACGACCAGATCTCGAGCGTCTCGGGAAAGTGCACGATGTACTTCTCGTCCGGATTGCACGGCCACGCGACGTCCTGCTCCCCGTCGCCGAGAGGCGCCCCGACGCTGTGCATGCACGGCACGAACTCGCCGTCGGCGCCGAGCACGTCGGCGGCCGGTCGCCCCATCCGGGTCATGATCTTCATGCTCACGACGGCGTAGGGCGAATCCGTGATCTGCACGCCGATCTGGGCGATCGGAGAGCCGAGCGGCCCCATGCTGAACGGGACCACATACATCGTGCGGCCCGCCATCGACCCTGCGAACAGCCCGCGCAGCGTCCGCATCATCTCCCTCGGCTCCATCCAGTTGTTCGTCGGGCCGGCGTCCTCTTCGCTGCGCGCGCAGATGAAGGTGCGCTCCTCCACTCGGGCGACGTCGCTCGCGTCACTGCGCGCCAGGAAGCTGCGGGGACGCTTCTCCGGATCGAGCCGGATGAACGTGCCCGCCTCGACGAGCTGCTCGCACAGTGCGTCGTATTCCTCGTCCGAGCCATCGCACCAATGGACGTCGGTGGGAGTGCAGAGATCTGCCATTTCTGCCACCCAGGCGACGAGCCGTGGGTGGTGGATCCAGTCCGGAGTGCTCATGATCCGAGCATGCTCCGCGCGAGCGCCGGATACCACCGGTGTCCTCACGTGGCCGGGGGCCGACGACCTACTGGCCGCCTTCTGCGTCCGAGAGCGAAGTCGGAGACCCGGGAGTGGACGCCAGGCGGTTCGGCCCCGGCGGATCGACGATTCTCCTCACTCCGGCGAGGACCAGCGCCGCGAGCATCGACATGAAGCCCGCCGTCGAGATGATCCACCCCGCAGACAGTTGCGCGGCCCTCTTCGCGCTCTCGTCCCACGTGTCGTCGTAGCCAGGACTCAGATCGGCTGCGCCGATGAGCAGCAGCAGAAGTCCGAGCCCCAGCCCGAAGACGGCGAGCACCTTGAGGACGGTCAACTCGACGAGAGGCGAACCCTTGACGGAACCCACCGGTTCTGTATCCGACATGGGGTGAGCGTAGCGAACCCACGCGCTTCACCCTCGGATGCGGTCGCCCTCAGGCCCCGCATCGCCTATCACGCGTGCCAGCTGCGCGTCGAGCGCCCGCCATCCGCCGAGTTCGAACGAGAGGATGACGGACAACGGCGACGCCAGGACGACGATCAGGCATGCCCACAACGGGACGCCGGCGGCCGCGAGCGCGATCGCGAGCACCGGCAGCGCCGCCGCAGCGAGCTGCACGACACCGTCGCGCGGTGATCCGGACAGCAGCCATGCCTGCAGGCCGTAGCGGACGACCATGAAGATGACCACGGGAAGGGCGATGGATGCGGCCACGGTCGTGTCGTCGACGTCGTACTCCGGATCGTAGGCGTAGCCGACGAGGTGCAGGCCCGCTCCCACCGCGGCGATCGCGGCGAACAGCAGGATGTGCGCATACCCCCACGGGATGGCCTTCTCCCGCCGGGCGGCGAGGACGGATGCGTGGGGCAGGAGGAAGTACGTCCACCACAGAGCGAACGACATCGCGATCCCCACCCCGACCACCACGATGACGTCGACCGTCCACCCTTGGATGCGGGAGATCTCGGCGGACGACGAGAGGGTGCCGAAGACCGTCTCGCCCAGCGCGATGATCGTCAGCAGTGCGAACCGCTCGGCGAGGTGATGGGGATGCCACGGGGTGGAACCGCCGTCGCGCCCTGCCCGGTTGCGTTCGGCGACGATCGGCCCGAGCGCCTCGACTCCGAAGAGGACGACCGCCGCCGCCAGCCCCGCCGCGGCGGTCACGGGGAGCAGTGCGATCAGCACCCAGCCCGCCTGTGCGACGCCGACGAACACCGCGTACGTCACCGCCAGCGGCAGGTACTCGCGGTTGGCGCGTGCCGCCCGCATCCACTGCACGACGAGCGCACCGCGGATGATGACGTAGCCGGCGACCATCACGCCGTTGTCGAGAAGGGCGCCGGCTTCGATGGACGCGAACAGGGGCGGCAGCCCGATCGCGAGCACGATGACGCCGGTCATCTGCACCATGGTCAGCACGCGGAACAGCCAGTCGTCGTTGTCGAAGGCCGACGCGAACCAGCTCACGCTGATCCATGCCCACACCACCGCGAACATGGCGAAGAGGAACGCGACAGTCGCTGCTCCGGCGTGGCCGTCCGCGATTCCGTGGGCGAGCTCGGTCCCCGCCACAGCGAACGAGGCGACGAACGTCAGGTCGAAGAGAAGCTCGAGCGGCGTCGCCGCGCGGCCCCCTTCATCTGTCGGTCGCGGACGCAGCCGCCGCAGCCCGTGCCGGTACCCTCCGCCGACGATGCTCACGGCTCAGTCCCGTGCGAGCTTCACCGCACTGACGATGCGGGCGATCGCCCAGCCGATGGCGGACACGAGCGGCACGCTGGCGATGATCAGCGCAACCGGGTTGGGGCGGAACTTCAACCCGTCCGGCCCGCCCACGTACGCCCCGATCGGCAGGGCATAGCCACCTCCGCCCCCGCCGCTCCCTTCGCCTTCGCCTTCCGGGACGGGTCCGCGACCCGGCCACTTGCCCGAGCCGCCCCCGCCACCGAACCCGAAGATCACGAGAGCCGCCGGGATGACTTCCCGCCCGCCGATCGTGGTGCTCTCGCCGAACACGAGCTTCGCGCCCCAGGACGGCACGGACGTCGTCAGGTTCTCGAGTGGATTCGCCATCAGCTGATCGCGGCGACCGCCGCACGGATCGCGGCGAGCGTCGCCTCCGGCTGCGACACCATCGACACGTGGGAAGCGTCGACTTCGGTCACCGTCGCGTTCGCCCGCTCGGCCATGCGGCGCTGCGTGTCGATCGGGATGACCAGGTCGTCGGTGCCGAGCACCGCCCAGCTGGGGATCTTCTTCCACGCCGGCGCCCCCGACGGGGTGACGTTGGCGACGAACGACGCCGGCCGCTGCGTCGCGACGATCGTCCATCGGTCCGCTTCCGGCAGGTCCTGGGCGAACGCCGTGTGCACGGTGTCCGGCTTCAGGAAGGCCTCGGCCGCCCCTTCGGGGGCCCCCGGATATCCCGCGACATCGAGGACTGTCGTCGGGTCGGCGACCGCGAGTGCCGACCCCGAGCCCTCGAGGATCCCCACGACGGTCTCCCCCTCGTCGGGGATGAAGGCGTCGACGTAGACGAGCGCCTTGACGTCGCCGCCCTGAGCACCCGCGTTGGTGATCACGGCACCCCCGTACGAGTGCCCGACGAGCACGACGGGACCGCTGGTGCGCTGCGCGAGGAACGACGCGATGTAGGCCGAGTCCCCCGTCAGGCCGCGCAGCTCGTTCGGCGGCGCGAGCACCGTGTACCCCTCCGCCTGCAGCGGCACGCTGACAGCGTTCCAGCTGGACGCGTCCGCCCAGGCACCGTGGACGAGGACAATGGTCGGCTTGCTTTCTGGCATTCGACTTCCCTTCAAAATGGCGTCGCTGAAGGCGACGAGTTGTGGTGGGGTCGCGTCCTGTGGAGCGCCAGACGCTGACACACAAGATAGGGCGGTCGCGGGACCGACGCCAGAGTCATCGTGAGAGCGGTGCCACGGAAGGCTTGTCGGCCTTCCTGCTCATGCCCTCACGGGGTGCGGATGTCGTGGAGCACGACGGTGACGAAGCCGAGCTCACCGCGGTAGCCGTCGATCCACTGGCGCCGGTGCGACCGGGCGGCAGCGAGCGCCTGCTCGCGTTCGGCGTCGTTCGAGGCTTCGCGCTCGGCCCACGCGACGAGCGATCCTGTCCACGACCACTCGTAGTCGTCCCACTCCTGCGCGCTGCTCATGTGGGCATACCCCGCCTCGAAGCCGTGCTGCTCCAGGATCGGCAGCAGCTGCGAGAGCGTGGGGAGATCCTCCGGGCGCGCATCGAGAGCCTCCTGTGCGGCGCGCGACGGCTGGGGGTGCTCCCAGATCATCTCCCCGAGCAGGGCCCGCCCTCCCGGGCGCAGGTGGCGGCGGATCGCGACGAGCGTGCCGGACAGTCCGCCGAAGGCGTGGCTCGCACCGACGCACAGGACCGCGTCGTGGGGCACGCCGTCGGCGGGAGACCAGGCCGCCGCATCCGCCTCGATCCAGCTGAGGCGGTCGGCTACCCCGCGCCGGCGGGCACGCGCATCGCGGTCGGGGTGAAGTGCGGTGTCCACCCCGACCGCGGTCAGGTCGGGTCGGCTGTCGAGCAGTTCGAGGAGCCACGCGCCCGAGCCGCAGCCGAGGTCGACGACGCGACCGGATCCGGCGGGGTCGAGCCGCGCGAGCAGCCGACGAGCGCTGCTGACGTCGACCGGCGCGGCGATCGGGTGGTCGGTGTGTGCGATGCGGCTGATCTCGTCGCGGTTCATGTCTTCATTCTGGGCGGGGTATCGGCGATGCTGTCGAGCGTCACCCCAGAGCCAGCACGCTGCCGGCGGCGAGCACCACCCATGCGAGGTAGGCGAGGAGGCAGAACCGGTCCGGCCATCCGATCCGGATCGCAGGCGAGCCGCCCTGCCCGTGGGCGGGGGCAGCGGCGATGAGGAACCACACCAGTCCGGCAAACGGAACAGCGGATGCGATCGCCAGCGCCCACCCGAGCGTGGTCGCCACACCGAGACCCGCGAGCAGCGCCGCGGGCGGGAAGCCGGCGAGGCACAGACCACCCATGACCGTGTGGGCCCTTCCGACCGGTGTGGCTTGGGCGCGTGACGTCATGATCGGGTCGGCGTCGAGGAACGCGGCGCCGAGCGCACCCAGTGCCACGGCCGCGAGGCCGAGGGTCCACGCGCCGCCGAACGGCCACAGGGCGACGCACGTCGCGGCGGGGCTGATGGCCATCGTGACGAACGCGAGCCGCATGACCCACCCGTACCGCCCGAGGGAGTACTCGCTGATCATCCGCCAGGACGGGTCGAACTCGGGCTCGAGGACGTGAAGGAGCGCGACCAGCCCGATCGTGATCCCGCCGGCGACGAGCGCCACGACGGCGGCGATGGCTGCGACGCTCATCGTCCGCCAGCCGTACCCACATCGACCACGACGACCTCCTGTGTGGGGCAAATGGAAAAACCCCTGATCAACAGGGGTTTTTCTGGCGGTGACGGTGGGATTTGAACCCACGGTAGGGGGTTACCCTACACAACTTTTCGAGAGTTGCACCTTCGGCCGCTCGGACACGTCACCGCGGACGAGTTTACGTCACGCCACGCGAACCCGCCAATCGGCGCGGATCAGGGCCCACCGCATCCGGAATCAGACGACCGCGGGCCCGTACAGCCGGGCGATGTCCTTCGATCCCTCCCAGCCCTCGCCGGTGCCGCCCTGCGGCCACCCGGCGGGCGAATCCTGCCACTCCTCCTGTCGCCCCCACGGCAGCACGTCGATGAGCGAGAAGGTGTGCGTGAGCTGCTCGGTGCCCCGGCCGTTCGTGTGCCAGGTGCGGTAGACCTTGTCGCCGTCGCGGAGGAACACGTTCATCGCGAAGCCGCCTCCCGGTGGGGCGTCCATGTCCGTGCCGAACGGGCTGTCGGCGGTCGAGAACCACTCCATGCGGTTGCCGACCTTCTCCTTGTAGGCGAGGGCCTCGTCGATCGGACCCTGCGTCACGATGACGAATCGCGCGTCGTACGGCTCGAGGAACTCCAGCCTCGTGAACTGCGCGGTGAAGCCGGTGCACCCGGGGCAGTGCCATTCCTTGCCCTCGAACCACATGTGGTTGTAGACGATGAGCTGCGACCTGCCCTCGAAGATGTCAGCGAGGCGCACCGGTCCGTCCCTGCCGACGAGGGTGTACTCGGGCAGCTCGACCATCGGCAGCCGGCGTCGCTGAGCGGCGATCGCATCCAGCTCCCGCGTCGCCGCCTTCCCGCGGACGCGCAGGGCGGCGAGCTCGCGGCGCCAGGTCTCCTCGTCGACGACAGGCGGAAGTGCGGTGACCTCGGTCATGATTGCTCCTCACGGCGTGGTATGTTCACAGCGTACACATCGAGGAGTTCCCGTCAAGAGGATGCTGTGACGACCGAGCCCGGCAGGCCCTACCACCACGGCAATCTGCGCGAGGCGCTCATCGCCACGGGCCTCACCGCGACGCGCGAGAGCGGATCGCGCGCCATCGTGCTGCGCGACATCGCCCGCCGCGTCGGAGTCTCGCCGAACGCCGTCTACCGGCACTTCGCTGACCGCGACGCCCTGCTGGCCGCGGTCGCCCTCCGCATCCAGGAGGGCATGGTCGAGCGGATGCTGTCGCTCACCACCGCGCCCGCTCCTGGCATGACCACGGCACGCACGCGCCTCCACGCGGTCGGCGTCGGCTACATCTCATTCGCCCTCGCCGAGCCCGGCTGGTTCGAGGTGGCCTTCGCCGCGCCGGACGCGCTCATCGACGAGCTGCCCGCCCCCGGCGAGCTCCCGCCGCCACTCGCCTCCCTGTCATCCGCGCTCGACGCGCTGGTCGCCTCCGGAGAGCTCGCCCCCGCGGCACGCCCCGGCGCCGAGTGGCCGTGCTGGTCCGCCGTGCACGGGTTCGCTCTGCTCGCCCTGCACGGTCCCTTGCAGGGGCTGTCCGTCGAGGAGGTCCAGGCCGCAGCGGCACGCACCGTCGACACCGTCATCGCCGGGCTGCTCCGCGACGACCCCCGCCCCGCCGGCACGCCATAGGTTGAGAGCATGGGCACCCCGATGACCGGTCAGCAGCGGCTCGTCGTGGCGATCGCGGCGCTCGCGTCCGGGGTGGCGTTCCTCGACGGCTCGGTCGTCAACGTCGCGCTCCCCGCGATCACCGCCGAGATCGGCGGCGGGCTCATCGCGCAGCAGTGGACGGTCGACGGCTACCTGCTCACCCTCAGCGCGCTCATCCTGCTGGCGGGCTCCGTCAGCGACGCGTACGGCCGGCTCCTCGTGCTGCGGATCGGCCTGATCGGGTTCGGCGTCGCCTCCCTCGCCGTCGCCCTCGCGCCGACGCCCCTCATCCTCGTCATCGCCCGGCTCCTCCAGGGTGCGGCGGGCGCGTTCCTCGTGCCGAGCTCGCTCGCGCTCATCACCTCCGCGATCACCGGCGAGCGCCAGGCGCGGGCAATCGGCGCCTGGACCGCGCTCACGACCAGCGCGATGGTCGCAGGTCCCCTCCTCGGCGGCCTGTTCGTCGACTTCCTGTCGTGGCGCTTCGTCTTCCTCATCAACGTCGTGCCGATCGCGGTCGCGCTGTGGCTCATCACGCGGCTCGATCACCCCGACGAGCGCAGCCCGGACGCGCACATCGACATCCTCGGCGCGGCATTGTGCACGGTGGGCCTCGGCGGCGCGGTCTTCGCCCTCATCGAGCAGCCGAACTACGGGTGGTCGTCGCCGGTGATCTGGGTGCCGCTGCTCCTCGGGCTCGCGATGTTCGCCGCGTTCCTGTGGCGCCAGCGCACGGTCCGCACTCCGCTCCTGCCGCTGGACCTGTTCCGGGCCCGCAACTACGCGATGGGCAACCTCGCGACCCTCGCGATCTACGCCGCGCTGTCGCTGAACGGCTTCGTCGTCGCGATCTACCTGCAGGAGGAGGCGGGGCTCCCCGCCACCCTCGCGGGGCTCGCGAGCCTGCCGACAACGCTCCTTGTCATCGCGCTGAGCTCGCGCGCGGGTGCGCTCTCGTCGAGGTACGGCCCGCGCCTGTTCATGACGGTGGGCCCGCTGATCATGGCGATCGGCGCACTGCTGCTGCTGAGCGTGTCGGACGACTTCGACTACTGGACGCAGGTGCTCCCGAGCATGCTCGTGTTCGGCGTCGGTCTCGGTGCCACCGTCTCACCCCTCACCGCCGCCATCCTCGGCTCGGCCGATCCTGCCCACAGCGGCATCGCCTCCGCGGTGAACAACGCGGTCGCCCGCGTCGCCGGGCTGCTGGCGATCGCGATGCTCGCCCCGATCATCGGCGGGATGCTGGACCTCACCGGGTTCCACCGCGCCGCCGTGACGACGGCCGTCTTCCTGACGGCGGGAGCTGTCGTCTCCTTCCTCGGCATCCGCAACAGCCCGATCCCGAATCCCTCTGGTCGCGGCATCCGTCCCCTGCCAGACTGAGCGCATGAGCGTGATCGAGAACTCCAAAGTCACCATCGTCGGCGCCGGGAGCGTGGGGTCGAGCGCCGCGTACGCCGCCCTGATCAGGGGGTCGGCACGCCACGTCGCCCTCTACGACATCGCCACCGAGAAGGCCGAGGCCGAGGTGCTCGACCTCTCGCACGGCACCCAGTTCACCGGGTCGAGCGACATCATCGGCGGGAGCGACCTCTCGGTGGTCGAGGGCTCGCACGTCGTCGTCATCACGGCCGGCGCGAAGCAGAACCCCGGCCAGACGCGCATCGAGCTCGCCGGGGTCAACGCCCGCATCATGAAGTCGATGATGCCGCAGCTGCTCGAGGCGGCGCCGAACGCCATCTACGTCATCGTCACCAACCCGTGCGACGTGCTCACGGTGCTCGCTCAGGAGGCGACCGGCCTGCCGCCCGAGCGCATCTTCGCCTCCGGCACGGTGCTCGACACCTCCCGTCTGCGCTGGCTGCTCGGCAAGCGTGCCGGCGTCTCAACCTCGAGCGTGCACGCCTACATCGTCGGCGAGCACGGCGACACCGAGTTCCCGCTGTGGTCGAAGGCGTCGATCGGCACGGTCCCGATCCTCGACTGGGTGCCCTCAGACGGCTCGCCGAAGTTCACCGCCGACGAGCTCGACCAGGTCGCGGTCGACGTGCGCGACGCCGCCTACAAGGTCATCCAGGGCAAGGGCGCGACGAACTATGCGATCGGCCTGTCGAGCGCGCGCATCGTCGAGGCGATCCTCGGCGACGAGAACGCCGTCCTGCCCGTCGCACCGGTGCTGCAGGACTTCCACGGCATCTCCGGGGTCGCGCTCTCGGTGCCGTCGATCGTCAACGCCGCCGGCGCGACGCCGATCATGGAGACGACTTTCTCGGCGAACGAGCTGGGGCTGCTCCGCCGTTCGGCCGACGCGCTGCGCGACGTCGCCGCCTCGCTGCGCGACTGAACCTGACTTCCTCCGCCGCGGCGGAGGGTGGCGGACGCGTCGATGTCGGATGCGGCGGCTAGCCTGATTCCATGGCCACCCGTCGTCCTACTGCCGCGCCCTATCGGTGCACCGAATGCGGGTGGACGACCCTCAAGTGGGTCGGCCGCTGCGCCGAATGCCAGCAGTGGGGCACCGTCGTCGAAGCCGCCGAGCCGACCGGGCTCTCGCGCGCGGTGACGCCCGTGGCGCCGGGTGCAGGGCGCGCGGCCCGGCCGATCACCGCCGTCGACACGACCGACGCGCCGCGGCGCACCAGCGGCGTCGGCGAGTTCGACCGCGTGCTGGGCGGCGGCATCGTGCCGGGTGCGGCGATCCTCCTCAGCGGCGAGCCGGGCGTCGGCAAGTCGACGCTGCTGCTCGAAGTCGCCGCGCAGTCCGCCCGCGCTGGGCGCCGCGTGCTGTACGCGAGCGCCGAGGAGTCCACGGCCCAGGTGCGCCTGCGCGCCGAGCGCACCGGAGCCCTGCACGACGAGCTCTACATCGCCGCCGAGACCGACCTCGCCACGATCCTCGGCCATGTCGACGAGGTCCGGCCCGAGCTGCTCATCGTCGACTCGGTGCAGACGGTCTCCTCCGCGCTCTCCGACGGCGTCGCCGGCCACCCGAGCCAGGTGCGCGAAGTCGCGTCCACACTCGTCCGCGTCGCCAAAGAGCGCGGCCTGCCCGTGATCATCGTCGGCCACGTCACGAAAGACGGCTCGATCGCGGGCCCTCGCGTGCTCGAGCACCTGGTCGACGTGGTCTGCCACTTCGAGGGCGACCGGCAGACGTCGCTCCGTTTCGTGCGGGCGCTGAAGAACCGCTTCGGGCCGACCGACGAGGTGGGCTGCTTCGACATGACGGGTGCCGGCATCGCCGAAGTGCCCGATCCGAGCGCCCTGTTCCTCGGGCATGGCGCCCCCGAGCCCGGCACCTGCGTGGCGATCGCGCTCGAGGGCCGGCGCGCACTGCCGGTCGAGGTGCAGGCGCTGACCATCGCGACCGCCGCGCCGAATCCGCGACGGGTCGTGAACGGCGTCGACGGCGCCCGGGTGGCGATGGTGCTCGCGGTGCTCGAGAAGCGGGCGAACATCATCACCTCGAACCTCGACGTGTACGTGTCCACCGTCGGGGGCGTCCGCTTCACCGAACCCGCCGCCGACCTCGCGATCGCGATCGCGGTGGCCGGCTCTGTGCGCAACCAGGCGACCCCGAAGACGCTCGCCGCAGTCGGCGAGCTCAGCCTCGCCGGCGAGGTGCGGCCCGTGACGCAGGCGGCGCAGCGGCGCAGTGAGGCCGCCCGCCTCGGCTACTCCGACGTGATCGACAACCGCTCCGGCTCGCTGGGCGGCGCGCTCAACGACGTGCGACTGCGGGTGCGCGACCGTCCGGGCGACGCGGCGCCCGGCTTCTGACCGCGGTCAGGCGTCCAGCGCCGCGATGATGTCGGCCGGCGTCGCCTGCATGGGGTGCGGGCCAGCGATGTCGAAGAACACCGTGGTGATCTCCTCGCCGTGCACGCCGAGGAAGGCGCGCAGGGCCGCCGGCGGCTGCAGGGCGACCGCCTGCGGAAGCGTCGCGGGCTTGTGCGCCGCGTCGCTGAACAGCAGCAGGGCGACCTGGCCCTGCGCGTCGCGGTAGGTCCACACCTCGCCGACGTCGAGCGGGTTGTCGCGGTCGCCCGGGTTCATCAGCGGCACCACGGTCGGGCCGTGGCGCAGCGCGAACGCGACCGCCGCGATGTCCTGGGTCTGCAGGGCGTCGCTCAGTGCGGTGTTGCGGAACTCGGGCGGCTCCTTCTTGCTGCGCTTCTTTCCGGATGCCACCCGTCCAGCCTAGCCGCGGCCGGCCGGGCGCTGCTCAGCTCAGGAACCCGCGCAGCAGGGCCTCCGACCCCGCAAGATGCTCGCGGACGGCGGCCTCGGCAGCATCCCCCCGCCCGGCGAGGATCGCCGTCACCATCTGCTCGTGCTGGCCGTTCGAGTGCTCGATGTTGCCCGGCAGCAGCGGGAACGTATCGAGCCACAGGTTGACCTTCGCCCGGTTCTCGGCGACGAGGGTGACGAGCGAGGGGATGCCGGCGAGCTCCGCGATCGTCAGGTGCAGCAGCGTGTCGGCCCGGCGGTAGTCGGCCTCGCCCGCCGCGCAGGCTGCTTCGTGCCGCGCCCACAGCTCGGCGCGCGACGCGGCGTCGAGCGTGCGGGCGGCCGCCGCCCGCGCCGCCCCGGATTCCAGCACACGCCGGAGGCCGAGCACGTCCTCGATCTCGTCGGCCGGCACGGTGCCGGGGTCGGCGGGGCGCGGCAGCGGGTCGGCGACGAACGTGCCGCCGTAGCGCCCGCGGCGCCGCTCCAGATACCCCGCGACGGCGAGCTCGCGGATCGCTTCGCGCACCGTGTCGCGGCTCACCGCGTAGAGCGCGGCCAGCTCGCGCTCTGAAGGCAGCGACTCCCCCGGGGCGACGACGCCGAGCCGCACGGTCTGCACGAGCCGGGCGACGGTGTCCTCGAGCGCGTTGCCCTCGCGCACGGGTCGGTAGACCGACCGGTGCACTTCGCGCAGCGGGGCGTCGCTCATGGGGTCCTCTCCCGTCGCCGGTCTGTGTCTGTGACGTCCAACCGTGCACAACGCAGGCAGAATCGCGCTGGGCGGCCCGTTCCGACCCCCCAGCGCACCGATCTGCCTGAGTTACGAACCACGGCGGGCGCTCACAGGGGGGTCACATACGCGTTCGTGATGCCGCCGTCGACGACGAACGCGGTCGCGGTGATGAACGAGGCGTCGTCCGAGGCCAGGAACGCCACCGCGGCGGCCATCTCCTCCGGCTCCGCGAACCGCCCGACCGGCACGTGGACCAGGCGGCGCTGCGCGCGCTCGGGGTCCTTCGCGAACAGCTCCTGCAGCAGCGGCGTGTTGACCGGGCCGGGGCAGAGCGCGTTCACGCGGATGCCCTGACGTGCGAACTGCACGCCCAGCTCCCGCGTCATCGCCAGGACGCCGCCCTTGGAGGCGGTGTACGAGATCTGCGAAGTCGCCGAGCCGAGCAGCGCGACGAACGACGCGGTGTTGACGATCGAGCCGCGGCCGGCCGGGACCATGTGGCGCAGGGCTGCACGCGAGCAGAGGTAGACGCTCTTCAGGTTGACGTCCTGCACGCGGTCCCACGCGGGCAGCTCGGTGGTCTCGATCGAGTCGTCGTCGGCGGGCGAGATGCCGGCGTTGTTGAACGCGATGTCGAGGTGCCCGAACTGGTCGGCGACGCCGTCGAACAGCGCGTCGACGGAGCCCTCATCGGCGACGTCGACGTGCCGGTAGAGGCCGCCGACCTCGCTCGCCGCCGCCTCGCCCGAGGTCGGGTCGAGGTCGGCGATCACGACGATCGCCCCCTCCGCGGCGAACCGCTTGGCCGTGGCCAAGCCGATGCCGCTCGCGCCGCCCGTGATGATGGCCACCCGGTCCTTGAGTCGCTGGGTCAGATCCATCGCGTTCCTTTCATGTGGCTGGCTCCCCCCACCCGTTTACGGACGCGACACGCCGCGTCCCGCCGCGCCGAAGCGGCGTGTCGCGTCCGTAAACGGAATGGGATGTCATTGGGCGTCCGTCGCGTAGAAGACGTTCTTGGTCTCGGTGAAGTGCTCGGCAGCGTCCGGACCGAGCTCGCGGCCCAGGCCCGACGCCTTCATCCCGCCGAACGGGGTCGCGTACCGCACGGACGAGTGCGAGTTCACCGACAGCACGCCGCTGCGCACGCCGCGCGAGACGCGCACGGCGCGGCCCAGGTTCTCGGTCCACAGGGAGCCCGCGAGGCCGTAGGGGGTGTCGTTGGCCAGGCGCACCGCATCCGCCTCGTCATCGAACGGCAGCACGGCCACCACGGGGCCGAACACCTCGTCCTGCGCGATGCGGTCGCCCGGCTCGGCGAGCACCACCGCCGGCGCGAACCAGAAGCCCGCACCCTCGGGTGCCGCGCCACGGAACGCCACATCGGCGCCGTCGAGGAAGGACGACACCGTGTCGCGGTGAGCCGCCGAGATGAGCGGACCCATCTGCGTGGACGCGAGCGCCGGATCCCCCACCCGCCAGCCCGCCACCGCGGGCTCGAGAAGCTCGAGGAAGCGGTCGAAGACGCTCCGCTGCACGAGCAGTCGGCTGCGCGCGCAGCAGTCCTGCCCCGCGTTGTCGAACACCGAACCGGGAACGGCGGCAGCGGCCCGCTCGAGGTCCGCGTCGTCGAAGACGATGTTGGCGCTCTTGCCGCCGAGCTCGAGGGTGACGGGCTTCAGCATCCGAGCGCATCCGGCGGCGACGTCGACACCCACCTCGGTCGAGCCGGTGAAGACGACCTTGTGGACATCGGGATGCGTCACGAACCGCTGACCGACGACCGACCCGGAGCCGGTGACCACCGCGAACAGGCCATCGGGCAGCCCGGCTTCGAGCGCCAGCTCACCCAGCCGCACGGCGGTCAGCGGGGTGAGCTCCGCCGGCTTGAGCACGACGGCGTTTCCGGCGGCGAGCGCGGGCCCGAATGCCCACGACGCGATCGTCATCGGGAAGTTCCACGGCACGATGACCCCGACCACCCCGTAGGGCTCGTGGTACGTCACGTCGAGCCCGCCCGCGACCGGGATCTGACGCCCGCTCAGCCGCTCAGGGGCGCCCGCGGAGAAGTTCAGCACCTGCGCGACGTGGGCCGCCTCCCAGCGAGCCGACTCGATCGGGTGCCCGGAGTTCAGCACCTCGAGCTGGGCGAGCTCCTCCCCGTGCGCCTCCACGACGCGCGCGAACGCGCGCAGCGCGTCGGCCCGGGCGACCGGGGCGAGTTCCGCCCACGCCCGCTGGGCGACCACGGCTCGCGCGACCGTGTCGTCGACCTCCTCGACCGTCGCGCGCGGCACCTCGCGGAAGCCCTGGCCGGTCGACGGATTGATCAGCGTGAAGAGGCCGCCCGGCGCCGTCATGCGTGCACGCCCTGGGTGCGCTCGTGCGCGAACGCCGCCGCCTCCGCGACCAGGCCGGCGAACAGCCGGCGGTCGGCGGCGTTCTCCTCCGGGTGCCACTGCACGCCCACGAGGTAGCCCTCGCCGTCGGACTCGAATGCCTGCACCAGCCCGTCGTCGGTGCGCGCGGTCGCGACGAGCCCTTCGCCCAGCCGGTCGATGCCCTGATGGTGGTAGCTGTGCACGTCGAAGTCCCCCGGCCCGATCAGGCCGGCGAGCCGGGAGCCCTCGTCGATCTCGACGGTGTTGGTCGCGAACACGCCGCCGCCGATGCGGAACCGATCGGTGCCGAGCGCCTCGGGCAGATGCTGGTGCAGCGTGCCGCCCTTCGCCACGTTCACGAGCTGCAGGCCGCGGCAGATCGCGAGCACCGGCATCCTGCGCTCCTCCGCGCCCGCGAACAAGGCGAGCTCCCAGGCGTCGCGGTCGGGCCGGGCCGGGTCGGTGAGCGGGTGGCGCTCTGCACTGTAGAGCTCGGGCTGCACGTCGAGGCCGCCGGTGAGGATGAGGCCGTCGAGCCCGGCGAGCACCGCCGCCGCGGCGTCGTCGGGTGCCGGCTGCGGGGGCAGCAGGACGGCGATGCCACCCGATGCGGTCACCGCGTCGAAGTACTGCTGCGGCAGGAACGCGGCGCGCACGTCCCACACACCCTGCTTCGCCTGCTCCAGATAGGTGGTCAGGCCGATCACCGGTCGGCGGTCGGCGAACCGGCTCGTTGAGCGAGCGAAGCGAGACGAAACGTCGCCGCCGTCCTTCGTGTCAGAGCCGTTCAAAGCCGCGCACCCTCTCCCAGTCGGTGACGGCGGCGTCGTAGGCCTCGACCTCGATGCGCGCCTGGTTCAGATAGTGCTCGACCACGTCGTCGCCGAACGCGGCCCGCGCGATCGCCGACTGGGCGAACAGCTCGGCCGCCTCACGCAGGGTGGTCGGCAGGGTGTCGACCCCGGCGTCGTAGGCGTTGCCGGTGAGCGGCTCGGGCAGCGGCAGCTCGTTCTCGATGCCGTAGAGGCCGCCGGCGATGATCGCCGAGATGCCGAGGTACGGGTTGACGTCGCCGCCGGGCACCCGGTTCTCCACCCGCAGCCCCGCGCCGTGCCCGACGACGCGCAGCGCACACGTGCGGTTGTCGACGCCCCAGGCCACCCCGGTCGGCGCGAACGACCCCTTCGCATAGCGCTTGTAGGAGTTGATGGTCGGCGCGTACAGCAGCGTGAATTCGCGCAGGGTCGCCAGCACGCCTGCGATCCAGTGGCCCATCAGCGGGCTGAACCCGTGCTCGCCGTCACCGGCCATCACCGTGTCGCCGTCCTCCGAGCGCACCGAGAGGTGGATGTGGCAGCTGTTCCCCTCGCGCTCGTTGAACTTCGCCATGAACGTCAGCGCCTTGCCGTGCTGCTCGGCGATCTCCTTCGCACCGTTCTTGTAGATCGTGTGCTGGTCCGCGGTCGCGAGCACCTCGTCGTAGCGGAACGCGATCTCCTGCTGGCCGAGGTTGCACTCGCCCTTGACGCCCTCGCAGTAGAGCCCGGCGCCCTCCATGCCGAGCCGGATGTCGCGCAGCAGCGGCTCGAGCCGCGTGGTGGCGAGCAGGTTGTAGTCGACGTTGTAGTCGGTGGAGGGCGTGAGATCGCGGTACCCCTTGCGCCACGCATCCCGATAGGAGTCGTCGAAGACGATGAACTCCAGCTCGGTGCCCGAGTAGGCGACCAGTCCCCGCTCGGCGAGGCGCTCGCGCTGACGATTCAGGATGCTGCGCGGCGCCGGCACGACGGGCTCGCCGTCCTCCCACTGCAGGTCGGCCATCACCAGCGCGCTGCCGGGGATCCACGGCACGCGCCGCAGCGTCGAGAGGTCGGGGCGCAGCACCATGTCGCCGTAGCCCTTCGCCCAGCTCGACATCGCGTACCCGTCGACGGTGTTCATGTCGACGTCGACCGACAGGAGGTAGTCGCACGCTTCCGCGCCGTGCGGCAGCACCTCCTCCTGGAAGAGCCGGGCGGACACCCGCTTGCCCGACAGGCGCCCCTGCGCGTCGCCGAACGCGACGATCACCGTGTCGATCTCGCCGGCCGCGATGGCCGCGTCCAGCTCGGCCGTGCCGAGCGGCGCCGATGCCGTCATGTCTCCTCCTCAGGGGCCGGAACGAACCGTCGCAGTCGGATGCCGCCCGCCGTCCCGCCGCGCGCGTCACACAGATTTCACATCTAAAGGTAGACAACAAGTACCTTTCAACGCCATTCTCTATCCCAAGACGCGGCTGACCCCGCCGCAGCGACCTTTGCCCGACGAAGCGAGGATCTCTCATGTCCGAATCCAAGACCGTGAGCGGCGTGACGTACACGCATGCCGGGGCCGACTACTTCGAGAAACGTCAGCTCAAGCGCAGCGCGGGAGTATGGGGGCTGTGGGGCCTCGGCATCGCCGCCGTCGTCTCGGGCGACTTCTCCGGATGGAACGTGGGCCTCGGCACCACCGGCTGGGGTGCGATGCTCATCGGCACGCTGCTGATCACGGTGATGTTCTTCACCATGATCTTCTCGATCGGCGAGATGTCGGCGGCGATGCCCCATACCGGCGGCGCCTACTCCTTCTCGCGCGCGGCGCTGGGCCCCTGGGGCGGCTTCGTCACCGGATTCGCGGAGACGATCGAGTACGTCGTCACGACGGCCGTCATCGTGTGGTTCTCCGGCGTGTATGCGGATTCCGCGCTCTCGGCACTGACGGGCGTCTCGCTGCCGAACTGGCTGTGGTGGATCATCCTCTACGTCGTCTTCATCGGACTGAACTCGATGGGCGCCTCGATCGGATTCCGCTTCGCCCTGGTCGTCGCGCTCATCTCCATCGGCGTCATCCTCTTCTTCGCCATCTCCGCCCTCGTCACGGGTTCCGTCGACTTCTCGCGCCTGTTCGACATCGCCCCGACGGAGGGCAACACCGAGTTCCTGCCGTTCGGCGGCATCGGCATCCTGTTCGCCCTGCCCTTCGCCATCTGGTTCTTCCTCGGCATCGAGGAGCTGCCGCTCGCGGCGGAGGAGTCGCACACCCCGGCCAAGGACATCCCGAAGGCGGGTGTCTGGGGCGTCGTGACGCTGACGATCACCGGCCTGCTCGTGCTGTTCCTCAACCCCGCCGTCACCGGCACGGCCGCGATCACGGTGTCACCGGGAGACGGCGATGAGCCGCTCCTCGCCGGCTTCCGCGTCTTCATGCCCGAGAGCGCCGCAGCGGTCCTCGCCTTGTTCGCTCTCGTGGGCCTCCTCGCCTCGCTGCAGGGGATCATGTTCGCCTACGGGCGCAACATGTACTCGCTCTCCCGTGCGGGCTACTACCCGAAGTTCCTCTCGCTGACGAGCGCGCGGTACCAGACGCCGTGGGTGGCTCTCCTCGTCGGCGGTGTCATCGGCTACCTGATCCTGACGTTCGTGCTGATCGTGCTGCCGTCGCTGGACGCGGACGCCGCGGGCTCGGCGACGGGCGTCATCCTCTTCATCGCGGTCTTCGGCGCCGTCATCTCGTACATGATGCAGATGGTGTCGTTCATCGTCCTGCGCAGGAAGTTCCCGGACGCCCGCCGCCCGTACCGGTCGCCCACGGGGGTCTGGGGCGCTGCCGTCGCGTTCGTGCTCGCGTTCGGCGCGTTCCTCGGCATCGTGCTGAACAGCGTGTTCGCCACCGCGGTGATCACGTTCCTGGTGGTCTTCGTCCTCGGGATCCTGTTCTTCGCCCTCTGGGGACGCACCCGCCTCGTGCTCTCGCCGGAGGAGGAGTACGCGCTCTCGGGCGGCGCGCACGGCGACCCGCAGTCGGAGGGCTACGACGCCATGGAGGGCGAGGTGTTCGGCGACAAGCCCGCTCAGTAGAGCAGGAAGGTCGTCGCCTCCAGCGAGAGGATGCCGCCGATCTCGACCGACAGGTTGTAGGTGGCTCCTCCGCCGGAGGCGGTCGGCCTGCTGTCGCTGTCGCAGGTCGACACCGACGATCGGGTGCGGTCCCACTCCAGGGGGGTCGCGCTCTCGACGGTCTGATCGGCCTTCAGCAGCACGATCATGTCGCTGGGCTCGCCCTGGCAGTCGGTGGAGCGCCACCATGTGTCGTCGCCGCTCGTGATGGTGAACACCTGCGTGCTGGTGCCCACGTTCATCGTGCAGTCCTCACCCGTGTTGGTGAGCTTGATCGACAGCTTCGGGTGCTGTCCGCTCGCGTAGCTCTCCTTGTCGGTGACGGCCACGACGTCGATGTCGCTCGCCAGGCACGGCGCGGCGGATGCGGTGGCCCCCGGGGTCGCGGACGCCGACGCGCTCGCGCCGGCGTCGGGGGTGGCACCGGTGGCGGTCGTGGACTCGGGCACAGGCAGCTCATCGGCGCCCGCCTGCTCGGCGACGGTCTCGGAGGTGCTCGTGGTGTCGCTGCCCGCGTCGTCGGCGCTGCCCCGCCACGGCTGGGCGACCACGAGCCAGACGACCCCCGCGATCACGAGCAGCAGGGCGAGCAGCGTCACCAGACGCCGTCGTCGATAGACCGCGGGAGAGTGCCGCCTGCGGCCGGTGGTGCCCGTCATGCCCCCAGGGTAAGCACGCCTGGTCGATGCGCCCGGGCGGCGCGCGGCGTCAGAGCTGCTTGAGCATCCGCGTGTTGCCGAGGGTGTTCGGCTTCACGTGCGCGAGATCGAGGAACTCGGCGATGCCCTCGTCGGGGCTGCGCAGCAGCTGCGAGTACACGTCGGGGTCGACGACCTGCTCCCCGATCGGGTGGAAACCGCGCCGTGTGAAGAAGTCGACCTCGAAGGTCAGGCAGAACAGCCTGCGCAGACCGAGCACCCGCGCCTGCTCCTCCAGCCCGTCGACGATCGCGTGCCCGACACCCCTGTGCAGCCAGTCGTCCGCGACGATCAGCGTGCGCACCTCCCCGAGGTCCTCCCACATCACGTGGAGGGCCCCGCATCCGACGAGCACGCCGCCCTCGTCCTCCGCGACGAGGAACTGCTGCACCGCCTCGTAGAGCACGACGATGTCCTTGCCGAGCAGGATGCGGCGCTGCACGTAGGGCTCGAGCAGCGCGAGGATGCCGCGCACGTCGGCCGTGCGAGCGGGGCGGACGGTGAACGTGCTCATCGGCTCCAGCCTACGGCCCCGGCGACGGGCGGGTCGGTGAGCGAGCGCAGCGAGACGAAACGCGCCGGGGACGCAGAAGAGCGGATGCCGCCCCTCGCAAGGAGGTGCAGCATCCGCTCTTCGTGCGTGTGGCGTTACGCCGCCCCGGCAGCGAGGTCGGGCGTGGCGCTGATCTCGCCGCCGGCGACGACACCGACCGCGACCTTCTCGCCACGGGGGCCGTTCTCGAAGACGAACTCGCCGCCTTCGACGTCGACCTTCACGTGGTCGCCCGGGTTCAGCACGCCGTGGAGGATCTTCTCACTGAGCTGGTCCTCGACCTCGCGCTGCATGGCGCGGCGCAGCGGACGGGCACCGAGCGTCGGGTCGAAGCCGATCTCGATGAGCTTGTCCTTCGCGGCGTCGCTGAGCTCCACCGTCATGTCGCGGTCGAGCAGGCGCTCGCTGAGACGCTTGGTGAACAGGCCCACGATCTGGCGCAGCTCGTCCTTGTCCAGCTGCGGGAAGACGATGACGTCGTCGACGCGGTTGAGGAACTCGGGCTTGAAGTGCCGCTTGAGCTCCTCGTCGACCTTGCCCTTCATCCGGTCGTAGCTGGTCTGCGCGTTGCCCTCGACCTGGAACCCGACCGGGCCGCCGGCGATCGCCGAGGAGCCCAGGTTGGTCGTCATGATGATGACGGTGTTCTTGAAGTCGATGACGCGGCCCTGACCGTCGGTCAGGCGACCCTCTTCGAGGATCTGCAGCAGCGAGTTGAAGATGTCCGGGTGCGCCTTCTCGATCTCGTCGAACAGCACGACCGAGAACGGCTTGCGGCGCACCTTCTCGGTGAGCTGGCCGCCCTCTTCGAATCCGACGAATCCGGGAGGGGCGCCGAACAGGCGCGAGACCGTGTGCTTCTCGCCGAACTCCGACATGTCGAGGGAGATCAGCGCACCCTCGTCGTCGAACAGGAACTCGGCGAGCGCCTTGGCGAGCTCGGTCTTTCCGACGCCGGTGGGGCCGGCGAAGATGAACGAGCCGGACGGGCGCTTCGGGTCCTTCAGACCGGCACGCTGACGGCGGATCGTGCGCGAGAGCGCCGCGATCGCCTCCTCCTGGCCGACGACGCGCTGGTGCAGCGCCTTCTCCATGAAGACGAGGCGGCTGGACTCCTCCTCGGTGAGCTTGAACACCGGGATGCCGGTGGCCTGGGCGAGCACCTCGGCGATCAGGCCCTCGTCGACCACCGCGTGGGTGGCGACGTCGCCCGACTTCCACTGCTTCTCCAGGCGCAGGCGCTCGGCGAGCAGCGACTTCTCCTCGTCGCGCAGCGACGCGGCCTTCTCGAAGTCCTGCTCCTCGCTGGCGCGCTCCTTCTGCGTGCGCACGTCGGCGATCTTCTCGTCGAACTCGCGCAGCTCGGGCGGGCTCGACAGGATCGACAGGCGCAGGCGTGCGCCGGCCTCGTCGATCAGGTCGATCGCCTTGTCGGGCAGGAAGCGGTCGCTGATGTAGCGGTCGGCCAGGTTCGCCGCCGCGACGATCGCACCATCGGTGATCTGCACCTTGTGGTGCGCCTCGTAGCGGTCGCGGAGACCCTTGAGGATGTTGATGGCGTGGGGCAGGCTCGGCTCGGCGACCTGGATCGGCTGGAAGCGGCGCTCGAGCGCAGCATCCTTCTCGAAGTGCTTGCGGTACTCGTCGAGGGTCGTCGCGCCGATCGTCTGCAGCTCGCCGCGGGCGAGCAGCGGCTTCAGGATCGAGGCGGCGTCGATCGCGCCCTCCGCGGCACCGGCACCCACGAGGGTGTGGATCTCGTCGATGAAGACGATGATGTCGCCGCGGGTGCGGATCTCTTTGGTGACCTTCTTCAGGCGCTCCTCGAAGTCACCGCGGTAGCGGGATCCGGCGATGAGCGAGCCGAGGTCGAGCGAGTAGAGCTGCTTGTCCTTGAGCGTCTCGGGCACGTCGCCCTTGACGATGGCCTGGGCCAGTCCCTCGACGACGGCGGTCTTGCCGACGCCGGGCTCGCCGATCAGCACGGGGTTGTTCTTCGAGCGACGCGAGAGGATCTGCATGACCCGCTCGATCTCCTTCTCGCGCCCGATGACCGGGTCGAGCTTGTTGTCGCGCGCCGCCTGGGTGAGGTTGCGGCCGAACTGGTCGAGCACCTGCGAGCCGCCCTGCGCACCCGCGGGGGCCTCGTTGGCGGCGCCGGAGACGGCCGCGGGCTCCTTGCCCTGGTACCCGCTGAGCAGCTGGATGACCTGCTGGCGCACCTTGTTGAGGTCTGCGCCGAGCTTGACGAGCACCTGGGCGGCAACGCCCTCGCCCTCGCGGATGAGGCCGAGCAGGATGTGCTCCGTGCCGATGTAGTTGTGGCCGAGCTGCAGCGCCTCGCGCAGCGACAGCTCGAGCACCTTCTTGGCGCGCGGCGTGAACGGGATGTGCCCCGTCGGCTGCTGCTGGCCCTGGCCGATGATGTCCTGCACCTGCTCGCGCACGGCGTCGAGCGAGATGCCCAGGCTCTCGAGCGCCTTCGCGGCGACGCCCTCGCCCTCGTGGATCAGGCCGAGCAGGATGTGCTCGGTCCCGATGTAGTTGTGGTTGAGCATCTTCGCCTCTTCTTGGGCGAGCACAACCACACGACGGGCTCGGTCGGTGAATCTCTCGAACATCTTCACTCCTCGAGGCGCACCGGGGGCGCCTTACAAACGAGGGTAACGACCGGCCCGCGCCGGTATGCCCGTGTTCGCCAGGGGCATACGCAGGGGTTGACGGCGGAGCGCCGCATCCATATCGTTTGTCGATAATAACGATTACCGATATGGAGGATGCCGTGAGCATCGGATCTGCGAACCTCGGCGAGGCGCTGCTGTGGATCGGCGTGTACGTGGCCGGCTTCCTCCTGTTGACGGCTTTGGCCGTCTGGATCGCCCGACGGCGCGGCAGCCGGACGATCGTCATCGACGCGACGCTCGCGGTGGCGCAGGTCTGGCTCGCCCTCATGGGGCTCGCGCTGGTCTTCGTCGTGGTGCGGGGGGTCACCTCCGATGAGATCTGGTTCGCCGAGCTGCCGGCGACGTTGAACTGGCCGACGCAGCCGGCCTGCGGCGAAGCGCCGGCGGGTGGCGCACCCACCCTCCTCTGCGCATCCGTGGACTCGGTCGGCGCGACGATCGCCCACCTCGGCATCGGCACCCGGATCGTGCTCGCCCTGGGAGATCTGCTCGGCCTGGTCGTCGCGGCCGTCCCGGCGGTGCTCGTGATCATCGTCTGCCGCCAGATGCTGAAGGGCGCACCCTTCGCGCAGCTCGCCGCCCGCGCGTTCTTCGTCGCAGCGATCGTCGTCCTGGTCGCGGGCATCGGCGCGGAGCTGACCACCTCGATCGGGCGTTCCCTCGCCGCGTCCGCCGCGCTTCCGCCACCGGGCGGTGGCGAGCTGACCGCGACGGGGACCTTCCGGCTCACGGCGCCGCTCTGGCCGGTCGGCGCCGCACTCGTGCTCGGCGCGCTCGGGGCGATCTTCCGGCACGGCGCGGTGCTCCAGCGCGAGACGGAAGGACTCGTCTGATGAGCGGCTTCTCGTGGTTCCACCTCGCCATCGCGGCGGGCGTCGTCCTCCTCCTAGTCGGCGTGATCGTCCTGTTCGCGCGAGCGGGGCTCCGCCGCGGGCGTGCGGCGGGGTCCGACAGCTCTTCGCCGGTGGTCAGCGTCACGCTCAGCCTCGCGGCGATCTGGGCGGGGTTCGCCGTCATCGGCGCTGCCATCGCCGTGCTGACCACGCTGCTCCAGCCGCAGGTGCAGATCACGGTGCCCGTGCAGGAGTTCTGGCCCGCGCTGCCTGAGGGCACCGTGGTCGAAGGCACCCCGGCCACCCGGGTCGGCGGCGGCTTCACCTCGGCCGGTCTGCTCGTCGACGGGCTGAGCACCGGCGCCCGCGTGTGCTGGGCGATCTCGCAGGCGCTCGGCTGGCTCGTACCAGGCGCGATCGCGGGGCTGATCGCGGTGGCGTGCTTCCAGCTGCTCGCGGGGCGGGCGTTCGCGCCGGTCGTCGCGCGGATGGCGATGGTGACGGCCGTCGTGGTGATGGTGGGCGGCATCGCCGCCCAGGTGCTCGGCGACATCGCGGGGTCCATGGCCGCTGCGGAAGTCCTGCAGTGGACCAGTGCGGAGTACGAGGAGGTCGCCGGCATCGAGGACGTCCTGCAGGCGTGGTGGCCGCAGCCGGGCTTCGGCATCACCTTCCCGTTCTGGCCGATCGCCGCGGGCCTCGCATTCGCGGCGCTGGCAGCGGTCTTCCGCTACGGATCCGCTCTGCAGCGCGACACGGAGGGCCTCGTGTGACTCCCGCAGACGACGATGAGGCCACCGGCGTCCACTGCCGGCTCGACGAGCTGCTCGCCGAGCGCGGGATGACACTCGCCCACCTCTCGGAGCTGGTCGGGGTGTCCGTCGTGAACCTGTCGGTGCTCAAGAACGATCGCGCCCGCGCGATCCGGTACTCGACCCTCTCGGCGATCTGCCGCGCCCTCGACTGCGAGATCGGCGACCTGCTGGTCCGCGCCGACCGGTAGCCGCAGCATCCCGCCCCGGGTCAGCGCTCGCCGAGGATCGGCACGCGGACGTTGTCGAACTCGTCGCCGAGCATCACCAGGAACGCGTCGTCGTCCTCCTCGAGCTCGGGGGCATCGGAGACGAGCGCGCGCGGGCCGATGTCCATCGTGCAGACCTGATCGTCCGGCACCTCTGCGAACGTCGCCGTCAGCTCCGCGGCTCCGGTCGCCTCGATCTTCTCCAGCACAGGTACGCACGTCGACGAGCCCCAGCTGAGGATCACGATCAGGTCGTCCGCCCAGCCTGCGCTCGGGAGGTTGTCGGTCATCCCGCCTGGGCCGGCGAGCGCCGCGTCGCCCTCGAGCTCGTCGCTGGACTCGATGGCTCCGGATACGGCGATCGTGACGTCCTTCCCGACGTCGAGACTCTCGGGCGTCGTGATGAGCGTGACGCGCGCCGCCATGTCGGCCGTGCAGGCATCGGCCTCCGCGTCGATCAGGGCGACCCGCACGATCTGCCCCTCCGCCGAGACGCCGTCCACGGTGGGCACGCACGTCGACGAGCCCCACGTCACGAGGCCGATCATCCGGCCGTCGTCGAGCCAGGCGGCGTCCAGCTCGGCGCTCTCGCCGACGCCCTCGGACGGCGCGACGAGCCCGGTTCCCGATCCCGACCCCGGCACGCCGGTGGCGCACGCGCTCACCAGCGCGATGATCGAGAGGACGAGGGATGCTGCCGCCACACGCTTCATGACCACGATCCTGCCGGGTGCGCCCGCGAAGCGCCTCACAACCCGGTCACAACCCGATAACGGCGGGTACCCGCATCCGCGCTACTGGAGAGCAGAGGTGAGGCGGGCGAGATTGTCGAGCACCGTCGAGCGCAGCGGCTGCTTCTCCCACTCCTCCAGGGTCAGCTCGCGCGAGAGCGACCGGTAGGTGTCTTCGACCTCGCGCATCTCGGCGATGAACTCCCCGCCGCGCACGAGCATCGAGATCTCGAGGTTGAGGCCGAAAGAGCGCATGTCCATGTTGCTCGACCCGATGATCGCCACCTCATCGTCGATCGTCATCGACTTGGAGTGCAGGATGTACGGCCTGCGGTACATCCAGATCTTCACGCCCGCCCGCAGGAGCGCCTCGTAGTAGCTGCGCTGCGCGTGGTAGACGAGGGCCTGATCGCCCTCCTCGGAGACGAACAGCTCGACGGCGACCCCGCGCTGGCAGGCGGTGGTGACCGCAAGGAGCAGGGCCTCGTCCGGCACGAAGTAGGGGCTGACGATGTTGATCTTGTGCTGGGCGGCGTAGAGCAGGCCGGAGAAGAGCTTGAGGTTGTTCTGGAACTCGAACCCCGGGCCCGACGGCACGATCTGGCAGTCCAGGTCGCCCGGGCCGGGGTGCACCTCGCTCAGGTAGTCCTGATCGGTGAGCGCCTCGTTGGTCTCGCTGTACCAGTCGGAGAGGAACACGGCGTTGATGGACGAGACGACCGGTCCCTCGATCCGCGCCATCAGGTCGACCCAGTGCAGCCCGCGCTTGATGTTCTTGCGCAGGTTGTACGTGGAGTCGGTGACGTTCTGCGAGCCCGTGAACGCGACGCGCCCGTCGACGACGAGGAGCTTGCGGTGGTTGCGCAGGTCGGGGCGCTGGTACTTGCCCTTGAGGGGCTGCACCGGCAGCATCAGCTGCCACTGCGCGCCCATCGCGTCGAGCCGCGCCAGCGTCTTCTTGTAGAACGGCTTGTTGCGGTTCGCCCAGTGGTCGAGCAGCACGCGCACCGTCACGCCGCGGGCAGTGACCTCCTCCATCGCACGGAAGAAGTTGTCGGTCGATTCGTCGGACTGGAAGATGTAGAACTCGACGTGCACGTACTTCTGGGCGGCGCGGATCGCGTCGGCCATCGCGTCCAGGCTCTTCTGGTAGTCGGGGATGAGGTGCGCGGCGTTGTCACCGGCCAGCGGCATCGCTCCGAGATTCCGGTTGAGGGTCACCAGCGACGTGAACCAGCCGGGCGCGTGCGGGCGCAGGGTGCCGAAGTCGAGGTCGCGGCTCGCCGCACGGATGTAGCCGTTGATCTGCTCCTGCGTCTTGCGGCGCTTGCGCGGCAGCCGCGGGGTGCCGATGAGCAGGAAGAGCAGCACGCCGATGAGCGGGATGAAGTAGATCGCGAGCAGCCAGGCCATGGCCGCCGTCGGGCGCCGGTTGCGGGGGACGACGATGATCGCGGCGACGCGGATCACCAGGTCGACGACGAACACGGTGATCAGCCACCACGACGCGTCGAACGTGATGTTGATCACTCGCGCTCCCCTCTGCGCGCCCCGAAGGCGTGAGGCCAGCGTAGTGCCGTGCGCCGACGGCCCTGTCGGGGCGCGCCCCGCCTGGGCGGGCGGGGAGGACGCGTCAGTGGTCGGATGCGGCCGGCGCGGCGGGAGGGAGGCCGCGGCGGGCGCGCTCCTCGGCCTCGATCCGTGCGTATTCGCGGCGCTCGGTGCGGTCGGCGCGGACGATGCCGCGCAGCACGAAGAAGAAGATCGCGCTCACGACGAGAGTGGGGAGGAGCGACCAGGCGACCGCGGCCCAGTAGGTGTCCATGGCTCCATCCTACGTGGCGCTGGTTCCTCCCCAGCCAGCCGATCCCGACCGGCTCTGCACGGTGTGCGCTGCGCGGCCCCACGCGCTCGACGCCACCGGCATGGTCGGTGCATGACCCGCATCGTCACCGCCGCGAACCCCGCGCAGTTCCTCGCCCTCGTGCCGCATCTGCTCGGATGCATCCCCCGCCGGAGCCTCGTGCTGGTGCCGTTCAGCGGCAGTCGCACGCTCGGCGCCCTGAGACTCGACCTGCCCGAGACCGACGACCCTGGTGAGCTCGACAGCCTCTCGGCGACGTTCATCGGCATGGTGTGCCGCGTGGAGGGAGCGGATGCTGTCGCCGCCATCGTCTACACCGACGAGGTGTTCGCCCCTGACTCGTCGATGCCGCATGCCCGGCTGCTCGCGGCGCTCGAGCTGCGGGCAGACGAGTGCGGTGTCCGCGTGGTCGACCTGCTCTGCGTCGCGGCGGACGGCTGGGGGTCCCGCCGCGACCCGCAGTGCCCGGACGAGGGCCGGTCTCTCGACCTGATCGCGGTGGAGGGGGTCGACGACCGACCGCCCGCATCCGGCGATCAGGAGAGCGGGGCCACGCTGCCCGCCGGCGATGACGCGGCGTCAGCGCGCGTCGCCGCCGCGCTCGACGAGCTCGGCGCGGCAGTGACCCTGCTCTGCCGTCCGGCCGCTGCGGGCGAACGGGCGACGCGCGAGCCGACCGCCGGCGCCGCCGAGGAGTCGGGCGACCCCGCCGAGCCGGGCGATCCCGCCCGCGTGAATCCACAGGCGCTGGCCGCCGTGTGCGCGCTGGATGATGTGCCGACGCTCTTCGAGGACGCACTCCGGTGGGACGCCGACGATCTCGACGCGTTCCCTGCTGCGCTGCTCATCTGGTGCCTCGCGCGTCCCGCGCTGCGCGACATCGCGCTGTCGCAGTGGGCGGGCGGCTTCGACGCGGGCGAGGAGGCGCTCGCCGCGCAGCTGCGGTGGGAGTCCGGGGCCGAGTACCCCGAGCGACTCGCCATGCGCATGTGGGGCGAAGGCGAGCGGCCAGATGCGCAGCGCCTCCGCGGCGCGCTGACGCTCGCGCGCGCCCTCGCCGTCGCCGCTCCCCGCGAACTGCGCCCCGGTGCGCTCGCCACCTGTGCCTGGCTCGCGTGGGCGCTCGGACGCTCCAGTCACGCGGCGCGCTACGCCCAGTGGGCGGGCGAGATCGACCCCGCGCACGGTCTGGCCGAGATCGTGTCGTCGTTCGTGGCCGCCGGGCATCTGCCCGACTGGGCCTTCACTTCACGAGGGGGAAGAGGATCGTCTCGCGGATCCCGAGGCCGGTGATGGCCATGAGCAGGCGGTCGATCCCCATGCCCATGCCGCCGGTCGGGGGCATGCCGTGCTCGAGGGCGCGCAGGAACTCCTCGTCGATGCGCATGGCCTCGACGTCGCCGCGGGCGGCGAGCTTCGCCTGCTCGACGAACCGCTCGCGCTGGATCACCGGGTCGACGAGCTCCGAGTATCCGGTGGCGAGTTCGAATCCGCGGACGTACAGGTCCCACTTCTCCACAACCCCGGCGATCGAGCGGTGCTCGCGCACCAGCGGGCTGGTGTCCAGGGGGAAGTCCATGACGAAGGTCGGCCGGGTGAGGCCGGGCTTGACGAAGTGCTCCCAGAGCTCTTCGACGTACTTGCCGTGGGTCGCGTGCGGCGGCGCATCGACACCCACCTCGGCCGCGAACGCGGCGAGCTCGTCGAGCGACGTCTCGGGCGTGACCTCGCGGCCGGACGCCTCCGACAGCGACCCGTACATCGAGAGGCGGTCCCATTCGCCGCCCAGGTCGTAGACGGTGCCGTCGGCCCACGTCACGGTCGTGGAGCCCGTCACCGCGATCGCGGCCTTCTGGATGAGCTCCTGCGTGAGGTCGGCGATGCCGTTGTAGTCCGAATACGCCTGGTACGCCTCGAGCATCGCGAACTCGGGGCTGTGGGTCGAGTCCGCGCCCTCGTTGCGGAAGTTGCGGTTGATCTCGTACACCCGGTCGATGCCGCCGACGACGGCGCGCTTCAGGTACAGCTCGGGCGCGATGCGCAGGAACAGCTCGGCGTCGAACGCGTTCGAGTGCGTGACGAACGGACGGGCCGACGCTCCACCGTGCTGCACCTGCAGCATCGGGGTCTCGACCTCGAGGAAGCCGTGCTCGGTGAACGTGTCGCGCAGGCTCCGGTTGACGGCGGCGCGGGCGACCACGGTCTCCCTGGCGCGGTCGCGCACGATGAGATCGAGGAAGCGGCTGCGCACGCGGCTCTCCTCGCTCAGCTCGGCGTACACGTTCGGCAGCGGCAGCACGGCCTTCGCCGCGATCGCCCAGTCAGAGACCATGATCGACAGCTCGCCGCGACGACTGGAGATCACCTCGCCGCTCACGAACACGTGGTCGCCGAGGTCGACGAGCTCCTTCCACGCCTGCAGCGACTCGTCGCCGACGTTCGCGAGCGAGACCATCGCCTGGATGCGGCTGCCGTCTCCCGCCTGCAGCGACGCGAAGCAGAGCTTGCCGGTGTTGCGGCTGAACACGATCCGGCCCGCGACACCCGCGGTCACACCCGTCTCAGCGCCCGCCTCCAGCTCGCCGTACTCCGCGCGCAGCGCGGGGATGGTGGTCGTGATCGGCAGGCTGACCGGGTACGCGCCGCCGGCGGCATCCGCACGCTCGGCGATCAGCCGCTCGCGCTTGGCCAGACGCACGGCCTTCTGCTCGAAGACGTCGGCGAGCTCGGCGTCGCTCGGGTCGGTCGGGTCCGCGACGGCGGTCGGGTCGGTGGCGCCGGACGCGGGCGCGGTCGTATCGGTCATGCGGCGGGGCTCCTCGGAAGTCCCGTCAATCCTACCGGCGGCCGTCTGAGCGCCACCTGCCCGGTCAGCGCAGGTAGATCTCCGCGTTGTCGATGAAGCGGTGGCCGGCCACACTCGCCGCGATGAGGGCGACGGCCGGACCGCCGTGCCCCTCGTCGACGGGCAGGAACGTGACCGGATCGACGACGCTGAGGTACTCCAGCGTGATGCGCGGCTCGCCCATCAGCGAGGACTGGGCGGCGGCGATGCAGGCGTCTACGCCTCGGTCGGCGTTGGATGCTGCCGCCTCCAGCGCGGCGGGCAGCTTCGCCGCCGCGGCGAGGTCGCGGGGCTCCAGCATCCCGACCCTGGTCGAGACCGGCAGTCCGTCGTCGCCGCGCACCGTCTCGACCGTCTCGACGGCGACGTCGAAGAACAGGTCGCGGATCATGCGCTTCACCAGGAAGACCCGCTGCCGATCACGCAGCCCGTAGACGGCGACGTCGGGCGCGACCAGGTGCAGCAGCTTCGCCTCGACCGTGAGCAGACCGTCGAAGTAGAAGGGACGCATCCGGCCCTCGTAACGCAGGCCCAGATCGCCGGCCGTCACCTTCGTGGTCGCCGAGCCGTCGGGCAGGAGCTCGGCGGTGTCGGGCGCGAACACGATGTCGACGCCGAGCGAGTCCAGCAGCGCGAGGTCGTCGTCCGGCGTCCGCGGGTAGGCCTCGAACTCCGCGGGCGTGCGGAATCGCAGCGGGTTGACGAAGATCGACACCACGACGATGTCGGCGATCTCCCTGGCGGTGTGGATGAGGTCGATGTGCCCGTCGTGCAGCGAGCCGATCGTCGAGACGAGGGCGACGCGCGGGGCGGCTCCGTCGGCCTGGGCGTCGGCTCTGGCCTCGGCCAGTCGGGTGCGCAGCGCCTCCGTGGTGCGGATCATTCGTTGATCGTATCGGCGGGCGGAGGCTGTTCCGCGCCTCCTGCGGCGCTCAACGCGTGGTCGATGGTCGAGTGCACCAGCGACGAGAGGTACAGCCCGGGGTTCTCGACGCCCGCCGCCCGCAGCAGGTCGGCCGACTGCTGGACGATCGACCGAGAGAACTCCGTCGCGGTGGCGATGCCCTCCGCGTAGGCGGCCCGTTGCGTCTCGGCCACCACCACCGGCTCGCAGCCGAGCTCGACCGCCAGCGCCTGTGCGATGGGCAGCACGGGCGCGGGCGCGGTCACGGCGGCATACGAGTGCTCGAGGGAGCGCAGGTCCATCGACGTGCCCGTGAAGGCGATCGCCGGGTGGACGGCGAGCGGGATGGCGCCCTTGGCCACGGCGGGTGCCAGCACGCCCGCACCGTGCGCGGCGTCGGTGTGCAGCACGAGCTGGCCGGGCTGCCATGCGCCGACGTCGGCCAGGCCGGCGACCAGGCCGGCCAGCTCGTCGCGGGGCACGGCGACGACGACGAGCTCGGCGCGCCGGGCGACCTCGACGGCGTCCAGCAGCGGCACACCCGGCAGCAGCGCCTCGACGCGGGCGTCGTCCGAACCGTGGGTGATCCCGACGAGGGCGTGCCCCGCCCCGGCGAGCGCGAGCGCGATGACCGGTCCGACCCGGCCGGCGCCGATGACCCCCACTCCCAGCCGTCCGTCGCGGGTCATTCCTGCTCCCCCGCCCAGCGGTGGCTGCGGTCGCTGCGCGCCGCGGCGACCGCAGCGGCCTCGGCATCGGCGAAGAGATCGAGCGCCGCATCCCGGTCGATGATGCCGAGCGCACCGTCGACCGGTCCGAGCACCGTGTGCGCGCGGAGATTCCCGACGTTCAGCGCGCGGTCGATCGGACCCTGCGTCAACGCGAAGCTCTGCACGCGGGCGAGCGGGAGGATCGCCAGCCGTCGCCAGATGGCGCCGCGCCGCAGCAGCAGCGTGTCGCCGGCGAGCAGGAACCCGTTGCGCCGCCACGACAGCAGCCGCAGCAGCCGGGCACGCCGGGGGGTGTTGGTGTACGGGTCGTCCTCAGCGGGCCCGAGCAGTCCGTGTGCGAACACCGCCGGCCACTCGGTCTCGTGCAGGCCGGGCAGCAGCAGGCGCAGGACGCGCTCCGCATCGTCGCGCGTGCCCACCGGCAGGACCGTGGCGAACTGGTCGGCCTGCCCGTCGGTCGCGCTGCGACCCGAGAGGCGGTTCACATGCACCGACCACCAGCCCTTCGGACGCCACAGGATCGACTGTCGCACTTCGACACCGTGGACGCGCCCGGGCGGGAGGATCTCGGTGATGGTCGTGAACAGTCCGAAGGTGATGCGCACTCCGCTGGGAGTCGGCGCGATGGAGTAGCGCAGCGACCGCGTGATGCTGCGCACCCAGTAGAAGATGAAGCCGATCACGGTCGGCACCATGCCGAACAGCAGCCACGGAGTACCGACGATCGCGCCGACGACGATCGCGCCGATGCCGAACAGCAGTCCGATCGTCGCCCCGCTGAGCAGGTGCGAGCCGATCAGCCGGCCGACCGGGATGTGCACCACGGACTCGGGCTCGGCGACGGGTTCCTCGGCGCCCGCGATGATCCCCGTGAGCCCGGCCGTCACCACCGAGGCCGCGGCCTGTCCCCTGCTGACGGCCGCTGCGCGCTTCTCCTGCGCCTCGGCGAGCTGTCGCCCGGAGGCCAGGCGCAGGATGTCGGTGCGCACCTCTTCCGCGTTCGTGGTCGACAGGTACTCGAGCTTGACGTTCGCGTCGAGACCGGCGCCGACCACCTCGAGCTTCGCCATGCCGAACAGCCGCGCGACCATCGGCCGGGTGAGGTTCACGCCCTGCACGCGGTCCAGCGGTGCCCGGCGGTGGGTGCGGAACAGCACGCCGCTGCGCACCTCGACTTCGTCCCCGGTGATCCGGAAGGTGTGGAATCGCCACGACAGGTAGAAGATCCCGACCAGGATGAGCACGATCGCGAGCACCGCCAGCAGGGCGATCACGATCAGGTTGTTCGCGAGGATGAAGTCGATCGGGTCGCCCGAGTAGTCCTCGTACTCCTCGAGGCCCGCGCCGGGCGCGAGCGTCGGGATGAACCACTCGATCAGCCGGTCGCGGAGGTTCGAGATCACGACACCGGCCACGATCACGAGCGCGAGTCCGCCGCGGAACAGCGGCGTCAGCGGGTGGAGGCGGTGCCACTCGCCGTCACTGAGCGGCGAGCGCACGCTCGCCGCAGGCCCCGCCGGCGCGGCGTCCGAGACGCCGTGCGGCGGGGTGGGCTGGATGCTGCTCACAGCCCCGTCCGGCGGGTCTCGGCGACGGCGATGAGGGTGTCGCGCAGCTGCTCTGCCGCGTCCTGGGTGAGCCCGGGGATGACGACGCCCGTCGAGGCGGCGGCCGTCACGAGCTTCAGCTGTGCGATGCCGAACCCGCGGTCCAGCGGACCGTGCGTGATGTCGACCAGCTGCATGCGCCCGTACGGCACGGCGACGACGCGCTGCCAGAGGATCCCCCTGCGGAAGACGAGGTCGTCCTGGCGCAGGCGGTAGCCGATCGCCCGCACCTGGCGAGGCAGGATCGCGATGGTCCACAGCAGCACGACGGCGGCGATCCCGCCGGGGATCCACGCCCATGTCTGGTGCAGGAACAGCGTCAGCACCAGCACCACCACGGTCAGCAGGATGAACATCAGGCCCAGCGAGATCAGCTGCACCCACAGGTAGCTGCGCGAGATCTGGTGCCAGCTGCCGTCGAGCGCGAGACGATGCGGTGAACGAGGCTCGATGAGCCGGTCGTACGTGCCCGCGTCGAGTGTCGCGTCCGCCTCAGTGGTGGGAGGGGGTGACACCGGCGTCGGGAAGTCCGGGGTCGGAGCCTCCGGGCTGTTCGTCATCGTCGTCCTTCCGGATGGTGCACAGATGCTCGGCGAGGAGTCCCGCCGCCACCAGCACCGCGCCGCACACGACGGTCGCGATGAGGGGTCCCAACGAGCCTAGCGACGGCACGACGGGTCGGGTCAGCAGGAAGCCGAGGAGGCCGAGGCCGACTCCGCCGAGAGCGGCGCCGAGGATGCTGGAGGCCTTCGCCAGCATCGCCACCCGCACCGCGCGGAACGGGTTCACCCGCGCGGTCGAGGTGCCGCGCGTCGCCTGGCGGATCGGCCACGCCATCGCCACCACGAAGACGCCGAGCACGATCAGCAGGATGGGCAGGGTGACCGCCGGCGTGAAGGTCGCGCGGCCGCTCGCGGTCAGCGCGTAGTCGAGCAGGTAGCCGATCACGGCCCCCGCAGCGGCCGCGCTGAGCAGGACGACCGCGCCGGTGCGCTTCATCGGCGCTCCCCGAGGCGGGCCAGCAGGGCGTCGACACGACCCGCGCCCGGCAGGACCGCGTCCGGGTCGACGGTCAGCCACGGTGCCAGCACGAAGTCCCGCTCCGCCGCGCGCGGGTGGGGCAGTGCCAGCAGGGGGTCGGTGCTGCGCGCGTCGCCGTAGGCGATCAGGTCGAGGTCCAGGGTGCGATCCCCCCAGCGCTCCCGGCGGACCCGCCCGTGACGGTCCTCGATGGCGTGCAGGTACCCGAGCAG
This sequence comes from Microbacterium terricola, assembly GCF_027943945.1. Classification (NCBI taxonomy): domain Bacteria; kingdom Bacillati; phylum Actinomycetota; class Actinomycetes; order Micrococcales; family Microbacteriaceae; genus Microbacterium; species Microbacterium terricola. Next base: position 225,506 of record NZ_AP027141.1, on the reverse strand, counting down.
CACGCTCGGGGCGAGCCGCGTGGTGAGGATCGCGACGGCGTTCAGGTACGCGGGGGCGGCAGCATCCGGTCCCTCCAGCGTCACCGCGACCGACTCGACGGGCTCCGACGCGCGGACGCCGTCGACGAGCGGCAGCCGGGCGAGATCGGTGAGCGCATCGGCGAGCGTCTGCGCGCGATCGCCGAGGTTCGCGCCCAGCGCGACGACGGCCTCGACCGGCGGGCGGTCGGTCGTCGCGCGCTCCCCGTCGATGCCCTGCGCGAGCCTGCGGTTCATGCGCCGGCCCTCGGCCGCGTGATGGTCACCGCGACGTCGGCGAACTCGTGCGCGATGGGCGCCTGCGGCTTGTGCACGGTGACCTGCACGGCCCGCACGCCGGCGAAGGCGAGCACGGCGTCGGCGATGCGCGTCGCGAGCGTCTCGATGAGGTTGACCGGCTCGCCCTCGATGATCGCCGCCACCGCGTCGGCGACCTCCCCATAGTGGACGGTGTCGGCGACGTCGTCGCTGGATGCTGCCGGCGCGGCGTCGACGGAGAGGACCAGATCTACGGTGAATTGCTGGCCGTTCTCGCGCTCGTGCGCGAACACGCCGTGCCGGCCGAACGCGCGCAGCCCCGTGAGGCTGATCTCGTCGCCGGTCGCCCACGCCTGCTGAGCCGCTCCCGCTTCCTGAGCCGCTCCCGCTCCCTGAGCCGCTCCCGCTCCCTGAGCCTGTCGAAGGGTCACTGCGCTTCCTCCCATGCCGCGGAGACCCGCAGCGCGTCTCGCGTTCCCGCGACGTCGTGCACGCGCACCGCCCAGGCCCCGGCCTGCGCCGCCAGCACGCTCGTCACCGCGGTCGCGAGGTCGCGGCGATGCAGCGAGAGCGCGGGGTCGTCGAGCAGCTCGGCGATGAACCGCTTGCGGCTCGTGCCGACGAGCACGCGGTTGCCGAGCTCGACGATCCGCGGCAGCGCGCGAAGGACGGCCCAGTTCTGCGCGCCCCGCTTGCCGAAGCCGATGCCCGGGTCCACGATCACGCGGTCGACGGCGATGCCGGCGGATGCTGCCGCCTCCACCCGCGCGGACAGCTCCGCGATCACCTCGCCGGCGACGTCGCCGTACTCGGCGCGGGCGTACATGTCGCTCGACGGCCCCCGCCAGTGCTGCAGCACCATGTCGGCGTCGGTACCGGCGACGGCCGCCAGCATCTCGGGGTCGGCCATCCCGCCCGAGACGTCGTTGACGATGCGGGCGCCCGCGGCCACCGCGGCCACGGCGGTCGACGCGTTCATGGTGTCGACGCTGATGCGCGCCCCCGCCCCGGCGAGCGCGGCGATGACCGGAACGACCCGGTCCTGCTCGACGCCCGGAGGGACGCGTTCAGCGCCCGGCCTGGTCGACTCGCCACCGACGTCGAGGATGTCGGCGCCGGCCGCGCGCAGGGCGAGCCCGTGGGCGATCGCGTCGTCGACCGAGAGGAACCGACCGCCGTCGCTGAACGAGTCGGGCGTCACGTTCACGATGCCCATCACGAGGGCGCTCATCGGTTCGCGGTCCCCGGAGCGCTGCCGGAGCCCAGCAGCGCGATCAGCTCGGCGCGCGCCGCGACCTCCGCCAGCGCGCCGCGCGCGGCGATGGTCACGGTCGAGGAGTCGGACTGCTGCCCGCTGCGCATCGTGACGCATTCGTGGGTCGCGTCGAGCACCACGAGCACGCCCCGCGCGTCGAGGGCGCCCGCGATCACGTCGGCGATCTGCTCACCGAGGCGCTCCTGCACCTGCGGGCGGGCGGACAGGATGTCGACGACCTTCGGAAGTGCGCCGAGCCCGACGACCTGCTCGCCCGGCAGGTACGCGATGTGGGCGTGCCCGCGGAACGGCAGCAGGTGATGCTCGCAGACGGAGCGGAAGCGGATGCCCCGCAGCATCACCGCCCCCGACGGCAGGGTCTCGGGGGCCGGGCCGCGCGCGACCGAGATCGTGTGCGACAGGGGGGCAGCGGCATCCTCCCCCACGCCGGAGAAGAACTCGGCGTACGCGTCGGCGACCCGCTGCGGGGTCAGCCGCAGTCCTGGCCGATCGGGGTCCTCACCGATCGCCTCCAGCAGTTCGCGCACCAGTTCGGCGACGCGCTCACGATCGACGGCCACGGGCCGAGCCTACGCGGTCGCGGGGCGCGCCTGTCCGGACGGCCGGCGCGCGGGCGCCGTGGACGGCGCGGTCCGCTCCTCGGACTCGACAGTCACGGCGACGCCCGCGGGCTCCGGGCGACGCGGCACGTCCACGGGCGGCTGAGCCGACACCGGGCGCTGCTCGCTCGAGAGCCACTGGGGGCGGGGCGGGAGCTTCTTGACGTCCTTGAAGAGGTCGGCCAGCTCGACGTGGTCGAGGGTCTCCTTCTCGAGCAGCTCGAGCGCCAGCTTGTCGAGCACCTCGCGGTTGGCGTTGATGACCTCGTACGCCTCGTTGTGCGCCTGCTCGATGAGGGCGCGCACCTGCACGTCGACCCGCTCGGCGACGGTCTCGGAGTACTCCCGGCCGTGGCCCATGTCGCGGCCCATGAAGACCTCGCCGCTGGACTGGCCGAGCTTGACCGGACCGACGTCCATCGTCATGCCGTACTCGGTGACCATCTTGCGGGCGATGCTGGTCGCCTTCTCGATGTCGTTGCTCGCGCCCGTCGTCGGATCGTGGAAGACGATCTCCTCGGCGACGCGCCCGCCCATGGCGTAGGCGAGCTGATCCTGCAGCTCGTTGCGGGTGACGGAGTACTTGTCGTCGAGGGGGAGCACCATCGTGTAGCCGAGGGCGCGACCGCGCGGGAGGATCGTGACCTTGGTGACCGGGTCGGTGTGGTTCATCGCCGCCGCCGCGAGCGCGTGACCGCCCTCGTGGTACGCGGTGATGAGCTTCTCCTTGTCCTTCATCACCCTGGTGCGCCGCTGCGGACCGGCGATGACGCGGTCGATCGCCTCATCGAGCGCGCGGTTGTCGATCAGCTGCGCGTTCGAGCGCGCCGTCAGCAGCGCGGCCTCGTTCAGCACGTTGGCGAGGTCGGCACCGGTGAAGCCGGGCGTCTTGCGCGCGACGACCTCGAGGTCGACGCCGTCGGCGAGCGGCTTGCCGCGGCCGTGCACCTCGAGGATCCGCTGGCGGCCCTTCAGGTCGGGGGCGTCCACGCCGATCTGGCGGTCGAAGCGACCGGGGCGCAGCAGCGCGGGGTCGAGGATGTCGGGGCGGTTGGTGGCCGCGATGACGATGACGTTCGCCTTGGGGTCGAAGCCGTCCATCTCGACGAGCATCTGGTTGAGGGTCTGCTCGCGCTCGTCGTGACCGCCGCCCATGCCGGCGCCGCGGTGGCGGCCGACGGCGTCGATCTCGTCGATGAAGATGATGGCCGGGCTGGACTCCTTGGCCTGGTTGAAGAGGTCGCGCACGCGGCTGGCGCCGACGCCGACGAACATCTCCACGAAGTCAGAGCCCGAGATCGAGTAGAACGGCACGCCGGCCTCACCGGCGACGGCGCGGGCGAGGAGCGTCTTGCCCGTGCCGGGAGGGCCGTACAGCAGCACGCCCTTCGGGATGCGGGCGCCGACGGCCTGGAACTTGGCGGGGTCCTTGAGGAAGTCCTTGATCTCCTCGAGCTCCTCGATGGCCTCGTCGGAGCCGGCGACATCGCCGAACGTGACGGTCGGGGTCTCCTTCGTCACGAGCTTGGCGCGGGACTTGCCGAACTGCATCACCTTGCTGCCGCCGCCCTGGGCGGACGACATCAGGAACCAGAACAGCAGGCCGAGGAGCAGGATCGGCAGCAGGAGCGAGAAGATGCTGCCCAGCCAGCTGGGCTGCGGGACGGCGTCGTCGAAGCCGTCCTCGGGGTCGGAGGCGTTCACGGCCTCGACGACCTCTTCGCCGCGGGCCGCGACGTAGTAGAACTGCACCTTGGACGAGCCCTCGAACTCCTCCGACAGCGTCAGATCGACCCGCTGGTCGCCGTCGGTGATCGTCGCCTCGGTGACGGTGTCGCCGCTGAGCAGCTCGAGCCCCTGCTGGGTCGTGATCTGCTTCGTGCCGCCCAGTGTCGAGATCAGCGAGAAGCCCACAATGAGGAACAGTCCGATGATCAGGACATAGAAGAGCGGATTGCGGGTGATCTTCTTGAAGTCCATGGTGCGTTCAGGGTATCGCGCGGATCATATGGCGAATCTGGGGATTCGCCCATGGCGTACGCGCCGCCCTGCTCAGCCTCAGGAGTAGACGTGGGGGGCGAGGATCGCGACGTCGCGCAGGTTGCGGTACCGCTCGGCGTAGTCGAGGCCGTAGCCGACGACGAACTCGTTGGGGATGTCGAACCCGACGTAGCGGCAGTCGACCTCGACCTTGGCGGCGTCGGGCTTGCGCAGCAGCGCGAACACCTCGACCGAGGCTGCGCCGCGGGAGGCGAAGTTCTCCAGCAGCCAGCTCAGCGTGAGTCCGGAGTCGATGATGTCCTCGACGATGAGCACGTGCTTGTCGTGCAGGTCGGTGTCGAGGTCCTTGCGGATCTGGACGACACCGCTCGACTTCGTTCCCGCGCCGTACGAGGAGACCGCCATCCAGTCCATCGGCGCGGTCGTGGGCAGCGCCCGCGAGAAATCGGCCATCACCATGATCGCGCCCTTGAGCACGCCGACCAGCAGCAGATCCTTGCCCTCGTAGTCGGCGGCGACCTGCGCGGCGATCTCGTCGAGCCTGGCTCGGATCTCCTCCTCGGTGACCAGAACCTGCGTGATCTCAGTGAGGACGTCCGCCGCGCGCATGTGCCGAGTCTAGGTCCGTTCCACCCCTGCCGCCCCACCCCCACCGCCTCTAGGCTGAGCCGCGACGGGCGCCGCTGCCCGTCGCGAAGACGGAGGAGCCTCACCATGGCCGGAATCGACGACATCCTGGACTCGCTGCCGATCGACCAGATCGCCTCGAAGCTCGGGGTCGACCCGGCCGTCGCGAAGAAGGCGGTGCAGGAGGGCGGGGCGACCATCCTCGGCGGCCTGCAGCGCAATGCGGCCACGCCGGAGGGCGCGGCGGCGATCCGGAAGGCCGCGGGCGCCCATGCCGGTCAGGACGCCGCGGTGGATCTCGACGCGGTCGACACGGAGGACGGCGAGAAGATCCTCGGCCACGTCTTCGGAGACAAGCACAAGGAAGTCGCGCAGAAGCTCACCGACGAGCCGCAGACGGCGGGCGTCGACTTCGGCGCCCTGCTGCCGATGCTCGCACCCATCGTGATGGGGCTGATCGCGAAGAGGGGCGGCGCGGCGAGCGGGAGCGAGCACGGTGCGGAGAAGGATGCCGGCGGCATCGGCGACGTCATCGGCGGCCTCCTCGGCGGAGCCTCGGGTTCCGCCGGTGGGTTCGATGTCGGTGGGCTGCTGGGCGGGCTGTTCGGCGGGAAGAAGTAGTCGTCAGCCGGCGTCGCCGCGCACGGTCGGCGGGCTGACGATCGTGACCTCGATCGTCTCGGCCAGTTCGGGTGCGCTCTTCACCCACGTCAGCTCGAGGTACCACTCGCCGCCGTCGATGGTCGTGCGGAAGCCGTCGGCGATGCGCCGCCCGTCCTCGGTCTCGCGGACCCTGGACTCGGCCCAGCCGTCGTCGGCCAGCATCCGGGAGATCCGCGCTGCGGCGTCGGCGGACGCGCCGTCCTCGCTGACGAGGTTGATCGCACGGTAGACCTGCCAGTGGGCGGGGTCGCTCGGCAGCTCCTCGGCTGATTCGGTCTCGCCGTACCGCGCCTCCGACTCGGTGATGACGACCTCGTCGATCAGGTCGTCGGGGATCTCCTGCGTGACCTCTTCGACGAGGCGCTCTGCCTCGGCCTGGTACTCGTCGAGACGGCTGTCAGCCGACATGGTGCATCCTCCGAGGGTCAGAGCCAGCAGCGCCACCGCTGCGGCCGAGAGAAGTCTGTGCATGGAGTCAGTCGATCTGCCGGTAGTGCGGGACGTAGTCGTCGCGGTCGATTCCGTCGATGGTGACGGGTCCGGCCATGGTGACGATGGTCTCATCCTCGGCGAAGACTTCGGCCTCGCCACCCGTGATGACGGCCACCATGTTGTCGAATGCGGTGGACCCCGGCGTGTAGAGCGAGTTGTGCGCATCGATCGCGCTCGGCGTCCCGTTGCCCGGCACGTTGTAGTCCTCGATGTCGGTGCTGTCGAGGTCCGCCCCGTCGATGCGGCCCGTCTCCAGCCGCGTCACCCCGTCGGCGTGGAGGGTGGTCTGCCCGTGCAGGGCGTGGAAGTCGCCTTCGCGTCCCTGGATGAGGCCGACGACGAGGTCGTTGCGGCTCATCATCGCGTAGTGCGGCGCATCGGAGGTGTTCGGGAAGTCGGCGACCGAGTGCACTCCGTCTCCCATGCCGGCGGCGGCGACATAGAGCACGCGATCGGCGTCGAGGCCCGCTTTCTCCGCCAGACCGACCGTCGCGCCGCCGTAGCTGTGGCCGAGCACCGTCAGATCGGCCCCGGAGGAGGCGCGCACGCCCGCCGTGAACGCGGCCAGGCGAGGGGCGAGGTCGTGCGAGTACGAGGTGCTCATCGCAGACGGGATGTCCTGCGGGAACTCGCCCCCGGCCCACTGGAAGACCGCGGAGGACGGGCCCGCGGCCCGGTACAGGTCGGCGGCGTGGCCGTCGCTGAAGTCGGTGAGGTTCGCTCCGGTGCCGGGCACGGAGATCGCCACTGATGTCACCCAGCCCGGGATGTCGCCGGTCGCGGGATCGATCGGCCCGTGGTAGGTCGCGATGGCCCGCCTGGCCGGATCGAACACGACCACTCGCGCACCCGTGCCTGACCGCAGCGTGCCGTCCTGGTCGGTCCAGCTCACCCGCTGCGTGAGCAGGTCGCGATAGGCGTCGATGAGCTTCTGCTGCTCGGCGATGAGGCCGTCGTAGGCCGCGTCCACCCCGTGCTGGTCGTAGTACGCGTCGTCGTGAGCGGCGTCGCGGAGCTTCTCGAGCCGGGCGATCTCGGCCTGCCGCGCGAGGATCTCGCGCGCGATGCTGATCCGGTTCGCGGACACCCTGGCCATGATCGGGAGACCGTCGAGATTGCCGATCGTGTGCGGATCGGCGGCGATGAGCGCCTGCTGGTCGTCGCGGGAGAGGCTGTCCCAGACCTGACGCACGAGCAGCGGATCGCCGAGGCCCGCGATCTGAGCGGCGGTGAGATCGTCGGTGTCGCCCGCCCAGAGCGCGGCGGCTGCGTGGACGGCGCTCCGGCCCAGGCCGCCGTTCCGAGTGATCTCGGCGATGAGCGGGATCGCCGAGAGCCGGGCGGCCGTCCGTCGATCGAGGTCGTCGCGGTCGGTGGTCAGGCCGTTGTAGTGGGCGCGGGAGTCCCGGTAGTCCTCGATCGCGTCGCCCCACCTCCGCAGGTGGGACGGGTCGTCGAAGTAGGCCCAGGAGGGCAGCACGTCGTCCCACGACAGCGCCCACCCCACGAGCGCGTCCGACGCGGCGTTGAGCGCTTCTGCCCGGCGCGCCCAGATGTCGTCGTAGTCGGCCTGCGCGCGGGCGAGCGCGAGACGTGCGCGCTGCGCGAGGTCGTCGAGGCCGTCCGCGTACTCGTCGAGGATGCCCGCGGCGGCGGATGCCGCATCCGCCGCCCGTGTGAAGCGGTCGGACAGCAGGGTGATCCGCGGTCGCAGCGCCGCGACGCTCTGGGCCGTCACCGGCGACAGTGCCGTGAGCGCGCCGACAGCGGCCGCACTCCGGTCGCGCTCCGCGGCAGCCCTGGTGCGGAAGAAGGCGGCGAAGTCCCGCACCGCGTCGACGCTTCCGCGCGCGGGGTCTTCGCCGATCCCGGGCAGGCTCATCCCGTTCCTCCGGCGAGGGCGGCGTCGGTGCGGCGCAGCTCTTCGTGCACGGTCGTCGCATCGGCGGCGAGCTGCCGGCCGGCGCCGCCGAGCGAGGTCATCGTCGCTCGGACGACAGTGTCGACGCCGGCGAGCGCGGATTCCACGATCGAGGAGCCGAGCACCGAGAACGCGGGGCAGAAGCCGTCAGCCACCGCGTCGCCGGCCTGCGTGAGGCACGAGATCGCGGCGGTGAAGTCGGAGTCCGCGTATTCGATGTCTGCCATGACGCTCCCACCCTACGATGCCGTGCGACAGCGCAGAGAGGATCTGTCCACAGCTCAGCGGGCCGTGAACTCGATCCGTCCGCCGAGCCGCCGGGCGGCGCAGCCGGGCAGATCGATGGGCCCCTGGCCCGTCCAGTCGGTGACCAGCCGAGCCACCTCCAGCGTCTGCGCGCGCGTGAGGCTCTCGCCGAACTCCGCGTCGACGACGTGGCGGATGATCCGATGCCGGAGAGCCGCCGGGTTCGCGGCGAGCGCCGCCACCGAGACCGAGATGCCGGCCTCGGCGTGCTCCACGATGTCCTCGATCGTCTCGTCGATCATCTCGGCGAACGCCTCGGCGTCCTCGCGCAGCGACGCGGCCGTGCGGGCGAGCGCTTCGGCGATCCCCGGACCGAGCTCCGTCTCCAGCACCGGCATCACGGTGTCGCGCACACGCACGCGGGCGAAGCGCGGGTCGGCGTTGTGCGGGTCGTCCCATGGGTCGAGTCCCTCGGCGGCGCACGCGGCCCGTGTGGTGGCGCGGCGCACGTCGAGAAGCGGGCGCAGCAGCGCGATCCCCCGCAGCTCGGACTCGCGGGCCATGCCCTGCAGACTCGCGGCCCCCGAGCCCCTGGCGAGTCCGAGCAGCACCGTCTCCGCCTGATCGTCGAGGGTGTGTGCGAGCAGCACGGCGCGCGCACCCAGCTCACCCGCCGCATCCGTCAGCGCGCGATAGCGCGCCGCGCGCGCCGCGGCCTCCGGACCTCCTGCGTGCTCGACAGCCACGGAGACGATCCGCGCCTCCAGCCCGAGCGCCTCGGCGCACCTCGCGGCGCGGGCCGCGACCTCGCCGGACCCCTCCTGCAGGCCGTGGTCGACCGTGACCGCGACGACACGGCGCCCGCGCGCCTCGAACGCGACCGCGGCCGCGAGGGCGAGCGAGTCGGCACCGCCGGACAGGGCGACCACCACGGCGTCGCCGTCGGCGAGAGGCGCGAGCACGCGGCGCACGGCGAGGCGCACTTCGGCGACGGCGGGGTCGAGCCCTGGGCGATGGGTCACCGCTCCACGGTATCGGGCGCCGCGACTAGGCTTTGAAGCGGCAATCCACAGACTTCCGAAGGAGCACCACCATGGGCGCGTACGACGCCGTCATCGAGATCCCGCGCGGCAGCCGGGTCAAGTACGAGGTCGACCACGGCACCGGTCGCGTGTTCCTCGACCGCATCCTCTACACGGCCTTCGGCTACCCGACCAACTACGGGTTCTTCGAGAACACCCTCGGCGAGGACGGCGACCCGCTCGACGTGCTCGTGCTGCTCGACTTCGACCTGCACCCCGGCGTGCTCGCGAGCGTCCGTCCGGTCGGTGTGCTCAAGATGAGCGACGAGGCGGGCGGTGACGACAAGGTCGTCGCCGTGCTCGGCAAGGACCCGCGCTGGGCGCACATCCAGGACGTCGCCGACATCCCGGAGTTCACCCGCAAGGAGATCGAGCACTTCTTCGAGCACTACAAGGACCTCGAGCCGAACAAGTGGGTCAAGGTCGACGAGTGGGCGAATGCGGCAGAGGCCGAGCGCCTCGTCGCCGAGGCGTTCACCCGCTTCGAGGAGCACGAGGGCGAGACCCGCACGCAGGGTGAGGGCACCGCGCCGAACACTCTCTGATCCCCCACGACAGGCTCGGGGACCGGGTCATCGAAGGACGGATGCTGCGGCATCCGTCCTTCGTCGTTGCTAGACCGAGATGCCCCGCGCCGCCATGAACGGGACCGGGTTGACCGGATAGCCGTTGACGTAGGTCTCGAAGTGCACGTGGCAGCCGAACGAGTTGCCGGTGTTGCCTTCGGCGGCGATGAGCTGCCCCGCGCGCACCTGCTGGCCGTTGCGGACGTAGATGCCGCCGTTGCGGATGTGCCCGTAGCCGGTGCCGATGCCGTTGCCGTGGCTGATCTTGATGTAGTTGCCGTAGCCGCCGTTGTAGCCCGCGTAGACCACGGTGCCCGCGTGGGCGGCGTAGATGGCCGCGCCGCACCCGGCTGCGAGGTCGACGCCGTAGTGGAACCCGCTCGAGCAGTAGCTGTTGCCGCACTGCACGGTGCGCGCGCCGTAGCCCGATGTGCGCCAGCCCGACGAGGGCCGTGCCCAGCCGGAGCCGACAGTCGCGCCGCCGTTGCCGCCGCCGCCGCCACCACCACCGCCGCCGCCGCCGCCGGAGTTCTGCGCCTGCTCGGCGGCTTCGCGGGCCTTGCGCTCAGCCTCTTCCTTGGCCTTGCGGGCGGCCTCCTCGCGGGCCTTGCGCCGCGCGACGACGCCCGCCTTCCAGCGGGAGACCGTCTTGGTGGTGGTGTCCTGCAGCGCGGCGAGCTGCGCCTCGAGCACGATGAGATTGGACTGCTGGGCCTCGAGAGCGGCGGCGGCGGCGTCGGCGGCCCGCTGCGAGGCGACCATCTTGTCCTCGGCGACCTGCTGCAGGCGGTCACGCTCGTCGCGGGCGACGGCGGCCTGGTCGCTGAGGCTCTGCGCCGAGTCGCGCGCGGTCACGGCTTCCGCGTAGACCGCGCGGTTGCGGTCCATGAGCTTGTCCATCGTGCCGAGGCGTCCGAGCAGGTCGTCGGCGGATGCCGCGGAGCCGGCGAAGAACAGCTCGAGCGAGGTGTCGTCGCCGCCGTTGCGGTAGAGCTGCGAGGCGACCGCGCCGGCCTTGTTCGCCGAGTCCACGGCCTTCTCGGACTGCTCGTCCGCCTGCTTCTGGAGCTCTTCTGCGCGATGGGCGGCGTCGAAGTAGTCCTGCTGCGCCTGATAGAACTCGTCGGCTGCCTGCTGCGCCAGCGCGGCGGTGCGCTCGACCTCGCCCTGCAGGCTGGCGATGAGGCCCTGGATGCGCGAGACCTGACCGGCCTTCGACGCCTCGTTGGCCTTGGCCCGCTCGACGTCATCCCAGGTGGGATAGTCGGCGGCCGCAGCGGTGGAGACGATCGGGGCTGCCACGGTGCCGAGTGCGAGGATGCCGAGCGCGCCGATGCCGAGGGCACCGCGCCTGGTCACCGCGGGCCAGAGCAGGCGACGCTCCCGAGCCGTCGGCGCGCAGCCGCACTCGTCGACCGTCTGCTCTGACTCCACCGGGGTCTCCATCCCGTAGACAACATCAATCACATTAGCAACTTGAGTCACAGGCATGGGGGATGCTGTACGCCTATTTTGCGCTCATCGGGCACGATGCGCACCCGCCCATTCCATAACGGGATGCGCGCGAGCCTGGTCCGGCGCGCCCTCGATTCGCGATTCCGTGAGGGATTGCGTATGCTTGACCCTCGGTAAGCGTGAGCCCCTGGGTTCACCCGGCCCCATCGTTTAGCGGCCTAGGACGCCGCCCTTTCACGGCGGTAGCACGGGTTCGAATCCCGTTGGGGTCACTCCACACACAACTAAAAACGCATGGCCCTGTAGCGCAGTTGGTTAGCGTGCCGCCCTGTCACGGCGGAGGTCGCGGGTTCAAGTCCCGTCAGGGTCGCTCTGAGCGACGGGCCCTTTTTCGAGAGGGCCTTTCGTCTAGATCGCGGCATTGCGTCGGAGTTCTCCGAAACGGATGCTGCGGGGCTCTGTAGCTCAGTTGGTAGAGCGCACGACTGAAAATCGTGAGGTCACGGGATCGACGCCCGTCGGAGCCACTGAAACCCTCGTGTGGCTTCTACACACGGGGGTTTCTTCATTTCACGGAAGCAGACCGTCTTCCCGGCCGCCGTCGCCGACCGCGCTTCGCCGGGGTTTGACAAGCCCGCGCACGACAGGGATCATGCGGACATGGCCCGACATCCCCGCCCCCGCCGATCGTCCGACGCACCGTGCTGAATCTGCCGGGTTGCGGCCTGATCACGATCGACGGGCAGCAGGTGATCGTCGATGCGAACAGCCAGGTTCTCGAGTGGCTCAACAGCGTGCGCGCCGAGATCATCGGTCGCCCCTTCGATCGCTTCCTGACGCTGCGCATGCCGCTCGCGGACGCCGGGGACGTCCGCCCGACCGATGCGACGCTCCACGGCATCTCGGGTGTGGTCCGGCCCGTGGTCGTCGGACTCCTCGACGAGGACGAGTCGGGCACGCAGCGGATCGCGGTCTACGACGTCTCGACGCGATCCGCCTTCAACCTCGGTTTCCGTGGCGCGGAAGCCAAGACGGAGCGTGGTCGGCAGCGACTGCAGATCCTGCTGAATTCGGCTGTCGGCTTCGGCAATGTGCGCGCGGAGGTGGATGCGGCCGAGCTCCTCGTGGACGTCGCCCAGCGCGCGTTCGCCGCGACGTTCGTCAGCGTTCACCTGCAGCAGCCGGACGGAGTGGTGCAGGTCGCGGGGACGAATCCGCTCGCCGCTCACTGGCCTGCCGGCGTTCGCCCGGCGGGGGCCGTGACGCTGGTGGGCGGAAAGGTCCTGGTGGTGCGGGAGCCTCAGGACGCGGAGGCTTACGCGCCCGGCGTCGGGATGAGCGAGGTGTACCGGGCCGCGGGGATCCACGCGGCGATCGCCTCGCCGCTGCGCTCGCACGGCGAGTCCGTCGGCGCGATGATCTGCTACTTCGACCACCCGCGCGAGTTCGACGAAGAGGCCGTCCCGCTCGCGGAGGCGCTCACGAATCAGGCCGCGCAGGCCGTCGCCCGCATCCGCCTCGAGGAGACCCTGCGCCGCGCGGCGATGCACGATGAGGTCACGGGACTGCCCAACCGGCGCCTCGTCGAGGAGGACGTCACGCGGACGCTGCTCACCCACTACACGGCGTTGAGCGTGATCTTCATCGACCTGGACGGGTTCAAGCCCGTCAACGACATGCTCGGCCACGCCGCGGGCGACGCGCTGCTGCGGGACGTCGCGCACCGGATCCGCGGCGTCATCCGCGACACCGATGTGCTCGGCCGGTTCGGAGGAGACGAGTTCATCGCCGTGGCCGCGGTCGAGAGTCCGGGGGATGCCGCGGTGCTCGCCGACCGCATCCGGGTCGCGATCGCGGCGCCGTACGACGACCTCCCGCTCGGGCTGCCGATCACGGCCAGCGTGGGCGTCGTCACCGTCGGCAACGACGGGGCACCCGTGATGGATCAGCTGATCCGCGCGGCGGACCACGCCATGTACGAGGCGAAGATGGCCGGCGGCGACCGGGTCACCGTCGGCAGCACCGGAGCCGACTGACGCCGCGCCCGCACTTCACTCGCCGAGCGTCACCTCGACCTGGATCTCGCTCGCCAGCTGCTCGAGCGTCGTCTGCAGCCCGCCGAGATCGACGGAGGCCGGCACCCGCGCCACGACCGTCGCCTCGAAGAGGCGACCGCCCGACATCGCCGCATCCCTCGTCCTGGTCTCCATGTGGTCGATGCTGACGTCGTGCGACCGCAGGGCGGCCGAGATCTCGCGGACGATGCCCGGATGGTCGTTGCCGAGCACCGAGAGCGTCACCTGACGCCGCGGTTCGACGGCGCCGGCCGCAGCAGCCCGGACCGCCACGGTGAGCAGCCCGTCGAGGTCGGCGAGCGCAGCGCGCAGCTCGTCACTGCGGGCATCGGGCACCGCCACCTCGATGACGCCGGCGAAGGTGCCGGCGAGCTCGGCGAGCTGGCTCCGCTCCCAGTTGCCGCCGTGTGCGTCCACGATCTCTGCGACCGCGGCCACGAGGCCGGCGCGGTCGTCGCCGATGACGGTCAGGATGAGTGTGCTCACGAGGAAGAGCGTAGCGAGGTACCCGCGTGCAACAATGTGCCCGTGAAACCACGTATCACGTGGATGGACACGCTCCGGGGAAGCGCGATCCTGCTCCTCCTGCTCTGGCACGCATCCTCCATCCCCCGGCAGTTCGGCTTCACCCTGCCCGGATGGCTGTTCCTGCTGAACGAGATCTTCCTCCCCTGGCGGATGCCCACGCTGATGTTCCTGTCCGGTGTGCTGCTCGCGGGGTCGCTCAAGAAGCCCACGCGGGAGTACTACATCGGCAAGGCCCGCAACATCCTCTGGCCGTACCTCTTATGGGCGGCCGCCTTCCTGGCCTTCTATCCTGAGCCCGGCGGGGCGCTGTCGAACCCGGTCTCCTGGTTCGGCGCCGGCTACCTGTGGTTCCTCTGCTACCTGTTCATCTACTACGCCGTCGCGCCGCTCGTCGTGAGATTTCCCGGCTGGATCGTACTGCCCACGCTGGCGATCGCGGCGCTCCTGATGCCCTGGACCTCACCTCAGAAGGTCCTGTTCTTCGCTGTCTTCTACTTCGGCGGGCACTACCTCAAGGGCGCCATCGCCTGGGCCACGAACGCCCCTCGCCTCTGGCTCTGGCTGGGTCTGGGGATCTCCGTCGGCTTCACGATCGTGTCGCTGATCCTGTCGGCGCAGCACCTGACCCACTTCTTCCAGTTCGCGATCGTCGCGGTGCCTTTCGTGTTCGTCCAGATCCTGACGAGCGCTCGGATCGTGCACGACCTCGATGCCCGCTGGTCCGCGACCGGCGTCGTGCGCTTCGTCTCGTGGGTGGGCCGCAACTCGATCGTGTTCTATCTGAGCCACTGGCCGGCGATCCTCGGGGCGTGTGCGCTGTCGTCGCTGCTCACCGATGATCCCGGCCTGTGGATCGTCGCGGTCTGCTTCGCCGCCGCACTGGCCACGGGCTGCCTGCTCGCCCGCTTCAACACGACTCCGGCTCTGTCGTGGCTCTTCCGCGCGCCGCGTTTCGCCTCTCCCGCGCGTCCCGCAGCCACGGCTGGGTCCCCGGTCTAGTCCTCCCGCAGGGGGAGTCGTTCGTAACACGCAGTTTACGAACGACCGTCGCGCGCATCCCGAGAGCGCGCTACAGTGAACCCCAACGCAACGCGAAACGAGTGGGGTCGTCGCGTGGGCTAGGGATGTCCAGCGTTGAATTGGGGGGTAGGCGGATTCGTCCGTCTGCACATCGCATGTTGCTGGGGGGCACAGTGCGGATGCAAATGATTGTGCGTGGGGACGCACAATGAGCGCGGTCGAAGAGGTCGCGCCCACGCTGCAGTTGCCGGGGTTCAACCTGGCCGCGATTCGACGCGATGCGGCCAGCGCGCCGCGTGCGTCGGCAGCATTGGTGAGTCGCCAGCAGTGGGAGCGCCGATATCGCGCACTCCTGCGCGTGACCGACACAGCGATCGCGTTGACGTCCTGCGTCCTCGCGACGGTGCTCTCACTGCTGGCCACCGCACCGCATATCCTGACCGGCGACCCATGGCTGCTGGTGCGGGTCCCGCTGACCACTGCCGTGGTCTGGCTCATCGCACTGTCGCTGTTCAACACCCGCGAGCCGGCGATCATGGGCACCGGTGTCGCGGAGTACAAGCGGGTCGCCCATGCGACCGGACTCGCCTTCGGGTCGCTCGCGATCGTCTATGTGATCTTCCAGTGGGAAGGCATCCGCACGCAGCTCTTCTTCGCGCTGCCGGCGGGGATCGTGGCGCTCATCCTCTCGCGGTGGGCATGCCGCAAGTTCCTGATCTGGCAGCGCGAGTTCGGCCGCTACACCTCACGGACCGTGGTCGTCGGCTCCCGAGACGACGTCGAGTACGCGATCCGCACGCTCGGACCTGGTCAGCGGCTCGGCTACGACGTGGTCGGCGCGACCGTCCTGGACGACGAGAGCGCAAGCCTGACCGTGGACGCGCGCACCTACCCCGTCGTGCACGGCCCCGATGCCGCCGCGCGGGCTGCCTTCTCGCTGCACGCCGACACGATCCTCGTGGCGAGTCAGCCTGCGGCCGACCCCAACTACATCAAGCGGCTGGCATGGGAGCTGGAGGGCACCGCATCCGAGCTGGTCATCTGCAGCCGGATCGCGGACGTCGCCGGCCCGCGCATGTCGCTGCGACCGGTCGACGGCATGCCGCTCGTCCACGTGAAGATCCCCACGTTCGAGGGCGGCGCCCATGTCATCAAGCGCGGCCTCGACATCGTCACCGCGTTCGCGGCCCTCACACTGCTCACCCCGGTCGCCCTGGTGATCGCCGTCGCGATCCGTCTCGACAGCCCTGGCCGGGTCTTCTTCCAGCAGGCCCGCGTCGGCCGCGACGGTCGCGTCTTCAACATGCTGAAGTTCCGCTCCATGCGCCTGAACGCCGAAGCGGAGCTGGGCGACCTCGCCGACTCCAACGAGGGCTCGGGCCCCCTGTTCAAGCTGAAGGACGACCCGCGCGTGACCAAGGTCGGGCGGGTGCTGCGGCGCTTCTCGCTCGACGAGCTCCCGCAGTTCTGGAACGTGCTCCGCGGCGACATGAGTGTCGTCGGCCCGCGCCCGCCGCTGCCGTCCGAGGTGCAGTCGTACGACGGCACTGTCTACCGCCGGCTCTACATCAAGCCGGGCATCACCGGCCCGTGGCAGGTGGGTGGTCGCAGCGACCTCACCTGGGAGGAGAGCGTCCGGCTCGACCTCCGGTACGTGGAGAACTGGTCGGTGATGAGCGACCTCGTGCTGATGTGGCGCACCGCGAAGGCCATGGTCAAGCCCGCGGGGGCCTACTGATGGCTCTCGACCACCCCGTGCGGGCTGAGGTCCGCACGGCCGACTCGCGTCGGCCGCCTCGCGCGGTCGACGCGCAGCGGCGCCCGACCACCGCAGAGCTCGAGCAGATCCTCGCGCCCGCCGCGACGCTGAGCATCGCGATGATCGGCACCCGCGGCGTGCCCGCCGCATACGGCGGATTCGAGACGGCCGTGGAAGAGGTGGGTCGGCGGCTCGTCGAGCGAGGCCACCGGGTCACCGTGTACTCGCGAGGCGGCGAGAGCCGCGATCGCCAGTACCTCGGGATGGACATCGTCCACCTGCCCGCCCTGCCGCAAAAGCAGCTCGAGACCCTCTCGCACACGGGACTGTCGGCGGCCCACGCCGTGCTGCACCGCCGGCCGGACGCGGCGTTCGTCTTCAACGCCGCGAACGCACCGTTCCTCCCCCTGCTCCGCGCCCGCGGCATCCCCGTCGCGCTGCACATGGACGGGCTGGAGTGGAAGCGCGACAAGTGGGGCGCCCGAGGCAGGGCGTACTACCGCTGGGCGGAGGAGCACGGCGTCCGTCACGCCGATGCGCTGATCGCAGACGCCCCCGGCATCGCCGACTACTACACCGCCGAGTTCGGCGTGCCCACCGAGCTCATCCGCTACGGGGCGCCGATCCTGCAGGACACGCCGGCGGACGCGGTCCGCGCGCTCGACCTCGAGCCGGGCGGCTACCACCTCGTGGTCGCGCGCTTCGAGCCCGAGAACCACGTGCGGGAGATCGTCGAGGGCTACCGGGCGAGCCACGCGACCATGCCGCTCGTCGTCGTCGGGTCCGCCCCGTACGCGGCCGAGTACACACGTCGCATCCACGAACTCGGCGACGCCGACCCGCGGGTCCGCCTGCTCGGGGGCATCTACGATCAGGACGTGCTCGACGCGCTCTACTTCCACGCGCACACGTACGTGCACGGCCACTCGGTCGGCGGGACGAACCCGTCTCTGCTGCGCGCGATGGGCGCGGGCACCGCCGTCATCGCCTACGACGTCGACTTCAACCGAGAGACCCTGGACGAGCAGGGCTGGTTCTTCGGCGACGCGAGTGATGCGGAGCGCCACTTCAACTCGGTGGAGCAGGAGACGCCGTTGGTGGCCTCTCTCGGTGAGGCGTCGCGCCGTCGCGCGGCCAGCGTGTTCCGGTGGGAGCACGTCGCCGCGGACTACGAGGCGCTGGCCGTGCTGCTCGCGAGCGGGGAGCGCCGCAGGGACCGCGGGCGCGCCTCCACGCGCCGACGATCGGACACGGCGCGGTGACGCCCCGGGCGGCCGCCCGTGCACCGGGATCCCGCGGATGGCTGGTGGACAGGATGTACGTGCGGCTGAAGCGGTACGACCCTTCCAGGTATTGGGCGATGCGGGCGCATGTCATCGATCCCGACTCGCCGCTCCCCCGGATCGTCCGCCTGTTCTACCTCTACCGGATCAAGCGCTCGGATGCGTTCAATCTCGCGTCCATGGGCACGGACCTCGGGGTCGGCGCCGCGTTCGCCACCCCACCCCATCTCGTCCACGGACTCAACGGCATCGTCGTCACCCCGCGCGCACGGATCGGCGTGCACTGCACGATCAACCAGCAGGTGACGATCGGCGACGGTTTCGACGGAGGGGCGCCGACGATCGGCGACCACTGCTTCATCGGTGCCGGCGCCAAGATCATCGGCGGTGTGACGATCGGCGACCACGTGCGGATCGGGGCCAACGCGGTCGTCGTGCACGACATCCCGTCATGGTCGACCGCCGTCGGGGTTCCGGCTGTCGCGCGTCCGCGTCGAGAGCGTGCAGACTCCGGCTCCTCCTCCATCGATACGGTGGGCGGCGAGGCATGAGATCGATGGAGAGCACCTCCCCGCCTCGCGAGGAGCCGACGATGGACGACGAATCAGCCGTGACCGACGCCGGCGTCGCCCACAGGCTCAGCACGCGTCGCGGCATGCTCGCCTCGGTCGGGGGCAGCGCCATCGCCCGGCTCATGGTGATGCCGGTGAGCGCGCTGCTCGGCATCGTGGTCACCCGCCTCATCCTCGACCACTACGGCGAGGCCACCTACGCGCAGTACATGCTCCTCGTCGGCATCGCGGCGCTCCTGCCCTTCGCCGACCTGGGCCTGTCCGCCGCGATCCTCAACGCCGCGGCCGCGGCCGACGATCCCCGAACCGACCTCCATCTGCGCGGAGTGCTCGTCTCCTGCATGCGGCTGCTGGCATGCTGCGCATTGGTGCTCATCTCGGTCGGCGTCGCGATCTACGCGCTCGGCTACTGGGATGTGCTGCTCGGCGACGGGCTGAGCCTCGAGTCGGGTGCGCTCGCCGCAACGCTGTGTCTGACGGTGCTCGGGCTGAACCTCCTCGTCTCCTTCGGTCAGCGCATCCTCATCGCGCTCGGCCTGAACACGCTCGTCGTCCTGCTCAGCGGGCTCCAGACTCCCGTGGTGCTCCTGGTGCTGTGGCTGTCGATCTCCGCCGGCGCCGACGGCGGCTACATCGCGGTCGCCTCGTACACGGGGACGTTCTTCGTCAGCATCATCGCCCTGATCGTCGCCGCGCGACGGATCAAGCCGGCGATCGGGATCGCCTTCCGCCAGAGCATCACACCCGGCGTACGCGGCGAGCGCGTGTTCAACGTCGCGTGGCCGATGATGGTGCAGATGATCGCGCTGCCGCTCGCGATGTCGTCGGACCGTCTGGTGCTCAGCCACCTCGGCTCGCTGGAGGACCTGACCGAGTACAGCCTCGCCATGCAGATGTTCAGCCCTGCGCTGGGCGTCATCACGACGGCCGGGGTGGCGCTGTGGCCGGTGTTCGCCCGTGCGCGCGCCTCCGGCACGGCCACCCCGTACTCGCCGCACGCGATGGCCGCGGTGTTCGGCGGGCTCGCGATCGTCGGCAGCGCCCTCATCTTCGCGCTGTCCGGCTGGCTCGCCGAGCTCGCATCGGGCGGACGGATCACCCTCGGGTGGCAGGTGCTCGTCGCGGGCAGCGTGTTCATCGTGATCCAGGCGGTCAAGCAGCCGTACGGCATGTACCTGACCGACGCGAAGGGGCTCGTCTTCCAGGCGATCTGCGCCCTCGCCCTCCTTCCGCTGAACCTCGGCCTGACCATCGCGCTCACGCCCGCGCTCGGCGCGCCCGGACCGCTGGTCGGGTCGATCATCGCGGTGATCGCCTGCCAGCTCGTGCCCAACTTCCTCCTCGTCCGGCACCGTTCGCGGCGTGCGCCGTCGATCGCCGGCCCCCTCGAGTCAGGAGACGGCGATCAGTAGCGTCATCTCAGAAGCGACGCCGGTGCGCACCCAGTCCGTCAGACTCGCGCAGGTCGGCGACTACTCCGTGTCCAACTGGGGCGACCAGCTCTATCCGGGCGTCACCGGTCATCTCCTGCACCGCATCGGCCTCCAGGCGCACGTCGACCACTTCGCGCCCCTCACCGGCACCACGCTCGCCGGCGAGCCCATCCGGCCGCTGCGCGAGATCCGGCAGTCGGGGGCGGCCGCTGTGCTCGTCGGCGGAGGCGACCTGGTCCGCTTCGACACGACCACGGTCGCGCTCGATCACATGGCCGTCCCTCAGGAGCAGCGGCACGGCCGCCTGCTGCGGCTGCGTGCCGCCCTGTTCGCGCGGCGCCACTTCCTCGCCGGACCTGGCGTGTGGCTCCCCCGCGACGACTGGGTGCCCGGTGCGCCGACGGTCCTGGTGTCGGTGGGCGCTCGGCGGATGGCGCATGATGTGCAGGCGCGCGCGGCCGTGAGCAGAGCGGCTGCCGTGTGGGTGCGGACCTCGCACGCCGCCAGCCAGTTCGAGGCGGCCGGAGTCGATCCCGATCGCATCGTGCTCGCACCCGACATGATCTTCGCGCATCCCGCATTGTCCGACCCCGACGCCGCCGCCGAACGCGGGCGTCGGGTCGTGCATGATCGTCTCGGCGTCGACGAGCCGCTGGTGGTGTTCCATGCCGCGGCGTTCCACGGCTGGCCGGAAGCCCGCGTGGAGGCGGCGCTGCGGTCGCTCGCGGGCCTTCCCGTCGCTGTGCTGTCGCTCGGCGCCTACTCGGGAGAAGACCGCTCCCTGGCCGCGGCCGCCGAGCGCGCGGACGTCGGGGCGCTCATCGGGCTCGATGCGGACGAGATCATCTCCGTCCTCGCCGCGGCCGGTGTCGTCTTCACGACGAGCATGCATGCCGCGATCGTCGCGGGCTCGTTCGGCACTCCGGTCCTCACCCCCGGTGTGGCGAAGACGGCGGAGGCGTTCGCGGCCTGCCCTGTCCCTCCACGCATCGAGGGCGTCAGCGATGAAGGCCTCGCCGAGACCGTCCGTCGGCGACGAGGTCAGCGCGTCCCCCACGATCCCGCACCGAACGCCGCCGCGGCCGCTGCCGCTCTTAGCGCGACCCTGACCCTTGCCGGCGTGCTGTGAGCGTGTCGGAGTCGACGATCATGAGTGCGGCGGATGCGGTGCCGCACAGCTCGGGCGCGCAGTCGGGCTGGACGGTGCTCGCCGCGCACCCGGGGGCGGAGCTGTTCGGCTCCGACCGGATGCTGCGGGAATCGGTCGCCGGCCTGCGCGAGGCCGGGGCACGCGTGGTGGTCGCCGTCCCGAGCGCCGGGCCGCTCATCGACGAGCTGATCGCCCTCGGCGCCGAGGTGGTGATCGCACCGACGCTGGTCCTGCGCAAGGCGCTGCTGCGGCCGTCCGGCTGGCTGCGCCTCATCCGGGAGACCTTTCGGGGGCTGGGATCGGCATGGCGGATCGCCCGTCGGGTGCGGCCTGATGTGCTCTACGTGAGCACGATCACCATCCCGCTCTGGCCCGTGGTCGCCCGCCTGCGCGGCATCCCCGCCGTCAGCCACGTGCACGAGGCGGAGGCCTCGGCGAGCAGGATCGTGAATCGGCTGCTCTACCTGCCGCACCTCCTCTCCGACGGGGTCCTGGTCAACAGCCGGTTCAGCCAGGCGACCATCCGCCGCGCACTCCCGCGACTCGCGGCGCGCTCCGAGGTCGTGCTGAACGGCGTGGCGGGGCCCCACCGACCCGATCTGCCGCGGACGACGCCCGAGGGCGCGCTGCGTGTCCTCTACATGGGCCGCCTCTCGCCCCGCAAAGGTCCCGATCTCGTGATCTCGGCTGCCGCCCTGCTCGCCGGAGAGGGCATCGCGGTCGACGTCACCCTGGTGGGCGACGTGTTCCCGGGCTACGAGTGGTTCCGTGACGAGCTGCACGCGCAGGCATCGGCGACCCCCGACCAAGTCTCGGTGACCTTCGCCGGATTCCAGCCGGATGTGTGGAGCTATGTGGCGGCGACCGACGTGGTCGTCGTCCCCTCCCGGATCGACGAGCCGTTCGGCAACACCGCCGTCGAGGCGGTGCTCGGGCTGCGGCCGGTCGTCGTCGCAGACACCAGCGGCCTTCGCGAAGCCGCCGGCAGCTACCCGACCGCCTGGCTGGTGCCCGTCGACCAGCCGTCCGCCATCTCAGCGGAGCTCAAGGCCATCGCCGAATCCTGGGCGGACGTGCGCGCGGAGCTGGCCGGCAGCCGTGCCGAGGCGCTGCGCCGCCACGCACCCGAGTCGTATCGGGCGACCGTCCGGCATCACATCGAGCGTGCGGCGCCCTCGCGCTCCGAGGTCGGCGCGGCCGCGGTGCGGCGGGGGAGCAGGCGATAGGTGCGCAGGCCACGACCCTTGGCGACGTCGTTCGGCAGGTGCTCGACGCCGCGGAGGAAAGCCCGCCCCTCCTCCTGCGCAGCATCCCAGGAGTACGTGCTCGCCACCTTGCGACTCGCGTGGACGACCGCGGCGACGTCGACGACCCCCATGCGCAGGCCCGCGTGCTCCATCAGATAGGCCCACCGGAAGTCGAGCCCCCATCCCCAGCGCAGATCGGCGGGGAACGGCAGGAGGAGTCGCGCAGCGTCGGCACGCACGAGTGTGACGGGTCCGATCTCCACGAACCTGGTGGTCCGCGCGACGCTCAGCAGACGTCGCTTCGCGACGATCCAGTTGGCGTTGCTGAACCTCGTCTGCGCAGGCTGCGCGAGCGCCAGGTCCAGCCGTTCGCAGACCTCGATCGCCACATCGAGGAACCCACGGGGCAGGACGATGTCGTCGTCGATGATCACCAGCCAGTCCACGGCGGGCAGGTCATGGACGAGCACGTTGAGGTTCTGGAACTTCCCCGCGGTGAGATGATCGGCCCCGGTGTCGGCCCGCAGCTCATCGGGGATGTCGCCCATCGCGCCGAGGTTCACGATCACCTCATGGCCGGATGCGCGCAGCTCGGCGACCGCCGTGCCGATGGGCTCGGCGTCCCGGTAGATCCCGACGACGCCCACCCGCCGTCGTGGTCCCGTGCGGAGCATCCGGAAGCTCCGGGCGAACGCCCCGTCCACCGCTTCGGCCGCTCTCCGGCCCGCCCGCCTGAACCCGTAACCGCTCGTGCGCATGTGTCCCCCATCCACATAGCCCCGGTCCGAGGATATCGGTCGAGACCCCCGATCACCCAGCGCAGGGGGCACTCCGGCAGGCGACCCCCTAGAATGCGGGCAGGAGAATTGTTCTCCGGGGGCCGTCGAGGCGGACAGGATGCTTGGGGGTGTCTGTCATGGAGCATGACGTCGACCGTGCGTGGCGCTCGGGCGGACGCGGAGCCGGGGCGCACTGAGTGAGCCTCAACGACTACTTCCTCGCCCTGCGCAAGCAGTGGCTGGTCATCGTCGCGCTGACCATCCTCGGTGCGCTGCTCGGCTACGCGTACGCGCAGACGCAGCCTGAGGTCTACCGGGCGCAGGCGGCCGTCGTGGTCATCCCTGCCCGCGGAGACAGCACCGCGGAGCTCGTGCAGGGATCGAGCTACGTGCAGAGCCTGGTGCGCACCTACGCGCTCGTCGCGACCTCGCCCGTGGTGCTCGATCCGGTGATCGACAGGCTCGGCCTCTCGATCACTCCGCGCGCCCTCGCCAATCAGGTCGTCGTCGAGACGCCCCTCGACTCCGCCGTCCTGACCATCGCCGTCACGGGCGGGTCTCCCGCGGGGATCACCGCCATCGCGGACGAGATCGCGGTGGAGCTCGCGGATGCCGTGGAGGCGCTCTCGCCGCAGACGAGCGCATCCGGCCCCGCGGTGCGCATCGAGACCATCAGCCCGGCCACCCAGCCCCGGGTGGCCATCGCGCCGAACACCCGGCTCCTCATCGTCGCGGGGGCGCTCGGCGGTCTGGTGATCGGCCTCGTCTACGCATGGCTGCGGCGACTCCTCGCGACCCGCCTGCAGTCACGGGACGACGTCGCCTCGGTGACGGAGACGCCGGTGCTCGGCGAGGTCACCAGCGTCGCCCACGGATCGACGCTGCCCGATGCCGTCCGTCGCGCCGAGACCGGCCTGGCCGCGGAATCCGTCCGCGGCGTGGCGGCGGGCCTGCGGTTCGCGAACGTCGACGGTGACACCGGCGTCATCCTCGTCACCTCGGCCACCTCCGGTGAGGGCAAGTCGTCGGTAGCCCTCTCGACCGCCCTGATCCTCGCTGAGCAGGGTCAGCGGATCCTCCTCATCGACGCAGACCTCCGACGCGGCTCGATCGCCGAGATGACCGGGCTGGAAGGCGGTGTCGGGGTCACCACCATCCTGGTCGGCGACATCGAGCTGGCCGATGCGATCCAGCACTGGGGCACGAGCAACCTCAGCGTGCTGACCAGCGGGACCATCCCTCCCAACCCGGGGCAGCTGCTCACCTCCGACCATCTCCGACAGCTGGTCACGGCGGCTCGCGATCGATTCGACATCGTGGTCATCGACAGCCCGCCGGTGCTCGCCGTGAGCGACCCGCTCTGGCTCGCACCGGTGGCCGACGGCATCCTCGTCGTCGCGCGCTATCGCTTCACGAAGCGGCAATCGCTGCGCCGCACGCTCGACGAGCTGGAATCGACGCGCACCCGGATCCTCGGCATCGTGCTCAACGCCGTCAAGCGCATCGACTCGAGCCCCTACTACGACAAGGCGCACCAGCCGTCCACGTCGTGGCGCTGGAGCCGGAAGTCCAAGCGGCGCGAGTGATGCCGGGCCGCACCGACACTGCTGGTGACACAGGGTTCCTCACCAGGCAGTGGACCGCGGAACCGGTGCTGGCGGTGGCGCTGTGCGTGCTCGTCGGGATCAGGCTGACCCTGCCCTACAACGCGCCCCTCGGCGGGATGGCAGGGCTGCTGCTCCTGCCGCTCTGGCTGCCGCTGCTGCGTCGCTTCCGCCTGTTCGTGGCGCTCGCCGTCCTGCTCGTCGCGGCGACCGTCTCCGGCCTGCTCCTGACCTGGTGGCTGTCCGCCGAGCGCGTGGCCGCCCCCTCGAGCATGATCGAGCGGAGCGCGCTGGCCCTCTGCCTCCTGGGAGCGGTCGGCGCCCTCCTGTGGGCTCGCACGATCGTCGGCCTGTCCACGGTCGCGATCGCCTTCGGCGCCGGGATGACCCTGGGGATCGCCGGCGACCTCAGCGGCACCGTGAGCTGGCGATTCACGTTCTCCATCCCGCTGACCGTGCTGGCGCTGGCCATCGCCGCCCGGCGCGGCGGCTTCGTCCCCCAGTTCGTCGTCATCGTCGCGCTCGCGGTCATCGGGGCCGCGAACGGCGCGCGATCGAACACCGCGATGCTGTTCCTCGCGGCGGTCGTCCTGATCTGGCAGCGCCTCGGGCGTGCGGCCGGAACCTCGCGGCGGCGGGCAGGCAACATCATCGGCGTCCTCCTGTTCGGCCTCGCGGTCTTCTTCATCGCGCAGGCGGCGATCCTCGAGGGGTTCTTCGGTGAGGCGACCCGAGAGCGCACGCAGTCCCAGATCGACGAATCCGGCTCACTGCTCCTGGGCGGCAGACCCGAGATCGCCGCATCCGACGCCCTGATCCGCCTGCACCCGCTCGGGATGGGCTCGGGGATCATCGCGTCACCCGCGGACGTCACCGCGGCCAAGTCCGCCATGTCGTCGATCGGCTACGACCCCCACAACAACTACGTCGAGCGATTCATGTTCGGCGGCGGCGTGGAGGTCCACTCGATGCTCGGCGACTTCTGGCTGTGGTTCGGCGTCGCGGGGCTGGCGGTGTGCATCACGATCGCGGTGATCGCCGGCCTCGGACTGGAGCGGGCGCTGCGCGACGGCGTGTGCACGGCGCTGGCGGTGTACCTGGCCACCCGACTGGTGTGGGACCTGGCGTTCAGCCCTGCCGTGTCGGCGATGAAGACGCTTCCGCTCGCGCTCGTCGTGCTCGCCGTCCCTGTGGCGGCCGTCATCGCGCGGCGTTCGTCGCCTCCCCCGCCGTCCCCGCGACGAGCAGCCGCGGGGGAGGCTCGAAGAGGTATCTGAGCGGCGGGCGAGCCGACACGCGATACAGGCCGAGCGCGAGCACGATCGCGGCGAGGGCCACCGCCGGCGGCAGGGCAGGGGCCAGCACTCGTGCGACGTCGTTGACGGGGGGCCATGCGAGCCCGGCGCTGATCAGGATCACGATCGGCGTGTGCGCCAGGTAGACGGGCAGGGTGCGGGACCCCAGGCGGACGATCGCGGCGACCCGCTGCAGCACCTGGCTGAGGGCGACGCCGGCGAGGACGCCGAGACACGCCAGTGCGGGGTACACCCCGGGGATGCGACTCGCATCGAAGACCGTGACGACGAACGCCACCGCGAGCCAGCCGGTCACGACGAGACCGCGCAGGAGCCAGCCGCTCCGGGAGGCGTACTGGAAGAGGGCGCGCTTGAAGGTCATCCCGGCGAGGAAGAAGACGTAGTACTTGCAGACGCCGGTCCAGCTCGGCGACGGGAGGGGGATGACGTCCGTGAAGGCGACGACGGAGAGCACCGCGGCGACGGACATCGTGATCATCACGGGGACGGACCGCAACGCGCGATTGAGGAGGAAGAACACCGCAAGCGCCCAGATGAACCACAGCTCGAATCGCGGCACGAGGGGCGAGATCGCCGTCTCGAACAGCTCTCGGCGCAGGTTGATGCCGACGCCGTGCACCGCCAGCCCGATCAGGTACGGCCCGAGACCCAGGACCTCCCACAGCAGGAAGACCCACACGAAGAGCCGCAGCTTGGCGTTCCACAGCCGCGCCAGCGGCACGGCCGCCCATTTCGCGGCGAACAGCCCCGAGAGGGTGAAGAAGAGCGGCATCCGCATCGTGGCGAGGAAGTCGTTCAGCCACAGCCAGCCCGAGATGTCGCCGACGATTCCCGCGAGCCAGCGCGCGGAGTGGAAGAGCACGACGAGGGCGATCGCCAGCCCCTTGCCGGCATCGACCCAATCGATGCGTCCCTGATGGGGCGGCATTTCGGCCCGCCAGAACATTCCGGAGACGATGACCCCCCATCATCGGTGCGGCACCCCTGCTTCGCCGCGATTCCTGCCAATCCTGCCCAGATGAAAAGTGTCTCATACCACAGAGGAGCACGAGGGGCGTGTGTTTTGATGGGGCATTCCGCCGTGTTCCTCCCTACCCGAAGGCGAACGTCGACATGAAGCCCCCCCATGCCCATACGCGCACCCGCGCCCGCACCCGCCTCCTGGCCGCGCTCGTCGCGTCTGCGCTGATCGCCACAGGATCAGTCGTCACCGCGACGAGCGCATCGGCGGCCTCGCAGGCGGCCGACAGCTTCGCGCGCACCGTCTCGCAGGGATGGGGGTCCTCCACCTCCGGCCACCCGTGGACGACGACGTCGCCCACGGTCACGCGCGTGGACTCCGGGTCTGCGGCCGTCACCCAGAAGCCGGGAGCGGCCACCGTGCAGTCGCTGCGCACCGTCTCCGCGACGGACGCCACCGTCTCGGCGACCGTCTGGCCCGAGCAGGCGACGACGGCCGGCAACGGATCGACCGTGTCGCTAGGCCTGCGCTCGGACGGCAAGTACTCGTACCAGGCTCGCGTGCGCTTCGGGAAGACCGGAGTGAACCTCTGGCTCAGCCGCTATGACGGCGCGAGCAGCAAGGAAGTCGTCCTCCAGTCGATCAAGCCGATCAAGGATCTGCCCGCGGGCAAGCACGTGCGCGCGGAGTTCTCGCTCACGGGGACGTCGCCCGTTCAGCTGCGCGCGCGCATCTGGATCGAAGGGTCGGCTCAGCCCGCCCAGTGGCAGGCGTCGTACGACGACGCGAGCGCCCAGCGGATCACGCGGGCAGGCTACCCGTCGATCGCGACCTACCTCTCTGGCACGTCCCCCGCCAACACGGTCCGCGTCGACGACGTGAGCGTGGCAGATGCGGCGTCCACCCCGGCTCCGGCGCCGACGTCGACGCCGACCGCCTCTCCCACTCCGACGGCCTCGCCCACACCGACGAAGACCCCGACTCCCACGCCGACGACACCGGGCACGAGCTCCGCGGTCGGCAGCCTGCCGGTCGGCAAGGCCACCTATGCCGTGCCGGCGGGAGCGATCCACGTCGTGCCCAAGGGCACCGAGACCGGATCGGGCACCGCCGCGGATCCCTACGGCAGCGCCGCGTACGCGGTGTCGAAGGCGCCGTCCGGATCGACCATCGTCCTCCACGGCGGCACGTACCGGGAGTACGTGTACGTCGGATTCAACAAGGCCCTGACGATCCAGGCGTATCCGGGCGAAGCGGTCTGGTTCGACGGCAGTTCACCCGTCACCGGCTGGACGAAGTCGGGCAGCACCTGGGTCAAGACGGGCTGGACCCACCTCTTCGACCACAAGGTCTCGTTCACGGCCGGTCAGGACGACACCGACCGATTCGTCGACGACACCAACCCGCTGGCGGGCTATCCCGACCAGGTGTGGGTGAACGACACGGCGCTCCGCCAGGTCGCCTCCGCCGGCGCTGTCACGGCCGGGACCTTCTACGTCGATGAGGCCGGCAAGCGCCTCGTGATCGGCTCCGACCCCACGGGCAAGAGCGTGGAGGCGAGCACGACGGCGCGCGCGTTCAAGATCCAGGGCAAGCACACCACTCTCCGGGGATTCGGCGTCCAGCGGTACGCGACGACGGTCTCCATGATGGGCACGGTCACCGCCGAGGTCGATGACATCACCCTGGAGAACATGGTCGTGCGCGACAACGCGACGATCGGCGTGTTCGGATGGAACGACGACAAGAACTTCCGCCGCGTGACGCTGTCGGGCAACGGGCTCATGGGCCTCGGCGTGAACAACGCCGTCCGCGTCAACCTGACCGACTCGATCATCGCGGGGAACAACGAGCAGCAGTTCAAGCCGGCTCCGGCATCCGGGGGCGTGAAGATCACCAACGCCAACACCGCCCGCATCGAGGGCAACATCGTCACCGACAACATCGGCGCCGGTGTCTGGTTCGACGTGAGCTCCTACGACCTCCACGTGACAGGGAACACGGTCACCGGCAATACGACCACGGGCATCCAGGTCGAGATCAGCGAGAAGGCGATCATCGCCGACAACTACCTCTCGAAGAACGTCCTCGGCATGAAGATCATCAACAGCGGCAATGTCCAGATCTGGAACAACACGATCAACACGGGCATGCGTGCGCTCAGCTTCGCCCAGGACGAGCGGCGCCAGCCGACCTCGGCGCTGAAGGCGAGCATCCCGTGGGTGCTGGACACCGTCACCGTCCGCAACAACGTGATCTCCTATGGCACCGACTCCAGCACGTGCCCCATGCTCGCGCAGGACTCCGAGCTGAAGCTGAGCGGCGCGGGTCTCGGGGTGTCGATGGACAGCAACGTCTACTACCGACGCGACTCGTCCACTCCCGCCAACATGGCCTGCTGGGCGAACGGCGCGGCCGGCACCAAGAGCGTGAAGACACTCGCCGAGCTGGGTGACCTGACCGGCAACGACAAGAGCTCCGCGTTGTGGACGGGCGATCCGATCGTGTCGTCCTCGACCCTGGCGGTGCGCAGCGATGTCATCGCCGCGCCGCGCGCCGTCCTGGCTGCGCTGCCGTCCAGCGTGGCCACCTCCATCGGCGTCGCCACCGGCACCAAGCGGCTCGGTCCCTTCACGCAGCCGCTGAAATAAGGGACGCCCGCAGCAACGCGCATCGCCCCCCGCCGCCTACGATGAGATCGTGGCTTCGGGGGGCGATGCAGCGGCGGTGGTGTTCTATCCGGCCGAGCGCGACCTCGTCGCGTGGGGTGACCGGCACGCACGCGGAGCAGCCCCCGACCGCTGGCCGTACGGTCTGGATCGGCTCGGCACGCACTTCCCCGGGCTCACGGCGACGAACTTCTCGCCGGACTCATCGGTCGGGCTCGCCTCGCGCCGCCTGATCACCGCGATCTCGCCGACGCGTCGCCCGTCCGGCCCTATCGGGATCACCTGGGACGAGAACGCCGGCGCCCTGCTCGCGATCACCCCGGGCCTGCGTGCACGCTTCTCCGGCGTCGTGTGGCTCACCGACAGTGTCGCTCGAGCCGGCGAACGCCCCTTCCGAGCCATGCGCCGCGCCCTGCGGCGCATGGATGCAGTGTGGGTGCTGTCCACCGCCCAGGTCGAGCCGCTGTCCCGCTTCCTCGGCCCCGGCGCACCTCCGGTCCACTACGTGCGGTTCGGCGTCGACCCGGACTTCTTCGCGCACCAGTCCTATCCCGACCGCCCGCTCGTGGTCAGCGTCGGCGGCGATCGGGACCGCGACCCGCAGACACTGCTGGAGGCGCTGGCGATCGTGCGCGACGCGCGCCCGGATGTCGAGATCGTCGTCCAGAGCAAGAGCGGAGCGACGCCGCCGCCCGGGATCACCGTCGTCCCGTATCTCACGCATGCGGAACTGCGGGATCTCTACGCGCGGGCATCGGTGGCGGTAATCGCCACCCGACCCAACCTGCACGTGTCGGGAATGACCGTCGGCCTCGAGGTGATGGCGACGGGACGACCACTCGTGATCACCCGCACCCCGGGGATGGACGACTACTTCGGCGGCACACGTGCTGCCCGTCTCGTCGAGGTCGGCGACGCGACCGCTCTCGCAGGGGAGACTCTCGCTCTGCTGGCGGATCCGGAATCCGCCGCAGCGTCCGGTCGGGCCGCCCGCGAGCACGTCGAAGCGGGTTTCACGACCGAGCACCTCGCCAGGCGGATCGCCGACGTCATCGCGGCAGGATGACCTCGCCGCCGCCGTACATCCACTCCTGAGCCCGCAGCCGGCCGTCTGCGGCGGGCAGATCGGCCTGCACGTCGCCCGGTGTCCGCGAGCTGGTCAACGCCGCCAGGAGGGCATCCCCGAGGCCTGCCGGAAGGTCCTCTTCCGGCAGCACCCAGTGCCCGTGGGCGGAGAGCCAGTCGGCGATCCCCGTCTCGGAGCTCGTCACGACCAGACATCCGTTCGCCAGACCCTCGACGATGGGCAGACCCACCTGCTCGCGCCACAGCGGGCGTCGTCGCGACGGCAGCACCAGCACCTTCGCGGACCGCAGGTGTCCCAGGATCGCTGCGCGGGACGGCTCGATCACCGTCCGGACGCGCGGCTCGCCCTGCGCGAGCGACGAGGCGGTCGCTGAGCCGGCGCCGCGCCCGAGCACCAGCAGTCGCGCGTCGGGCAGGCGGTCGCGCACGTGCGGCCACGCCGACACGACGTCGGGGAAGCCCTTCCGCTCCGACAGGTCACCGAGGAAGAGGATGATCTGCTCGCGGGATCCGTCCGCGTCTGCGGCCGGCGACGGGAGCGCCTCGATCAGCGCGCTCGCGGGTCGACCCCGCGACCGGGCGAAAGCCCGTGCGTAAACGCGCTGCGCGTCCGATGTTCCATACGCGATCCGGTCGAGCGACCGCCACAGCAGCGGCGTGGTGAGGTGTCGCAGTCGGTGACGCCATCGCGCCTTGAGCGGCAGGTTGCGCAGCAGGGTCTCCGGCTCGAGGTTCTCGATGGCGTAGGTCACCACGAGGGGCCTCGGCCGCCGCCGGACCAGCGCCCGCAGGCGCGCCGCTCCCGCGAACGCCACTGCAGGCAGAGAGGAGTCCCCCGAGAGCGGCTCGTTCACCTCGATCACATCGATGTCCCGCCCGAGCGCGAACGCGATGGACGCGAGCAGGCTGCGGCGCCGGAGATCGACCGTGCGCGCCACCGCCTCGTCGAAGTCGTAGCGGGCGCGGCGATAGAGGATGACGGGCCGCGGCACCGTTGCCGCGGCCCGCTCGAGATGCGCCGTCCGGACTACTTCGTAGAGCTGAACGACCTGCATCTCCGCTGCGATCGGACTCATCCTCCGCGCGCGGGCCTTGTGATGGTGTTCACGGTGCGGTCACGATCTCCAGGTTGTCGAACGACAGGGCCGCCGGGACGTTGGCCGTGGCGCTCGGAAGGTAGCCGTACACACCTGCCGAACCCGCGACCTGCAGACCGGCGGTCGCGTCGGAGCGCTCGAGCTGCCACCCGGTCGGCTCCGTGTCGGACGTGTTCCAGAACCTCGCGGAGATCGTGGTCGTCGTCGTCGTCTTGGTGTCGATCCGGAACCGGTAGGTCTGGCCGGCCACCACCGTGAATCCGGGGTTGCTCACCGCCGCGCCCACTGACGTGCTGTCCCCGCGGATGAGGTTCAGCTTGACCGTCCCGTCGGCCGCGACGCGGACCCGCACGAGGTACTGCGTCGTCCCGACCCGCCGGGCGATGAGGCCGATGTACATGCCCTCGTTCACCTTGTCGACCGTGAAGGTGCCCCGCAGGGTCGTCGACGTGCTGTCGATGACGGGGGTGTCCGCGAACAGCGAGGTTCCCGCGCCCACGGAGAGCGTCCCGACGCCACCGGCGACGGCGAACCTGCTCGCCGCTCCGCGCACCGTCCAGGCCCCGCCGCTGTCCGACGTCCCCCAGGCACCGCTCGCGGTGCGTGCGAAGGTGTCGGCGAAGAGAGCACCCGTCGCAGGCGGAGCGACCGTCACGGAGTGCGTCGCGGTCGCGGTCGCCCCGTCATCATCCGTGACGGTGAGGGTGATCGTGTACGTGCCACCCGCCGCGTACGAGTAGGACGCCGTCTCACCGGTGGCCGTGCCGGCGGCCGGATCGCCGAACTGCCAGGCATACGAGGCGATCGTGCCGTCCGAGTCATCGGAATCGGCTGCGTCGACGGCCACGGTCAGCCCCGTCGGGGTTGCCGTGAACGCCGCCGTCGGCGACGCGTTGGTGGGAGTCGCCGCGACCGTCACGTCGTGCGTGATGGTGTCGGTCGCTCCGTCGTCATCCGTGACGGTGAGGCGCACGGTGTACGTCCCCGCCGCCGTGTACGTGTGCGAGGCGGTCGCGCCGGTGGCGGTGCTGCCGGCAGGATCTCCGAACTGCCACGCGTAGGACGCGATGCTTCCATCCGAGTCGGTCGAGGCCGACCCGTTCACGTCGACCTTCAGACCTGTGACCGTCGGCGTGAACGCCGCAGTCGGGTCCTCGTTGCCGGCCGGAGGGGCGACGCCATCCGGATCCATCGCGACGATGCGATCGAACGAGACCGTCACCGGGTCGTTCGTCGCCGCCGCCGGAAGGAAGCCGAAGACGCCGATGCGACCAGCCGCCTGAAGGACCGCGGTGGCATCCGTCGCCTCGCGCTGCCAGGTCGTCGGCTCGGTCGCGCTGGCTGCCCACACCTTCGCCTTGAGAGCGGTGGGCGACGTGCCCGCCACTTCGAACGCGACGTTGTACTTCTGACCGGTCTGCACGGTGAACGGCAGCAGCAGAGACGATCCGATGGCGACGGAGTTGTTGCGCAGCACGTACATGCGCGCGCTGCCGTCGGCGCCGATGCGGATACGGAGGACGTAGTAGTCCGCGCCGACCTGACGCCCGATGACGGCGACATATGTCCCCTCGGCGAGCTTGTCCACGGAGAACGTCGCGTCCACGCGCACCCGATCGGTGCTGACCGAAGTCGCGTCGGCGTAGATCGTCGCAGCCTTCGGGATGATCAGGTTGCCGCTGCCGTTGCTGACGCTGTACCGCGTCGCGGTCGTC
Organism: Microbacterium terricola; assembly: GCF_027943945.1. Lineage (NCBI taxonomy): Bacteria > Bacillati > Actinomycetota > Actinomycetes > Micrococcales > Microbacteriaceae > Microbacterium > Microbacterium terricola. Next base: position 191,987 of record NZ_AP027141.1, on the reverse strand, counting down.
CGCAGCCCCCACGCCCCGCCGATGTCGGCAGTGCCCCAGCCGGACGCAGCCGTGCGCGAGAACTCGTCGCGGAACAGCGGCGTCGAGGTCGAGGGCTCCTCGACGGTGACACTCGCCGTCTCGGTGTCGGTCGAACCGTCATCGTCGGTCACGGTCAGGGTGATCGTGTGCGCACCCGGCTCCGTGTACAGATGCGTCGCGGTCTTCCCTGTGGCCGTCCCGCCGTCGCCGAACGCCCACGCGTACGAGGCGATCGTGCCGTCGGAGTCTGTGGAGGCCGATGCGTCGACCGCCACCGACATGCCGGTCACCGTCGGAGTGAACGCGGCGACCGGCGGAGAGTTCGCGGGCTCGCTGACGACGACATCGAGCGTCGTCGACGCGGTCGCGCCGTCATCATCCGTCACGGTCAGGATCACCGAGTAGGGACCGGCCGCATCGTAGGTGTGGCTGGCCAGCTGCCCGGAACCCGTGTCGCCGTCGCCGAAGTCCCACGCGAACGAGGTGATGGAGCCGTCCGAGTCCGTCGAGCCGGATGCGGAGAACGTCGCTGCCAGGTTCACCGCGCTCCAGTTCGCCTGCGCCACCGGCGCCGCGTTCGCCACGACGGTGATCGGCACCTGCGAGGTGTTCGTCGCACCGTCGTCGTCGGTCACCGTCAGCGAGACGGTGTAGTCGCCGCCCGCGGTGTAGTGGTGCGTCGGGTTGGGCGCGGTCGAGGTGCCGCCGTCACCGAACTGCCACGAGTACGACGCGATCGTGCCGTCCGGATCCGAGGATCCCGCACTCTGGAACGAGGCGTCGAGGTGATCGAGCGAGTAGGTGAACTGCGCGGTGGGCGGGATGTTGGGCGTTGAGCCCGTCGTCCCAGCCCCGTAGTGCTGAGTCACCTCGGTCGAGGTGAGCACGCGACTGTAGACCGCGGTCTCGTCGTAGCGCCCGGTGAGGAACGGCGACGATGAGCCCCATGTCGTGTCGCCGCCGACCCGCCAGTAGCCGCTGTAGGGCTGGGCGGCAGTCTGCGGATGGGTGCCGACCAGCACGCCGTCGACGTACATCGACATGCCGTCAGGCCCCTGGGAGGCCACGAGGTAGTGCCACTGCCCGTTGTTGTAGGCGTTCGGCGAGGTGATGGTGTTGGTCTGGCCCGTCCAGGTTCCGAACACGAGCTGGCCGTTGTCCTGCATGTACACATGCCGGTCGTAGTTCGACGACGTGCCGGACTGGGCGTCGCCGAACCCGATGACCTTGCCGCCCTGCGTGGAGGTCGTCTGGAACCACGTCTCGAGGGTGAACGTGCCCGGCGTGCCGAACTGCGCCGTCGAGTACACGTTCGACGAGCCGCTCAGCGCGATGGCGCGGTTGGTGGTGCCCGCGATCGCACCGGTCACGTTGCGGGTGAAGCTGCCCGCGATCGCGCCGGCGTTGCCCGAGATGCTGCTGTCGGCCACGGCCGACCCCGAGGTCTCGCCGTACCGCCAGTAGAGGTCGGGCTGGGCGTTGTAGACCAGGGCGCCGTAGGCGTCGGCGGGAGCGACCGGCACGTCGAGCGTGCGGCCCGAGTCGCGGAAGTGCTTCTGCACTTCGGCGACCGTGAGGACGTCCCCGTAGACCGCGACGTCGTCGATCGCGCCGTTCAGGTAGTTCGTCGACGGCTGGTTCGGCCATCCGCCGAGGTTGTCGCCACCCACACGCCAGTAGCCGCTGTAACCCTGCGCCGATGTGACATCGGTGCGCTGTGCGACGCGCTTGCCGTCGAGGTACAGCTTCATGCCGCCGGAGCTCAGGCTCGCGACGATGTGGTGCCACTGGTTGTCGTTGTAGCCGGCGCTGGAGTTGACCGTGCGCACGTCGCCCGGGTAGACCCCGAACCAGATCCGGCCGGCGTTGTCCATGTAGACGTGACGGTCGTAACTGCCGGAGTTGCCGGTGGACGAGCCGCCGAATCCGACGATCTTGCCGCCCGATGTCGTGTTCGTCTTGACCCAGGCTTCGACGGTGAACGTGTTCGGCCCGGCGATGGCATCCGTCATCGAGCCGAATGCTCCGCCCGAGAACGACTTCGCGGTGTCGGCGTCCGGCAGGATCGCACCCGCCGTGGAGGCGACGGTGCCGTTGATGGTGAGGTCGGAGATGCCGGCCCAGTCGCCCGCCGTGGCGAGGTCGCTGTCGGAGAGGCGCCAGAAGTGCTCGGCGTCGTCGTTGAGGACGTCCGAGGCGTAGTCGCTGAGGACGGCGTTGGACACCGTCAGCGTCACCCAGCTCGACTTCGCGACGTTGCCGTACGGGTCGGAGGCCACGACGCGGTACCGGTGCGAGCTGCCTGGCGCGAGCCCGGTGTCGGTGACGGTCTCGGTCAGCGGCTTCCAGAACACCGTCGAGATGGTCTTCTGCGAGATCGGCGCGGACGCCTCGGAGTCGCGGTAGACGCGGTATGTCAGCGTCGTGTCGTCGCGGTCCCAGTTGGTCTGGTAGCGCACCCGCACCTGGCCGGCGGCGAAGGACTTCGCGGAGAAGTTCCACGCGTCGCCCGAGTCGCGCGGGCCCTGCAGGTTCGGGGCGATCGAGCGCACCGCGTAGCGGACCAGGCCCTGCTGGCGGGTGCCGTTCACGCTCGGGAACTCACCGCCGTAGATGACGTACTGTGAGTTTCCGGTGACGGTCCACACGGCCTGGCTGGTGCCGGTGAAGGTACCGGGGGTCGTCTGCGGGAACCAGTTCAGCAGTTCGGGCCGCGGCGTACCGGGGTGGTCCGGGTAGCCGTAGATGTCGCCGGTGTTCGTTCCGCGAACATCCGCCGTCCATGCGGTCGAGTGGTAGAAGCTCCAGGGGTCGGTCTGCGGGAATCCGCCGCTGTTGCCGCAGTAGTGCTTGTGGCTCGCCGAATAGGCGATGCCGTTGACGACCGCGATGTCGTACGTGTCGCCGTGGCAGTCCTCGATCCAGACGATCGAACCGCTCGTCCAGCTCACGGCGAACGATCCCTCGACGTTTCCGGTGCCGCCGTAGTGCCACCCGGAGCCGTAGAAGTTGGTGCCGTCGGTGGCGAGGCTCATGAAGCCCGCGGCGTCGCCGCCGTTGCGCACCTGGGTGTTGGCGGGCAGAGGCAGCCCGCTGCCCGACGTGGCATCGGCGAGGTACAGCCCGAAGCCGGGCGTATCGGCGCCGCCGACGGACGTGAAGTTGCCGGACAGGGCCACCCTGTCACCTGGCCCGTTGGCGACGATGCTCTGCACCTGGCCGTTGTCGACCGGCACCGCGAACGGGAGCAGGGCGGTGCCGGCGAGGTTCAGCTTGACGACGCGCTGCCGCGGGTTGCTCGACACGGAGGTGAAGTACCCGCCGACGAACACACCGCTGGAGGTCGCATAGACGGCCTTGCCGATGTTGTTGAGGGCGGCGGTGCCCGCGACGAGGTTGCCGCTGGGAATGTCGAGCACGGCGAAGCGAAGGCGGCTCTGGCCGTTCACCTGCGTGAAGGATCCGGTGACGTAGAGCTTGGTGCCGTCGGGTGAGGCAGCAAGCTCGTTGATCCGGTTGTTGAAGCTCGGCGCGAACGACGCGATGAGCGCGCCGGTCGTCAGGTTGTACGCGAGGATGTTGCCTCGCGCGCTCAGGCTGGTGCCCGGCGCGGCGCCTGCCGGCCTCGCATTCGAGAACTGGCCGGCCACGTAGACCGTGTTGCCGACGATCACCTGCGACCAGACGACACCGCTGTCGATCTGGACGGTCGGCAGCGAGTCAGCCGACACCGTCTCAGGCAGCGGTGCCGCGGCAGCCGCCACCGGCGGATCCTCCGCCGCGACGGCCGCAGTAGGCGGCACAACGAGCCACAGTCCGGCCGCTACGGCGCCCGCAACCAACATGGAAAGAGCCTTGCGGCTCGCAGAAATCGTCCCCACGACTGCATCCCCCAATATGCGTCCGCATTCCGCGACCGATCGCGTTGTGCAGACGTCCCCAGTAATCCCCCCCAAGGGATTGGGGCACATGCTACGGCATGACGGACGACGCGCGCGACTACTTTTCGGAAATGGGCGCCGCGGCGCTCACTCGATGTCGCCCTCGAAGGCGATCAGCGGATCGGAGACGGACAGGTCGACCTCGATCCGGACATCGGTGCGCTGGTCCTCCGGCAGCTCGAAGACGAAGACGCCCTTCGCCCTCTTGCCCGGCGCCACCTCGGACGGGAACGCCTGGCCCGCCGGCTTCGAGACGGGGCTCGCCTGCAGCCCCGACTCCCCCTGGTACAGGGTCACCACCGCGGTGGTGAGATCGATGGGCTCGTCCGTCCTGTTGCGCACGACGACGGTGACGCGGACGGCCGGCCCGCTCACCTCGCCGGGCAGCACGGCCTCGCCCATGACGCTCTCGATCGAGCTCACGGCGACCGTCGGCCCCTCGTCCACGCGGACCGGCGAGTCCAGGTCCGCCGGCGGCAGCGTCTCCCGCGCATCGGGCGAACCGGGCTCGGCAGTCTCGGACGGCTCGGGCTCCGCGGTGCCGGTCGACGGGCTCGGTGAGCTCGCCCCGGTCGGCGAGGCGCTCGGCTCCGCGTCTCCGGCGGAGGGCGACGCGCTGCCGCTGGGGCTGTCCGTGGGTGCGGCCGACACCTCGCCGCGACCGAATCCGATCGCGATGCCGACACCGATGACGAGGGCCACCGCCGCCGCGCCGGCGATGATCGCCCAGCGCGGCACGCGTCGAGGATTCTCGTTGAGCACCTTCTCCAGGTCGTCCCTGTCGCGGCCGAAAGCCTCGTCGTCCTTCGTCATGTGCTCGTCCCCCAAGAACGCCCCTGCGATGTGGGACAGATCCTAACGGCTCACCGCCGCATCGACCCCGTCCTTCGTCGATCCGCTTCCGTCCGCGATGCGGCGCGCATCGCGGGTTCCCCGGACGAACGCCCGCCACGGCGCCAGCGAGGTGAGCAGCTGGGCACGGCCTCCGCGCAGGATGATCTCGCGAGCGGATGCTGTCACGCCCGCGCGCCAGCGGCGGACGCCGTCGGCATCGAGGTGGCGGGTGGCGAACAGCATCCGATTCCGGATGTTGAAGTAGTAATAGGTCTCCGACTTGCTGCGGCCGCTCTGCCCGCGGGTGCGGTGCGTGGCGCCCTCGTCGTGCACGGCGAGGGCCTCGTCCACCATCACGAGCCGGCCGCCGGCGTGGACGACGCGTCGCGAGAAGTCGACGTCCTCCCAGTACAGGAAGTACTCCTCGTCGAAGCCCCCGGTGGCCCGCCACAGCTCGGCGGTGATCCACAGGCAGGCGCCGGTCAGCCACTCCCACGCGGCTTCGCCCGGATGCTGCGGCCGTTTGCCCCATCCGCGCGTGCGGCCGTCCTCGAGGTAGAGGTCGGAGCCGGCGAACCAGATCTGCCCTGACGGCGTCCGGATGCGCGGAGCGCACAGCGCCAGCGGGTCGGCGTCGGCTGCCGCGCGGAGCCTGCGCACCGCATCCGCGCCGATGCGGGCGTCGGGGTTGAGCACCAGGCACGCGGTGGCGCCCTGCGCGAGCGCGGCCTCGACCCCGCGGTTGACCCCGCCGCCGAATCCGGTATTGGTGTCGGGCTCGACGACCGTCCAGTGCTCGCGACCGGCCAGGGCACGCACACTGTCGCGTTCGGCCTCCGTGGTGGGGTTGTCGACGACCACGACGATGTCGGGTCCGGCGTCGGCTGCGGTTCCGGTGAGGTTCACGGCGAGCAGCGCGCTGGAGCCGTAGTTGACGACGACGACCGCCCAGGGGCCCCTCTCGCGGCCGGCGTCAGCCGACACGACGCATCTCTCGGAACCACTTGACCGACGCCGCGCACAGGAAGAGAGCGTTTGCGGCGAACAGGACCGAGTAGACGACGAGGAAGAGGGGTGACGCGCCCCACAGCAGGAACGCCAGGCACAGCACCCCGAAGTCGGTCGGCAGCAGCATCAGGGAGCGCCCGAGCGTCCCGCCCCCGCGCGCATGGGTCGACGCGACACCGCGCGCGCCCTTCAGAAGGTCGTTGAGGATCATCCCGAAGAACGTCACCGTCGCGACGATCGAATAGCCGATCGGGACGAGCAGCCAGAGCTCGTCGACGTCGCCCGCGAAGCGGTACAGCCCGATCAGCACCGCGAGATGGAGGGCGGCGATCTTGATGGCATCGACGAAGTGGTCGAGCCATTCGCCGGCCACGGAGCCCCCGCCGCGGAGCCGGGCGACCTGCCCGTCCGCGGAATCCCACGCGTAGCCCAGCACGAGCAGGGCGGCGATCACGATTCCCGACCACCAGCTCGGCGGCACGGTGGCGATCAGGGCGATCCCGGCGAACGTGTGCGCCGCGCTGACGAGCGTCACCTGGTTCGGTGTCAGACCGAACCGGTAGGCGACGGCGGCCAGCACGCGGCCGATGCGACGGTTGACGTACACCGAGTACGCGGGCGCGCCACGGGCATGCCCCTTCTGGGCAGCCCGCAGGCGGGTGAGGGTCTCGGCGAGCGAGGGCCGTGCTGAATCGACGGACGTCATCGTGGTGGTCCTTCCTGCAGGTCGCCGTACTGGATGCGCACGTGGCCGGCCGCGCCCTCGAGGCCCCCGATGCCGCGCATGATGTCGCGGCGACCGGTCGCGTCGAGGCGCACCGATCGCACGACCGCGCCGGCCGCGGTGCGCGCGGCACCGGCGCCGATCCGCGCGGTGCCGGCCAGAGTCGCTCGCGCACGGAAGGCCGCCCGCCGCGCACGCGTGGGGGCCATCACGATCCCGACGCGGACGCCGGCCGCCGCCATGCCGCGCATGCGCGCGAGCGCGTGCGCCCTGGTCTGGCGCGCGGCGGGCAGATGGTCGCGGACCAGCGCATCGGCGCACCACACCATGTGCGCTCCGGCGCGGTGGAGCTGACTGGTGAACAGCGAGTCCTCCCCGCCCGTGCGGCCGAACCGCGGGTCGAAGCGGATGCCGGCGGCCCGGACGAACGCGAGGTCGAGCAGGAGGTTGTTCGTCGCGGCCCGCTCGATGGGCGAACCGGTGGGCACGTCCGCCCTGTGGCGCCGCGCGAAGAAGCCCCCCGCCTCGATCCAGGGATCCAAGCCGCCGTCCACGACCGTCACGACCGGACCGGAGACGACGTGCGCGGAGAACGCCCCTCGCGTCTCGAGCAGCCGCGTCAGCCACGAGTCCGCGGCCGGCGACTCGTCGTCGTCGATGAAGACCAGCACGTCGCGACCGTCGCTCTCGGCGAGCACCCTGTTGCGGGCCGCGGCCACCCCTGGCTCCGGCTCGTGCACCCAGGCGAACGTCGGATCGACCTCGGCGACGACCGCGCGCGCGGACGCGTCGGGGTCGTTGTCGACGACCAGCACGTCGACGCGGGCGGCTGCGCCCGCATCCGTCGCATGTGCGATGACCGGGCCGAGGGCATGGAGGAGCCGCCGCAGGTCGGACGGACGCCGGTAGGTCGGCACCCCGATCACCACCGTGGGCGCCTGATCGTGCTCGGAGCGACTCATCGCCCGCGCGCCACTCGGAGCTTCATCAGCACCCACCGTGGATGCAGGACGCTGGCGGCGACGATGTTGCCCGCGAAGGCGACCGGCCGACGGTTCAGCCAGGCCAGTCCCGCCTGCCGGTAGCGCAGCGCGCCCGTGTCCTTGCGGTACCACCGCCACCGGGTGCGCCGATCCGGCTGGTTGGCCTCCTGCCATTCGGCGAACGAGACGAATGCCTCGCCGTCGAGCTGTGCGCGGTTGCGGTAGACGATGTACCGCGTCATCAGTCGCTGGCGGGAGATGTGCGAGAACGACATCGAGGAGTCGTGGATGCGGTACAGCACGTGCGGCTGAGCGATGGTCCGCACCTCCCAGCCCGCGGCGTAGACCAGCCGGTTGACGATCTCCAGATCCTGGGCGGCATCGAACGCCGCGTCGTAGAGTCCGGCGGCGATGACGGCGTCGCGCCGGTACATGATCGCGGGATGCGGGATCAGGATCTCGCGGCCGGCCGAGCGCAGCTCGTCGAACTCCGCCTTCGACCGGGGGCCGACCGACACGCGGCCCGCGATCCTCCCGCTCGGGCCCAGATACCGCCCCTCTCCCGACACGGCCCCCAGGGCCGGCTCGCCCCTCAGGGCGGCGAGCTGCGCCGAGAACCGGCCGGCCAGCACCAGGTCGTCGTGCTCGGCCACGGCGACGAACGCCGGGCAGTCGCCGTGGCGCACCGCGGTGTTCAGCGCGCGCGACACCCCGGTCGGCGTCTCGTTGCGGATCACCGTGATCCGGTCGTCGCGCTCCGCCGCAGCGCGCACGATGACCGCGCTGCCGTCCGTCGAGCCGTCATCGACGATGACCAGCTCCGCATCGTGCGGCATATCCGCCAGCACGCTGTCGATGGCCGCGCCGACATACCTCGCCGCGTTGTGCACCGGCATCACCACGCGCAGTTCCGATCCGTTCGGCTCGCCGTCGGATCGGTCTTCCCGTTGCGTCGTCAAACTCGCGCCACCCCCGTAGCTCGTTCGAGACCGGCGCACCCCCAGCGCGCCGCACCCTCTCAGTATGGCCTGCACGAACGGAAACTCGTGAGTAGGATGCAGAACACTGCCGGATGCTGGGGTGCGCCGGCGAGCACATCCACATCGATTCGGGGGATCAGTGGACCGTCCCGACCTGCCCGCGCCGCGCTCGCGGCGCCGCGTGCTGATCAGCGCCTACGCGTGCGGACCCGTGTCCGAGCCGGAGGCGAGCGCCGGCTGGCAGATCGCGGTCGCCGCGGCGGAGACCAGCGACGTATGGGTCATCACGCGACCGCGCTTCCGCTCGGCGATCGACGCCGCACTGGCCGAGCAGCCGGCGCTGCGCGAGCACCTGCACCCGCACTACCTCGACCTGGCGCCCCGTCTCGTGGCCCGCAAGCGCCGCGGGTGGGATCTGTACTGGTACTACGCCCTCTGGCAGCGCGCCCTCGGCCGCCGGGCGCGCGAACTGCACCGCCTGCACGGCTTCGACGTCGCGCATCACGCGACGTTCGCGAACGACTGGATGCCGTGCGGTCTCACCGCGCTCGACGACGTGCCGCTCGTGTGGGGCCCGGTGGGCGGATCCAGCCGCGTTCCGGTCGGGCGGCTCCGGCGCTGGCTGGGGACGCGGGGCACCGTCACGGAGCTGGTGCGCGGCCCGCTCACGGGTCTCGCACGACGCCTGTGGGGTCGCCCGGCGGCGCGGCGCGCGGCACTGATCGTGGCGCAGAACCCTGACGTGGCGGCGGCCTTCGCCCGCGACGCGGCCGCGGTCGTCGTCGAGCCGAATGCGTGCATCGACGACCTGCCGCAGCGCGACGCCTCAGCGGTGCGCGCCCAGCACGCGGTCTTCGCCGGGCGCCTGGTCGCCTGGAAGGGCGCGGCGGTCGCGATCGACGCCATCGCGACGCCCGCCGCCGCCGGCTGGACCCTGACGATCTACGGCGACGGCTACGAGCGGGCGCGTCTCGAGCGGCAGGCGCACCGCCTCGGACTGGGCGAGCGGGTGGAGTTCGCCGGGCATCGGCCCCGCGACGAGGTGCTGGAGGGCATCTCCCGCGCCGCCGTCTTCCTCTTCCCGTCGATGCATGACCAGGCAGGGTGGGTGGTCGCGGAGGCCAGCACGATGGGGTGCCCTGTGGTGTGCCTGCCGCTCGGCGGCCCGCCTGTGCTCGCCGAGCCGAACGGCTTCGTGCCCGCGCTCGGGCCCGACCTGCCGGCGCGGCTCGCGCGCGAGCTCAGCACGGCCGCGGCCGCGGGAGCGACGCCGACCGCGCGCTGGAGCGCAGCGCGCCTGCCCGGCCTGGTGGACGACTGGTACCGCCGGGCCGGCGCGAGTGCGGCGCCGACGCGCAGGGTGCGGGTCCTCGAGTCGTTCGGGACGCCCAAGCCGACGACCAACCCGTACATCACGCAGCTGCACCGCAGCCTCGTGGACGCGCCCGACGTCGAGGTGCAGACGTTCACCTACCGAGGCGCGCTGACCGGCCGGTACGACGTCGTGCACACGCACTGGCCCGAGCTGATGGGCGGCGGGCACCGCGGCGTCGGACGAGCAGCCCGGCGCACCCTGGCCCTGCTGACGATCGCGCGGTGGCGACTGCTCGCCACGCCGGTGGTGCGGACAAGGCACAACCTCGAGCGACCGTCGGACCTCTCCCGCACCGACCGGCGGATCCTCGACGGCGTGGATGCGGCGACCACCCTCGACATCGCGCTCAACGACCACACGCCGCCGCGCGATGGCATCGGCCAGGTCGTGATCCCGCACGGCCACTACCGGGAGTGGTTCGCGCCCCTCCCCGCACGCGCGCCGGTGCCCGGCCGGGTCGCCTACGTCGGGCTGATCCGCCGGTACAAGGGCGTCGAGGATCTGATCGGGGCCTTCGCCGGGTGGGAGAGGCCGGGCATCAGTCTGCACGTCGCCGGAAAGCCGTCCACGCCCGAGCTCATCGAGCAGCTGCGTGCGGACGCGCGCGGGGACGACCGCGTCACCTTCGATCCACGGTTCCTCGAGGAGCCGGACTTCGTCGCGGCCATCACCTCGGCCGAGCTGATCGTGCTGCCTTACCGGCACATGCACAACAGCGGGACGGCACTGGCGGCCCTGTCGCTCGACCGCCCGGTCCTCGTGCCGGACAATGACGTCAACCGCGCCCTCGCTGCGGAGTGCGGGCCCGGCTGGGTCCACCTCTTCTCGGGCGCGCTGTCCGCGGGGGATCTGGAGCGGGCCTGGGTCGCCGCGCGCGACCGGGATGAGCGGCCCGACCTCTCGCACCGGGAGTGGGGCGATGCGGGGGCGCTGCACGCCGCGGCATTCCGGGCCGCGCCCCGTCGCAGAAAAAGAGATGCACACTCGTGACCGTTCGCGAGTAGCATGGGCGCACCGCATCCCTGGGGAGGAATGCGGTGGGCAGCAGCTGGGGGGCTTGCGCTATGACCGTACGAATCGGCTACGCCGCGGGGGCGTTCGATCTGTTCCACGTGGGACACCTGAACATCCTTCGTCACGCCAAGGCGAACTGCGACATCCTCGTCGCCGGTGTCGTCAGCGACGAGATGCTCCGCGCGGTGAAGGGAGTCGATCCCTTCGTTCCGACCGCCGAGCGGGCGGAGATCGTCCGCGGCGTCCGGTACGTCGACCACGTCTACATCGAGACGGTGCCCGACAAGCTCGACGTCTGGCGGCAGGTGGGATTCACCCACTTCTTCAAGGGTGACGACTGGCGCGGGACCGATAAGGGCATCCACCTCGAGCAGGAGTTCGCCCAGGTCGGCGTGGAGGTCGTGTACTTCCCCTACACCGCGCACACGTCGAGCAGCCAGCTCCGGCGAGCGCTGGAGGTGGTGACGGCGGAGACGCTGCACGACTTCAGCGAGCGCACAGAGTCGGCCTGACCGGAACCGGCACGATCGTCGGCCCCGCGCCCGTGACCGCCGACTCGCCGACACCCGACCTGTTCGTGGGGCAGATGGTCGCCCTGATCCCGCGACAGGGAACGCAGGACGGCCGCGGCGGGGCGCCGGACGGTCCGCGCATCTTCCCGCGCAACATCGCGCTGCCGGCCGATGACGACGACGAGAGGACGGTGCGGCCGAAGACGTACTCGGTCATCACCGACGGCGCAGGACACGGGATCCTCACGGTCCGTCAGACCGAGATCGCGGTCGACATCCTGCCCCTCGATCTCGCCACGCCCCCGGAGGCGACGGTGTTCCGCGTCGTCGCCGTCGCCGGACGCGCGATCCGCGTGACCGGCGTCGTCGAGTAGTCGGCCTCGATCCGGCGGCGTCGAGACTGATCGGATCCACAGCCTCGGCCGGGTGCCGCCGGGTAGTCTGATCTCACTCCGCGCCCGCCGACGATACGCGAGCTCCACCCATGGATCTGTCCATCATCGTTCCGACCTTCAACGAAGGTCCGAACGTCGACGAGCTGCTCCGGCGCATCGGCGTCGCACTGGACGGCCGCTCGTTCGAGGTGATCTTCGTCGACGACTCGACCGACGACACCCCGGAGATCGTCGCTGCGGCGGCCGCGGCATCCGCCTTCCCGGTTCGGCTCATCCACCGTGACGACCCGGTGTCGGGGCTGGGCGGCGCCGTGGTCGCCGGCTTCCACGCCGCGCAGGCGCGCTGGTGCCTCGTGATGGACGGCGACCTGCAGCATCCACCCGAGGACATCCCCCGGCTGCTCACCCGCGCGGCAGCAGGCGACGTGGACGTGGTCATCGCGTCCCGGTATGCGGCAGGCGGCAACTCGAAGGGTCTCGCGAACGCGACGCGCACGAACGTGTCACGGGCGTCCACCCTGCTGACGAAGGCCATGTTCCCCCGCAAGCTCGCCGGCTGCTCCGACCCCATGACGGGTTTCTTCCTGATCGATCGGGATGCTGTCGACACGGCCACGCTGCGTCCGCGCGGGTTCAAGATCCTCCTCGAGATCCTCGCGCGCCGCCAGATGCGCACCGCCGAGGTGCCCTTCGAGTTCGCGCCACGGCACGCGGGCCGCTCGAAGGCGTCGCTGCGACAGGGCATCCGGTTCCTCACGCAGCTGACGATGCTGCGGTTCGGGCGCATGTCGGCTTTCGCGCTCGTCGGCGGTGCGGGCGCGGTCGTCAATCTGCTCATCCTGGGCGTGCTCACCAGCTGGGGGCTCGGCTACATCGCCGCGGCGATCATCGCCAGCGAAGTGACGATCGTGGGCAACTTCCTCCTGCTGGAGTACCTCGTCTTCGCCGACATGCGCGAGGAGTCCGGGCGCATGCGGACGCGCTTCGCGAAGTCGTTCGCCTTCAACAACGCCGAGGCGCTCATCCGCATCCCGGTCATGTCGGTGCTCGTCGAAGGCGGCCACCTGCCGGTCGTCCTGGCGGCCGCGCTGACGCTGATCGCCGCGTTCGTCGTCCGGTTCGTGTTCCACGCGATCGTCGTCTACGGGCCGAAGCGCCCCGCGCCGGAGGCCGAGGTGGTGCCCGCGACCGCACCGGGCGAGGCGACCAGGCACCCGCTCGCCGTGGCAGTGGAGGAATAGGCGCACAGCCTCCGCCCAATCTGCATGCGGGAGAATAGGAGGCATGACCTCCCCCTCCTCCCTCACGATGTTCGGCGCCGACTGGTGCCGCGACTGCATCCGCACCAAGCGCCAGCTCGACGACTTCGGTGTCACCTACACCTACGTCGACCTCGTCGCCGACCCCGCCGCGGCGGACGTCGCCCGAGAGATCAGCGGCCGCACGAACATCCCCGTCGTGGTGTACCCGGACTCCAGCCACCACGTCGAGCCGTCGAACGCGGACGTCGAGACCAAGCTGCGCGAGCTGTCGCTGATCTGAGGCACGGGCTGGCTACGCTGAGCGGATGACCTCGAACGCTGCCGTTCCCCCCGCGCCCGCAGCCTCCGCTTCGCCCACCCGCCTCCGCGCCCGCACCGTCTGGGGCTACGCCGCCGGATCGCTCGGCACGGGCGGGTTCGCGACCCTGCCCGGCCTCGTCCTGACCTACTACCTCACCGACTCGCTCGGGGTGGCCGCGCTGGCCGCCGGCATCGTCATCGCGGTGGCCAAGGTGTGGGACGTCATCATCGACCCGGTCATCGGCGCGCTCACCGACCGTGACCTCGCGCGGCACGGCAGCCGCCGTCGCCTCATGCTCATCGGCGCGCTGGCGCTGCCCGTGCTGTTCGCGCTGACCTTCGCGGTCCCGCCGTCGCTCGGTCCGGTCGTCGGTGCCATCTGGGTGCTGATCGCGTTCACGGCGACCGCCACCGCCTTCAGCCTGTTCCAGGTGCCCTACATCGCGCTGCCGGCGGAGCTCACCCCCGACTACGACGAGCGCACCCGGCTGCTCACCTGGCGCGTGGTCGTGCTGACCGTCGCGATCCTGCTGTTCGGCGCCGGCGGCCCCGCGCTGCGCCGGGTGACCGGCGACCCGGTGACCGGCTATCTCGTGATGGGCATCGTCGCTGGGCTGGTCATCGCGATCGGGATGCTGGTGGCCGTCGCCGTCGCGAAGCCCGCGACTCCGGCCGCCCAGGCGGACGCCGCCGAGCCGCGACCGTCCGCCGGCCTCAAGGAGCACTACACCGAAGGGCTCGCGGCGCTGCGCCGCAGCATCCCGTTCCGCGCCCTGCTCGGCACGTTCGTGCTCCAGGCGCTCGCGACCGGGCTGATGCTCGCCGGCGCGCAGTACGTCGCGACCTGGGTGCTGCACTCCGAAGCGGCGATCGAGCTGCTCTTCATCGCGCTGATCGCCCCCGCCCTCCTCGCCGCGCCCGCCTGGGGTGCGCTCGCGCGCCGCATCGGCAAGGAGCGGGCCTTCGCCATCGCGAGTGTCGTCTTCGCGCTCGCCTCCCTGTCGATCGCGGGTGCCCTCTGGGTGCCGGGCGAGTGGATCTACCTGCCGGTCGGCATCGCGGGCATCGCGTACGCCGGCATGCAGTCGCTGCCGATGGCGATGCTGCCCGACGTCATCTCGCACGACGAACGGGTCAGCGGCCCCGGCCGGGCCGGCGCGTTCAGCGGGGTGTGGACCGCGGGCGAGACCATCGGCTTCGCACTCGGCGCGACGGTGCTCTCGATCATCCTCGCCTCGACCGGATACATCTCCTCCACCGCGGCGGAGGAGGTCGTGCAGCCGGACGCGGCGGTCGCCGGCATCGTGATCAGCTTCAGCGTCGCTCCGGCCCTGCTCATCGCGGCGAGCCTCGCGACCCTGGCGCGCTACCGACTGCGTCGCGTCGACATCTCGGCCTGACACTTAGGCTTGTGCCACCCGCCCGAAGGAGAGCGTCGTGACCGACACCCCCACCATCGCGCCTGCGCCCGCCGCCGCGAACCCCCTCGACACCGAGGTGCGCGCCGCGCTCGACGCCGCGATCGCCGACCTCACCGCCGGCTCCCGCACCTGGACGCACCTGACCCTTGGTCAGCGTGCGCGGCTGCTCCAGCGCCTGCACCGCACCGTGTCGGCCGTCGCCGAGGAGTGGGCCGACACCGCCGCGACCTCGAAGGGCCTGCGGCCGGGGCACCCGCTGCGCGGCGAGGAGTGGCTCGCCGGGCCCTACGCGACGCTCGTCTCCCTCGACGCGTACCGCGACAGCCTGCGCGCGCTCGCCAAGGGCACGAGCCCGGCGGCGAAGGTGCGGACAGATGCGGCGCCCGGCGGCCGCACGCGACTCCACGTGTTCCCGCTGTCCCCCGTCGACGGGGTGCTGCTGTCCGGGTACACCGGCGAGATCTGGCTGGAGCCGGGCGTCACCGCCGAGGCCGCCCGCCGGGAGGCGGGGCTCGGCCAGCTCACCCCGGGTGACCCAGGGGGCGTCGGACTCGTGCTCGGCGCGGGCAACGTCACCTCCATCCCCGTGCTCGACGTCATGTACGAGCTGCTCGCCCACAACCGGGTCGCGCTGCTGAAGGTCAACCCCACGCAGGACGCACTGGTGCCGGTGTTCGAGCGCGCACTGGCGCCGCTCATCGAGCTCGGCCTGGTGCGCATCGTGACCGGCGGCGGCGACGTCGGCGCGTACCTCACGCAGCACCCGGGCATCGCGCACGTGCACATCACCGGCGCCGCCCCGACCTTCGACGCGATCGTCTGGGGCCCGTCGGGGCCGGCGGCCGGCGCGGAGGAGCGATCGACCCGGAAGCCGGTCCTCGACAAGCCCATCACCGCGGAGCTCGGCGGGGTCTCGCCGATCATCGTGGTGCCCGGTGTCTGGAGCGACGCCGATCTGCGGTTCCACGCGGAGCACATCGCGACGATGCGCCTGCAGAACAGCGGGCACAACTGCATCGCCGGGCAGGTCGTGCTGGTGAGCGCGGAGTGGCCGCAGCGCGCCGCCTTCCTCGCCGCACTGAAGACCGCTTACGCCGCCGTGCCGGAGCGGCCGGTCTGGTACCCCCGCAGCGCCGAGAAGCTCGCGGCCGCGACCGCGCAGCATCCCGACGCGACCTGGATCGCCGACGGCACCAGGGCGATCGTCGAGGTGGGCCTGGGCTCGGAGGGCGCCGCCGACCTGGAGCGCACCGAGTACTTCTCCCCCGTCCTCGGCGTGGTCGAGCTGCCGGGGCGCGGGCAGGCGTTCCTCGACACCGCCGTGGCGCACGCGAACGACCGGCTCGCCGGCACGCTCGGCGCGAACGTGCTGATCGACCCCGCGACGCAGAAGTCGCTCGGGGCGGGCTTCGAGCGCGCTCTGGCCGACCTCCGCTACGGCAACATCGCCGTCAACACCTGGACCGCCTTCGGCTTCCTCACCCCGACCATGACGTGGGGCGGGTTCCCCGGCGCCACGATCGACCGGGTCGAGAGCGGCATCGGCGTGGTCCACAACGCGCTGCTGATCGACCGCGTGGAGCGCTCGATCGCGCGGGGGCCGTTCCGCCCGTTCCCGCGCTCGGTCACGGTCCTCGGCCGTGGCCGGTTCTCGGTGCTGCCGAAGCCGCCGTGGTTCGCGACCTCGCGCACCGGCGCCGTCGTGAGCGAGGGCTTCACCCGCTTCCGCATGGACGGCAACTGGATCCGCCTCGCCGGCACGCTGCTGCAGGCCTTCCGGGCCTAGCCCGGCGCCGCCTCAGGCGCCTTGCGCCACGCAGCGGTCAGGCGTGCGCGAAGCGGTCGGCGGCGGCGCGGAGCGCGCGGGCGATGCCCGGCTCGGTGGCCGAGTGGCCGGCGTCATCCACCACGACGAACTCGGCCTCCGGCCATGCCCGGTGCAGGTCCCACGCGGTCATGATCGGCGTGCACAGGTCGTAGCGTCCCTGCACGATCACCCCCGGGATGTCGCGGAGCGCCCCGGCGTCGGCGATCAGCTGGTCCTCGCGGAACCACCCGCCGTGCACGAAGTAGTGGTTCTCGATACGGGCGAAGGCGGTGGCGGCAGCATCCTCCGTCATCGATTCCACCAGCGCGGGATCCGGACGGAGGGTGAGCGACGAGGCCTCCCACGTGGTCCAGGCGAGGGCGGCCGGCACGTGCACCGCGGGGTCGGGGTCGAACAGCCGGCGGTGGTACGCCTCGATCAGGTGCTGGCGCTCGAGCACCGGGATCGGCGCGATGAAGTCCTCCCACTGGTCGGGCAGCAGCGCCGACGCCCCACCCTCGTAGAACCACTCCAGCTCGTGCGCGCGCAGGGTGAAGACGCCGCGCACGATGAGCTCGGTGACGACCTCGGGGTGCGATTCGGCATAGGCGAGCGCGAGCGCGCTGCCCCACGATCCGCCGAACACCTGCCACCGCTCGATGCCGAGGTTGCGGCGCAGCAGCTCGATGTCGCCGACGAGGTGCCACGTCGTGTTGTGCCGGAGGTCGGCGTCCGGGTGGCTGGCATGCGGGGTGGAGCGTCCGCATCCGCGCTGGTCGAACAGCACGATCCGGTAGACGGCGGGATCGAAGAAGCGCCGCTGCCAGGGCGATGTGCCGCTGCCGGGTCCCCCGTGCAGGAACACCACCGGCTTGCCGTCGGGGTTGCCGCTCTGCTCCCAGTACAGGCGGTTGCCGTCGCCCGCGAGCAGCTCGCCGGTCTCGTACGGCTCGATCTCGGGGTAGAGGATCTCGTCGAGGTGCGCGGGGCCGTTCACAGATCGCTCCCCGACACGGAGAACGTGTCGCAGGCCTCCGGGCCGTTGTCGTAGCCCACGTCGAACCAGCGCTGCCGCTGCTCGCTCGAGCCGTGCGTCCAGCTCTCCGGGTTCACGACCCCGCCGGACTCCTCCTGGATGTGGTCGTCGCCCACCGTCGCCGCAGCGTTCAGCGCGTCCGCGACCTGCTGCGGCGTGGGCTCCTTCAGGAAGGCGACGCCATCCTCGTCCACCTGCTTCGACGAGTCGGCGACCCATGCGCCGGCGAAGCAGTCCGCCTGCAGCTCGGTGCGCACCCCGTCGCTGTCCGGTCCGGTGCCCCGGTCCTGGTGCTCGTCCATGATCCCGGTGATCTGCTGCACGTGGTGGCCGTATTCGTGCGCGAGCACGTACAGCTGGGCGAGTGGCCCTGCGGTGGCGTCGAACTGCTCGCGCAGCACGCCGAAGAAGGTCGGGTCGACGTAGACGGTCTCCTCGGGCGGGCAGTAGAACGGGCCGGTCGCGTTCGAGGCCGTGCCGCACTGCGTCGAGGTGGACCCGTCGACGATGATCAGCTGCGGCTCGCGATAGTCCTGGATCTGGCCCGCCCAGTACTGGTCGATATTGAGGGATGCTGCCGCCAGCCGGCAGTCGTCGCGCGCGTTCGCGTCGGCTCCGGTGTCGCACTGGGCGACCTCGGTCTCGCCGGAGGAGCCTTCGGTGCCGCCGCCGAGGCCGAGCAGTCCGGTGAAGTCCTGGCCGGTGACCAGGCTCAGCACCAGCACGGCGATCGCGCCGACGCCGGCCACACCGCCGCCGATCGCCACCCCCCGGCCGCGCCGCCGGGCCCTGTTGCCGCCGACGTTCGCGTTGTCATTGAACGTCATTCCGCCACGGTACCCTTCCCGGGCCTCGAGGACCGGGATATCGGGGATCGCACGGCATGCCCGCGCATCGTGGGCCGGGCCTAAACTCGTGCCATGTCGTCTCAGCCGATCACCGTGACCGTGACGGGGGCCGGTGGGCAGATCGGGTACGCACTGCTGTTCCGGATCGCCGCGGGCGACATGCTGGGTTCCGCGCAGCCCGTGCGGCTGCGACTCCTGGAGATCCCGCAGGGGGTGCGCGGCGCCGAGGGCGCCGCCCTCGAGCTGCAGGACTGCGCGTTCGACCTCTTGCACGACGTCGAGGTCACGGACGATCCGCACGTCGCGTTCGCGGGCGCGAGCATCGCCCTGCTCGTCGGCGCGCGGCCGCGCGGCCCCGGCATGGAGCGGGGCGACCTGCTGGCCGCGAACGCGGGGATCTTCGGCCCGCAGGGCGCGGCCATCGGCGAGGTCGCGGCATCCGACGTGCGTGCGGTCGTCGTGGGCAACCCCGCCAACACGAACGCGGCGATCGCGGCGGCATCCGCGGCCGGGGTTCCGGCCGAGCGCTTCAGCGCGCTCACCCGCCTCGATCACAATCGCGCGGTGGGCCAGCTCGCGAGCGTCCTCGACGTCTCTCCCGGCGAGGTCTCCGGGGTGACCGTCTGGGGCAACCACTCCGCCACCCAGTTCCCCGACATCGCCCATGCGCGCGTCGCGGGCCGGCCGGCGCTCGACGCGGTCGCGGATGCGGTGGGCGGCGCCGACGCCGCGCGCATCTGGCTGGACGAGGAGTTCGTCCCCCGGGTGGCACGGCGCGGCGCCGAGATCATCGAGGTGCGGGGCTCGTCGTCGGTCGCCTCCGCGGCGAATGCCGTCATCGAGCACGTCCGCGACGAGCGAGCCGGCACGGCCTGGACCTCCGCCGCCGTCGCCTCGCACGGCGAGTACGGCGTGCCCGAGGGCCTGGTGTGCTCCTTCCCGGTGCGCTCCGACGGTTCGGGCTATCGCGTGATCGAGGGCCTCGACCTCGACGATCGCGGACGCGCGCGGTTCACCGCATCCGTCGACGAGCTCGTCGCCGAGCGTGACGCCGTCCGGGCTATCGGGAAGCTCTGACGTGGACGTGCTCCTCGTGGTGGTGATCGGCGTGATCGCCGTCGCCGTCACCACCGCCCTCGCGCAGAAGCTCGGGGTGGCGGGGCCCCTCATGCTCATGGGGCTGGGCATCGCGGTGTCGGTGCTGCCGTTCGTCCCGCCGGTGGAGGTGGAGCCCGAGCTGATCCTGGTCGGCGTGCTCCCGCCCCTGCTCTACTCGGCCGCGGTGAACCTGCCCGCGATCGAGTTCCGCCGCGATTTCGGTCCGATCTCGGGTCTCGCCGTGGTCCTGGTGGTCGGCAGCTCCCTGCTCCTCGGCGTCTTCTTCTTCCTCGCGATCCCGGAGGTCGGGTTCCCCCTCGGCGTCGCCCTCGGCGCCATCCTCAGTCCGACGGATGCTGTCGCCACCTCCATCGTGCGACGCCTCGGCATCACGCCCCGCGTGGTCACGATGCTCGAGGGCGAGAGCCTGCTCAACGACGCCACCGCCCTCGTGCTGCTGCGCACGGCGATCGCCGCGATCGCCGGCGGCTTCTCCCTCTGGGGCGCGGTCGGCAGCTTCGCCGTCGGCATCGTCGTGGCGGTCGTCGTGGGCGCCGTGCTGGGCTGGATCACGCTGCGACTGCGCGCCTGGGTGCACAACTCCGCGGCGAACACCGCGATCGGGTTCACCGTTCCGTTCCTGGCCTACCTGCCCACCGAGCACCTGGGCGGGTCCGGGCTCGTCGCCGCGGTCGTCGCGGGGCTCGTCACCGGGCAGGGCGCCGCCCGATGGTTCACCCCTGAGCAGAGGCTGAGCGATCAGCTCAACTGGCGCACGATCGAGCTCGTGCTGGAAGGCGCCGTCTTCCTCATGATGGGGCTCGAGCTGAAGGAGCTGGTCAGGCAGAACGTGGACGACGGCTACAGCGTGTTCGATGCGAGCTGGCTCGCACTGGCCGCGCTGGCGATCATCCTGCTCATCCGCGCCGTGTACGTGTCGATCCTCATCTGGATCCAGACTCGGCGTGCCCGCGGCCGTCAGCGGGAGCGTCTCGACGCCCTCAGCGATCGCATCGACGAGTTCGAGGCGACGGCGATCCCCCCGCTCGAGTCGGCTCAGGGCGGCGGTCCGCGCCGGGGAGCGCGCGGCGGTCCGGGCGGGCCGACGGCCGAGCAGGCCAGGCGCAGGATGAGCAACCTGCGCGGCCGGGTCGCGCGCAGCATCGCCGATCTGGACTACTACCAGGCGGCGCCGCTCGGCTGGAAGCACGGCGCCGTGATCGTCTGGGCCGGCATGCGCGGCGTGGTCACCCTTGCCGCGGCGCAGACGCTCGACCGCGACATCGACGGGCGCGCGCTGCTCATCCTGATCGCGTTCTTCGTCGCGGCCGGCAGCCTGCTGCTGCAGGGGCTGACCCTCCCCTGGCTGGTCCGGCGGCTGCAGATTCCGCGCACCGATGCCGACAGGGCCAGCCACGACGAGCAGCAGCGACTCGCCGAAGAGCTGCGGGATGCGGCGACCGCCGTGCTCTCGGACCCCGATCTGCGCCGCGCGGACGGCGAGCCGTTCTCCGCCGACATGATGACCAAGATGGCGCAGCGTGCCGCCGCTCCGCCGAGCGACGACGCGAGCTCCCTCGCCGTCGAGATGATGGAGCTGCGCCTCGCGACGCTCGAGGCGATGCGCGGCCGGCTCAACGAGATCTCGTCCGGCGGGACCTACAGCACCGCCGCGCTGCGGCACGCCCTGGCCGACCTCGACGCCGACCAGCTCGCCCTCGAACGCCGACTGCACGAGGACGGTTGAAACCGGCTCCGGACTGCGACAATGTACGCATGACCGACGTGACGAGCCCCATCGATCTGCCGCACGCGGCCGCGGAGTGCCCGAAGTGCTTCACCGAGCTGCAGCGGGACCGCGACTGGTGGCAGGCTCGGCCGGCCGGCTCACGGTTGGTCGGGCTCGTGATCTCGCGCGACGACATGCCGTCGGTCGTGGAGCAGCGCCGCGACCTCGCCCGGTTCGGGGTGCCGATCGAAGGCTTCCGCCACCCCGCGCCCGAGACCCTCGAGTCGTGGGAGGAGCGCCTGGTGCGGCTGTTCGGCCGGCTCACGCTCGGTGACGTGCTGGTCGTCGCGACGGTGCACGCCCTCGGCCGCGACACCGACGAGGAGACGCGCACCCTCGCCGAGCTGCGCCGCCGCGGCGTCATGGTGAAGGTGCTCAACCACGGCGAGCGGCATCTGCACGACGCGACGGTCTAGGGCTCGATCGCGAAGTTGTCGGAGAAGCGGCCGGCGGGATCCACGCGGCGCTTGACCGCGCGCAGCCGTGCCAGGGTGTCCGGCGGGAAGGCCTCGCCGATCCGCTCGGGGCGATCGGAGCTCTCGAAGCTCAGATAGAGCCCGCGCGACTGGCCGGCGATCGGCTCCCAGGCAGCGGCGAGCCGATCGGCCCGCGCACCGATGGCGGCGATCGAGAAGTTCGCCGCGCGGTGCGCGTACGCGGTGGCATCCTCGGGGACATCGGCGACTGCTCCCCCGACCGACCGGATCTGGAAGAACGACGACGCGCCGGTCTCCAGCATCCGCTCCGCCGCCGCGGCGATCTCCGGAGTGATGTGGTCGACCAGCGCGGAGCGCGACGCGGGCTCGCCCGCTCCGTGCTGCGGCCCGATGTCGGCGTTGGCCATCAGACGGGGGTAGGTGGTCAGCTGCACCGACTGGTCGGCGAGCGGAGCGAGCTGCGCGAACGGCTGCAGGCGCTCGATGATCGCGTCGGGGTCGCCCGCGTCGACGACCGCCATCACGTGCGCGAGGCGGGGCTGGCCCGGCCGGCGGGCGCCGAGGATAAGGAAGCTCGTGAGGTCTCGCGGCGCGGCCTCCATCACGGCGCCCCAGCCGGTGAGGAAGCCGTCGAGGTCGCTCGCATCGAAGACCAGCTGCGCGAAGCCGATCTCGCCGACGTCGTCGACCTCGAAGTCGAAGCTCGTCACCACGCCCATGTTGGCGCCGGCGCCGCGCACGGCCCAGAACAGCTCGGGGTCGCTCGACGCATCGACCCTGGTCACGGTTCCGTCGGCGAGCACGATCTCGGCCCCCACGAGGTGGTCGATGGTGAGCCCGTGCTCGCGCGCGAGCCAGCCGATGCCGCCGGCCGTGGCCAGCCCGCCGACGCCGACCGCACCGTAGTCGCCCGAGCTCAGCGCCCAGCCGTGCTCGCCGAGCACCGCGGCGACCTCCATCCAGCG
This sequence comes from Microbacterium terricola, assembly GCF_027943945.1. Taxonomy (NCBI): domain Bacteria; kingdom Bacillati; phylum Actinomycetota; class Actinomycetes; order Micrococcales; family Microbacteriaceae; genus Microbacterium; species Microbacterium terricola. The sequence goes on along the minus strand of NZ_AP027141.1, from coordinate 169,237 downwards.
CGCCCCAGGGCCGACGCGGACCAGTCGGCGACCCTCGTCCCGCACCTCGATCGCGTTCAGGTGGCGCAGGTCGATCACGATGCCGCCGTCGTTCGTGCTGCGTCCGGAGATGCCGTGGCCGCCGCTGCGGACCGCGAGGGGCAGGTCGGGGTGCCGACCGGCGAACCGGATCGCCTCGGCCACCTGCGCGGTCGACTTCGGCTGCAGCACGATGCCCGGGGCGCCGCCGCGCATATAGGTCGAGCTGACGTCCGCGTAGTCGAAGTCGCCCGGTTCGACGACCCGCAGGCCGGCGGGCACGTCGTCATAGGCGATGCCCTCGCGCCGCCGCGCCAGGGCGATCGCAGAGCGGCCCGACGCCTCGACGATGCCGGTGGCCGCACGCTCGTGCGCGACCCGCTCGCGGACGGCGGGCGCGACCTCCTGGCCGAACTGCCCCAGCACCCGCGGGTCGTCGCTGGCGACGATGAAGGTGGACATGCCGTCCTCGAGCGCGAGGGCGGCGAGCTGCTCGGCCCACGCCTCCACATCGCCCTGCGCGGCGCCGACGTTGAGCAGGCGGCGCACCTCACGGGGATCGCGGCCGACCGAGGCGGCGGCGTCGTCGATCGCGGCATTGCCCCTGGCGAGGTCGCCGGGCTTCATGTACCCCAGCGACGGCAGCCACCCGTCGCCCTTCCGGCCGGTGAGCGCCAGCATCCGCGGCTTGTAGGCGCCGATCAGGATCGGGATGCTGTGCGCCGGCCTCGGGCCGCGCTTCGCGCCGTGCACGCGATGGTGGGTGCCGTCGGTGAACACGCCGCCGCGGGCACTGGTGTCCCACAGCTCACGGATGAGGTCGATCGCCTCCCCGAGCGCGGTGACCGCCTGCCCGGGGGTGAGCCGGGGCGCACCCATCGCCTCGATCGCATCCCAGAATCCGCCTGCGCCGAGGCCGAGCTCGAAGCGTCCATCCGAGAGCAGATCGAGGCTGGCCGCCGCGCGGGCGATCACTGCGGGCGGGCGCAGCGGCACATTGAGCACGTTCGGGGAGATCCGGATGCGCTCGGTGCGCGCCGCGACGTACGACATCAGCGTCCACGTGTCGAGGAACGCGGGCTGGTACGGGTGGTCCTGGAAGGTGACGAGGTCGAGACCGGCGTCCTCCGCCACTTGAGTGAGCACCACCGGGTTCTGCGGCTGGGCCGCCGCCGGGGTGATGAACGCGCCGAACTCGAGCCGGTGACCGTAATCCATGTGTGCGAACCTCCCTGTCGGGCAACCGCGGGCGGGCCGCGCTCATTCCACGGCGGAGCGGGTCAGCTGCGCCAGCACCCCACCAGGTGATCGTCGACCATGCCGGCCGACTGCATCAGCGCGTACATCGTGGTGGGCCCGACGAAACGGAACCCGCGGCGGCGGAGCGCCTTGCTCATCGCGGTGGACTCCGGCGTCACGGCGGGAACCTCGGCGAACGAGAGGGGGCGTGCGCGGCCGGGCGCCGGCGCGAACGACCAGAGCAGCTGATCGAGCTCGCCGTCCTCCGTCTCGAGCATCAGTCGCGCGTTCGAGATGGTCGCCTCGATCTTGGCGCGGTTGCGGATGATTCCGGCATCGCCCATCAGCCGCTCGACGTCGTCAGGCCCGAACGCCGCGATCACGGCAGGATCGAAGCCCGCGAAGACCTCACGGAAGTGCGGACGCTTGCGCAGGATGGTGATCCAGCTCAGACCGGCCTGGAACCCCTCCAGGCTGAGCTTCTCGAAGAGCGCCCGGTCGCCGTGGAGCGGGACGCCCCATTCTTCGTCGTGGTAGCGGATGTACTCCGGGTCCTCGCCCACCCAGCCGCAGCGCGCGCGACCGTCTGCTCCGGCTCGGGTATCCACACTTCACCCTAGGCCGTGGGCTACTTCTTCTTGAGCGCCTTCTCGGAAGTGGGCAGCTCGCCGGAGGCGGCCAGATCGGCGAAGTACGCACGGGCCTCGTCCTGGCGGGCGCGCTCGGCACCGGACGCGATCGGAGCGCGCACATGCTCGGGCGCGAAGCCGAACGCGTCGACGAGGTCCTGCGCGTGCGGGCGCAGCCGCGCGCACAGCCGGTCGATGTACCGCGAGACGGAGGCCGCCCGCTGCGTGGAGAGGCGCCCGTTGATGAGGTACCAGGCGAGGTGCTTCTCGATCAGCGAGAGCCCGAAGAGGTCGCGCAGCCAGGTGAGCACGTGTGCGGTGTCCTCATCCTCCAGCCGGTTGATGCCGTCGGTGAACGCCTCCCACTGCAGCAGCTCGGCGTGGGCGCGGGCCGCCTCGATCAGCTGGGTCTGGTTCTCGTTGAACACCGCGGCCGCCTCGGCGGGCGACATCCGCGCGGCGGGGCGCAGCGCGCCGGCCACGTCGGCGACCATCTGCTGCACGCGCCCCGACAGCAGCTCGTGCTGCTGCTCGGCGCGCAGGCCGAGCTCGACCGAGCGCGCGGTGGAGCCGAAGTCGGTCACCGTCTGGCCGAGCTGGCGGAGGCCGGCACCGTGGAAGAGCTTGCCCGCCGTCTGCCCGACCGCGTACTTGGCGAGGGCCGCAGCATCCGCTCCCTTGAACTGCCGCGCGAAGTCGCTGAGCAGGCGCTTGCCGACCAGCTGGAGCAGCACGTTGTTGTCGCCCTCGAAGGTCACGTACACATCGAGGTCCTGGTGCAGACCGACGAGGCGGTTCTCGGCGAGGAAGCCGGAGCCGCCGCATGCCTCGCGGGCCTCCTGGATCGTGTCGAGTGCGTTCCAGGTCGACAGCGGCTTGAGCGCCGCGGCGAGGGTCTCGAGGTCCTCGCGCTCCGCCGGGGTGTCGGCGGTGCCGCTGAACACGCCGTCGAACTTCTTCAGCAGCTCGTCGTGCGCGAAGAACTGTGCGTAGTCCTGTGCCAGGCGGGGCAGGAGCCGGCGCTGGTGCTTGCCGTAGTCCAGCAGCACGACCTCGTCGGTGCCGGCGCCGGAGTCGAACTGGCGGCGCTGGTTGGCGTAGGTGATCGCGATGTAGAGGGCGAGGGCGGTGCCCGTGGTGGCGGCACCGTCGAGCGACACGCGACCCTGCACGAGGGCGCCGAGCATCGTGAAGAAGCGGCGGCCCGGGCTGGCGATCTCGCTCGAATAGGTGCCGTCCGCGGCGACATCGCCGTAGCGGTTGAGCAGGTTCTCGCGCGGGATGCGCACGTGGTCGAAGTGCAGCCTGCCGTTGTCGATGCCGTTGAGACCGCCCTTGACGCCGTCGTCCTCGCCGCCGATACCAGGCAGGAACGCGCCCTCCTCGTCGCGCAGCGGCACGAAGAAGCAGTGCACCCCGTAGTTCACGCCGCCGGTGATCAGCTGGGCGAAGACGGTGGCGGCCTTGCCGTGCAGCGCCGCGTTGCCGAGGTAGTCCTTCCACGCGCCGCGGAACGGCGTGTGGATGACGAACTCCTCGGTCTCCGGGTCGTACGTGGCGGTGGTGCCGATGGCGGCGACGTCGGAGCCGTGGCCGGTCTCGGTCATCGCGAAGGCGCCGGGCAGCGCGAGCGAGATCACGTCGGGCAGCCACGCGTCGTGGTGCTTCTTGGTGCCGAGCTGGTAGATCGCGGAGCCGAACAGTCCCCACTGCACGCCCGACTTGATCTGCAGGCTGGGGTCGGCCAGGACGAGCTCCTGGAAGCCGGCGAGGTTGGCACCGTTGTTGTCGAGGCCGCCGTACTCCTTCGGGAAGGAGCGGCGTGAGCCCCCGGCCTCGACGAGCAGGTGCAGCTGCGTGAGGACCCGCTCCCGGTGCTCGGGCATCGGCATGCCGTCGACGCGCCAGAACGCGGGGTCCTTGATCATCTCGCGGGCCTCGAGCCGGGTGTCGGCCCAGGTGCCGAGGAGGGCGCGGGTGACGGCTGCGACATCGATGCGGGCCTCGGATGCCTCCTCCGCCGTGTGGGCGGCGGTCGGGGCGCCGCCGGCGGGGGTGCGCTTGCTGGTGGCGGGCTTGTTCGGACGGACGGCGGCGTCGGTCATGGACTCACCTTTCGGGCGATGAAGGGGGATAAGTCACTTCTGACGGTAGGACTCCTCCAACACAGGGCCAAGCCGGTTGAGGGTTGTCCACAAACGGCCGCGTTCACGTCGCCCGGGCGTGTTGTGCGGTCCCCACACCCGCGGGGTTGCGCGGCGACGGCCGGACATGCACACGATGGATCATGACGACGAGCGCGCGCGACCGGGTGAGACTCCGCCGGTGGGGCGAGGACGACTTCCCGCTGCTCGAGCGCGCCAACACGCCGCTGATGACGGCGCACCTGGGCGGGCCGGAGTCGACGGAGGAGCTGCACGAGCGCCAGGCGCGGTACCTGCGCCTGAACGCCTCGGGCGAGGCGCGCATGTTCCGCATCGAGATCGACGGAGTGCCGGCGGGCGGCATCGGCCGATGGCAGGTCGAGCACGACGGAGTCCCCGCCTGGGAGGCCGGCTGGCACGTCGAACCGGGGTGGCAGGGGCAGGGCATCGCGGCCGAGGCGCTGCGGCAGCTCATCGCGGACGCCGTCGCCGACGGCGGCCGCGGCCTTCTCGTCGCCTACCCGGGCGTGGACAATCCACCGTCGAACGCGCTGTGCCGCCGGGCCGGCTTCGAGCACCGCGGGTCGGGCACGGAGCCATGGCGCGGCGGCGAGCTCACCTTCAACATCTGGACCCTCGACCTGTCGCCCCTCGACCTGTCGGGGCGCGTTCCCGACGTCGACGAGCGCTTCCGCGGAGACCGCCTCGACGAGACGCGCTGGTGGCCGTTCTACACGCCGCACTGGTCGTCACAGGAGCGCACGGCCGCGCGATACGACGTCGACGGCGGCCTGACACTGCGCATCGACGACGGCACCGCGCCGTGGGCGCCGGAGTGGGACGGCGCGGTGCAAACTTCGCATCTGCAGACCGGGCAGTTCTCCGGCGGACTCGGCAGCGGCATCGGCCAGCACCGGTTCCGCGAGGGTCTCGTCGTGCGCGAGGAGCAGCCGGAGCGCCGGCTCTGGCTGCCGCACTTCGGCGTCATCGAGGTGCGCATGGCGGCGATCCGCCATCCCGACGCCATGGTCGCGTTCTGGCCCATCGGCTACGAGGACGCGCCGGATCGGTCGGGCGAGATCTGCATCGCCGAGATCTTCGGCGCGGAGATCGATGACGACGGCGCCGGCTGGGTGGGCGTCGGCGTGAAGCCCCAGAACGACCCGCGGCTGCAGATGGACTTCGAGAAGATCCGCGTCGACGCCGACCTGACGCAGCCGCACGACTACGCCGTCGAGTGGACCGCGGACCGGCTGCGCTTCTTCATCGACGGGCGCTGGGTCAAGACCGTCGTCCAGAGCATCGACTATCCGGTGCAGCTGATGCTCGACGTGTACGAGCTGCCGCGGTCGGACGGGGCACGCGACACCTCTGCCCTGCCGCACGAGTTCCGGGTCGAGCGGGTGCGCACCTTCCCGGCGTGAGGTTCGGCTGCGCCGGGAAGCGCGGCGCTACAGGGTCAGGCCGTGGCCGAACCGGAACAGCGGGTCGGTGGTGTCGAACGGCACGTCCGGACGGGATGCTTCGACCGCCGCCATCGAGCGCGGGAGGTCGAAGGGGAGTCGCCCGCGCGCCGGCGCCGCACCGCTGAGCACGTCGAGGAGCGCCGCGGGGTGGGCGCCCCAGGTGCCGACGACCGCGTCCGCGCTCGCGACGATCGGCGCGAGGATCGCGGGCCGATCGAGGAACACGTCGACCACCGTGGGCACGGCGGCGGCGATCTCGGCGACGTGGGCCAGGGTCTCGGCCGGGAAGTCCAGCGAGCCGGCGTGGAAGAAGTTCTCGAACATCGAGGCCCGCTGCTCGTACGGGGCCTGCAGCCGGACGATCGCGAGATCCGCCTCGGCCGGGGTCTCGACGACCTCGCCGTACGCCGCCGCGATCTCGGGGGCGATCCCCTCGACGTAGAGCTTGATGCCCGCGGCGAACGGCAGCGATCCGCCGTTGCTGAGCACGGCGACCGACGCGCGCTGCGCCTCGAGTCCGGCCGCGCGGAATTCGGCGGACCCGACGATGGCGTCCGCCGCCTCGGCGTCGACGAAGGGGTTCTCGAACAGGCCGAGCGCGAACTTCTCGCGGAGCAGGCGCCGTGCCGAGACGTCCAGTCGCTCCTGGTCGACCAGGCCCGACTCGACCAGCTCGATCAGCAGTGCGGGGTCGTCCTCGCCGCCGAACTGGTCGGCACCGGCATCCAGGATCTTCTGCATCCGCTCCGCCGGCGTCAGGTGCTCGACGCCCCAGGCCCGTGCCGCGAAGTCGGTGCCGAGGATCGGCTGGTCGGTGACGAGTCCCCAGTCGGTGCAGACGATGCCGTCGAAGCCGTAGCGCTCGCGCAGCAGGCCGGTGAGCACGCCCTTGTTGAAGCCGAACCCGACCTCTTCGTACTCGGTGCCGACCGGCATGCCGTAGTAGGGCATGATCTGCCGGCCACCGGCGGCGAACACGGCCTCGAAGGGCTTCAGATGCAGGTCGAACTGCCCGCCGGGGTAGACCTGCTCGCGGCCGTAGTCGAAGTGGGGGTCCTCGCCGTCCTTCTGCGGGCCGCCGCCCGGGAAGTGCTTGGTCATCGTCGAGACCGAACCGGGTCCGAAGGCCTCGCCCTGGAAGCCGCGGACGTAGGCGGCGCCGAGCTCGCCCGACAGGTCGGGGTCTTCGCCGAAGGTCTGCAGCTGCCGCGCCCAGCGCGGCTCGCTCGCGAGGTCGACCTGCGGGTGCAGCGCGACGCGGATGCCGACCGCCGTGTACTCGCGGCGGGCGATCTCGGCGAACCGCTCGACCAGGGCGGGGTCGTGGGTGGCGGCGAGCCCCAGCGGCTCCGGCCACTGCGAGAAGGGACCGGCCATGATCGACGCGCCGGGGTTCTCATTGAAGCCGTGGCGCGGGTCGGTCGAGATCGACACCGGGATCCCGAGGCGCGTGGACGCGGCAAGCTCCTGGAGCTTGTTGTGCCAGCGCGCGATGTCACCCGCGGTCGGAGCGACCCCGAGCAGGTTGAAGTGGGTCATGTGCCGCGCCTCGACGTACTCGCGGTTCGAGGCGATGCCGAAGAACGGGTCCCCGTCGCTGAGCTCGCCGCCCTCGCCCATGGCGATCATCGTCTGGAAGAAGAGACCGGCCTTCTCCTCGAGCGTCATCTGGCTCAGAAGGATCTCGACGCGTTCCTCGATCGGGAGGGAGGCGTCGCGGTAGCGGGTGTCGACGGCGGTGTCGGTGGCATCGTTGCTCATGCGCACAGCCTAAACCGAATGGCGCTAGGTTTTCAACCGGCCCGGACGACCGCGAGCACCGCCTCCCCGTAGGCCTCGCGCTTCTTGGCGCCGATGCCGGTGATGCCGTCGAGGTCGGCGAGGCTGGCCGGCCGGCGCTCCGCGAGGGCGCGCAGCGTCGCATCGCCGAAGACGATGTACGCGGGCATGCCCTGCTCCTTCGCCGTCTCGGCGCGCCACGTTCGGAGGGCCTCGAACAGCGGCTGGTCTGCCGCATCCATCGAGGCGGATGCGGTCGCCTTCCGCACGCGGGATCCTCCGCCGGAGCGCCCCAGCACGTCGCGGCGCAGCGGCACGGGCTCTTCGCCGCGGAGCACGCCGGCGCCCGCATCGCCGAGCGCGAGCGTGCCGTACTCGCCGCGGGCGACGAGGATGCCGCGGGCCAGCAGCTGCCGGACCACCGAGCGCCAGTCCTGGTCGGAGAGGTCGGAGCCGAGCCCGTAGGTGGCCAGCTTGTCGTGACCGAGCTGGCGGATGCGGTCGGTCGACGCGCCGCGCAGGATGTCGATGAGCTGCCCCGCGCCGTAGGCCTGGCCGCGCTCGCGCTGGAGGCGCACGATGGTGGAGAGCAGCTTCTGCGCGGGGACGAGGCCGTCCCACGTCTCGGGCGGCGTCAGGCACGTGTCGCAGTTGCCGCAGGGCTCGGCCGCCTGGCCGAAGTAGCCGAGCAGGTTCTGCCGGCGGCACGCCACCGTCTCGCACAGGGCGAGCATCGCGTCGAGGTGCTGGCCGAGCCGGGTCTTGTAGGTGCGGTCGCCGGGGCTCTGATCGATCATGCGGCGCTGCTGCACGACGTCGCCCAGCCCATAGACCATCCAGGCGATCGACGGCTCGCCGTCGCGACCCGCGCGGCCGGTCTCCTGGTAGTAGCCCTCGACCGACTTGGGCAGGTCGATGTGCGCGACGAAGCGCACGTCGGGCTTGTCGATGCCCATCCCGAACGCGATGGTGGCGACCATGATCACCCCGTCCTCGCGGAGGAAGCGGGCCTGGTTCCGCGAGCGGACCCCCGCGTCGAGGCCCGCGTGGTACGGCAGCGCGTCGAGCCCCTGCGCGCTCAGGTACTCGGCCATCTGCTCGACCGACTTGCGGCTGAGGGCGTACACGATGCCGGCGGAGCCCGCGGGCATCGTGCGGATGAAGCCCACCAGCTGACGGCGCGGGTCGACCTTGGGCTCGATGCGGTACTGGATGTTGGGACGGTCGAAGCTCGCCACGAAGTGCTGCGCGGCGGGCAGGTCGAGACGCTGGGTGATCTCGGTGTGGGTGGCGTGGGTGGCGGTGGCGGTGAGGGCCATGCGCGGCACACCAGAGAACCGCTCGGCCAGGTCGCCGAGCATGAGGTAGTCGGGACGGAAGTCGTGGCCCCACTGCGACACGCAGTGGGCCTCGTCGATCGCGATGACGCTGAGCCGGCCCCGCTGCAGGAGGGCGGTGGTCTGCGGGCTCGACAGCCGCTCGGGCGCGACGTAGATCAGATCGAGCCGGCCCGCCAAGTAGGCCTGCTCGACCGCCTGACGCTCGGCCGGCGCCTGGGTGGAGTTGAGGTACGCGGCGCGCACGCCGTTGGCGATGAGCGCATCGACCTGGTCGTGCATGAGGGCGATGAGCGGCGAGACGACGAGCCCGGTGCCGGGGCGCACGAGCGCGGGCACCTGGTAGGTGACGCTCTTGCCGCCGCCCGTGGGCATGAGCACGACCGCGTCGCCGCCGGCGACGACGTGCTCGACGATCGCGGCCTGATCGCCCCGGAACGCGTCGTAGCCGAACACCTCTTTGAGCACCGTACGCGGGTCGGTGCCGGTGAAGTCACGGCCCTCCGGCTCGGGGGCGGCGGCGCGCGCCTCGGCGACCTCGGGAGTCGCGCTGCGGGTGGCCCGCGCGATGGCGGCTCCGTACCCGTCGAACTCCGGCGGCGGGGGCGCGTCGAGGTCGTCCGGTGGCGCGATCTCGTCGGGATCCCAGACGAGATCGGCATACGGGTCGGAAGTCACCACCTCACGATAGCCGCGGCCGCTGACACCGGACTGCGGCGCCCGCTCACCCGCCGCCGAGGGCGGATGCGAGATCGGTGTGCGAGAAGTCCTCGCCCACGTAGAGCACCGGCTCACGACGTTCCTTGGCGAGCGCGTATGTGAAGCAGTCCCCGAGATTCAGCCGAGCCGGATGGCCGGACCCGCGTCCGAAGTCGCGGTAGGCCTGACGAGCCAGCGCGGCCTGCGTCGCCGTCAGCGGGACGACGTCGAAGCCCACCGCGGCGACGAGGTCGTCGAACCGCGCGATCTTGACCGGGTCTCGCGAACCATCCGCCACGATCGATGCCTCGGTGAGCGTGGCCGAAGAGATCGCCGGTGCCGTCGTGGCCTGGAGCGCCGCCAGGAGGTCGTGCGCACCGGGTTCACCCTGGATGATCGCGATGAGCGCGGAGCTGTCCACGATCACCGCGGCAGTCCCGTCGCACCGTCGTAGAGGGCCTCGACGGCTGCCCCCAGGTCGACGCCGCGGTAGGCCTCCTGAGCTGCGGCAGCGGCCGCGGCGATGCGGGCGGCGCGTGCCTCGTGAGCGGCGCTGGCGTCGAGCTCGGCCAACCGCGCCCGCACCGCTGCTTCGACGGCGGAGGTCTGACTCACGCCGAGTCGTTCGGCGAGTGCACGCACGGCCGCGTGCACCTCCTCGTTCTTGATATTGAGGCTCATGGCGCCATTCTACCTTCTCTTTCCACCCGTCTACCATTCGGTGTCCGTGGCCGCTCATAACCTGGGCGCACATTCCAGAAGGGGGATCCACATCGGCCTTCCGCTGCCGTCGATGTCGCTGGTCCTGAACGGCGCCGCACGGCTGGTCCTGCTGATCCCCGGTACGCAGGGTCGAGACGCGCGCAGCCCCGCCCCGGCGAGTGGGACGCGCGGAGGTGAGGCTCTACAGCCGGACCACCTCGGTGACCCGCACGACGGCGGCGCCCTCTTCCACGGAGGCGGCGAGGTCGACCTCGGCGCGGATGCGCCAGTCGTGGTCGCCGGCAGGGTCGTCGATCGTCTGCTCGACGCGCCAGATGCCGTCGGCGGCCGTCGAGTCGTCGATGACGCACAGCCGCGGCGAGCGGGCGGGGCCGCCGGTGAGGATCTCGTCGTGGTCGTCGTAGTAGCGGTCCATCGCCTCCGACCACTCGACGCCCGGGTCGAGCTCGGCGAGCGCGTCGTCGTCCTGCAGCGCGGCGAGCCGCACACGGCGGAACAGCTCGTTGCGCACGAGCACCGTGAACGCCCGCCGATTGGTCAGCACCGACGGGGGCGCGGGCGGGACGACCGGCGCCTCCGGATCGGCCACCGGGTTCACCAGTGTCGCCCACTCGTCGACCAGGCTCGAATCCACCTGGCGGACGAGCTCGCCGAGCCACTCGATCACGTCCATCAGCTCGTCGGTGCGGGCATCGGCCGGCACCGTCTGGCGGATCGCGCGGTACGCGTCGCTGAGGTAGCGCAGCACGAGCCCCTCGCTCCGGCCGAGCTGGTAGAGCGCGACGAACTCACCGAACGACAGTGCGCGCTCGAACATGTCGCGCACCACCGACTTGGGCGACAGCTCGAAGTCGCGCACCCACGGCTGGCTCGACGCGAACACCTCGAACGACTGGACCAGCAGCTCGGCCAGCGGCTTGGGGTAGCTGACCTCCTCGAGCAGCGCCATCCGCTCGTCGTACTCGATGCCGTCGCGCTTCATCGCCCCGACCGCCTCGCCGCGAGCGCGGTACTCCTGCTGCGAGAGGATCGCACGCGGGTCGTCCAGGGTCGCCTCGATGATGCTCACGACATCGAGCGCGTAATGGCCGGAGCCGATCGATCCGCCTGGTGCTTCCGCGCCAGGGCCCCGCCCGAGTTCGACGTCGCGGTCGAGCAGCTCGATGGCGGCGAGCGCGAACGGCGACAGCGGCTGGTTCAGCGCGAAGTTCGGCTGCAGGTCGACGGTGAGACGGATGCTGCCGCCCTCGCTCGTCACGATGCCCGCGTCGCGCAGCGTGCGGAAGATCGCGATGGCCCGGCGGGCGAGCGCGTAGCGGCGGGCGCGCGGCTCGTGGTTGTCGAACACGAGCGACCGCACGTTGGCGAGCACGTCACCGCCGCGTCCGATCACGTTGATCAGCATGGCGGCGCTCAGCTGCAGCTGGGGCGTGAGGGGCTCCGGCACGGCGTCGATGAGGCGCTCGTACGAGCCCTCGCCCCAGTTCACGACGCCGGTCGGCGCCTTCTTGCGGACGATCTTCTTGCGCTTCGCGGGGTCATCGCCGGCCTTGGCGAGCGCGGCGGTGTTCTCGATCTCCCACTCCGGCGCCATCACCACGACGGTGCCGGCGGTGTCGTAGCCGGCCCGTCCCGCCCTGCCCGCCACCTGGTGGAACTCCCGGGCACTGAGCTGCCGCATCCGCGTGCCGTCGTACTTCGACAGCGCCGTGATGACGACGGTGCGGATGGGGACGTTGATGCCGACGCCGAGGGTGTCCGTCCCGCAGATGACGCGCAGGAGCCCGCGCTGTGCGAGCGTCTCGACCAGGCGGCGGTAGCGAGGCAGCATGCCGGCGTGATGCACGCCGATGCCGGCGCGGACGAGACGCGAGAGCGTCTTGCCGAAGCTCGTGGTGAACCGGAACCCGCCGATCGCCTCGGCGATCTCGTCGCGCTGCTCGCGCGTGGTGATCTTGACGCTCGCGAGCGCCTGGGCGCGCTCGAGCGCCGCAGCCTGCGCGAAGTGCACCAGGTAGACCGGTGCCTGCCGCTCGTCGAGCAGCATGGTCAGCACCTCATGCACCGGGCGCCGCTCGTAGGAGAAGTGCAGCGGCACGGGTCGCTCGACTCCGGTGACCAGCGCCGTCTCGCGACCCGTGCGCCGGCGCAGGTCGGCCGCGATGTCGCTCACGTCCCCGAGCGTCGCCGACATGAGCAGGAACTGCGCCCGCGGGAGCAGCAGCAGCGGGACCTGCCACGCCCAGCCTCGGTCCGGATCGCCGTAGAAGTGGAACTCGTCCATCACGACCTGGTCGACATCCGCGTCCACCCCCTGGCGCAGCGCGACGTTCGCGAGGATCTCGGCGGTGCAGCAGATGATCGGCGCGTCGGGGTTGACCGACGAGTCGCCGGTGACCATCCCGACGCTCTCCGCGCCGAAGATCTCGACCAGCGCGAAGAACTTCTCGCTCACCAGCGCCTTGATCGGGGCGGTGTAATAGGTGCGACCGCCGCGGGCGAGGGATGCCGCGTGCGCCGCGATCGCGACGAGCGACTTGCCGGTGCCGGTCGGGGTGGACAGGATCACGTTCGCACCGGAGACCAGCTCGATCGCCGCCTCGTCCTGGGCAGGGTAGAGGCTCAGTCCGCGGCTCTCCGCCCAGGCGACGAAGGCGTCGTAGACGTCGTCCGGTGCGGAGGCGGCGCGTACGGCGGTCAGGAGGTCCACCTGTCGAGTCTGCCCGACCGGGGCTGCGGGCACTTACTCCTCGGCCTCGTCGGCCGCGATGAGCTGCTTCGCCTCCACGACGCGGCGGGCGGCAGCATCCACCTTCTCCGCGAAGCCAGGGTCGTCCTCCGCCCGCGCGAGCACCGCGTCGTACATCTCGGGGAAGACCTTCGGGTCGGCCGACACGAGCACCAGATCCACGCCCGCACCGATCGCGGCGACGGCGCGGACCGCCGGCTTCCACTTCTGCACCTGCGCGGTCGCCGAGAGATCGTCGGTGGTCACCACCCCGTCGAAGCCGACCTCGCCCCGCAGGAGGTCGGTGACGACCGTGTGTGAGAAGACGGCGGGACGCTCGGGGTCGATCTTCTCGTAGACGGCGGTGCCGACCATCACCACCGATGGCCCCGCGGAGATGAGGCTGCGGTAGACCCCCACGTCCGCGGAGCCCGCGGTCACCACGTGATCGACGACGTTCGCGGTGTAGTCGGTGTTGCCCTCGACGCGGCCGAGGCCGGGGAAGTGCTTGAACGTGGGCAGGATGCCGGCCTCGCGCATCCCCTCGGCGAATGCGCCGGCCTTCGCGGCGACCGCCGTGCCGTCGTATCCGTACTCACGCCACAGCGCGCCGATCGGCGCGTTCTGCCCGGCCTCCTCGGGCGAGCTGACGATGTCGGCGACCGGGGCGAGGTTCATGGTGACACCGGCTTTGCGCAGCTGCGCACCCCAGCGCGCGGCGTCGGATCGCAGGCGCGCGACACCCGACTCCGCCTGGGTGCGGGCGGCGGGGATGCCGTCGAACCCGGCACCGGAGAGCACCTGCACGGCGCCGCCCTCCTGATCAGTGGCGATCCAGAGCGGCAGCTCGGACGCCGCGGCGGCCTTCATGAAGCGGGCGGTGACCCGCGCCGTGGCGGCTGTGCCCTTGGACGAGCGGCCGTGCAGGAACACCGCGCCGGCGTGACGCTCGCTCACGGCGTGCAGTGTGGTCGCCGCGGCCTTGCCGACGGGCGAGCCGACCATGAACAGCTGCCCGACCCGCTCTTCGAGCGAGAGCGTCGCGATCGGATCGACCGGCGTCGGGGTGGGAGTCGGCGTCACAGTCGGGACAGGCGAGGCGGGGGCGTCGGCCGGCCGAGGGGCGTCGGCGACGGACGGGGCGAGACCAGGCGACGCCGACGCCGCGATGCCGATCAGGACCATCGCCGCCAGGGCGGTGAGCAGGATCGGACGCGAACGCATCCTTCCATTGTCGTGGCGGAACACTGGCAGCCCGCCGTACGTTGGAGACAGCGAGCAGAGGAGCGACCGTGAGCGACAGCATCCCGTCGGAGATCACCGAAGAGCCCGTGGTGGTGCGCGCGGACGAACGGTACGAACTGCGCCTGGGCGAGCTGCTGGCCGGCTTCAGCGAGTTCTCGATCGACGCGCGTGGTCGCCTCGTGTTCATCCACACCGAGATCGACCCGGCCTTCGAAGGCCGCGGGTACGGATCGAAGCTCGTGTCCGCGGCGATGGCCGACGTCGCCGCGCGGGGTGAGACGGTCGTGCCGCGCTGCCCCTTCGTGTCGCGGTACCTGTCACGGCACGACGTGGACGGTCTGCAGGTGGACTGGCCGATCAGGCGGGCTGCCGGGGAATGACACGACTGGATGCGGAGGCCGACACCGCGGTCGAGTCTGCGGCCGAGTGCGACGGTCCGCGCGCCCTGCTGCTCGCCTCGCGCGAGGTGCCGCTCGGCGGCGTCCGCGCGATGGAGGTGCACCGCGCGCTGCCGCAGCGCGACCTGCCGCTCGTCGGGGCGTGGTGCTTCCTGGACCGGTTCGGGCCGCAGGTGACCACGATGCGGGTCGAACCGCATCCGCACATCGGCCTGCAGACGGTGACCTGGCCGCTGGTCGGAGAGGTGCGCCACCGCGACACCATCGGCAGCGACGTGATGGTGCGGCGCGGCACCCTGAACCTGATGACCAGCGGCGCCGGCATCGCGCACTCCGAGTACTCGGTCGGCGAGGGGCCGGTCGCCATCGACGCGCTGCAGCTGTGGGTGGCCCTGCCCGAGACGCGGCGGCACGGGGCGCCCGACTTCGAGCAGCACGCGGACCTGCCGACGCTGGCCCTCGCTCCGATCGACGGTGCGGCTGCCGAGGCCACCGTCGTGCTCGGGGAGCTGGGCGGGGTCGCCTCGCCCGCGACCGTGCACACGCCGATCGTGGGCGCCGAGGTGCGGCTGGAAGCCGGCTCACGCGTGCGCGTGCCGCTGCATCCGGAATGGGAGTACGCGGTCGTGGGCGTCGAGGGCGTCGTGCACGTGCAGGTGGAGCCGGATGCCGCCACCGCGGTCACCCGCAACGCGCTCCTGTACCTCGGCGTCCGGCGTGAGGTCATCGAACTGACCGCGGACGAGTCCGCGACGGTGTTCCTGCTGGGCGGCGAGCCGTTCGAGGACGACATCGTCATGTGGTGGAACTTCGTCGGACGCTCCCACGAGGAGATCGTCCAGGCGCGCGAGGCGTGGGAGGCGGACCCGTCGACGGACTCAGCGACCGCGCGCTTCGGGCATGTGGTCGGCCACGGCGCGGAGCGCATCCCCGCGCCGCCCCTGCCCGGGGTGCGCCTGACCCGTCGGCGCCGTCGCGTCTGAGCCTCCCGCGGACGGCGACCCACGGCGGCGCCGGTACGCTGGGCGCGTGTCCCCCCGATTCCGTCTGTCGACCCGCGAGCTCCTCGTGTGCGCCGCGATCGGGGTCGCCACGGGCCTTCTCGGCGGCATCGCCGGCGCCTCGACCACGTGGGTGCTCGCCGTCGCTCCGGTGGTCTACGGGCTCGTGCTGGGTGTGCATGTCCTGCCGGGCATCATCGCTCAGGAGACGCTGCGACTGCCGTTCGTGGCCATCACCACCCACGTGATCGCGGCCCTCGTCTCCAGCGCCGTCACCCTGGGCGCCTTCACCTGGCAGTTCCTCGGCACGGCGCTGCTCTTCGGCGGCATCCAGGAGGCCGTGGCCGCCGTCACGCGGTATCGCTCGTGGGCGGCGGGGCGCTACTTCATCTCCGGCGCGATCATCGGCCTGGTCGTCGCGGCAGCAGTGTACTTCGCTGCGCACCTGAAGACCTTCCCGCTCTGGGCCCAGATCGTGTACCTCGCGCTGTCGATGCTGGGCCCGCTCGCGTGGACGGCGGTCGCACTGTGGGTGGGTGCGGGCCTGCGTCGCGCGGGCGTCGCGCGGCCGCGCCTGCGGCGCTGATCTCGGCCGGGCGGGCATCTCCCGCGTTTCGCGGTCCGACGCGCGACGGGTAGGTTAGGTGTGCCTTAGTTCACTTGTCCGGAGAATCCCCATGGCCGCCATCGAGCGCGAACCGTCTGCTGCGCTCGCGGCGCCGGCCGCCGACCCGCTCGCACGCGCGACGGATCTGTCGATCACGCACGAGGGCGCGGTGGCGGCCGCCCCCTCCTCCCTCTCGTTTGACATCACGGCCGGCGAGGTCGTGCTGCTGCTCGGCCCCAGCGGCTCGGGCAAGTCGACGCTCACACTCGCCATGAACGGCCTCATCCCGCACGACCTGCCCGCCGACATCACCGGGTCGGTCCGGATCGACGGCCTCGACACCGCGACCACCTCGGTCGCGGAGCTCAGCACGCGGGTGGCGATGGTGTTCCAGGACCCCGACGCGCAGCTGGTCACGGGCACGCTCCTCGACGAGGTGGCCTTCGGCCCCGAGAACCTGCGCATGCCGGTGGACGAGGTGCTCGCCCGCGCCGAGTCCGCGCTGCGGCGGGTGGGGCTGTGGGACCGCCGTGCCGAGAACCCCGACCGTCTCTCCGGCGGCGGCCGCCAGCGGCTCGCGATCGCGTGCGCCCTCGCGATGGGCTCCCCGCTCCTCGTGCTCGACGAGCCGACGGCGAACCTCGACCCGCAGGGGATCGAGGAGGTCTATGCCGCGCTCGCCGACCTCATCGCGGCAGGCGACCACGCCATCCTGCTCGTCGAGCACAACCTCGACGCCGCGATCGGCTTCGTGGATCGCGTGATCGTCCTCGACCACGAGGGGCGGCTCGCCGCAGACGGGTCGGTCGACGCGGTGCTGCGGCAGCGCGCAGACGAGCTGCACGCGATCGGCGTGTGGCTGCCGGTGTCGACCCTGGCGGCCCTCCGGCTGCGTGCCGCGGGATACGCGCTCGACCCCCTCCCCCTGACTCCCGCCGAGCTGCACGCCGCCCTCGAGGCGGCCCCGGCCCCGGCCCCTGCCCCGGGTCCTGCCCCTGCCCCTGCCCCGGCCCCTGCCCCTGCCCCTGCCCCTGCCTCTGGTCGCGAGACAAGGAGAAGTGCGCACGAGGAGGACGGGGCGACAGCATCCGATCCTCCGCACGCTCCATCTCCTTATCTCGCGATGGTGGAGGGAGGGGATGCTGCGGCCACCCCTGCCGTCGGAGGCGCCGCGATCGCTCCGCTCATCGAGGTGCGAGGGCTGACCCTGCGGCGCGGGCGCGCCGAGGTGCTGCACGACATCGACCTCGACGTGCATCGCGGCGAGTTCGTCGCGGTGGTCGGCGCCAACGGGGCAGGCAAGACAAGCCTCATCCACGCGATCGCGGGCGTCGTCACTCCGCCGCGCGGCACCGTGCGCATCGACACGGGCTCTGGTCACGGAATCGATGTCGCCCGCGCCGATGCGCGCACCCTCACCGCTCGCATCGGGTTCGTCTTCCAGAATCCCGAGCACCAGTTCATCGCCCACACGGTGTTCGACGAGGTCGCGCACGGCCTGCGCCGCCGCCACCTGTCGGAGGACGAGGTGCGGGAGCGCACCACGGCCCTGCTCGAGCGCTTCGGTCTCGCCGACAAGGCAGGCAGCCACCCGTTCCTGCTCTCGGGCGGCCAGAAGCGCCGCCTGTCGGTCGGAACCGCCCTCGTGACCGGCGCACCGATCCTCGTGCTCGACGAGCCCACGTTCGGGCAGGACAGGGCGCGCGCCGACGAGCTGCTCGGGCTCCTGCGCGAACTGAACGACGACGGCACGACCATCGTCGTCGTGACGCACGACATGCAGCTCGTCACCGAGTACTCCGACCGCACCGTGGTGCTGTCGGACGGCCGCGTCGTCGCTGCCGGAGAGACCGCGGAGATCTTCGCCGACACCGCCCTCATCGAGCGCGCGGGGCTCCGGCTTCCGCCGCTGCGCCAGGCCCTGCAGGGTCTGGCCGGCCACCCCGACCTGGCCGGTATCGTCCGGCTCGCCGACCTGCCGGGCGGTGGTCGCGCGTGACGGCCATCCACGCACCCGCCACGACGTTCGACCCGTACGCGGCGCGCGGCGCGGCCTCGCCGGTCCGGTTCCTCTACCGGCTCAATCCCCTGGCCAAGCTCGGCGCGCCGCTGCCGGCGATGGTGCTCCTGATCTTCGTCAGGGATGCCGCCACCCCTGCGATCTTCCTGCTCGCCAGCTGCCTTCTCCTGCTCGTGGGCGTCTCGCTCACCCGGCGGGTCGCCGGCATCCTCCTCGCCCT
This sequence comes from Microbacterium terricola, assembly GCF_027943945.1. NCBI lineage: Bacteria > Bacillati > Actinomycetota > Actinomycetes > Micrococcales > Microbacteriaceae > Microbacterium > Microbacterium terricola. The sequence continues at coordinate 150,984 of NZ_AP027141.1, read as the reverse complement.
CCCGGTCGGGATCCTGGCGATCGGCACCGGCTTCGCGGTCTGGACGGATGCGGCACTCGTGGATGACACCCCCGTCGTCCTCCAGCTCGGCGGGTGGACCCTCTACGCCGGAGCCGTGGCGATCGGCTTCGCGACCGCGCTGCGACTCGCCGCGATCCTCGCGCTCACGCTGATCGCGGGCCTGTCCACGACCGGCCCCGATCTCGTGCGCTCGACCGTCCAGCAGCTGCGCGTGCCATACCGCATCGGCTACACCGCGCTCGCGGCGTTCCGGTTCGTGCCGCGGTTCGGCCACGAGCTCGACGTCATCCGCCAGGCGCACCGCGTGCGCGGCGCTCACGGCGGCCGCGGCCCGTTCTCGGCGGTGGCCCGCTGGTCGGGGTACATCGTGCCGCTGCTGGCCGGTGCCATCCGTCACGCCGAGCGGGTCGCGCTCGCGATGGATGCGCGTGCGTTCGGCGCGTACCCCGATCGCACCGAGCGGCACCTCGTCCCGTGGCGCGTCCGCGACACGGTCTTCGCGGTCGCGTTCGTCGCCGCATCCGCCCTCGTCTTCTGGCTCACATTCCCGTGGGGAATCGCCTGACCCGTCCCCTCCGAAGGAGAACCCCGTGGCCCAGAACAGCCGCATGATCAAGCCAGAGACTCAGGGCCTGGTGCATCTCACCGTGCTGCGCACGGCGCAGATCTCGCCGCACTTCATGCGCGTGACGCTCGGCGGCGCGGAGGTCGAGCGGTTCCGCCCGATGGGCTGGGACCAGTGGTTCCGGATCTTCCTGCCGCTCGGCGGCGATGCGGGCCTCGAGCGGATCCCCGCGAAGGCGAACAAGATCTTCGGCTATCTCAAGTACCTGCGCATCCCGGAGGGCATGCGCCCGGTGATGCGGAACTACTCCGTGCGCGCCTACCGCGCCGCGTCGGGCGATCAGGGTGCCGAGATCGACGTGGACTTCGTCATCCACGGAACGGTCGAAGGGGGAGACGCCGGCCCGGCCTCGCGCTGGGCGCAGACCTGCCGGGCGGGCGAGAGCGTCGTCATCATCGACGAGGGGCTGATGTTCAACCCCGAGCGCGGCACCGATCAGGTGCTGCTCGTGACGGACGAGTCCGGCCTCCCGGCCGTCGCCAACGTGTGCGCGTCCCTGCCGGGGAACGCCCGGGGCATCGCGCTGGTCGAGGTTCCGTCGGCCGACGACATCCTCGAGTTCACGCATCCCGTGGGCATCGACGTGCGCTGGCTCGTCCGCGACCACGAAGCGAAGGCGGGCGCCCTCGCACTGGACGCGCTCGTCTCCCTCCGGGCGGACGAGCTGCCCGCCCAGCCGTTCCACGCGTTCATCGTCGGCGAGCAGTCGCTTCCCGCCGAGGCGCGTCGCCACCTCGCGAACGAGCGTGGCATCGACAAGAACCGGATCAGCTTCTCGGGCTACTGGCGCACCGGTGCGGCGTCGCCGACGCCGAAGTCGCAGATCGCGAACAGCGAGGCCCGCGCATGAACCGCATCGCCACGTCGTACCTCCTCACCTGCGCCGCGATCGGCGTGGCGGGAGGCGCGCTGCTCTGGGGCGCCACGGCCCTGTCGTCGGTGCTGTTCGCCGTCGTGCCGTTCTTCTCGGTCGCCCTCGCGGGTCTGTGGCTGCTGCCGGCGACGGTCGCTCTTCGGCTGCTCGAGCGCCCGCTGGCCGGCATCCTGGTCGGCGTGATCTCGGGGCTCATCGCGTTCCCGTCGCTCGCGGCCGCCGTCTGGTGGGCGTTCTTCGCCGAACTCGCGTTCCTCGTCGTGCTCTACCGGTCGTGGCGGACCTGGCAGTACTACGCGGGCGCCGTCTTCGTCGGCGTCCTCTATCCGATCCTGGCCGCGACCTCGTTCAACCTCTGGACCATGCCGGTCTGGGCGCAGATCGCCTTCTTCGCGCTCACGATCGTCGGCTGCATCTTCGGCGTCTGGCTCGGCATCGTCATCGCCGATCGCCTCCGCGCTGCCGGGGTGGCCCGCCTCGCCCGTCGCCGCGGGCTGGCGAGCCGGGGACTCGGACGCGGCGACGGGCCAGCCGGCCAGCACTGACCCGCTCCCTGGCTCGCTCGCCGAAACACCTGTTCTGGCGAGCACAGGGCCCCGCGCGCCCCCGCCGAAACACCTGTTCTGGCGAGCACAGGACGTTCCGGGGTCAAAACAGCCTGCCTCCGCCGGAACAGGTGTTCTGGCGGAGGCAGGCTGGCAGTGACCGAGGGCGAACGGCGACCTATCGCTTGCCGGCGATCTGGCGTCCGACGATCTCGCGCATGATCTCGTTCGTGCCGCCGTAGATGCGGTGCACACGCGCGTCGAGGAACGCACGCGCGATCGGGTACTCGGTGATGTAGCCGTAGCCGCCGTGCAGTTGCACGCAGGTGTCGAGGATCTCCCACTCGCGGTCGGTGGTCCAGAACTTCACCTTCGCGGCCTCTTCGGCGGTGAGCTTGCCGTCCTTGTACGCGAGCAGAGCCCGGTCGAGGTACGCCCACATCACGTCGACGGTCGTCGCGACGTCGGCGAGCTTGAAGCGGGTGTTCTGGAAGTCGATGACCCGCTCGCCGAACGCCTCACGGCTCTTGGTGTAGTCGACCGTCCAGGCGAGGGCGGCCTGCGACGCGGATGCGGCGGCGATGCCGATCGACAGACGCTCCAGCGGCAGGTTCATCATGAGCTGGATGAAGCCCTGACCCTCCTTGCCGCTGATGAGGTTCTCCTCGGGCACGAACACGTCGCTGAACGACAGCTCGGCGGTGTCGTGGCCGTGCGAGCCCATCTTGTGCAGCTTCTTGCCGTGGTCGAAGCCCTCCATGCCGTTCTCGAGGATGAGGAGGCTGAAGGCGTCGGGGCGGTTGCCCTCGCCGGTCTTGACGAAGGTCACCACGATGTCCGCGGTCTTGCCGCTGGAGATGAACGTCTTCGCCCCGTTGACGAGGTAGCCGCCGTCGACCTTCTTGGCGGTGGTCTTGATGCCGCGCAGGTCGCTGCCGGCACCCGGCTCGGTCATCGCGAGCGCCCCGAGGATCTCACCGGTGGCCATGCCGGGCAGCCACTTCTCCTTCTGCGCCTGCGTGCCCATGTGGACGATGTACGGCACGGCCAGGTCATCCTGGATGCCGAATGCGCCGGCGAGCGATCCCGCTCCTGCGCCGATGACCTCTTCGTTCACGATCGTGCGGAAGCGGTAGTCCTGCAGCATGCCGGCGCCGCCGAACTCCTCCGGGACGGACAGGCCGATCAGACCGGACTCGCCGGCGGCGAGCATCGTCTCGCGGTCGATCTCGCCGTCCGCGTCCCACTGCTCGCGCTTCTCATTCGTCGCGTAGCGCTTGATGAACTCCTTGACGACCTCGCGGAAAGCCTCGTGGTCCTCGTCGTAGATGTCGCGTTCCATCGCGGCTCCCTCTCCTCGTCGAGTGCAGATGTTGGGATTGCATCCCACGTCTTATGGTACTCAGTTTCAGGATGCGGGGCAGTGCTCAACCGAGATAGTCGGGGGCGGCCGGGAGCCCGAAGAACTCCTCGAGCGTGTGCCATCCACCCTCGTGGTACTCGGCGGCGAGGTCGGTGCCGATGTAGCGGAGATGCCACGGCTCCGGCAGATACCCGGTGATGCCGGTGCGATCGGCCTCGTAGCGCACGATCCAGCCGTATTCCCAGGCGTGCGCCGCGACCCACTCCCCCTGGGGCGTGCCCGCGAGGTCGTCGAGCGTTCCGCACCCGCCGTTGCACGCGACGACGTCGAGAGTCAGGCCGGACTGATGCTCGCTGTAGCCGGGTCGGGCGCTGACGAGGTCGGCGTGCTCCGCACCCCGGGCGGAGACCTGGCCGGCGTACGTTGCGGTCTGGGTGGCGAAAGAGCGGTAGCCGCTCTCCATCGCCAGCTCGCCCACGCTCCGCGCGGCCGTCACCATCGCGGTGAGGGCGGTGCCCGCATCCGCCCGCAGGAATCCGCCGGCGAGGTTGCGCACGCCGCTGACCGCGGTGAGATCGGCCGGCCGGTGGTCGAGCGGGTCGTAGGGACGTGTCTTGTTGACGACCAGCCAGATGCGCTCAGGGTCGCCCAGCGAGATGCAGTCGGCCTTGCCGCCGGCGACCGCGTCGCGGAACGCTGCGGCCCCGCCCGCGGCTTCGATCACTGCCGCATCGTCGCCTGCGTCGAGCGCGTCCCGCACACCCGGCTGCTCGCAGATGTCGGCCCCCGGCTCGGCCTGCCCTGACTGCGGAGCCGCCTCGATACGCGGCGCGGGCAGCACCCGCACCGTCGCCGGCTGGGCGAGATCCGGCCCCACCGGCGCAGCAGTCGAGGTGGTCCACGGAGTGAGCTGCAGGCCGGCCTCCACAGGTCCGCCGGTGAGTGCCATCGTGACGGCGGCCGAGCCGCCGACCAGCAGGATGCCGACGACCATCAGTCCGGCAGCGCGCGCGGCACGCACCCCGCGACGCATCCGCCGATGCCGCGGGGCGACGCTTCGTCGGGCCGACTCCGTCACCGGGCCATTCTCGCGCCGGGCGGGCGCCATGTCGCCCGGCTCGCCGCATCCGACCGCCGGTTTCGAATGAGGCAGCCATCATCTTGACTCATCCTCGTATCTTTGTTCTACTGTGTGTCATGAGGTGGCAGGGACAGCAGCTGGATGCGACGGATGCTGCCGCCCTGCCCGGCCTGGAGAGCTACGGCGGATTCGTGCGGTCGGTCACGACCCCTGAGTTCGCGGGGATGACCTTCCACGAGGTGATGGCCAAGAGTGCGCTCAACCATGTGCCCTCGGTCTCGGCGATGCCGTTCGACTGGACGGTGAACCCCTACCGAGGCTGCTCTCATGCGTGCTCGTACTGCCTGGCGCCCGACACTCTCGTCCTGAAGTCCGACGGGCGACAGGTGCCGATCTCGTCCCTCACCCCTGGCGACCAGATCATCGGAACACAGGAGAGCGGGGCGTACCGGCGCTATGTGCCGACGACGGTGAGGGCCGCCTGGCGAACACGCAAACGCGCGTACCGCGTCACGCTTGCCGACGGGACCGAACTCGTCGCGAGCGGTGACCACCGGTTCCTCACGGAGCGCGGCTGGAAGTACGTCATCGGCGCATCGGGCGGGGTTCCTCAGCGCCCCCACCTGACACTGAACAACCGGCTGCTCGGGTTCGGTGCCGGGAGTGCGGTCAGTGTCGCGTCCGAGACCACGGACTATCAGTCCGGCTACCTGTCGGGGATGATCCGCGGCGACAGGATGATCCTCCACAAGGCCTACGCCGACGGCCGTCGCACGCGACGGATCCACCGCTTCCGGCTCGCACTCGCAGACGAGGAGGCGCTCGACCGGACCCGTCAGTATCTGGCATCCTCCGGTGTCGTCACCCACACCCGCCCCTTCAGCGCTGCGACGCCGCATCGACGCGAGATGACCGCGATCCACACAGCGCGCGCCAGCGACGTCACCACGATCGAGGCGATCATCGCCGAACCGGTTGCCCGGACGACCGACTGGCACGCAGGATTCCTGGGCGGAATCTTCGACGCGGAAGGGTCCTGCTCCCGCGGCATCCTGCGCATCTCGAACAAGGACGAGGACATCATCAGACTCACCTGCGAGGCGCTCGACGCGTGCGGTGTCACGTATGTGGTCGAGCCCCCGCGTCCGAACGGCGTGCGGGCGATCCGCGTCACCGGCGGGCTCCCGGCGCGCCAGCGGGTCTTCACGTTCGGCGACCCGGCGATCACCCGGAAACGCCTGATCGCGGGCACCGCCGTCAAGACGGCGGTCGACCTCCGTATCGTCACGATCGAGGATCTCGGCGTCGAGATCGACATGGTCGACATCACAACCGGTACGGGCGACTTCATCGCGAACGGGGTGATCAGCCACAACTGCTTCGCCCGCGGCACGCACGAGTACCTCGAGCTCGACGCGGGGCACGACTTCGACTCGCAGATCGTCGTGAAGGTCAACGTCGCAGACGTGCTGCGGCGCGAACTCGCCAAGCCGGCGTGGCGCAGGGAGACCGTCGCGCTCGGCACGAACACCGACCCCTACCAGCGCGCGGAGGGCCGTTATCGGCTCATGCCGGAGATCATCGGCGCACTCACCGACTCGGGCACGCCGTTCTCGCTGCTGACGAAGGGCACTCTGCTGCGGCGCGATCTGCCGCTGCTGCAGGAGGCGTCAGCATCCGTCGAGGTGTCGCTCGCGATGTCGATCGCGGTCTTCGATGACACCCTGCAGAAGCTCGTGGAGCCGGGCACGCCGAGCGCGGCGGCACGACTCGAGACGGTGCGGGCCGCCACGGCGGCGGGGTTCCGCGTGACGGTCTTCCTGATGCCGATCCTGCCGCACCTGACCGATTCGATCGCGGCGCTCGACCACGCACTGTCACGGATCAAGGATGCCGGCGCCGCACGCGTCGTGTTCGGCGCCCTGCATCTGCGCCCGGGAGCGAAGCAGTGGTTCCTGCAGTGGCTCGAGCGAGAGCATCCCGAACTGGTGTCGAGCTACCGCGGCCTGTACCCCGGCGTCACCGCGACCGCACCCAAGGCGTACCGGGTGTGGCTCGCGAAGCGGGTGCGACCGCTGCTGCGGGTCTACCGCCTCAACGGCGAGGCGGAGGACGACGCTCCCCCACGCGCGACGGCAGCGGGGGCCGCGGCGCGCGCGGCCGTCGTCACGACCACGAGGGGGCGGCGCGCGGGTGTCGCCTTCGCGGCCGATCCGGGCCGACTGTTCTGACGCGGCGCCCTGACGGGTTCCGCCGGCGACCGATCTCGGCCACCATGACGGGATGGCGAAGATCATGCTCGCGGCGATGCCCTTCACCGGCCACGTGACACCGCTGCTCGCGGTCGCGCAGGGCCTCGTCGCCCGCGGGCACGACGTGCGGTTCTACACCGGCGGGGCATTCCGCACCCGGGTGGAGGCCACCGGCGCCCGATTCGTCGGCTGGCGCGCTGCGCCGGACTTCGACGAGGGCGACCTGGCGGCGACGTTCCCGCGACTGGTCGGCAAGCGAGGACTCGGCCAGGTCTTCATCAACATCCAGGACTGCATGATCGGCACGGCGCCTGCGCAGGTCGACGACCTCGCCGCCGCGTGGGAGGACGAACCCTGGGACGTCATCGCCGGAGACGAGCTGTCGATCGGCACCGCCTTCTTCGCAGAGCGCAGCGGCTGCCCGTGGGCCACCGTCGCGGTGCTGCCGCTCCATCTCCCCGGCCCGCAGGGGCCGCCGGGTGGGATGGGCCTCGCCCCTGGTCGCAATCCGGTCACGCGGGCGCGCGACGCGATGCTGCGCGCGGCGATGCCGCTCCTGTCGCGGCCGCTGATGAAACCGCTGGTCCGCGCGCGCGAGTCCGCAGGACTGCCCTCGGCCACCCGGTCGTTCGATGCCGCGATCCTCTCGCCGCAGCTCGTCGTCGCGAGCGGCGCGCCCCTGCTCGACTTCGCGCGCAGCGACCGGCCCGCGCACCTGCAGTTCGTGGGCGAGCTGCACGCCCGCATCACCGCAGAGGACGACCTGCCGCCCTGGTGGGACGACCTCGACGATCGCACGGTGGTCCATGTGACCCAGGGCACGCTGAACACCACCCCGTCCGACCTGATCCGACCTGCCCTCGAGGCGCTCGCGCACCGTGATCTGCTCGTCGTCGTGTCGACGGGTGCTCGCGGGCGCGACGAGCTGCCGTTCCCCGTGCCGGCGAATGCCAGGGTCGCGGGCTTCCTGCCCTACGCGGCCCTGCTGCCGCGGGTGGACCTGATGATCAGCAACGGCGGCTGGGGCGGCACACTCGCGGCGCTGGCCCACAGCATCCCGCTCGTCATCGCCGGCGGCGATCTCGACAAGCCGGAGATCGCCGCGCGGGTGGCCTGGGCGGGCGCGGGGGTCAATCTGCGCACCGGAACACCGACCGTCGCCAAGATCGCAGCGGGGTTCGACCGCGTCACGGACGGAGCCGGGTACCGTGAATCGGCCGCGCGCGTGGGCGCTCAGCTGAGATCGCTGGGCGGCGCCACGCGCGCGGCCGAACTCGTCGAGACGCTCCTGTGAGCGCCTCTCGGACTACTGGGGCTGACGGATCGCCTCGATGAGGTCGTCGCCGGGGCGGACGTCCTCGAAGGGTGCGTCGATCTCCGCGCGCTCGAGCATCTCGGTCATCCGGCGGCGCCGCTGACGGGTGATGAGCGTCACGACGCGACCACTGGCGCCCGCACGGCCCGTGCGGCCGGAGCGGTGCAGGTACGTCTTGTACTCGTCCGGCGCGTCGGCCTGGATCACCAGGTCGATGTCGTCGACGTGGATGCCGCGGGCGGCGACGTCCGTGGCCACGAGAACGCTGACGCGGCCCGAGGTGAGGCGCTCCAGGTTGCGCGTGCGCTTGGCCTGGTTGAGGTCGCCGTGCAGCGCGACCGCGTTGATCCCGACGTCGTCGAACTGCTCGGCGAGCATCTCGGCGTAGGCGCGGGTGCGGGCGAAGACGAGGGTCTTGCCGTCGCGGTCGACGAGCGAGTCGAGGATCTCGGCCTTGTCGCGGTGGTCGATCACGAGCACCCGGTGCTCGATCGTGCTGGAGGCCTGGTCCTCACCGGCGACCTCGTGCACGGCCGGCTCGACGAGGAACTCGTCGACGAGCGCCGACACCTCGCGGTCGAGCGTCGCCGAGAAGAGCAGCTTCTGCGAGCCCTCCGCGGTGAAGCGCAGGATGCGCTGCACGGGCTCGAGGAACCCGAGCTCGCACATGTGGTCGGCCTCGTCGAGCACCGCGATCTGCACGCCCGAGAGGTCGAGCTTGCCCTGGTTCACGAGGTCCTCGATGCGGCCGGGCGTGCCGATGATGATGTCGACGCCCTTCTTCAGCGCACCGACCTGACGACCCTGGGGGACGCCACCGTAGATCTGCGTGGTGAACAGGCCGACGCTGCGGGCGATCGGCTGGATCGTGCGGTCGATCTGCAACGCGAGCTCTCGCGTCGGCGCGAGGATGAGCGCCTTGGGGGCACGGCCGAACTCGCGACGCTGACCGGCCTGCGAGCGCAGCACGCTCTCGACGAGCGGGGCACCGAACGCGATGGTCTTGCCGGAGCCGGTGCGCCCGCGGGCGAGCACGTCGCGGCCCGCGAGGATCTCGGGGATCGTGGCGGCCTGGATCGGGAAGGGGGATGCTGCGCCCAGCTCGTTCAGGACGCGGACGATGTTGTCGCCGAGACCCAGATCGCCGAAGCCGACGCCCTGGACGTCGGTCGCCTGGATGGCCTCGGCCTGCAGGCGCTCGTGCACGACGTCGACGTGCTGCTCGTGCGCGGCCGAGCGCTTCGGAGCCGTGTTCCAGTCAGAGCGCGTCGGACGGTCGTTGCCGCGGGGGGCACGGTCGTTGAACGAGCGGGCCGGACGGTCGCTGCCGTACTCGCGGCGCGGAGCGCGGTCGTTGTCGCGACGCGGACGGTCATCGAACGAACGGGCCGGACGGTCATTGTCGCGACGCGGACGGTCATCGAACGAACGGGCCGGACGGTCGTTGGACGGACGCGCCGGACGGTCGCTGCCGTACTCACGGCGCGGACGGTCATCGAACGAACGGGACGGACGGTCGTTGCCGTACTCGCGGCGCGGAGCGCGGTCGTTGTCGCGACGCGGACGGTCGTCGAACGAACGGGCCGGACGGTCGTTGCCGTACTCGCGACGGGGACGATCGTCGAACGACCGCGCCGGACGGTCGTTGCCGTACTCACGACGCGGTCGGTCTGCATCGCGACCGAACTGCGGGGATCCGTCTCGACCCGCCGGGCGGCGGTCGTTCGAGCGCGGCGCGCCGCCTGAGCGGCCCGCGGCTGTGCCGCGGTCGTCGCGGCGGGGACGGTCATCGTACGAACGCGCGGGACGGTCATCGCGAGCCGGACGGTCACCGTACGAACGAGCGGGCCGGTCGCTGTACGAACGCGCGGGACGGTCATCACGAGCCGGCCGGTCAGCGTACGAACGGGTGCCGCGCTCGTCGCGGCTGTGCGTGCGGATGGTGCGGGCCTCGTCGCGACCGGCGCGCTCCTGCGCGGTCCAGCGACGCTTGGGCGCAGCATCCGTCGTCTCCTCGGCACGGAAGCCGCGGTGCTTGGGGCTCTTGCTGCCTGCCTTGGCCGGTCCGGCCTGGCGGAAGCGATCGGTGCCGGCCTTCTTGGCGTAGCGGGGCTCGAAGTTCTGGGCGCGGCCTGCGGCCGGCTTCTTGCTCTTGGGCATGGTGGTGTCCTTCTGGGTTGTCTCGTGCGAGAACAGCACTCCTCAGAACGCGCGCGTGCGCGGCCGCTCTTGCGGCACGGAGTAACCCGGACTGTCGTCGGCCGGGGGCCATTCAGATGATGGTCGTCGGAGCGGATTCGCTCCCACCATCGGCCCCTTGGACTCACAAACCCATCCGTGCAGCATGCACGGTGTCCAGAGCCGACCGATCAAGCCTAGCGGACGCGCCTGTGAAGTCGCCCGACCACCCGATCTGAGACGATGACCGCACCGGCGACACTGACAGAGCGAGGAGCACCCATGCGTCGAGGCATCGCCGTGACCGCCGCCATCATCATGGCGGGCGGGATGCTGGTCGCCTGCGCGACCGCGCGCCCCATGCCCGAACCGCCAGGTGCCCTGCCCGCGCCCACCGAGACCGTCACGGCGGGCGCCGAGTACGGAACGGGGATGAGCGGCCCTGGGCCGTTCGTGATCCGGTACGACGGGACTGAGCTGCACCTCGCCCCGGTCACGTACTGCTACGGCAACGCGTGTGTGGACGGCGTCGACGAGGATCCGCCGTCGGTGGGCTCTCCCGACGAGCTGCTCGTGTTCGTCCCGGTCGCCGGGTTCGACTCGCTGCACGTCGGACAGGTCGAAGGCGATGACTACTGCACGGGCCGCTCGGTGGAGGCCGAGGTCGTCGATCTCGGCGATGGCTGGTGGTCGGTGCGGCCGCGTGGCGAGGCCGCCGACTACCGCGTCGACCTGTTCGCCGGGGGCGAGGGTTCGGGTGACATGGCGGCGACTCTGCGGTGGTCCACTCCGGCGGACGCGCCGCTCCCCGAACCCGTCGCGAGTCTCGCGCTCATCGCCGACCATGACGGCGAGCCCGACTCGTACGGCCTCGAATTGACCGTCGGCAACCTGGCAGCGCCTCCCGAGGAGTACGCGGCGACGATCACCGTGACGGCCGCGAACGGCGCGTCGACGACGATCGAGGCCGAGCCGGTGACCGACTGCCTGCCGCCGGGATCCCTGTCCTTCGACGGGCCGGACGACGAGGCGCTGGCCGCATCACGGCTCGGCGACTTCCCCTTCACGTACGAGGTCACCCTGACCCTGGACGGCGAGACGCACCACGCGTTGGCGGTGTTCCCCGACGACGTCGACGTGGAGCACGGCGTCGCCGTGCCGCTGGAGTTCGCCCCGGCGCTGCCCTGACGGCCGTGCGGCTGCTGCCGCCCGGCGTCAGGAGTCGCGGTGCTCGTCGTCGCGGTGCTCGTCGTCGCGGTGCTCGTCGTGCTCGGCGGCCTCCTCGTCGGCCTCCCCGTGCTCGTCGGCCCCGGCGATCTCCTCGTCTGAAGCTTCCTCCTCCGAGGGCTCCTCGCCTGAAGCCTCCTCATCCGAGGGCTCCTCAACCGCAGGCTCGGCGTCGCCGGCCGGCTCGTCGACGGCAGACTCAGCGTCCACAGGCGCCGGAACAGAATCGGAGACCTCGACGTCGGGTCCCTCCTCGATCGGCGCCTCAAGCTCCGCGGATTCGTCGACCGCAGGCTCCTCGATCGGCGGCTCCAGCTCCGTCGGCTCCTCGACCGCAGACTCGTCGACCTCGGACTCCTCGACCGCAGGCTCCTCGACCTCGGACTCCTCGACCGGAGACTCAGCGTCCACCGGCGCCGGAGCGGAATCGGAGACCTCGATGTCGGGTCCCTCGTCGATCGCCGGCGTCTCGACGTCCGTCACGCCGGAAGCGGCATCCGCCTCGGCCTGCTCGCGCAGGCGACGCTCACGTCGCGACTCGAACACCTCGGCCGCCTCCGCGGCCCCCGCCGCACCGGCGAGGGCGAGCGCGGGCTCCCCGACGCCACCGGCCTTGGCGGCACGGCGGGCCGCGCGACGCTCCTTGGCGCCCTCGACGAGGTTGTAGAGGGTCGGCAGCACGAGCAGCGTCAGGAAGGTCGACGAGATCAGACCGCCGATCACGACGATCGCGAGCGGCTGCGAGATGAATCCGCCGTGACCGGTGATGCCCAGCGCCATGGGCGTGAGCGCGAAGATCGTGGCCAGCGCCGTCATGAGGATCGGGCGGAGACGTCGCGACCCGCCGGCGATCGTGGCGTCGTGCGCTGTGAGGCCCTTCTCGCGGTACTGGTTGACCAGGTCGACGAGGACGATGGCGTTCGTCACCACGATGCCGATGAGCATCAGCACGCCGATCAGCGACGCGACGCCCAGGGGAACCCCGGTGGCGATCTGCAGCAGGATGGCTCCGGTCGCCGCGAACGGCACCGAGACGAGCAGCAGCAGCGGCTGGCGCAGCGACTTGAAGGTCGCGACCATCACGATGTAGACGATCAGGATCGCCGCGAGCATCGCGAGCCCGAGCTGGGAGAACGCGTCACCCTGCTGGGTGACCACGCCGCCGAGCTCTGCATCTGCCGCGTCGGGGAGATCCACGTCCTCGAGCGCGGTCGTGACCGAAGCCGACGCGGTGGCGAGGTCGTCACCGGAGGGCGTCACCGTCACGGTCGCTGTGCGCTGTCCGCGCTGCGTCGAGATCGAGGTGGGGCCGTTGCTCTCCTCGATGGTGGCGACGTCCTGGAGCTCGACCGGCCCGGTGGCGGTCGGCACGGTGAGCTCCTTGAGCTCGTCGATCGTCGCCGGCGTCTGCGATGCGGCGAGGTAGACCGTCAGCGTGGTGTCGTCGATCTCGACCGTGCCGATCGACTGCGGCTGCATCGTCTGGGAGACGAGGGCGCCGACGGCGACCTCCGACAGCCCGAGCTCGGCGGCGTCCTCGCGGTCGACGACCACGGCGATGTAGGGAAGCGAGGCCGAGAGGTTGCTGCTTACCTGGCTGACCCCGTCGATGCCGTCCATCGCGTCGACGACGGCGTCCGACGCGTCCTGCAGCGTCGACTGGTCGGGTGCCGTCACGTCGATCTCGATGTCGCTCGAGCCGAACCCGCCGCCACCGCCGGCCACGGTGATCGTGCCGGCGTCGTCGAGGTCCGCCATCGCCTGGGTGACCTCTTCGCGCAGCGCGACCTGGTCGGCGTCGGCGTCGGTCGTGATCGAGTACGTGATGCCGCCACCGCCGCCGGTGAAGGCATCGCGGATCGCGGAACCGCTCGAGCCGATCGAGACCTGCACGGTCTCGATGCCGTCGATGCCGTCGAGCACGTCCTCGACCTCGGCGGCCGCAGCATCCTGCGCGTCGAGGCTCGCCGCGGGGCCGATGTCCTGCGTCATGGTGAAGGTGTTCTGACCCGAGTCGCCGAGGAAGTTGGTCTTCATGAACGGCGCGGCGGCGACCGTGCCGGCCAGCACGAGCACGGCCAGCAGCAGGGTGACCCACGAGTGCCGCAGCGTCCAGCGCAGGATCGGCAGGTATCCCTTCTGCAGGCGCGACGGCGGCGCCTCGGGCGCCTCGGGGTCGACCTGCTTGCCGTCGGCGTCGAGCAGCGGCTTGCCGGGGCGGAGGAACCAGTAGGCGAGCACCGGGACGATCGTCAGTGCGACGAACAGCGACGCCGCCATCGCGATGGTGACGGTCATCGCGAACGGCCGGAACAGCTCGCCGGTCAGGTCGCCGACGAACGCGATCGGCAGGAACACCGCGACCGTCGTGATCGTCGACGCCGTGATGGCGGAGGCCACCTCGCGCACGGCCAGCTTGATCGCGGTCATCTTGTCGGCGTCGCCGACGTAGTGCCGCTTGATGTTCTCGATCACGACGATCGAGTCGTCGACGACGCGGCCGATCGCGATGGTGAGGGCGCCGAGCGTCAGGATGTTGAGCGAGTAGCCGAATGCCTGGATGCCGATGAAGGTGATCAGCACGCTGGTCGGGATCGAGATCGCGGTGACGAGCGTCGAGCGGACCGACCAGAGGAAGAGCAGGATGACGAGCACCGCGAAGGCCAGGCCGAGCAGGCCCTCCTGTGCGAGCGCCTCGATCGACTGCTGGATGTAGGGCGCCTGGTCGAAGATGACCGTGAACTCCGCGTCGCCGCCGAGGTCGTCCTCGAGCTCCGGCAGCACGTCGAGCACGCCCTGCGAGACGTCGACGGTGTTGGCGGCAGGCAGCTTCGTGACGGCGATCGTCAGGGCGGGCTCGCCGTTCACCCGCGAGATCGAGGTGACCGGATCCTGCGCGATCTCGACCTCTGCGACATCCGAGATCGTCACGGCGCCCGCGGCGAACTGCGCGGCGTCGGAGGGGACGAGCGGGAGCGCCGCGATCTCGTCGACCGACGTGATCTTCGCGCCCGTCTGCACGGTGAGGCTCTCGTCGCCCTCGGTGATCTCGCCGCCGGGGAACAGCACGCCGTTCTGATCGAGCGCGTCGGTGATCGCCTGCTGGGTGTAGCCGGCCTCGGCGAGCTCATCCTGATCGGGCGTGATCGTGACCCGCTGGCCCACGCCGCCGACGATCTGCGCCGCGTTCACGCCGTCGACATCCTCGAGATCGGGGATGACGGTGGACTCCAGCGTCGCCTGCACCGCCTCGGCGTCGTCATAGCCGGTGACGGCGATCTGGATGACGGGAAGGTCGTCGATGCTCACCGAGATGACGTTCGGCTCGACGCTGTCGGGCAGCTGGCTCTTGATCCGGTTGATCGCCTGCGTCATCTTCTGCTCGGCGGTCGCGAGATCGGTGCCGTAGGTGAAGGAGGCCTGCACGACCGACGCGTTGGTCGTGCTCGTCGCACTGGTCGACTCGAGCCCGGGGACTCCCTGGATCGCGGTCTCGATCGGCGTGGACACGTCGTTGGCGACGACCTCCGGCGAGGCGCCGGGGTAGGTCGTCACGACCGACAGCTGCGGGAACTCGATCGACGGGATCAGCTCCTGCTTGAGGCTCGTCAGCGCGATTCCGCCGAAGACGGCGGCGACGATCGTGATCAGCGCGATGAGCGCGCGATTCTTCAGG
This sequence comes from Microbacterium terricola, assembly GCF_027943945.1. Classification (NCBI taxonomy): domain Bacteria; kingdom Bacillati; phylum Actinomycetota; class Actinomycetes; order Micrococcales; family Microbacteriaceae; genus Microbacterium; species Microbacterium terricola. The sequence continues at coordinate 135,827 of NZ_AP027141.1, read as the reverse complement.
CTCAGAACGGCGAGATTCGACACGGGTGCCTTTGCGAGAAGGGGAGGCCGGAGACGGATGCCGCGGCGCGCCGATACGCGGATGTATCGGGGCTTCAGTATCCCATGCCGGTCACCGCCGCCAGCCCGAGCCCGCCGAGGATGCCGAGCCCCGCGGCGGTGACCGAGAGCAGAGCGGTGCCGAGCAGGTTCGCCCAGGCGAGCCGGGCCCGTCCGCGCCGCGCGAGCAGGACCGTATCGACCGAGACGGCGCTGAAGGTGGTGAACCCGCCGAGGAGCCCGGCGCCGAGCACGATCGTCCATGCGCCGAGGGTGTCGGCGCCGATTCCGGTGAGCAGCCCCAGCAGGAACGACCCCGTCACGTTCACCACGAGGATGCCCCACGGGAACGGCCCGGACCGCCGCCGCATCACCCACGCATCCAGCAGGGCGCGCGCGCCGGCTCCCAGACCCCCGGCGACCACCAGTCCCGCGAACGTCCAGCCCGTCACGTCGTCGGCTCCGCGACATCGCCGGGTCGGGCGCCGGACAGCCGGTCGCCGATCCAGAGCCCGGCGGCGGCCGCCGCCGCCCCGCCGGCGAGCGAGCACGCGACGAGCAGGAGGGCCCACAGCATCCAGGGCTCGTATCCGTCGAGGGTGACGGCGCTGCCTACCGCCACGGTGTGCACGGCGAACGCGCTGTAGGTGGTGAAGCCGCCGAGCACGCCGGTGCCGAGGAAGGCCCGCGTGAGGGGACGGCGGTCGCCCAGCCAGCCGACCACGATCCCGAGCAGGCCGGACCCGGCCACGTTGATCGCCAGAGTGGCGAGCACCACCGACGCGAGGTCGCCCGGCCAGGGGGTCAGCGCGGCCCGCAGCGCGACCCCCAGCATCCCGCCCAGCACGACGACGCCGAGCACGGCGGGGCGGATCAGGGGGCGCACGCCCCCAACCTACGGCCCCTGGATGAGCGAGCGGATCGCCGACTCGGGCGACACACCCAGGTCGAGCAGCTTGCCGCGGCCATACAGGGCGAAGACGCGCGGATCGATGTAGCTGCCTCGTGCGACCGCGACGGTGTTGCCGAGCGCATCGGCCGTCGCCCGCACGGCCAGCTGCTCCGCACGCTTGCGGTCGGACTTCGTGTCGACCGTGCCGATGCGGGCGAGCGCCTCCGCGGCGAGGATCGTGCCCCGGAGCGTGCGGAAGTCCTTCGCGGTGAAGGTGCCGCCGGTGAGCGAGCGCACATAGGCGTTCACGTCGGCGGGCGTGAGTGGGACCCGCCGCCGTCCGCTCTCGTACGCCAGCAGCCGTGAACGCGGGCGACCGGCGGACAGCTGCTCGATGGTGGCAGCCAGATCCGCGTCGTCGATCTCGATGAAGGCGCGACGCCCGCTCTTGGCAGGGAACGAGAGCGTGATCTCCTGGCCGTTCACCCGCGCATCGCGGCGCTGGAGGGTGGTCAGGCCGCGGCTGCCGTGCCGCTCGAGGTACCGGGCGGACCCGATGCGCGGCGCGGCGGAGTCGAGCATCCGGAACGCGGCGCCGAGCACATGCTCTCGATCGAGCCGCTCCCGGTGCAGCGCGGTGGTGACGCGTCCCCGCGCGTGCGGCAGCGCGGCGGCGAGCGCGAGCGACCGTCCGAACTTGCCCGAGTCGCGGCGCGCGCGCCAGTCAGGGTGATAGAGGTACTGACGGCGCCCGGCCTCGTCCGTCCCGACGGCCTGGATGTGCCCGTTGGCCGCAGCGGAGATCCAGACGTCCTCCCAGGCCGGTGGGATCACGAGCGCCCGGATCCGCTCACGGTCGTCTTCTCCCGCACCGTCGCCGTCGGCGTCGACGTAGCGGAAACCGGCGCCGGCGCGCACGCGCCGGAAGCCGGGGTCGGAGTCCGGGTGCACCCGGCGCAGGCGCACCACGTGCGTCAGTGATTTCTGAGCATGTCGATGAGCTCGGCCTTGCGCTTGCCCGAATAGCCGGACATGCCGAGCTCCTTCGCACGGGCACGCAGGTCGCCGACGGTCCAGTCGTCGTAGTCGCCGGCGCGGCCGCCGCGACGGGACACCGCCTTCTGGCCGTCGCGGGCGACGGCGTTGGAGATGCGCGCGGCCTTCTCCTTCGATGCGCCGTCCTTGCGGAGCTCCTCATACATGTCGGGATTCTTGAGGCTGTTGGATCCTCGTCCTGCAGGCATGGTGCTCTCCCTTCGCTCCCGGCGAGGCTATCGACGCCGATCGAGGCGCCTGAGGGGCTTGACAGGGTGGACCGCCTGGTTTAGCGGGAGCGTTCCCATCCGCTAGCACCGCGCCCCGCGTCGGTCAACCCCTTTCCGCGTGCGATCGGGTTCTGCCACGGTCGGAGCATGAACCTTGCGCTCATCATCATCATCATCGTTGCGGTCATCCTCGCCATCACCGGCGGCCTCGTGGAGGGTCTGCAGTTCCTCCTCTGGGTGGCTCTGATCGTCGGAGTCATCGCGCTGATCGCGTTCCTCTTCCGAGTTCTCTCCGGACGCAACCGAGCCTGACCCCCAGCAGGCGCGGCCGGCCGCACCCCGGGCCGGGTCCCGCTCCCTCCAGGAGCACGGATGCCGCGGCTCGACGTCACACGTCGAGCCGCGGCATCCTTCTTTTCCGTGGGACGAGCGGTTCCGCTACAGGTGCGCCTCCGCGTACACGCGCAGCGCGTCGCGGACGAACTCGGCACCGGCTGTGCCGCCGTAGTTCGCGCCGAAGCGCGGATCTGCGACGTACATCTCGCCGAGTCCGATGACATAGCCCTTCACGTCGCCGCCGGGCGCGGCGGCCGGAGTGCCGGGCACCCCGGTGAGCCACTCCACGTGACGGCGGGCGAGCTGCTGCGCCTCGTCGCTGTCGGGGGCGACGCCGCCCTCGGCTGCGGCGATCCAGTCGCCCGTGAGCGCGGCGAGGCGCTCCTTCCACTCGGCCTTCTCGCTCGCACTCTTCGAGCTCCACCACGCGTCGCCCTTCGCGTACGCGTCGCGGCCCCAGCGCTGCTCGACCTCGTCCTTGTACTGGGTGTGGTCGAAGCCGTCGAACATGTCCTTAGCCATGAGTCGTTCACCTCCTCTCAGTGCTTCGATGGTGATCTCGACCGACGCGATCTGCCGCGCCAGTCTCTGCTGCTCCTGCCGCAGCCACGCCAGGTGGCTCGCCAGGGCACTCTCCTCGGACGATTCGCGTTCGAGGACATCGGCGATCTGCGGCAGCCCGAGACCGAGCTCCCGCAGCAGGAGGATCCGCTGCAGCCGCACGAGAGCGGCCTGGTCGTAGTACCGGTAGCCGTTGCGCCCGATGCTCGACGGCGCGAGCAGCCCGATGTCGTCGTAGTGCCGCAGGGTGCGGCTCGTGGTGCCCGCCAGCCGCGCGATCTGCTGGATCGACCACTCGGTCTCGTCAGCGACGGTGTCCATGTGACCCCTCCTTCCTGTTCAGACACCACGCTAGAACTTTCCGCAGCGTCAATGTCAAGCCGGATTCCTGTGAACTTCGGGGGCTCGCTTGACACAGACGCGATATATCGTGTTAGCCTGCCTTCAACGCGATATATCGCGATACGACCACCTCAGGAGAAACACATGACTATCGAGAAGTGGCTCATCCACCCTGGCGAGACCCGCGTCATCGACATCGAGGACGCACGGATGCTGAAGGTCGGCCTCATCGGCGGCCAGATCGACGTGATCGCCCACGACGAGCCGGGCATCCGCATCGAGGTGCACGCCGTCACCATCAAGGACCTGCGCATCGAGGTCTCCGGAGACCTCGTCGAGATCGACCACCCGCAGCTGCGCTGGGACAACTTCCTCGAGGTGTTCCGCAACTTCGGCACCAGCGGCCCGAAGGCCGAGATCAGCGTCGCGGTCCCCCGCTCGATCGCCCTCACCCTCGGCGTCGTCTCGGCGAGCGCGCTCGTCGCCGGCCTCGACCGCGACGTCCGGCTCAACACCGTCTCGGGCGACATCATCGTCGACGGACTCGGCGGCGACCTCAGCGTCAACGCCGTCTCCGGCGACGTGCAGGCGCGCGGGGTGTCCGGCGCTGCCACGGCGAACTCCGTCTCGGGCGACGTCGCCATCGCCGGCGCGCTGACGAAGGCGAACATCGACACCGTCTCGGGCGACATGCTCGTGGACGCGACCGGCTCGATCCACGCAGTGAACCTCAACACCGTGAGCGGAAAGGCCACCATCCGCATCGACGAGGGCGTGCCGGCGAACTACGTCGCGCGCAGCGTCAGCGGGCGCGTGCAGATCGACGGTGTCGTCCGCTCCTCGACCGGACTGACGAACTGGGTCGGCTCGGTGGGCGAGCTCAGCGGCTCGTTCGCGGATGTGCGGGTCAACTCCGTCTCCGGCTCCGTCACCGTGCTCCGCCGCGCGGTGACGAGCACCCCGGAGCCGTCGGGTTCCGTGGAGGCCGACACCGCAGAGCAGGAGTGGTGATGACCCCCGTCTTCTCGCACGGCGATCTGCGCCTGTACCTGCTCAACCTGCTCGACGAGGGGCCCCGGCACGGCTACGACATCATCCACGCCCTCTCGGACCGCACCGGGGGCACCTACACCCCGAGCGCGGGCACGATCTATCCACGGCTGGCCAAGCTCGAGGAAGAGGGCATGGTGACGAAGACCGTGGACGGCCGCAAGACGATCTACGAGATCACCGACGCCGGCCGCGCAGAGGTGGCCTCACGTGCCGCCGACCTCGAGGGCATCGAGGCGGGGCTCGCCGACAGCGTGCGGCTCATCGCGGATGAGGTGCGCGCGGGCGTGCGTGAGGCGATGAAGAGCCTTCGCGCCGACCTCGCGGCAGCCGCGCAGGCCGACCGCACCCACACCACCCAGGCTCCGCCCGCCGACGACGCCCGCACCCGCTCGCGCGAGGAACTGCATCGGCTGGAGACCGTCGTCAACGGGTTCCGCGGTCAGGTGCGCACCGACATCCGCACCTACGTCGCCCGCGGCGGCGAGCTGACCGCATCCATCGTGGACGACGTCGCGACCCGGCTCGACGAGGCCGCGCGCGAGCTCACCCGCGCCCTCCGCGGCGGCTGACCCTCTCCACCCCGTTTACGGACGGGACACGCCGCTTGCCCGCCTGGGGAAGCGGCGTGTCCCGTCCGTAAACGGATCGGGGGTCAGTCGGTGGGCCAGATGTCCTCGTCGTCGGCGACGGGCTCGCCGAGCGGGACCACCAGGATCGACCGGTGCTGGCGGTGCGCCAGACGCGCGGCGACGGAGCCGGTGAAGAACTCGCGGATCGATTCCCCGATGCCGCGCTTGCGGGTGCCGACGACGATCAGCTTCGCGTCGGTCTGCTCGGCGAGGTGCTTGATCGCGAGGGCGGGGTCGCCGACGAGCTGACGCACCGTCCAGTCCACGCCGTGCCCCTCGAGGAGGGCGGCGGCCTCGGCGGTCACCAGGGCCAGGTCGCTCTCGCCGGCGGCGATGTTCATGTCGATCGGCGCGGAGTGGACGTAGCCGTCCGGGTCTTCGTAGGTGACGAAGCGCGTCACGTCGACGTGCACCACGAGGAGCGGGGCCGAGAGGAGCTTCGCGTAGCGCGCCGCCTCCTTGACCACCCGAGAGGGAAGTCCGGGCACGGTGCCGACGATGACAGCGCCGCGCGGCGCATCGGCGTCCTGGGACGTGTTCTCCGCAGCTTCGTCGCTCATGAGTCGCCCGTCCTTCCGGCAGTTCGCCCGTGGCGGAGCCGCCAGGGGCTGAAGGCTCCGTGTTATCCTGAATGCTACTCTTACCGGCCCTGGAGCCGGATCGACGTCAGCGGGCTCGCATCCACAGCCCGCACTCCGAAATGAGGGGGTCTCGCATGGGGCGTGGCCGTCAAAAGGCGAAGCACACCAAGATCGCCCGCGAACTCAAGTACGACACCTACAGCGTCAACTACTCGGCTCTGGAGCGCGAACTCGGTCACCCCGAGACGGGCGAGCCCGAGTACGTCGACAAGTGGGCGGATCAGTACACCGACGAGTACGAGGACGAGAAGGCCTGACCGGCCTCTCCTAGCCGACCGTCGTCGGCTTCTGCTGCGCGCGCCGACGTGCCCGGCGGGCGCGCCACCAGGTCCAGAACCTGTCGAGCTGGCGCTTCAGCCAGCCGGCCACGCGTCGCGCCCAGTGGAACTCGGTGCCCAGCACCGCGAGCCCGAGGAAGACGACGAGCCAGCCGGGGCCCGGCAGCGGAACGAGCACCAGGCCGACGAGCGCGAGCGTGCCTCCGAACATGCCCACGGCGATGCGGTAGCCGTGCTCGAGCCGCGGATGACCGCCCAGCCAGACGCGTACGCGGCGCAGCAGCCGCCGGATCGGGCGGTCGGAGCGTTCGGCGTCGGCGATCTCGGCGCGGACCGTGCTCTCGAGCGTGGCGTCGTCGGTCGTCATGGCGTGACCGTATCGCGATATATCGTGAGTTGGCTGTGAGCCGGCGGATGCCGGTCGCCGACGACGACTAGGACTCCTGCGAGTCCTCGACCCAGGCGAGATACTCCTCCGAGACCGTGCCGGTCACGTAGCGGCCGTCGAAGCAGCTCATGTCGAGGTCGTCGACGTCCGAGCCCTCCAGGATCGCCGCCTTCAGGTCTTCCACTTCTTGGTAGACCATGTAGTCCGCGCCGAGCTCCGCGGCGATCTCGGGGATCGTCCTCCCGTGCGCGACGAGCTCGTGGCGCGACGGCATGTTGATGCCGTAGACGTGCGGGAACCGCACGGGCGGAGCGGCCGACGCGAACGTCACCGTCTTGGCCCCAGCATCCCGCGCCATCTGGATGATCTCCTTGCTCGTCGTGCCGCGCACGATCGAGTCGTCGATGAGCAGGACGTTCTTGCCCTTGAACTCGCTCGACATGGCGTTGAGCTTCTGTCGCACGCTCTTCTTGCGGACCGCCTGGCCGGGCATGATGAACGTCCGGCCGATGTAGCGGTTCTTGTAGAAGCCCTCGCGGTACTCGATTCCGAGCTTGCGGGCGACCTGCATCGCTGCGGGGCGCGACGAGTCGGGGATCGGCATGACGACGTCGATCGCACCCATCGGGGTGTACTTCGCGATCGTGTCGGCGAGCCGGTCGCCCATGCGCAGGCGCGCCTCGTACACCGAGATGCCGTTCATCTCCGAGTCCGGGCGGGCGAGGTAGACGTATTCGAACGAGCAGGGCACGAGCTTCGCGTCCTTCGCGCACTGCTTGGTGTGCAGGCGGCCCTCGAGGTCGATGAAGACCGCTTCGCCGGGCATGACGTCGCGGACGACCTCGAACCCGCCGTTCTCGAGCACCAGCGACTCGGAGGCGACGATCCACTCGTAGCCGCCGCTCGCGGACGGCCGGGTGCCGAGGATCAGGGGGCGGATGCCGAAGGGGTCGCGGAACGCGAGCAGGCCGTAGCCGGCGATCAGCGAGATCGCCGCGTACGAGCCCTCGACGCGCTCGTGCACGCGCGAGACCGCGGCGAAGACCTGCTCCGGGTCGAGCTCCAGGCCCGAGATCGATGCCTGCAGCTCGTTGGCGAGCACGTTCACGAGCAGCTCGGTGTCGCTGCTGGTGTTCAGGTGGCGCCGGTCCTTGTGGAAGAGCTCGTCGGTGAGCTCACGCGTGTTCGTGAGGTTGCCGTTGTGCACGAGCACGATGCCGTACGGCGCGTTGACGTAGAACGGCTGCGCCTCCTCCTCGCTCGAGGCGGTGCCCTTCGTGGCGTAGCGGACGTGGCCGAGCCCGATGTTGCCGAGCAGGGCCCGCATGTCGCGCGTGCGGAACGCCTCGCGCACCTGCCCCTTCGCCTTGAAGAGGTGGAAGACGCCGTTGCGCTCGGCGGTGGAGATGCCGGTGGAGTCCTGACCGCGGTGCTGCAGCAGCAGCAGCGCGTCGTAGATCTCCTGGTTCACGAGGCCGCTGCCGACCATTCCGACGATGCCGCACATGTGGTGTTACTTCGCTCCGTTGTGGGTGGTGTCCGCGTATGCGCCGACCAGGCGGACGGCTCCGCCGTCGACGCCCTTGGCGCCCTGCTCGAAGTGGCCGTCCGGCAGGGCATCAGCGCGGACGACGCCGACCTGCCATGCCGCGATGCCATCCTGCGCGAGAGCGGATGCTGCGGCATCCGCCTTCTCCGGGGAGACCACGGCGAGGAACCCGATGCCGAGATTCCAGGTGCCCTCGGTGGCGGTCAGCTCGAGGTCGCCGAGGTCGGCGAGCACGCGGAAGACCGGCGGCGGCGACCAGGTGGTGCGGTCGACGTCGACCCAGGTGCCGCGGGGCAGCACCCGCGCGAGGTTGGCCGCGATGCCTCCGCCGGTGACGTGGCTGAGGGCGTGCACGCCGTCGCGGTCGCCGTCGGCGAGCTCGGTGATCAGGCGCAGCAGCGGCGACGTGTACAGGCGGGTCGGCTCGAGCAGCGCCTCACCCCAGGTGGTGCCGAAGTCTGCGGCGGTGTCGCCGTACGAGACGCCCGCTCCGGAGACGATGTGGCGCACGAGCGAGTAGCCGTTGGAGTGCAGACCGCTCGAGGCGAGCGCGAGGACGACGTCGCCCGGCTGCACGCGGTCGGCGCCGAGGATCCGCGAGGCTTCGACGACGCCCGTCGCGGCGCCGGCCACGTCGTAGTCGTTGAGACCGAGCAGTCCGGGGTGTTCGGCGGTCTCGCCGCCCACGAGCGCCGTGCCGGTGGCCGAGCAGCCGGCCGCGATGCCGCGCACGATGTCGGCGATGCGCTCGGGGTAGACCTTGCCGCACGCGATGTAGTCGGTCATGAACAGGGGCTTGGCCCCGACCACGACGATGTCGTCGACGACCATGCCGACGAGGTCCTGCCCGATGGTGTCGTGCTTGTCGATGGCCTGCGCGATCGCGACCTTCGTGCCGACGCCGTCGGTGCTGGTCGCCAGGAGCGGGTGTCGGTACGCGCGCAGCGCCGACGCGTCGAAGAGCCCGGCGAAACCGCCCACCCCGCCGAGGACCTCTGGACCGTGGGTGCGACGCACGGCGGACTTCATGAGTTCGACGGCCAGATCGCCGGCCGCCGTATCGACGCCGGCCTCCGTATACGGATTCGCCGAGGCGTCGCGGGAGGATGCTGCCACGTCTCCAGCCTACCTGTGCCGGAGACTCCCGATCCTCGCCTGCGGACCCCGCCCTACAATGGCGGCATGGGTGGCGCTGCGACTCCGGAGTGGCTGATCCGCGAGGACGCGGGTCAGCCCGTTCTGGTGGCCCTGTACCTGCGCCAGGTGCTCGGCATCCGCTCTCCCGACGAGCTGCCGCAGCTGCGCGGGGTGCCCGCCGCCGCCGCTGTGCGCGACGAAGACGAGCAGGCGCTGCTCGAACGGCAGTGGCGCGAGTACTGGGCGATGACGGTCGAGCCGCAGGCGCATCCGTCACCTGTCCCGCTGATGCTCGTGGACGGATTCGAGACGCTGGTCGCACTGTCGTCCGAGGGCGCGGACGAGCTCGCCGCGGCCGTCGAGCCGTTCGGGCCGGAGGCGCTGGCGTTCGCGGACGCTGCACACAAGCGCTACCGCAGGGACATCGGAGCGAGCTCGGGCAGCGCCTACCGTGCCTACGCGAGCGCGATCGCCGAGCACGAGCGCCAGGTCGGGCGGCGGGCGCACTCGTTCGAGCTGAACGTGCAGGTGCTGCCGCTGACGCAGCGCGGCGTCTGGTGGATCGGATCGCTCACGATCGCGGTCACCGACGGCCTGCGCGGGGATGTGGCCGCGTTCGACTCGGCCATCAACCCGATCATCGCCGAGCTGGCCTAGCCGGCACTCCGCGCCGGTCAGCCCTCGGAGCGGTCAGTCCTCGGAGCTGTCCGTCCCCTGAGCGGGGTCGATGTGGATGCGATCGTGCTGGACGACGACCTCGCGCGTGTGCCGGGCCGCCCGGCGATCGAGCCAGACCGCGAGGAGTCCCATGACCGCGAGGCCGGCCGGCACGCAGTACAGCGCGAGGAAGCCGAACACCTGCAGCGTGGAGTACTGCATCCCGGTGCCGGGCGAGGCTGCCTCGGTGCCGTCGAACGCGAACGTGAGGATCATCGCGACGACGAGTCCGAGGGCCGCGCCGAGCAGCAGGAACACCGACAGCTTCGGCGCGCGGCGCACGCGTACGGTCTCGGAGTTCTGCGGGGTCACCTCTCTATTGTCTCACCCCGCGCTGAAGGCGTCGTCGGCCGCAGCCACCGGTTCCGCCGCCGCTGCCGCATGCCGCGCGGCGAGGTAGCCGAAGACGGCGGCGGGCCCGATCGTGGAGCCGGGGCCGGGGTAGGTGCGGCCCATCACGCTCGCGGTCGTGTTGCCGGCGGCGTACAGCCCGGCGATCACCTCGCCCGCGTCGTCGAGGACGCGCCCGTGCTCATCGGTGAGAAGGCCGCCCTTCGTGCCGAGATCGCCCGGCACGAGCTGGATGGCGCGGAAGGGACCCTTCTCGATCGGCCCGAGGTTCGGGTTGGGCTTGACGCGCGGGTCGCTGTAGTAGCGGTCGTAGGCGGTGCGCCCGCGGCCGAAGTCCTCATCGACGCCGGTCGCAGCGAACCCGTTGAAGCGAGCGACGGTGGCGCGGAAGATGTCGCGGTCCAGTCCGATGCGCTCGGCGAGCGCGTCGAGCGTGGGCGCCTCGACGATGATGCCCTGCTCCTTCATCGCCTTGCCTCCCATCAGCGCGCCCGCGAACATGTAGCGCTGCTTGTGCCGGCGGTCGGTGATCAGCCACGACGGGTTCGCGGGCACGGTCTCGTTGCGCTCGTGCAGGTGGTGCCCGAAGTCGATGTAGCTCTCCGACTCGTTCAGGTACCTGGCGCCGGTCTGGTCGACGACGATGCTGAACGGGTCGCTGCGCTCGTTGAGCACGAACAGCGCCTGCTTGCCGGGGATCGGCACGGACGCCCCCCACCAGGCGTCGTCCATCAGCGCGAGCGCGCCGCCCGCCTCCGCACCGGCCGCGATCGCCGTGCCGAGGTCTCCCTCCGCGGCAGAGGTGAAGCCGGAGATGCCGTGGTGCTCTTCGCGCCAGGCGGTGTGGTGGGCGAAGCCGCCCGCGCCCAGGATCACGCCGCGGCGGGCGCGCACCCGGAGGTCGCCGTGGGCCGTGGCCACGACGGCGCCGACCACGGTGCCGTCCGCATCCTTCACGAGCCTTGTGAGCGGAGCGTCGAGCAGCAGCTCGGTGCCCTGGTTCTTCACGATGAGGCCGAGGCTGAGCATGAGCCCGCCGCCCATCCCGACGAGCTTGCGCCCTGTCAGCAGTCCGGCCAGGGTGCGGAAGACGAACTGCGCGCCGCGGACGAAGCCGGATGCGGTCGACCAGGCGCGTGAGAGCAGCCACACGTCGTCGTTCTTCAGCGGAACCGGGATGGCGTCGCCGATGCGGCTGGTCTTCTGCCAGTCGCCGAGCTTGTGGGCGTCGATCGGGACGACCTCGATGGAGCGGCCGATCTTGCCGCCTGGACGATCGGGATAGTAGTCCGGGTAGTCCTTGCCGACCGACCATCGCACGCCGAGGCGCTCGGTCAGCTCGACGAACGGCGCGACGTTGTCGACGAATGCCTCGCGACGCGCCTGCGAGGATGCGGGGCCGACACCGTCGACGGGGCCGATCGCGGCCTCCAGGTAGGTCAGTGCCTCCGCGCGCGAATCGGCGATGCCGCGCCGTCGCATCACCGGGTTGTCGGGCAGCCACAGTCCCCCGCCCGATCGCATCGTGGTGCCGCCCCAGCGTCCGGTGCTCTCGACGATCAGCGTCTCGAGCCCCGCATCGGCGGCGGTGATGGCCGCGACCATTCCCGCTGCGCCCGTGCCGGCGATGAGCACGTCGACCTCGCGATCCCACTCTTCGGTCATGGTTCCTCCTCGAACCGTCACACCGGACAACTTTGTCCGGTTGTACGCTACTCCGATGACGGCCGAGCGCAAGAGAAATCGCGGACCGAGCGCGGGCCCCGAGAATCGGCGCGCCCTGATCGCTGCCGCGCGCGTGGTCTTCGCGGAGGACGGCTACCGCGCGCCGCTCAGCAGGATCGCGAAGCGCGCCGGCGTCGGACAGGGCTCGCTGTACCGGCACTTCCCCGACCGCAAGTCGCTGGCGCTGGCCGTGTTCGACGAGAACCTCACCGAACTCGAGCTCGTCGTCGCCGACCAGGCCCGTACGCTCGACGACCTGCTCGGCCGGGTCATCGAGCAGACCGTCGAGCACTCGGCACTGCTCGAGTTCGCGATGCTCGAGCGCGACGACCGCGAGGTGGGCGGCATGGACGAGCGGTTCCGGGCGATCGTCGACGTCGCCGTCCAGCACGAGCAGGCGACCGGGCGGCTGGCCGCGGGCGTCACGACCGCGGACGTCACCCTGTCGGTCTCGCTGATCGCCGCCCTGGTCTCGCGCAGCCCCGCGGACGAGCGACGGGACCTCGCGCTGCGCTCCTGGCGTCTGCTGCAGACGGGGCTCGGCAGCCGCTGACAGCCGGGGTCCCTGCCGCGGAGCCGCGGACGATCTCGCCCGCCTGCCGCGGAGTGCGCGAAAGTCCGCAGATTGCGACAGGTGAGTGTGACTGGCGGACTGCGCGCCGCGGTCAGGGCCGCAGAGGCAGCAGCTCGGACACGTCGGCGCGGATGCCGGAAGCGTGGATGCGGCCGGCGGCGACAGCATCCCTCCACTGCTGCTCGCCCGTGGCGAGGGCGATCCAGGTCGCCGCATCGGTCTCGATCACGTTCGGCGGGGTCCCGCGGGTGTGCCGGGGCCCCTCGAGCACCTGCACGGCCCCGAACGGCGGCACCCGCACCTCGACGGTGTGGCCGGGCGCCTTCTCCTCGAGCAGCTGCAGCAGGTAGCGCACCGCGGTCGCCAGGTCGGTGCGGGCAGGTGCGGATGCTGCCGCCACCGCGGCGAGCGCGGTGCGCCCGTCTTCGGTGGTGATCCTGCGGGGCATGGCTCCCACGGTACCCGTGCGCACAACTCAGGCAGATGACGGTCGCAGCCGCCGCGAGCCCGGGGAGACCGCGGTTCTGCCTGAGTTGTGGACTCCCGAGCGGCAGCAACCCCCGCCGGTAGGCTGGGCGGGTGAGAATCCTCGTCCTCGGCTCCGGCGCGCGCGAGCACGCCATCATCCTCGCCCTCCGCTCGGAAGACGCCGACCACGAGGTGTTCGCGGCACCGGGCAACGCCGGCATCGCACAGGACGCCGCCATCGTCGACGTCGACGCGAACGATCCTGCCGCGGTCACCGCCTTCGCCGACGCCGAGGCGATCGACCTGGTCGTGATCGGCCCGGAAGCCCCCCTCATCGCCGGCGTCGCCGACGCGCTGCGGGAGCGCGGCGTGCCTGTCTTCGGCCCCGGCAAGGCGGCCGCACAGCTCGAGGGATCGAAGGCCTTCGCCAAGCGGGTCATGGACGCCGCCGGCGTGCCGACCGGCCGCGCCGTGCGCGCTCGCACCCGCGCCGAGGTCGAGGCGGCGCTCGACGACCTGGGCTCGCCCCACGTCGTCAAGGCAGACGGTCTCGCCGCAGGCAAGGGCGTCATCGTCACCGACGACCGCGCGGCCGCGCTCGCGCACGCCGACGCCTATCTCGGCAGCGGCCCCGTGCTGGTCGAGGAGTTCCTCGCCGGGCCGGAGGTGTCGCTGTTCTTCCTCAGCGACGGCGACCACGTGCTGCCGCTAAGCCCGGCGCAGGACTTCAAGCGCCTCGGCGACGGCGACAGCGGACCCAACACCGGCGGCATGGGGGCCTACTCCCCGCTGCCCTGGCTTACTGAGCGCTTCGGCGGCGAGGCCGAGTTCGTCCGCCAGGTCACCCGTGACGTCGCCGAGCCGGTGATCCGCCAGCTCGACGCCGAGGGGACGCCCTTCATCGGCCTCCTGTACGCCGGGCTCATCCTCACCGACGCGGGCGTCAAGGTCATCGAGTTCAACGCCCGGTTCGGCGACCCCGAGACGCAGGTCGTGCTGCCCCGCCTCGTCGACCCGCTCTCCGAGCTGCTGCTGGCTGCCGCATCGGGCACCCTCGAGGACCACGCGGCGCCCGCCTTCGCCGACGCCGTCGCCGTCACGGTGGTGGTCGCGAGCGAGGGCTACCCCGCCGCTCCGATCACCGGACGCCCGATCTCCGGACTGGATGCTGCCGCCGCCGTCCCCGGTGCCCACCTCGCCCACGCGGCCACGGCCGAGGCCGACGGCGGGCTCATCGCCACCGGCGGGCGCGTGCTGAACGTCGTCGGCACCGGCACCACGTTCGCGCAGGCCCGCGACCGGGCCTACCGCGCCCTCGCCGAGATCTCGCTCGAGGGGGCTCAGCACCGCACCGACATCGCCGCTCGCGTCGTCGAGCGCTGACGCGAAGCACGGCACACCCCCCAGATTTCTGGTCTTGCCCGCGCCCTCGGCGCCGGGCGATCATGAGCACCACGCGGCGACGGTCTCACGTCGCGGCCCGCCGCCATCGGTGGCGGCGCTCTGACATACGGGGGGTACGGATGTCTGTTTCTGCGCGCACGACGGAGTTCGATCGACGCGGGCTGTTCCTCGGGGCAGGTGCGATCGCGGCCGGTGCCGCGATCGCCCTCGGCGAGGCGTCGCCGGTGGCGGCCGCCGAGACCGCCCCCGATGGGCGGGGCGCCGGCACCGACGCCGCACCGGACGCGACGCCGGTCACCGCGACCATCGCGTCCGCACCGGTGACAGGACGCGTCTACCGCCACGCCACGATGTTCGATTTCTTCTCGGAGTACGCCTCCGCTCAACCCGCGTGGGGCGGGTACGGGGTCTACTCCAGCCCCTCCAGTTACCTCTGGACGAGCATCGAGATTCCCGCCGGAGCGCTCATCCGTGACATCGAGTGGTACGTGTACAACACGTCTGGGACGAACTACCCGCTGTGGGCGCGTCTCTGGGTGCCCGGCAGTGGGACGTTGAACACTCCCGTCCTGGATCTCACGGCAACCTCCGGCAGCGACGTTCGGGCGTTCCGCGGCACCGTGCCGTCGAGCAACTACGGCCCGTTCCCGCCAGGTGTGAAGCTCATGCTCGGCGTCGGCACGTCGGGGTCTTTCAACCTTCAGGTCAACGGCGCGCGGGTCGGATTCTCGCGGGGCGCCGGCGAGGTCGGGATGCTGTCCGCTCCCGAGCGCATCCTCGACACCCGATCGGGAAACAGGATCGGCAGCGGCAGCACCCGCACGGTGAAGGTTCCCGCGGCGGTCGCTCCGACGGGCACGTCGGCGGTGCTGCTCAAGGTGACCGCGCTCTCGGCGACCGGGAGCGGAGCGCTCACCATCTACCCGTCCGGCGTGACGCGCCCCGGCAGCACCTCGCTCAACTTCACGACCTCGACCATCGGAACGACCGTCCTCGTCCGTGTGCCGTCGGACCGGAAGCTCAAGGTCTACACGAGCAAGACCGTGCACGTCCTCCTGGACGCCATCGCGACCATCGGCTGACAGCGCTCAACGGATCTGACCCGCAGCATCCGCCTCATCAACGATCGGGATCGCCCCGGTGAACTGACCGGCCCGCTCCTCACCCTCGGCCGATCCGGTGAAGAGGCCGCCGTGCCCGTCCGCCTCGCGGAGGCGCCGCGGCTCGTGCGCGGGCTCGGCGACGAGCTGCACGCGCGAGAGCGGCAGCGCCGACTTCTCGCGATGCAGCCACTCCACGAACTCCTCGCGGATGAAGCAGCGCAGGTCGAACAGCGTCGGGGCATCGACCGCGGTCACGAGGATCCGCACGCGCACCGCTCCGCCCACCGCATCCGTCACCTGCAGCACGTTCGTGCGGCCGTCCCAGAGGTCGGTGCGCGCGAGGATGCGATCGAGCTCCGCGCGCATCTGCGACGGGCTGGCCCGCCAGTCCAGATCGAACTCGACCGACCCGAGCAGCTCGCTCGAGCGCCGCGTCCAGTTCTCGAACGGCGTCGAGGTGAAGTAGGTCGACGGCAGCACCAGGCGGCGGTCGTCCCAGATGTGCACGACGACGTAGGTGAGGGTGATCTCCTCGATCCGGCCCCACTCGTCCTCGACCACGACGACGTCGTCGACGCGGATGGCGTCGCTGAAGGCGAGCTGGATGCCGGCGAACACGCTCGCCAGAGTCGACTGCGCGGCGAGGCCGGCGACGATGCCGGCGACGCCGGCGGATGCCAGGATGCTGGTGCCCAGCGCCGCGATGGCGGGGAAGGTGATCAGGATCGCCCCGAGGGCGATGATCGCCACGACGACGATGAGCAGCCGCCTGATCAGGGTGAGCTGTGTCTGACGGCGCCGCGCCACCCTGTTGTCGCGCAGGTCGAGCGGCAGCCGGGCCATCGCGACCCCGATGCCGAACGCGAGGACTGCGGCCACGAACCACGCGGAGACCGCGATCGTCACGATGACGAGGGTGTGCACCACGACCGCGCTCCACTCCTGCGCAGGCCAGGTCACCGCGTAGACGACCCAGAGCCCGATCACGAGCAGCACCCCGCGGAACGGGCGGCGCACCGTCGCCGACAGGGTCTTCGGCCAGTCCCTGCGGCGGGCGATGCGACGCAGCACCGCCGAGACGATGAGGGCGATGACGCTTGCGGCGATGAGGGCGACGACCACGGCGATCGCGACGCCGAGCCAGGATCTCAGTTCGAACACGGATTCCTCCTGTCGTGCTGACGGCCTCCCACCCTAGCGATGGCGATCAGGCCGACTCTGACCGGGCACTCAGGCGGTGTGATTGGCTGGAGGCATGGCAGAGCAGACCTCCCGCGAGCGCAGTGCGGACACCGGCCGATTCGCGCGCGAGGGGGGTCGCAACCGGTTCACGGCGCGCACTGCGGTGGTCCGCGGCGTCGAGCAGATCGCCCCGGCGCTGGTGCGCGTGACCTTCGGCGGTGTCGACTTCGCCGACTTCGTCAGCGCGGGCCCGGCCGACCACATCCGCATCTTCTTCCCCGATCCGGAGACCCGGGTGCTCGTCGCGCCGACGCCGGTGGGGCCGGGCGAGGACGGCATCATCCGCCCGGACGGCCCATCGATCGCGCGCGACTTCACCCCGATCCCCCGCCCGGTGGGCGGCGGTGTCGAGGTCGATGTCGACTTCTTCGTGCACCCCGATCCGGGTCCGGCCTCCGCGTGGGCGACGACCGCCCGCATCGGCGACGAACTGGTCATCGTCGGTCCGCGCGGCTCACGGCGTGCCCCGCAGGACATCGACGGCCTGGTGCTGCTGGTCGACGAGACCTCACTGCCGTCGGCGCATCGCTGGGTGCGCGATGTGCCCGCCGGCACCGTGGTGGATGTCATCGCGACCGTGGGCGGCGACGGCGCGTGGGTCGCGGGCTATCTGGGCGAGGTCGACGACGTCGAGATCCGCGTGCACCTCGTGCGGCGCGATGCGGGCGCACAGGGCGCGCTGGATGCCCTGGCGTCGCTCGAGCCGATCGGCGACGGCACCTTCGTCTGGGCGGCGGGCGAAGCATCCGCGCTCGTCCCGGTGCGGCGTCACCTGCGCCGCGAGCTCGCCCTTCCGGCCGGTCAGGCGCAGGTCAGCGGCTACTGGCGGCACGGCGTCGTGGCCTTCGACCACCACGCCCCGATCGACCCGACCGACCCGGACGAGTAGCCCGTCCGGGTCGGGGCTCGCCGCGACTACCGGCGCGCGACTAGGTGCGCGGGGCGCTCCATGAACGCCACCGCGACGACACCCAGCAGCAGGACGGATGCGGGCAGCAGCATGCTCTGCGCCATCGCGCTCGAGAAGCCGTCGACCACGAAGTCCGGGAGCGCGCCGGTGCCGAAGCTCGCGCTCGCGTCGGATGCGCCGGGCAGGTTCGCCTCGAGGCGGCCCTGCATGAAGGCGGCGATCGCGGCCGAGCCGAGCACCGAGCCGATGGTGCGGGTCGTGTTGTAGATGCCCGAGCCCGCGCCGGCCTGGCGGGGCTGGAGGTTGCGCGTCGCGGTGGTCGCGAGCGGGCCCCACATGCCCGACTGCCCGACGCCCATGAGGGCCGAGGGCAGCAGGAACATCCAGATCGGGGTGTCGGCGTTCATCAGGCTGGCGTACCAGAACAGCGCGATCGAGGTGAGCAGCAGCCCGGGCAGCAGCAGCACGCGCGGGTCGACGCGGTCGAGCAGCTTGCCGGCGAACGGGGCGAGGACGCCCGCGAGGACGGCCATCGGGATGAGCAGCAGCGCCGCCTCGGTCGGAGTGAGGCCGCGGGCCAGCTGGTAGAAGAACATCATCGGCAGAGACATCGCGGTCACCGTGAAGCCGACGGTCGAGATGCCGATGTTCGCGATCGAGAAGTTGCGGTCGCGGAACAGCTCGAGCGGCACGAGCGGCTCGCTCTTGGTCTTCGCCTGCTGCCAGATGAACAGCGCGAGCACGGCCACGCCGCCGATGATCATGCCCCACACCCACGGAGCCCAGTCGTACTTCTCGCCCTCCTGCAGACCGAACACGATGAGGAACAGGGCGACGGCGCTGAGGAAGACGCCGAGGATGTCGAACCGGTGCTCGTGGGTCTCGAGCTTGGGCACGAGGATCCAGGCGAGCACGAAGCCGATGATGCCGACGGGGATGTTGATGAAGAAGATCCACTCCCACCCGAAGCCGTCCACGAGCAGGCCGCCGGCGAGCGGGCCGACGAGCATCGCGACACCGGAAGTCGCACCCCAGAGGCCCATGGCGGCGCCTCGCTGGTTCGGCGGGAAGGTGCGCGTGATGACCGCCATCGTCTGCGGGGTCATGAGCGAGGCGCCGAGGCCCTGCACGGCGCGGAAGGCGATCAGGACGCCGAGGGTCGGCGACAGCCCGCAGGCCAGTGAGGCGAGCGTGAAGATCGCGAGCCCGACGAGGTACATGTTCTTCGGGCCGAAGCGGTCGCCCAGGCGTCCGGTGATCAGCAGCGGCACGGCGTAGGCGAGCAGGTAGGCACTGGTCACCCACACGACGTTGTCGAGGTTGTTCGTGTCGGGGTCGAGCGCCGCCTTGATGGCGGGGTTCGCGACCGAGACGATCGTGGTGTCGACCAGGATCATGAAGAACCCGATGACGAGGGCCCACAGGGCGGGCCAGGCGCTGCGGGCGGGGGTCGATGCAGAGGCCGGCGACGGAGCGGATGCGGGGGCCGCAGCATCCGTCCGCGTCGGGCCGGTCGGGGGCAGGTCGGTCATGAGGTCACGCTCTCTCGATAGGCAGTGAGTCGGGCCATGGTGTCGGCGGGCAGCTCGTGCACGCCCCACGGCAGGTCGGGGTCGGGAAGGCGGCGCAGGACGCCGTCCATCCACGCGAGGTCCGCGACGAGGATGGCGTCCTCGCGTTCGAGCTCGATGAGGAACTGGAAGGGAACGCCGCGCGCGGCGGCTCCCTCGAGGCCGGTGCGCAGCTCGGCGCGGTAGCGGGCAAGCGCGTGGCGACGCTGCGTGAGGAGGTCGATCGCCTCTTCGCGGGGCAGCTCGTGCGCCTCGGCGAGCGCCACGCGGAACTCCAGGATGCGGTCGATGCACGGCAGCTCACGGCGCACCCAGACCTCGGCCGCTGCCGCGCCGGCCGGCGTGATCGCGTAGGTCGTGCGCTCAGGGCGATTGCCGTCGCGGTCGACGCCGACCTCGGCGATGAGGCCGGCCCGCTCGAGCCGGCCGACCGTGTGGTACATCGTGCCGTTGGTGGGGTTGACGAGGCGGTCGTCACGGCGCTGGCGGATCAGCCGCATCATCTCGTACGGGTGCATGTCGCGCTCGCGCAGCAGTCCGAGGACGACGACCGCGAGCGGCGTCAGCGCCGTGGCTCCATCCTTCATCTGTTGCTCCATCCCGATTAGTCCACATGGACTATACCTCAGTGCGGGAGGGGCAGGGCCCGCTCGGGCGGGGTATCTTGACCGGCATGGCGGACGACGCACCAGCGGTCGACGACGGCGAGCGGGGGTCGCGGCTGCTCGCACACGAGATCTTCGACCCTGTCGCCGCGGAGTACCTCCCGCGCGAGGGGGTCGACATCGGGCCGATGTTCGGGAGCGAAGGCCTCCGGATCCGCGGCAAGGTGTTCGCCTTCGTCGGATACCGGGGCGCCCTCGTCGTGAAGGTCCCCGCGGCGCGGGCGGACGAGCTCGTCGCGGCCGGCGAGGTCGAGCGCATGGTGATCCGCGATCGGACGCTGCGCGAGTGGATCGTCGTCGGCCCGGACCGCGCGGTCGCATGGCCGCCGCTGACCGCCGAGGCGTTCGCCTACGTCGACGCGATCACCCCCTGAGCCCGGCGCGCCCGCGCCCGCCCTCGGCTCAGGCCGAGCGGATGCGGCGGCGGACCGTGAGCGCAGCGAGGCCGGCGACAAGGGCGAGCGTGCCGAGCGCTGCCGCGCCGCCGAGCTCCGCAGACGTCACGGTCGACCCGGTCGCGGCCAGCGGTACGATCGTGAGCTCGGTCCAGCCGACCAGCTCCCCCTGCGTGTCGGTCACGACCACCCGGTGCGCGCCGACCGGCGCGGTGCGAGGGATGGTGACGGCGAACGAGCCCGTCGCATCGGCGGTCGGTGTCGCGATCAGCTGCGGCGTGGAGTGCAGCCAGACCCGCAGCGCCTGACCGGCGTGGTCGGCGCCGAGGCTGAACGTGATGGTCTCGCCCGGGTTCGCCGAGGCCGGGCCGGCGAGGCCGCCGCGCGTCGCATCGGTGAGCTCATCCGGGTCGATCGCACCCGGGCCGTCCGAGGCGCCCAGGTCCGGGTCGGGCGTGCCCGTCTCCGGCTCGTCGGTTCCGGGCTCGCCGGTGCCCGGCTCACCCGGATCGACCGGCTCACCCGGATCGACCGGCTCGCCCGGGTCCACCGGCTCCTCCGGGTCGACCGGCTCACCCGGCAGCTCGGCGCAGTCGATCGATCCGCGCCGCAGCGAGAACCCGTCGGTATCGGCGTCGTCGGCGTAGAACGTCGCCTTGCGCCCGTCGACGCATGACGACTGCGGCGCGATGGCGAAGCCCTCGTTCGCGATGTTCGCCATGCCCGCAGGGCGGGCGTAGAGGGTCGTCACCGCGAAGGCGCCGTCGGTGTCGACCTCGTACGTCGCTGTCTGGCCGTCGCAGGCCTCGTCGCATGCGACCCACAGCGCGGCGCGCTCCGGGTCGAACTGCACGTCGGCGACCAGGGCGAAGTCGGTGGCGATCGTCGCGATCCGCGCGGTCGAACCGTCGCCGGCCAGGGCGTAGGCGTACACCGACGCGGTTCCCTCGACCCCGATGAAGAAGAGGCCGCCCCCGTGCGCCGGGAGCGAGGCCGGGTCGTAGGCGGCGCCCGAGCGCTCGTCGACGAAGCCCTCGGAGACCAGGAAGGAATCGGGGATCCAGGTGATCCCCTCGAGCCCCTGATTGGCTCCGAGACCGGGGAAGTCGGCCGCGAGGTTCCACTCGGCGGTGGCCGTGAGCTCCGCCCCGGTGCCCGACACGTCGAAGCGCAGCACGGACGGACGACTCACTCCGCTCGCCGCGTTGTTGCGCTCGCTCGAGACGTAGACGCCGCCGGTGGCACCCGCATCCGTCACGGTCACGCCTTCAGAGTCGACCGTGCCGGCCCCGCCCGGGTAGCGCAACGTCCTGCCGCCGACCCATCCGGTGGCCTGCGCCCAGCCGTCGCCGGCCGGCACCAGCTTGTGCAGGATGCCCCCGCCGTTGTCGACGGCCCACAGCACGTCGCCGTCGACGTCGACACCGCTCAGGTCGCCGCCGAAGGTCGCCTCCTCGTCGAGCACCTCGACGGAGGCGCCGCCCGGCCAGGCCTGCGGCACCAGCACGCCGGCGCACACGTTCTCGGCGCCGGGGGTGCTCACCGCGGTGACCGCGAACTCGCCGGTCCCGTCGGGGCAGCGGCCGTAGGTGACTGCCGCATGCGCGGCCCACGTGTACTCGTCCACGACGGCGCCGTCCGAGAGCAGCCGCACGGTGTCGCCACCGCCCAGTCCGAAGTCGAAGTCGCCCTCGGCTCCGACGAGCTCGTCGAGCACCAGGAAGCTACCGGCGGCGAGGGTCGTCCCGGCCGGCACGGTGAACGTGTGCGACGGGTCGCTGTCGGTGACGACGAGGCCGTCGAGGTCCACCGTGACATCGCCCACGTTGACGAGCTCGATCCAGTCGCCGGGAGTGCCGCCGCTGGACTCCACCTCGTTGATGCGCACCGGCAGTCTGCAGTCGTTCGCGGTGCCCTTGGTCGAGGTCGTGGTGGTGGTGATCGCGCCGGTGCCGTCGGGGCAGCGGCCATAGGTGACGTCGGCGTGCGACGTCCAGCTGTAGCTCGCGATCACGGTCGTCGCGTCCGAGGCGAACACCGAGGCGCTGTCGGCGCCGCCGAGGCCGAAGTCGAAGCCGGGCTGCGTTCCGGAGACCCCGTCGATGACGAGGAACCCGCCGGCGGGGATGCTGCTGCCGGCCGGCAGCGGGTAGAACGCGTGGGTCGGATCGCCGTCACGGAAGAGCGCGCCCGACAGGTCGACGGTGGCCGTGCCGGTGTTGAAGAGCTCGACCCAGTCGGTGTCGTCGCCGTTGGACTCGACCTCGTTGATCACGATCCCGGTTATCGGCGCCGTCGTCGAGGTGGGCGTGGGTGACGGAGACGCACTGGGCGAGCCGGTCGGCGACGCGCTCGGCTGCGGCTCGACCGCCGGGCAGTCGTTCGCTGCACCCTTGGTCGGCGCATCGGTGAGCACGAACTCGCCGACGCCGTCGGGGCACCGGCCCCACGTCGCCGCGGCGTGCGCGGTCCACGAGTACTCGTCGACCAGCGTCTGCCCGCCCGGCAGGTAGACCCGCGCCTTGTCGGCGCCGCCCAGGCCGAAGCCGCCTGTCGTGTCGACAGTGACCGCGACGAACTCGCCCGGAGCGACGACGGCGCCCGGCGCGACGGCGAGCGTGCGGCCGTCGTTGTCGTCCTTGAGGATGTAGCCGCCGATGTCGATGGACGTGGCCGACGTGTTGGTGAGCTCGACCCAGTCGGCCTCGCTGCCGCTCGATTCGACCTCGTTGATGACGATGCCGCCGGCCGGCTCTGCGGCGAGCGCGAGAGCGGGCACGGCGAGGGCGGGCGCGACGCCGATGGTCAGTGCCAGGAGGAGCGAGAGCGGGCGCCGGGCGCGCGGGCTCGAGTGGGGGGCCATGGGATCCTTCGTCGGGAACGGGGGTCCGCGCCACCCTGACAGCGGCCCTCGAACATGAGGTGAACACGAGGGGAAGATTTCGCTCCACGGGCGGACACGCCCTGGGTGGGAAGATGGTCCCGTGACCTCCCCCATCGACCTGCCCGGCTGGCGACACGTCTACTCCGGCAAGGTGCGCGACCTCTACGCCCCGTCCGACGCCGCCGGGTCGGATGCCGCGGACACCGCGCTGCTGGTGGTCGCCAGCGACCGCGTGTCGGCCTTCGATCACGTGCTCAGCCCCGGCATCCCCGACAAGGGCGTGCTGCTCACGACACTCAGCCTGTGGTGGTTCGCCCGGCTCGCCGGCGGCGACGGCGGACGCACCATCCCGAACCACCTCGTCGACGGCCCGATCCCGGATGCTGTCCGCGGCCGCGCGATGCGGGTGCGCCGTCTCGACATGCAGCCGATCGAGTGCGTCGTGCGCGGCTACCTCACCGGCTCCGGGTGGGCCGAGTACACCGCGAACGGAACCGTGTGCGGCATCGCCCTGCCCGGGGGCCTCGCCAACGGCGACCGCCTGCCCGCCCCGATCTTCACCCCCGCGTTCAAGGCGCCCATGGGCGAGCACGACGAGAACATCTCGTTCGAGCAGGCCGTGGAGCTGGTCGGCGCCGAGACGGCGGCCGAGCTGCGCGACCTGTCGCTGGAGATCTACACCCGCGCTGCGGCGACCGCCGAGGAGCACGGGCTGATCCTCGCCGACACCAAGTTCGAGTTCGGCCGGGATGCGGACGGCGTGCTCACCCTCGGCGACGAGGTGCTGACCAGCGACTCGTCGCGCTACTGGGATGCCGCCGCCTGGCGCGCGGGGACCACCCCCGCGGAGCGGATGGCGAGCTTCGACAAGCAGATCGTCCGCGACTGGCTCGCCGCAGAGTGGGACAAGCAGGGCACCCCGCCCGAGCTGCCCGCCGAGATCGTCGAGCGCACCGCCGCCCGCTACCGCGAGCTGCTCGACCTGCTCACCCGCGACTGACCCGCCCCACCATCTGAGGAGCCCGCCATGCCCACCTGGACCCTGCACGGCGACGGCCGCACCGTCGCGCCCGGCGCCGTCGTCAAGCCCGACGAGAGACTGAACGCGGGGGCGACGATCGCCATCGGGCTGCAGCACGTGGTCGCCATGTTCGGCGCGACGTTCCTGGTGCCCTCGATCACCGGCTTCCCCGTCTCGACCACCCTGCTGTTCTCCGGCGTCGGGACGATGCTGTTCCTCCTGATCACACGGAACAAGCTGCCGAGCTACCTCGGGTCCTCCTTCGCGTTCATCGCACCGGTCACCGCAGCGACCGCATCCGCAGGAATGGGCTCGGCGCTGGCCGGCATCGTCGCCGTCGGCGTGCTGCTGGCGATCGTCGGACTCGTCGTCCAGTTCGCCGGACTCGGCTGGGTCAACAAGCTCATGCCGCCGGTCGTATCCGGCACGATCGTCGCCCTCATCGGATTCAACCTCGCACCCGTGGCCTGGCAGAACTTCCAGCTCGGTGCCGTGACGGCGACGATCACGCTCGCCTCGGTCGTCCTGTTCAGCGTGCTCTTCCGCGGCTTCCTCGGACGGATCTCGATCTTCCTGGGCGTCATCGTCGGCTACGTCGTCGCCCTCATCCGAGGCGAGGTCGACTTCACCGCCGTCAACAAGCTCATGGAGGACGGACAGTGGATCGGCCTGCCGCCCTTCCAGTTCCCCGACTTCGTCTCGCCCGGCACATGGTCGACCATCGCGATGTTCCTCCCCGTCGTGCTCGTGCTGATCGCCGAGAACGTCGGGCACGTCCGCGGCGTCGCGACGATGACCGACTCGTCGGTGAATGCGCAGACCGGACGCGCGCTCCTCGCCGACGGCATCGCCACCACCATCGCCGGCGCCTTCGGGGGCTCGGGCACGACGACCTATGGCGAGAACATCGGCGTCATGGCGGCCACCCGCGTGTACTCGACCGCCGTGTACTGGGTCGCGGGCATCTTCGCGACCCTCCTGGCGTTCTCGCCGGTCGTCGGCGCGCTGTTCAACTCCATCCCGGCCGGAGTGCTCGGGGGCGTCACCACCGCGCTGTACGGACTCATCGGCATCATCGGCATCAAGATCTGGGTCGACAACCAGGTCGACCTGTCGCGCCCGGTGAACCAGTACACCGGCGCCGTGGCGCTCGTGATCGCGATCGCAGGCTTCGTCATCAAGGCACCGGGCATCGAGCTGGGCGGCATCGTCCTCGGCACGTTCGCAGCCCTGGTCATCTACCACCTCGGCAATCTCATCGCGCGGTGGCGCAAGACGGGCGCCGACGACGGCGGCCCGATCGTGCCCATCGGCCAGCTCGGCGGCGACGCTCCGCGCGACTGAGACGGTCGCCGACGGGAATGAGCGGCGGAGGCGGGAGGTTCTCATTCATATGAATGCACAGCATCCCGCCGCCGAGCGCATCGACGCCGCCACCGCGATGGGCGCCGTCACTCTGCTCGTCGGCGACCTCGACGCGATGACCCGCTACTACCGGGATGTCGTCACCCTCGAGGTGCTCGATGCTGCCGGCGACGCGGTCACCCTCGGACGCGCCGGCCGGCCGATCGTGATCCTGCGGCACGAGCCGGCGCTGCGTCATGCGGCCCCCGGGTCGGCCGGCCTGTTCCACACCGCGATCCTGTTCGAGAGCCAGGGCGCACTCGCGGCCGCGCTGTACTCGGTCGCGCGGCACGCGCCGGGCACCTTCACCGGCAGCGCGGACCACCTGGTGAGCCAGGCGTTCTACTTCACCGACCCCGAGGGCAACGGGATCGAACTGTACTGGGACAGGGACCGCACCTCCTGGTCGTGGACGCACGGCCAGATCGAGATGGACACCCTGTATCTCGACCCGAACGCGTTCCTCGACGAGCACCTCACCGAGGAGGCGGCAATCGGCGCGACCGCTCATGACGCGGCGACCGTCGGGCACGTGCATCTCTCGGTGGGAGACGTGGCGACGGCCCGCGCGTTCTACGTCGACGCGCTCGGGTTCGACACCACGGCCGCCCTCGGCAATCAGGCGCTGTTCGTCAGCGCCGGCGGGTACCACCACCACATGGCGATGAACGTGTGGAACTCGCGAGGCGCCGGCCCTCGGATGCCGGCGCTGGGCCTCGGTCGCGTCGACCTGGCACTGCCGTCCGCCGACGCCCTCGGCGCCTTGGGCGAGCGACTCCGCCACCACGGCGTCGCCGTGCAGGACGACGGGCGGACCGTCGCCTTCGCCGACCCCTGGAACAACGCGATCCTCGCGACCGCCTGACCGCCTGACCGCCGCCTAGGCCGATTCGCGGACGACGAGCTCGGTGTTGAGGATCGTGACGTGCTGGGGGTCGCGGCCGGCGAGCAGGTCGAGCAGGATGTCGGCCATCATCTCGCCCTGAGCGAAGGACGGCTGGCGCATCGTGGTCAGCTCGGGCAGCACACTCCTGGCCACCGGCGAATCGTCGAACCCGACGATCGCGACATCGTGCGGCACGCGGAGGCCCTCGGCGGCGAGCACGCTCAGCGCGCCGCGTGCCATCAGGTCGCTGGCGATGAAGAGTGCGTCTGGCGCCTCGCCTTTGTCGAGGATCCGGCGCATCGCCGCCGCACCGCCGTCGGTGGTGAACCCGCCGTCCTCGACGGCGGCCTCCTGCAGCCCGGCCTCGGCGAGTGCGTCACGGAACCCCTCCAGGCGGTCGACGCCCGCGGGCATCGTGAGCGGGCCGGTGATCGTCGCGATGCGACGGTGCCCCCTGTCGATGAGGTACTGCGTGGCGTCTCGGCCACCCGCGACGTTGTCGACATCGACGTAGTGGTCGCGGTCCCGCTCCCGCACGGGGCGACCGCCGTAGACCACGGGCACCGCCGCGGCGATCCGGTCGATGAAGGTGTCGCTGGTGTGGTGCGAGACGATGATCGCACCGTCGACGCTGCCGTTGGCGAGATAGGTGGAGGTTTTGTCGCCGGGGTCATCGCTGGCGATGAACAGGTTCAGCACGAAGTCCGATTTGTTGATCCGCGCGTTGATGCCGGAGACGATCGCCGCGAAGAACGGGTCGCCGAAGAACCGGCTCGTGTCCTCGGGGACCACCAGGGCGATGGCATGGGTCTGCCTGCTCGCGAGCGAACGAGCGGCGCGGTTGGGCACGTAGTGCAGCTCGGCGATGGCGCGGCGCACCGCCTCCAGCGCCGCAGGGCTGACCGACGTCGAGCCGTTCACCACGCGCGACACCGTCGAACGCGACACTCCTGCCGCCGCCGCGACCTCTTCGATCGTGGCTGCTGCGCGGGTGGCGTCGATGCTCATCTGGTGCCCTTCGGGGTTACGGCACGAAGGTCAGGATCCGGTTGCGTGTGCGAGATCCAGCGCGCGGGCGCCGATGATGCGAGCGTACTCCCGGCCGCTGTCCTTGACCGTACGCTCCTGGGTGTCGTAGTCCACCCGCACGATGCCGAACCGCTTCTCGTAGCCCCAGGCCCACTCGAAGTTGTCGAGGAACGACCAGTAGAAGTAACCGCGCACGTCGACGCCCGCGTCGGCCGCATCGAGGATGGCACCGAGGTGCTCCCGCAGGAAGTCGACCCGCTCGGCGTCGTGCACGCGCTTGTCGCCGTCCTCGACGACGAGCTCGTCGTCGTATGACGCGCCGTTCTCGGTGACGTACAGCGCGGTGCCGACGGGCGCCGCGTATTCGTCCCAGACACGGCGGAGCACGCGGGTGAGCCCCTCGGGCTGCACCTCCCAGTTCATGTTCGTCTGGCGCAGCCCCCGGTCGACGCTGTGGATGCCGTCGCCCGCCGGGTACGGCGACCCGCCCGGGCGATCGGTCGGCGCATCGCCGGATTCGAGCGGATGCTGCGGCACCGTGCCGCTGACGAGCTCGCCGTGGTAGTAGTTCACGCCCAGGCTGTCGAGCGGCTGCGCGATGGTCTCCAGGTCACCCGGCCGGATGGCCGCCTCGAGAGCCTCCACGGCCTCGGCGTCGACCTCACGGATGTCCTCGACGGTGTCGGCCGGGTAGGCCGCCAGGAAGATCGGGTCGAGGAACCAGCGATTGAACTGCCCGTCGATGCGGCGGGCGGCGTCGACGTCGCGGGAGTCGGACGGGTCGGCGGGGTCGGGCACCGTGAGGTTGAGCGTGATGCCGAGGTTGAGCGACTCGTCACGGGCACGCAGCTCGCGCACCGTCTGCCCGTGGCCGAGCAGCAGGTGGTGGGCCGCGAGCAGTCCTTCGGTCTTGCTGTAGTGGCCGGGAGCATGGATGCCGGCGGTGTAGCTGAGGAACGACGAGCACCACGGCTCGTTGAGCGTCGTCCACACCTTCACGCGGTCACCGAGGGCATCGTGCAGGTCGAGCGCGTACTCGGTGAACAGGTCGCTGGTCTCGCGGACGGTCCAGCCGCCCTTGTCCTGCAGTGCCTGCGGCAGATCCCAGTGGTACAGGGTCAGCCAGGGCAGGATGTCGGCGTCGAGCAGCTCGTCGACCAGGCGGCTGTAGAAGTCGACGCCCTTCGGGTTGAGCGGACCGCCGTCCGGACGCACCCGCGACCAGGAGGTCGAGAACCGGTACGTCTGCAGGCCCATCCGCTTCATCAGCGCGACGTCGTCCCGGTACAGGTTGTAGTGGTCGCACGCGACATCACCGTTGTCGCCGTGGATGACGGCACCGGGCACGCGCGAGAAAGCGTCCCAGATGGATGCGCGGCGACCGTCGTCGAACGCGGCACCCTCGATCTGGAAGGCGGCCGTGGCCGCTCCGAACAGGAAGCTCTCGGGGAAGGTGCGGGTGTCTGCACTCATGAGCGCGGAGTCCTCTCGTGTGAATGCCGTCGATCAGCCCTTGACGGCGCCGGCCATGATTCCGCTGACCAGCTGCTTGCCCGCGAACACGAACAGAAGCAGCAACGGGATCGTAGCCAGGATGACACCGGCGAGCACCACCGAGTAGTCGACGAAGTAGTTGGACTGCAGCAGTGACAACGCCACCGGCAGAGTGGGGTTCTGGCGATCGAGCACGATGAACGGCCAGAAGAAGTTGTTCCACGCACCCACGAACGTGAACAGGAACAGCATCGCTGCGGCCGGGCGCGCGGCGGTGACGCCGACGGTCCAGAAGGTGCGCAGCATCGAGGCGCCGTCCACGCGCGCGGCCTCGATGAGCTCGTCCGGCACGGCCTGGCGCAGGTACTGCGTCATCCAGAACACGCCGAAGGCGCTCGTCAGCGCCGGGATGACGATCGCGCCGATCTGGCCGGTCCAGCCCAGCTCCGAGAACAGGATGTACAGGGGAACGACACCGAGCTGCTGCGGCACGGCCATGGTCGCCACGACGAATACGAGCAGTGCGGGTCCGCCGCGGAAGCGCAGCTTCGCGAAGGCCCAGCCGGCCAGGGTGGAGGTGATCACGACGGACGCGGCGATGAGGAACGAGCTGTAGATCGAGTTCCACAGCGCGGGCCAGAAGTTGACCGCCTCGTTGTTCATGACGGCGGTGACGTTGGCGATGAAGTTCTGGCCGGGGATCCAGGCGAAGTCATTGCGCAGCGTCGTGGAGTCGCCCGCACCGATCACGAACGACCAGTACAGCGGGAAGACCGCGGAGATGAAGACGACACCGAGCGTCGCGTATACCCAAAACCCGGGTCGGGATCCGCGGATGCGGGTGGTGCGTGCACCGCGGCGGCGCTGTCGGGCGTTGGGGATGCTCTCCTCGACGATCGCGAGGGGAGTGGGTGTGCCGAGAGTGCTCATCGCTGTGCCTCCTTGACCTGCTTCTGGGCGGCTCTTGCCTGTGCACGGATCTGTCGTCTGCTCGCGGCGCCGCGACGGCCCTCGTCTCGGACGAGCCCGCGCGTGACGAGCAGGTTGATGAGGCCGATCCCGAGGATGAGAAGGAAGAGGATCCACGCCATCGCGGCGGCGCGGCCGAAGTTCCACTGACCCCAGCCGATGTCATAGAGGTAGAGCGTGATGGTGAGCCACTGCTGGGCTGCGCCGCCACGGCCGAACTGGTCGAACACGCGCGGCTCGTCGAAGATCTGCAGGCCACCGATGGTCGACGTGATGATGACGAAGATGAGCGTGGGCTTGAGAGAAGGCATCGTGATGGCGAAGAACTGGCGGATGGGACCGGCGCCGTCCACGGTTGCTGCCTCGTAGTAATCGCGGTTCACGGCCTGCATGGCCGCGAGGAGGATGAGGGCGTTGTAGCCCATCCAGCGGTAGTTGACCATGGTGGCGATGGCGACGTGGCTCCAGAAGGGCTCGACGTGCCAGGGGATGGCGGTGAGTCCGAGGCCTTCGAGCCAGGTGTTGATCAGGCCGGACTGGTCGGCGAAGATCGCGTTGAAGATGAGGCCGACCGCGACGGGCGCCACGACGAAGGGCACCAGCACGCTCATGCGCCAGAACGTCTTGGCGCGGATGTTGCGGTCGAGCACGGCCGCGATGAACGTCGCCAGGATCAGCTGCGGAACGCTGGAGAGCAGGAAGATGCTGAAGGTGTTGCGCAGCGCCGTCCAGAAGTGGGGCTGCGTGAGGATCCAGACGTACTGGTCGATTCCGATGAAGGTGCCCTCGTTGCGGACCAGGTCCCAGTCCATGAACGAGATGACGGCCGTGTAGGCGATCGGGAAGAGCCCGACGATCGCGAACATGATGAAGAACGGCGAGATGTACAGGTAGGGCGAGAGCTTGAGGTCCCACCGGCTGAGCCGGTGCGAGAACGAGATCACCCGCGGCTGGCGGAGCGGCTCTGGTGAATCGGCGCGGGTCGCCTGTCGCGAATCGGTGGCAGTCACGATCGTCCTTCGGTGCGGGGGCGTGTGTCGGGGTGCGGGCCGGTGACGGCCCGCACCCCGAGCGGGATCAGAAGGCCGAAACCTCGGTCACCCAGTTGTTCCAGCTGGTCTCCTTGTCTTCGAGACCATCGAAGACGCGGGTGACGGCGTTCTGCAGCGCGTCGTGGAACTGGAAGTACTTCGGACCCTTGTAGGTCGCGACCTCGATGGCGTTGGCACGGTTGATGCCGATCTCGCCGGTCGGAGCGTCGTTGAAGTACGGGTTGGTGAAGCCGGTGACGTCAGCGCTCTCCTGCGCCTCGATCTGGCTCGGGAAGGTGCCCGCGTTGACGAAGGCCTTGGCCTGCGTCTCCGGGTCGGTCAGCCAGTCGGCGAGCTTCTGCGCAGCCTCGACGTTCTTGCCGTTGGCGGGGACGACGAGGTACGAGCCGCCCCAGTTGCCGCCACCCTCGGGGAAGGCGTCAGCGACGTCCCAGCCGGTCACGTCCGGAGCCTCACCGGCGATGATGCCGTGCATCCACGGCGGGCACAGCATCGCAGCGAACTCTCCGCCGGCCATCGACGCGTACCAGTCCTCGCTCCACTGGCCTGCGTAGGCCGCGATCGGGACGGCCTTGTCGACCACCGTGTCGTAGGCGGCGCGGATGTCGGGGTTCTCCGTCGCCACGATCGAGTTGTCGGTCTCCTCGTAGGCGATGTCGAGCTGGTTGACGACACCCTGCAGCACCGAGTTCGCCGAGTCGATGAACGGCTTGCCGGTCTTCTCGACGTAGTCGGCACCGACCTCGAAGAACGCGTCCCAGGTCGGGAAGAGCTCAGCGACCTCGGCACGGTCGGAGGGCAGGCCGGCTGCCTCGAACAGGTCGCCGCGGTAGCAGATGCCCTGCGGGCCCACGTCGGTGCCGTACGCGACGAGGTTGCCGTTCGCGTCGGTCGCGGCCTGTTCCTTCCAGTCGAGCCAGCGGCCCTTGAGGTCTTCGGGCACGGGTGCGACGAGGTCGGAGTACTGCATCATCTCGGTGAACCAGTCGACCTCGACGGCCTCGACATCGGCCAGGCCGCTCTTGCCGAGCTTCTGGAAGAAGTTGGCGCGGGCGTCGTTCGAGGTGGCCGCCTTGTTCTGGACGACCTCGATGCCGGTCTCGGCGGTGAACTCCGCGAGCAGGTCGTCGGTGTAGCCGAAGTCGTTGAAGGTGGCGAGGGTCAGGCTGACGTCGCTGTCGACTTCGTCGTCTGGCTCGGCCGTGGTGCCGGTGTTGGAACAGCCGGCGAGCACGAGTGCTGTGGTCGTTGCAGCGGCCGCGATCAGGGCGGTCCGTCGCAGTGCGCGTGAGTTCACGTTCACTCCTTTGTGGTGTGTGGGTGGTGCGGGTACGTGATTCTCACTCCTCGACTGCACGGGTGCGCAGACCGTGGGAGCGCTCTCACGATTCGAGAGGCCACGCTACGGGAGCGCTCCCACGAAAGTCAAGGGAGCGCTCCCACGGTTTGGTCACGGTTCGATCACAGGACCGGATCGACACCTTCGAGGACCGCGGCGGGGCCGCGCAGCACCACGCCGTAGACTGGGCTCAGCCCACCTTCCAGCGACATCCGGCGTTTCGACTCCTCGCTGCGCTCGTCGCTCAACGACCGATAGCGGCGGCCCACGGCCGCCCGGAGGATACGTATGCCCACCATCGTCGTCGACGTCATGCCCAAGGCTGAACTGCTCGACCCGCAGGGGAAGGCCGTCACCGGCGCCCTCGCCCGACTCGGGATCGACGCCTTCGACGGCGTCCGCATCGGCAAGCGGTTCGAGCTCACCGTCGAAGGCGAGGTCGGCGACGACCTGCTCGCGACGGTCCGCAAGGTCGCCGACGAGGTCCTCTCGAACTCGGTGATCGAGGACGTGGTCGGCATCGAGGTCGTGGAGTGACGGTCCGCATCGGGGTCATCACCTTCCCCGGCTCGCTCGACGATGTCGACGCGATGCGCGCCGTGCGCATCGCGGGCGGCGAGCCGGTCGCCCTGTGGCACGGCTCGCACGACCTCGACGGCGTCGACGCGCTCGTGCTGCCCGGCGGCTTCAGCTACGGTGACTACCTGCGTGCCGGCGCGATCGCGGCGCTCGCGCCGATCATGACCGAGGTGAAGGATGCGGCGGCGGCCGGCATGCCGGTGCTCGGCATCTGCAACGGCTTCCAGATGCTCGTCGAGGCGCACCTGCTCCCCGGCGGCCTCATCCGCAACGCGCACCAGCAGTTCATCCGCCGCGACCAGCGTCTGCGCGTGGAGAACAATGACACGGCGTGGACGAGCGACTTCGCCACCGGCGCCGAGATCGTCATCCCGCTGAAGAACGCCGATGGCGGCTACATCGCCAGCGACGACGAGCTCGACCGCCTCGAGGGAGAGGGCCTGGTGGCGTTCCGCTACCTGGGCGTGAACCCGAACGGGTCGCTGCGCGACATCGCCGGCATCACCAACGAGCGCGGCAACGTGGTGGGTCTCATGCCCCACCCGGAGCACGCCACCGAGGAGGGCTTCGGCCCCGACACACCCGCCGCGATGCGGTCGGGTGTCGACGGCATCCCGTTCTTCACGTCGGCGATCGCCGCCGTGGTCGGCTCCGCGGCCTGACCCGCAGCCCGCGGCACCGCCGCGAGGTTCAGACGGTCCCGGCCGGCGGCCACACGCCGATGATCACGGCCATGATCACGACCGTCACGAGCTCGTGCGCGATGTTCATCACGGTCAGCGACGTCGGCCGGCCCTCGAACGCGTCGTGGGTGATGAAGCGCGCCGCCGTGAACCCCGCCCACAGCGTCACCGCCGTGACGATGGCGCCCCAGAAGTAGCCGCCTCCTCCGTAGAAGTGCCAGGCGATCGAGGTCGCGCCCGCGAGCACCCACGCCGTGATGAAGCTGACCAGCACGGTCGTCACGATCGGCCAGAAGGCGGTCGCGGCCGGCCGGTTCATGTCGACCTTCGCCAGTTCGGCCCACCGGGTGCCGAAGACCTTCGGCGTGTACCAGATCGATCCGACCACCATGCTCGAGAGCGTCGCCAGCAGCACCGCCCAGTAGTTGATCTCAGGAATCATCGTCGCCTCCCGTGTCCGTTGCCGCGAGAGTACTCCTCCGGCGCCCTTCGGCGCCGGAGGACACCGCTGGCTATCGTCGAAGGATGAGCGACAGCATCCGTCCCCTCGTGATCAGCCTCCCCGACGAGCGCCTCAGCGGCGACGTCGGACCGCTGCCCGACGGCGTCGAGCTGCTGATCTGGCCGATGGACGGCCCGGCTCCGCGGGACGAGATCGACCTCGTCGTGCCGCCCTACATGTCGACCGCCGAGGTCCTGCCGCGCCTCGCCGACGTGCGCACCCGCCTCGTGCAGTCGCAGTCGATCGGCTACGACGGCATCGAGCGGGTCCTGCCTCCGGGTGTGGTGTTCGCGAACGCCGCGAGCGTGCACGAGACCTCCACCGCCGAGCTCGCCGTCGGACTCGCGATCGCCGCGCAGCGGCGCCTGCCCGACTTCGTCCGCGCGCAGGGCGAGGAGCGGTGGGCGCCCGCGTTCGCCCAGAGTCTCGCCGACCGACGCGTGCTGCTGCTCGGCTACGGCGGGGTCGGCAAGGCGGTCGCCGCACGGCTCGCGGCGTTCGAGGTGGAGCTGACCGCCGTGGCGCGCACCGCGCGCGACGAGGACGGGATGCGGGTGCACGCCGTCGACGAGCTGCCCGCGCTGCTGCCGCGCGCGGAGATCGTGATCGTGACCCTGCCGGGCACCGCCGCGACCAGGCACATCGTGGACGACGCCTTCCTGGCGGCGCTGCCGGACGGCGCCCTGGTGATCAACGTCGGACGCGGGCCGCTCATCGACACGGACGCGCTCGTGGACCATGTGCGGCGGGGCCGGCTGCGCGCGGCGCTCGACGTGGTCGACCCCGAGCCGCTGCCCGCCGGCCACCCGCTGTGGTCGCTCCCTGGCGTACTCATCTCGCCGCATGTGGGCGGCGCCACGAGCGCGATGCGGCCGCGGATCGCGCGGCTCGTGCATCGCCAGATCGAGCGGATGCTGGCGGGCGAGCCGCCGCTGAACGTGGTGCTCGAGTCGTAACGTCATCCCGCCGAAACACGCGTGCGCGCGCCGCGAAATGTGGCACCCCTAGCGTCGCAGTGATCCCACTGCCTCACTGAAGGAGCCAACCCGAATGGCAACGCACAGCATCCCCCGGCGCCGCGGAGGTCTCGCCCTCTCCGCCGCCATCCTCCTCGCCTCGACCCTCGCCTTCGCCGGCTGCGCCGCCGGCGCGTCCGAGCCCGGCGGGTCCGACCCAGACTCCGGCGACGCCTCGTTCGGCGAGATCAGCGTCCAGTACTCCTGGATCAAGAACGAGGAGTTCGCCGGAGAGTTCTACGCGTACGAGAACGGCTACTACGACGAGGCCGGATTCTCCGATGTCATCGGCATCTCCGGCCCCGACACCGGCGTCGCCAAGCTGCTCTCCGGCACGGTGCAGGTCGCCCTCAGCGACGCCGCTTCCGTCGGCGCGGCCGTGGCGGAGCAGGACGCCCCGCTCAAGATCGTCGGCGCCACGTTCCAGAAGAACCCGTTCACGATCCTCTCGCTCGCCGACGGCGGCGACATCACCACCCCGCAGGACCTCATCGGCAAGACGATCGGCGTGCAGGACTCCAACGCCTCGGTGTTCGCCGCCCTGCTGAACGCGAACGGCATCGACCCCGCGGACGTCACGGTCGTGCCGGTCGACTTCGACCCGACGCCGCTGATGAACGGTGACGTCGACGGCTTCATGGCGTACCTCACGAACGAGGCGCTCACCGTGGAGCTCGCCGGCTACGACGTCACCAACCTCGCGTACGCCGAGAACGGCGTACCCTACGTCGCCGAGACCTTCGCGGTGACCGACCAGTATCTGGCCGAGAACAAAGACCTGCTGAAGGCGTTCCTCACCGCCGAGATCAAGGGCTGGAGCCACATCTTCACCGAGTCGGAGGACGACAGCGTCGCGCTCATCTCGAAGTACTACAACCAGGCCGCCGAGGAGAGCGAAGACGGACTGGAGGCGGTGTTCGGCGCCCTCGACCCGGTCAAGACCGGCATGGGGCTCGCGGCGCAGAAGGACCTCATCTCCACCGCCGAGACCGAGGAGAACGGCCTGTTCACGATCTCGGACGAGCTCAAAGAGCAGACGGTCGCGTCGCTCGCCGCTGCCGGCTGGGAGGTGTCGGTCGACGACCTGTTCGATACGACGATCATCGACGAGATCTACGCCGAGAACCCCGAGCTCAAGGACTACCTGCCCTAACCCATGAGCAACACGAACCCCTCGGATGCCGGTGCCCTGCAGGGCACCGGCATCCGGATCGACGGCCTCAGCAAGACGTTCCCGACCGGCCGCGGCGCCGGCGTCACCGCCCTGGAGGACACCCATCTGCACACCGAGAAGGGGTCGTTCCTGGCCCTGCTCGGCCCGTCCGGATGCGGCAAGTCCACCATCCTGCGGATCCTCGCCGACCTCGAGACGCCCAGCAGCGGCGACGTGCTGGTCGACGGGCGCACCCCGCATCAGCTGCGCACCGACAGTGAGCTCGGCATCGCGTTCCAGGATCACGCCCTGCTGCCGTGGCGCAGCGTCGTGTCCAACATCCGCCTGCCGTTCGAGGTCGCCGGGCGCCCAGCCGACAAGGCCTACATCGACGAGCTCATCGCCCTGGTGGGGCTGCGCGGGTTCGAGAAGGCGAAGCCCGCACAGCTGTCCGGCGGCATGCGCCAGCGGGTGTCGATCGCACGGGCGCTCGCGCTCAAGCCCTCC
This sequence comes from Microbacterium terricola, assembly GCF_027943945.1. Classification (NCBI taxonomy): domain Bacteria; kingdom Bacillati; phylum Actinomycetota; class Actinomycetes; order Micrococcales; family Microbacteriaceae; genus Microbacterium; species Microbacterium terricola. The sequence continues at coordinate 99,075 of NZ_AP027141.1, read as the reverse complement.
GTCCTGCTGCTCGACGAGCCGTTCGGCGCGCTCGACGACATGACCCGACAGAACCTCAACATGGAGCTGCTGCGCATCTGGACCGACAAGCCCGCCACGACCCTCCTGGTCACCCACGGCATCAGCGAGGCGATCTTCCTGTCCGACCGGGTGGCGGTGATGTCGCCGCGCCCCGGCCGCATCAAGGAGATCATCGAGGTCGACCTCCCGCATCCGCGGACCCCCGACCTGCAGCGCACACCCGAGTTCCACGCCCTCGTCGATCGTGCGTCCGAGCTGCTGTTCGGCGCGGACGGCCGCGCCGCCGCGGAGTCCTGATGTCACGGCGCAGGGGCATGCCAGGGTGGCTCGCCGGCATCGTCGGGGCCGTCGCGCTGATCGCGGCGTGGTGGCTGTTCGCGGTGACGGTGTTCCGGCCACCGGCCGGCACGACCTTCACGCCGGTGCCAACCCCCGGCACCGTCGTCGCGACCATCTGGAGCGACGGACTGGCCGCGTACTGGAGCGTGTTCCAGGTCACGATCACCGAGGCCGCACTCGGCTTCTTCTGGGGCAACCTCGCGGCCCTGCTGCTGGCGAGCACAGTCCTGCTCCTGCCGCGGCTCGAGCAGATCGTCACCCAGGTCGCGGTGGTCAGCTACTGTCTGCCCGTCGTCGCCGTGGGCGGCATCTCGATCGTGATCCTCGGCGGCGCCAAGCGCCCGGGCGATCCGAGCGCGACCGCGATCTTCCTCGCCGCCCTCGCGGTGTTCTTCACGACGGTCGTCGGCGCCCTGCTGGGCTTCAAGGCGGCGGATCGCGCGAGTCTCGACCTTGTGCACGTCTACGGAGGATCGCGCTTCGTCCAGCTGCGGAAGGTGCGGCTCATCGCGGCGACGCCGTCGATCCTCAATGCACTGCAGATCGCCGTGCCGAGCGCCTTCCTGGGTGCAGTGCTCGGGGAGTACATGGGCGGCATCGACCGCGGAGTCGGGATCGCGCTGATCAAGCTGCAGGGCGATCTCGACTCGGCCCGGGTCTGGGCGGTGTTCCTGCTGTGCGCGGTCGTCGCGCTCATCGGGTACGGCGTGCTCGGGCTGATCTCGCGGCTGGTCGCGCCCTGGGTCACGGGAAGGTCCACATCATGAAGGCCCTGCCGTGGAAGCCCGTGCTGCGCGCTGTCGCCAACACCGCCATCACGCTCGCCATCGTGATCCTGCTCTGGCAGGCGCTGATCTCGTTCACATCGGTCTCCCCCTACGTGGCGAAGGGACCGGCAGAGGTCTGGGCCTTCCTGTTCACGGCGGAGGATGCCGCTGCCAACCGTGCGGAGCTGGCCCCGCTGCTCGCGCAGACGCTGCAGGACGCCGCGCTCGGCTTCGTCGTCGGGATCGTCATCGCGATCGTGCTCGCGGTGCTGTTCTCGCTCTCGCGGGCCGTCGAAGCAGGGGTCATGCCCCTCGCGCTGCTGCTGAGGTCGGTGCCGCTGGTCGCGATCGCGCCCGTCATCATCCTCATCACCGGGCGCGGCACGCCTGCATCGGTGGCGGTGATCGGCTCGATCGTCGTGCTGTTCCCCGCTCTCGCGGCGATCATGTTCGGTCTCAGCCGGGCGAGCGCGGAGAGCCTGGCCGTCGTGCACGTCTACGGAGGTACGCGGCTCACCGCCCTCCGCAAGGTCAACCTCCCTGGCGCGCTGCCGTCGCTCTTCGCAGCCGCGCGCGTGTCGGTGCCCGCCGCGGTGACCGGCGCACTGCTCGCGGAGTGGCTCTCGACCGGCCAGGGCATCGGCGGCATGATCCAGAAGTTCACCGCGTCGGCGCGATTCGAAGAGCTGTGGGCGTCCGTCGCCATCATCACGATCGTGACGCTGCTCCTCTACAACATCGTCCAGATCGCCGAGTCGGTGGTGCTCAGCCGGATGGGGATGACCGGGTCGCTCACCTGAGCGGCCCGGTCACCGCATCCGGCCGGCACGCCCCGGCTCAGCAGTGGATGGCGACGTTGAACCAGTAGTCCTCCGCGCCGCCGGCGTTGTTCACGGAGTAGATGTACGAGCTGGTGCCCGACGTGTACACACTCATGGTGTGGCCGGTCAGATCGCTGCTTGCCACGCCCGAGCACGTGCTGATGTCGCGATCCCACACGAGCGTGTACGTACCGGTCCCCGTCTTGGTCGCCGACACCAGCCGGCCGGACTGGTCGATCACCGTTCCGCTCGACGAGATGTAGGCCTGCAGCTGCGGGACGTAGTAGCCGACGACGTCGATGAGGACCTCGGTGGGTCCGCCCGTGTTCGACAGGGCGAGGTCGGTTCCGGCGCCGCTGCGCAGCTTCACGTTCGCCTGCTGGACGGTCCCGCCGGTCGTCGACTTCGGGTACCACAGCACCGCGCCGGACGGCTCAGGTGTGGCGGGCGCCCAGGCCTTGATCCGCCCCGCACCGGAGGGGTGGTAGGCAAGGATGTTCACGACCGCCGACACGGCGCCGGTTGGGACGCCGCATCCGCCCGAGGTGCCACCCTGCGGCGAGAACCCGAACGTGCCGCCGACGTAGTAGGTGCGGGTCTGCTCGTCACCGAACGGGCTCCCCGGTCGGGAGTCCGCGATCCGGCACTGGGTGATCGGAACGTAGAGCAGCTCGGGACTGGTGGTGATCGCCATCGGCGTCACGTCATCCGGCTCGGCGAGCGCGTCCCGGTTCGGTGGCGGCGGTGTGCCCACGGCGCTGGCCGGCACGGATGCCGGCGCGGTCGCGGGACTCGCGGCGGCGCCGGCCGCGAAGGAGGCGACGACGAGCAGCGCGGCTGCCCCCGCCGTGGCGAACGTGGTGCTGAGACGAGACATGCGAACCTCCGGAGATGTGCCGGTGTCCGTACCCGCCGATTGCAGGCACGGCGAAAGGGATGGCGTCGCCCCCCGTCCCCACGCCGCGCGTCACTGGCGCCGATGATCCTCCCCGGCACACCGCGGCGCAAGGGTGCGCCGAGCGCGCGGGAGCGCCGTGCGGGTGATGCGCGCTAGACGGTGAAAAGCGCGTGCGTGTCCGGCACGAGCGCACGACCACCCAGGGCGGCCAGCTCCATCAGGACCGCCGTGCCCACGACCACACCGCCGAGTTCGGCGACGACCTGGTGCCCCGCGGCCAGGGTGCCGCCCGTGGCGAGGACGTCATCGAGCAGCAGCACCCTGGTGCCCTGGGCGATGTCGTCGTGCGCCTCGATCGTCGCGGTGCCGTACTCGAGCGCGTAGGAGACGGATGCGGCCGGTCGCGGCAGCTTCCCGGCCTTGCGGATCGGGACCAGGCCCACGTTCGCGACGGTGGCGACCGCGCCCGCGATCAGGAAGCCGCGCGCCTCGATCCCGGCGACGACGTCGAACTGCCCGGCGAACGGGGCGATCAGCCCGTCGATGCAGGCGCGCAGCGCCACGGCGTCGGCCAGCAGCGGCGTGATGTCGCGGAACAGCACGCCAGGTTCCGGATAGTCCGGGACCGTGCGGATGAGCGACTCGGCGCGGGTGAGGGCATCGGCGTTGGGCACGCTGCAACCCTATGCCCGCTCGGAGAGCGAACCCGGACTGCAAGCGCTTGCAGTAGGCTGACGGACATGGCACTTCCCTCGACGACCCCACTCGCCCCGATCGGCGAGAACCGCCCAGGCTCCGAGTGGTGGCGCACCGCCGTCATCTACCAGATCTACCCCCGCTCGTTCGCCGACAGCACGGGCGACGGCATCGGCGACCTGCCCGGCGTGACCGCCCACCTCGACGACCTCCGCGATCTCGGAGTCGACGCGATCTGGCTGAGCCCCTTCTACACGTCGCCCCAGAACGACGCCGGCTACGACGTCGCCGACTACTGCGACATCGACCCGCTCTTCGGCACCCTGGCCGACTTCGACGAAATGCTCGCGCAGGCGCATGCGCGCAGCATCCGGGTCATCGTCGACCTGGTGCCGAACCACAGCTCCGACCAGCACGAGTGGTTCCAGCAGGCCCTCGCGGCCGCGCCCGGCAGCCCCGAGCGCGCCCGCTACATGTTCCGCGACGGCAAGGGCCGCCACGGCGAACTGCCGCCCAACAACTGGGAGTCCGTGTTCGGCGGCCCCGCCTGGACCCGCGTCGCCGACGGCCAGTGGTACCTGCACCTGTTCGACACCTCGCAGCCCGACTTCGACTGGGCGAACCCCGAGGTGCACGAGGAGTTCCGCCGCATCCTGCGGTTCTGGCTCGACCGCGGAGTCGACGGCTTCCGCGTCGATGTGGCGCATGGGCTGGTGAAGACCGACGGCCTGCCCGACCACTTCCCTTCGGTCGACGGCGACTCGATGGGCGGCGACGACGAGGACGTTCCCTACTGGGGCCAGGAGGGTGTCCACGAGATCTACCGTGAGTGGAACCGCGTGCTCGCCGAGTACGACGGCGACCGCGCGCTGTGCGCGGAGGCGTGGCTGCCGACGGTCGACAAGACCGCGCTGTGGGTCCGCGAGGACGAGATGCACCAGGCCTTCAACTTCTCCTACCTGGTGACGGATTGGGATGCTGCGGCCCTCCGCGAGGTGATCTCCGAGTCGCTGCGGGCATACCCGGCCGTCGGGGCGCCCTCGACCTGGGTGCTGTCCAACCACGACGTGGTGCGGCACGCGTCGCGCCTCGCGCTGACCGCGGAGAACCCCCAGGGCCACGGCATCGGACCGGACTCGCCCGGCCAGCCCATCCCCGAGGTCGGTCTGCGCCGTGCGCGCGCCGCGACGGCACTGATGCTCGCGCTGCCCGGGTCCGCGTATCTCTACCAGGGTGAGGAGCTCGGCCTGCCCGAGGTCATCCACCTGCCCGACGAGGTGCGCCAGGATCCGACCTGGTTCCGCACCGACGGCGAGCGCTACGGCCGCGACGGCTGCCGGGTGCCGCTGCCCTGGTCGTCCGACGCGCCGGCGTACGGCTTCAGCCCGAGCGGCGAGTCCTGGCTGCCCCAGCCTGCCGAATGGGCGACGCTCGCCCGCGACGTCGAGGCCCGCGATCCGGAGTCGACCCTGTCGCTGTACCGCACCCTGATCGCGGCGCGCCGCGACCGCGGGCTCGGGGCGGGAACGCTCGAGTGGCTGCCTGGCTACGGTGACGACGTCCTCGCATTCCGGAACGGGAATGTCACGGTGCTCGCCAACATCGGCGACACCGCGGTGCCTCTCCCTGCCGGCGACGTGCTGGTGGCGAGCGAGCCCGTGACGGGTGCCGAGCTGCCCGCCGACACGACCGTCTGGCTGCGGTAGCGCGCGAGATGGTCGGGATCGCCGAGGTGGCGCGCGCGGCCGGCGTCTCGACGGCGACGGTCTCGCGCGCCCTCAGCGGCCGCGGCCAGGTGTCCGACGCGGCGCGGGCGAAGGTCCAGGCCGCGGTGGATGCGCTCGGCTACGTGATGTCGGCCTCGGCGTCGTCGCTGGCGTCCGGGCGCACCCGCAACATCGGAGTGCTCGTGCCGCTGCTGGACAAGTGGTTCTATGCCACGGTGCTCAGCGGAATCGCGGACGTGCTCTCGCGCCACGGCTACGACATCGCCCTGTACAACCTGACCGACGACCCTGCGCAGCGCGCGGGCGTGTTCGACACATCGCTGCGCCGCAGCCGGATCGACGGGCTGATCACCCTCACGGTCGAGCTCTCCGATCCGGAGCGCGACGGCATCCTGGCTCTCGGGATGCCGGTCGTGGCGGTCGGGGCGCCGAACCACGGCATCCCGGCCCTCACCGTCGACGACCGGGCGGTCGCTCACGCGGCGACGTCGCACCTGATCGCACTCGGCCACCGCGAGATCGCCCACATCGGCTCGGGGCGGGCGGGCGGCGAGGTGCCCGCACGGCGTCGCGAGGGCTACGAGCAGGCGCTCCACCAAGCGGGCATCGCCCCGCGGGCAGAGCTGTTCGCCCACGCCGACTTCACGATCGAGGCCGGGCACGCGGCCGCCCTCGAGCTCCTCCGCCGCACGGACCGGCCGACCGCGCTGTTCGCGGCATCCGACGAGATGGCCTTCGGCGCCCTCTTCGCCGCCCGCGAGCTCGCCCTCGATGTGCCGGGCGACGTCTCGGTGGTCGGCGTGGACGGTCACGGCATGAGCGGCTTCTTCGGCCTCACCACGGTCGACCAGTTCCCCCAGGCGCAGGGCGAGCGCGCCGCCCACGCGGTGCTCGCCGCACTCGGCCTGGAGGCTCCCGCCGGGGCGCCTGAACTGCCGTTCGAGCTGGTGCTGCGCACCTCGACGGCACCGCCGGCCTGAACCAGGATGCCGTGGTGAACGCCACGGATAGGCTCGATCGCATGACGCTCGACCTCGAAGCCCTGTACATCGATCTGCACCGGCACCCGGAGCTGTCGTTCCAGGAGACGCGCACCGCCGGCGTGATCGCGCGCGCTCTCGCCGATCTCGGCATCGAGTTCGAGGAGGGCATCGGGCGCACCGGCATCGCCGCCGTGATCCGCAACCCGTCGACGGACGAAGCAGCGGGCGATGGCCCCGTCGTCTGGCTGCGCGCCGACACCGACGCCCTGCCCGTGCCGGAGCAGACCGGCCTGCCCTACGCGAGCACCGCCCGCGGCGTCGACCCTTCGGGCACCGACGTCCCCGTCATGCACGCGTGCGGCCACGACATGCACGTCACCGCGATGCTCGGCGCACTCGAGGCCCTGAACGCCTCGCGCGACGAATGGTCGGGCACGATCGTCGCCGTCTTCCAGCCTGCTGAGGAGTACGGCGCCGGCGCCCAGGCGATGATCGCCGACGGTGTGCTCGAGCGGTTCCCGACGCCGGACGTGGTGCTCGGCCAGCACATCACCCCCCTGCCGGCGGGCACCATCGGCGTGCGGCCGGGAACGCAGATGGCCGCCAGCGACGGCCTGACCGTGACGCTGTTCGGCCGCGGCGGGCACGGGTCGCGCCCGCACTCCACGATCGACCCGATCGTGATGGCCGCGGCGACCGTCATGCGGCTGCAGACCGTGGTCTCCCGCGAGGTCGACCCGCGCGACGTCGCCGTCGTCACCGTCGGCTCGATCCACGCAGGCCTGAAGAACAACATCATCCCGGCCGAGGCGAAGCTCGAGCTGAGCCTGCGCTACCCCGACGAAGAGGCGCGCGGCCGTGTGCTCGCGAAGGTCGAGCGGATCGTCCGGGCCGAGGCGGCGGCATCGGGTGCCGAGCAGGAGCCCACGATCGTCACCGATCACACCCTGCCGCCGACCATCAACGACCACGCCGCGACCGCCCGGCTCACCGCCGCCTTCACCCGCGCCTACGGCGAGGGCGCGGTCGTGGACCCCGGCATGTTCACGGGGAGCGAGGACGTCTCGTGGTTCGCTCGTGAGGCCGGCGCACCGCTCGTGTACTGGTTCTGGGGCGGGGTGGACCCGCAGGCCTACGCGGACGCCGCCGCCGCCGGCACGCTCGAGCGCGACATCCCGACCAACCACTCGCCGTTCTTCGCTCCCGTCCTGCATCCCACCATCGAGCGCGGGGTCGAGAACCTCGTGATCGCGGCGCGGGAGTTCCTCGGCTGATCCCGCCGGCGCGACGAGAGCCGCGCGAGATTGCATCGCGTCGCGGACAGGCGTAGTGTCGCCCGCCGTGACCAACGACAGTCGCGAGCCGGGCGACGAGACGACGCCCATCGCCAAGCGCATCCTCATCGGCGATCCGCTGACGAGCGAGATGCTCGATGACCAGCTGCTGCCCAAGAAGATGGCGCTGCCGATCTTCGCCTCGGATGCGCTGAGCTCGGTGGCGTACGCGCCGCAGGAGCTGCTCATGATCCTGCTGATCGGCGGCACCGCGTTCCTCGCGTTCAGCCCGGGCGTCGCCGCCGCCGTCGTGGCCCTGCTCATCGTCGTCGTGCTGAGCTACCGGCAGCTCGTCAAGGCGTATCCCTCCGGCGGCGGCGACTACGAGGTGGCCCGCACCAACATCGGCGAGAAGGCCGGCGTTGTGGTCGCGGCGGCCCTGCTCGTCGACTACGTGCTCACGGTGGCCGTGTCGGTCGCCTCCGGCGTGGACAACATCATCTCGGCGATCCCCGGTCTCGACCCCCTGCGCGTCGAGCTCGCGGTCGGCTTCGTCATCCTGATCATCATCGTCAACCTCCGCGGCGTGCGAGAGGCGTCCCAGGCGTTCGCCATCCCGACCTATGTCTTCATCGGCTCGGTGGCGCTCATGATCGTCACCGGACTCGTGCGATGGATGCTGGGCGACCCGCCCGTCGCCGAGAGCGCGCAGTACGCCGTCCAGGCCGAGGACCTCACCCAGGCCGCGGTCATCCTGCTCATCCTCCGTGCGTTCTCGAGCGGCTGCTCGGCCCTGACCGGCGTGGAGGCCGTCGCCAACGGCGTGCCCGCGTTCCGCAAGCCGAAGGTGCGCAACGCGCAGACCACCCTCGTGCTGATGGGCTCCATCGCGATCCTGCTCTTCGCAGGGCTCACCCTCCTCGCGCTCGTCTCCAACGTGCACTACGCCGAGAACCCATGCCACCTGATCGGGTTCGACTGCGAGGGCACGCCCCAGCCGTCGCTGATGGCCCAGGTCGCCGCGGCGACGTTCGGAATGAACTCGATCCTGTTCTTCCTCGTGCAAGCCGCGACCGCCTGCGTGCTGCTGCTCGCGGCCAACACGGCGTTCAACGGATTCCCGCTGCTCGGCTCGGTGCTCGCCCGCGACGGCTACGCGCCGAAGGCCCTGAACACCCGCGGCGACCGTCTCGTGTACTCGAACGGCATGATCATCCTCGGCGCCGTCGCGATCCTCGTGCTGATCGTGTTCCAGGCGCGGCTGACCACCCTGATCCAGCTGTACATCATCGGCGTGTTCGTCTCGTTCTCGCTCGGTCAGATAGGCATGGTGCGGCATTGGCGCAAGGAGCTGCGGCTGCTGTCGAAGAAGGCGGTGCGCGAGCGCCGCGAGGCGAACGTCGGCCTCTTCATCAACTCGCTGGGCGCCGCCTTCACCCTCGCCGTCCTCCTGATCGTGAGCGTGACGAAGTTCACGCACGGCGCGTGGCTCGTGTTCGTCATGATCCCCGTGCTCTCGTTCCTCATGATCGGCGTGAATCGCTACTACCGCGACGTCGAGCATGAGATCGAGCTGACCGACGACGTGCACTACGGCTCGTCGGGCGATCTCGCGCTGATCCTCGTCAGCCGGGTGCAGAAGCCCGTCGCCAAGGCGGTCGACTACGCCCTCGCGGCCAAGCACGACAAGACCCTCGCCGTGCACATCGCCGTCTCCAAGGAGGAGACCCTCGAGGTGCAGACCGAGTGGGACCTGCACAAGATGCCGATCCCGCTCGTCGTCATCGAGTCGCCGTACCGTCACTACGCCGCCCCGCTGGCCGCGTTCATCCGCAAGTACCGCGAGACGCACGGCTCGTCGGTCGTGACGGTCTACCTGCCGCAGTACATCGTGGGGCACTGGTGGGAGTCACTGCTGCACAACCGGCGTGCGCGCCGCATCGCCCAGCAGCTCATGCTCGTGCACGGCGTGACGATCACGCTCGTGCCCTGGCTGCTGGATTCCTCGGAGCTCATCTACGGCCGGCGTTCGCGGCCGCTGCCGGGCGACGACCGGCTCGGCCGCTACGAGCCCGCCTACGGTCTCGTCCAGCACCTCGGCAACGAAGAGAAGCAGGACTGATCGGATGCTGCTGACCCGCGTGGGAGCGGACGATCTCGCTGCGGTGACTCAGTTCCTGCAGGACGCCGACCTCACGCTCAGCGGACTGGACGCCCCCACGGTCCGCCTCTGGCTCGAGCGGAACGGGGACGGTCGGATCGTCGGCACCACCGGCTACGAACTGAGCGACGACCGCGCTCACGCCCTCATCCGCAGTGTCGCCGTCGCGACGTCTGCGCGATCGACCGGCCGGGGCTCCCGCCTCGCCACGTTCGCGCTCACGCAGGCGGCCGCGGAGGGCGCGCGGACGGCGTGGCTGTTCAGCCGCCGCTCTGGCGGGTTCTGGCAGGGGCTCGGGTTCCGTCCGGCCAACCGCGACGACCTGGCGGGAGTGCTCGCCGAGACCCACCAGGTCGCGCTCTTCCGGCAGACCGGCCAGCTCGACGGCGAGGTCGCCTGGTCGCGCCCCCTCGACGGCCCCTGACCCACGCCGCACCCATCCGCCGTAGCCTGGAAGGGTGAGTACTTCCCTGCTCGACCCCGCCGCGCTGCGCGCCGACTTCGCGATCCTCGACGAGCACGTCAACGGCCGGCCGCTCGTGTACCTCGACTCGGGCGCCACGAGCCAGAAGCCGCGCGCCGTCATCGACGCCGAGGTCGCATTCCTCACCCGTACGAACTCCGCCGTGCACCGCGGGGCGCACACCCTCGCCGCCGAGGCGACCGAGCTGTTCGAGGATGCCCGCGCCACCGTCGCCGGTTTCGTCGGCGCTGAGCCCGAGCAGCTCGTGTGGACCAGCGGCGCCACGACGGCGCTCAACCTCGTCGCCTATGCCGTCGGCAACGCGTCCCTCGGCCGCGGCGCGCCCGCGTCTGCCCGCTTCGCCCTCGGCGACGGTGACGAGATCGTCGTCACCGAGAGCGAGCACCACGCCAACCTCATCCCCTGGCAGGAGCTGGCGGCGCGCACCGGCGCGGTGCTGCGCCACATCCCGATCCACGACGACGGCACCCTCGACCTGGATGCCGCCGCCGCCGTCATCACAGAGCGCACCCGCATCCTCGCCTTCCCGCACGTCTCCAACGTCCTCGGCATCGTCAACCCCGTCGCCGAGCTGGTCGCCCTGGCCCGCCGCGTCGGCGCGCTGACCGTGATGGACGCCTGCCAGTCGGCGCCGCACCTGCCCCTCGACCTGCCGGGACTCGGGGTGGACCTGGCCGCCTTCAGCGGCCACAAGATGCTGGGCCCGTACGGCATCGGCGGGCTCTACGGCCGCGCCGACGTGCTCGACGCCCTGCCCCCGTTCCTCACCGGCGGGTCGATGATCACGACCGTGACGCTCGACGCGGCGGAGTACCTGCCCGCCCCCCAGAAGTTCGAGGCGGGCACGCAGCCGGTGTCGCAAGCCATCGGGCTGGCCGCCGCCGTCCGCTACCTGGACGGGATCGGCATGGACGCGGTGCACGCGCACGAGCAGCACATCGAGCGGCGCATGCGCGAGGGGCTGCGCGCGATCGAGGGCGTGCGTCTGCTGGGCGACCCTTCGACAGGCTCAGGACAGCGTCCGAGCGGACAGGTCGACCGGGTGGCGCTCAGCGCGTTCGACGTGGCGGGAGTGCACGCCCACGACGTCGGGCAGTTCCTCGACGCACGCGGCGTCGCCGTGCGCGTCGGCCATCACTGCGCCAAGCCGCTGCACGCGCGTCTGGGCCTGACCGCTTCGGTGCGCGCGAGCGCTTCGGTGTTCACCACCGAGAGCGACGTGGACGTCTTCCTCGAGGCCGTGTCGGGCGTGCGCGCATTCTTCGGGGCGACCTCGTGAGCGGACTCGACGGGCTGTACCAGGAACTCATCCTCGACCACTCGAAGGCGCGCGACGGGTTCGGTCTGGCTGCCGAGGAGGGCCGCAGCGCCACCTCGCACCAGCACAACCCGATCTGCGGCGATGACATCACGCTGCGCGTCCGGCTCGGCGAGGGCGACAGCATCCGCGATGTGACGTGGGAGGGCGCGGGCTGCTCGATCTCGCAGGCCTCCGCGTCGATGCTCACCGGCCTCGTGGACGGTGTGGATCGGGATGCGGCGACCACCCTCATCGATCACTTCCGCGAGGCGCTCCGGTCGCGCGGCAAGGTCCTGCTCGACGAGGACGAGTTCGGCGACGCCGCCGCACTCAGCGGGGTCTCGAAGTTCACCGCGCGCGTGAAGTGCGCGATGCTCGCCTGGGTCGCCCTCGAAGACGCGCTCGCGCGCGCCTGAACGGGCTCAGTCCTCGTAGCCGATCAGCCAGCGCACGCCGAACCGGTCGATCACCTGGCCGTCGTGTGCTCCCCACGGACGCACCTGCAGCGGATCGACGACTTCACCGCCCTCGGCGAGCGCAGCGAACCACTTCTCGAGGGTCGCGGGCTCGGCGGTGCCGAGCAGCGCGAACATCACGCCTTCCAGCCGCAGCGGCCGGTCATCGCCCGACGCGTCCGCGCCGAACAGCGACACCGTCCCCTCGAGGATGCCGTGCGCGATCGCATCGGCGGGACCGTCGGTCCGGCCGAAGTCGGAGAGGGTGTGCAGCGTGAGCTCACCGCCGAACACCTCGCGGTAGCGGGTGAGGGCGGCGCGCGCGGTGCCGTCGAAGTGCAGGTACGGGACGAGTCCGGTCATGGCCTGAGCATATGACCGGACTCCGACCTCGTCCTAGGCTCTACGGCCGCGAGGCGCGGCGGGGCTGACGGGCGCCGCCGGTCGACGGGCGCGCGTCGGACGACCACACGGGGCGCGAGCCGGACGACGCCGACCGCGAGCCGGACTGGCCGTGGCGCTGTCCGCCCTGGCCGGAGCGACCTGCGCCGCGAGCCGTCGATGCGGCCTCGCCGCGACCCGAGCCGCCACGGCCCGACTCGCCGCGACCGGACTCGCTGCGGGCAGCGCCGCCGCGACCCTGGCCGGCACCGCGACCGCCGGAGCGACCGCCGCCGGAGCGGGACTGACCCGAGCCGCCGGAACGGCCCTGGCCCGAGCCGCCTGCGCCGCCACCGCGGTTCGGGGGCGAGACGGGAGCGACCGGGCGCACGTGCGCGGCACGCTCGCCGACGAGGGCGTCGACGGCGGGGTGATCCGCGTCGACCTGCTCGAGCTCGACCGAGATGCCGGCCTTGCGCAGCAGGTCCTTCACGTCGCGGCGCTGCGAGTCGAGGGCGACCGTGACCACGGTGCCCTCGGCGCCGGCGCGGGCCGTGCGGCCCGAGCGGTGCAGGTACGCCTTGTGCTCCATCGGCGGGTCGACGTGCACGACCAGCTCGACCTCGTCGACGTGCACGCCGCGGGCGGCGACGTCGGTGGCGACGAGCACGCGGACGCCGCCGGCGTCCGGTGCCGCGCTGAAGGCGGCGAGGTTGCGCTCGCGCGCACCCTGCGACAGGTTGCCGTGCAGGTCGACCGAGGGGATGCCCGCGGCCGTCAGCGTCTTCGCGAGCTTCTTGGCCTGGTGCTTGGTGCGGGTGAACAGGATGCGGCGGCCCTGACCGGCCGCGAGCGTGCGGACGAGGTCGTTCTTCGCCCCGTCGCCGACCATGAAGACACGGTGGGTCATGGCGGCGGCCGGCACCGAGGACTCGTCGACCTCGTGGCTGACCTCGTCGCGGAGGAAGCGGCGGACGAGCGTGTCGACCCCGCGGTCGAGGGTGGCGCTGAACAGCATCCGCTGTCCGCCCTGCGGCGTCGCCGTGAGGATGCGCGTGACGCCGGGCAGGAAGCCGAGGTCGGCCATGTGGTCGGCCTCGTCGAGCACGGTGATCTCGACGCGGTCCAGGCGCACGACGCCCTGCTTCATGAGGTCTTCGAGGCGGCCGGGGCAGGCCACGACGATGTCGACGCCGGCGCGCATCGCCTGCTCCTGCGGCTTCTGGCTGACGCCGCCGAAGATGGTGGTGACCTTCAGGCCCGCCGCGTCGGCGAGGGGCGAGATGGTCGCGGCGATCTGGGTGGCGAGCTCACGGGTCGGAGCCAGCACGAGACCGCGCACGTAGCCGGCGCGGCGCTGAGCGGCGTTCGCACCGCTCAGGCGGGCGACGAGAGGCAGCGCGAACGCGATGGTCTTGCCGCTGCCGGTGCGGCCGCGGCCGAGCACGTCACGACCCGCGAGCGAGTCGGGCAGTGTGTCCGCCTGGATGGGGAACGCTTCGGTCTTGCCGTCTGCGGCGAGGACCTGGGCGAGGGATGCGGGCACCCCGAGTTCGAGGAAAGTAGACATGGGGAAAGTAAGGCTTTCGGGAAGGCGCGAACAAGGGGTTCGCACGAGGTGGGGCGACGGCGCGGATTCGCGCATCGTTTCGCCGCTCGAGAAGAGGCCCAGCGGTGCAAGACCGGGGCAGCGTGTCGACGACGCAGGCGCTCGGGAGCGCCGTTCCGACCCTAGCACGCGCCGATCGGGGCAGTCTGTGAGCGCGTCTAGACTGGATCCGTCCGGCACCCCACGATTTCTGGAGCTCAGCCGCGTGACTTCTCCCACCTCGAACGCCGTCGCCGATACCGTCGACAACGCCATCGCCACCCCCGAGAAGGAGCAGCCGTACGGCGCTCTCGGTCTCAAGAGCGACGAGTACGCCCAGATCCGCGAGATCCTCGGCCGGCGCCCCACCAGCGGCGAGCTGGCGATGTACTCGGTCATGTGGAGCGAGCACTGCTCCTACAAGTCGAGCAAGATCTACCTGCGCCAGTTCGGCCAGAAGGTCAGCGACGAGATGAAGACCCGGCTCATGGTCGGCATGGGACAGAACGCCGGCGTGGTCGACATCGGCGAGGGCTGGGCGGTCACCTTCAAGGTCGAGTCGCACAACCACCCCAGCTACATCGAGCCGTTCCAGGGCGCCGCGACGGGTGTCGGTGGCATCGTCCGCGACATCATCTCGATGGGCGCGCGCCCCGTGGCCGTGATGGACCAGCTGCGCTTCGGCGCCATCGACAACCCCGACACCGCGCGCGTCGTGCACGGTGTCGTCTCGGGCATCTCCTCGTACGGCAACTGCCTCGGTCTGCCCAACATCGGCGGCGAGACCGTGTTCGACGCGGTGTACCAGGGCAACCCGCTGGTCAACGCCCTCGCCGTCGGAGTGCTCCGCCACGAGGACCTGAAGCTCGCGAACGCGACCGGCGCAGGCAACAAGGTCGTGCTGTTCGGCGCCCGCACCGGCGGCGACGGCATCGGCGGGGCCTCGATCCTCGCCTCCGACACGTTCGCCGACGGCGGCCCGACCAAGCGCCCCGCCGTGCAGGTGGGCGACCCGTTCGCCGAGAAGGTGCTCATCGAGTGCTGCCTCGAGCTGTACCGCGACGAGCTCGTCGAGGCCATCCAGGACCTCGGCGCCGCCGGCATCTCGTGCGCGACGAGCGAGCTGGCCGCGAACGGCGGATCGGGCATGCGGGTCGACCTCGAGAACGTGCTGCTGCGCGACCCCTCGCTCACGCCCGAGGAGATCCTCATGAGCGAGAGCCAGGAGCGCATGATGGCGGTCGTGGCTCCCGAGAAGCTCGACGCCTTCCTGGCCGTGGTCGGCAAGTGGGATGTCGAGACCAGCGTGCTGGGCGAGGTGACCGGCGACGGGCGCCTGCGCATCTACTGGCATGGCGAGGAGATCGTCAACGTCGACCCGTCCACCGTGGCCGTCGACGGCCCGGTCTACGAGCGCCCGGTCGCCTACCCGACCTGGATCGACGCCCTGCGCGAGGACTCGGCTTCCGCCCTGCCGCGCACCGACGACCCCGACACCCTGCGCCGGCAGTTCCTGCAGCTGGTCGCGAGCCCCAACCTCGCCGACACGTCCTGGATCACCAACCAGTACGACTACTACGTGATGGGCAACACCGCCCTGAGCTTCCCCGACGACGCCGGCATGATCCGCGTCGACGAGCAGACCGGCCTCGGCTTCGCGATCGCCACCGACTGCAACGGCCGCTACTGCCAGCTCGACCCGTACCAGGGGGCGCAGCTCGCCCTGGCCGAGGCGTACCGCAACGTCGCCGTCACCGGCGCCGTGCCCACCGCGGTCACCGACTGCCTCAACTTCGGCAGCCCGGAGAACCCCGAAGTCATGTGGCAGTTCTCGCAGGCCGTCGAAGGCCTCGCCGACGGCTGCCTCGAGATCGGCATCCCCGTCACCGGCGGCAACGTGTCGTTCTACAACCAGACCGGCGACCAGCCGATCTTCCCGACGCCGGTCGTCGGCGTCATGGGCATCATCGACGACGTCGCGCGACGCATCCCGAGCGGATGGCAGGATGCCGGCGAGAACATCTACCTCCTCGGCGTGACCGCCACCGAGCTGAGCGGCTCGCAGTGGGCGGGCACGATCCACGGGCACCTCGGCGGACGCCCGCCGGCCGTCGACCTCGGCAACGAGAAGCGTCTGGCCGAGCTGCTGCACGCGGGCTCGCTGCAGTCGCTCATCTCCAGCGCACACGACGTGTCGGACGGCGGCCTCGCGCAGACCCTGGCCGAGGGCGTGCTGCGCTTCGGCGTGGGCGCGCGCGTCTGGCTGAACGAGATCATCGAGCGCGACGGAGTGGATGCGGCGACCGCCCTCTTCTCAGAGTCCACCGGCCGCGTCATCGTGACGGTGCCGCGCGAGGACGACGTGAAGTTCCGCGGCCTGTGCGACGGCCGCGGCTACCCCGTGCTGCGCATCGGCGTCACCGACTCCGCAGCGGACGGCGACCCGGCAGCGCTCGAGGTGCAGGGCCTGTTCACCGTCTCGGCCGCCGAGCTGCGCGAGGTGTCGCACGCCACGCTGCCCGCCGCCTTCGGCGCGACGGTGTCCGAAGCCGTCACAGTAGACTGACCGGCATGTCAGACGACGAGTACGCCGACTACAGCGCGGCCAGGCAGAAGCGGGTCAAGGTCGTCGCCTGGGTCGTGATCGTGAGCCTGATCCTCGTCGGCGGCGGCGCGACGGTTCTGGCACTTCTCTTCGGCTGAGCCCACCCTCCCCGCCCAGCCACATCCCTGCCCTCCCTCCCTGTCGCGATATAAGGAAATGGCGCGGCGGGAGGCCCGGTTTCGGGCGAAGCCGCCTCCCTTCGCGACATCTCCTTGTCTCGCAGGGGTCGGCGCGCGGTTAGCATGACAGGGTGCAGGAGGTCTTCGACTTCATCGGCCACTACTGGTGGCTGGCATTTCCCCTCTTCGGGGTGATGGCCTCGGTCGGCGGCGCCTGGGAGCGGTCGGCCCGCCGTCGCCACAAGCGCCGGCTCGAAGTGCTGCACGCGAAGGCGGAGCTGAAGGCGGCGCAGGCTGCGGCGCGGGGCAAGACCGGCCCGATCACCACCACGCCGGCGCCGATCCCGCAGCGGCTGGGAACGGCGCCCACCCCGACCCAGCTGCAGCAGCTGTTCTCCGCGCACGACGCCGTCACGGCGCGATGGCTCGAGTACGAGCTCGACGTCGCGAAGCTGATCGCCTTCCCGGCGATGAGCGACGGGCGCCAGCCGCTGACCGCCGCGTTCCTCCGGGCCAAGAAGGTCGCCGACCGGCTGCGACCGGCCGCCGCGAACATCAAGCTGACGCGCGAGCAGCTCGCCGAGTACCGCAATGCCGTCACCGACTTCGAGGTGGCCTTCGATGTCGCGGAGCGCGATGCGCGCCGCATCAAGGACTCCGGCTTCACCGAGATCGAGCGCAAGCGCCTGGACACCGCGAAGCAGCTCATCACCGTCGCGATCGACGAGGCAGCCACGCCCGCCGAGCGTCAGCTGGCGTATCGCCGGGTGCGCCAGGAGCTCGACGGCCTCATCTCGCTGTCGGACGAGGCGATCGAGGTGCTCGAGAACAAGGTCGCCCTCGAGCTGCCCGCCGCGCGGACAGAACCTCGGGCGAGCACACTGCCACCGAGCGCGCCCGCACAGCCGGCACCCTCGGCGCCGCAGACCTGGCCGGTGCCGTCGCGGTCGGGCGACACCCCGCCGGGCCGGGTGGTGCGTCCGAAGCCGCAGAGCTGACCGCTCAGCGGGGCGTCGGCTGGTGGGTGTCGATCCACGCGTCGATCTGCTCGAACCAGGCGAACAGCCACTCCGCCTGAGCGTCGCGGTCCTCCGGGATCTCGGCATGCGGCACCCGCCATGCCCGCATCGTCAGGCGCTTGTCCATCGGCAGTTCCCGCCAGATGTCACCGAGGCTGAGCAGCTTGTCGAGCCCGGTGTGGCCGATGAAGACCATGTCGGGCTCGCTCGGCGCGGCGAGCGCGGCGTACACCCCACCCGGCTGCGGCGGCATGACGTGCCGCAGCCTCTCCGCCCGGGCGGCGAGCTCGCCTCTGCCGGACTGCCGCAGTCGCTCGATCCGGCTGCGCCGACGGTTGGCCGACACCTGCCCGCCCTCCGGGAAGATCACCAGCGCGTCGTCGCGGTCCAGTCCCTCGGCGAGCTGGGCGATCCTGTCCTCGACCCCCTGGCCGCCGCCTCCGGGCTTCCCCCCGAATCCGGTCGGGGTGATGAACTGCATCGGGAGTCGGTTCAGCAGGGTGTCGACGGCCGGGTCCCACTGCAGCGTGTCCTTGAGGACGATGCGTGGCTCGCGCCCCACCTGGTTCAAGAGGGTGTGGATCAGGATGAAGGAGTCGCCGGGGCCGCCATGGCGGCTCGCCACGACGAGCGGGGCCCCTGGGCCCAGCAGGGCGGTGAAGGCCGCGCGGGCGGAAGCAGCATCCTCGTCATCCGAACCCGCCGTGACGATCTCGAGCCGCAGCACCCCGCCGAACACCCAGAACAGCACGCGGAGCGCCCAGGCCCCCAGCCGGTAATGCGCCCGCATGAACGCAGGGGAGCGCAGCTTCCAGCCGAACCCCGAGGCGATCCAGAGCGCGAACAGCGCGACGACCAGCACCGAGTCCCACAGCAGGTAGACGGTGATGAGGAACACGACCCGCGGGAGACGGAATCGCCCGGGGACGAGGGAGGTCAGCACCAGCGCGACGACCAGCCAGAGCGGCTCGAGCACGAGCACGCCGAGGGTGAGGACGATCACGAGCGGCGCGATGACGATGCGGCGCAGCCACCGCGGCGGCAGCCTCACGAGGCCTCCTCCAGGTACGCCGTCGACGCCTCGTAGGCACGGTCGATGCGGCGCTGGACACTGCCGGTGCGGCGGTACGACATGAGCGACTCGTCTCCCTCGAGCGGGCCGCCGCTGGGGAGCACGTGCAGCTGCACACCCGGCGGCAGGTGGGACACATCCCAGGCGAAGCGGTGCCGGCGCGCGATCTCGAAGGCGACCTTCGCCGTCTCGACGGGGGTGCGCGGGGGCGTGAGCGGCACCTCGACGCGGCCGACCTGCAGGACGTAGATCGTGCGCGCACCGGCCGCGACGGCGTGGTCGATGGGGATGGAGTTCACGATGCCGCCGTCGAGGTAGTGGTCGCCCGCCACCTCCGCGGCCGGGAACAGCCCAGGGACCGCGGCCGACGCGATGACCGCGTCGATGAGCGGGCCCGAGTCGAACACGTGCTCGGCAGCGCGCTCGATCGACGCCGCGACCACGGCCAGGCGCACCGGCAGATCCTCGAATCGGGCGAACCCCGCCAGCTGCCGCTCGAGCAGCGCCCGCAGCGGCTCGGCCGAGTTGAGGTGCGTCCGCGTGCGCACGAGCCGCCTCGTCTGGGCGAAGAACCCGTCGCCGTAGACCGCCGCCGCCTCGGGCGATGCCCACGACGCCGTCAGCGGGCCGATGACCGCAGGCGTCGGATCGGCGGCGACCTGGGCGCCGTTGATGGCGCCGATCGACGTCCCGACGATGAGATCGGGGCGGATCCCGCGCTCGAGCAGGGCGCGCAGCATCCCGACTTCCACGGCACCGCGCACACCACCGCCGCCCAGCACGAAGGCGACGTCGGGAGCGCTCATGGTCTGATCTTGGCACCGAGGGGCCTTGACAGTGTGCAGATCGTCGTTGCATGGTTAGTTGGTCAAGTAAGTAACCAGGCAACACGGAGGCGATGTGATCGACGAAGGCCGGGCGCTCTTCCTGCAGATCGCGGAGAGCGTCGAGGACTCGATCATCGACGGCACCCTGCCAGAAGAGGCGCAGGCGCCCTCGACGAACGAGCTCGCGGCGTTCTACCGGATCAACCCGGCCACCGCAGCGAAGGGGATCACGATGCTCGTCGACAAGGGAGTGCTCTACAAGCGCCGCGGGATCGGCATGTTCGTGGCACCCGGCGCGCGCGATCTGCTGCGCACCGAACGGCGCACCGCCTTCGCCGACCGATTCGTCGACCCGCTGCTGGCCGAGGCCCGCAAGCTCGGGCTCGACGCAGACGATCTGACCCTGCTCATCCGCGACCGTGCCGCGACGCACGGTCCGGCCACCACGGAAGGAACGACCCGATGACCGCAGTGATCGAGGTGAACGGCCTCACCAAGCGCTATCGCGAGACGCTCGCCGTCGACGACGTGAGCTTCACCATCGAGGAGAACACGATCTACGGACTGCTCGGCCGCAACGGCGCGGGCAAGACGACGGTGATGTCGATCCTGACGGCGCAGAACTTCGCGACCAGCGGTGACGTCCGGGTGTTCGGCCACCATCCCTACGAGAACGCGAAGGTCCTCTCGCGCATGTGCTTCGTGCGCGAGAGCCAGAAGTACCCGGACGACGCGCTGCCCCTGCACGCGTTCCGGTCGGCGCGCCTGTTCTTCCCGAACTGGAACCAGGAGCTCGCCGATCAGCTGATCGACGAGTTCCAGCTGCCGATGAAGAAGCGGATCAAGAAGCTCTCCCGCGGCCAGCTCTCGGCCGTCGGCGTCATCATCGGCCTCGCTGCCCGGGCGGAGATCACGTTCTTCGACGAGCCGTATCTCGGACTGGATGCCGTCGCCCGCCAGATCTTCTACGACCGCCTGCTCGAGGACTACACCGTCCACCCGCGAACCGTGATCCTCTCGAGCCACCTGATCGACGAGGTCGCCAACCTCATCGAGAAGGTCATCGTGATCGACCGCGGGCGCATCCTGATGGACGAGGACACCGACGCCGTGCGCGACCGGGCCGCGAACATCGTGGGGGATGCGGCAGCGGTCGACGCCTTCGTCGCCGGACGCGAGGTCATCCACCGCGAGAGCCTCGGCCACGTGGCATCGGTGACGGTGCGGGGAACCCTGACCCCGGTCGACCGGGCGGCGCTCAGCGCGGCCGGCCTCGATGTCGCACCGGTGTCGCTGCAGCAGCTGATCGTCCGAACCACCCAGCACGCGTCGGACGCGGCGTCCGACGTCGACGAAGGAGCACTCCGATGAGCCGCACACTCAACGTCGTCCGCATGCAGTTCGTGAACCGGCAGACCTACATCTGGGTGCCGCTGCTGGTGCTCGGCGGATCGTTCGTCCTCAGCCTGCTGATCTACGCGATGATCCCGTACGACGGGCCGAAGTACGGCGGCGGATCCCAGGCGCCGCTGTGGTACTTCTTCGCCGTCGGCGTCCAGTCCCTGACCCTCACGTTCCCGTTCTCGCAGGCGATGAGCGTCACCCGGCGCGAGTTCTACCTCGGCACGCTGCTCACGGCCGGAGTGACCTCGTTCCTGCTCTCGGCGATCTTCGTCGTCGGAGGCCTGGTCGAGAAGGCGACCAACGGCTGGGGCATGAACGGCTACTTCTTCTACCTGGACTGGATGTGGGCAGCAGGGCCGGCGGGCGCGTTCGTGGTCTACTTCGTGATCGCGATGCTGTTCTTCGTCACCGGGTTCTGGTGCGCCACGATCTACAAGCGGTTCGGACCGCTCTGGCTGACGACCGTGCTGGTGGTGCTCGGCCTCGGCTTCGTCGGCCTGCTCTGGCTCGTCGGCCGTCTGAACGCCTGGGAAGAGGTCTTCGTCTGGTTCGGAGAGACCGGCGCGCTCGGCCTGGCGCTGTGGGGCATCCTCGCCGGCGCGGTGCTCGCCGCCGTGTCGTTCCTGACGCTCCGCCGCGCAGTGCCGTAGCGGTTCGCCGCGGGCGCGGTCGCCGCGGGCGTCAGCCGGCGGCGGCCTCGGTGTGGTGGCGGATGACCTCGGCGACGACGAAGTTGAACCACTTCTCCGCGAAGGCGGGGTCGAGGTCGGCCTCGACGGCCAGCCGGCGCAGCCGCTCGAGCTGCTGCTCCTCGCGGGCGGGGTCGGAGGCGGGCATGCCGTGCTCCGCTTTGAGCACCCCGACCTGCTTCGTGGCGCGGAATCGCTCGGCCAGCACGAAGATGAGCGCGGCGTCGATGTTGTCGATGGTGCTCCGCAGCCGGAGCAGCGTCTGCGTCGGGTCCGTGTCGGTCATGACTCCTCCTCGCTTCGAGACTACCCACCCCTAGAGTGAGTCCCATGACCGATGCGACCGACTCGTCTGCGCCGCTGCGCGCCGATCCCGCCGCGGGCACAGACGCCGCCGCCATCAGCGACGGCGGCGCCGGAGACGGCGCCCTCGCGCCGATCCCGGCTCCGCCGGCGAAGTGGCGATCGCTGAGCAACCCCTTCGCGGTGGGGTTCCTCCTCACCCTCGGCGGCCTCGCCGCACTCCTGCTCGGGCTGGCGTTCTCGAACCTGGTGACCGTCGTCATCTACATCGTGTTCGCGATGTTCGCCGCGCTCGGCCTCGACCCGGTCATCAAGTGGTTCGAGCGGCACAACGTCAAGCGCGGCTGGGGCGTCGTGATCGTCTTCTTCGTCCTGCTGCTCGTGCTGATCGGGCTGCTCTGGCTCGTCATCCCGACGCTGGTGACGCAGGTCGGCGAGTTCTTCAAAGACCTGCCCGCGACGTTCGCCGCCTTCCAGCAGTCCGACTTCTTCCACTGGCTGGAGGGCATCTTCGGTGAGGGGCTGTCTACCCTCGTCACCGATGTGCAGACTTTCCTCACCAACCCCGCGAACATCGCGGCGATCGGCGGGGGCGCGCTCAAGGTCGGCGCGAGCATCGCCACCGGCATCTCCGGCCTGCTGATCGTCATCGTCCTGACGCTGTACTTCGTGCTGTCGCTGTCGTCGATCAAGGATTCGCTGATCCGCTTCGCTCCCGCCCGCAACCGCATCAAGGTGCGCTCGATGACCAATGAGATCACCGACTCAGTCGGCGACTACCTGATGGGGATGGTGATCCTGGCGTTCTTCAACTCGGTGATCGCCTTCTTCCTGCATCTGGTGCTCGGCCTGCCGTTCCCGCTGCTGATGGGTGTCCTGGCGTTCTCGATCACGATCATCCCGCTGGTCGGACCCGTCCTGTACTGGATCTTCGCGTCGGTGCTCGCGCTGTTCAGCGACCCGGTCGCCGCGCTCATCTTCGCGATCTGCTACCTCGTCTACATCCAGATCGAGGCCTACGTCATCACTCCGAAGGTGATGAGCAAGGCGATCGAGATCCCCGGCTCGCTGGTGGTCATCGGCGCCCTCATCGGCGGCACGCTGCTCGGGCTGCTCGGTGCGCTGGTCGCGGTTCCGGTGACGGCGTCGATCCTGCTGATCATCAAGCAGGTGCTGATCCCCCGTCAGGACGCCAAGATCTAGCGATCCGGTCCAGCGGCGCGCGCCGGAACCGGCGTCAGACCAGCGGCAGCAGGCAGGTCGGCGAGCCGGCCGTGACACGGCGCCGCGCCCGCGCGGGAACGCCGGTGCGCTGATCGAGCGTGAGGGCGGCCACCTCGTCGGAGAGCTGCCCGGCGACCAGGAGCGTGTCGCGCACCACCACGTGGTGGCGGGGCCAGTCCACCCCGGACTCAACGAGGGCGACCGGCTCCAGAGACTCGCCGCCGCCGCGCACGCGCAGGGTGGCGAGTGTGTTGCTGCCGCGCACCCCGGCGTAGAGGAACTCTCCATCGCGGGATGCTGCGAGCTCCGCCGCGAGGTCCACTCCGGCGATCGTCGCCGGAGACAGCTGCGCCCCGCCCACGATCCGCCACGTGCCCTCGGCCGTGGGGGCGAGGGCGAACACCTCGCAGCTGAGCTCGGTGACCACGTACAGGTGCCCGCTCGGGTGCCACACCGTGTGACGCGGACCGCTCCCGCGCGGCAGCGCCAGCTGCTGCACGAGCCGCAGCCCGGAGGCGCCGGCGCGCCAGAACCGCACGAGGTCCAGGCCCATGTCGGTCGTCGCGATCAGACCGCCTGGCAGGAACACGCTCTGGTGCGACCGAGACGGACGCGCATCGGGGTCGGCGCCGGCGGCCGGCGGCTCGGGCACCTCGTGGTCGGGCACCAGGTGGGCGAACTCAGCCCCGGCGGCTTCGCGCAGGGCACGAGCGGCGGCCGCGAGGTCGATGTCGCCGGCCGGAGCGGACCCGCCGAACCCAAGTACGACCGAATCCGTCCCGTACGGGTCGACCGCCGTGGCCGCGGGCTCCGGTGCCGAGGGGCGGCCCACCGCATCCAGACTCATCCGCACGATGCGGCCATCGCCCCAGCACGCCGCGATGAGCGAGCCGCCGTCGGGCGCGACGGTGACGTGGCAGACGAGCTCGCCGGCCGCCACGGGCGCACCGTGGGCGGCGAACGACGACTCCCCGGTGCGACGGAAAGCCTGCACGGTGCCCGCGCCCTCCAGGGCGGCATAGACGACGTCGAGGGAGGGGTGGCGCGCGAGCCACGAGGGCGAGCCGTCGGTGACCGCGGCGTCCGCCACGAGGGAGAGCGGGCCGCCGGCCAGGGCGTCGTCCGCGGCGCCGGCGTGCAGCATCCCGATGCCGGAGGCGTTGCCTTTCATGTCGGCGGTGTAGCCGCCGAGGAGGAATCTCACGCGCGCATCAGTCGACGAGGTCGTGGCGGACGATGACGGCGTCGCGCGATGCGCCCACGCCGATCACCGAGATGCGGGTGCCGCTCATGGCCTCCAGCGCCAGGACGTAGTCCTGCGCCTCCAGCGGCAGCTCCTCGAAGGTGCGCGCGCTGGAGATGTCGTCCTTCCAGCCGGGGAAGTACTCCAGGATCGGCGTGGCGTGGTGGAAGTCGGACTGGTTGACCGGCACCTCTTCGAACCGCTCGCCGTCGACGTCGTAGGCGACGCACACCGGGATCTGGTCGAGCCCGGTGAGGATGTCGAGCTTGGTGAGCACGAGGTCGGTGATGCCGTTGATGCGGGTCGCGTAGCGCGTGATCGGCGCGTCGTACCAGCCGACGCGGCGGGGGCGCCCCGTCGTGGTGCCGAACTCGAAGCCGCGCGAACGGAGCCACTCGCCCTGCTCGTCGAACAGCTCGGTCGGGAACGGCCCCGACCCCACCCGGGTCGTGTAGGCCTTCACGATGCCGACGATGCGGTCGAGGCGGTTGGGGCCGACGCCGGCACCGGTGGCCGCGCCGCCCGCCGTCGCGGACGATGAGGTGACGAACGGGTAGGTGCCGTGGTCGACGTCGAGCATCGTGGCCTGGCCGCCCTCGAACACGACCACGTCGCCGGCGTCGAGCGCTTGGTTCAGCAGCAGTCCGGTGTCGGCGACCAGGGGCCGCAGGCGCTCGGTGTACGACAGCAGGTCATCGACGATCTCGTCGGTCGTGATCGCGCGGCGGTTGAAGATCTTCACGAGCAGGTGGTTCTTCTGGTCGAGGGCGCCCTCGACCTTCTGGCGCAGGATGTTCTCGTCGAAGAGGTCCTGCACGCGGATGCCGACGCGGTTGATCTTGTCGGCGTACGCCGGGCCGATACCGCGACCGGTGGTGCCGATCATCCGCTTGCCGAGGAAGCGCTCGGTCACCTTGTCGAGGGTGCGGTGGTACTGCGTGATGATGTGCGCGTTCGCGCTGATCCGCAGCCGTGACGTGTCGAGGCCGCGCGCGTGCAGCGCGGTGAGTTCGGCGAAGAGCACTTCGAGGTCGACGACGACGCCGTTGCCGATGACGGCGTTGACGCCCGGCGACAGGATGCCGCTGGGCAGCAGATGCAGGGCGTACTTCTCGTCGCCGATGACGACGGTGTGCCCGGCGTTGTTGCCGCCGTTGAACTTCACCACCCAGTCGGTGCGCTCACCGAGGAGGTCGGTGGCCTTCCCCTTGCCCTCGTCGCCCCACTGGACGCCGACGATCACGATGCCTGGCATGGAATTCCCCTTCACGGTGGGCGACCGGCCCGCGCACGGCTGGCCCCGACCAGTCTATCGAGGGGCACGTCCTCGCCCGGGGCCGCGTCATCGTCGTACGAGGGAATGTCTGCGGCGCTCAGCGCATTGCTCCATGTGACGGTCGATTCCGTCGAACCCCCCACCCCTCCCGAAAATGGTCCCACCATGCCCGATTCCTACGATCACGCCCGCTGGCAGGCGCAGCGCAAGGCCGCCGTCACGGCACCGACGGGCAACCTGGCGCTCGTCGAGACCCGCTGGACGAGCGAGCCGGTCGACATCGCGGCGGAGTACGCGGCGGCGCCTCCGTCAGTCGCCGTGACGAGCATCCAGCGCAAGGACCTCGCGACGGGCGGCACCCAGTACGGCCTGCGGGTATGGGACGCGTCGTCCCCCGCCATCCGCTCGTTCGACCGCATCGACACCTACGAGTACGACCCCGCCTGGGTCGTCACCGGCCGGTTCCTGCCCGTCGCCGAGGATCGCACGGTGCCCTTCGAGCACATCCGCGACAACGGCGGCACGCGCGACCTGGTGGTGCCGGGTGACATCGTCGTAACGGTGGCGGGCCGCGAGCACACGCTCGCCGCCTTCGACGACGGCGGCACGCTGCTGCTCGTCTTCGCCGACGAGACGAACGGCGCAGAGACCTACGGCGCCGGCCGCTTCCTGCATGTGCAGCGCGCGGCCGACGCGACCCCCGGCGAGCCCGGCGACGTCGTGCTCGACTTCAACCGCGCCTTCGTGCCGCCCTGCGGCTTCTCGGCACAGTACAACTGCCCCCTGCCTCCCGCCGCGAACAGGTTCCCCCTGCCGATTCGCGCCGGGGAGAAGAACGTCGTCTTCCGCGACGGCTTCGACATCTACGCGGCCTGATCCGCCGCATCCGAACAGCACCCCCTGGAGCACCCCCACATGAAGAGATCCCTCGCGGCCATCGCCGCGGTCGCCGCGGCAGCCGTTGTGCTGGCCGGCTGCGCCTCGAACTCCGGCACGACGGACACCGCCGCCGCTGACGACGCCACCATCGTGATCGGCTCGCTCTACGAGCCGCAGAACCTCAGCAACACGCAGGGCGGTGGCCAGGGCGTCACCGAGGCGTTCAACGGCAACGTCTACGAGGGCCTCTACAAGCTCACCGACGACGGCGAGGTCGAGCCGCTGCTGGCCGAAGGCGCCGACGTGAGCGAAGACGGCCTCACCTACACGATCACGCTGCGCGACGGCGTGACGTTCCACTCCGGCAAGGAGCTCACCTCCGCCGACGTCAAGGCGAGCGTCGAGGCGGTCACGGCCGAAGACTCCCAGTCGGCCCGCAAGTCGGCCTTCGGCGTCATCAGCAAGATCGAGACGCCGGACGACGCGACGGTCGTGTTCACCCTGTCGCAGCGCTCCATCTCGTTCCTGTACAACCTCAGCTACATCTGGGTGATCAACTCCGAGGCGGGTGACCTGACCCAGGCAGAGGACGGCACCGGCCCGTACACGCTCGACGAGTGGAAGCAGGGCAGCAGCCTCACGCTGACCCGCTGGGACGACTACTGGGGCGACGCCGCGAAGAACGCCGAGGTCGTCTTCACGTACTTCACCGACGCGACGGCCGAGAACAACGCGCTGCTCACCGGCGAGGTCGACATCATCACGAGCGTGCAGAGCCCCGACTCCCTCGCGCAGTTCGAGAGCAACGACGACTTCGTCGTGAGCGACGGGACCTCCACGACCAAGGAGCTGCTCGTCTTCAACGACCGCGTGGCCCCGTTCGACGACGCGCTGGTCCGCAAGGCGCTCTACTCGGCCATCGACACCGAGAAGCTCCTCTCGTCCATCTGGGGCGACTACGGCACGCTGATCGGCTCGATGGTCCCGCCCACCGACCCCTGGTACGAGGACCTCACCCAGGTGAACCCGTACGATCCCGACCTGGCCCGCGAGGAGCTGGCTGAGGCCGGCTACGCCGACGGTTTCACGTTCACGCTCGACACCCCCAGCTACGACCCGCACCCGGCCGTCGCCGAGTTCGTGCAGGCGCAGCTGGCTGAGGTCGGCGTGACCGTCGAGATCAACACGATCAGCGCAGACGAGTGGTACACGAAGGTCTTCCAGGAGCTCGACTACGAGGCGACGCTGCAGGAGCACGTGAACGACCGCGACGTCGTCTGGTACGGAAACCCCGACTTCTACTGGGGCTACGACAACGCCGACGTGCAGAAGTGGGTCGCAGACGCCGAGGCCGCCACGACCACCGACGAGCAGACCGCGCTCCTCAAGAAGGTCAACGAGCAGATCGCGGAAGACGCCGCGAGCGTCTGGCTGTACCTGTACCCGCAGATCGTCGTCGCGTCCAGCGACGTCAGCGGCTACGGGGTCAATGGCCTCAACTCGCAGTTCTTCGCGTACGACATCGTCAAGTCCTGAGAAGGCGGCGGGTGCCGGGGACGTACAGTCGTTCCCGGCACCCGCCGTTTTCCTGTGAGACACATATGCTCCCCTACCTGCTGCGCCGTTCCGCCTTCCTCGTGATCTCCCTCGTGGTCGCGATGATCGCGATCTTCGTCCTCCTGCGACTGCTCCCCGGCGACCCCGCGAACGCACTGCTGTCCATCGACGCGACCAAGGAGCAGATCGCGGCCGCGCGCGCCCAGGTGGGCTCGGATCAGCCGTTGGTGCAGCAGTTCGCGACCTGGGCGGGCCAGCTGCTCAGCGGTGACCTCGGTGACTCGTACATCAGCTCACGCCCCGTCGGCCCGGAGGTGGGGTCGCGACTGGGCGTGACCCTTCCCCTCGCCTTCCTCTCGTTCACCCTCGCTCTGCTGCTCGCGCTGATCATCGGCATCACGGCCGCCGTCAAGGCCGACCGCTGGTACGGCATCGCCCTGTCCGGCTTCTCGCAGCTCGGCGTCGCGGTGCCGGTCTTCTGGGTCGGCGTGATCGTGGTGTGGGTGTTCGCACTCCAGCTCGGCGTGCTCCCCTCCGGCGGATTCCCCCGCGACGACTGGGAGGACCCCGCCGACGCCCTGCGCTCACTCGCGCTGCCGATCCTCACGATCGCGATCGTCATGAGCGCCTCGATCAGCCGATACGTGCGCTCGGCGACGCTCGACGTGCTGGGCAGCGATTACATCCGGACGGCCCGCGCGGGCGGCGCCGGCCTCACCGAGGCGCTGCTGCGTCACGGCGTGCGCAACGGCGCGGTCCCCGTCATCGCGATCCTGGGCATCGAGCTGTCGACGACCCTGCTCGGTGCCGTGGTGGTCGAGAGCGTCTTCACCCTCCCCGGACTCGGCAGCATGCTGCTCACCGGCATCGAACAGCACGACTACGCGAACATCCAGGGGGTGCTCGTGATCAGCACTCTGTTCGTGCTCATCGTCGGCTTCATCGCCGACATCGTGCAGCGCGTGATCGATCCGCGCCTGCGCACGAGCGTCTCGGGGAATCGATGAGCGCCCCCGTACGGAACCAACCCGAGACCGCTGCCGAGCAGCTGGTCGAGGTCGCGGCACCGTCGCGTCGCCGCGGTCACGCGACTCTCGTCATCGGCGTGATCCTCACCAGCATCGTGGTCGTCACCGCCCTCGTCTCGCTCTTCTGGCTCCCGTATCCGCTCTCCGACATCAGCGGCGGCCGCCTCGAGGGGCCGGGAAGCGCGCACCTGCTGGGCACCGATCGTCTGGGCCGCGACCTGATGTCGCAGTTGATGGCCGGCGCGCGGATCGCCCTCACCGTCGGCGCGGGGGCGGTGCTGCTGGCCGGCACGCTCGGCACGCTCGTCGGACTCGCTGCTGCGCTCGCCAAGCCGTGGGTCGACGACACCGTCTCGGCGACGCTCGACGTCATCATCGCCTTCCCGGTCCTGCTGCTCGCCATGCTGGTCGTCGCCGTGCAGGGTGCCTCACTCGGCTCGGCGATCCTCGCCATCGGGCTCGCGATGTCGGCCGTCATCGCCCGGCTCACCCGGATCCTCTCCCGGCGAGTGCTGCAGGAGCAGTTCGTGACCGCTGCCCGCACGAGCGGCACCCGGCTGCCCGGCATCGTCGGCCGCCACATCCTCCCGAACATCGCGCCCACCCTCGCGGTGAGTCTCGCACTGCAGTTCGGCGTCGCCGTGCTCGCCGAGGCGAGCCTCTCGTACCTCGGGCTCGGCGCGCCCCCGCCCAACGCCTCATGGGGACGGATGCTGCAGGAGGCGCAGGGAACGGTGCTCACGGCGCCGGTGGGCGCCCTCGCCCCCGGCATCGCGATCATCGCGCTGGTGCTCGGTGTGAACTTCCTGGCGGACGGGCTCCGCGAGTTCGCCGACCCGACGAGACGAGGGTCTCGATGAGCATCCTCGAAGTGTCCGGGCTGTCCGTGCGCAGCGCCACGTCCACACCGGTCCGCGACGTCTCGTTCACCCTGCCCGCCGGCGAGCGCCTCGGCATCATCGGCGAGTCCGGCTCAGGCAAGTCGCTGACCTCGCTGGCCGCGATGGGCCTGCTTCCCGACGGGCTCACCGCATCCGGATCGATCCGCCTCGACGGCCAGGAGGTCGTCGGCGCCGCCGACGCCTCTCTCCGAAAGCTGCGCGGTCCAGTGGCGCAGATCGTGTTCCAGGAGCCGCTCACCGCGCTGGATCCGCTGATGCGGGTCGGCCGGCAGATCGCCGAGCCGCTGCGCCGTCACCTTCGACTGCGCGGACGCGCGTTGGCCGACGCGGTGGCCGCGGCGCTCGCAGAAGTCGCCCTGCCCGACCCGCGCGTCGCGCGCGCCTTCCCCCACGAGCTCTCCGGCGGTCAGCGCCAGCGCGTCGCGATCGCCGTCGCCCTGGCGGCGCAGCCCCGTCTGCTGATCGCCGATGAGCCGACCACCGCGCTCGACGTCACCGTGCAGGATGGCGTCCTCACTCTGCTCGAGCGGCTCGTCCGCGAGCGGGGGATGACCCTGCTGTTCATCAGCCACGACCTGGCCGTGGTCGCGCGGATGGTGCAGCGCATCATCGTCATGCGCGACGGCGTCGTGGTCGAGGAGGGCGAGGTCCTGGGCGTCCTGCGTGAGCCCCAGCATCCGTACACGGCCTCGCTCGTGGCGAGTGCACGCGCACTCGACGCCGCGCTCGATGCGGCCGGCCACGGCGAGGGAGGAACCGCATGAGCATTCTCGAACTGCGCTCGGCCGGATTCTCGTACGGACCGCAGACCGTCCTGGACGACATCTCGCTGTCGATCGGCGAAGGCGAGAGCCTGGGGCTGGTCGGCGAGTCGGGAGCGGGCAAGTCGACGATCCTGCGGCTCCTGCTCGGCCTCGCCGCGCCGCAGCAGGGTGAGGTGCTGTTCGACGGGGCTCCCCTGAACCTGCGCGACCGCGCCCTCGTGCGCCGCTTCCGTACTGCGGTCCAGCCGGTGTTCCAGGACCCGTACTCGTCGCTGGATCCACGTCAGCGCATCGACCGCTCCGTCGGTGAGCCGCTGCGGTCCCTGAGGATCGCGAAGGGGCCGGCAGCACGCACCCGCGTCGCGGAGGCCCTCGCCTCCGTCGGCCTCGCACCCGACACGATGACCCGGTACCCGCACGAGTTCTCCGGTGGACAGCGTCAGCGCATCGCGATCGCCCGCGCGATCGTCTCCCGCCCGCGCGTGCTGCTGGCCGACGAGCCGGTGAGCGCACTGGATGTCACCACCCGCGTGCAGGTCATCGACCTGCTGGCGCGGCTGCGGGAGGAGAACG
Source organism: Microbacterium terricola (assembly GCF_027943945.1). NCBI lineage: Bacteria > Bacillati > Actinomycetota > Actinomycetes > Micrococcales > Microbacteriaceae > Microbacterium > Microbacterium terricola. The sequence continues at coordinate 67,696 of NZ_AP027141.1, read as the reverse complement.
GCCTCACCCTCGTCATGGTCTCGCATGATCTGGGGGCCGTCGCCGCGGTCTGCGGGCACACCGTGGTGCTCCGCTCGGGCCGGGTCGTCGAGTCCGGGCCGACGCGGTCGCTGCTCACCGCGCCGACGACCGATTACGCCCGCACGCTCGTGGAGTCGGTGCCCCGCCTGCCGCGCTGAACCCGCGGCTCGTCCTCGCTAGGGTGACGGACATGGCGCGCCGCACGAGCATCGACATCATCTGGCCGTTCGTGAGGATCGCGACAACGGGCCTGGTCGTAGCGGCGGTCGTCGCTCAGCTGGTCCGCACCGTCGAACGCGCACTGGTCGCCGAGACCGCGCACGCCGGGCACCTCCCCACCGTCATCACCAACTTCCTCAGCTACTTCACGATCCAGTCGAACATCGCCGCAGCCGTCGTCCTGGCGATCGCGGCGTTCTGGGCGTGGGGACGCGGACGGGATGCGGATGCCGAACCACACGGACTCGCGATCGCCCTCGTCTGCGTCAGCACTTACATGATCGTGACCGGCATCGTCTACAACACGCTGCTTCGCGGCGTCGCGCTCGATCAGGGCGTGACAGTGCCCTGGTCGAACGAGGTGCTCCACGTCGTCGTGCCCGTCATCCTGCTGATCGACGTGCTCGTCGCGCCCCGACGGCGGGCGGTCCGGTGGTCCGCGGTCGGCATCGTCGCCGTCTACCCGATCGCATGGGCCGTGTACACGCTGATCCGCGCCCCCTTCATCGTCGCGCCGGCGACCGGGAACCCGTACTGGTACCCGTACCCGTTCCTCGACCCCCATCTCGTCACCGGCGGATACCTCGGTGTCGCGGGGTACATCGCGGGAATCGCGATCGCGATCGTCGGCGTCGGGTTCCTCGTCGTCGCAGCGGGCCGATGGCGCGCGGGGCCGTTGGCCGCGCCGCCCGCCGCCGCCGCCGACGATGACGATGAGGTGATGAACGGGTAGGAGCCGTGGTCGACGTCGAGCCGGCGCTCACTCGGTGCGACGACGACGGCGGACGACGAGCACCGCGACGAGCCCGCCGACGATCAGCAGCGCCGCCACCCCTCCGGCGATCCACACTCCGCGAGCATCGAAGCCGGTGGAGGGCAGCGGTGCGTCGAAGGTGTTCGTCACGAGGATCTCGACAGGAACGCTGCCGATGACGGTGGTCGCCGTCGTACCTGTCAGCGGAACACCGTTGATCGTGATCGTGGTCCGGTCGGCACCTCCCGTGTCGACCTCGGTGATCGAGCACTCCGCGCCGGTGGGCAGTCGTGTCACCAGCGGCCCGATCGGCCCGCCGACCTCGTACCTTCCGTCGCGCAGCAGCAGGCCAGGAGCGGGATGCGACGGATCGATCAGCACACACCGCACATCGAAGGTGAACGAGCGATCACCGAACTCACCGGCACCCCCTCCGTCGACCACCTTCCGCACCGTGATCGGAGGATCGAGGAACTGGTTGAGGATCGCCACCGAGGTCTGGTCGTCGGCATCCACGTTCGGGAGCGGATCGAGGTCCGCGATCGTCCCGACGAGCGGATCGCCGGTGACAGCGGCCTGGGTCACCGTCACCGTGGTCGCCGCCGCACCCATGGTGTCGGTCTCCGCGATGGTGCAGTCGGCCGCCTCGGGCAGCTGCGTCCACGTCACGGTCTCCCCATCTGCGATGGTGCGCACCATCGGCTCGGCGGCGGTGACGTCCTGTCCGTTCCAGGTGCACGCGAGGGTGACCTCGAAGGGGCCGTAGGCGACCGGCTCGCCATCGATGTCGAGGGCGCCGCCGTTGTCGACCGTCTTGGAGACCGACACCTGCGCGAGGTTGAAGGTGTTCTCGACGGTGAGCGCGGGCTGCACCTGGTCGTCCTCGCTGAGGATCGTCGGGTCGGTGGTGACGACGAAGGTGTAGCCGCCATCCTCGTCCAGCGTCACCGGGTCACCGTTCTCGTCCTGGATCGCCGTGGAGTTCGCGCCGCCGGCATCGGTCTCCGTGAGCGTGCACTCGGCGCCGGTGGGCAGGTGCGTCCAGTCGGCGACCGGCTCGCCCGCGTTGACGACCCGGTCGGCTCCATCGGGGATGTCGACCACCTCGCCGTCCCGCAGGCATGCCAGGTTCAGGCCGAAGTCGTCGGTGCCGTACTTCTCGACTCCGTCTCCGGCGAAGGTCTTGGTGACTTCGAGCGACCCGGTGAGGTACCAGTTCGTCGCCGTCACCGTCACCAGCGCACCCTCCGCGGGGATGACGACATCGCCGACGGTGGTGTCCTCGCCGTCGTTCGGCTCGATCACCACGGTGTCCGCGCCCTGGAGGTCGTCCTCGACCACGGTGCACTCCGACCCCGCGACGACCTCGGTGAGTGCCGTGGTGAACCCGTTCGCGGCGCTCAGGGCGACCTGCCGGTCGAGCACCGTCTCGCCTTCCAGGGTGCAGGTGACACTGAAGACGAACGCCTGGTCGAGTCCGAACTGATCGGCACCGGCGCCGGCGAACTCCTTGACCAGGACCACCGCCGTCGTGTCGTAGAGGTTGGTGTACGTGACGGTGTTGATGACCGCGGTGCTGTCGGGCTGCAGCTCCGGGATCACCACGGTGCGCGTGGCCTGATCGATCTGCGGCGCGAGGTCGCCAGTGGCGCCGGGCACATCGGCCTCGGTGATCGTGCTGTCGGCGCCGCGTTCGCCGGTCTCCGTGACCGTGCACTCGGACCGAGCGGGGATCTCGGTGATCGTCTCCGTCTCGTTCGCATCCAGGAAGAACGTCTCGTCGACCGGCGTGCCGTCTTGGAAGGTGCACACCACATGGAACTCGAACTGCGTCGGGATGAACGGCGAGTCCGACTCGACGAGCTTGCCCACCTCGAGCGACGCCCACTCGTACGTGTTCTCGATCGCGACCTCGGTCGGCGCATCGGGGTCGTCCACGACGATGCTCTGCGCAGGGAGATAGGTCACGCTCGTCTGACCGAAGTCGTCCTCTTCGATCTCGCAGACGGAGTCGACCGGGATGTCGTCGACGATCGTCGGTGTGCCGTCGCCGGCGATCGTGATGGCCCCGTCGTCGGCGAGGGGCACGTCCGCGCCCTGCCACGTGCAGGTGACTGTCGCCGTGAACGAGTCGGGCGTCGGGAAGCCGTCCGGAGCGTCGAACGCCTTCACGACCGACAGCGAACCGTTCTCGAACACGTTCGTGACGGTCACCTCGACCGGGTCGTCATCCGGCCCGCCGATCATGACCGGATCAGGGCTGATCCGCACCTCGCCGGTGGCGAACCCCGGGTCATCCTCGGACACGGTGCACTCCGCCCCGGTCGGCAGCCCCTCGTAGACCACCGAACCCGCCCCCACGATCGTGCGATCCGCTCCCGGAGCGGGAATCACCACCGGAACATCCGGCACCCCGTTGACCTCACGCGTGCACGACAGCGAGATCGCGTACTCATCCGTGGTCGCCGGATCCAGCGCATTCGCCGGCGCCCCCTCGAGGACCTTCGTCACCCGGAGGGAGCCCACCGTGAACGTGTTCGTGATCTCCGCCTCCACGACCCCGGACTCGTCATCACCGACGACCACCGTCACATCCGGACTCGTCGCGTTCGCCCCGCCGTTCTCCGTCTCCGTGACCACGCACTCCGCACCCGTCGGCAGATCATCGACCTGCCACTCGGGGCTGTCCGCACTGACCGTCGAGGACCCCTCGAACACCGGGTCAGGGGTCGCCCCCTCCAGCGTGCACGTCATCTCCACCGTGAAGTCCGCGGTTCCCCAGCCACCCGGGTCCACGATGGTCTTGGTCACCAGCACGGAACCGGTCGTGTAGACGTTGGTCACCGCCACCGTCGTCAGCGCCGTCGTCTCCCCCTCGTCGTACGCCAGCACTGTGAAGTCCACCGAGGCGGCGGTCTCCTCATCGCCGGCGACACCGTCCTCGGTCACCACGATCGTCGTCGATGCGGCTCCGCCCGGATCGACCTCCTCGACCGTGCACTCCGCTCCGGCCGGCAGATCTCCGAACTCCTCGGTCCACCCGTCGGCCTCCGAGAGGGTGAACTCCTCGTCGAGCACTGACTGTCCGAGGAAGGTGCACTGCGCGGTGAAGTCGTACGTGTCTTCGTACGCAATCGGCGCCCGCACACCGCCGTCGTCGATCGACTTCGTGATCTCGAACCCGCCGGGCACGTAGGTGTTCGTCGCCGCGATCGTCGCCTCGCCCGGGTCGTCTGCAGCCGGCGCGTTGACGATGTTGTCGGCGTACTCGAACCGCAGCGCCTGGACGGCACCCGAGGTGCCGTCCTCCGCGCCCGCGGGGTCGTAGGTGACGATCGCCCCCTGCGAGTTCGGGTCGCCGGCGTCTTCGGTCAGTGTGCACTCCGCGTACAGAGGCAGGGTGACCTGTCCCCACTCCCCGGTGCCGGCGTTGTAGGCCAGCGGCGTGCCATCCGACGCCACACGGACCTGGCTCATGTCCGCCCCACCTGGTCCGACCAGGCTGACCGGTTCACCGCCCGAGGTGCACGCCAGCGTGAAGGCGTAGTCGTCGGGCGCGTCGACACCCCAGGCGGGGTCCAGTCCCTCGACGGCCTTCTCGAACTGCAGCTGGCCGGTCGCCAGGGCGACACCGGCCTTGCGCGGCTCGACGACCGGGCTCTGGACCTGGCCCAGGGGCGTCTGCCCGACCGAGCCGGCGGCCGCGCCGTTCCACGCGATCGGATCGACGCCGTTCGGGTCCTGCTCGATCTGCTCGCTGGACCAGGCCGTCTGCGACTGGAAGGTCACCTGGACGGTGGCATTCGGCTGGAGCTCGAGCCCCTCGTCGTACGTGACCGAGAATCTCAGGGCGCGGATGTCGGCGAGCACCTCGGCCGGCAGCGCGTTCGAGTAGGGCTGCCACATGCTGGGTCGCTGGTTGACGACCTCGTCGGTGCACGCGGCGAGCGCGGCCGAGATCCCGCCCGTGAGGTATTGGATCTCCGCTTCGTTGCATGCCTGATTCGGCACGACGGTGGAGTACCAGACGCTCGGGGTGGCGCCGTTGAGCTGACCCGAGGTCACGAGGTTGCCGAGATACGTCGGCTGCCAGCGCGATCCGCGCTGCCCTGGCAGTGTCACACCGGTGTCCCCGACGCCCGGCAGCACGTCGATGGCGGCGATCGTCGACACCGGCACATTGCCCGCGTTGGTCAGCTGCAGGCGCCACTGCTCGACGCCCCCGGGGCGCGTGAGCGGCACACACGGCGTGAGGTAGTAGCCATCGCCGACGTTGGGCTCATCGCAGAACCGCTCGGGGTCGGAGACGTTGACCCCGAGCACGCCGAGGTCGTCATAGTTCGCGTCACCCGGTGCGGCGCCCTCCACGCCGGCGCCGACGCCTTTCACCGACTTCACCGTGGAGATCGGGCCGACCGCTCGGGGCGTCGCCTGGGTCGTCGACGCGCAGGCCGGTACGTCGGTGGTGGGTGTCGTGGCATCGCCGTGCGTCGTGAACTCGCAGGTGTCGAAGTAGCGGTCCGAGCTCACCGACACCGCGTTGCCGACCTCGACCCCGGGCGAGACCGGTTCGGGCGTCTGCCGGAAGACGAGGCTCGCCGTCACGACGAGCTCCGCACCCGGTTCGAACACGAAGTCGTCGGGCAGCTCGAAGGTGATCAGCCCGTCAGCATCCATGCCGCCCGCGAAGGGATCGATGGGCGTGCCGTCCAGAGTGCCCGTGTAGATCGGTGTGTCGTCGTCGACCGCGCGAGCCGGCTCCACGAGCATCGGACCATCGCCGTCGGTCTCGACCTGGTCGGTCACCGTGAGACCCGTGATCGGCCAGTCGCCGGTGTTGACCACCGTGATCTCGTAGGGGATCTCCTCCCCCGGGTAGAAGGTGTCCTGGTTGGTCCCCGCCGCTTCGCGACCGTGGACCTTGCTCACCGAGACGGAATTCGCGACATGGGTGAGGGTGGTCGTGTCGGATTCGGTCGCGGTCTCCGTGAACGGCGAGGTGCCCTCGTCGTTCCATGAGCTCTCGACGACGGTGACCACGTCGTCGGTCATGACACCGGCGACATCCTCGCCGGGGGCGGCATCGAGGCCCGGACGGGTCGTGGGCACGAGCGTGTCGACGCCGTCGTCCGTCCCGTCGTACACGAGGAATTCGCGTCGGTCGGCGACGAACGTGGTGGTGATCAGCGGGTCGCTCGGGCGCTCCCAGTGCACTTCGCCCGAGGTGCGGAACGTGAACCGGACCCCCTGGATGTCGGGGAACGGGACGTCGATCGATCCCGCCAGCGCGGCAGCCGAGATGACGCCCCCGGCTGTGTCGGCGGTGACCCACGCTCCCTCGGTCCAGCAGGCGGTCAGATCGGTGTCGCCGCCGCACGCGTACGCGAGGGTGTCGCCGTCGAGGCCGACGTCCGCGCCACTGAGAAGATCGACGCGCACCTGCTGGATGGGGTTGGGCAGGTCGATGTCCGCGAACGCGGAGAAGACGAAGGCGTTGAAGAACGTCGGCGACGCATCGGTCATCGTCATCCGCGTCGAAGGGATCGTGCCGGTCGGCTGCCCGGTCAGCTCGACCGTGTAGCCCTCGGCCGGGTCGAGCTCGGAACGGGTCTCCGGGTCGATCGTCTTGCTGGTCTCGACACCGTAGGTGCCCGTCACGATCGAGATGTCATCGGATGCGGTGTCCGACGTCGTCTCGGTGATCGGTCCGACCGCGTCTGCGCCCGGACGGGACTCGTCGACGACCGCGTGGTTGATCAGCGGGGTGACGGTCGCCGACGCGGCCGTATCGGGATCGGAACGCAGGGTCGGGCGCATCTGGTACTCGAGCCGGATGTCGCTGGTCGCTCCCGAGACGATCAGCGACGAGTAGGTGCCGTCGCCGTTCAGACCGCCAGAGTGGGTGACCGTGACGCCGACCACGTCGGCCAGGGACGAGGGGTTCGACAGGATCGGATCGTCGAGCGGTACCGACTGGGCAGGTCCGTCGGCGAAGCTCAGGATGACACGCGACAGACTCGCGTCGGCGCCCTCGGGGACAGTCACGGAGACGACTCGGAACAGATTGAACTGGTCGTAGATGCCTTCGGTGATGTCCGGGTCGGGATCCCTGACCGTCATGGAGCCGACGCGCGCGACCGAGGTGTTCGTCGCGCGCAGCAGCGCGGTCATCCCCGGGTAGTCGCTGGCGGGTGTGCCCACCGGCGGCAGCGGGAGCTCCTCGCTGTCGAGGCTGTCGTCCCACGGGTTGTCCGCGTTCTCGTCGTAGTCCACGAATCGCTTGTCGAGCGTGACGTCCATGGCCTCGTCGAGGATCGTCATGTCGTCCTCGGCGCGGCTGTTGTACGTGTCGTCCGTGCCGACACCTTCGGCCTGCACCGTGTTGTCCACGATTCCCGGAGTGCCGGAGTTGTACTCGTACTCGTGGTTCGCGCCGAGGACCGGCTGGGCCGGGTTGGACCGGAGGTAGTAGCGCAGTGCGTAGCGAAGGATGATGGTGCGATCGAGGCCGTCGGTCTCGGCGACGCCCGACCCGACGGCCGGGTCGGTCGCGATGTTGGTGATGACGTCCGCACGGTCGGGCCGTTCGCTGAACACGAAGCGCACGGCGATCGTGTCGTCGCGCTCCTGCGCGGAGAGTCGGTACTCCGGGTATCCGCCGCGGCTCGGGTTGGCGGCCGTGAATCCGTCGTCAAAGTACTCCCACTGCCCCGAGGCGGCGCTGAGCCGCTGCGCGTACACCTGGTCGAAGAGGATGCCGGGGTCCGTCGCCGGCGTGATCTCCTGGATCAGGCGAAGATCGAACGCATCGAACGCCGAGTCGGTGAGCTCCGTGGTCTCCGGGTTCTCGATGTCGGTGATCGTCATCGTGTCCAGCGGGATGCCCTGTGTGCCCCACTGCAGCGTGACCGGCGTCGTGTCGCCGGAGAGCGCGACCACGCCGGAGGTCGGGGTCCAGGACTTGGAGATCATGTCCGGGCCTTCGCCGTCGATCGGAATCACGTCGATGCCGTCGGTGTCGGTGTCCGTCTGGGGGCCCTGCCCCGTCTCGGGGTTGTCCACCGTCGCCGAGGCGTCGTTGTCGATCGCGAGCACGTCTTCGCTGTTGACCGGCCCCGACCCGTCGCGGAGCTCGTCGCGCAGTTCGACGTTGAAGTAGGCGAGAACGGTGAAGCCCGGGGGGAGCAGGGTGCCGGCCGGGTCTGGCGTGTAGACGAACTGCACACCGCAGATGTCGTCCTTGTCGCCGCCGGGGATGACGTAGCTCCACGTATCGCCCGGTGCGACCGGCATGCCGGGGAACGGGACCCAATCCCCCGCCGCACAGCTGTAGTACGAAGCGGTCATCGTCGCGTTCGTGGGCACCTCGACCGGACCGATCGAAGTCAGGTCGAAGTGATTCCAGAACGGGCTGATGCCCCCATCCGGGTCGATCGGGTCCTGGACGACCAGTTCGTCGGCGCCGGTGGTCGAGTCCTCCCGGACCGAACCGGTCAGCTGGACCAGGGTCGAGGCGCCCGGAGCATTGTAGAGATCGTCCTTGACGATGCTCTTGTCGACGACCGGATACACACGGGCGGGGTTGCGGGTGATCGTATCGCTGTCGGTGTCGGTCGCTCCGACTCCGTCAGCGTCGACGACGCTCGCATCCGTCGTATTCGTCGCCTGGGTCGGGGTGCCCTCCTCGACGGGCTGCGACTCGACGACGAACGGCACCACGGCGGTCGCACCGGGTTCGATCGGGCCCGTGAAGGTGATCGAGAAGCCGACGACATCGTCGGGACGCGACGTCGTGGGCAGGGTGTCGAGGTCGTCGCTCTCCAGGGTCTCCTCCGTCGGCGCCGACGCGTAGTAGTAGGTGATCTGGACGTGGTCGGCGTCAGAGGGCCACACGATGGCGTCCTCATCGAACCCCTGGAAGGCGAACCCCTGCTCGTGCAGATCATCGCCCCCCGCGCCCGGATCGGCGATGGTCATCTCGGTGACGTCCTTGCCACCGTTGACCGCCTCGATCGTCGCCGTCGTGGTCTCGCCCGGGAGCAGCGCAGCATCCGCGAAGCTCTTGTCGACGGTGACGGAGGGGGGCACGTTGGTGATGACGACCGAATCGGATGCCGTGTCGCTCTGCGTCCGGTCGTCGACCGTCACGGTCGCCTCGGCCACGTTGTCGACGGTGACGCTCTCGTTCGTGTCGAGGTCCTCGACGAGCTCGTTCGTCTCTGTCCCGATGCCGATCGATGCGTAGTCGCCGGGACCCGTCGCGGGCGGCAGTTGATCGCCGTTCTGGGCGGTGAAGGTGAAGGAGATGCTCGTGACGGTGGTCGGGTCGTCGAAGTCGGTGAGCAGCACACTGTCGGTCGGGGCGAAGTAAGGGCCGATCGTGTGCGTGCCGGTGCCGTCCACATACGACACGGTGACCTGGTCCGCCCCGGCGGGGTAGGCGATGCCATCGATCGAGGTCAGATCGAGGTACTCCATGCCGGTGCTGCCCGCGGCCGGGTCGGTGATCGTGATCGACTCGACCGGGCGGTTCGAGGTGTTGCCGCCCCCGATCGTGAAGTCGACCGGGCGGCCCGCCTCGGCCGGGATCGGGCGACCGGTGCCGCCCATGTTGTCCTCGGCCGACTTCGTCGCATCGGCGGCGAGCTGCTCGGGCACGTCGATGACGAGCACGGCATCGTCGCTTGCGGACAGGTCGCGCGTGGTGAAGCTCGCGGTGTTGGTGACCTCGCCGAGCTCTTGGGCCTGCTCCCACGTGATCGTCTCGGGGATCTCGGCCGTCACGGCGATGGTCACCGAATTGCCGCCGCGCATGCCGGCACCCTGATCGTTCGTGAAGGAGAACGCGACGTCGACGGTGTCGCCGTCAGAGTTGTCGTCGTAGAGGTTGTCGGGGTCTGCGACCGTGACGTCCTGGAGTATCAGGGGAGCGGGGATGTCATCGACCACCCGGGCGTCGACGCAGACTCCGGCCGTCGGGGCGACGCAGGCGAGGACGATGTCATAGGTGACGGTGTCGCCGGGCGCGTAGCTCGCGACGTCGCCGTCCGGTGTCGCACCGGCGGTCTTGGTGATCGAGATCGCGGAGTCCGCGTCGGAGTCGGAGCCCTCCGCATAGGCGGGCAGCGACGTGCTCCCGAGCGCGAACACGACGGCGAGCGTGGCCGCCATCCATCGCGCAGGAGTGAGGTGCGTCCTGCGCGTGCGACTCGTCGAACCGTCATCTCCTCGCGCCACTTGCCGCCTCCGCTGTCACCGAGAATGAGGGGCGCTCTTCCTTCCCCCCTTTGTCAGGTTAGCCACACCCGTAACATCGGCGGGAGTAACTTTTGGGCAACATGCCACAGTCGCCCGTCCTCTGCGCGCCGTTGAGGTCCCACACCACGACCCCGCCACGGACCGCGCAGGGCCGCGGGAGACCGGCTCAGTAGACTGGGATCATGTCGAAGGTCCTCCAGTCCCTGCCCGTCGGCGAACGCGTCGGCATCGCCTTCTCCGGAGGCCTCGACACGTCGGTCGCCGTGGCGTGGATGCGCGACAAGGGCGCCATCCCCTGCACGTACACGGGTGACCTCGGCCAGCCGGACGAGCCCGACGTCGAGGCCGTTCCCGGCCGCGCACTCGAGTACGGCGCCGAGATCTCGCGCCTGATCGACTGCAAGGCCGCCCTCGTCGAAGAGGGCCTTGTCGCGCTTCAATGCGGCGCGTTCCACATCCGCTCCGGCGGCAAGACCTACTTCAACACGACGCCGATCGGGCGGGCCGTCACCGGCACCCTGCTCGTGCGCGCGATGAAGGAGGACGGCGTCGACATCTGGGGCGACGGCTCGACCTACAAGGGCAACGACATCGAGCGGTTCTACCGCTACGGCCTGCTCGCCAACCCCGCGCTGCGCATCTACAAGCCGTGGCTCGACGCCGACTTCGTCACCGAGCTGGGCGGGCGCCAGGAGATGAGCGAGTGGCTCGTCGCCCACGGCTTCCCGTACCGCGACTCGGCGGAGAAGGCGTACTCGACCGACGCGAACATCTGGGGTGCGACGCACGAGGCGAAGACCCTCGAGAACCTCGACGTCTCGCTCGAGACCGTCGAGCCCATCATGGGCGTCCGCTTCTGGGATCCCGCCGTCGAGATCGAGACCGAGGACGTCACGGTGACCTTCGAGGCCGGTCGCCCCGTGGCGCTCAACGGCGTCGCATTCACCGATGCGGTCGAGCTGGTGCTCGAGGCGAACCGCATCGGCGGCCGGCACGGCCTCGGCATGAGCGACCAGATCGAGAACCGCATCATCGAGGCGAAGTCGCGCGGCATCTACGAGGCGCCGGGCATGGCACTGCTGTTCATCGCCTACGAGCGCCTGGTCAACGGCATCCTCAATGAAGACACCCTGGCGACCTACCACGAGCAGGGTCGCCGGCTCGGCCGCCTGATGTACGAAGGCCGCTGGCTCGAGCCGCAGTCGCTCATGCTGCGCGAGTCGATCCAGAAGTGGGTGGGCTCGACGATCAACGGCTCGGTCACGCTGCGTCTGCGCCGCGGCGACGACTACACGATCCTCGACACCACCAGCCCGAACCTCTCGTACGGTCCGGACAAGCTGTCGATGGAGCGCGTCGGCGACGCCGCGTTCGGCCCGACCGATCGCATCGGCCAACTGACGATGCGCAACCTCGACATCGCCGACTCCCGCTCGCGGCTCGAGCAGTACGCGGCCGCCGGACTGATCGGCGGCGCCACCGGCGCCCTGGTCGGCCGGCTCGAGAGCGGCGCGGCGGAGGGCATCACGGCGCACGCCGAGGGCTACAGCGCCGAGCGCGAAGAGCTCGCCGAGGCGACGGATGCGGCGAACGAGTCGTCGGCGTTCGACCTCGGCACCGACTGACGCACCGGGTAAAAGCGAGCGCGATTCGGGCTTGCGCGCAGGTGCGCGTTACGATTCGTGACAGCCCACCCGACCCGAAAGGGTGGAACTGAGACTCGCCGTGTCCGCCACGGCGTGCCGAGAACGGATAAGCACTTCAATGTCGAAGACCGCCACCGCGCCGACCCCGCTCGCCGACGGCGAGACCGAGCCGGTCAAGAAGCGCTCGATCGGCCGCATCGTCGGCATCAGCCTCTTCAGCCTGATCGCCGGTGTCATCGTGATCGCCCTCATCGGTGCAGGCACCGTCGCCTTCACGATCCAGCGCTCGTTCCCACAGCTCGACGGCACGATCGCCGCCGCGGGCCTGGCCGACGAGGTGACCGTCCAGCGCGACGTGCTCGGCATCCCCACCATCACCGCCGGGAGCACGCACGACCTCTTCTTCGCGCAGGGCTTCGTGCATGCGCAGGACCGCTTCTGGGAGATGGACTTCCGCCGGCACGTCACCAGCGGTCGCCTGTCGGAGCTGTTCGGCGAATCGCAGCTCAGCACCGACAGCTTCCTCCGCACGCTCGGCTGGCGTGAGATCGCCGAGCAGGAGGTGGAAGCGCTCGACGAGACGACCCGCAGCTACTACGACGCGTACGCAGAAGGCGTGAACGCCTACCTGGCCGACCACGACGGCGCCGATGCCTCGTTCGAGTACGCGGTGCTGGGGCTGCAGAACGCCGACTACGAGATCGAGCCGTGGACGCCCGCCGACTCAGTCGCCTGGCTGAAGGCGATGGCCTGGGACCTCCGCTCCAACGTCGAGACCGAGTCGGAGCGCGCGATCGCCGCGCAGAGCTACACCGCCGACCAGCTCACCGAGCTGTACCCGACCTACCCGTTCGACAAGAACCCCGTGATCGTGCCGACGATCTCCGATCTGGCGCAGCCGGCGAGCGCGACGGCCGCACCGGACGACGCGCAGGTGGCGACAGCATCCATCTCCTGGACCGAGGTGGGCAGCGTCATCGAGGCGGTCGGCGCTCTCGTGGGGGATGCCGGCGAGGGCATCGGATCGAACTCGTGGGTGGTCTCGGGCGACCTCACCGACAGTGGGCTGCCCCTGCTGGCCAACGACCCGCACCTCGGCGCGGCGCTGCCGAGCGTCTGGCACCAGGTCGGCCTGAAGTGCCGCACGGTGGCGACGGACTGCCCGTTCGACGTGGCCGGCTTCAGCTTCTCGGGCATGCCCGGTGTCGTCATCGGCCACAACGCGCACATCGCCTGGGGCTTCACCAACCTCACCACCGATGTCACCGACCTGTACGTCGAGAAGGTGCAGGGCGACCAGTACTGGCGCGATGGCGAGCTCGTGCCTCTCGATGTGCGCACCGAGACGCTGAAGGTCGCGGGCGGCGACGACGTCGAGCTGGAGATCCGCTCGACCGTGCACGGTCCGATCGTGTCGGGCCTCACCGCCGACTTCGATGCGATCGCGGGCGACCCGAAGGTCGGGACCGAGGGCGTCGAGGCTGAGCCTGCGCGGACTCCCGAGGGAGAGGATGCGGTCAGCCTCCAGTGGACCGCACTGCAGGTCGGTACGACGGCCGAGGCGATCTTCGCGCTGAACACGGCGCAGGACTTCACCGGGTTCCGGGCGGCGGCGCAGCTGTTCGACGTGCCGGCGCAGAACCTGATCTACGCCGACATCGAGGGCAACATCGGCTACCAGACGCCGGGTCGGCTGCCGATCCGCGGCGTCGGCGACGGGTCGATGCCTCAGCCGGGTTGGCTGTCGGACTACGACTGGCGGGGGTACATCGCGTTCGACGAGCTGCCGGTGTCGTACAACCCCGACTCGGGCTACATCGTCACCGCCAACAACGCGATCGTCGGCGACGACTACGAGCATTTCCTCACGCGCGACTGGGACTACGGCTGGCGCGCGGCCCGCATCGTCGATCTGATCGAGCGCAAGGCGGCGATGGGCAAGCTCACCGCCGACGACATGCGCGACATCCAGGCCGACAACGAGTTCTGGATGGGCAAGCGGCTGATCGCCGCCTACGCCGACCTGCGCACCGACGACGCCGGCACCGACGCCGCGCTCGACCTGCTGCAGGCGTGGGATGCGCAGAACGATGCGGACTCGGCCGCTGCCGCGTACGCCAACGTGCTGTGGGACGAGCTGGTGCAGAACCTGTTCGTGCGCGGGCGCGAGACGCCGGCGCCGCTCGTCGGCCAAGGCCGTCTGTTCCTCGTGGTGGACGCGCTGATGGGCGACCCGTCGTCGCCGTGGTGGACGAACGCCGGCATCGACGTCGAGGACATGGACGGGATGCTGGCCGCCAGCGCCGAGGGAGCGTACGACCGGCTGGTCGACCTGCAGGGCGAGGCGCCGGCGAACTGGAGCTGGGGATCGCTGCACGCGCTGAATCTCGCCAGCGACACGTTCGGCGCGAGCGGGATCGCTCCGATCGAGTGGCTGTTCAACCGCGGGCCGTTCGAGGTGGGCGGCGGATCGTCCGTCGCGAACGCGACCGGGTGGGACATCGGGAGCGACTTCTCGACCATCACGGTGCCGTCGATGCGCATGGTCGTCGACCTCTCGGACCTCGACGCGTCACGGTGGAACCACCTGACCGGCACGAGCGGGCACACCTTCCACCCGAACTACGTCGACCAGACCGCGTCGTGGCAGAAGGCGGAGCTGACGCCCTGGGCGTTCTCCCCCGAGGCCGTCGCCGCCGCGACCACGAACACCCTGACCCTCACCCCCGCGGAGTAGCGGCCCGACGTTTCGTCTCGCTGCGCTCGCTCAACGAGCCGCGCGCTTTCGCAGCCGCGCCAGTTCGCAGCATCCGCTCCACTGATCGGTGGCGCAGATGCAGGGAACTGGCGCAGAGCGCGGCCTCAGCCGCCGGCGGCGGGGGGTGTGCGGCGGGAGTCCGCGAGCTCGTCGACGACCAGCGACCGCTCGTCGATGGTGCCGTTGCGGTAGGCCTGCCGGCCCACCATGTGCGCCGACAGCGGCGCGGTCGCGAACTGGATCATCACGACCGGCACCAGGAACGCCACGACCTGCCACGAACGCATCGACAGCGCGATCGCGAGGCAGATCAGCACGAGCCCGAGCACCTGCGGCTTGGTCGCGGCGTGCAGGCGGGTCGGCACGTCGCGGAACCGCAGCAGCCCGATCGCGGCGGTGAGGCACAGTAGCGCGCCCACGAGGATCAAGACGCCCACCGCGACGTCGATGACAGCATCCGGGTTCATCGCTCGGTGTCCTTCCTGGCCACGAAACGCGCGATCGAGATCGAGCCGAACACGCCGACCGCCGCGATGATCAGCAGCACCGGCAGCGTGCGCGTGTGGTGGTTGATCGCCATCTCGGCGCCGAGCACGCACATGACGAGCGTCAGCAGCACGTCCGAGGCGACCGCGCGGTCGAGGATCGACGGCCCGACCACGATCTTGATGACCGTGAGCAGCGCGGCCACCGAGAACACGACGTAGATCGCCGGCAGCAGGAAGCTCATCGTGCACCCCCGCCCTGCATCGCGGCCACCTGCGCGCGCGAGCCGACCGCCATCACGATGCGCCGCTCCCACTGCAGCACGCTGCGGCGCTGGCGCTCGACGTCGCGCTGATCGCGCACCCCGATGACGTGCAGGAACAGCACGCGACGGTCGCGGTCAGCGTCGACGATGAGCGAGCCGGGGATGAGGGATGCGGTGACCGCCACGTGGGTCATGATCAGGTCGTCGTCGGTCACGAGGGGCACCGCGATGATCGCCGTGCCCGGCTGGCGCCGCCAGTCGAGCACCTGCCAGGCGACCAGCATCGAGCCGTGCACGACCGACCCGAGGAACGACAGCACGAACAGGAGTCCGCGCCAGAGGTTGACCCGGCCGGACAGCTCCACCGGCGGCAGCCGGAAGATCCGGGTGACGAACAGGGCCACCACGATCCCGGTCAGAAGCGAGAGCCACGTGAACTGAGCCCACAGCAGCATCCACAGCGCGATGAGCCAGATGACGAACGGCAGCTGGCGCCACGCCTGGGTGGCGACGGTGCGGGGGGTGTGGCGGAAGTCGGGGGTCACTCTGCCGCCTCCTGATCCAGCTGCACCAGCGTCACCGGCTGCAGGATCGTGTCGCCGATCCGCGCGCACACGTCGTAGAGCGGCCCGGCGAAGACGGTGAGCGCGATGGTCAGCGTCACCATGCCGGCGGTCGCCGAGGTCATGATGCGCGGGATGACCCGGCGGTCCGACTCGTCGCCCGCCGCCGGCGCATCGCCCAGGTACGAGATGCGCGCCTCGGTCTCGGCCGAGTCGTCCTCCTCGCGCCAGAACGACAGGTTCCACGCGCGCATGAGGGCGTAGAGGGTGAGCAGCGAAGTGACGATGCCGCCGACGAGCATCACGATCATGATCGGGGTGCCGACCTCGGCCGCCGCGTCGAAGAGCGCGAACTTGCCGATGAAGCCGGAGAAGGGGGGCAGCCCGCCCAGGTTGATCGCGGGGATGAAGTAGAGCACGGCGATGATCGGGGCGGCGCGCATCAGGCCCTTCACCCGCAGGATCGAGGTCGAGCCCGCCCGTCGCTCGATGAGACCGACGGCGAGGAACAGGGTGGTCTGCACGACGATGTGGTGGACCATGTAGTAGATGGTCGCGCCGATCGCCTCGGGGGTGGCGACGGCGATTCCGAACACCATGTAGCCGACGTGGCTGACCAGGGTGAACGACAGGATGCGTTTCAGCTCCGCCTGCGCGACGGCGCCGAGCACGCCGACGATCATGGTGGCCAGGGCGATCACCATCAGCAGGATGTTGACGTCGCTGTCGCTGAACAGCTGCGTCTCCGTGCGGATCAGCGCGTACACGCCGACCTTCGTCAGCAAGCCCGCGAAGACCGCGGTCACCGGCGCAGGAGCGGTCGGGTACGAGTCGGGCAGCCAGAACGACAGCGGGAACACGGCCGCCTTGATGCTGAACGCGAGCAGCAGGAGCAGGTGCAGCACGAGCTGGATGTCCTGCGGCAGCTCGACCATGCGCTCCGCGATCTGCGCCATGTTCACCGTGCCGAGCGCGCCGTAGATCACCGCGATCGCGGCCAGGAACAGGATCGACGAGACGAGCGAGACGACGATGTAGACGACGCCGGTGCGGATGCGCGACTCGGTGCTGCCGAGCGTGATGAGCACGTACGACGCGACCAGCAGGATCTCGAAGCCGACGTAGAGGTTGAACAGGTCGCCCGCGATGAACGCGGTGAAGATGCCGGCGCCGAGGATGAGGTACGACGGGTGGAAGATCGACACCGGGGTCTCGTCGTCGCCGTCTGCCGCGCCCTGGCCGACCGAGAAGAGCAGCACCGCGAGCAGCACGACGCTCGAGACGACGACCAGCAGTGCCGAGAGCCGGTCGACGTAGAGCACGATGCCGAACGGCACCGGCCAGCCTCCGACCGAGACGGCGATCGGCGCGTCCGCGGCATCGACGGCGACGAGCAGGATGCTGGCGATCACCGTCACGAGCGTCAGCGTCGTGACCGAGACCACCACCTGCGTGCGCCGGTGCCGCCCGGCGATCAGCGCGATGGCGGCGCCGAGCAGGGGCAGGGTGACCAGAAGCGGGACGAGCGAGTTCATGCGTCCTCACCCCCGCGCGGCCGGTCGGCCTCGTCGACGGGCGCGTCGTCGCGGACACCCGGGACGTCGCGACTGCTCAGCACGGTGATGGGGGCGGTGTCGACCCCCACGAAGTCACTCGTCGCGTCGTCGTCCTCGTCCTCGATGCCGGTCTCGTCGTCCATGGACTCCTCGGCCTGGGTCGCCCGCGCGCGCACGGCGGCGTCGGCCTCGTCGTCCTCGACGGTGTCGGCCTGGCCGAGCTGCCACGAGCGGTAGATCAGGGCGAGCAGGAACGCCGACACGGCGAACGTGATGACGATGGCGGTGAGTGTCAGCGCCTGCGGCAGCGGGTCGCTCATGTCGGCGGGGTCGGCTGAGCCGAAGAAGGGGGCCACGCCCGGCGCGCCCATCACGATCAGCAGCAGCAGGTTCGCCGCGTTGCCGAGGAGCAGGAAGCCGATCAGCACCCGGGTGAGGCTGCGCTCGAGCATCGCGTAGACGCCGCACGCGAACAGCACGGCCATGATGACGATGAGGATGGCGGATGCCTGCATCAGACGCCCACCCCCGCCCGGGGTCCGGTCTCGCGCAGCTCGTGCGCCTGACGGTCGACCTCGGCCCCGAGGCTGCGCAGCACGTCGAGCACGAGGCCGATCACGACGAGGTACACGCCGATGTCGAAGAGGGTGGACGTGACGAACTCGACGTGGCCGATGACCGGGAGGTCCGCCTCGATGAAGACGCTCGTCAGCGGCGCCTGTCCGAAGAAGATGGGCACGACGGCGGTCGCCACGGCGAGCGCCATGCCCGCCCCCAGCAGCCGGCCGGCGTCGGTCGGCGCGGCGGCGCCGAGCTCGTAGGGGCCGCCCGCGACGTAGCGCATCACGAGCGCCATGCCCGCGACCAGTCCGCCCGCGAACCCGCCGCCCGGCAGGTTGTGGCCGGCGAACAGCAGATAGAGCGAGACGACGATGATGGTGTGGAAGAGGATCCGCACGACGACCTCGAGCATGATCGAGCGGTTCGCCGGATCGACGCGCTGACCGCCGACGAGCCAGGCCATCCGCCGGCTGCCGCCCTCACCGCGCGGCCGGATCCCGTCCGCAGTCTCGATGAGGGGCCGGCGGTCGCGCGGCAGCTCGCTCGGCAGCGCGTTCAATGTCGAGAGGGTGTCGGCGCGATGCGTCACGAACACGAGCGACGCGACTCCCGTCGCGGCGAGGATGAGCACGGACAGCTCGCCCATCGTGTCCCACCCGCGCAGGTCGACGAGGGCGACATTGACCACGTTCTTGCCGTGCCCGATCTCGTAGGCGAGGTCGGCGAACGAGCCCGAGATCGGCGCCGCCTCGCGCGCGGCGGTGGCCACGATCGCGACCATCGCCATGGTGAGCCCGACCGCCCCGGCGAGCACGGCACGGGCCACCGGCCACACCGACGCGTTGTGCTCGCCCATGCGGGCGGGGATGCGCCGCAGCACGAGCGCGAACGCAACCAGGGTGACGGTCTCGACGAGGATCTGCGTCAGCGCGAGGTCGGGCGCACCGCTGGTCGCGAAGAGGATGACCATGCCGAGGCCGGTGACCGACACCAGCACGACGCCGGTGTAGCGCTTGCGCGCCCGCACCGCGATGAGGCCGGCGACGATCATGATCGGCGCGACCACCAGCTGCATCGGCGTGTGGAAGGCGGCGAGATCGGCCCGCCAGTCCGAGCCGGCGAGCAGGGCGGTGCCCTCCGCAGCGACGAACACCACGAAGATCGTGCCCACGTAGACCGGCAGCGAGCCGCGCTGGGTGAAGCTCGTCGTGATGACCGACAGTCGCGCGATGCCGCGCAGTGCCGCGTTGTACACGTCGGCGGCCGTGAACGGCAGGAGGCGGCGGCTCCAGGTCGCCTTCGCGGTGAGGCCGAACAGAGCCGCGCCGATGACAAGGGTGGCGATCGAGATCCACAGTGCGGGTTCGAAGCCGTGCCAGAGGGCGAGGTGCGAGACATGCTCCGGTGCGGCCACGCCCGCGCTGGCCGCAGGTGCCGTGTCGGCGTAGGTGGCCAGTGCGGCGTCGAGCGGTGCGGTCGCGAAGCCGGCGATCACGCCGAGTGAGGAGAGCAGCACCGGGGAGACGAAGAACGAGAACGGCGGGTCGGGCCAGGCGGTCGGCGGAAGGGCTGCGCCGGCAGCATCCTTCTTCGTCCAGAACGCGCCCCAGACGAAGCGGATGCCGTATGCCGCTGTCAGCATCGACCCGAGCGTGACCGCGATCACCGCGACGATCGCCCAAGCGGCACCGCCGGACGCCTCGTGGAGGAGGGCGGTCAGCGCCCCCTCCTTCGCCACGAATCCGAGCGTCGGGATGACCCCGGCCATCGAGGCGACCGCGAGCGCCGAGAACACGGCGAGGGTCGGCGCCTGCCGGCCCACGCCGCTGAGCTCTCCGATGTCACGGGTGGAGAGCTGACGGTCGATGATGCCGACGACGAGGAACAGCGCCGACTTGAAGAGGGCGTGGCTGATGAGCAGGGCGATGCCGGCGAGGGCGGCATCGCGGGTGCCGTAGCCGAGCACCACGGTGAGCAGACCCAGCTGGCTGACGGTGCCGAACGCCAGGATGCGCTTGAGGTCGGTCTCGCGCAGTGCCTGCACCCCGCCGAGCAGCATCGTGAATGCGCCGAGCCCGATCACGATCGGCCGCCACACCGGCGACTCGGCGTAGGCGGGTGCGAACAGGGCGATGAGGTAGATGCCCGCCTTGACCATGGCGGCCGCGTGCAGGTACGCGCTCACCGGAGTGGGCGCGGCCATCGCGCCGGGCAGCCAGAAGTGGAACGGGAAGATCGCGGACTTGCTGAGCGCGCCGACGAGGATCAGCACCAGGGCCGCGTCGACGACGGCGCCGGTCGGCGTCTCGGCGAGGATCGTCGACAGGCTCGAGGTGCCGGCCTGCACCACGAGCAGCACCACGCCGATGAGCATGACCAGGCCGCCGAGCGTCGTGACCTGCAGGGCCTGCAGAGCGGCGCGGCGACTCGCGGCACGGCGGTTGTAGTAGCCGATGAGCAGGTACGACAGGACGCTCGTGAGCTCCCAGAACATCACCAGCACGACGATGTCGTCGGTGAGCACCAGCCCGTACATCGCGCCGGCGAAGGCGAGCAGCACCGCCGAGAACTGGCCGAGGCCCTCGTCCTTCCCGCGGAAGTACGAGCGGCAGTAGATCATCACCAGCGCGCCGACGCCCGTGACGATCAGCGCCATCACCCAGGCGAGCGTGTCCATCCGCATCGACAGCTGGATGCCGAGCGGGCGGATCCAGTCGTACGCCTCGAACGGGATGCTGCCGCTCAGCACGGCCGGGGTGAGCCAGGCGGTGTGCACGAACGCCGCGATCGGGACGAGGGCCGCGACGTAGAACGCGCGCGCGCCTATCCGGCGGACCAGCGACGGGAGCGCGACCGGAACGACCGCGAACACGCCGAGCAGGATGAGCATGCGCGGCCTCCTCGGGGGTCGCGGCCAAAGGCACAGGCGTTCGGGGTGTCCGTCCAGTCTACGGGGAGCCCGGCCCGGGTCGGCCCTGGATCAGCCCGCGGCCCCCGCCCGCGCGGTGGTATTCCCCGCGCGGAATGCGCACGTCAGCAGCAGTGACGCCGGCTCGCCGCCGTCGAGCATCGCGGCGACTGCGCGTCCGGCGGCACGTCCCTTCTCGACGGCCGGCTGCACCAGCGTGGTCAGCTCGTACGGGGCCAGTCCGTCGACGACGATCCCGTCGAACCCGGTGACGCTGACATCCTCGGGCACCCGCAGCCCGGCCTCCTCCGCGGCCCGGATCACTCCGGCGGCGAGCAGGTCGCTCTGGGCGAGCACGGCGGTGGGATGCGGGCCCGCCGCGGCGAAGACAGCCCGCCCTGCCGCGACGCCCTCGTCGATGGAGCTGGCCGCTGCGGCGTACGCGGGCGCCTGCGGGTACACGTCGCGGGCACCATCGAGGCGGTCTCGGGTGACGTCGATGTCGATGTCGTCGGCTCCGGTGATCCACCCAGGCGCCCAGCCCGCGCGCAGCGGCAGCGTGACCAGCGCCACTCGCTCGTGGCCGAGCTCACGCAGGTGCGCGGCGGCGCGGCTCTGGGCCGCGCGGTTGTCGAGGTCGATCCGCGGGATCCCCTCGCCAGCATCCCCCTCGATCACGACGACCGGGATGCCGCGGGCGCGGACCACGTCGAGCGATTCGCGCAGCATCCCGCTGCATCCGACGAGCACTGCCGCATCGAGCGGCGCGGTGGTGAGGGTGGGCGCGCCGTCGGTGTCATCGCGGTCGCGCAGGAGCAGCAGGCCGGCGCCGAGCGGCGCGACGCCGTCGGTCAGCCCGTCCATCATGAGGATCTTCACCGGATCCTGGAACGTGCGGCCCAGGTGCTCCTCGAACACCACCCCGACGATGCCCGACCGGCCGCGGCGCAGTGACGCCGCCCGCGGGTCGGGGCCGGTGTAGCCGAGTTCCGCGGCGGCCGCGAGCACGCGGCTGCGTGTCTCGTCCGACACGGGTGTCTTGCCGCTGAAGACGACCGAGGCGGTCGACGGCGACACGCCCGCGGTGCGGGCGACGTCGCTGATGGTGGCGCGGCGCGTGCTCATGATCCTCCGATCGTAGACTGCCCCGCGCTTCCGCGTGTTCTCGGGCATCGAATCGATTCGGTAGGCTGTCGGCGTGGATACCGTCCTGACCCGCTCCCAGCTCGTGCGCTGGCGCACCGCCATCTTCACGATCTTCGCCGTCGTCGGTCTCGGCTTCGCCTCATGGGCGTCGCGTCTCCCGGCGGTGAAGAAGGAGCTCGGCACCGACGACTTCGGCATCGGCGTGCTGCTGTTCATCTCGGGCGCCGCGGCGATCGTCGGGCTCACGCTCGCGAACATCATCGTCGTGCGGTGGGGCGCCCGGCGGGGCATGATCGCCACGCTGCTGTCGTTCGGCGGCGGTGTGATCGTCATCGGGTTCGGCGTCGAGATCACCCACTCGTACGCGCTGACGGCGGTCGGCCTGGCCTTCCTGGGTCTCGGCATGAGCGCCACCGACGTGATGATGAACGTCGAGGCCGCTGCGGTGGAGCAGTCGTTCGGCCGCACCCTCATGCCCCTGTTCCACGCGTTCTTCAGTATCGGCACCGTGGTCGGTGCCGGTGTGGGCATCGCGATGTCGGCCTGGAACGTCGGCGTCGCCGCGCACCTCTGGGCTGCGGCGGCGCTCGTCCTCGGTGCGGGGCTGCTGTCGATCGCGTGGGTGCCGACCCGCGAGAGCGTGGGCGACGAGGCCCCCGATGCCTCACGGCGCGACCGGTTCAAGGCCGCCCTCGCCGTCTGGCGCGACCCGCGCACCTGGGCGATCGGCGCGATCATGCTCGGCATGGCCTTCGCCGAGGGCAGCGCGAACGACTGGCTCACGATCGCCGTGGTCGACGGCCACGGCGAGACCGAGGCGATGGGGGCCGTGGCCCTCACCGTGTTCTCGGTCGCGATGACCGTCTTCCGCATCCTGGGCGGACCGCTGGTCGACCGGATCGGCCGGGTGTGGACGCTGCGCATCCTCTCGGTCGCCGCGGGCGTGGGCCTGATCATGTTCATCCTCGCGCCGTCGCTCCCGATCGCGTTCGTCGGCGTCGCCCTGTGGGGTGCCGGCGCGTCACTCGGGTTCCCACTGGGCATGTCGGCCGCCGCCGACGACCCGGCGAAGGCCGCAGCATCCGTCTCCGCCGCGGCGACGATCGGCTACGTCGCCTTCCTGTGCGGACCGCCGGTGCTCGGCTGGATCAGCCAGCAGATCGGCATCCTGTCGACGCTGTGGATCATCGTCGCGCTCATCGCGATGTCGGGCCTCGCGTCCGGAGCGGCCAAGCCCATCGCCGGCTCGAAGGTCGGCGCGGGCCACCACCACTAAACTCATCCAGTGCGCCTCGTCATCGCCCGCTGCTCCGTCGATTACACGGGCCGCCTCAACGCCCATCTGCCCCTGGCCACGCGCCTGCTGGTGCACAAGGGCGACGGGTCGCTGCTCGTGCACTCGGACGGCGGGTCGTACAAGCCGCTGAACTGGATGAGCCCGCCGTGCACCCTGACGGTGGAGAGCCCGGATGCCGACTCCGCTGCGGCCGGCGTGCTCGAGCACTGGCGGGTCACGCACGCCAAGACCGGCGACGCCCTGCTCGTGCGCATCTACGAGGTGCTGCATGATTCGTCGCACGAGCTGGGCATCGACCCCGGTCTGCAGAAGGACGGCGTCGAAGCAGACCTGCAGCGGCTGCTCGCCGAGCAGGTCGGCCTGATCGGCGAAGGACTGTCGCTCGTGCGGCGCGAGTTCCCCACGGCGATCGGGCCGGTGGACCTGCTCCTGCGCGACCCGGCCGGCGGCACGATCGCCGTCGAGGTCAAGCGCCGCGGCGACATCGACGGGGTGGAGCAGCTCACCCGCTACCTCGAGCTCCTCGGCCGCGACCCGCACCTCGCACCGGTCACCGGCGTCTTCGCCGCGCAGGAGATCAAGCCGCAGGCGAAGGTGCTCGCCGCGGATCGCGGCATCCGCTGCGTGACCCTCGACTACGAGGACATGAAGGGCACCGAGTCCGGCGCCCCCCGCCTCTTCTGACCCGCCCCAATAGGCTGTCCCCATGGCGACGAGATCT
Source organism: Microbacterium terricola (assembly GCF_027943945.1). Lineage (NCBI taxonomy): Bacteria > Bacillati > Actinomycetota > Actinomycetes > Micrococcales > Microbacteriaceae > Microbacterium > Microbacterium terricola. The sequence goes on along the minus strand of NZ_AP027141.1, from coordinate 43,537 downwards.
CCCTGGACCTGCGTGCTGTGGGATGTCGACGGCACGCTCGTGGACGCGTCCGAGGGGATCCTGCGCCGGCTGACGATCGCCCTGGAGCACTTCGGGCGGCGGCCGCCGACTCGCGCCGAGCTGGTGCACTGGATCGGGCCGCCGATGTTCGAGTCGTTCCAGGCGAACGTGGGCATGACGCCCGATCAGGCCACGGAGGCCGTCGCGTTCTACCGCACGCTCGGCAAGGCCGACGGGTACACCACCGGCGCCCGGCTGTTCGAGGGCGTAGCCGAGCTCGTCGCCGACCTGGACGCGGCCGGAGTGCCGCAGGCGACGGCGAGCTCGAAGCCCGAAGTGCAGGTGCGCGTCCTGATGGACCACTTCGACCTCGCGCCGCACCTCGCCGTCATCGTCGGCGCGACTCCCGATGAGCGCACCCTGAGCGCGAAATCCGACATCATCGCCGAGGCGCTGCGGCAGCTGGCGGCCCGTGGGGTCGACGTCAGCCGCCCCGTGCTCGTGGGCGATCGCCATCACGACGTCGACGGCGGCGCCGTGCACGGCGTGCCGGTGATCTTCGTGCGCTGGGGTTTCAGCTGGCCGCACGAGGCGGATGGCGCCCAGGCCGCCGTGGAGACCGTCGACGAGCTGCGCGCCCTCCTGCTGCGAGAGGATGCGGATGGCTGAAGCCTGGCCGGTCGTTCTGGCGTGGGTGGTGCCCGCGCTGGTGGTGTTCGCGTCCGCTGCGGTCGCGATCACCCTGATCGTGTGGGGCATCCGCCAGGCGCGGCGCGGGCGGAAGGCGCGGGGGCGGGCCGAGGCCGCGCGGACCGAAGCCGGGGCCGCGCTGGTGCGGCTCGACGACGCGGTGGAGGAGCTCGACATCGAGGTGGGCCTGTCCGGCGCACTGCACGACGGGACGGCGCCGCCGGCGCTCCGGCGCGCGCGCCTCACCGCACAGCACGTGCGCGATGACGGCTTCGAGCGGTTCCGGGCGATCTCCGAGGAGGGGGTCCACCCCGCCCAGGTGCGCGACGGCGCGCGCCACATCCAGGCCAAAGCCATCGAGGCGCTCGCGGCTGTGACCCGCGCCCAGGCCGAGCACGGCACCTGGGTGCGCGCGCACATCACGGCGGGCGAGCAGGTCGCCGCCGCACGCCGGCGACTGGCCGCGGCGCGCGAATCGCTGGGCGACCCCGCGGCGCTCGTGGCCGAGCTCTCGCAGCGGTTCGCCGACGACGAGTGGCGCGGCGCGGCACGCGCAGCGCACGGTGCGGTCACCGCGGCCGCGAGCGCTCAGGAGCATCTCGACCGCGCAGCGGAGCTCGCCGCCGATCCCGCCGCCAACGCGCTGCCCGAGCTCGCGGCCGGAGAGCGCGCGCTCCGCCAGGTCGAGGCCGAGGCCCGGGCGCTCGAGGAGAGCCACCGCCTCGTGCTGCAGGCCGCGCAGGCGCTGCCGGACGAGTTCTCCGCCGCCCGTGCCGCGCACGCGCAGGCCACCGCCCTGCTGCCGGGGCTCGCCCCCGCAGCCGCCGAGCGGCTCACCGCCGAGCTGCGCGGGGTGGATGCGCGCCTGGCCGAACTGGAACCCGATGCCGAGCGCCGGCCGACCAGGACGGTCGACGCCATCGCCCGGTTGCGCGGCTCCCTCGATCTCGCGGTCGGCGACGCGCGCACCGCCCAGCAGCGGCTGCGCGGCGCGCGCACGGCACTGCCCGGCACCCTCGCGGCCGCGCGCCACACCATCGCCGAGGCCGAAGCATCCGTCTCCGACGGTGGTGCCGACGCCGACGCCCGCGCCCGCCTCGCCTCCGCGCAGCGCGAGCTCGCCGCCGCCCGTCAGGGGCAGGACCCGGTCGCCGCACTCGATGCCGCACGACGGGCGATCCGCGATGCCGAGGACGCCAAGGCCCTCGGCGACTACGCGCGGCTTGCGGGCCCATGACCTTCGCTCGGCGGATACCGGCCACCCTCGGCTTCGTCGCGGTCGTGCTCGCCGTCGGGGTGATCTGGCAGGGACTGTGGTCGCCCTTCGTCGACACCGACACGTTCGACGTCGTCGCCTACGGGCTGCCCGCTTTCCTCGAGGGACGCTGGTGGACCCCGATCACGGGCACGTTCTTCGTCGACCACCCGTGGGTGTACGTCTTCTCGATCTCGGGGTTCGCCGGCATGGCGTACCTCGAGTGGCGTCGCGGATCACTCGTCGCCCTCGCCTATTACTGGGTCGGGCAGCTGTTCGCGATCTTCGCGAGTGCGCTGTTCCTCTGGCTGGCGACCCTGCTGCCGTGGGTGTGGCCGTGGGCGCACACCGAGGCCGCCGCGCTCGACGTCGGCGTCTCGGGCGGCACGATGGCGTGCATCGCCGCCGCGATCGGCCTGTTCGTGCAGCCGTGGCGCGTGCGAGCGTGGCTCGTGCTTCTCGGCTTCGTCTTCGTGGCGCTCCTGTTCTGGGGCGCGCTGGCCGACCTCGTGCACGCCATGGCCGTCGTCCTGGTGCTGTTCGTCGACCGCTCGCTGCGCGTCCAGCGCACCACCGTGCGCGAGCAGCGGGCGATCGCCTACTTCGCCCTGCTCCTGCTGCTCGCGATCGACATCATCACCTCGGTGGTGCCCACCGACGGCATGGTCGGGCCGACCGAGGCGTTCGACGGACCCTACATCGATGTCGTGATCGAGCTGATCGCCGTCGTCCTGATCGCCCGCGGTCTCCGCCGCGGCCGCCGCTGGGCCTGGGGCTGGACGATCGCCCTCGCCGCGGCGAACGTCGTCGTCGGCGCCCTGCTGCTCGGGCTCCTCATCGCCCTCGGCGAAGACCTCGAGACGGCGATCGGCGAGGTCAGCGCGACCATCGCGACGGCGGCGCTGTGGATGCTGCTGCTGGTGTACCTGGTCGTCGTGCGCCGCGCCTTCCGGGCACGGAGGAAGTCGACGCTCGGCCTCCCGCCGTCGCCGACGATCGCCGACGCCCAGGCCGAGCTCCGCGCCACGGGAGGCGGGACGCTCTCCTGGATGACGACGTGGGATGAGATGCAGTACGCGCGCACCACGGTCGGCATCGTGGCGTACCAGCGCAGGGTGGGCGTGGCGCTGGCCCTCGCGGATCCGCTCGGGCCGGCAGCATCCCGATCCCGCTCGGTGGGCGAGTTCATCGACAGAGCCGAGCGCGCAGGGCTGATCCCCTGCTTCTTCAGCGCCGGTGAAGCGACGCGCGCCGCTGTGCCGTCCGGGTGGCGGAGCCTGATCGTCGCGGACGACACGATCGTCGACCTGCCAGGGCTCGCGTTCACGGGCAAACGGTGGAACGCGGTCCGCACCTCCATGAACCGCGCGGGCCGCGAGGAGATGACGTTCCGGATGACGCGGTTCGCCGAGGAGCCGTGGGGCGTGCAGCAGCAGCTGCGGGCGATCTCGGAGATGTGGGTGGGCGACAAGGGGCTGCCCGAGATGGGCTTCACGCTCGGCACGCTCGATCAGGCCGCCGACCCGGAGGTCCGCGTCGCGCTGGCGATCTCCCCGCGCGGCGACGTCGACGGGTTCCTGTCGTGGCTGCCGATCTACGGCGAGGCCGGCGAGGTCCGCGGCTGGACGCTCGATCTGATGCGCCGGCGCGATGGGGGCTTCGGTCCGGTGATGGAGTACCTGATCGGGTCGTCGGCGCGGCACTTCTCCGAGGAGGGAGCCGCGATCCTCTCCCTGTCGGGCGCACCCCTCACCCACGACTACCCGCCGGATGCGGGAGCGATCGCCGCCCTGTCGACCCGACTCGCCGATGCGCTCGAGCCGGTGTACGGGTTCTCGTCGCTGCACCGCTTCAAGTCGAAGTTCCACCCGCGCTACGAGACGATGTACCTGCTCTACCGCGACGAGAGCGACCTTGCTCGCATCGGCGCGGCCCTCACGAGGGCGTTCCTGCCGGACGCGACGCTGCGTCAGTTCGCCGGGGCGGGAGTGGGGATGCTGCGCCCCGCCCACGACTGACAGCGCCCCTACGAAGCACGGGCGCTGCAGATGCTCGCCTCACCCGAGGGTGAGGCGAGCATCACGCGTTACAGCGGGCGAATGTTCTCTGCCTGCAGGCCCTTGGGGCCCTGCGCGATCTCGAACTCAACGCGCTGGTTCTCTTCGAGCGAGCGGTAGCCGCTCGACTCGATGGCGGTGTAGTGCGCGAAGACGTCAGCGCCGCCCTCGTCGGGAGCGATGAAGCCGAAGCCCTTCTCCGCGTTGAACCACTTGACCGTGCCCTGGGTGCTCATTCCGTGCCGTTCTTTGATGTGCTCGTCCCGACTGCGACGAGTCGAGATCCACGCTAACGGGCGGCGCCTGGGTCGCGCACGTCGAGTTGGGGATGTGACAGAAACGTTGCAGAGCCATCGAACGCCCGGGCTGAGCGATGCTCGAAGCCCGGGCGTCGACGGATCCCCCCGGATACGCCACGCTAAGCGTGACAGGAAAACGATACTGATATATCGGACACAGGGCGAGACCACACCCGGAGTTATCCACAGGTGAACCTGGGAATCCGCCTGGCGGGTGCCGTTTACACTGATTTCGACATGACGACGAAGCTTGCTCCCCTCGACCCCCAGGGCACGGTTCTCGGCGACGAAGTGTACGAACGGCTGGCCGCAGCGATCCTCGACGGGACACTCCCCGCCGGCGAGCGCCTGCGCGATCAGGATCTGGCCGCGATGCTCGGCGTCTCGCGCACGCCGGTGCGCGAGGCCCTCCAGCGCCTCGTGCGCGCGGGGCTGGTCGAGGTCGCACCCCATCGCTACACGCGCGTGCGCGAGCGCAGCCCCAAGCGCCGCGCCGACACCCACGACTTCATCGTCCTGTTCATGGGCAACGTCGTGCGGCTGTCGGTCGAACGCGCGAGCGACGACGAGATCGCCGAGCTCCTCGCGCGCGCCGACGACATCGTCGACGCGTCACGCGCGAGCGACGTGGACCGGCTGCTGCTCGCCAGCGGCGCATTCCTGGATGCGGCGACCGCCGCCACCGACAACGAGGCCTTCAAGCGGGTGCTGGCCGAGGCCCAGGTGGCCATCCGGCACAACCTGGACGGCTGGCATCCCTTCATCGAGTGCCCGATCGAACGCACCGCGGCGTACGAGGAGCTACGTGAGGCGATCGCCGCGCGGGATGGCGCCGCGGCCGAGGCCCGCATCCGCGCGGTGCACGGGTTCAGTTGACCGCTGCCGCTCGGTAGCGTGTGGTCGTGGGCCACATCGAACTGCGCGATCTCGACGAAGACGACCTCGACGCGGTCTTCGAGATGATGCGCGACCCCGATGCGGTCGCGATGGCGGCCTTCACCGCCGACGACCCGGACGACCGGGCGGCCTTCGACGCCTGGATCGAGGGCGAGCGCTCGAGTGCAGGCGTCTGGCTGCAGGTCGTGACCGAGAACGGCGGCTTCGCCGGCACCGCCGCGAGCTTCACCGTCGACGGCGACCGCGAGGTGACCGTGTGGATCGCCCGCAACGCGTGGCGCCGCGGAGTCGCGACCGCCGCGCTGCGGCTTCTCGTCGCGCACGAGCCGGAGCGCCCGCTCTACGCCAGGGTGGCCGCGCCCAACGCGGCGGCGATCGCGGTGCTTGAACGGGAGGGCTTCACCGAGGTCTCGCGGGGCCCGGAGTTCGCACCCGGCCTCGGGCGCGACGTCGACGAGCTCGTGTTCGCTCTCATGCCCGCCCTCGACGGGCACTGACGCGCCCTTCCTGTCCTCGCGGCCGCCGTTGACGCCCTCCGACGCCGTGCGACAAGCTGGGCCGCATGGCTCCCCGCGTCTCCCGGATCGTCACCGCCGCCGTCGTCTTCACGGTCGTGGGGCTCGCCGCGGTCGGGATCGCGGCGTCGCAGGCCTTCCAAGAAGGTGTCCGTGCCGACGCGGCCGGCGACGCCGGCGTGATGCCCGCATCTGTGTTCGTGCTGGGGGTCGCGGGAGTTCTCCTCCTGGGCATCGCATGGTTCCGATTCATCGCGCTCATCACGGTGCTGCGCGGCGACGAGTAGCGAAGGAGACGCCATGGGCGAGACGAGCGAACCGGATCTGATCTCCGCGGCCGAGTTCCACCGGGCGCCGGGCGTCGCGGACTGGCGGGTGACGGCCACGGGCCCGCAGTCCGTCTTCACCGCGAGTTCGCTCACCGAGGCGGCGGCTCTCATCGCCCCGATCGTCGCCGCGGCTGAACAGTTCGGCGTTCTGCCCGACGTCGACGTGCGACCCGAGGGGATCGTGGTGCGGGTGCCGTACCGCAACCCTGAGGGCATCCCCGCGGCCGCACCGGCCTTCGCGGCCGCGGTGTCTCAGGCCGCCGCAGAGCTACAGCTGGTCGCCGATCCCTCGCGCCCGCAGTCGATCGGCATCTACGTCGCCCAGCACTCGCAGGCCGACGCACGACCGTTCTTCACCGCCGCATTGGGATACGAGCCGTTCGGCGACACGGATGCTGTCGACCCGCTGCGCTGCGGACCGCAACTGGCCTTCAACCCGATCACCGGCGACATCCCGGCGCGCGGGCGCACGCACTTCGACGTGTTCGTCCCCGCGGATCAGGCGAAGGCGCGGGTGGATGCCGCACTCGCCGCCGGCGGCAGGCTCGTCGACGATTCGTACGCCCCCGCGTGGTGGTCGCTGGCGTCACCCGACAATCACGGCGTCGACATCGCGTCCTGGACCGACACCTACGACTGACGGTTGCGGGCTTGACCGGCCTCGCGGCGCGGGTCCGTTCAGCTTGGTCAGCGGATGGCGCCGCTCGGTTGCGTGCTGGCCCCGCGGGCTCAGGTGTCGGTGCGGGATGCGTCGACCGCTGACGCCCACACCCACGTCCGGTGCCGTGTGCCGGCGATTTCGAAGGTGATGCCGACTGCTCGCGGGGTCCATTGAACGGCACGCGCGCGGACCTGGATGGGTGTTCTTCCGAAGCGCACCCAGACCAGTACCTCACGCGGATCTGGATCTACCGTCTTGGGAAGCTGGTCGAGCTGGAGTTCCTGCAACGTGAGGGAATCCAGCGGGCCGGAGGCAGCGACTCGTTCGACGATCCGTTGGTCCATTCGCGCGTCTACCTGCGTGGCGTATCGGCGGTTCGTGCCCACCTCGCCCGATCCTCATCTCGGCGCCGACAGCTGCCCACCTGTCCCGTCGTGGCCGATCACTCGTATGCGGCCACGAGCGCCCATCGGCCTTCGATCCCCTCAACGTCGACGACGGCTGTTCGAGCGTCTCGCTCGCTGCGAACCGTGAACCGCCAGGCCTGCCAGAGCCCGCCGTCCTCACGCGTGGGTTCATCGATCACTCGCCACCGGTCACCTCGCCAGAACATCCGCACGGGTCGGCCACCACCGCACCAGACTTGAATATCCTCACGAATTGAGACGAGCATCACGCAACCTCCATTAGAACGAGTATTCGATACTAAGACGATTGGTGGTCTAGTTGTAAGTACCAACGTGGGGCCCGACGCAGCTCGCGGCTTGTCATCGCGCAAGAGGCGCCGAAGCGAGTGTCGCTTATGGCTCCTCCACCGGGCTGATGATCGCGCGGGGCTTGTGGGCGAGGTCGCGCTCGGCGCTGGTTGGCGGTCGAGTTCCCGCGCTCCGCTCACCGCGACGCCTGCGGCCGCTACCCGGTTGGCGATGCGCTCGTGGAGGCGAAGTGGTTGCTAGTGCGAGCGCCCGGTCAGCGACCCCAATACGGTCGGTGGTTGTCTCCGGAACTGTTACCCGCTTTCGCGACCAGGCAATGGCGCACCGGCCAAGAAGGCCTCGTACTCCGCGCGGACGTCCTCCTCGATGATGGGCTTCTGGTGGCGGTAACGGCCATCAGACCGGTCGCGCTTCGGTCCCGATATCCAATAGCCCTCGTCGGACTCGACATCGTAGAAGTTGGCATCGAAGTTCGCGTTCGCGGTGCCGGTCACGCGTCGAAGCGTGCGCCCGTGAAAGTAAGCCGTGCGCCAGGATTTCGTGAATCTCACCCGGCTAATCCACGATGGCCCCGCATCAGTGTCGTACCCAGTCTTGAGGTGGACGAACATGATCCTGTCGGGCATGCGGCAATCGTAGAGAGGGAGGTCGACCCGGCGACAGAGCGCCGTAAACCCGCCGGCAATCGCGAACCCCAGGTGGACGAAGGCGAGCGGCGGTCAAGGACGTCTGTTGACTCGATCATCCCCGGATCTGAGAGCACGACGCGGTCGGGGTCCAAACACTCATCACTGAAGGACCGAGACCGTCCAGTCCATACGCTGAGGAACGCTCGACTCGTTGCCGTTCATCGGCTCACTCACTCCGCCCTCGGCGCGTGCCGCGCCATAACGCGCGCCACCGCCCACCCCATGGTGATGGCCAGCGCGGTTCACCGCGTGCCTCGTCAGTGAGCCCGTCCATGGGGAGTGTCGCACCGTTCGATTCGAGCCACGCGGCTACGCGACACACGAGCAGTCTGACGTCGTTCAGCATCCCGGGATCGGTCGCCGCTCGCGCGGAGAGCTCCCGCGCCAGGGTTGGGGTCCACACCGCGCCAGCGAGCGCGCCCATGTCGTTCCAGCCGCGTGCCTGTCGGTGTGTCAGGGACTGCACAACGATCGCCCGACACCGGGTCGACTGCTCATTAGAGAGCGACGCCCTCGAGAGGCGGTGAAGCACCCGCTCAGCCAGGTAGCCGGAGCCGTGGCAGCGGGGCGCGGACTCCAGGTAGACGATGCCCTGCTCGACGGCGCTCGGCCCGCCGCGCAGGATTCTCGCCGGCAGGTCGGTGAGGGGCTCATGGAATGCGCGATACGCGTCTCGCCATTCGTCAAGCGTCGCCAGGTAGGCGTCCGACTTCTGCCCGCGACGGCCAAGGTGCCCTTCGCGGATGAGGCGATTCTGCTCACGGCTGGCCGCCTGGAGTCGGTCGGCTCGTTCGAGAAGCGCGGGGTCAATGGGCACCAGCGAACAATACTCGCCGGTCGCGCCACACCCCCAGCCTGTGACTCACGGGTCTCACTCGAACGCTGAGCGACCGCCACTCGCACGACTTACCCACCCGTCCGTTATCGATTGCACACCTCGGATTCGCCGAACTGCGCCAAGGGTCGAGGGTGTCAGCGGGCAGTAACTTCGACGGTCACTTCGCGCGTGAGCCCTTCCGCCACGACGCGCACCACTCCATCGCCCAGGGTGGCGTCTGCAGGGATTGTGATGTCCTGCCTGAACGTGCCGTCTGTCAGTGCGGCCGTTTCCAGCTTTGTCTCAGTCCCCGACTCGACCCACACGAGCGACACTTCGTCCCAAGGTTCCTCAGCGGGGTCGTTCGGCGTGTCATTGCACCGCCCCCAAAGGGACCCCTCGATCGTGACCGTGTCGCCGGCATTGGCTTCCGTCGGGGTGGCGGTGAGCCTGGGTTCTCCCTCTGACGTTCGTGCTCACAGAGTTTCCTGGCGTGCACTTGCGAGCCGGTGTGCTGCACGACTTCCACTTCCCGACCTGTGGCTGCGACGCCTGCGACGACGACGTCTTTCACAGACAGGATCCGAAGAAGCGCCGGTTCCCTCCAGGGGAGGAGACGGTGACGCGCATCCGCTGAAGGTGAGGAGGCCGAAGAGTGCTGTACCCGCCGCAAAGCATCACTTCAGCTGTGCGACTCACACCCCGCGACGCACTTTCCGCGATCCGCGGCCACGTCCAGGTCGCGCTCAACGACGATGTCGAATGTGCGGCTCGCCCAACCGATGAGCGCTTCGGCGACGGTGTGGAGCGGCGCGAACCGCTCCAAATTGCTCGTGCGCGAGTACGCATCTTGCGACGGCGACTCCTCACCCCACCGGTGCCCATAGTCGATCGGCTCGCCCCCTTCATCGCGGTAGACCGTATCCGGGATTGCTGGCCGCGCGTATTGAGTCACAACCGCAAAGGTATGCGACTAGCTCGCGCCCTCACGCGGACCAGCTTGCGCTGATCGATCGGTGGTGTCTGTCGCCTGTCAGCCGTACTCTCTGCGATATGGCGCATCACGGCCCCTCGGAACCCCTGCCGGCGACTATTTATCACTACACAAGTGGTCTGGCTCTGGTTCAGATTCTTGAGACCCGAAAGATATGGGCAACCCACGCTAGATATCTCAACGATCGCCAGGAGTTCGCTTTCGGTCGTGCGGCGGTGTCCAATGCCCTGTTGGCTGCCGCCGACCGAGTCGCGGTACGACCACCGTCCGATGATCTCGACGATTCGCCACGACAGGTTGCAGAGTATCTTCGCGGGCTCGCGGTGACCGACGGCCTCGCCGCACCCTTCGTGGCCTGCTTTTGCACGGAGCCAGACCTTCTCAGTCAGTGGCGGTCGTACGGTGCGAGCGGATACAGCATCGGGTTTGACGCGGGAGTGCTCGCCGACATCCCCGCCCCACAGCGGCAAGTCCTCCTTGGCGACGGCTACTGGGATGAATTGCCCGGGGTAGGGAATCACCCGCCGCCTGTCTTGATGCCCGTCCGCTACGGAGAGGAGGGTATTCAGAGGGTGGCGGCCGAGGTTGAGGAGGTCTACGGCGCGTTGCCAGCCGTGCCACATGCATCCAATTCGACGGAGGTGCCACTTTTCGCGCAGAGTTCGCTCGCCGCGGTGAAGCATGGGGCATTCGAGGAGGAACAGGAGTGGCGACTCGTCTTGCAATCCCAGCACATGCGCGCCGAGTACCGCACTGATCGCCGCTCGACCCTCGTGCCGTACTACTCGCTTTCGTTCCCGCGCGAAGCAGTGCGGGAGATTTGGATAGGACCGGACATGCACGAGGGCGCTGAGGCCTCGTTAAAGCGGTTTCTCGCAGATCATTTCCACAATCAGAACATCGACGTCCGATTGTCCGACGCGCCATACCGCCAGTAGCGGGCAGCCCCGCGCGGAGCCACGGTCCAGCGGGCGCGGGACAGCCTGTTCGAGTCCCATTGCCCACTTCATGGGGCTGAATGGGTTACAGTGCCATACTCTTGCCCAGTCTTTTCAACGGAATCGGGTGCAGTGCGAAAGCAGGGAACTCGCAGACAACGCCGCTTGCGTCTCATTCTCATAGCCGTCGTTGCTACGTGCGTGGTGATCTTTGTTGGAGTGATCGCGCTCGACATCTACACCGACAGGTCCAACGCATACGTCGGCCTGATTCCGATCTTGTCCGTCCTGCCGGCATCGGTGGTTGTGCAGAGACTTCAACCGAAATACGACTATCTCGACCCTGAGCTACGCGCGCGCGACGGCGAGACGGCTACCGCGAGCGGTGCGGCTGCTCCCGGGGTGCCTCGCTGGCTGATGATCGCGATAATCGGGCTGGGCGGCGTGCTTCTGCTCGTCCTCGTTGGCCTAAGCACACTTCTCGCGCTAGCGGAATGGGTCTAGCTAACCCCGCGCCGCCAGGGTAACGAACAGGCCCGGCGGACGTCCGCAATGAGGCCGTTGCAGTAGCCAACCACGGGTGACTCATCGCCGCGAGGGCGAGCGCTCTCACGCCTAGTGCACGCTGACCGCGCGGCCCTCGTCCATCGCCCGTTTACGGACCGGCGCGCGGGCGGCGACTCGGGTACGAGGCGATTGGTCGCTCCCTAGTTACGCTCCGGGGGTGGAGATCGACGACCTGGACCGCCGCAGGAGGTTCAAACGAGCGCGGGCAGCAACGGCCGTTCTGACCGTCGCGTCACTTTCGGTGTTCCTCTCGAGTTGCGCTCTGGATGCCCTCATCTGGGGCTTTGACGGCGCCGAAGTGATCAAGACGACAAGTCAATTCGCCCGCGCCGCTGCAGCCGGCGACGCTTCAGCCTTCATCTGTGCGGGTCAGGACCCGCCCCTGGGAGAACCACGGGACTGGGAAGGGGTCACGCCCGAAGAACCCGAGCAGTTCGTTTCCGAGTACTGGCCCGATCAAGTTCCACGTGACCCCGACTGGAGCATCAACGTCTACGTTCCGGTGGAACGTCAAACCGAAGGAGCCGTGACCCCGGGCGACGTCTTCTACCAGGAGACAGACAACGGGCTATGCGTGGTCGACGTGGTCTGGGTAACGGTCATCGAAGGGCAGTGATGATGTATCGCGCGCTTACCGACCGGCGAGCGTGCGGGGTCGAGCGTGTCAGACTCGTGACCTGCTGCGCGAACTCCACCGCCTGATAATGCGCTCGCGCTCAGCAACGGAAGCGCCCCAAGGGCGATGAGACCTCTCTGTCATAGGTGTCGACGCTCGTGACTCCGTCGAACCAGAGGACATCGTCCTCGGCCTCCAGATCGTCGACGACGCCGATCAGACTGGCTTCGAACTCGTCGCCGTCGTCCCACCGTTCCTTCCACCAGATCACAAGCTCCTCACTCGTATCGATGGAGGTCACGAGGTGTTCTGTGCTGAATCCCACGTTGGGTTGAAAGAGGACGATCTCCTTCGAGGAGTGCCCAGGCTCCGCCTTCGCGGACCAGACAGTGGTCAGGTCGTCGAACCCGAGGTCCGCGTCTTCATCACCGGCGTACTTGATCAACACCTCGGTGATCTCGTAGTGACACTGTGCGGGAACGGTGAGCATGTTGTCGCCGCCATCGACGGCGACGTACGCCGATGTCACCGCGCTGCACCCGGCTAGGAGGACGACAGAGAGTCCCAGAACGGCCACCTTCGCTGATCTCATTGGCGTCGGCCGCATCCGCGCCTTCAGCCCCATCGTTGCAATTCCGGTGCTGGTCGGCATCCCGTGTCAAGGTCGCGCTGGATCATGACGTCACGCTATCGGCGCAGACGCGAGGCGCTACGTAACGATTCGAGCATGGCGATCGCGCGACTGAAGGTGCCGCAAACGGGCGACCAGGTACGGACAGTGTCGGCTATCCGCAACTACGAAGTGGCGCGCTACATTCAGCCCATGCATAGAGACGCGCCCGAGGCTCCACGCCTCGGTGAGTGGTGGATCACCACGCGCCTGCGGGAGAAGCCAGGCGTCAAGAGGTTCTGGGTGCTCGTCATCGTTGGAGTCGTCTCCGCCGCGAGCCTTGTAGTGGTGTTCGCCCTCTCCTCGGGGTTCCCTCGTTCACTGTGGGGCTTACTCATCTTCACGGTCATGGCTCCGATCACATGTCTGGGAACGGCCGTCGCGGGGTATGGCGCGAGTGGCGCGTGGTGGAGCCTTCGGCGCACGCCGATCCGGGAGCTCCCGGCCGGTGCCGTTCTCTCCGTTCTCGTCGGCACGATCCTCGGTGCGGCGGTCATTGTCAGCGGGTGGTTCCTGGTACTCACTCCCACCGTGTGGGGGTGGTGGGAGTGGATCTTTCATGTTGGGTCGCCGCTGCTCGGGGCTGCATACATGCTGAAGTCGGCGGAGTCACCGTTGCCCATGCGGCCCGCGCTCTGAGACCGAATGCGGAGCTTCGGGCCGGAATCTCTTCCTTGCATGGCTGGCGAGCCGCCTCCAGCTACGCGCCACGTGAGACGTGACTGAGTGCGCGGCGCACTTTCAGCGAAAGGTAGCGAACAGCGGGCCGAGTTGGCCATCGTGATTCCACGCGTTGACGCGGAACGCGGCCGCGGTCAGAATCGCCTCACTATGGCCGCGAGGCGTATGGATGGGGTGGCAGTCGCTGTAGCGACACCTGGAACTACGGCGTTCTCATGCCGAGTGGGTACGACGATCATCTGACGAATGGGGTGCGGTTCTGATGAAGGGCGGGTACCTTGCGAATGCTGTGTATCGATTGAGCGGATCGATCGCGCTTGCGGCGGTCCTCGGGGGGCTCGTGGCGGGGTGCGCGGTCGTAGAGCGTGATCAACCACTCCAGCCGACGCCCATGGGCATCGACCAGGCGATTGAGGACGGCTTCGAGGACTGGGCTACCAAATACCCCGAGATTGATGGGGCCTACGCGAAGAGCGGCAAGCTGATCATCACCGTTGGAACCCGCGACGACCGGCTTGAGGGAATCAGGAAGTATGTAAGCGGGGAGTCCGGCTTGCCGGAGGTATTCGTCGATGTTCGATACTTCGACGGTGACCTCGAGACGCAGTAGCGCCGTGCAGATGCGGCCTCAATGGTCCGCCAGACCGCTACGGCATCACTCCGTCTGGGGGCAGGAAATGCGTTGGGGAACATGTCCAGACGCCCCCGAGAAGGATCGCCCACGCCTGGTGCGATCGGCACGCGCAGGAGTCCGGAGCGTCCACCAGAACATCTTGTAGGCGGCACCCGCACGGTACGGATATCGATGTGCCGGTGGGTGCGTCCGCATCGCCCCCCGCAGCGGATCCCCGGTTAAGTCGCGGCCCGAACAAGGACCGGGGGCTAGGGAATCTGACCGCGGTTATGGGCGTTGTGTCTCGTTGTGAATCCCGCGCCCGTCGACGTCGTCGTGATCGGTGCGGGTCAGGCCGGACTGTCGGCTGCCTACCACCTCGTGCGACGTGGGTTTGTGTCGAGTGAACGCGCGACCGCAGCAGATCAGACCTACGTCGTGCTCGACGCCAACGGCGGTCCTGGAGGAGCGTGGCAGCACCGATGGGCCTCGCTGAAGATGGCCACAGTCAACGGCATCCACGAGCTGCCCGGGTTCGCGGTGCCGCCAGCCGATGCACAAGCGGCGAGCCGTGACGCGCTGCCGCCGTACTTCGCCGCATACGAGAGGAAGTTCGGCCTCGACGTGCGGCGCCCGGTGCGTGTCGCTGCCGTCCGCCGGCACGGCGACGACCGACTTGTCGTCGAAACCGATGCCGGCGTGTGGGCAGCGCGGTACGTCATCAACGCAACGGGCACCTGGACCCGACCGTTCTGGCCGCACTATCCCGGCCAGAGTCGCTTCCACGGGCGCCAACTGCATGTCGCGGATTTCGTCTCGGCCGAGCAGTTCGCCGGCAAGCGGGTGGTCATCGTCGGCGCCGGCGTATCGGCGGTTCAGTTGCTCGACGAGATCTCGCATGTCGCCGAAACGTTCTGGGTGACGCGACGCGAGCCGGACTGGTCGGACAAGGCGTTCGACATTCCTGCCCGGGTTGCCGCGATCGCGGGCGTCGAGGATCGTGTGCGTCGCGGGCTCCCGCCCGGAAGCGTCATCTCCGTCACCGGAATGCACTGGACGCCGTGGGCCCGCGCAGCGCAGGCCCGCGGCGTGCTTGTGCGGCATCCGATGTTCACATCGATTGAGGAGAACGGCGTGCGGATGCCGGACGGGTCACTCGTCCAGGCGGACGTCATCCTGTGGGCGACCGGGTTCCGTCCAGCGCTGGACCATCTGGCGCCCCTGCATCTGCGCACACCGGAAGGCGGAATCCGGGTGGCGAACACGCGTGCGACCGACGAACCGCGGCTCTTCCTCATCGGATACGGGCCCTCGCAGTCCACCATCGGCGCGAACCGTGCCGGTCGTGAAGCCGTGCGTGCAATCGTCGCCGATCGGGAGCCCCTCGCGGCCTGAGGCCAAACGGAGCCCACCGCCCGAGCGCTGAGGGACGGTGTAGTCAACCCGCTGCGACTGTGTGACCGTACCAATCACTTCGGACGTGTCCTGGCAGTCAGCCCGTCGCGCTGAACGACCCCAATTCGGGCGGTGGTTGTCTCCGGAACTGTTACCCGCTTTCGCGACCAGGCACGGGCGCACCGGCCAAGAAGGCCTCGTACTCCACGCGGACGTCCGGAATCGGGAACTATGTAAGCGGGGAGTCCGGCCTGCCGGAGGCATCCGTCGATGTTCGATACTTCGACGGAGACCTCGAGACGCAGTAGCGCCGCGCAGATGCGGCCTCCCCGATCGCGTGGAATGTCTGCAGCTGCGAGATTGCTTCAACAGGTGTGAACAACGACGTGAGCACTGCCCTGCACCGAAGTCAGCTCATTGACTTGACGACGACCGGTCGCCGCAGCGGGCTACCGCGCCGCATTGAGATCTTCCTGCACGAGGAGGACGGCGTGCTGTTCATCACCGGGATGCCGCGTCGAGACCGCACAAGGGACTGGATACACAACATCACCGCAGACCCCAACGTCATCGTGCATTTGAAGAAGGGCATCGAGGCCGACGTTCCCGCCACGGCGCGGGTGGTCACCGATCCCCACGAAGCACGGCCACTCATCGAGGCCGCCGCACGCCGATGGCGCAGAGACGATGTCGACGACATGATCGCGCACAGCCCGCTCATCGTACTGACCGCGGGTACCGCGCCCGTCGCCTGACGGCACCCCCGGTCACGGGCCGTGGTTCCCGGCGCGAGTGCGCACTGGCGATGACGGCCTGTTCACTCGGCGCAGACACACAGACACGCCCAGACAAAGAGGAAGCCCCGACCGTTACCACGCGGCCGGGGCGAGACGAATGAGAGTTCGCCTATCCCCTGTAGCGTACCGCGCACATCTGGGAATCCCCTCGACGCCGGTGAGGTCTGGCCAGACACAACCGCACTCGTTCATCCACCGTCATTCGGCCAGGTAGCCGGTGCGCGGGTCGACCTCAGACAGGAAAGCACGAATCGCGGAGCGGACCTCATCATCCGTGAGCGCTCCGGCACCCGGTCCTCCCACCGAGAACCCGTAGCTCGCGTTCGGGCCGCTGACCCAAGTGTGGTGAATCGAGGAGTGGGCACGCCGGGGCAGGATGGGTGCATGGCGAGTCGGAGTTCACTGGGCAGCGAGATTGTCTGGTTGGTTATCTGCTGCGCCATCCTCGTCCTGTTCATCCCCACGGCGGTACGCACGATGGCGGCCACGAGCGACTGGACCACTGGATCCATCGACGTCGCAGCTGGAGATCTCGATCTGCCAACGTGGCTCACATTCGGCGTCAACTGCCTCCTCGTGCTGCTCGCCGCGTTCGTCGCCGTCCTGACCGCGGCGCTCATCGTCCGCCGCGTGCGAAGCTCCAACCAGCGAGACGCCGATCAGGACAGGTAGCTCCCGCCAGAACGAAGAGACGACCCGTCTGACTACACGTCCCGGGCCCGATCTTTCCGCGCCGCCGACGCGTGAGCCACCGACCGCTGACGGATGCGAGTCGTCCCGCCTCCCGCAGCACGGGTCAGCGCGTGCGCGTCACTCGGTCGTCGCCGGTGAACCTTCCGTCGGGGGTCACACCAGAAGTGCCGATCGTCACGGTGATCGGCGAACTGTCGGCGGTGACTTCACCGGGTCCGGCTCGGCCTGAACACCGAGGTATGCCGCGACTTCGGATTGTTTGACGAATGGCAGCCCGGCCAGCAGTTCGTTCGTGCGGTCCCCATTCCGCTCGTGCAGGTTGGCGCGATATGCGTCGAGGCATCCTCCCGGGAAGAATGCGGCACCGCTGGGGGTGATGACCATGACGACCTGGACGAGTCCCTCGGGTTCGGCGGATGTCGCGACCCAGATGTGAGAACCGGTCTGCTGCCCCCATTCGATACCTGGCCACCGCTCCCCGAACATCCCTGCTTGGACCGTCCTACCTTCGGTATCAGTGATCGTGACGAGGTTCCTCTCATCGAGAACGCGCTCGCCCTCGATACTTTCCACTTCGTACCAGGCGTCCGTGTTCGCGAGGAAATCCTCCACCGAGACCGAGAGCTCGTCGTTCGGCCCGCACTCGGCGAACGCGGCGCCGAGTTCCGCGGCGGTCGCGTTCGCCGACGGGGCGACCACGTCGATCGCCGGTGTTGCGCACCCCGCAAGAACCAGCGCGAGCAGGGACGTCGCGAGAGCTGCTGCGGGTTTCTTCACCGGCGCCATGACCCTTCCCTCCTCAGCCCGGACGTTGTCGACTCAACCGCGTAGCCTCCCAAGGAGTTGCCGACGCGCGCCCAGACCCACTTCTCAGGTGGGTTGCGCTTCGGCATGAGGCAACCATATGACGGGCGCACAGACCGGGCGCGGTGGCGTGATTCGAACGGCCGGCGCCGATAGAAAACGCCGGATCGCGCATCACCGCCATCCACGATGGAATCGCGTTCGCGCGAGGACCTCGCTCCGAAACGACGAAACCGGCGGGAGATCAGATCTCCCACCGGTTTCGGTTCAAATCAACGAACAGTTGGCCGTTCATAAAATGACACGGTCCGCTGTGCGCGAGGGGGGAGTTGAACCCCCACGCCCTTTCGGGCACTGGCACCTGAAGCCAGCGCGTCTGCCTATTCCGCCACTCGCGCGAGACACAGCATCCGAGAATCCTGCGAACTCAACTTCCCGAGGATATCACGCGCCTTCCACCGTGCAGAATCGAGGGAACCGCCGTGCGCGCCGAACCCGATGCGGGCCGCGCACAGCCCAGCCAACTAGCATGTAGCCACTGGTCTGCCTGCCTGAGGAGTCGTGTGGGACTACTTGACAGCTTCGAGAAGGGACTCGAGCGCGCCGTCAACAGCGCGTTCGCGAAAACCTTCCGCAGCGGGATCCAGCCCGTCGAGATCGCGTCCGCCCTGCGGAGCGAGCTCGACAAGAAGGCTGCCGTCGTCACGCGCGACCGCATCCTCGCTCCGAACACGTTCGTCGTGCGCATGGCGCCGGCCGACTACGCCAACATGAGCAGCCTCGGCGCCGCCCTCGGCGACGAGCTCGACACCCTGGTGCAGAAGCACGCCAAGGCCCAGGGATACACGTTCGCCGGCCCGGTCGGCATCTCGCTCGAGTCGGACGACAGCCTCTCGACCGGCACCCTGCGCGTCGACTCGCAGACCGCCAAGGGAACCGTGTCGTGGCGCGGGGTCGTCGACGTCGAGGGCAAGCGCCATCAGCTCACGAAATCGCGGACGGTCATCGGCCGCGGCACGGACGCCGACATCACGATCTCGGATGCGGGGACCAGCCGCAAGCACGTCGAGATCCTGTGGGACGGCGAGCGCGCCATGGTCCGCGACCTCGGGTCGACGAACGGCACCATGCTGAACGGCCGCAAGGTGGCCGAGGCGGCGCTGCCGACGGATTCGACCGTCACGATCGGCCGCACCGATATCGTCTTCCGCGTGATCGCCCAGTCCGCACCGCCGAAGCCGGCCATGCCCGCCGACGACGCCACACGCATCTTCAACCTCGGCGAGGGAGGCCTCCCCTCGTGAACGAGCTGCCGCTTCTGCTACTGCGCATCGGGTTCCTGGTGCTGCTGTGGGTGTTCGTGTTCGTCGTCGTGTACTCGCTGCGCGCCGACCTCTTCGGCGTGCGCGTGCGCAAGCTGCCGGAGCCCGCGCCCGCGGCGGCTGCGCCGTCACCGGTCAAGGCGCCGACCGCTTCGGCGAGCGCGCCCACCGAAGCCGTGGTGCCGATCCGTGCGACCGCACCCGTCGCCGGGGGTCCCGCGACCACTGACACGGCCTCGCGCATCGTCATCACGAGCGGCCCCAAGGCCGGGCTCGAGCTCCCTCTCGGGTCCGAGCCGCTGACGATCGGACGCTCGAGCGAATCGGGCCTGGTCATCCGCGACGACTACACCTCCAGCCACCACGCCCGCCTCGTGCTGTGGGGCGAGCAGTGGATGCTGCAGGACCTCGGCTCGACCAACGGCACCTGGCACGACGGCACCCGCGTGAGCACACCGGTTCCGGTCGCCGTCGGCGCCCCGATCAAGGTGGGCGCGACCACGTTCGAGCTGCGGAAGTAACGGCCTGCCACCGATGGTCTTCCAGGGCTCGAGCGCCGCGATCTCGCACACCGGCAAGGTGCGCTCCAACAACCAGGACTCCGGCTATGCCGGCTCGAACCTGTTCGCCGTCGCGGACGGCATGGGCGGGCATGCCGGCGGCGACGTCGCCTCGAGCATCGCGGTGCACCGCCTGGAGGCGCTCGACCAGCCCTTCGCGACCACATCCGAGGCCGAGGCGGCCCTGCGCGAGACGATCGCCGACACCGCCGCCGACCTGATCGACACGGTGCGCAGCCGCCCCGAGCTCGCCGGCATGGGCACCACGGTGAGCGCTCTGCTCATGGTCGACGACTACGCGGTCATCGCGCACATCGGCGACTCCCGCATCTACCTGTACCGCGACGAGGCGCTCACCCAGATCACGACCGACCACACCTTCGTGCAGCGGCTCGTCGACTCGGGCCGCATCACCCCGGAAGAGGCGCGCTACCACCCTCGCCGCTCCGTGCTCATGCGCGTGCTCGGCGACATGGACGCCAACCCCGAGCTCGACAGCTTCATCATGCCGACGCAGCCGGGCGACCGCTGGCTGCTCTGCTCCGACGGACTGTCGGGCGTCGTCGACGACCCGCACACCGCCAAGGCGATGGGCCAGGGGCACGCACCCGGCCGCACCGCCGACGCGCTGCTCAAGCAGGCGCTCGACGGCGGCGCGCCCGACAACGTCACGATCGTCATCGTCGACGTGGGCGGACAGCATCCGGTGTTCTCGGGCACGCCCACGATCGTCGGCTCCGCGTCGAACCCCTCCGGCATCGAGGTTCCCGCGGCCCGTCCGGGACGCACGAGCTGGCTGCATCCCGCACGTCAGGCGGCGAACGAGCCGAGCCACTTCGAGCCGGCCGCCGAGTTCCTCGAGGAGCTCATCGAGGAGGATCGCCGCCGGGCCCGCCGCCGCCGCATCGGCTGGATCGTCGGCTTCGTCGTCGTGCTCGGGATGCTGGCGGCCGCCCTCGTGATCGGCTACCAGTGGACCCAGACCCGGTACTTCGTCGGGGCGGACGAAGACACGGTCGTGATCTACCAGGGCATCCAGCAGAACATCGGTCCGATCACGCTCTCGACGCCGTATGAGGACACCGGCATCGAGCTCGACACGCTCCCGGCGTATGAGCGCACCGCGGTGGAGCGCACGATCAGCGCCACATCGATCGCCGACGCCCGCGCGATCGTCGACCGGCTCAACCCGGCAGGAACCATCGAATGACCACCTCGACCGATCAGCTGAGCACCGACACCGCCGTGTTGCGGGCGCTGCGCAAGATCCGGGTGCCGCAGAAGCAGCGCAACCGCGAGCTCGCGCTGCTGATCTTCACGTTCCTCATCAACGGCTCCGCCGTCGCCCTCGTGCAGCTCGGCGCGATCGGTGAGATCGACGTCACCTTCCTCTTCTACTGCGGCGCTCTCACCGCCCTGGTCCTCGCGCTGCACATCGCCCTGCGGCTCGTCGCGCGCGACGCTGATCCGTTCGTCGTGCCCATCGCGACGCTGCTGACCGGCCTCGGCATCGCGATGATCTACCGCCTCGACATCGCCGAGAAGGCCCACGGCTGGGACGCCTTCTCGACCAAGCAGCTGCTCTGGTCCGCGATCGCGATCATCGCTGCCCTGGTCGTGGTCATCGTGCTGCGCAACTACCGCGTCCTGTTCCGGTACACCTACCTGTTCGGGCTGGCCGCGATCGTGCTGCTGCTCCTGCCCATGGTTCCGGGTCTCGGCACCGACGCGAATGCCGACGTCTGGATCGCGATCGGCCCCTTCTCGTTCCAGCCGGGCGAGCTCGCCAAGATCTGCCTCGCCATCTTCTTCGCCGGCTACCTCGTCCGCACGCGCGAGAGCCTCACCTCGGTCGGCCGCCGCTTCCTCGGATTCACCTGGCCGCGCCCGCGCGAGTTCGGCCCGCTGCTGGTGATCTGGGCGATCTCGCTCGGCATCATCGTGATGCAGCGCGACCTCGGCACGGGCCTGCTGATCTTCGGCATGTTCGTCGCCATGCTCTACGTGGCGACCGGCAAGACCAGCTGGGTGCTCATCGGCGTCATCCTCGCCGCCGCGGGCGCCCTGCTCGCGTCGCAGCTGCTGCCCTACGTGCACTCGCGCTTCCAGAACTGGCTCGACGCGTTCAACCCAGAGGTCATCGACGGCACCCCCGGCAGCTACCAGCTGGTGCAGGGGATCTTCGGCCTCGCTCACGGCGGTTTCATCGGCACGGGCCTCGGCCAGGGCCGCCCGTACATCACCCCGGTGGCCGAGAGCGACTACATCTTCCCCAGTCTCGGCGAGGAGCTCGGCATCATCGGCGTCTTCGCGATCCTCGCGCTCTACATGGTCTTCGTCGCCCGCGGCATCCGCATCGGCGTCGCCGGCCAGGACGACTTCGGCAAGCTGCTCGCCACGGGCCTGTCGTTCACCATCGGCCTGCAGGTGTTCATCATGGTCGGCGGCGTCACCCGCGTCATCCCGCTCACCGGTCTCACCACTCCCTTCCTCGCGGCGGGCGGATCGTCGCTGGTGGCGAACTGGATCATCGTCGCCCTGCTCCTCCGGATCTCGGATGCGGTCCGCAGCCGTCCCAGGGTGGTGATCGGCTGATGACCCGAGAGCTCAAACGCCTCAGCATCGTGCTGCTGGTCCTCTTCCTCGCGCTATTCGCCTCCACGAGCTGGATCCAGGTGCTGAACGCCGAGGCCCTCGCCGAGAACCCGCGCAACACCCGGGCGCTCTACGACTCGTACGAGGTGCAGCGGGGCTCCATCATCGCCAGCGGCGCCTCGATCGCCTCGTCCGTTGCCTCCGACGACGTCTTCAGCTGGCAGCGCGTGTACACGGATTCCGAGATGTGGGCGCACGTGACCGGGTTCATCAACCCCGCCCTCGGCACATCCAGCGGCATCGAGCAGGCGATGAACCAGGAGCTCTCCGGCACCGCCGGCTCGCAGTTCTTCTCCCGCATCGACCGCATCCTCACCGGACAGGACCCGCGCGGATCGAACGTCGCGCTGAGCCTGGACGCCGACGTCCAGCGCGCCGCGTTCGAGGCGCTGGGCGACCAGCAGGGCGCGATCGTCGCGATCGAGCCGTCCACCGGCCGCATCCTCGCCATGGTGTCGAGCCCCAGCTACGACGCCAACACCCTCGCGTCGCACAATGCCGCCGAGGTCAACACGGCGTACGACGAGCTCGTGGCCGCCGCGAACGACCCGCTCTTCGACCGGTCGATCGGCGGCGACATGAACCCGCCCGGCTCGACCTTCAAGCTCGTCGTCGCGTCCGCGGCGCTCGCGAGCGGGCAGTGGGAGCCCGACTCGAAGCTCCCGAACCCGGCGTCGTACGAGCTGCCGCAGTCGAGCAGTGTCATCTTCAACTCGACCGGCGGCCGCTGCGGGTCGGGCAGCACCGTGACGATCGCGGACGCGCTGCGGCTCAGCTGCAATATCCCGTTCGCGGAGCTCGCGGTCGAGCTCGGCGATGACGCCATCCGCGCCGAGGCCGAGAAGTACGGTTTCAACTCCTCGTTCACGCTTCCCCTCGTCTCGACCCCCTCGGTCTACCCGCGTGGCCTCGACGACGCGCAGACCGCGCTGAGCGGCTTCGGGCAGGGGCAGGTGCTGGCGACACCGCTGCAGATGGCCATGGTCTCCGCCGGCATCGCGAACGGCGGCGTCGTGATGAACCCCCGCATGGTCGACCAGGTGATCGGCCCCGACCTGTCGGTGCAGCAGACGTTCGAGGACTCGGAGTACAACCGTGCACTCGAGCCGGACATCGCGGCGCAGATGGTCGCGATGATGGTCGCCAATGTCAGTGACGGCGCGGCGTCGGGTGCAACAATAGACGGAGTCGACGTGGCCGGTAAGACCGGCACCGCGGAGAACGAAGGCGATGAGCCGTACACGCTGTGGTTCACCGGTTTCGCCCCCGCGGACGACCCGGACGTCGCCGTGGCGGTGGTCGTCGAAGACGGCGGAGGACAGGGTCAGTCGGGCAGCGGCAACACGATCGCGGCGCCCATCGCGAAGAAGGTCATGGAGGCGGTGCTGAGCAAATGAGGCCGACGCAGGGAGTGACCTTCGGAGGACGCTACGAGCTCGATTCTCGGATCGCGATCGGCGGCATGGGCGAGGTCTGGGAGGCCACCGATCACGTGATCGGGCGCACTGTCGCGATCAAGATCCTCAAAGACGAGTACATGGGCGATCCGGGCTTCCTCGAGCGCTTCCGCGCCGAGGCCCGCCACGCCGCGCTCGTCAACCACGAGGGCATCGCGAGCGTCTTCGACTACGGCGAGGAGGCCGGGTCGGCGTTCCTCGTGATGGAGCTCGTGCCGGGTGAGGCGCTGTCGACCATCCTCGAGCGCGAAGGGTCGCTGTCGACCGACAAGACCCTCGACGTCGTCGCCCAGACGGCGGCCGCTCTCCAGGCTGCGCACGCAGCCGGGCTCGTGCACCGTGACATCAAGCCGGGCAACCTGCTGATCACCCCGGACGGCCGGGTGAAGATCACCGACTTCGGCATCGCCCGCATCGCCGACCAGGTGCCGCTCACCGCGACCGGCCAGGTCATGGGCACCGTCCAGTACCTCTCGCCCGAGCAGGCGTCGGGGCATGCCGCGTCGCCCGCCACCGACACCTACTCGCTGGGCATCGTCGCCTACGAAAGCCTCGCCGGCAAGCGCCCGTTCACGGGCGAGTCGCAGGTCGCCATCGCGATGGCTCAGATCAACGAGCAGCCGCCGCCACTGCCGCCCACGGTCGCGGCTCCGGTGCAGAACCTCGTCATGGCGATGATCGCGAAGAAGCCCGAGGAGCGTCCCAGCTCTGCGGCCGTCGTCGCGCGCGCAGCGACGGCGCTGCGCCGGGGCGATCTCGCCGCAGCGATCGCGGTCGTTCCCGCCATCGCGGGCACCGGCGCCGGCGCGGATGACGTCACCCGGCTGCTCTCCACCGGCGATGACGCCACGACGCAGCTCATGCCCGGCGTCCTCCCGGATGACGAGGAGCCGCTGGAGGAGAAGAAGAAGCGCAGCCCGTGGACGTGGCCGCTCATCGCCCTCATCGTGCTGCTGCTGCTCGTGCTCAGTGGAACGCTCTGGGCGATGTTCGCGAATCAGACGCCCGAGCCCGAGCCGTCGTCCTCGTCGAGCGCGCCGTCCAAGTCGCCCAGCGCCAGCCCGAGCGCGACGCCGACCCCGTCCGATGACCGCATCGACATCGATGCGCTCGAGCTGATCGGCATGAACTGCGACGACGCCGCCCAGGCCGTGCGCGACGCCGGCGTCGACAGCGTCGCCTGCGAGGCGGGCGACCCGGCCGCGACCGCGGACGACGAGGGCACGGTCTACCGCATCTCGCGCCAGGGCCTGGTCGAGCCCACCGAGGAGCTGACGCTCACGTACTACGACAGCCAGGTCGCGATGCCCGAGCCGGGTGCGCCCACGCTCAGCGCGACCGAGGTCGTGGCCGGTGAGACGCTGGATGTGTCGTGGGGCCGCTACGACTGTCCCGCCGGCGGTGGGTCAGTGAGCTCGTACAACTTCACCGCGACGAACGCGACTTTCGAGAACGGCGCCACCTCGTCGGCGTTCGAGCCGGGCGACCGCGACGCCACGCTGACGGTCCCCGCGGAAGCCACCGGTGTCGTCACCGTCAGCTACACCGTGTCGTGCGTCGGCGGCGAGGGCGGCGACCGCGACTCCGGCCTCTCCGACGAGGCCCAGGCCCGCATCACGGCCCCGGCCGCCGACGATGCCGGAACCGGCGACGGCTCCGGTGACGGGTCCGGTGACGGCTCAGGCGACGGCACCGACGGCTGAGGTCGTCACAGCCGACGCGGTCACTCAGACCGCGTCGGTTAGGCTGAAGGCCGTTCCACCCAGGGAGTGATCGTGACAGCTGAGCCGCGCGTGCTTGCGGGACGCTATCGCGTCGACGAGCCGATCGGGCGAGGCGGCATGGCCAGCGTCTTCCGCGGATTCGACCTGACCCTCGGACGCGACGTCGCCATCAAGATCCTCGACCGCGAGCTCTCGGCCGACAGCACGTTCCGCACCCGCTTCCGGCTCGAGGCGCAGGCGGCATCCCGCATGTCGCACCCCACGATCGTGCGCGTCTACGACGCCGGCGAAGACAGCGAGACCACCCAGGACGGCGTCGTCCGTCCGGTGCCGTTCATCGTGATGGAGCTGGTGCGCGGTCGGCTGCTCAAGGACATCATCGCCGCGGGTCCCGTGCCCGTGGGCGAAGCGACCCGCTACGTCGACGGCATCCTGGAAGCGCTCGAGTACTCTCATCGCGCCGGTGTCGTTCACCGCGACATCAAGCCGGGCAACGTCATGGTCACGGAGGCCGGGCAGGTCAAGGTGATGGACTTCGGCATCGCCCGGGCGGTCTCCGACTCGTCGTCCACGGTCGCTGAGACGACCGCCATCCTCGGCACGGCCGCGTACTTCTCGCCCGAGCAGGCCAAGGGCGAGCCGGTGGATGCCCGCGCCGACCTGTACTCGGCCGGCGTCGTGCTCTACGAGCTGCTCGCCGGGCGGCCGCCGTTCCGCGGCGAGACACCGGTGGCTGTCGCCTACCAGCACGTCAGCGAGGCACCCGTGCCGCCGTCCGAGGTGAACGCCTCCGTGCCGCGTTCGCTCGACGCGGTGGCGCTGCGCGCGATGGCGAAGGACCCGTTCCAGCGCTACCAGGACGCCGCCTCATTCCGCGAGGATCTCGACCGCACGGTCGACGGCAAGTCTCCGTCGAAGCGGAAGCTCTCCACGCTGACCAGCGAGCTCTATGGGCCCAACCCGCGGCAGGCGGCCGAGACGGCGCGGTCGCTGAGGCAGCTGAGCACCGACACGACGATGACCCGCACGCAGGCCGGCCCGCCGGTCGCGTGGATCTGGGGCGGCTTGGCCGTGCTCGCGGTCCTCCTGATCGCCGTGCTCCTGTGGGTGCTGTCGATCCAGCCGCGCGACGAGGTCCCCTCCAGCGCCCGCGTCGTGCCGGACGTCTCCGGAATGACGTACGAGCGCGCCGCGGAGGAGCTCGAGAAGCAGGACCTGGTGCCGTTCCGCGAGGACGAGGCCAGCGATGACGTGCCGGCCGACAGCGTGATCCGCACCGACCCGGTCGCGGAGGCGACAGTCAGCCCGGGCCAGGAGGTCATCGTCTACGTCTCCCGTGGCGTCGAGACCACGACGGTCCCGACGCTCGAGGGCCTGAAGCGCGACGCCGCCCTCGCCGCGCTGCGCGACGCAGGGCTCTCGCCCGGCAGCATCACCGCGCGCAACGATCCGGGGCTCGCCGCCGACACGGTCATCTCGGCCGATCCGGCCGGCGGCACCGAGGTGCCGCCCGACACGGTGGTGAACCTCGTCGTCGCCTCCGGCCAGGTGACGATCAACGACGTGCGCGGCTACACCCTCGATGCGGCGACGCGAGAGCTCGAGGCGGACGACATCGGCCTGACCGTCGAGCCCATCGCCGACGACTCGTGCACGGCGACAGAGCCGGCCATCGTGACGCAGCAGTCGCTGGCACCGGGCGACGTGCCCGTGCACTCCACGATCCAGCTCACCTACTGCACGGGTACCTAGCCCTCAGCGCCGCGGGCGCAACCGGGCACCACGAGCGGCAGCATCCGCGAATCCGATCTCGCCGAGCCAGTTGCCGAGCAGACGATGCCCGCCCTCGGTGAGCACGCTCTCCGGGTGGAACTGCACGCCGGTGATCGGGGCGGTGCGGTGCCGCACGCCCATGATCACGCCGGTGTCGGTGCGGCTCGTGACGATCAGCTCGGCGGGCAGCGAGTCGGGGACGATGGCCAGCGAGTGGTACCGCGTCGCCGTGAACGGGTCGGGCAGCCCGGCATAGAGGGCGTCGCCGTCGTGGTGCACGAGTGACGTCATGCCGTGCATGAGCTCGCTGGCCTCGTCGACGCGGGCGCCGAACGCCTCCCCGATCGCCTGGTGTCCCAGGCACACGCCGAGGAGCGGGATCCCGGCTGCCGCAGCGGCGCGGACGACAGCGATCGACGCGCCTGCGCGGGCAGGGGTGCCCGGTCCGGGCGAGACGAGCACGCCGCGGTGACCGGCGATGAGGGATGCTGCGCCGTCCGGGTCGACGGCGTCGGCCTCGACGACTTCGGTGTCGGCGCCCAGCTCGTGCAGATAGCCGATCAGCGTGTGCACGAAGCTGTCGTGGTTGTCGACGACCAGGACGGCCGGTGTCACTGGACGATGACCTCTTGGGGATTGACGAGCGTGCTGATCCACGGGAACGCGTAGAAGAACAGCCCGTAGAGGACCGCCGCCGCGAGGATCAGCAGGATGAACAGCCGCACCCACCAGGGCCCGGGGAGGATCCGCCACAGTGCGCCGTACATCAGGTGGTGACCCCTTCCGTGAGGGAAGCTGGCTTGCCATCGGAGCGCGGGGTGAACGACTCGAACAGGCTGTAGCCGACGATGCGCTCGGTCATGGCGTACATCGGGCTGCAGCTGGTCATGGTGAGGTAGCCCTCCGTGGCCTCGACGTTCATCTGCTGGGGCACGGGCAGGAGCACGTCGACCTCATTTGGGCGGACGTACTCGAGCGTGCGGAAGCGGTAGGTGTACCAGCCCGCCTTTGTCTCGATCACGATGGCGTCGCCGACGTGCAGCTCCGCGATCTGGTTGAACGGCTTGCCCCAGGTGGTGCGGTGCGCGGCGACGGCGACGTTGCCGACGTCGCCGGGCATGTCGGTGCCCGGGTAGTGTCCGATGCCGATCGCGTCGAGCGTGCGCGCACGGGTGATGCCGCCGGCCATCTCGACCGCGTAGTCCTTGCCGAAGCGGGGGATGCGCATGATGGCGAAGCGCTCGGCATCGTCCGGCTGGTCCATCTTCACGGGGACCACGACCGCCGGCTCGGTGGCGTCGGGAGCAGGAGTGGGGGATGCCGTGGGCGGCGCATACTCCTGGGCCCACTGCTGCGACAGCGCCTGGCCGGTCGCGTTGCGCTCGGCACCGTAGATCGCGTCGCCGATCCACATCTGCCACGCGACGTAGAGGAGCACCACGACGCCGGCCGTGATGAGGAGCTCGCCGAAGACTCCGAGCACCGAGACCCGTCGGCGCGGACGGCGGGCGCGCAGCGCGGTCGACTCAGTCACATCGGGAGTCTAGCCAGCGCATGCTGGGGCTCGGCTGGCAGTTAGACTGACCGCATGGCACGACCCGGCAAAGATGACGACGCGACCGTCGAGCACACCGAAGGCGAGGCCGCACCCAACCCGGTGTGGTTCAAGCCGATCATGATCGGGCTGATGCTCGTGGGGCTCGTATGGGTGCTCGTCTTCTACTTGAGCAACACGCAGTTCCCGATTCCCGGCATCGGTGCCTGGAATCTCGTCATCGGCTTCGGCATCGCCTTCGTCGGCTTCCTGATGACCACCCGCTGGCGATAATCACACCGGTGTAATTCATCCCCATGTGTGGATGAACCTGTGGATAACTCTCAGACGTACAGCAGCGGCGGGATCACCAGGAGCGCGAGCATCCCGATGGTGAGTGCCGTCAGCAGCGCGATCTGCAGCCCCCGCTGGCGCAGCGCACGAGTGCGCGCGTAGATCAGTCCGACCAGGGCGCCCGCCAGCAGGCCGCCGATGTGCGCCTGCCAGGAGACGTTGAATCCGGGCAGGAACCCGATCACCAGGTTGATGCCGAGGACGATCAGGATGCCGCGGATGTTGGCGCCGATGTGCCTGCCGATCACCAGCAGGGCGCCCAGCATCCCGAACACCGCGCCGGATGCGCCCACGACCCACGTGCCCGGCGCGATGAGCGCGACGCCCACCGAGCCGCCGAGGCCCGAGATCAGGTAGAGCGCCAGGTAGCGCCCGTGTCCGAGGAGCGGTTCGAGGCTCTGCCCGATCATGTAGACCGCGAGCATGTTGAGGGCGACGTGGATGAAGCTGCCGTGCACGAGCAGCACGGTGAGCAGACGCCACGGCTCGAACGGCACGACGGATCCGGGGAAGAGGAACGCGCTGTTGAACGCCAGTGCGCTCTGGACACCGAGTGCCGGGATCAGTTGCAGCAGGTAGACCAGCAGCGTCAGGCCGATGATCCCGTACGTGACCACGGGGCGCGAGTCGGCAGCGATCGCGCGGGGGCGCGACCACCGCCGCTCGGCCTTGCGCTGCGCGGTGGTCGCAGACTTGCGCTGCTCACCCATGCACTCGGGGCAGATGACGCCCACCGCCGCCTGCGTCTGGCATTCGGGACAGATCGTGCGCAGGCACCGCTGGCAGAGCACGAAGCTCGGCCGGTCCGGATGCCGGTAGCAGAAGTTGTCTCGGTTGCTTCGGAAGGCGTCGGTGGACACGGACGGACGCGCTGCTAGACCGCGACGACGTCGATGGACTGCAGCACGACGGGCTCGATCGGGCGGTCGCCCGCGCCGGTCGGCACGGCGCTGATCGCGTCGACGACCGCACGTGATGCGTCGTCGGCGACCTCGCCGAAGATGGTGTGCTTGCCGTTCAGCCACGGCGTCGGATCCGTGGTGATGAAGAACTGCGATCCGTTGGTGCCCTCGGCCTTGCCGGTGATCGCGTTGCGGCGGAGACCGGCGTTCGCCATGGCGAGCAGGTAGGGCGAGCCGAACTGCAGCTCGGGGTGGATCTCGTCGTTGAAGGTGTAGCCGGGGCCGCCGACGCCCTGACCGAGCGGGTCGCCGCCCTGGATCATGAAGTTGGGGATGATGCGGTGGAAGACGACGTCCTGGTACAGCGGGCCCTCGCCGGGCTTGCCGGTCTTCGGGTCGGTCCACGGCAGCGAACCGTCGGCCAGGCCGACGAAGTTCTGCACCGTGCGCGGGGCGTGATCGCCGAACAGGTTGACCACGATGTCGCCGTGGTTGGTGTGGATGGTGGCAACGGCAGTGTGCTGGGGCATGCTCTCATTCTCTCAGAGTTCTGTCGATCCCCCCTTGAGTGCGTGGTGCCGTCTGGCAAGATGGGGTTTCCAACGTCCCCATCGACAGGGAGGGCACCCATGAGCCTCAGCCGTAAGCGCCAGAAGGAACTCCACAAGCTGCAGCAGCACGCGAACAAGCTGTGGGAGTCGCAGCAGGTTCTGGTCGGCGAGGCCGCGGACGTCGCCCGTGAAGCGAGCAGGCAGCTCGGACACTACGGACGCGAGCAGGTCGTGCCGCAGGTGCAGCACTCGTACGAGAAGTACGCGGCCCCGTATGTCGACAAGAGCGTCAAGTTCTCTCGTCACGTGCTCGCTGACCGGGTCGTGCCGGCGACCGGCGCCGTGGTCGGCTCCGCACTGTCCGTCTGGGACGCGGCGAACGACACCCGCGCGCACCTGTCCTCCGGACGCGGGCTGCCGTCGCTCGACGGCTCGTCGTACGCCAAGCTCGCCGACAAGTACGGCAAGGACGTCACGAATCGTCTCGCGGCGAAGCTCGGCACGGCGCCGAAGAAGAAGAGCATCGGCCCCGGCGGAGTCATCGCGATCATCCTCGGCATCGCCGCTGCGGTCGGCGTGCTGTACGCCGCCTGGCAGACCCTGCGTGCCGACGACGAGCTCTGGGTCGCGGACGACCCGCTGCGCGCACCCGACGCGTGACCCTCATCCTCTGGTGACGGACGCACCGCCCGCTGAAGGGCTCGAACGTGTCCGGGCCGCGGCATCCGCTCGCGGGCTGGACGTCGAGATCCGGGAGCGACCCGCGGCGAGGAGCCTGGTCGAGGCTGCCGCGCTGCTCGGCCTGCCGACCGCGGGCATCGTGAAGACGCTCGTGGTCAAACGCAGCGACGACACGTATCTGTTCGCGCTGGTCCCGGGCGACCGTGCGATCTCCTGGCCGAAGCTGCGCGCCGTGGTCGGGGTGAACAAGCTGCAGCTGCCCGACCCGGAGCGCGCCCTCGCCGCGACGGGATACGAGCGAGGAACGATCGTGCCGATCGGCAGCAGCACCGACTGGCCCGTGTTCGCAGACGAGCGCATCGTGGGCGAACGGATCGCCATGGGGGCCGGTGCGCACGGGTACAGCCTGTTCGTCGACGCCGACGCGCTGATCGCCGCTTACGGCGCGACGGTGGCCGACATCTCGCAGGCCGCCGACTGACGTCTCAGTCGAGCCCGGCCATCTCAAGCCCGATGTCGACGAGCTTCACGCGCTGCAGTTCCGGCACTTCGGCCAGAGGGAACCACTCGGCCCGGTCGGTCGAGCCGTCCTTCTCGTTGCGGAGCGCCCCGCCCGTGACGCGCGCTCGAT
Source organism: Microbacterium terricola (assembly GCF_027943945.1). Lineage (NCBI taxonomy): Bacteria > Bacillati > Actinomycetota > Actinomycetes > Micrococcales > Microbacteriaceae > Microbacterium > Microbacterium terricola. The sequence continues at coordinate 11,700 of NZ_AP027141.1, read as the reverse complement.
AGACGATCCGCAGGGTGTGGAGGGGGCCCGTTGCGCCGGGCGTGAGCCGTCGCCCCTCGGGGATCACGCGGGAGTGGATGCCGAGCAGCTCGCCGAGTGCGACGCGATAGCCGGTCTCCTCCCGCACCTCGCGTCGTGTCGCGTTCTCCGGGTCCTCACCCGGTTCGAGACCGCCGCCGGGGAGCGTCCATGCCGCCCGGCGTCCCTCGTTCCAGTGGGCGAGCAGGATGTTCCGCTCATCGTCGACGATGACCGCGTATGCCGCGACGCGCAGGTCCATGCGTGCGACTCTATCGACCACGACCGACGGAAGCGTCGATCTCCGCGGGAACGCCGACGGCCGCAGCATCCGACCGTCGTCCGCCGCGCGCCAGAACAGGTGTTCCGGCGGAGGCAGGAGAGGGGATGCTGCATTTCTCCTGTGCTCGCCAGAACACCTGTTCTGGATGGAGTGTCAGACGGACAGCAGCCCGGCTGATGCGGGGACGCCGCGCCGCGAGGCACGGCGCACTCGATGGCGGCCGATCGCGATGATCCCGGCCCCGATCCCGACGAAAGCGGCGAAGATCCCGCCGATGTACATCAGGGCGGATCCCCATCCGCCCGGTCCGTGGGGGTCGAGGAACGGGTAGGGGTACCACCACGCCGTCGCGCCGGACGGATCGGCCACGAGCTCACCGCGGACCATCGTGTAGGTCACCCAGAGGAGCGGATAGCCGACGAGCACGGCGAGGCTCCACCACGGCAGCGCGCGACGCCGGCTCGCGAAGAGCAGGTCCGCGAGGAAGTACAGCGGGAGCACGACGTGCAGCACTTCGATCGCATACGTGTCCAGCATGGCGATGCCCGCCGAGTCGCCCAGTGCCACGGCGGACGGCACACCGCGCAGCAGCACGTTGTAGACCACGCCCAGAAGCAGGACCGGTGCGGTGACGATCGCCATCCCCAGCGCGATCGCGAGCGGCTCCCGGTCGGACCAGGGATGCAGCCGTGACCAGACGGCCGCCGCAGTGAGCGCCACGACGCTCAGGAGCGTCGAGACGATCGTGAACAGGCTGAAGTAGTTGGCGAGCACGACCGAGAGGTCCTGCCCCTGACGCGTGGCTCGATCGACGTTGACGATGTAGCCCGCCGCGACACCGGACAATCCCACGGCCGCGGCCGCGAGTCTCCACCATGACCATTGCATGACATCCTCCAGACGAACAACGGTGTTCGATGTGTGTGAGGCAGGTGTAGTCCTGCACGTACATCGCGCGCCGAGATGCTGTTCTCTGCGAATCAGTCGAAGATGCTGATGGGAGCGGATATTTGTCGGCGATCTACAGTCTGTCCACCGATTGGGGGACGCAATCAACAAACCGCCGATATCGGCTCCGGGAAAGCAAGAAGAGCCGGCCCGAGGGCCGACTCTTCAGATGTGGAGCCTAGGAGATTCGAACTCCTGACATCCTGCTTGCAAAGCAGGCGCTCTACCAACTGAGCTAAGGCCCCTGAGGGAATTTCTGTGTGGGGCTACCAGGACTTGAACCTGGGACCTCTTCATTATCAGTGAAGCGCTCTAACCGCCTGAGCTATAGCCCCGTCCGTGACGGCGGTGTACGCCGTCAACCTCCAAGACTTTACCTGACGGGCGACGTTCTCGCGAATCGAGAGCGTGCCCGAGGAGTCTTGGACGACGGTCAGTTCGAGGTGAAGCCGACCAGCAGGCCGCCGGTGATCTTGACCGCGAGGTTGTAGATGCCGGCGACGACCGCACCCAGCACCGTGATGACGACCAGGTTGAGGATCGCCACGACCGCTGCGAACGCCATGACCTGAGGCAGCCCGATGAACGCGGTGATCGAGCCGCCGTCGGTGAAGCTCTGGAAGAACTCGTCGACCTTGCCGATGAGGCCCGTCGTCTGCACGAGCATGTAGACCAGGAAGAACGTCACCACGGTCACGACCGCCTGGGCGATAGCGGCCAGGAACGACAGCTTCACGGCCGACCAGAAGTCGATGTAGACCAGGCGCAGGCGGACCTGCTTGGCGGTGGTCTTGTGGCTGGACTTCTTGGCGAGCTTGTCGGCTACGGTGCTCATGCGTCAGTACTCTCTTCGGGGGTCTCGGAGGGGGCTTCGACCTCTGCGGGCGCTGCGGCCTCGTCGGCCGTCTGGGCCAGTCCTCGCTCGACGTTGCGCGCGATGGCGATGATGCGATCTTCGCCGTCGGGGCGGGCGAACACGACACCCATGGTGTCGCGACCCTTGGCGGGGACCTCGGCCACGGCAGAGCGTACCACCTTGCCGCTGGCAAGAACCACCAGGACCTCGTCGTCCTCCGCGGCGATCAGACCGCCCGCGAGGACGCCGCGATCGTCGTTCAGCTTCGCCACCTTGATGCCGAGGCCGCCGCGGCCCTGCACCCGGTATTCGCCGACCGAGGTGCGCTTCGCGTACCCGCCGTCGGTGACCACGAACACGAATCCGTCGCCCGTCGCGACCGATGCCGAGAGCAGGCTGTCGTCGGCGCGGAACGACATGCCCTTCACGCCGCCGGTCGAGCGGCCCATCGGACGCAGCGCCTCGTCGGTCGCGGAGAACCGCAGTGACATGCCCTTCCGGCTGATCAGGAGGATGTCGTCGCCCTCGTCGACGAGCAGCGCGCTGACGAGTTCGTCGTTGTCGTCCTCTTCACCACGCAGCTTGATGGCGATGATGCCGCCCTGGCGGTTCGAGTCGTACTCGGTCAGGCGCGTCTTCTTGACCAGGCCGTTGCGGGTGGCCAGGACCAGGTAGGTCGCGTCGGTGTACGTGCGGATCGCGAGGACCTGGGCGATCTCCTCGTCCGGCTGCAGCGCGAGGAGGTTCGCGACGTGCTGACCCTTGGCGTCGCGCCCGGCCTCGGGCACTTCGTAGCCCTTCGAGCGGTAGACGCGGCCCTTCGTGGTGAAGAACAGCAGCCAGTGGTGCGTCGTCGTGACGAAGAAGTGCTCGACCACGTCGTCGGCGCGCAGCTGCGCGCCCTTGACGCCCTTGCCGCCGCGGTGCTGCGAGCGGTAGTTGTCGCTGCGAGTGCGCTTGATGTAGCCGCCACGGGTGACCGTGACCACGACCTCCTCCTCCGGGATGAGGTCCTCGATCGACATGTCGCCGTCGAACCCATGCAGGATGTGGGTGCGTCGCTCGTCGCCGAACTTGTCCACGATGCCGGTGAGCTCATCGCGGATGATCGAGCGCTGACGGGTCGGGTCGGCCAGGATCGCCTGGAAGTCGGCGATCTGGGTCTCGAGCTCGGTGGCCTCGTCGAGGATCTTCTGGCGCTCGAGGGCGGCCAGACGGCGCAGCTGCATCGACAGGATGGCGTCAGCCTGGTCGTTGTCGATGTCGAGGAGGGCCTTCAGGCCTTCGCGGGCTTCGTCGACCGTCGGCGAGCGGCGGATCAGCGCGATGACCTCGTCGAGCGCGTCGAGCGCCTTGAGGTAGGCGCGCAGGATGTGCATCCGCTCCTCCGCCTTGCGCAGGCGGTAGCGGGTGCGCCGGACGATGACCTCGACCTGGTGCTCGACCCAGTGCGAGATGAAGCCGTCGAGCGCGAGAGTGCGGGGCACGCCGTCGACGATCGCGAGCATGTTCGCGCCGAAGTTCTCCTGCAGCTGGGTGTGCTTGTACAGGTTGTTCAGCACGACCTTCGCGACAGCATCCCGCTTCAGGACGATGACGAGGCGCTGGCCGGTGCGATCGCTGGTCTCGTCGCGGATGTCGGCGATGCCGGTGAGCTTGCCGTCGCGGGCGAGGTCGCGGATCTTCGCCGCGACGTTGTCGGGGTTCACCTGGTACGGCAGCTCGGTGACGACCAGGCAGGTGCGGTTCTGGATCTCTTCGACGCTGACGATCGCGCGCATCGTGATCGAGCCACGCCCGGTGCGCTGGGCGTCGCGGATGCCGCGGGTGCCGAGGATCTGCGCGCCGGTCGGGAAGTCGGGCCCGGGGATGCGCTCCATGAGCGCCTCGAGCAGCTCTTCGCGGGTGGCCTCGGGGTGCTCGAGCGCCCAGAGGGCGCCGTCGGCGACCTCGCGCAGGTTGTGCGGCGGGATGTTGGTGGCCATGCCGACCGCGATGCCGACCGAGCCGTTCACCAGCAGGTTCGGGAACCGCGCGGGCAGGACCGAGGGCTCCTGGGTGCGACCGTCGTAGTTGTCCTCGAAGTCGACGGTCTCCTCGTCGATGTCGCGGACCATCTCGAGCGCCAGCTGCGCCATCTTCGTCTCGGTGTACCGGGGTGCGGCGGCGCCCATGTTTCCCGGTGAGCCGAAGTTGCCCTGGCCGTCGGCCAGCGGGTAGCGCAGCGACCACGGCTGCACGAGGCGGACGAGGGCGTCGTAGATCGCGCTGTCACCGTGCGGGTGGTACTGACCCATGACCTCGCCGACGACGCGGGCGCACTTCGAGTACGCCTTGTCGGGACGGTAGCCGCCGTCGTACATGCCGTAGATGACGCGGCGGTGCACCGGCTTGAGGCCGTCGCGCACGTCGGGCAGGGCGCGCCCGACGATCACGCTCATGGCGTAGTCGAGGTAGCTGCGCTGCATCTCGAGCTGCAGGTCGACCTGGTCGATGTTGCCGTGCTCGTACCCCGGCGTGGCGGTGGGGCGTTCTTGGTCAGTCATGTGTTCGTCTCAGTCGTTCTGGCTGGAGGGGATGCTGTCCCCGAGCGTCGTCGAAGGGTCAGATGTCGAGGAAGCGGACGTCCTTGGCGTTGCGCTGGATGAACCCGCGCCGCGCTTCGACGTCTTCTCCCATGAGCACCGAGAAGATCTCATCGGCCGCCGCCGCGTCGTCGATGGTCACCTGGCGGAGGGTGCGGGTCTGCGGGTCCATCGTGGTCTCCCACAGCTCCTTGGCGTTCATCTCGCCGAGGCCCTTGTAGCGCTGCACGCCGTTGTCCTTCGGGATGCGCTTGCCGGCGGCGAGACCGGCGGCGAGCAGCCCGTCACGCTCGCGGTCGCTGTAGACGTACTCGTGCTCGGAGTTCGACCACTTCAGGCGGTACAGCGGCGGCTGCGCGAGGTAGACGTAGCCCGCCTCGATGAGGCCGCGCATGTAGCGGAACAGCAGGGTGAGCAGCAGGGTCGTGATGTGCTGGCCGTCGACGTCGGCATCGGCCATCAGGACGATCTTGTGGTACCTCGCCTTGTCGACGTTGAAGTCCTCGCCGATGCCTGCGCCGAAGGCCTGGATCATCGCCTGGATCTCGGCGTTGCCCAGCGCGCGGTCGATGCGCGCCTTCTCGACGTTGAGGATCTTGCCGCGCAGCGACAGGATCGCCTGACGCTCGGGGTCGCGGCCGCTCACGGCCGAACCGCCGGCCGAGTCGCCCTCCACCAGGAAGATCTCGCTGATCGAGGGGTCCTTGCTGGTGCAGTCCTTGAGCTTCTCGGGCATGGACGCCGACTCGAACACGCTCTTGCGTCGAGCGGTCTCTCGCGCCTTGCGCGCGGCCATCCGCGCGGTGGCCGCGTCGATCGACTTGCGCACGATGTTCTTCGCCTGCGCCGGGTTGCGGTCGAACCAGTCGCCGAGGCGTTCGCCGACGACGCGCTGCACGAAGGCCTTCGCCTCCGTGTTGCCCAGCTTCGTCTTGGTCTGGCCCTCGAACTGCGGCTCGGAGAGCTTCACTGAGATGACCGCGGTGAGACCTTCGCGCACGTCGTCGCCGGAGAGGTTGTCGTCCTTCTCCTTGAGCAGGTTGTTCGCACGGGCGTACTTGTTCACCAGCGCGGTCAGCGCGGCCCGGAAGCCCTCTTCGTGCGTACCGCCCTCGTGGGTGTTGATCGTGTTCGCGTACGTGAAGACGTTCTCGGTGTAGCCGGTGGTCCACTGCATCGCGACCTCGAGCGAGATCTTGCGGTCGGTGTCCTCCGACTCGAAGTCGATGATCTCGTCGTTGACGTGCTCGGCCTTGCGCACCCGGTTGAGGTACTCGACGTAGTCGACGAGGCCGCGCTCGTAGAGGAAGCTGTCGTGCGGCTGCTGCAGCACGGGCTCGCCCTCGACGTCGAGCTCGTAGGCCGAGTCCGGGCGATCGTCGACCAGGTCGATCCGCAGCCCCTTGTTCAGGAACGCCATCTGCTGGAAGCGGGTGCGAAGGGTGTCGTAGTCGAACTCGACGGTCTCGAAGATGCTGTCGTCGGGCCAGAACGTGATCGTGGTGCCGGTCTCGTCGGTCTCCTCGCCACGCTCGAGCGGCGCCTGCGGCACGCCGCCGTCACGGTACGACTGGCGCCACGCGTGTTCCTGGCGCTTGACCTCGACCTCGAGGCGGGTCGACAACGCGTTCACGACCGACGAGCCGACGCCGTGCAGACCGCCCGACACGGCGTATCCGCCGCCGCCGAACTTGCCGCCGGCGTGCAGCACCGTGAGCACGACCTCGACCGTGGACTTGCCCTCGGTCTTGTGCATGTCGACCGGGATGCCGCGGCCGTTGTCGACGACGCGGACAGCGCCGTCGGGGAGGATCGTCACACCGATCGTGTCGCAGTAGCCGGCCAGCGCCTCGTCGACGGAGTTGTCGACGATCTCGTATACGAGGTGGTGCAGACCGCGCGGGCCGGTCGAGCCGATGTACATGCCCGGCCGCTTGCGCACGGCCTCGAGGCCTTCGAGCACCTGGATCGCGTCTGCGCCGTAGTCGTTGCCTGAGGCCTTGACGGTCGTCGGATCGGTGTCTTCAGGAACGCTTTCGGAGTTCACAGACGTCATAGGTTTCCAGCGCTCCACATCGTTCGGCCCAGGGGTCGATCCAGTCTATCAAGGACCGCCCTCGCTCCGACCGTTCTGCGGCCCTGTGGCGCGATGAAATCCGACCGGATAATCCAGGACGTGTCTCAGCCGTAGGTATCGCGCGGACCGCGGCCTGGAATCGTTCTGGGGCCCCATTTCCACGAGGGGACGTCCGGGCCGATGAAACGGATGCTCTCGACGCCCGCCTCGGGGTACCGGCGGATGATCTCGGAGAGGATCTGCGACCGCATGATCTGGAGCTGCTTCGCCCACGCGGTCGAGTCCGCCTGGACCGTGAGCGTTCCGTCGGTGAAGGCCACCGGCCGGGTGTGCTTGGCGGTGTCGGCGCCGGCGACCTCGCTCCAGGTGCGCACGACATCCTCGCGCGCGAGCGCGGGCTCCCACCCGGCCTCGCGCGTGACCACCGCGAGCACGTCACCCAGCCCGCGCGGGTCTCGACCCGCTGTGAACGGTGCGTTCTCGTCGTCTGCCGTCCGCCGCCGCTTCTTCTTCCGGTAGGCGCGGGCGCTGGGTTCGAGGCCGCGCAGGCGGAGGTAGGTCGCGACCGTCTCGGGAATCACCTCGGCAGGTTCGGATGCAGCCGGCTCCTGCGGCTGACCGGGGTCACTCATCGCCGGGCTCCTGGATCCGGCCGGCCTCGACCCGCACGACACGGGCGCGGAGATCGCCGGGGACGTCGGCTTCGACGGCTGCCGTGACGATCACCTGCTCGAAGTCGCCCACGAGTCCGGCCAGCCGGGCGCGACGATCGGCGTCGAGCTCGGCGAACACATCGTCGAGGATCAGCACGGGATCCCCGAGCTGCGACTCCGCGCGCAGCAGCTGAGCCGATGCGAGCCGGAGCGCGAGCGCCACCGACCACGATTCGCCGTGCGACGCGTAGCCCTTGACCGGCAGGCCGCGCACGCGGAGCCGGAGGTCGTCGCGGTGCGGCCCGACGAGCGTGATGCCGCGATCGAGCTCGGCGGTGCGCTTGTCGGCGAGAGCCACACGGAAGAGCGAGGCGATGTCGGCGGCCGCGGCATCCCGGGTCGTGAGGGTCTCGTCGTCATCTTCCGCGTCGACGCCGCCCACGGTGAGCACCCACTCGGCCTCCGGAGCATGGTCGGCCCCGGCGATCGCGGAGTAGGCGGCGGCGAGCGCGGCGGCCAGGTCGTCGGCGAGGGCCAGCCGGGCACGGATGACCTGGGTGCCGAGATCGACGAGCTTGTCGTCCCACACGTCGAGCGTCGACAGCGCATCGCCGCGCACCCCGCGGGCTCGGGCCGACTTGAGCAGTGCGGTGCGCTGCTTGAGGACCCGGTCGTAGTCGGCGAGGACGCCCGACATGCGCGGTGCGCGCTGGATGAGCAACTGGTCGGCGAAGCGCCGGCGCGCGGACGGATCGCCGCGGACGATCTGCAGGTCTTCCGGCGCGAACAGCACGACCTGCGCGTAGCGCGGCAGTTCGGCGGTCTTGACCGGGGATCCGTTCACGCGAGCCTTGTTGGAGCCCTGCCGGTTGACCTGCGCCTCGAGCAGGACCCGGCGCTCACCGTGCGCGAGTCTCGCGCGCACGATGGCGGCGTCGGCACCGTCGCGGACCATGGGTGCATCGGCGGAGACGCGGTGCGAGCCGAGAGTGGCGAAGAACGCGATGGCCTCGGCGAGATTGGTCTTGCCCTGGCCGTTGCGTCCGACGAAGAGATTCGGGCCGGGGCCGAGCGTGACGTCGGCGACCGCGTAATTGCGGAAGTCCACAAGGCTCAGCTGCTCGACGATCACCGAGTCAGCCTAATCCGAGGCGCCGACCTCGGACCGAGGTCACCTCAGCAGGAGGTTCGGCTGCAGCAGGTACTTGAACGACTCCGCGCCCGCCTTGTCGACCGAGGTCTGCGGGGTGACCAGCACGGGACTGAGCTTGTTCGCGTTGTCCGTCGAGGTGAACGTGATGCGCACGAACTCGCTGCGCACGGCGCTCAGCGACTCGGTCAGGTACTGCGGGTTCAGGCCGAGCGTGACGTCCTCACCGGTGAGGTGGGCGTCCACCGTCTCCGAGGCGCGGGCCTGCTCGGTGCCAGATGCGTCCATCGAGACGCTGTCCGTGCCGAACGTGAAGCGCAGCGGCGCCGAACGGTCGAGCACGAGCGAGACACGACGGACGGCCTCGACCAGATCCGCGGTGTTGACCACGGCGTGGTGCTCGGTCTGCTCGGGGAACAGGCGGCGGACGGGCGGGAAGTTGCCCTTGATGAGCAGCGAGGTCACGGTCTTGTTGCCGGCCGTGAACGCGATGATCTCGCGGTCGCCCGATCCGGAGAACGCGATCGAGATGTCACCCGAGTGTGCGAACGTCTTCCCGACCTCGGTGAGGGTGCGCGCCGGAACGAGTGCCGTGAGCGTCTCCTCGGTTGCTGCCGAGCCGCCGTCCCAGGGGATCTCGCGGAGCGCGACGCGGTAGCGGTCGGTGGCGACGAGGCTCAGCGTGGTGCCGGTGACCTCGAGCTGCACGCCGGTCAGGACAGGAGTGACGTCATCGCGGGACGCGGCGAATGCGACCTGGGCGATCGCGGTGGCGAAGTCCTCGGCAGGGACGAGCCCGGACTGGCCGCTGACCTCGGGGATCGCGGGGTACTCCTGCACGGGCATCGACGCGAGCGTGAAGCGGGCGGAGCCGCAGGTGAGCAGCACGCCGCCGTCTTCGTCGACCTCGATCTGGATCGGGGCGTTCGGCAGACGGCTGGCGATCTCGGAGAGCAGTCGGCCGTGCACGAGGATCGTGCCGGGCTCGTCGACGGTCGCATCGATCGTCGTGCGGGCGGATGCCTCGTAGTCGAAGGCCGAGAGGGACAGACCTGCGTCGGAAGCCTCGATCAGCACGCCGGCGAGGATCGGCTGCGGATTGCGCTGCGGCAGAAGCTTGACGACGAACGACACAGCCTCGCTGAACACATCGCGGTTGACCTGGAACTTCACGGACGCTCCCTTGACATCGGGCCGGGGTCTCCCATGCTAGTGCCCCATTGCCTGCGGCCCCCAAGACCCCCTGCTTCGCCGTAGAGGTGATCGGACTTGTTCTTCATCAAAGGGATATCTGTCATCTTGTTAACAGCTGTGGAAACTGTGGATAAGTCGGCCGATCCCAATCGGGACACCGAAACTACAACGGTGTGAGATGTGGACCGCCTGCGGATGGATGCTGTGAACCCCATCCATGTCATTCGCCGTCCACCACAGCCCATCCACAGGAAGAGCTCGATCCCTCACAGGTTTCGGCAGCATCCGAAAGTTATCCACAGGTTTTCCACACTGTGAAGAACGCGAATCATGAGGCCGGGGGCAGACCTCTGTCAAGGACTGTTCCGCCCGATTTCTCCGGAGCGGCGTCCGGCGGGGTCAGCGGGCGCTGCGGCCGAGCTGAGTCGTGATCTCGGAGACCTGGTTGTAGATCGAGCGACGCTCCTTCATGAGGTCGCTGATCTTCTTGTACGCGTACATCACCGTGGTGTGGTCGCGGTTGCCGAAGAGCTGCCCGATCTTGGGCAGCGACAGGCTGGTGCGCTCGCGGCACAGGTACATGGCGATCTGGCGTGCCGTGGCGACCGCCTGCGAACGGCTCGAGCCGTACAGGTCGTCGACCGAGAGCTTGAAGTACTGCGCGGTCGCCGTGATGATGTCGGTCGGCGAGATGATGTTCGCGTCGTCCTGGTCGACGATGTCGCGCAGGACCGTCTGGGCGAGCGACATGTCGAGCTCGGAGCGGTTGAGGCTCGCGAAAGCCGAGACGCGGATGAGCGCGCCCTCCAGCTCGCGGATGTTCGACGAGACGACTGTCGCGATGTATTCGAGCACCTCGTCGGGGATGTGCAGCCGCTCGGACTGCGCCTTCTTGCGGAGGATGGCGATGCGGGTCTCGAGGTCGGGCGCCTGCACGTCGGTGATCAGGCCCCACTCGAACCGGCTGCGCATGCGGTCTTCGAACCCGGTGAGGTGCTTCGGGGGCACGTCGCTGGTGATGACGACCTGCTTGTCGTGATCGTGCAGGGTGTTGAACGTGTGGAAGAAGGCCTCTTGGGTCTCGGCGCGACCCTGCAGGAACTGGATGTCGTCGATCAGGAGGATGTCGACATCGCGGTAGCGGGCCTGGAACGCCGAGCCGCGGTTGTTGGCGATCGAGTTGATGAAGTCGTTCGTGAACTCCTCACTCGAGACGTAGCGGACGCGGATGCCGGAGTAGAGGCTCATCGCGTAGTCGCCGATGGCGTGCAGCAGGTGTGTCTTGCCGAGGCCCGAGTCGCCGTAGATGAAGAGCGGGTTGTACGCCTTCGCCGGCGCTTCGGCGACGGCGACCGCTGCCGCGTGCGCGAACCGGTTGGACTGCCCGATGACGAAGTTGTCGAAGGTGTACTTGGGGTTCAGCCGGGTGTCGTTGCGCGAGGCGGCCGGCGCGGGGTCCGGCGTCTCCTCGAGCGGCGAACGGGTCTGCGGCGCAGGGTTCGACGTCTCGATCGGCGACTGCACGGGGATCGGCGCCGTCAGATGGACATCGGCCAGTTCGGGATTGACGACGACCCGGAAGCTCGTCGCCGAATCGTGCTCGAGTGTGGGCTCGACGCGGGACAGTGCCTCGAGGATGGGCGTGCGCATCCGCTTGTTGATCTGAGCGGCGGTCAGGTCGTTGGGCACGTCCAGATAGAGGGTGCCGCCCATGACGCCCTGCGGGACGGCCAGACTCAGGAACCCCTGCAGCTGCGGCGTCACGCGCTCATCCACGGAGAGCTCGCGGAGCACCGCCGTCCAGACCGGGACGTCGGGGAGTTCCTGCTGTGACATGGTCCCTCCGGGACGAACAAGGATGCGCCGCAGGCCGACGGAACGGTCACGCGCAGCCTGTGGATAACTGCCGGAGCCACGCTAGTTCGCGGACGCCACC